>JANSYI010000011.1 GCA_024742475.1 bacterium | reverse complement strand
GGAGATGGTGATGCCCGGCGACAACGTCGCCATCGAGGTGAAGCTCATCAGCACCATCGCGTGCGAAAAGGGCCTCAAGTTCGCGATTCGTGAAGGCGGCCGCACCGTCGGCGCTGGCATCGTCAGCGAAATCATCGAGTAAGGCGAAAGCCACCACTTCCGACGACGAAAAGGACCAAGACCGTGCAGGACCTGAAAATCCGAATTCGGCTCAAAGCCTACGACCACAAGCTGCTCGACCAGTCGGCGCGCGAGATCGCTGATACCGCTCGCCGCACGGGCGCCCAGGTTGCAGGACCCATCCCTCTGCCGACCAAGATCAACAAGTACACGGTGCTGCGCGGTCCCTTCGTCGACAAGAAGTCGCGCGAGCAGTTCGAGATCCGCACGCACAAGCGGCTCCTCGACATCCTCGAGCCCAACAAGCAGACCCTCGACGCGCTGATGAAACTCGACCTCTCCGCGGGCGTCGACGTCGAGATCAAGACCTGATCTCCGGCAAGGACTAGGGAAGGACCACGAACATGGCCAAACTCAACGTCATCGACCTCAGCGGAGCAGCTGCCGGTGAACTCGACGTCGCCGACGAAGTGTTCGCGACCGAGGTCAACGAGCACCTCCTGTGGGAGGTCGTTCGCTCGCAGCGCGCTGCCAAGCGCCAGGGCACCGCTCACACCAAGACCCGCGCCGAGGTGGCCATCACCAAGGCAAAGATCTACCGCCAAAAGGGCACCGGCAACGCACGCCACGGCTCGCGCCGCGCCAACGTCTTCAAAGGCGGCGGGGTGACGCACGGTCCGCGCAACACCGTCAACCACACGATTCGGGTCAACCGCAAGGCCATCGCGGTCGCGCTCAAGTCGGCGCTCTCGCTGCGGGCTGCGTCGGGCAACCTGGTCGTCATCAAGGAGTTCAAGGGCGAGTCCAAGGCCTCGACCAAGGCTCTGCACACCGCCCTGGGCAAGCTCGAGGCTCCCAAGGCTCTCCTCGTCGACGACGCGGGCAACGAGTGGCTTCAGCTCTCGGCGCGCAACCTCGCCGACGCCGACTTCCTCGCAGACGCTGGCCTCAACGTCTACGACATCCTCAACCACCCCAAGTTGCTCATCAGTGAGACCAGCCTTCGCAAGATCGAAGCACGGCTCACGGGCAAGGCCGCGGACGCGGCCGCCCAGTAAACAGAAGGTTCGGAATTAGGTCCATGACCCCTCACCAGATCCTCGTCCGGCCCGTCGTGACTGAAAAGTCGACGGACCTCATGGCCGAGAACAACCAGTACGTCTTCCAGGTTGCGAAGAACGCCAACAAGATCGAGGTCCGCAAGGCCGTCGAGATGGTCTTTGGTGTTCGCGTCTCCGACGTCCGCACCCAGGTCGTTCGCGGCGATGTTCGTCGCGTGGGCCAGAACTACGGGCGCAAGGCGGCATGGAAGAAAGCCATCGTCACCTTGCACCCCGAGGACACCATCGACCTCTACGGAGAGGAATAAGCGGTCATGGGTATCAAGAAGTTCAAGCCGACCAGCCCGGGTCGCCGCAACATGTCGGTGAACGACAAGTCCGTCGTCACCGAGGACAAGCCGCACAAGCGTCTCGTCGGGTTCCGGCACCGCAAGCAGGGCCGCAACAACAACGGCCGCATCACCTCGCGCTTCCGCGGCGGTGGCCACAAGCGGCGCTACCGTACGATCGACTTCAAGCGCGACAAGTACGGCGTCCCCGCCAAGATCGCGACCATCGAGTACGATCCGAACCGGACCACGTACATCGCGCTGCTGCACTACGCCGACGGCGAGAAGCGGTACATCCTCGCGCCGCACGGCCTCAAGGTGGGCGACAGCATCATCTCCTCGGCCAAGGCCGACATCGTCCCGGGGAACTCGCTGCCGCTGCGCGCGATGCCCTCCGGTACGATCATCCACAACATCGAGCTGAAGATCGGCCGTGGCGGCCAGCTCGTCCGCACCGCGGGCGGCTCCGCTCAGCTGATGGCGCGCGAGGGCGACTGGGCCACCATCCGGCTCCCCTCCGGTGAGATGCGGAAGGTCCACGCGGACTGCCGCGCCACCGTCGGCTCGCTGTCCAACCCCGAGCACGGCAACATGCGCATCGGCAAGGCCGGCCGCAAACGCTGGCTCGGCCGCCGCCCTCACCAGCGCGGTACCGTCATGAACCCGGTCGACCACCCGATGGGTGGTGGTGAAGGCCGCAACGCGGGTGGTGGTCACCCCCGCTCGCCGTGGGGCTGGATCACCAAAGGTGGCCGCACCCGCACCAACAAGCGAACCGACGTCTTCATCGTCACCCGCCGCAAGAGGAAGTAAGCGATGCCTCGTTCAGTCAAAAAAGGTCCGTTCATCGACGACCACCTGGCTCTCAAGGTCGAGGTCGCACAGGAAGAGAAGGGCCGCCGCGCCATCAAGACCTGGTCGCGCCGCTCGGTCATCATTCCCGACTTCGTCGGCGCCAACATCATGGTGCACAACGGGAACAAGTTCATTCCCGTCTACATCACCGAGAACATGGTCGGCCACAAGCTCGGCGAATTCGCGCCCACGCGCACGTTCCGTGGTCACGCCGCTGACCGCAAAGGCAAGAAGGGCTGAGTCCGTCGATGAGTACCGACAGCCAAGACACCAACGCAGCCACCGCCAAGCTCCGGTACGTTCGTATCGCGCCGCGAAAGCTCCGCGTCATCGCCAACATGGTCCGCGGCAAACCCGTCGCCCAGGCGATCAACAGCCTCCGCTTCCTCAACCGCGCCGGCTCGCAGGAGTTCTTCAAGCTCCTCGTCTCCGCCGTCGCCAACGCCGAGGACAAGGGCGACATCGATGTCGATGACCTCGTCGTCCGCACCGTCATGGTCGACCAAGGCCCCGCGCTTCGCCGCTGGCGTCCCCGCGCTCACGGGCGCGCGACCAAGGTCAAGAAGTACACCAGCCACGTCTTCGTGGAGATCGCTCCCCAGCCGCAGAGTGCCGCGGCCAACTAGGCGCCACGCACTTCAAGGAACAACGCTATGGGACAAAAAACGCATCCAGTCGGCTTCCGACTCAAGATCGTCAAGACGTGGAACTCGAAGTGGTTCGAGAGCACCCGCTACCGCGAGTGGCTCCACCAGGACCTCAAGCTTCGCCGCTTCCTCAAGAGGCGCCTCTACAGCGCTAGCATCTCGGAGATCACCATCGAGCGTGCGGCCAACAAGGTGAAGGTCAACATCTTCTCGGCACGTCCGGGAATCATCATCGGCAAGCGCGGTGCCGGCGTCGAGGCCCTCAAGAAGGAGGTCCAGAAGATGACGGACTCCGAGGTCTACCTCAACATCCAAGAGGTTCGGAAGGCCGAGGTCAACGCGCAGCTCGTCGCCGAGAACATCGCGCAGCAGCTCGAGCGCCGCATCGCTTTCCGTCGTGCCCTCAAGCGCGCCGTGCAGACCGCGATGAAGTTCGGAGCCAAGGGCATCCGCGTCAACGCAGCCGGTCGCCTGGGCAACTCCGAGATGGGCCGCCGCGAGTGGTACCTCGAGGGACGCATTCCTCTCCACACCCTGCGCGCCGACATCGACTACGGCTTCGCGATCGCGAAGACGTCGGCAGGTACCTCTGGCGTCAAGGCTTGGATCTTCAAGGGCGAGGTCTTCGACCATCGCGACAAGGGCCAGCAGGACGCCCGCTTCCCCACGCCGCAACAGCGCGGCGGCTGACCGCTTCCCGGCTGCAAACCGAAGCAAACCGAAGCAAGAGGCTTAGATCATGCTCTCTCCTTCCAGAGTCAAGTTTCGCAAGGTCCAAAAGGGCCGCATGAAGGGCAACGCCAAGGGCGGTACCAAGGTCAGCTTCGGCGACTTCGGCCTCCAGGCGACCACCTGCGGGTGGCTGACGTCGCGTCAAATCGAGGCGGCGCGTATTGCCATCAACCGAACCGTCAAGCGGGGCGGCAAGCTCTTCATCCGCATCTTTCCCGACAAGCCCATCTCCAAGAAGCCCGCCGAGACTCGGATGGGTAAAGGTAAGGGCGGAGCCGAGTACTGGGTCGCCGTGGTCAAGCCCGGCCGGGTCCTGTACGAAATCTCCGGTGTCCCCGAAGAACTCGCGCGCAAGGCTTTTCTTCGCGCCCACCACAAGCTGCCCATCGGAACGAAGTTCCTGGCTCGGGAGGCCGACCTGTGAAGACCTCTGAAATCCGTGACAAGAACGCCGAGGAGCTGGCTGAGCTCGAGACCGACCTTCGCGACCAACTCGTGAAGCTGTCCGTTGCCAAGGCCACCCAGCGCGCCACCAACACCGCGCAGTTCCAACGCGTCAAGAAAGACATCGCTCGCGTGCTGACCGTTCAGCGTGAGCGCGCCATCGGCATCGATGGGGCTCTCTCCCACAAGACCGAGGCGGCCGAGGCGGCCAAGGAGTAACGAATCATGTCCGAGCAGACCGAAAACAACGAAGCAAAAGTCGGCGGGGGACACCTCGAGCGTCACCGTCGCTTCATGCAAGGCATCGTGGTGTCGGACAAGATGGACAAGACCATCGTCGTCCAGGTCACCCGTCGTTACCGGCACCCGAAGTACAAGAAGTACGTGAACGAGCGCGTCCGCTACAAGGCGCACGATGAGCAGAACACCGCCAAGGTCGGTGACAAGGTCCGCATCATCGAGTCTCGTCCGCTTTCCCGTGACAAGCGCTGGCGCCTGACGTCCGTGCTGGAGAGGGCTCCAGTCCTGTGATCCAGGTTCAATCCGTTCTCGACGTCGCCGACAACTCCGGCGCGCGCAAACTCTTCTGCATCAAGGTGCTCGGCGGCTCCAAGCGCCGCTACGCCTCGGTCGGCGACATCATCGTCGTGTCCGTGCGCGACGCGCTCCCCAACTCGAAGGTGAAGAAGGGCTCGGTCATGAAGGCCGTGGTCGTCCGCACCCGGCAGGGACTGCGGCGCTCCGATGGCAGCCTCATCCGCTTCGACACCAACAGCGCCGTGCTGGTCGACGCCCAGAAGCAGCCCATCGGCACCCGCATCTTCGGACCCGTCGCGCGGGAGCTTCGCGCCAAGCGGTTCCTCAAGATCATCAGCCTTGCTCCGGAAGTCCTCTAGGGCGCACACCGGACCCACACGGACCCATACGGGAAAGTTCTCAGAGAGGTTCTGTAGACATGGAACGCATCAAGAAGGGCGACAACGTCGTCGTCACCGCGGGCAAGGACAAGGGCACCAAGGGCGAGGTTCTCGCCGTGTATCCGAAGGCGGACAAGGTGCTCGTGGCTGGGGTCAACATGATCACCAAGCACATCAAGCCCAGCCAGACCAACCCCCAGGGTGGCCGCGTCCGCAAAGAGGCCCCCATTCACCTTTCCAACGTCATGATGGCCGACCCGCAGTCGGGCGGCCCCACTCGTGTCCGGATCAACACGCTCTCTGACGGCCGTCGCGTTCGCGTCGCGGTCAAGTCGGGCGAGCAGATCGACACGTAGCCGGTACATCAGCCCGGCAACCAGAGGGTAATCAGATGGCGAATCCCCAGCAGAAGAAAAAGGTCGAGCGCGGCTTTCCGTACAAGTTCCGCTCGGTCATGGACGAGTCTCCGGCTCGCTCCGACAACTACAAGTGCGAGCTCCAGCAGAAGTACGAGAGCACCGTCCGCGAGGCGCTCGTGGAGGAGTTCTCGTACAAGAACCCGCTCGAGGTTCCGCGCGTCACCAAGGTGACGCTCAACATCGGACTTGGTGAGGCGCTCAAGACTCCCAAGCTCCTCGAGCAGGCGTTCGAGAGCATGGGCCTCATCGCCGGCCAGCGGCCGGTCGTGACGCGCGCCAAGAAGTCGATCGCCGGCTTCAAGGTTCGAGAGGGCATGAAGCTCGGGTGCATGGTCACCTTGCGCCGTCACAACATGTGGGAGTTCCTCGATCGTCTCTTTACGATCGCTCTCCCCCGTACGCGCGACTTCCGTGGCGTCAGCCGCCGTGCCTTCGATGGCCGCGGCAACTACACGCTGGGCGTTCGCGAACTCCTCATCTTCCCCGAGATCGACATCGAGCGGCTCGACAAGGTTCCAGGGATGAACATCTGCATCCACACCACCGCCAAGACCGACGACGAAGGTCGCGCTCTGCTTGCGCAACTCGGGATGCCCTTCCGGGCGAACTGAGCGACCAAGGCACCACAGAGGAAAGAAGGAACCTGTCATGTCCATGACCGATCCCATCGCCGACCTCCTGACCCGCATTCGCAACGCGATCGGGGCAGGCCACAAGGCTCTCGATCTTCCCGCCTCCAAGGCCAAGCACCGCATCGCTCAGATCCTCGAGCGTGAGGGCTACATCGCCGGCTGCGAGTTTCGCGAGGACGGCCCTCAGGGCGTCCTGCACATCGACCTCAAGTGGGCTGGCGGCCAGGCTGCCATCGAAGGCCTGCGTCGAGTCAGCAAGCCCGGCCAGCGCCGCTACGCCAAGAGCGGTGACATCCCCAAGGTTCGCAACGGCCTGGGCATCATGATCGTCAGCACCTCGCAGGGCATGATGACCGACCGCGCGGCTCGCAAGGCGGGCGTTGGCGGCGAGCTCATCTGCAGCGTCTGGTAAGCCCGGCGTTCACCCACGCAAGTCCCCACGAATACAGGAGTCGCAAGACCATGTCCCGTATTGGAAACGCACCCATCGCCATCCCCAAAGGCGTGACGATCAAGACCACCGGCCAGACCATCTCGGCCAAGGGTCCCCAGGGCGAGCTCAGCTTCGAGGTGCCTCACCGCATCTCCTTCAAGCTCGAGAACGACACGCTCACCTTCGAGCGGCCGACCAACAACCGCATGGACCGTGCGCTGCACGGTACGGCGCGCGCGCGGACGGCCAACATCGTCAAGGGCGTTCACGAGGGCTGGTCGAAGACGCTCGAAATCAACGGGGTCGGTTACCGCGCCGCTGCCAAGGGCAAGAACCTCGACCTGACGCTCGGCTTCTCGCACCCGATCAGCTACCCGCTCCCCGAGGGGGTCAAGGCTGAAGTGGCCAAGGACGGCAAGGTGACCGTCTCGGGTCCCGACAAGATCGCCGTCGGCAAGGCCGCCGCCGACATCCGGGCGTACCGTCCGCCAGAGCCGTACAAGGGCAAGGGCGTCAAGTACGTCGACGAGCACATCATCCGCAAAGAGGGTAAGCGCGGTAAGAAGTAGCGTCTGCGCTGCCTCTGCCTCCTACCATCTGCGCTCCTTCTGGGGCCGGTACTACGCCCGGCCGCACCCCGCCTGGGAAGAAGAGTTTCGAACATGGCTACCCAACGTCAACAATCCCGCTTCCGCCGGAAGAAGCGTATCCGCAAGAAAGTCTCGGGCACCTCCGAGCGTCCGCGGCTCACGATCTTCCGCAGCAACAAGCACATCTACGCCCAGGTCATCGATGACATGACCGCGTCCTCGCTCGCCGCCGCCTCCGACCTCAAGGTCGGGGGAGACGACAAGGACATGGACAAGACTGCTCGGGCGAAGGCCGTCGGCGCAGCCATCGCGTCCGCTTGCCTCGACAAGGGCATCAAACAGGTCGTGTTCGACCGCAACGGTTACGCGTACCACGGTCGCGTCAACGCTCTGGCCGCCGCTGCGCGCGAGGCCGGCCTCGAGTTCTAGGAAACCAAACATGGCAGTCGATATCGAAAGCCTCGGCGATCTCGTTGACCGGGTCGTCTACATCAACCGCGTTGCGAAGGTCGTCAAAGGCGGCCGGAACTTCTCCTTCACCGCCGTCGTCGTCGTCGGCAACGAGCATGGCTGGGTCGGTATGGGCCACGGCAAGGCTCGCGAAGTTCCCGAAGCCATCCGCAAGGCCAACGAGTACGCGCGGCACAACCTGTTCGAGATTCCGCTCTCGGGCACGACGATCCCGCACGAAGCGCTCGGCCACCACGGTGCTGGCCGCGTCCTCCTCCGCCCGGCGGCCCCGGGTACCGGCGTCATCGCTGGCGGCCCCGTCCGTGCGGTCGTCGAGTGTGCTGGCATCCACGACGTGCTGAGCAAGTGCATCGGCACCAACAACCACCTCAACGTCATTCACGCGACGATGGACGCCCTCAAGCAGCTCCGCAGCCCCGACATGGTTGCGCGGCGCCGCGGGATGACCGTCGAGCAGATCATGTCCGCCTGAGGCGGTCATCCATCGTCGAAGGGAAGGTCACGTCATGGCTCACAAGCTCAAGGTCACCCTGGTCCGCAGCACCATCGACCGCACTCACAAGCAAAAAGAGACCGTTCGCGGGTTGGGGCTTCGTCGCATCAACCACAGCGTCGAGCTCGAAGACACCCACGCCGTTCGCGGCATGATTCGCAAGGTTCAGCACCTGATTCAGGTCGAGCCTGTGCAGGAAGGCTAGCTCAGACATGGGTACCGAACTTCACGATCTCCAGCCCGCTCCCGGAACTCGCCAGCGCAAGCAGCGAGTGGGTCGCGGACTCGGCTCGCGCCGGGGCAAGACCTCGGGTCGCGGCATGAAAGGCCAGAAGGCCCGCCGCCGCAACATGAGCGCCGGCTTCGAAGGCGGCCAGCTCCCGATTCACCGTCGGGTGCCCAAGCGCGGCTTCATCAACATCCACCGCGTCGAGTACCACGGCCTCAACGTCGAAGCCCTCGAGGGCAAGTTCGACGCGGGCGCCGAGGTCACGCTCGAGGTGCTGCGCGAGCAGGCCCTCATCCCCAAGAAGGCCACGCACATCAAGCTGCTCGGCAACGGGGAGATCAAGACCGCGCTCAAGATCAAGCTCCACAAGGCCAGCAAGTCCGCCATCGCCAAAGTCGAAGGTGCGGGCGGCTCGGTCGAGCTTCTCGGCAGCGCCGAGGCTGCCGCGAGCGAAGCGTAGGCTTCACGCTAGCGCCGATGCACAGGCCGCACCCCAACCGGGGCGCGGCCTTCTTCGTTGGTTCGACGCGGACCCGTCGTCTGGCACACTGGGGTGCTTTGGCGATCGAATACACCGCTGAAAAGCTCGCCGTTGGCTGCGTGTTGCTCTCGCTCTTTGCCGGCTGTGCGGGAGAAGGGGCGAACACCGACGTCACGGCCACGTCTACCGGGACCACCGAAGCCTCGAGCGCCGAGCCGAGCAGCGGCGGCGGTGCGTCGGCTGTGGCGGAGGGGTCAGGGGGCGGGACGTCCTCGGCCGACGCCTCGTCCGAGACCACCGGTGGCGACGCGGGCGAGCCGGCACCGCAGGCCTCCCGTTGCGAGGTGACCGAGACCACGATCACTTGCACACACCAGACCCTGACGCTCTTCACCGGCCTCGGCGATGCAGTGCCGCGCGAGGTGCACTGGCAGACGCCTCTGGGCGATCCCCCGGCCGCAGGGTGGCCGGCCGTGTTCGTCTTTCAGGGCTCGCTGTTCACGGCCGAGCTGTTTTGGACGGTCATCGACACCGAGGCGTTCGGCTATTGGAATCAGGGCCTGCTGACCAAGGCGCTGCTCGATGCGGGGTTCGTGGTGATCACCCCCGAGGCTCGGTTCGACGGCAACACCGCGTGGGAAACCAACATCCCCCCGATGTCCGCAGCGTGGGAGCTGTCGAACGACCACGACTTCATGCTCGACATCTTCGACGCGATCGAGACGGGGACGATGGGCGAGGTCGACGTCTCTCGCCTGTACGCGACGGGGATCTCCAGCGGGGGCTACATGAGCAGCCGCATGGACCAGGCCTATCGCTCACGTTTTCGCGCGCTGGCGATCCACTCCGCCTCGTACGCGACCTGCGGCGGCGCGGCCTGCATCGTTCCGCCGAGCCTCGACGCCGCGCACCGACCCACGCTCTTTCTGCACGGGGGTGCGGATCTGATCGTTCCGCAGTGGACGATGGAGCTCTACGCAGACGCGCTCGTCGGCCTCGGCGTGGAGACCCAGACCATCGTCGCGCCGTCGGTGGGACACGCCTGGTTGGACGAGGCACCCTCCGCAATCGTGGCCTGGTTTCAGGACCACTGAAGCGCTCTATGCGCGTGACCGTAGATCGGTCACGACTTGCGCCAATCCCGCCATGTGGGTTCCCGCGCGTCGTGTCAGATGCAGGCGAACGCTCCATAGGATAGGTTCGTCGCCCGCTGCGGCCCCACGGGCCAATGCACGTCCAGCCCTTGCGTCGCGAAAGGCGCGAGAGCATGAAGACGCCCCTGCCTCGGGGCCACCTCGGACGCTCCATGAACGTTCTCATCAACATCTTCAAGCTGCCCGAGCTTCGCAAGCGCGTGCTCTTCACCTTGGGCATGCTCGCCGTCTATCGGCTCGGTGTGTTCATCGCGGTCCCTGGTGTGGACCGAAAGGTGATGTCCGAGCTGGTGAACTCCGGTTCCGGCGGCTTCCTCGGCTACTTCAACATGTTCACCGGCGGTGCGCTGGAGCAGGTCTCCGTGTTCGCGCTCGGGATCATGCCCTACATCAGCGCGTCCATCATCATGCAGTTGATGACGGTCGTCATCCCTCGGCTCGAGCAGCTGAGCAAGGAGGGCGAGTCGGGGCGCCGCAAGATCAACCAGTACAGCCGCTACGGCACGGTCGGCCTCGCGTTCGTGCAGGGCTACTTCATCGCCAACTGGCTCGAGTCGCAGAACTCCGCGGGGTCGCAGCTGGTGCTCGAGCCCGACGGGTTCGGCTTCGAGTTCATGACGGTGCTGACATTGACCGGCGGCACCGTGTTCTTGATGTGGCTCGGTGAGCAGATCACCGAGCGGGGCATCGGCAACGGCATCTCGCTCATCATCTTCGGGGGCATCATCGCGAACCTGCCGTCTGCGATGTATCAGCTGTTCCAGAAGATGCAGGACGACCCGGAGAACTTCGGTCCGATGACCGTCGCGATCCTCGGCGTCGGTGCGATCGCGGTCATCGCCTTCATCGTGATGATGGAGCGCGGCCAACGACGCATCACCGTGCAGTACGCCAAGCGCGTGGTCGGCCAGCGGATGTTCGGCGGCAACGCCAACTACCTGCCGCTGCGCATCAACTCCGCGGGCGTCATCCCGCCGATCTTCGCGTCCTCGATTCTGATGTTCCCCAGTCAGATCGCCGCGTGGAGTCAGAACGAGTGGCTGCAGAAGCTCTCGGACGCGCTCCGCTACGATGGGTGGCTGTACATCACCGTCTACGTCGCGATGTGCGTGTTCTTCACGTACTTCTACACCGCGATTCAGTTCAACCCGACCGACGTCGCCGACAACCTCAAGAAGCAGAACGCATCGGTCCCGGGCATTCGACCCGGCAAGCGCACCGCCGAGTACATCGACTACGTGCTCAACCGGCTGACGTTCGTCGGCGCCTGGTACATCTCCGCGGTCTGCGTGCTGCCCACCTTCTTGCAGACCAAGTTCAACGTGCCCTTCTACTACGGCGGCACCTCGCTGCTCATCGTCGTCGGCGTCGCGCTCGACACGGCGCAGCAGATCGAAAGCCATCTGGTCACGCGTTCGTACGAGGGCTTTGCCGGGCCGCGTGGCGGCCGAGGCCGACGCAAGTAGACGCAAGCGTCTCTTTGGAGAGCCGACGGCTCCGCGTGCTTCATGCCGCGGGGCCGTTGCCGTTTTTTGCGGCTTCGTCGCGGCCAGCAGGGCTGCTACATTGCTCGCGCATGGCAGAGACGACCCGCACGGGAATCATGTTGATCGGGGCCCCTGGATCGGGGAAGGGCACCCAGGCCAAGAAGCTCAAGGAGACGCTGGGCTACGCGCACATCAGCACCGGAGATCTGTTGCGCGCTGCCGTGAAGGCCGGAACCGAGCTCGGCAAGCAAGCCAAGAGCTTCATGGACGCCGGAGCGCTCGTGCCCGACGAGCTGGTCATCGGCCTGCTCAAGGAGGCCATCGTCAAGCCCGAGGCCGACAAGGGCTTCATCCTCGACGGCTTCCCGCGGACGAGCGTGCAGGCCGATGCCCTCGACGCCGAGGTCACGCTCGACAAGGTCATCAACATCAAGGTGCCCTTCGAGCTCATCGAGGAGCGCGTCACGGGCCGACGCATGTCCAAGTCGGGGCACGTCTATCACGTCAAGTACAACCCCCCGAAGGTCGAGGGCGTCTGCGACGTGACCGGTGAGGAACTCTACCAGCGCTCCGACGACACGGCGGCGAAGGTCAAGGAGCGCCTCGACAAGTTCGTCGCCGAGACCGAGCCCGTCATCCCGCGCTACCAGGCCAAGGGCATCGTCGTCGAAGTGGACGGCGTCGGTACGCCCGACGAAGTCTTCGCTCGCATCAGCGCGGTGCTGTAGTTCATTGGAGAAACCTCTCGGTTTCCCGTCCTCCGCGGGCGAAGCCCGCTGCGGCCTCCCTTCCGAGGTCGCGCGCGGGCGCTCCTGCTCGCTTCGCTCGCCGCGACGGTGCAGGCTCGATTGCTACGAGAGGTTGAGCGGATGACGAGTCGCATCTTCAAAATCTACACGGCGCCCCAGTGGGAGCGCCGTGTCCCTTTGGGTCATCTGCCCTGGGCTCCCGTGGACGAGGCCGACGGGTTCGTGCATCTGTCGGCACACGGGCAGGTGCTCGGCACGGCGAACAAGCACTTCGCCGGTCAGGCCGGGCTCGTGCTCGTCGAGATCGACCCCGGAATGCTGCCCGAGGGCAGCCTGCGCTGGGAGGTCAGCCGGGGAGGGGAGAGGTTCCCGCACGTCTACGGCACCATGCCGCTGCAGGCCGTGCGCGGGCACTGGCCGCTGCAGTCCGACGCGGACGGCTTCGTGCTCCCGCCCGAACTCTGACCCATCGTCGCCGGAAGCGAGCTCCGAGCGGGATCGCCTCGGGCCCAGCGCGCTTCGCGAGGATCGCCCGATCTCTGCGTCGGGGCCGCGTGAATCTTCGTGGTGAACATCTGCTTAGTTGCGCGGCGCGGATGCGCAAATTGGCCGTCAGAGGCCCCACAGAGCCATCTGTGGGCGGTTTTGACCGTTCTCGCCGGCGGGGATCGCGGTCGCGGCTTCTCACGTCGGGGCCCGAAAATCGGCGGCGGGTGAGGGGTGGACTTCCCTACAAGGTGCCTCTATATTCCGGCGCTCCGTGGCCCGGGTCCGTACCCGGGTCGTTCCTTCTGTCCAACCCCCGAGTTCTCTAACGAGACTTCCTTTGATGAACCCAGACGCCGAGGTCGTGAACGCCACCATCGTGGCCGACCTGCCCCAGCGTCTCTTTCGCCTCGAAACGGAGGGCGGCTCTTCTCTCGTCGCCGGTCTGTCCCCTCAAGTCCAACGCCTCGGCACTTCATTCAAGCCTGGAGATAGAGTGCGGGTTCGCCCCGCCTCGAGCGACCTCGGTCGCGGAACCATCCTCGGGCTCGCCGTCGAACCGCCTGCATCCGCTCCCGCGTGATCCGGTCAGCCCGACAATCCCTGCCTTCCCGGCGGGGTGCCAAAGCCTCCCTGGACTCGAACCAGCCCAACGACTTCCGAAAGCCTTCCTTCCCGACACCGAGCAGCGCAGCGAGCCCCTGACGATGAAAGTCCGAGCCAGCGTCAAGAAGATTTGCGAGAAGTGCAAGGTGATCCGCCGCCGTGGAGTGGTGCGAGTCATCTGCGAAAACCCCAAGCACAAGCAGAGGCAAGGCTAGTCATGGCACGCATCTCTGGCGTCGATCTGCCCAAGAACAAGCGCATCGAAATCGCGCTTACCTACATCTACGGCGTCGGCCGCAACACCGCGACGCGCATTCTCAAAGAGTCGGGCGTGGGTCCTTCGGTTCGCACCGACGACCTCACCGACGAGCAGATCAGCGCCATCCGTCAAACCATCGAAGGTGGCTACAAGGTCGAGGGTGACCTTCGCCGCGAGGTCCAAGGCAGCATCAAGCGCCTCATGGACCTCGGCTGCTATCGCGGCCTTCGTCACCGCCGTGGTCTTCCGTGCCGTGGCCAGCGTACGCACACCAACGCGCGCACGCGCAAAGGGCCCAAGCGAGCCACCGTCGCGGGCAAGAAGAAATAACGGCTGGAAGAAGAAGGCTGAAGCAAGATGGCTCAAGCACGAGGAAAGAAGCGCGTTCGCAAGAACATCTCGACGGGTGTCGTCCACATCCGCTCGACGTTCAACAACACGCTCGTCAGCATCACCGACGTCAACGGCAACGTCATCGCATGGGCTTCGGCCGGTGTGCGTGGCTTCAAGGGCTCTCGTAAGTCCACGCCGTTCGCCGCCCAGCTCGCCGCCGACGAAGCGTCGAAGCGCGCCCAGGATCACGGCCTCCAGACGGTCTCCATTCGGATCTCGGGTCCGGGTGCAGGTCGCGAGTCGGCCCTGCGCGGCATCCAGTCGTCCGGCCTGCGCGTCACCTCCATCAAGGACGTGACCCCGATCCCCCACAACGGCTGCCGCCCGCCGAAGCGCCGCCGCGTCTAAATCAGAGGAACGAATACGATGGCTCGTTACACCGGACCAACCTGCCGCCTCTGCCGTCGCGAAGACGCGCAGCTCTACCTCAAAGGCGATCGCTGCTTCTCCCAGAAGTGTGGCTACGAGCGCCGCCCGTACCCGCCCGGCCAGCACGGCCAGGGTCGCAAGCGTCGTCCCAGCGACTACGGCCAGCAGCTTCGTGAGAAGCAGAAGGTCAAGCGCATGTACGGCCTGCTCGAGAAGCAGTTCCGCGGCTACTACTACCGCGCGTCCCGCATGAAGGGCGTCACGGGCGAGAACCTGCTCAGCCTTCTCGAGCGTCGTCTCGACAACGTGACCCTGCGCCTGGGCTTTGGGGCCAGCCACGCCGAGTGCCGACAGCTCGCGCGCCACGGCCACTACCGGGTCAACGGCAAGAAGGTCGACATCCCCAGTTACCTCGTCAAAGAGGGCGACGTCATCGAGGTCTGCACCGAGAGCCGCAAGGTTCAAAAGGTCGTCGACGCGCTGGCCAAGGTCGATCGCACCCCGGCTCCGGGCTGGCTCGAGCTGGACAAGGACAACTTCAAGGGCAAGGTCTCCGCGCTTCCCGCACGCAGCGACATTGCCGCCGAAATCGACGAACAGCTCATCGTCGAGCTCTACTCGAAGTAGTAGAACGCACCCACCTCACCTAGCGGTACAGGAGCGCAGGACCAGCCAATGCAAGACACGAACACCATCGCGAGAAACTGGCGAGACCTCATCCGGCCCAAGAAGCTGGACGCGGACAACAACTCGCTCAGCGACGCCTACGGAAAGTTCACCTGCGAGCCCCTCGAGCGCGGCTACGGGATCACGCTTGGCAACAGCCTGCGTCGCGTGCTGCTCAGCTCGCTTCAGGGCGCGGCTGTCACCTCGGTGCGCATCGAAGGTGCGCTTCACGAGTTCACCACCATCGAGGGCGTCGTTCAGGACGTCACCGACATCATCCTGAACATCAAGTCGCTGCGTCTCCAGATGGATGACGCCACGCCCCGCACGATCCAGATCGACAAGCAGGGCGAGGGCGAGGTCAAGGCGTCGGACATCGTCGCGCCCACCGGGCTGCACGTTCTCGACCCCGAGCAGCCCATCGCGACGCTGTCCAACGGCGGACAGCTCAAGATGGAGATGACGGTGGAGATGGGTCGCGGCTACCAGACCGCAGACCAAAACAAGAAAGAGGGGCAACCGATCGGCGTCATTCCGATCGACTCCCTCTTCTCGCCCATCCACAAGGTCAACTACCGGGTCACCAACGCGCGCGTGGGGCAGCGGACGGACTACGACCGTCTCGTGCTCGAGGTGTGGACCGACGGCTCGGTTCGCCCCGACGACGCGGTCGCCTTCGCGGCCAAGATCCTCAAAGAGCAGCTCTCGATCTTCATCAACCGCGAGGAAATCGAAGAGGCGACGCCGCAAGAGCCGTCCGAAGAGGACAAGCTCAACGAGTACCTGTGGCGCTCGGTCGACGAGCTCGAGCTCAGCGTCCGCTCGGCGAACTGCCTGCAGAACGCCAACATCCACTACATCGGTGACCTGGTCCAGAAGACCGAAGCCGAGATGCTCAAGACCAAGAACTTTGGTCGCAAGTCTCTCAAAGAGATCAAAGAGATCCTCGCCCAGATGGGGCTCTCGCTCGGGATGAAGATCCCGAACTGGCAGGGACCGCCGCCCGCTCACGAGTAGTCGGCGTCCATCCGAATCACCTACCAAGGCCCTCGACGGACCCCTCTAAGGACCCCCTACGATGCGACATCGCAAATCTGGACGGAAACTCGGACGCAACTCGTCCCACCGCAAGGCCATGTGGCGCAACATGGTCACCTCCCTGGTCGAGCACGGCCGCATCCGCACGACCGAGGCCAAGGCCAAGGAGCTGCGGAGCTTCGCGGAGAAGACCATCACCAAGGCGATCCGCGTCGCCGACATCGTCGCCAAGGACGAGGACGCGCGCACCGCCGAAGAGAAGACCCGCCTGGTGCATGCCATCCGCGTCGCGGGTCGCATGGTCCGCGGCAAGGATCAGCTCTACCGCTTGTTCCATGAGGTCGCACCGGCGCTGAAGTCTCGCCCGGGCGGCTACACCCGCATCATCAAGGCCGGGCCGCGCCCCGGCGATGCGGCGCCGATGGCCTACGTCCAGCTCATCCTGGACAACTAGTCCTCGCCTCGGTGATCGGGTAAGGCCCCGTTGCTCGTGCAGCGGGGCTTTTTCGCGTGCCGGTTTTTTGGAAGAAGGGCGTCAGTGTGGGATTTTATCGCACATGGGCAGCGCTGCGCTCGGTTCCTTGGTGCCCGTCACGCTCGTGTTGGGCGCGCTGCTCGTCGCGGCCTTGTGGATGCGTCGACGACTGGAGCAGGCCGGTCTGGGACCCGGAGGACACAGCGTCCGCCTCACCACCGAGCATGCGGTGCACGTCGTCACCGTCGAAGGCCGGCGATGGATGATCGGCACCGGCCCGGCGGGCTCGCCCACGCTGCTGGCTGAGCTGCCGCCGGAGGCCGTCGATGGCTGAGGTGTCTCCGACGGTCTGGGTGTGGGTTGGCCTCGCGGCGCTTCCGCTGGTGCTGGCGCTGTGCACCGCGTTCACCAAGTCGATGGTGGTGGTGGGCGCGCTGCGGACCGGGTTGGGCGCAGAGTCGTTCCTCCCTTGGCCCATCGTCATCGCCGTCGCGGCCGTCATCACCGCGGTCGTGATGGCCCCGGTCGGTGGTGCGCTGCTGGGCACGCTGGAGGCGCTCGGTGGGCTCGAGGCGGTGCTCTTCGATCCGATGGGGCGCGGGGGGCAGCTGCTCGCACCGCTGCTCGACTTCACGGCACGCCACGCCGACGCGCTCGAGCTGCGTTTCTTCGCCGAGCTGCAGGGCGCGAACGAGAGCTCTCCGTGGGTGATCGTGCCCGCGTTCTTGGTGACCGAGTTGACCGAGGCGCTGGCGATCGCCGTGGTCGTGCTGGTGCCTTTCGTGCTGGCCGATCTCGTCGTGGGGCAGGCGCTGCTCCTCAGCGGGCTCTCGGCGGTGCCGCAGCCTCTGGTGAGCGTGCCCGTGAAGTTGCTGCTGTTCTTGGCGGTCGGCGGCTGGGACGTCGTGATCGGTGGATTGGTGAAGGGGTACGTATGACCGAGTTGTTCGACATCGTCCGTGACATGCTGATGCTGGCGGTGACCGTGCTGCTGCCGCTGGTGCTCGCTGGCGCGGCAGGGGCCCTCGTCGGTGGCCTCGTCGTCATGTGGTTGGGGCTGCAGGACCAAGGCTTGGCGACGATGATCCGTGGGCTGGGGGTCGTGCTCGCGCTCGTGTTGACCGGGGCGGCGGCCTTCGACGGTGCCGTGCAAGAGACGAGCACCGCGTGGCAACACGTCGAGGACATCGGCCGCGAGGGCGTCGCCATGGACGGCGATGGCTGAGGCGCCGCCCGAGATCGCGGCGGCGGTGCTGCTCGGGGTGCGATGGTTCGTCATCCTGCGCGTGCAGCCGCACTGGCCGGTGGTCCTGGGCCGGCTTTGGTGGCCCATCGCGCTGGCTCTGGGGGCCTGCGTGGCGGTTGCCGCGTCCCCCGCCGGCGTCGTGCTCGACTCGGCCACCGGCTGGGCGACGGCGATCGCCGGGGAGCTCCTTCTGGGTGGCGGTATCGGAGTCGTGGTGAGCCTTCCTGGCTACGCGCTCCTGGGCGCGACGGCGGCGTCGGCGGGCGCGCTGCGGACCGCACCGGGTCCGCTCGTTCGCCTGGCGGTCAGTGTGTCCGTCGTCGCCGCGCTGTCGCTGCGGCTGCATCATCCCGCGCTCGTCGTGGCCCGCGATCACGCGGACGCGTTGCCTCCGGGCCGACCAGAGCTCTGGCTCCCCTCCGTCGGCCCGCTGATGCAGTCGCTGCCGCTCCACCTCGACAGCATGCTGCTGCTCGCGCTCACGCTCGCGACGCCAGTGCTGCTCTCGGTGTTCGTGCTGCGGGCAGCGGTGGCGCTCGTGGGCTCGGGGCCGACGGTCGCAAAGCCGCTGAGCGAGGCCGTCGGTCCCGCGCTGGCCACCGCCGGAGCACTGCTCGCGCTGGCCGCCTCGTGGTCGGTCTATCCGGTTGGATGGGCGCGAAGCGCCGTGGGCGTGGCCGCGGGTTGAGTTGCTATAGTGCACGCGTATGAGGCGTGCCCTTCTGCTCGGCGCTGCGGTGGCGCTCGGAAGCTGCGGAGGCACGAAGCCTGCGCCCGACCTCGGCACGCTCCGACAACCCAGCGGTCTGGCCGTGGCCCCCGACCACCAGTGGCTCTTCGTGACCAACGGGAACTGGGATCGCAGCCAGGAGGGCGGGACGCTCGCAATGATCGACCTCGAGGCGCTGCACACCGCACTGTCGGGATCGATCGCCTCGGCGGGCGAACATCTCTCGGACGCTCGCCCCTGTCGGCGGGTCGCGGACGGTGACGACACCATCGAGTGCCGTCCCCAGGCGTTCATCGCCGCGCAGCGAAGCGTGGTGCTCGGCGATGGCCTCGGCAACATCGCCATCGACACCCGTGGGCAGGTCGGGGGCCCCTATCGGTTGCTGATCCCCCAGCGTGCCCCCGCCGCGCTTGCCTGGGTCGACGTCGTGGCGGGCGCCGAGAGTGTGGCCTTCGACTGCGGGCAGGACGAGTTCTCCGTCTGCGATGAGACGCACCAGGTGCGTCGCTCGGTCGAGGACAACGGAAGCATTGGCCCCGACCCATCCCGCGTCACCGTCGACGACCAGGGCTTCCGCTTCGCCTACGTGCCGCACCTGCTCGACGGCGAGTTCACGCTCATCGATCTCGACGGGGAGCTGGGGCCGGAGATCACCGCCCGCAGCGACGAGGAGTTCTACCGAGAAGACCCGTTCGACGAGTTCGACGTACGCGGCGGCTTCGCCGTTGCCGCGAGGGCCTGCGACCCCTCTCATCCGCCCGAAGAGACGCGCGAGTGCCAGCGCCCGCTGCTGTACACCACGCATCGCTACTGGCCTGGCATCAAGGCGTTCACGGTCGCGGCCGGCCTGGAGGTCATCCTCGGTGGCAACGACACGCGGATCTCGGCCATCGGCACCGACGACGTCGTCGCGCGCCCGATCATGGGCGACCTCGCGTTCGAGGATCCTGCGCTCGGCGAGCGCCTGCTCCTCGTACAGACGACCCCGGGGGCGCTGGCGAGGGTGGACACCTCGATCGACCCCGACTTCGACTCCCCCCGGAACTCGCTCATGGGCACCGTGGCGCTGTGCAGCAACCCCAACGTGCTGGCCGTGCACCGGCCCGTCGGCGACGAGTGGCTCGCGATGGTGAGCTGCTTCAGTGACGGGCTCGTCGCGGTCGTCGGGCTGGGCACGTTCAGCGTCATCGCGACGGTGGAGGTCGGCGCAGGGGCCAACGAGATGGCGATCGACGCGGTCCGTGAGCAGCTCTACGTCGCCAACGCGCAGGAAGACACCATCTCGATCGTCAGCCTCGACCGGCAGAGCCCCGACTTCCTCACCGAGTGGGCCCGCATTGGGGTCGGCGCCGGACCTCGCGCGCGGTGACCTCTCCTGGGCCACGGTGGCCCGCAACGGGGATGCCCTCAACTGAGGCGCTGGTGAGGTCGATGGCCAACCCGTGCGCCGACTCGTAGCCACGTCGCTCTTCCTTTGCGGCTGCCATGCCGTCCCGGCCGACTCGGCGGGGGCCTACGGGGAGCAGCGCTGGGTGGCGGCCGATGAGAGCTTCGGGGTGGAGTTCCTCTCTCCTCCCTGGTCGATGGCCTCCGAGGACCCCGAGCGGTTGGAGCTGGAGGTGCCGCCGGAGTTCTTCGGCGTGACGCTCGATGGATCGTCTCCCTCGCACGCCTTCCAGGCAGGGCACGTCGACCTCTTGGAGGGGCTCGACGAGTTCACGTCGAACGACGAGGAGGGGGACACCGATACGGACGGAGACACCGACACCGAGACCGACGGGATCGACCCGGGCGACTTCGACGTCGATGGCCTCCCCGACGCGCTCGTGGGGGTGGACCTTCGCGACCCCTACGCCGTCGCCCGCGCCGAGCTCGATGTCCTCATCGAGCGGCAGGGCGCGCAGCTCGACCACGGCGTGTCCGCGTTCGTCATGCCGACCGGCGTCTCCGCTGTCGAGTTCCAGGTGCAGCTCGACCCCGGGTTCTTCGTCCGGGCCTTCTACATCGACGCCCGGCCCACGCTCGTGCGCGCCACCTTCGTGTCGCTGTTCGACCTCGACACCGAGGACGTCTCCTCGATGGCGCGCACCATCGACACCGTCGATCCGGGGCGCCGATGAGCGCGATGTTCGTCGCCGCGGCGCTGTGGCTCGGGCCACCCGCGCTCCCCGACCTCCCTGCGGAGCGGGCCGCGAAGGCTCGTGCCGCTGCGGAGGCGCGCCGGGACGAGGCCGCCGCGACGCCTGAGCCCGAGCCCGAGCCCGAAGCGGGGCCCAACGCCTCGCCGAAGGACGCCGCGGGCGAGGGAGCCCCGATCCAGCCGACGCCAGCGCCACAGAAGCCGACGACGCCGCTCACCGCCGGTCAGCTGCATGCGGCTTCGCCCAAGGACGACGTCCCGCTGAAGACCGCGACCCCGGCCGAGCTCGCGTCGTGGGGCGAGGACGACGCGATCTACGGGGCTCAGGGAGCGGCCGACGAAGCGCTCTCGCAGCCCGAGTCCCCGCCGCCGACCCACGCGCCCACGCGAACGGCGACCCGGATGAAGGAAGCCGATCCCCTCGAAACGCCGCTACGCCCCGCGATCCCGAAACGCTCGGCGGCCTTCGTGTTCGGATACCGGATCTTTCAGACGACCGACGCGTTCGCGCGGCCGCAGTCGTGGCACGTGGGGTCGCTCGAGGTGACGCCGGTCCGTCGGTGGGTTCGCTTCAACCTGATCACCGAAGTGGGCGCCGAAGGTGGCGCAGCGGCGCGCAGCGGCGACCGGGCCGATCTCTTCATGATGCAGAAGGCGGGACTCGGCGCCCAGTATCCGGGCTGGCTGACGCCCTTCGTCGAGTTTCAAGGTGGCGCCGGGATGGCGCGGGTCGAGCTGTTCGACCGCAACGACCTACTGCTGCTGTGGACCTTGGGCGTCGACGCGGGCGCGCAGTGGGCGGTGACGCGTTGGATGTGGATCCACGCCGCCGTCGGGTGGATCCGACCGACGTTTCAACGACCCGAGCGTGCCATCTACCACGACAGCTTCACCTTCAAGCTCGGCATCGGCTTCTAGCTCTAGATCCCGCGGACGAGGACCGGCGCGGCGAGGAAGTTCGTGAGGCCTTCGCCTCGCTGGCCGTAGGTGTCGTCGCCGAGACACTGGACCTGGCCGTTGTCCCGAAGGCCGCAGGTGTGGCTGCCCCCGGCTGCGACGGCGCGAAACGTCCCGCGGAACCCGGCGCGGACGGGGACGCGGGAGAGCGCAGCCTCGGTGCCCATGCGGCCCTTGGTGTTGTCTCCCCAGCAGACGATGGCCCCGCCGCGTCGCACGATGCAGGTGTGGTCGTGGCCGACCGACAACGACACCGCGTCGGTGATGCCCTTGACCGGGACGCGCGTGGTCCAGTTGGTCTCCGTGCCCGAACCGAGCTGGCCTCGGTCGTTGCGACCCCAGCACGCGAGCTGCCCGGTTCTGCGGCGGGCGCAGGAGTGTCCGCCGCCCGTTCCGACCTCGGCTGCGTCGGTAAGCTTGGCGACCGCGACAGGCGTGGTGATTTGGATGCTCAGCTGCTTGACGCCCGCACCGTTGCCGAGCTGCCCGATCTGGTTGCTGCCCCAGCACGCGACCGCGCCCGAGGCACGCACTGCGCAGCTGTGGTGCTCGCCCAGCGACAGTGACGACGCGTCGCGAAGCCCGTTGACCGCGACCTTGCGGTCGGGAGCGCCGCCGGCAGCGGCCCCGGTCTGGGAGAACTCGCTGTCACCCCAGCACGTGACCTGGCCGCCTCGCCGACGCACGCACGTGTGCTCGAGCCCCGCGGCGACCTCGACCGCGTCGGAGATCTGCGGGACGACGGTGGGCCGAGTGACGCGCTTCTTCTTGCCGCCGGTTCCGAGTTGGCCCGAGGCGTTGGACCCCCAGCACGAGACGCGGCCGTTCTTGGTGACCGCGCAGGCGTGGGAACCCCCCGCGGCGATCGAGACGACATCGGCGAGCCCCGTGGGCGAGACCGGCGCGTCGGCGTCTTCAGTCCTCCCGTTGCCGAGCTGCCCTCGGTCGTTGCGGCCCCAGCAGCTCGCGCTGCCGTCACGTCGGCGCGCGCAGGTGAACTCGGACCCTGCCGAGACCGCCACGGCGTCGTCGAGGGCGGAGACGCGAGGCCCAACGTCGGCGGAGGACTTGCCCGCGGCTCCGTTGCCGAGCGCGCCGCCGTCGTTGCTCCCCCAACAGTACAGCTCCCGCCCGGGCTTGAACGCGCAGGCGTGGGCTTTGCCGACTCCGATACCTTGTACGCCCGCGAGCCCCTGCACGAGGGCGGGTTCTCGGACGGCCGCCGTCGAGCCGGTGCCGAGCCGTCCCTGCGCCGATGCACCCCAGCAGCGCACCGTACCGTTGTCGAGTCGCGCGCAGGTGGTCGCTTCGCCGGCGTGAATCTCGGCCACGCCCGAGAGCGCGAGCGCGGTGGGTTTGAGCGCCGCTGCGCCGGCTGCTCCCGTGGACTGCCCGGCCGCGTTGGCGCCCCAGCAGGCCACGCGCCCCGCCGCGGAGCGGATGCAGGTGTGGTGTTTGCCGGCCGCAATCGCGGTGGCGCCTTCGGTGCCTCGCACGAGCCGGGGACGCGCGCCGCCCTGGCGACCTCCATCGCCCATCTGGCCTTGATCTCCTTGTCCGAAGCACACCGCGGCCGCGCCCTTGCGCAGCGCGCAGGTGTGCCCCGAGCCCGCCGCGACGCCGACCAGCTGAGCGAGGCCAGGGACGTCGGTGGCCGTGAGGGTGTTGGCGCGCGCGTCGATGCCCTGCTGCCGCCACCGGTTCTCCCCCCAGCAGGCGAGCGTGCCCACGCGCCGGACGACGCATGTGTGGTCTTCACCGCTGGCGATGGCGACCGCGTCCGAGACGCCCTTGACCGTGACCGGGAGCGTCGAGCGTTTGCCCTTGCCACCGCGTCCGTCGCCGAGCTGGCCGCGGTCGTTGGTGCCCCAGCATGCGACCTGACCCGTCGCCTTGAGGGCGCACGCGTGGGCACGGCCGAGCGCGAGGTCGGTCGCATCGTCCAACCGCTCGACCAGAGCGCCGGCGGTGTTGCGGTCCGCAGAGGTCCCGTCACCGAGCTGGCCCATGCTGCCGGCGCCCCAGCACTGCACGCGGCCGGAGCGTCGACGGGCGCAGGTGAACCCATCGCCTCCGTCGACCTGCGCGATTGGGTCGTTGGCGAGGGAGGGCAGGGCGGGTGCGCGAGCGCCTGGCGCGGTGCTGGGCCCTGCGGTGGTGCCGGAGGTGACGTTGCATGCGGTCGCCGCGAGGAGCAGCGAGAGACTCGGGACGGCGACGACGCGCATCGGCCGGATGATAGCCCTTGCCAACCCTGCGTGGCGTTTGGCGATCTGGAGCGATTGGGCTAAGAGGGGAGCCACGTGTCGGGCGAGAGGACGATCCTGCCCAGCCCCGCGCGGTCGCGCCGAGGCTGGAGGGCAGGGCTGCGGGGTCGCTCTGCGTGGCTCGACGCCGCCGCGGGCCTCGGCGCGGTCGGCCTCGTGTTGGGCGCGGTCCCCTGGAGCATGGCGTCGGGCTTTGGTCGCCGATGGCAAGCCGCCGTGGCCCAACCGCATCACGCCCGAGCGCTCCTCGCCGACGCGGTCTGGGGCGCGCTCGCGCTCGGCGCGGCGCTGGCGACTGCGTATGGGATCGCGCGGGTCCTCTCGGCGGTGTTCGCTGGGCGGGTGGGTCTCGTGGAGCGTGGTGGGCTCGCGCGCCTGGGCGTGGCCTCCTCGACCCGAGGCTCGGCCGGGCTCGCGGCGCTGTGCGTGGTGGCGGTCGCGGCGGTCGTCGTTGGGCTCCGGGGAGTGATCGCAGGCGCGGCGCGCTCCGTCGACGCCAGCGCAGCCGGGATCGTCCAGGTCTGGGCATCCTGGCCGCAGAGGACATGGGCCGTGTGCCTGGTCGTGTTGGGGCTCGCCGGGTGGGTCGAGCTCGTCATCAGCCACCGGCGCAACCGCGACCGACTGGCCCAGACCGCAGCGCAGGCCCGCGACGATCGAAGGGCACGGGGGGGCCGGCGATGAGTGCGGGCACCTTGGTCTCCGTCGCCGTCCCGGTGGCCCTCGATCGCGCCTTCACCTACCGGCTACCGCCGGACCTCGGTGACACGCTGCAGCCCGGGACGCGGGTGCTCGTGCCGCTGGGGCCGCGGGCGCTTGTCGGGGTCGTTCGCCCTGAACGTGACCCGGAGGCGCCCGACCCCTCGAAGGTCAAGGACGTTCACGGCGTGCTCGATCCCGAGGGTCCATGCCTGCCTCCAGACGTCGTCGAGCTGTGCGAGTGGATGTCGGACTACTACCTGGCACCGATCGGGGAGGTGTACCGGCTGGCGCTGCCGGGGCTGCTGACCTCGGTCGACGCGCGGCGTGCAGCGCTGACCGAAGCCGGCGTGGCCGCGTGGCGAGGGCAGGATGCGCCGCTGCTGGGGACACCGCCGCCCCCCATGAGCCCCGGGGCCTCGCGGCTGCTCGACGCGCTGGCCCAAGCCGGCGACGAGGGCCTGGGGGTCGGCAAGCTGCCGGGTCTACGACCTCGCATCGCGGGGAGCCTGCTTCGCCTCGCCGAGCTCGAGGCGCTCGGCTTGGTGGAGACCCAGTGGCCGGAGGCCGGCATCAAGACACGCACCGAGCTACACCTACGGCGCACGGACTACCTGCGTGGCAGCGCGTCCGATGAAGAGGCCGTGCAGAAGATCGTCGGGCGAAGCAAGCAGCGTCGCGCGCTGCTCGACTACCTCGAGGCAGCGCCGGCCGACGAACCGTGGGTCCCGATCGCCGAGCTTCGAGGCCCGTTCCCGCGGGTCCGGCAGCTGATCCTTCCTCTGGTCGATCACGCGCTGGTTGCGACCGAAGAGCGCTCGCGGGCCCTGGACCCCTTCGATGCGCAAGAGCCCGCGCCGAGCACGGCCCAGGCGCCGACCGCCGACCAGCAGCAGGCGCTCGAGGCCCTGGCCGAGATCACCGACGCGCGTCGCTTCGCCTCGGTGTTGCTGCACGGCATCACCGGCAGCGGCAAGACGGAGGTCTACCTCCAGCACATCGCACGCCTGCGCGACCAAGGCAGGGGCGCGATCGTCTTGGTCCCCGAGATTGCGCTGACGCCCCAGCTCGCCGATCGCTTTCGTGCGCGCTTTGGCGACGCGATTGCGGTGCTGCACAGCGGTCTCACACCCAGGCAGCGGCTCGACGCGTGGGAGCAGATCCGCCAAGGCGAGCGCCCTATCGTGATCGGGGCCCGCTCCGCCGTGTTCGCGCCCGTGCCCGACCTGGGCACCATCGTCGTCGACGAGGAACACGACGGGTCGTTCAAACAAGAGGAAGGGATCCGCTACCACGCCCGAGATGTGGCGCTCGTCCGAGCCCGCGCGCTGGGGGCGTCGGTCGTGCTGGGGTCGGCCACGCCGTCGCTCGAGAGCTACGACAACGCGCGCTCGGGGCGGTTCCGATACCTCGAGCTGCGTACGCGGCCGACGCCTCGGCCGCTACCCTCGGTCGAGATCGTGCCGCTCTCGGTGCATCGACCCGACGGCGACTCCATGATGTCGGCCCTGCTTCGCAACAAGATCCGCGAGACGGTCGACGCGGGCGAGCAGGCGATCGTGTTCCTCAACCGGCGTGGCTACACGACGACGCTGTGCTGCGAGGACTGCGGGAGCTTTCAGCAGTGTCCAGACTGCAGCGCGCCGTCGATGACCTACCACCTCGGGCGCAATCGCTTGATGTGTCACCTGTGCGGATACATCGAAGCCACGCCGCAGCAGTGTCGTGACTGCGGGAGCACGAAGCTCACCCACGCCGGCGCAGGCACGGAGAAGGTCGAGGTTGCGCTGTCGCGTGCGCTCGAGGGGATCCGTGTGCTTCGGCTCGACCGCGACGCGTCGCGCGGGAAGCGTCTCCTCGACACCCTCTCCGCGTTTCGTCGCCGCGAGGCGGACGTGCTGGTCGGCACGCAGATGCTCTCGAAGGGGCACGACTTCCCCGGCGTCACGCTCGTGGGCATCTTGCAGGCCGACCACGGGCTCGGCTTGCCCGACCTGCGGGCCAGCGAGCGCACCTTCCAGCTCCTCACCCAGGTCGCGGGCCGAGCGGGCCGGGGAGAACGCCCTGGCCGGGTCCTGGTGCAGGCCTATGCGGTCGAGCACCCCGCCATTGCGTTCGCCGCCAAGCACGACTTCGAGGGCTTCGCCGCGCAGGAGCTCCTCGATCGTGAGCGCATGGGCAACCCGCCGCGCGGCTACCTCGCGCTCATCCGGGTGCAAGGGCTCGACGAGGCGCGCGTCCAGGCCAGGGCGGGTACGTTGGCCAAGTTCCTTCAGTCCGGGGTCGCCAAGCTGCGTGCCGGGCAGGAGGACGCGCTGGCGCTTCCGGCCGCGACGCTGCTGGGCCCGGTGCCCTCGCCGATCAAGAAGATCAACCGGCGCGTTCGTTATCAGATGTTGCTCAGAGCCCCGCAGCGAGGGGCGCTGCGCTGGTTGCTCACCCATCTGCGACCACACCTGGGCATCGGCGGAAGCGGGGCCGCGCAGACGCTCGCGATCGCGGATGTCGACCCGCAGTCGTTGCTGTGAACCCGTCCCAAAGTGATACGCTTGCCGTCCGTGGTCAGCGGTCCGATCCTCATCGTCGGTGAGGCGCAGCGGTGCACTCCGCTTGCTCGCCGTGTGGTCGGACTCGGGTATCCGGTCGAAGCGTGCCGCCTCGCGGACCTCACCGCCAGGGTGCGCGAGGGCTCGGGCCCCGCGGCGGTCATGCTGTGCGCCGAGGGTCCCGAAGCCGCCGACGTCATGCAGGACCTCCGCAGCATGCGACGGGGCGTCTCGATCCCCGTGACCTTGTGCGGACGACTCGGCGGAGCGATCCACGACCTGGCGGACGTGCTCGATCTCGGGGCGGATCAGTTCCTCGAGGAGCCCTTCGAGGACGTGACGCTGGCCAACACGCTCACCGCGCTCGCGGGGGCGCCTCCGGCTCGGGCGCCCGAGGCGGACTCGGCCTCGACCGCGGTCAACATCGAAGGTCCGGTGAGGACCGAGGTGATCGGCAAAGCCGCGTCGGGGGACACCGAACGCCACGCCAACGGTCACGCGGGGGGCTCGGTGGATCCGAGCATCGGCCGCCTGGGTCGCACCCTCGATCTGCTCGAGGAGCGACTGCGCGCGCGTCCGGACACGATGGCGTCCGACAGCTCCGACGAACTCGAGCGATCGCTGCTCGGCCTCGAGCCCGCGCCGGCGGTCGACATGGAGCCTGGCTCGAGCGGGACGTTCTCCAGTGAGTTCCTGACCGACGCAGGGAGCAAGACCGACGCGGCGCTGCGGCGAGCCGCACGGCGGCGCGAGATCAGCCCTATCGAGTCGACGACGCGGCTCGAGGGCATGAGCTCGACGCACGCCCTCGCCGACGAGCCGCTGCCCAGTCAGCAGCCGGCGGTCGAGTGGACCCACGCAGAGCGGACCGGGGGGAGCCGCCGGCGCGTCGCGTTGACGATCGAGCGCGAAGGCGAGCTCGCCGATCTGGAGCTGCCCAGGATCCTGTGGTCCCTGCACTGCTCGAAGTTCACCGGCCGCGTCGATCTCGAGCAGGGCGGGGTCGAGAAGCAGCTGTGGCTCGACGGTGGCGAGTTGGTCTTTGCGCGCAGCTCCGAGCCCGAAGACCGCCTGGTCAACGCGCTGGTCCGTCGAGGGCTCCTCACCCGCTCCCAGTACGACGCTGCGCGCTCTCTGGCGACGAAGGATCCGCGGCGGGTGGGGCGGCTGTTGGTCGAAGCGGGCTTCCTCAAGGCCGACGCGCTGCCCGAAGCCGTGCGAACGCAGGTGCTCGGCATCATCACGTCGGCCTTCGTGTGGAGACGGGGGCGCTGGTCGCTGGCCGAGGACGATCGCTGCGAAGAGGCCATCCGCCTCGAGGAGTCGCTGGCGCGCATCCTGGTCGGGGGGGTCCTCGATCGCCTCGACGTTCCGCAGCTCGAAGCGCTCGTCGGCGGACGCGACGGCTACGTGCGCCTCTCGCCCTCGGTGCGTCCCGACTCGTTGGCGCTCGACCTGGGGCTGGACCCCTCGCAGCGAGGTTTGCTCACGATGCTGGATGGACGCTCTGACCTCGCCTCGGTCTGCTCGCGCGCCGGGCTGACGGATCGGGTGGTGCTGGGGACCGTGTACGGTTTGATCGTCGTGGGCGCGGCCGAGAGAACGGGGGAGCCGATCGCTGCCCAGGCGACCGCGGACCCAGCCGCCTTGGATCGCGCGCGGCTCGAGGAGCGGCTCGTCTTGGCCCGTGAGGCGGACTACTTCGAGCTGCTCGGGATCCCGCGCGATGCCAACGCGGCCGATGTCCGCCGGGCGCACCGGGAGCTGCGCGCAGCCTTCGTCGACGAGGCGATCGAGGCATCCGTCCGCGAGTCGATGCGGGCCGAGCTCGACGAGATCCTCGCGGCTTTGGACGACGCCGCCACCTTGCTGAGCGAGGATGATCTGCGGCTCGCCTACCTCGCCCACCTGGATGTACCGTGAGCGGGCTTTGACCCTGCGCGCAGCTTTCATGGGATCTCCGGACTTCGCGGTCCCCAGCCTTCACGCCGTGGCCAAAACCTGCGACCTGCAGGCCGTGGTGTGCCAGCCCGATCGACCCGCCGGACGGGGGCGCAAGCTCAAGCCGCCCGCGGTGAAGGTGGCGGCCGAGCCGATGGACGTGCCCATCTACCAGCCCACGAAGATGAAGGACGGGACCCTCCGAGACGCGCTTGCGCAGCACGATCTCGACCTCATCGTGGTCACCGCTTTCGGGCGCATCTTGCCCAAGGACGTGCTCGACGTGCCGCGGATGGGCTGCATCAACGTGCACGCCTCGCTGCTGCCGCGCTGGCGCGGTGCGGCGCCCATTCAGCGCGCCGTCTTGGCCGGAGATCCGACCACCGGTGTGGCGATCATGCGCATGGAGGAGGGACTGGACACCGGTCCCGTGTACCGGATGGTCGAGACGCCGATCGAAGCGCACGAGACCTCGGGCATGCTCTTCGAGCGGCTCGCGGTGCTCGGTGGGGACGTGCTCGCCCAGATGCTGCGGGACGTGGACACGCGCGGCGGCCTCGGGGAGCCCACGCCGCAGGACGACGCGCAGGCGACTCACGCCGCGATGCTCTCGAAGGCCGAGGGCGCGGTGGACTGGTCCTGGCCCGCTGCGCGCGTGATCGACCACGTACGCGGCATGGATCCGTGGCCCAACGCGTTCACGGCCCGCGGTGAGCTCGCGCTCAAGCTCTATGCTGCGTCGTCCTCGGACCAAGGCGCGGGTGCGCCAGGCACCGTGCTGGCGGTCGATGGCCGCGGAATGCACGTCGCGTGCGGGACGGGCGCGGTTTGCATCGGGGAGGTGCAGCCTGCTGGCAAGCGCCGGATGAGCGCAGAGGCCTACGCCAGCGGGCGACCGTTCGCCGCGGGCGAGCGACTGGGCGCATGAAACTTCGTCTTCCCTCGCGAGCGCTCGTGCCCTGGCTGCAAAGCCTATGGCAACCTGGGCGCCTCAGCACCGTCTACGGGGCACCGGCATGGTCGAGATCTTCAAGAAAATCGCCAACGCGAAGTGGTTCACGCAGTTCGTCACGGCGGTCATCCTGCTCGCGGGGGTGATCGTCGGGCTCGAGACGTACCCGAGCATCGTGCAGAAGCACGAGACGCTCCTGCATCTGCTCAACCGCATCATTCTGGGCATCTTCACCGTCGAGGTGGTCGTAAAGATGGGGGCCGAGGGCAGCAAGCCGTGGCGCTACTTTCGCGACCCTTGGAACGTCTTCGACTTCTTGATCGTCGCCGCGGCGTACATGCCGGTCGACGCGCAGTTCGTCACCGTGCTGCGTCTGGCTCGCGTGCTGCGGGTCCTCAAGCTCGTCCGGGCGCTGCCCAAGCTTCAGATCCTGGTCTCGGCGCTGCTCAAGAGCATCCCCTCCATGGGGTACGTGTCGCTGCTGCTGCTGCTGCTCTTCTACTTGTTCGCCGTCACCGGCACGTTCTTGTTCTCCGAGAACGATCCGGTTCACTTCCGCAACCTGCAGCTGTCGATGCTGTCGCTGTTCCGTGTCGTCACCCTCGAGGACTGGACCGACGTCATGTACATCCAGATGTACGGGTGCGACGGCTATGGATACGGGGGGATGGAGCACTTGTGCACCGCCCCCAAGGCGTATCCCGTGGTGGGGGCGGCGTTCTTCGTCATGTTCGTGCTCATCGGCACCATGATCGTCCTCAACCTGTTCGTCGGCGTCATCATGACGGGCATGGACGAGGCACAGCGCGAGCAGAGCCTCGCCCGTGAGCTCGAGGACCGTCCCTCGACGGTCGAGGCCGACATCAACGACCTGCTCAAGCAGACGGCGGACCTTCAGTCGACGATCGAGAGACTCCAGCACCAGCTCAAGGTGCAGGCGGCCGAACAGGCAACGCGAGCGAGCGCCGAGTCATGACCGATTGGTTCGCGCAGCCCGACTTCTGGGAGCGGATCTATCCGCTGATGTTCTCGCCCGACGGTGACGACCTCGCGCACGAAGAGGTCGCCAACCTGCTCGATCTCACCGGCAAGACCGGCGGGCGTGCGCTCGACTTGTGTTGTGGACCTGGGCGCCACGCGGTCTCGATGGCCAAACGCGGATTCGACGTCACCGGGCTCGATATCAGCGACTTCCTGCTCGCGCGGGCGAAGGAGCGGGCGGCGTCGGCCAAGGTGCAGATCGACTGGGTCAACGAGGACATGCGCAACTACGCGATGCCCGAGGGCTTCGACCTCGTGATCAACCTGCACACCTCGTTCGGCTACTTCGCCCAACAAAGCGATGACATGAAGGTGCTACGCAACATCGCGGCGAGCCTCGCCGAGGGCGGCGCGGTCGTGCTCGACGTCGTGGGCAAGGAGGCGCTCGCCGGCCAGCTTCCCCTCGACCGGCAGCCCACGGTCGAACACGACGGATCGTTGCTGATCGAGCGGGTCGAGGTGGTGGAGGACTGGGGGCGGGCGAGGGTCGAGTGGATGTTCATCCAGGGCGACACCGTGCAGCGCTTCGACTTCGAGCACACGCTCTACAGCGGCAAAGAGCTCCGGGAACTCATGAACTGGGCGGGGTTGTCGGATGTCTCGCTCTTCGGTGGCCTCGATGGTCGCCCCTACGGCCCCGGCGCCGAGCGCCTGGTCGCGGTCGGTCGCCGCTGACCCGCTGCGCGAGACAAGGCACCGTCGTGCGCGGTACCGTGACCCCATGATGATGCTTCGGAAGATGCCCGCGCTGCTGTTCGCGGGTTCTCTCGCCTTTGCGGCGGGTTGCGACGGGGAAGAGGACGACGGGGGGGCCGGCGGCACCGACGGGGAAGACCGTGCGGCGACGATCCTCAGCCTCGAAGGAGACGCGTCCGCGGGGGCCATGGTCTTCAGCGCTGGCGCCTGTGCCACTGCGGGGTGCCACGGTCCCGACGGCGTCTCGGGCATGGCTTCGCCGTCGCTCGACGCGAGCGTGCCGTCGGCCACGGACACGCAGATCGTCAACTCCCTGCTCAACGGCAAGGGCTCGATGCCCGCGCAGAGCAACCTGTCGGACCAAGAGCTGGCCGACGTGCTCGCCTACGTGACCGACACGTTCGGTTGAGGCCCGCGCATCAGCCCCAAGCCGACCGCACCTCGGCTTCGACCTCGATCGGCACCGTCGACACGACGGAGGCCATCGAGGTCTTCATGATCGACTCGACGGCGGCTCGCCCTTCCTGCGCCCGCTCGCGTGGAACCTCGGCGATGTACTCGTCGTGCACGACCATCACCCCGCGCCCGCCGAGGGCGGCGAGGGCGGGCTCAAGCTCGACCATCGCTCGCTTGAAGCCCTCTGCCGCGGTGCCCTGTACGGGGATGTTGAGCGCAGCGTTGAACGACACTTTGCCCGCGGTGAACCGCTTGCGGCGGCCCAGCGCGGTACGGACGGTGACAGGACCGCGGCCACGGGTGAGCTTGCCGACGCGTTCGTGCCAGCGCGCGATGCCGGGGTAGGTACGCCCGAACGCGGTGCGAGCTTCGGCCGCCTCACGGTCGCTCAGGGCGACACCGTAGCCATCGGCGGCGTAGCTTCGAAAGCGAGCCGCCCCCATCCCGAACAGGAAGCCGAAGTTGACCGCCTTCGCCAGCTTGCGCTCGTGGTCGGTCACCGCCTCCTCGGGCTTTCCGGTGATCGTGGCGGCGGTCGCACGGTGCGGGTCGCGGCCCTCGTGAAAGACGCGCCGAAGCGCATCGCATGGGGCGAGATGCGCGGCGACGCGAAGCTCGATCTGGGCGTAGTCGGCGACGATGAGCGCGGTGTCCTCGGGGGGACGAAAACACGCGCGCAGCCCGGGCGCCGTGTGGTTGCTGGGGACCTGCTGCAGGTTGGGGTCGGTACAGCTGAAGCGTCCGCTGTCGGTCGCGAGCGGGTGGAGCTGGCAGTGGATTCGGCCGCCTCGTACGTGCTCCTGTCCCCAATAGGCATACGTGGAGATGAGCTTGTCGAGCCTCGAGATGCGGGCGGGGTCCTCGGTCTCGCGGCGTTCGGTGTGCCACTGCGCGGCGATCCGCTCGAACGCTGCCGCATCGACCGCCAGGCCGGCCCTCTCCATCGCGACGACGGGCGCGAGGACGTCACACTCGAGCGCAAACACGCGGGTCAGGTCGCGCTTGCGGAGCAGGGGCGTGAGCGCCTTCATCATCGGTAGCAGCGCAGCGGCAGCGGCAGCGGACGCGGCCGAGACATCGCCGCTGAGGTGCTCGGGGGGCTGCCAGGGCGTGCCGAGCAGCTTCTGTGTGCACTCGGTGAGCGTCGGCAGGTCACGGCCTCGACGCGTGCCTTCGGCCAGAAGGTGGGCGGCGGTCTGGGTGCAGCCGAGCCGCGCGGTCCGTGCGGCCCGAGGTGCGCTGGTCGCTGCAGCCAGACGCAGCAGGGCGTCCTGTGCCCCGTGAAAGACGACGTAGGTCTCGGGGAGTCCGCCGAGCCACCGCTGCAGGTGCTCGAGGAGCTCGGGCGTCGCAGGTGCGGCGATGCTCTGGCGCTCGGTCGAGAGCGCCACCGCTGCGATGTCGCCCACGCGAGGGTCGCGCTGCACGTGAAGTGGCTGGGCGGGGTCTGGCGAGAGGTAGACCCCGAGCGCGCCTGGAGCCTCCTGCTCGATCGCGACGAGCCGCGCGCGAAGCTCGGTCTCGGTGACGACGGCGTGCGGGCTCAACCCCACCTCATTCTGCCTGGGGCACGCACCCGCACAGCGCCCCCTCGGGCACCACGCAGTCGGAGTCGCTGAAGGGGGTGCACTCGTTGAGGGTGAGGTTTCCCTGCGCGTCCGGGCACGCTCTTCGCTCGCACGCCGTGCAGGCGACCTGGCCTTGGTCGGCCGAGACGAGGTAGACGCGAGGGTCGAAGTTGGTGTTGTCCGCGGGGATCGGGCAGCAGTACTCGAGCGACCCCACGCTGACGGCTTGGGTCGTCGACGCGCAGCCCGAACCGTTGGGGAGCAGGCACCCCGACTGTCCGGGTGCGCACGAGGGGTCGTCGGCGGGGCGGCATTGGCCGTCCTCGAGGGCCTGATCGGGGATCTCCGGCTCGTTGGGTTCTTCGAGCTGCTCGAGCGTGCGCACGCAGACGAGCGTCGCGCAGTCGTCGTCGCTCTCGCACGCCTCGTCGAGTAGCTCGCCCTCGGGCAGGCGACAACCGCAGGGCGAATCCCCTTCGACGATGCAGCGGTCGTCGCCCGAGAGGCACTGCTCCTCGTTGCCGCTGCACGACGGGCAGTCGAAGCACACGCCGGTCCCGTCTTCTGCAACGTCGACCACTTTGACGTTCGTGCCCGTTCCGCAGCAGAAGAAGCCGCCCTGGGGCGCTTCCGAGGCGCTCAGTGGAAACTCGCAGCTGTTGCTGCCGTCGGCCTGGCAGCCCTCTTGCTGTCCTGGGATGCACGTGCCGCTCTCGCTGCACTGCCCGGGTTCACCTGCGGCGGCTTCGCTCGCTGTCTGCACGCAGCTGAGGTTCGGACAGTCGGCGTCTTCGTTGCACGGGGCACCGACGAGCGCATCGTCGATGCCGCACGCAGACAACGTGACCAGAGCGAGAACGGAGAGAATACGGGACATGACTAGAACCTCCCCTGCACGACCAGGCCGCCGCCATCGGGACCCAGCGTCGGTGTGGCACTGAGTCGAAGCTGGCGCTGCAGCGCGGTGTATCGGGTGTTGCCCAAGACACCCACGGTGCCTGCGATGATCGCGAGGCCTAGGCCACCCCAGGCAAGCCCGGCGCCGAGTTTGGCCCGGCTGGCATTCTGCTGGCGATCGGGCGAGATCTCGAGGGCGTTCACCTCGTCCTCGAGAGCCTTCTTGTTGCGCGCGTACACGACGTAGCCGCCGGCGGTGACGCCTAGGCCGAGCAGGGCCCCAGCGTAGCCGCCGTAGGTGACTGCGCGGGCGACTGCGAGCTTCTTGCGGAGCTCGTCGACGTCGGCCGAGCTCCCGTCGTCGGTGGCGTTCGAGCCAGCTGCCGAGGCCGTCGACGGCGTGGAGGGGTTCACGAAGACGCGATCGATCGGGACGACCTCGACGCGTAGCAGCGCACCGCATCCCTCTGGGGGCGCGGTGTCGGTGGTGCCCGCCGAGGTGCAGGCCGCGACGTCTCCATCGGTCTTGAGCACCTGCTGGTCGGTGCTCGACCCGACGCCCGCGCCCACGTTGCCGACCGACGCGCCAGCACCGATCTCAGCGCTCTTGCCGGTGTAGAACGAGAAGGACCCGACGGTCAGACCCGTGATGACGTGCGTGGCGTCGTCGCATCGACCGTCGAGGTCGCGCTCGTTGAAGACCGACGCGTTGGCCTCACGACGACCGACGATGGTCATGTCGACGTTGAGCTGGCCGGCGCGTTCGAGCTTGGTCTCCAGGCCCGCGGCGCCGATCGGCAGCTTGGCGTACAGCTGGTCGGTGTTGGTGATGCGGACGCCCTCGGTCTTTTGGGTGAGCCCGACGTACTCGTACGCCCCCGCGGCGGAGCAGGTCGTGAGGACCTCCATCTCGCACCCCGAGTAGCGCACGGCGACGAGGCCACGGGTGGCCCGAGCCTCGAGGGCGGCCCGCTCGGCGGCCGGCCACTCGATGACCAGCGGTTTCGCGCTGCTCTTCTTGACGCCGCACTTGGCCTGACCGGTCGCGTCCTCGAGGGATGGGGCCGTCGCGACGGCGTCGGCCGTTGCTCCGGTCTTCTTGCAGCCCGTCGCGGGAAGCGCGAGCGCGCACGCAATGACGCAGGCGGCGCGCGCTGGGCTGCGACGGGGCGAGTTGAGGCGACGCACGGCGGCGAGCATAGTCGAACGTCAGACGGTCGCCCAGCGCCTACGTTGCGGGAAATCAGCCGCGTGCGGCCCGAAACGCGCGCTCGAGGCCGCTCTCCTCCTGCTCGGGACCGCCCACCCACATCACCGTGCCCGACGCATCGACCACGAACGTGATCGGAAGCTCGGTGACCCGAAACCGCCCGGAGAGGACGTTTCCGCGGTCGAGGACGATCGGAAACGTCAAGCCGTAGGTCTTTGCGAGTCCCGCGGCCACGTCCGAGCGCTCGTCCTCGGAGACCCCGATGAAGACGACGTCGTCGTAGCGCTGTGAGAGGCGCTGCGCCTCCGGCAGCGTGCGTTTGCAGGGGTCGCAGTACTCGGCGAAGAACTTGACCACCCAGACCTTGCCCGCGAGGGCGCCCGTGTCGACGCGTCGCCCATCGAGCGTGTCGCGTTCGAAGGTGGGCGCTGCGTCGCCGTGCAGCGGACTCGGCGAGGACGGAGGAGGCGGACCCTTGGCTGCGCAGGCGGTGCTCGTCGCAAGGATGAAGGCGAGGACGAACCACGGGAGCCGCATGAGCGGACCGTACCAAGCTTTCATGGCGGCGCGTGGTTCGAGTCTCGCGCTACCAGACGGTGACGGTCCCGATCTTGGCGAACTCGCGCTTACGCCCTCGGACCTCGACGCCGTACTGGCCGGTCTTGCCCTCGGGGATGCGAATGGTGAAGTTCTTCTGCTCGCTGCGACGCAGGCCCAACAACACGTCGTACTCGCCGGGGAGGATCTCCAGCGGCGGCGTCTCGAACGTCCACCGGTGCCAGATGATGTCGCCCTTGCGCCAGAAGTTCGTGGGGTACAGCCCGTCGACGAAGTCATGGGCCTCGCCGCCGATCCTCGACAGCCGCCCCTTGAGCATGCGGGCGTAGAGCTTGCTGCCCGCGGGAAGGGGACGCAGCACTCGAATCGCGACCTGCAGCGTGTGGGACTTGCCGCGGCGGAGCGGACCGTCGAGCTCCCAGCCGATGATCTCGATGTAGCCGTCGAAGTTGAGCAGCGTCTCGTGCTCGAGCCCGGGAGGCTCATCGAGGACGACGTCGACGAGGGGGTCGAGGTTCTCGGCGCCCTCGGGCAGTCGGTTCGCGACCAAGCGCAGCCGCGCGTGGGAGTCGTCGAGGACGAACAGGGGGCGCCCATCCTGGCGCGCGGACTGAAACAGCGCTGCGTAGTCGCCCTTGCGGATCAAGGCGGCGGCGGGCTCGTCGGTGACGAACCAGTCGGTGAGGTCTCGGCGCCCCGTGAGCACCTCGGTGCGCTGCGGTCCATACAGCAGCAATCCACGGTCGCGGACCCGGTGGACGCCGAGCGTAGCGGGGAGGGTGCCGCGCTCGACCCAGCCGGCGAGTCGTTGCAGGGGGATCTTGGGGCTGAAGAGGGCGGCGGTCCGAGGCAGAAGGACGTGGGCGTGCATCCATGCGTTGCTCACCGCCGCGGCGGTGAATGCTCCGACGATGAGGAGGTCACGGGCACCCCCTGGGACCTTGGACGCGAGTCGCTCGAGCCCGTGTTCCTCACGGCGACGACCCAAGAGGCCCCCGGCGACGATGGCGAAGAACACGGCCTTGCCCATTTGGCCGACGCGCGCCTCGGCCTCGAGCGCATCGCCGGGGAAGGTGTGCTCGTTGTCGCGGAGCTCGGTCGGGGCGACCAGCCGATTGGGGGAGAGCTTTGCGTCCTTGGCGATGACCAGGGCCGCGGCCGCGCCGACGAACACGCTGACGCGCCTCGCCCATCCGTCCGCCGCCGGATCGAGGACGGTCGCCACCGCCGCGACGACGCACGCTGCTGCAGGGACCGCGATAGGTTGGTGGATGGGGCCGTACAGCAGCGACCACCCCGCCCCGTAGGCGAGCGCGACGACGAGCCAGATGGCGGCGACCCGCACCGCGGTCTTTCCCGTGGCGGCGCCGACCATGGCCAGCCCCGCCCAGGGGAAGAGCTGGTAGCCGAAGTCTTCGAGACCATCGGCGAACCTGCGTGCCTGTGGCTTGTCGAGGAGCTCGAGGTCCTTCGCCGCACCCAGGAGCGGGATGAACCCGTCGCCCTGCTCGAGCGCGAGCCGCAGCGACACGCCCACGGCGACCGCGGCGAGCAGCGCGAGGGCAGCTCGGAGCGTCGCGCTGCCCTCGGAGGTGAGCGCGACGACGGTCAGCGGCAGGGCGGCGCCGAGCAGCAGCCCCGTCGAGGCGACGCCCGCGCCGAGTGAGGCCGTACCGACGAGCGTGGCCGCGGCTCGCCCACGCATCGAGGTGTTGGGTCTCGTCGCGACGAGCAGGCTGAGCACCGCGGCGACGCTGAACAGCTCCGCGAAGGGGTTGCCCAGCGCGGTCCGGCCGCTGAGCGAGAGCATCGGCAGAGACAGCGCGACCGCGCCCCCCAGAAGGCTCAGCGCCACACTGCGCCCCTGGCTTCGCAGCCAGCCGACCGCGAGCCCGACCACCGCTGCCGCCGCGAGCATGTGCGGCAGCCGGAGGCCGAGGGCACCGCCGAGGATGGCCACCCCACGCGTCCGAATCGCGTCGGGCAGGGCCGGGCTACGCTCGAGCCCGCTGAGCGCCTCACCAAGCGCGGCCCGAGCCCGGTCGAACACCGGCAGCTCCCCTTCGCTCCACAGCCCTGGCTCCCCCAACCCCGGTACCCAGAACGCGCACGCAACCACGAAGCCCAGGAGGCCCAGCGCCACCGGATCGGATGCTCGCACGCGCATGCCCCCGTTCTATCAGCCAACCGCCCCCGAAGGGGGAGGCGAAGGAGCGAGCCAAAGGCGAGCGAGAGGGCGCCCCACCCAACCGGTGAAGTGGGGAGGGGAAGGAGCGAGGGCGCCCCACCCAACCAGTGAAGTGGGGAGGCGAAGGAGCGAGCCAAAGGCGAGCGAGGCGGCCCCACCCAACCACTGAAGTGTGAGGGGAAGGAGCGAGCCAAAGGCGAGCGAGCGAGGGCGCCCCGCGCCCGAACTTGGAGGGAGGCGCGAAGGGGGCTCCGCCCCCGCAGCGTCGGGAACCGAGAGGTTCCCCTTAGAAGCTACACTGGTCCGTCGCTGCGTTGCAGGTCGACCCTGGCGCGACGAAGGGGCACACGTCGCCGAAGAAGGACGTGCACGGGATCCCGCAGGCGTTTGCGGTGTCGTCGTAGCAGATCTGACCGTCGGAGCACTCGCTGTCGTTGTTGCACCGGCAGTTGAAGTCGTCGGGGATGCCGTTGCCGTTCTCGTCGGTGCCGTTGCAGCACTCGGTCACGTAGAAGTCGCTCGCCGAGCAGTCGTCGTCGGCGCAGTCGGCCTGCCCATCGCAGTCGTTGTCGAGCCCGTCGGTGCACGCCTCGACGCCGAACTCCGCGGTCGGGTTGGCGCCGCCGTTGCAACCCGCGCAGGGCGGAACGTTGGCGCAGTCCGGATCACCGCAATCGGAGTACACGTCTCCGTCGTTGTCGATGCCGTCGTCGCAGATCTCGGGCGGGTCGGGGATGATCTCGACGTTGAGGACGTAGTTGCCCTCGTTGGGCCCGCCGAAGGGGTCGATCGTGTAGCCGTCCAGGAACACGTAGTACGTGCCCGGGTAGAGCAGCGTGAAGTCGAGGCGGGCGGAGAAGAAGCTACCGCCGGAGTCGTCGTCGCAGCCCACCTGCGCCCCCGAGGCGCACGCGCCCCGGCGTACGTAGAGCACCGTGTCGAAGTCGCTGCCGATCGAGTCGAGGATGACGCGAGAGGGCTCGTCGAGGACGAAGAAGAAGATCGCCTCTCCGGCACCGCCGCCGCAGCTTCCCTCGTGGTTGTTGGTGTTGCCGAACGTCTCCCCGGTGTACGTGCCCGTGCCCGGGATGAACTCGGCCGTGTCGCAGGTGTTCTGCGTCTCCTGGCACAGCGGCACGCCCGCGCACTGCGGATCGTCGCAGTCGACCAAGGTGTCGTTGTCGTCGTCGAGGCCGTTGTTGCAGATCTCCGGCTGCGCTTCGCATCCCGGCGCAAAGGCGCACGCGGGATCGGCACAGTCGATCTGGTTGTTGCAGTCGTTGTCCTCGCCGTCGTCGCAGATCTCGGGCACGCACTCGTCGCACTCGGGGGCGACGAAGCACACGGGGTCGGCGCAGTCGACCAGGTCGTTGCAGTCGTTGTCGATGCCGTCGCCGCAGAACTCGGGCGTCGGTGCGCCGGCGCACGTGCACGGAAAGACGCCCTCGCAGTCGGGGTCACCGCAGTCGACGAGGAGGTCGCAGTCGTCGTCTTCGCCGTTGCTGCAGTCCTCCGCGGTGCCCTGGCAGACGCAGGTCTGCGTGCCGGCGCACTCGGGGTCGTCGCAGTCGATCAGGTCGTCGCAGTCGTCGTCGAAGCCGTTGTCGCAGAGGCCTGCCTCGGACATCGCACACCCACACGCGGGCGTGCCGATGCAGTCGGTGTCGAGGCAGTCGACGGTGGTGTCGCAGTCATCGTCTGCACCGTTGGTGCAGACCTCCCCGCCCGGACTCGGCTCGCATCCGCAGTCGGGCACGCCGTCGCAGACCGGGTCGAAGCAGTCGGCAACCCCGTTGCAGTCGTTGTCATCACCGTCGAAGCAGTCCTCGGGGGTCCCGGGATTGGTGTTGGGGTTGAGGTCGTTGCAGTCCTCGCCGCCGCACTCGAAGGGCGGGAAGCCGTCATCGTCGGCGTCGAGGAGCGCGTAGATGCAGATCCCTCCGACGCACGATGGGGCTTGGCAGGGATCGTCCACCGGGCACTGCGCCGCGATCTCGCACTCGACGTCGTCGGTGTCGTCCGAGTCGGTGATCGTCTCCGTCTCGGTGACGGTGACGGTGACGGAGGTCGGGCTCGTCGGGCTGCTCGACGTGGTCGGCACGAACGTGTCGGTGGCCCCCGTCGTGAAGCCGGTGGTCACCGTGTCCGTGCCGCCGTCGTCGTCGTCGCTCGGGCGACCATCGCTGGCCGAAGCGCTGAAGCGTGCGAGGTCGACGTCGGTCCTTCCGCACCCGGCGAGGGACCCACAGAGGGCCAGGATGGCCACGATTGGACCGCAACGCGTCAAGATAGCTAGCATTCCTACTGCCACTGTATCGAAGCCGCGCGGGGAGATCGAGGAGATCCATCCCCGGAATCGAGAAAGCCCCGGCTGAAGACAGCCAGGGCTTTCGAAACTTCGTGCCGGATGGGGCCGAGTCTCTAGCGCTTGGAGAACTGGAAGCGAGCGCGGGCACCTTTGCGGCCGTACTTCTTCCGTTCTTTCTTGCGGGCGTCGCGGGTGAGGTACCCGCCGGCCTTGAGGGAGTCTCGGTGCTCTTCGCTGACGCGAAGGAGGGCTCGAGCGATTCCGAGGCGGATCGCCGCGGCTTGGCCGGAGAGACCGCCGCCCTTGGCCGTGGCCCAGACGTCGAACTCCTCGCGGGCGCCAGCGGCCTGCAGGGGCTGCTCGACGACCTTGAAGACCGTGGGACGCGCGAGGTAGGACTCGCCGTCACGCTTGTTGATGGTGATCTTGCCTTCGCCGTTCATCAGCCACACGCGAGCGATAGACTGTTTGCGGCGACCCGTGGCGTAGAACCTCATGGTGTCGTTCATGATGAAGTCTCGTGAAAGAGGAGGCCCTAGGCTTCGAGCTCGAGGGGCTTGAGCGTCTGCGCGCTGTGGGGGTGCTCGCCGCCGGCGTACACCTTGAGCTTCTTGTAGCTCTGACGGCCGAGCGCGTTGCGAGGCATCATGCGCCGGATGGCGATCTTGATGATTTCCTCGGGCTTGCGGTCGAGCAGCTCGCGCGCCGTCTCGTGCTTCATGTTGCCGATATACCCCGTAAACCGGTGGTACTCCTTCTGATCGAGCTTGCGACCAGAGAACTTCACCTTGTCGGCGTTGATGCAGACGACGAAGTCGCCCGTATCGACGTGCGGGGTGAAGATCGGCTTGTGTTTGCCGCGCAATACGCTAGCGATCTGCGAAGCCGCACGGCCTACCGTGAGCCCGGCAAGATCGACGAGCCACCAGTCGCGCTGGACCTCTTCGGGTTTTGGGTACACCGTCGCCATCGGGAGCGGGAGGCTTACGCGAGCCGCCAATGTGTGTCAAGCCGGATCGAGCGCCTCGATGGGCGAAAGGTGTGAGCCAGCGGGGGGTGATCGTCGGCCTGCTCGCGGGGGCCGCAGCAGCCTGCCCGAGACGGGACGCTGCCCGACCGCGCCGCTCCCGGAAAACCTTGTATCATGGGGTTGGGTGCAGGCATCCCCCAGCAACGCGGTCAAGGTCCTCGTCGCCGACGACTCAGAGGCAGAACGGATAGCTGCGCGTACCACGCTGAACGCGGCGGGCTACGCGGTCGTCGAGGCGTTCGACGGGCAGCACGCGCTCGAGGTGTTCGCGCGTGAACGACCAGATCTCGTGATGCTCGACGTGGTGATGCCGCGGCTGACCGGGCTCGAGACCTGCCGCATCCTCAAGGCGAAGACGCAGTCGACCTACCTGCCCGTCATCATGCTCTCGACCCGCAACTCGGTCAACGCGCGCGTCGAGGGGCTCCGGTCGGGGGCCGACGACTACCTTGGCAAGCCCTACGACGGGAGCGAGCTGGTCGCGCGCGTCGAGGCGCTGCTGCGCACCCGCAAGATCCTCTCGGACCCCGAGGGGAGCGCCGAACCCGACGCGCCAGTGTCCCCGTCAGAGGCGGGCCCGACGACTCCGCTGGCGGACGCGCAACGTCGACGCATGGAGGAGGAGTTCGACCGGGCCGAGCGCTACAGCGATCCGCTGGCGTGTTTGCGGGTGGCCGTGGATGGCAGCAGCGGGCAGGTCGCGCTTCGCAGCGTGATCGAGTCCAGCGTTCGCAAGATCGACATCATCTTCGAGGCGGGCGAGGACGGCTACATGCTGCTGCTGCCCAACACCCACTTCCCAGGCGCGCTCTCGGTGGCCGAGCGGATCTGGAAGGACGCGCGCGCGACGATCGTGGGCGGTACGCCCATGTCGGTGAGCGTCGGCGTATCCTTCTATCCCAACCGCGATACGCACTCGCTGCAAGATCTCGTCGACCTCGTGGACGCCGCGCTCAAGCAGGCTCGGCAGGAGGGTGGCGGCAAGATATGCCTCTACCAACACCAGGGCTACCTGTACGCTCCGGAGACTTGATGTCCTCCCCCGCGTCCATCGGTCCGGTCCGTGCCGTCGCGCTGTGTCCCAGCGACGGCGAACGTGCGGTCGAGGCGGCCGCCAAGGCTGCGCAGTGGCTGAGCCGGCACGGCGTGCGGACGTTCGTGCCTCGCGACGTCGCGGCGACCCTGCCGGAGTGTGAGCCCGTCGACGAGGTGCCCGCGTGCGACCTGGCGGTGGCGCTCGGCGGCGACGGCACGCTCTTGCGGACGGCGCGTTGGGTCGCCGACGCCGAGATTCCAGTGCTGGGAATCAACCTGGGGACCTTGGGTTTCCTCGCCGCATACGCGGCCTCCGAGCTCGCCGCGGCGCTGCAGGCTGCGTACGATGGAGAGCTCTCCTGGGAGCCGAGGCTGCGGGTCAAGGTGGTGGTCGAGCGCGGCGGCCGGGTCGTGCAGTCCCAGACGGCGTGCAACGACTGCTACGTCAAGCACGGAGAGTCGCCGCGCATGCTTCAGCTGGTCACCGAGGTGCGAGGCTCGAAGATGGCCGAGTACCGGGCCGATGGTCTCATCATCTCTACACCGATGGGCTCGACGGCCTACAACCTTGCCGCCGGCGGTCCCATCGTCGACGCGGGGACCCAGACGCTCGTCATCTCGCCGATCTGTCCCCACAGCCTCACGCACCGACCTGTCGTGACCTCCGCCGACGGTCCGGTCCGCGTCCGTTTCATGGGACCGGCGGGGGACAACGGAGCGACGCTGTCGGTCGATGGTCAGTGGGGCACGCAGCTGCAGGTCGGCGACGCGGTCACCGTGACGCGCGCCGAGACGCCGCTGCGACTCGTCCCGCCTCGCGCCACCGTGTTCGAGGTGTTGCGCGCGAAGCTCGGCTGGTCGGGCTCGCTGTAGCCGGGCTCGAAGGGTCGCGCGCCGCCGGGGCCACTGCTATGAGGGCCGCATGCTCTCGTACCTGCGCGTGCGCTCCCTGGCGCTCCTCGACGACGTTGCGCTGACGTTCGAACCGGGCATGAACGTGCTCACGGGCGAGACGGGGGCCGGCAAGTCGATCATCGTCGGGGCATTGGCGCTGCTCCGAGGCGCACGCGGGCGCGCCGAGTTCGTGCGAGACGGCGACGCGTCGGCGATCATCGACGCGCAGTTCGAGCCACGCGCAGAGTCTCGCGCCCGGCTTCGGGCGATGCTCGAACACCACGGGCTCCCCGACGACGACGACGCGCTGGTGCTGCAACGCGTCGTCGCGCGCAGCGGCCGGGGACGCAGCTTCGCGCAGGGCTCCCTCACCACCCAAGCCGTGCTCGGCGCGCTCGGTGAGGAACTCATCGACATCTGCAGCCAGCACGAGCATCACTTCCTCACCCACACGGGCCGTCACCTCGACGTGCTCGATGCCTACGCGGGCAACGACGCCGCGCGGGCCGACTACGCCGCGAAGTACGAGGCATGGACGCAGGCCAAGGCGGACCTGTCCGACCTTCGCGCGCGTTTGGCCGACGGCGCCGCGCGGGCGGACTTCCTGCGCTACCAGCTCGAGGAGATCGATCGCATCGCGCCCGAGGCTGGCGAACTCGACGCGCTTCGGCGGCGGGTGAACGTGCTGCGAGGTGCTCGCGACTGGGTGAGTTTCGCCCACGAAGCGCAGCACGTGCTCTACGAGTCCGATGGCGCGGTGGCGTCCACGTTGGGTGGGCTCGCGGACAGGGCGAGGGCGGGGGCGGACGACTCGGCGACGATCGGCGAGCTCGCCGAGCAGCTCACCGCCGCCAGCGTCGCAGCGGAGGAAGCCGCATCGTTGGCCGCGCGCCTGCTCGCCGAGCTCGAGCTCGACCCCGTGGAGCTCGAGCGCGCCGAGGATCGGTTGCACGAGCTCGAGTCGCTGCGTCGCAAGCACGGCGTAGAACTCGAGCAGCTGCTCGAACGCGTGCTGGAGATGCGCAGCGAACTCGACGCGATCGAGAACGCAGACGATCACCTGCAGGCTCTGGAGTCGCGCACCGATGAGCTGTCACGCAACGCAGCCAAGGCGGCGCGCTCCTTGAGCCAGCGCCGACGCCGAGCCGCGCCTGGGTTGGCACGCGCCGTCGAGGCCGAGCTCGACGCGCTGAGCATTCGCTCGGCGCAGCTCGAGGTCAAGGTGGGGGAGGCGTCGCTGTCGCCCACCGGCGCAGACGCGGTCGAGCTGCTCTTCTCGGCCAACGCCGGCGAGCCGGTGGCGCCGCTTCGCAAGGTCGCCTCGGGCGGTGAGCTCTCCCGGGTGCTGCTGGCGATCAAGGGGGTCCTCGCGGCTGGAGATCGCGTGGCCACCTACGTCTTCGACGAGGTCGACGCGGGCGTGGGCGGTGCGGTGGCCGAGGCGATCGGCCGACGTCTCGAGCGTGCCGCCGCGGAGCATCAGGTCCTCTGCGTCACGCACCTCCCGCAGATCGCGGCGTTCGCGGACGCACATTTTAGGGTCGAGAAGCGCAGCGCCAAGGGCCGCACGACCACCCGGGTGGTGTGTCTCGATGAGACACAACGGGTCGAGGAGCTCGCGCGGATGCTCGGAGGAAAGCGGGTCACCCAGTCGGCCCGCGACCACGCCAAGGCCCTGATCAAAGCCGCGAAGACCGCCAAGAGCACAGGCAGGGCCCGACGCACGGCGAAACGGTGAGCGTCCGTTCATGTGCCCGCAGCGGGCAAGATCGGGTTAGGGGGTCGAGGCCCCCAGTGTTGCGGATAGAGACATGTCGGTGACCCACAATGGGGCGGATTTCTGGGGTCCCTGAGCCTCGATTTTTCGTTGACAGTGGGGGGGCGCCTCCGTACGTTGCTGAGCGAGGTCCGCGGACATCGTGGTCGAACGTCGGAGAAGGTCCGACACATCGACCCATGTCTCCTGCAAGGACCGAAAGGTCAGTCACATGAAGATCACCAAGCGAATCGCGACCCTTGCTCTCGCAGCGACCATCTTTGCTCCAGGCTGCGACGACGGCTCGGACACCGAGCGCACCGACGCCGAGTCGCATGAGGTCGACGAAGAGGTGACCGAAGGCACGACCACGCTCACCGGTCAGCTGCTCGACACCAACGGCAACCCGGTCGCCCACGCCGAGGTCTCGCTCGCGGTCGGGTCGGTCGAAGTCACGGCGCGCTCGATGACCACGGCCGACGGCTTCTACGCGCTCGACGTTCCCGTCGACGTGATCGACGAGGCGATCGCCAACAGCCAGGAGGTCGCCGTCCTCTTCAACACCCCGACCAACGACCTCGAGCCGTTCGGCACGGTGCAGGGGGACTACGTGCACCTGCTGCCCGCCTCGCTCGACGAGTTCATCGACATGGACCAACTCGGGGCCGAAGAGGTGCAGATGCGCGTCGCGTACGTGCCACGTCAAGGCCAGGGCTTCAAGATCACCGACGAGCTCATCCAAAACGGCGGTGTGCTGACGTGGGCCCCCGAGGGCACGCAGTACGGCGAGGACTTTTCCGTCAGCCTCGTGATCGAGCCGGGCTCGATTCACAAGGGGGACGGCTCGCAAGACGAGATCACGCTGACGCTCATCGAGCAGGTGCTCGCGCCCATGCAGATCCCCGAGGACGGCTTCGGCCCGCTGTGGACGATCCAGCCGCGCGACATCACGTTCGACCCGCCTGCGCGCATTCGCCTGCAGGGCAACCGTCTGCCGGTGCTCGGCCCCTCGGAGATGTCGGTGGGCGAAGAGACCGACCTCTACGGTGCGTCGCTCGAGACGGGCTGGAAGTACTTCGGCGGCATCGAGATGACCGAGGACAAGGGCGGCATCGTCACGCTCGAGTCGACCGAGGGCATCATCTCTCACGGCGCGTGGGGCCACGTGTTTGGTCCCTCCGGGTCGAACCACGGCTTCCTCGCCGAGTGCTTCAAGTTCCCCGGTGAGGACGAGGCGCCGTTCACCACACGCCAGCGCTGCGCGATCGTCGACGACAACCGACAGTCCTGCAGCGACCCCGAGACTCACACGGGCATCCTCAAGTGCGAGCAGATCGACTACAACGGCGCCCACCACCGCGTGTACTCGACGGTCACCGAGCCGCGCTGCAACGGCTGCGGTGGAGCGAACGCCCCCTACGTCCTCGCGATGGGTGCCGACAAGTTCGACGCCGAAGACCTCAGCTCGGTGCAGCTGCGGGTCAAGGCGGTGGCGCTGTGCCCCGAGGAGTACGACATCACCGACATGGACGTGCTGTTCCAGTCCATTCGCGACCGACAGGGTCAGCAGGCGAGCAACCTCGGCAACCTGTACGATGTCACCGAGGACTCGGTCGATGCGACGCTCGCGTGGCGTAACTTCTCGAAGCAGGCGAAGATTCAGGTTCGTCCGCCCATCAACTGCGCGGAGTAGTCCGATGATGCTCGGGACGACGAGCGTCCCGCACCGCTCGAGGGTCGTCGCTGTCGCGGCGGCCCTCTTTGCGTGCATGGGGACGGCAGGCTGCGACGACACGACCGGTGACGAGGCGGGTGAAGGCAGCACTGGGATGGAAGTGCGCGAGCCCGTGGATGACGGGGTGCTCGAGTTGGGTCTGTTCGCCGAGTCGCGGAGGTTCGTGGCGTACCAGGGCGGCGAAGAAGAGGTCGTCGAGATGGGGCTGCAAGGCGGCTTTCACATCTTCGTCGACGGACGCCTCCGGCCCGATGCGGACCTGGGCGAGGTCGTGGTCGAGCTGGTCGTCACGAGGCTGGACGATGGCTCCGAGGTGACGCGCATCCGCCACCAACGCGTGCCCGACATCCCAGACGCCGAGGGCTGGCCGACACTGCCGGAGATGATCATCTTCATCCCGGATCCGGCTTCGGTGTATGGCGAGGACGTGAACGTGGAGGTCTTCGTCGAGGCGCTGGATGGGACGTTGCTGGATGTGTTGGATGTGGACTTGTTCCTGACCGCGGACGGTTGAGCAGAACTTGGGAGCGGTCTCGGCGCGGGCTACTCTCTGCGGCGTCGAACCCATCGGACGCCCCGGAGACGCTCGAGCTTGCCGAGGACTCGGAGCAGCTGGGTGTTGTTCTTGACCTGGAGGGTGAGGTCGAACCGGGCTGCGCCCATGTCGTCGCTGCGCACGGAGGTGTCGGTGAGGTTGACGCCTTCGCTGGCGACGCCGTCGGCGACGTCGCGTAGCAGGCCCTCGCGGTCCTGGGCGACGAGCTCGACGCGGACGGGGAAGCGGCCGCCCTTGCCGCTGCCCCACGTCAGCTCCATCCAGCGGTCGGGCTCTGCCGACCCGCGGACGTTGGGGCAGTCGTCGCGGTGGATGACGATGCCGCGGCCGCGGCTGATGTAGCCGATGACCGTGTCGCCCGGGACGGGCTTGCAGCAGTTGGCGGGGCGGCTGAGCACGTCGTCGACGCCCGCGACGTTGACCGAGGTCGAGACCGACTCGGGCGCGCGTGGTGCAGAGGAGAGCTTGACCTCCTCGGGCTTGGGCTCGAGCTCGAGGATGCGCTGGCCGACACTGCGGGCGTTGATGTCGCCGAAACCGACGCTCGCGAGGAAGTCGTCGAGCTGCTGATCGTACAGCGCAGCGACGTCGGCGACCTTGCGGTCGACCCCGAGTCGCTTGAGCTCGCGCTCCACGGTCTCGCGGCCCGAGGCGATCGACTCGTCCCGCTGCTGCGCGCGGAAGTACTGGCGGATCTTCTGACGCGCGCCGGCGGTGTGGACCAGGCCCTCGTTGGCGTTGATCCAGTCGCGGCTCGGTCCACCGGTCTTTGCCGTGATGATCTCGACTTGGTCGCCGGTCTCGAGCTTGGTCTCGAGCGGGACGATTTGGCCGCCGATCTTGGCACCCCGACAGCGATGGCCGACCTGCGTGTGCACGCGGTATGCGAAGTCGATGGGGGTGGCACCCATCGGCAGATCGATGACCTCGCCGGCGGGGGTGAAGACGTAGATCTGGTCGGCGAAGATGTCGGTCTTGAGCGAGTGCGCGACGTCGTGCGGGTCGGTGACGCCCTTTTGCCACTGCATCAGCTGCCGGACCCAGTTGATCTTGTCGTCGAAGCGGCGGTCGGCCTTCTTGGCCTCTTTGTAGCGCCAGTGCGCCGCGACCCCGAACTCGTTGTACTCGTGCATCTCTCGCGTCCGAATCTGGACCTCGAGCGGGCGCTGGTCGGGCCCGAAGACCGCGGTGTGCAGCGAGCGATAGAAGTTCTCCTTGGGCTTGGCGATGTAGTCGTCGAACTCGCCGTCGATGGGGACCCACTGCGCGTGCACGAGGCCCAGCACCGCGTAGCACTCGGCCACCTCCGAGACGATGACGCGGACCGCCGACACGTCGTAGATCTCCTCGAAGCCGACCTTCTTGCGGCGCATCTTCTTGTAGATGCTGTAGATGTGTTTGGGCCGGCCCGAGACCTTGGCGTCGATTCCGGCATCGGCGAGCTCTTGCTCGAGCAGCGCGAGCACTGCGGTGATGCTCTCGGTGCGCTGCGCTCGCTTGCTGGCCAGCAGCGTCTTGATCTCGCGAAACGTGTCGGGCTCGAGCCACTTGAACGCGAGGTCCTCGAGCTCCCACTTGAGCTGCCAGATTCCCAGGCGGTTGGCGAGCGGCGCGTAGACCTCCATGGTCTCCGACGCGACGGCGTGCTGGAGCTCGGAGGGCTGGTCCTTGAGGCGGCGGAGCTCGTGGACGCGGCTGGCGAGCGCGAGCAGCACGACCCGAAGATCGGAGGCCATCGACAAGAACATCTTGCGAAGCGACTCGGACGCCTCTCGCTCGAGGTTGGCCCACTGGATCTTGCGCAGCCGCTCGACGCCGTCGACGAGGCCGAGAATCTCCGCCGGGACGTCGCTCGGGAACGAGGCGCGTGGTGCCCCGCAGAGCATCGCGGCCGCGAGCGCGGACGCGTCGAGCCGAAGACCGAGCAGGACCTCGAGCGTGTCGACGACCCGAAGCCCGTGGGCATCATCTGCTTCGGACCGCAGCCAGTCAGCGTAGGTGTGCAAGCGCAGCGCGGCATCGCCTTGGTGCCCCGCCGCGGCGGTGTCGACCGCATCGCCGAGTCGTTGTTGCCAGGTCGCGTCGGCCATGGTTCAGCCTCCCGAGGCGAGCGCGGCCGCGTCGGCACACGGCGGTGTTGCGTCGTCGAGGTCGTCGAGGAAGCCGTCGGGAAGGACGACCTTTTGGGTGCCTGCGGTCTTGCCTCGAGGCACCCGCATGGAGCGGGGCGGGAAGGGCTCGTCCGAGGGCAGGCGCGCGAGGACGCTGCGAAGCTGCTCCAGCGTCGAGGCCTGCATGATCTCGTTGCGAAGCGCCGCGCTGCCGCGAAAGCCCTTCGTGTACCAGGTGGCGTGCTTGCGGAACATGCGAACGCCGGTGTTCTCGTCGAACCAGGCGATGAGGCGCTGCACGTGCTCGAGCATGATATGTACGATCTCCCCCAGTCGCGGGGGGTTGGGGGGCTCGCGTCCGTCGAAGACCTCGGCGAGGTCGCGGAAGAGCCAGGGGCGGCCGAGGCACCCGCGACCGACGACCACGCCATCACAGCCGGTCATTCGCATCATGCGGAGCGCATCCTCGGCCTCCCAGATGTCGCCGTTGCCGAGCACGGGGATGGTGGTGACGGCCTGCTTGAGCTCGGCGATCGCCTCCCACCGCGCGGTTCCGTCGTACAGCTGCGCCGCCGTGCGGGCGTGCAGCGCCACCGCGGCGCAGCCTTCGCCCTCTCCGATGCGGCCTGCGTCGAGAAAGCTCATGTACTGCTCGTTGATGCCCATCCGAAACTTGATGGTCACCGGAATGTCTTCGCTGGCCTGCACCGCCGCGCGGACGATGCTGCGCAGGAGCTTGGGCTTGACCGGGATGGCCGCGCCTCCGCCCTTGCTCGTGACCTTGCGGACTGGGCAGCCGAAGTTCATGTCGATGTGGTCGACGCGCCCCTCGCCGACGAGGCGCTTGACCGCCTCGGACACGAAGTGGGGGTCGACCCCGTAGAGCTGGAGGCTCCGCGGCGTCTCGTCGTCGCCGAAGTCGGCGAGCTTGAGCGTCTTGCGGTTGCCCATCACCAGCGGGCGGGCGGTGATCATCTCGCTGACGTAGAGCCCGCGGACCGCGCCCTCGTCGACACCCCCGAGGAACCGGCGGCAGATCGAGCGGAAGGGGTAGTTGGTCACGCCCGCCATCGGAGCAAGCACCACGGGCGGCCACACGCGCATGGGCCCAAGCTCGATGGCGTCGAACTCACCCTCGCGGGCTGGGGGCACATCCGCGTTGATCGAGCTGCGGTACTCGGCGTCCATGGCCCGGGGGATCTACCACGCCCCGCAGGGTCGAGCCCGCGTCAGTTGGGGCGCAATCCGGCTTCGCGCTGCGCGGCGACCCACTTGCGCAACAGGTACGCCTCGGCGCGGAGCGCCTGATACTGCGGGGTCGTGCGGTCCTCGACCTCGAAGGGGACGCGGTCGCGCGGTGGCGTAGGGGCCTCGGTCTTGGCCTGACGCTCGCTCATGGGACTCAGCGTGGGTCGGGCCGGGCCCGTGGCAACCCACCCACTCGGCGGGGGGCGTCTGAGGGCTCGATTTTTTCGGGATCTCGCGGCTGTCTGCTAAGGGCGAGTACAGTGCCTCGAACGCGCACAAAGAGACGCCAGACGACGCCCACACGGCGGTCCAAGGCTGCTCGCCCGTCGCGAGGCAACAACCGGCGCAACGCGGCCGGGGGCAAGAGACGACCTCGGGAGCGTCGAGCGCTCGACCCCGAGCAGCGGCGTACCCGCAACCGCACGATCTTGGCGATGGCGGTCCTCGCTCTGGTGAACGCCTACGTCTTCGTGTGGAACGAGGACGGGCTCTTCAGCGGGATGGGTGCCCTGCAGGCCGCTTCGATCGAGGGGCGCGATGGGCCGCTGCCTCCCCGCGCCGACGCACCGCAGACGGCGTGCGGCGGCGACCCGGTCCGCGTCTTCGAGGGGTTGGACGACCTCCTGCGGCTCGACACCTCGCTCAAGGGCGCGGCAACCCTCCGCCTCGCGCTGCTCTCCCTCGGCACGCCCGGCGATCACATCGACGAGCTCGAAGCCGCGGTGCGCTCGAAGGTGGACCTGGGGCTCCTCGGTGGCAGCGGCGCACCCTTGCGCATCGCCGCGGATCGGTCCGGGGGCGTACACGCGCTCGAGATCGAGCTGGCCGAGGGCCACGTGCTGCAGGCGTGTCGCGCCGAGGACGGATTCGAGGTCCGCAACCTTCAGCACCCGCACCGCTCGGACGTCGAGGTGTTCTCCTTCGAGCTGGGTGCCGACGCCGATCTCGCCGCGGCCGTCGTCGCCGCTGGCGAGAAGCCCGAACTCGCCGGCGTGCTCGCCGAGACGCTCGCGAGCGACGTCGACTTCCTGACCGAGGCGCGGCCGCACGACAAGCTCGAGGTCATGGTGGAGAAGCGCTACCTCGGCCGCCGCTTCCATCGCTACGGGGCGGTGCTCGCCGTCGCGTTCCGAGGCGCGGTCCGGCGCGTTGCGTACTACCGCTATAAGCCCCCGGGGCAGGAGGCCGCGTTCTTCGACGCCAAGGGCCAGCCCGTCGAGCGGACGATGCTCCGCAGCCCCGTGTCGTATTTCTCGGTCGATGGGGGCGCGAGAGGTCTCCTCCCTCCGTCGGTCGAGATCATCGAGGGCCGCTTGGGTTCGGTCTACCGGCTCCCCGAGGGCACGCCGCTGGTCGCGATTGGGGCCGGCACCATCGTGGCCGCGGGGGAGACCCGCAAGGAGGGGCGGTTCTTCGACCTGCAGCTGCACGACGGGACGATCGCCCGCTACTGCCACCTCGCGCGGTTCATCGGCAACATCGACGAGGGCGCCCAGCTGCGGGCCGGAGACGTCGTCGGGTTGGCCGGACACTCCGGGCGCACCCCCAACGATCGACTGCGACTCGAGCTGTGGGTGGAGCGGGACGGCCAGCTCTCGACGATCGACCCGCTCAAGCTGACCGGCGAAGGTCAGGCTCGCGCGCCGCGGGTCGGCATGCCCATCGACGGGAGCGACCTCGAGCGCTTCAGCGCCGACATCGCCCCGCAGAGGCGCGGTCTCAAGGCCGCGCGCCGCTGAGCAGTCTGCCGATTTCGACTACGGCGGGTCGTTCTCGCAGAACATTCCGCCGTGCTGGCAGGTGTATCCGGGCCAGTCTTCGCAGTCCGCGTCGTCGTTGTCGCAGGGGAAGAGGCAGTGACCGTGCTCGCAGCCCATCCCGTCGATCGGGCAGTCGCCCTCGCTATCGCACGGCACCATGCACGTAACGAGGCACTGCGGCTCGGTGCAACACACCTGGCTCGCGTCGAGGTCACAGTCGTCGTCGGCTTCGCAGGCCATGCCGAGCAGGTCGTCGCCTTCGCCCTCGCCCTCGCTCTCGCTCTCGCCCTCGTCTGATCCCTCTTCGCCGGAGCTGGAGCTGGAGCTGGAGTTGGACGCCTCATCCGAGGTCGAGCTGGGCTCGGGTCCACCGGTCGTCATCGAGCCGGAGCCGCCGGTCGTCCCACCCGCGGTCGTCGGCTCGACCGTCGGGTCCGACGTGCCGCTCGCGGTCGCCTCGCCACTCGAGCCAGTCGCGGCGTCGGTGCCCGTCCCGGAGGCGGACGCCGTCTCGACGCTTGGATCGGACGCCGTCGTCGGCTCCGGTGACGTCGTGCTCGTCGTGTCGGATCCCCCGCCGCTCTCGCCTGCCGTCTCTTCGGCGCCGACGAACTCCGTGCAGCCGAAGCTCGACGACACAGCGAGGCTCAGCGCGAGTACGAGGGACGAGCGCGTCATCGCTGTGAGTTTAGGCTCTGACATAGGCCCCGACCAAACGCTCTTGTTATCATGTTACCGTGGTAACAATGGGCGATGCCGCCGCAAATCGAACGCGTTCAGACGGGTGTCCGCATGGAAAGGCGGCTGGTCAAGGTGCTCAAGGCGGTCGCGGAGTATCACGACATCTCCTTGGGCGACCTGCTCGAGGGCATCGTGCTGCACGCGTTCGAGGGCAAGTGCGCGTTCTCGTCCGATTCGCTGGAGCGGATCGCGACGTTGGCTAGCGTCTACGACCTCGACCTGTCCGCGGCCGACAGCCACACCCTCGTGGAGGCTCAGTGAGCGTCGTCGACTCCCGTCAGCCCAAGCGGCCCTTGTAGTCCTCGTACCCAAAACGACGATGCACGGTGATGGCACCCGTCGAGGGGTCCGCGGTCGCAATCGAGGGCAGGCGCACGCCGTTGAACGTGGTCGTCTTGACCATCGTGTAGTGGATCATGTCCTCGAAGACGAGCTTGTCGCCGACGCGAAGGGGAGACTCGAAGCTCCACTCTCCGATCACGTCGCCGGCCAGGCACGTCAGGCCGCCCAAGCGGTATCGGTGCGGGTGGACGTCGGGGTCGTGCCCGCCGACGATGCGCGGCCGGTAGGGCATCTCGAGCACGTCGGGCATGTGCGCGGTGGCCGAGGTGTCGAGGATGGCGGTGAGGCCGTCGTTGTCGACGATGTCGAGCACCGAGGACACCAGCACGCCCGTGTTCAAGCCGATCGCCTCGCCGGGCTCGAGGTAGACCGCGACGTCGTGGCGCTGCGCGAAGTCGCGGCACAAGGAGATGAGCAGCTCGACGTCGTAGCCGGGGCGGGTGATGTGGTGGCCGCCGCCGAAGTTGACCCACTGCATCGCGGGCAACAGGTGCCCGAACTTGGCCTCGAACGCGACCAGTGATCGCTGCAGCGCGTCGGAGCCGAGCTCGCACAGCGTGTGGAAGTGCAGCCCGCTGACGCCCGAGAGGTCGGTGTCTCCGAGCGCCGCGGCGGTGGTGCCCAGCCGAGAGCCCGGCGCGGCGGGGTCGTAGAGCGCGACCTCGACCTCGCGGTGCTCGTGGTTGACTCGAAGGCCGAGCTCGACGCGCTTGCCGGTCTTCGCTTCGAAGGCGTCGCGCCGAGGAGCCAGCCTCATGAGCTGGCTGGGCGAGTTGATGACGATGTGGTCGCAGAGCTCGAGCAGCTCGTCGAAGTCTGCGTCGGAGTACGCCGGGGCCGTCGCGTGCACTTCGCCGCCGAACTCCTCCCGCCCCAGGCGTGCCTCGTGCGTCGAGCTGGAGGTGACGCCGGGCAGGCTCTGCTTGACGCGGTCGAACGTCGGCCACATCGCAAAGCCCTTGAGCGCCAGCAGGATCTTGCAGCCCGACTCGGCCTGAACGCGCTCGAGCAGCTTCAGGTTGCGGTCGAGCGCGCCGAGGTCACAGACGAACGCGGGCGTCTCGAGCTTTGAGATGTCGAAGTCGAAGACGCCCATCGGCTCACATCTCCTTGACGTGCCAGGGCAGCCCGGACTCCCCGAGGCGCTTTAGGAACGGCGCGGAGTCGAACTGCTCCATGTGCCACACGCCGGGCTTCTTCCACGCTCCGGTCAGCATCATCTCGGCGCCGACCGACGCGGGGACTCCGGTGGTGTACGAGACGGCCTGGGCGCGGACCTCCTTGTAGGTCTCGGCGTGGTCGCAGGTGTTGTAGATGAACACCGTCTTGTCGGCGCCGTCCTTCTTGCCCTTGACCAGGCAGCCGATCGACGTCTTGCCGGTGTAGTTCTCGGCCAGGCTCGCGGGGTCGGGCAACAGCGCCTTGAGAAACTCGATCGGGACGATTTCGCGACCCTGGAACATGACGGGCTCGATGCTGGTCATGCCGACGTTCTGCAGGACCTCGAGGTGCTTGAGATACGATTCGCCGAACGTCATCCAAAAGCGGATGCGCTGCAGCCCAGGGACGTGCTGGACGAGGGATTCGAGCTCCTCGTGATACAGCAAGAACGCCTTTCGGACGCCGACCTCGGGGAAGTCGAAGTCCATGCTCTGCGACATCGCCTCGATCTCCTTCCACTCGCCCCGCTCCCAGTACTTGCCCTTCTGGGTGATCTCCCGGATGTTGATCTCGGGGTTGAAGTTGGTGGCGAACGGGTGCCCGTGGTCCCCCCCGTTGCAGTCGAGGATGTCGATCGTCTCGATGCTGTCGAACAGGTTGTCGCGCGCGTGGGCGCAAAAGACGTTGGTCACGCCCGGGTCGAAGCCCGATCCGAGCAGCGCCATCAAGCCGGCCTTCTCGAACCGCTCGCGGTAGGCCCACTGCCACTTGTATTCGAACTTCGCCTCGTCGCGCGGCTCGTAGTTGGCCGTGTCGAGGTAGTGGACGCCCGCCTCGAGGCACGCGTCCATGATCGGAAGATCTTGGTAGGGCAGGGCGACGTTGATGACGAGCTCGGGCCGGTACTTCTCGAGCAGCGCCACGGTTTGCGGCACGTCGTCGGCGTCGACCGCCGCGGTCTCGATGTCGCGCCCGGTCAGCGACTTCACCGAGTCTGCGATCGCGTCGCAGCGGCTCTTGGTCCGGCTCGCCAGCAAGATCTCCCCGAAGACGTCGGGGTTTTGAGCGCACTTATGGGTGACGACACCGCCGACGCCACCCGCTCCGATGATGAGAACCTTGTGCATGGGAAGAAGCGGCGCAGGCTATCACTGTCGGGGGCCGAGGTGCCTGGGCGCGGTCTGCGGGAGTTCTGGCCCGCGTAGCGTATGCTGCAGCGGTGAGCGTGCTTCTACGCGTCGGCTACGAAGGCTCCGAGTTCCACGGGTATGCCGGGCAGAAGCCACGGCCCGATGGGACCGAGATCCGGACGGTGCAAGGGGAGCTCGAGAAGGCTCTCGCGGCGCTGTACAAGACGGATGTCGCCTCGAGAGCCGCCTCGCGGACCGACGCGGGGGTGCACGCGACGGGTCAGCTGGTCGCCTTCGAGCCGCCGGCACACATCCCCATGCCGGGCCTCGTACGAGGGTTGAACGCCAAGCTTCCACACGACGTGGTGGTCGTCGCAGCATGGGAGGAATCGGGCCCGATCGACGTGCGGCGAGGCAGTGAGGGGAAGTACTACCGATACCGAATCCGATGTACCGAAGTCCGCGATCCACTCATGCGGCGACACGAGTGGCATCTGGGCCGCCGTCTCGACCCTCGGCCCATGCAGGCGGCCGCAGCTTCATTCCGGGGCACGCACGACTTTGGGAGCTTTCGGGCGTCCGCCTGCCAATCCAAGACCACCGAGCGCACCATCGAGCGGGTGGAGATCACCCACGGCGCCAGCGCCTTCGGCCCGATGAGCGATGTTGGGCGTCTCGACGCGCGGGTCCGAACGGGCGAACCCGAGCCCGGTCCAGCGTCGTCGTGGGGGCCCGACTGGTTGGAGGTTCATGTTTGGGGACAGGCGTTCTTGATGAACATGGTCCGCATCATGGTCGGTACGCTCGTCGAGATCGGGCTCGGAAGACGGCCTGTAGAGTCTGTCGAGGCGCTGTTGAAGGATCCCGACCGCACCAAGGCCGGGATGACGGCACCTGCATCTGGTTTGCAACTGGTCGAGGTTCGTTGGCGGACCAACGTTCCAGACGCCTGTTGACACGCGACATTTCGGGGCCGACCCTGGCCCGCGACATGGACGCACCCTTGTCCCGACGCGAGCAGAAGAAAGCCGAGGTCCGCGAGGCCCTCGTGCAATCCGCCGACGCACTCTTTGGAACCCAAGGCTTCGATGGCACGACCGTCGACCAGATCGCCGAGCGAGCCGGCGTCTCTCGGCGGACGTTCTTTCGCTACTTTCCGTCCAAGGAGGCAATCGCCTTCCCGCGGTCGGAGCAGCGCGTCGAAGCGTTCCGCAAGCTGCTCGGGGAGCGGTGCGCGCAGGAGGGGGCTCTGCCTGCCGTCCGCGGCGCGCTCCTTGCGGTGGGGGAGGTCTTGGTCGCCAACGCGGACGAGGAGCTCGCGCGCCAGAAGTTCATCGACGCCTCCCCGACGCTGCTCGCGGCCGAGCTCGAGGTCTATCGGGCGTGGGAATCGGCGATCGCCGACGCCGTGGTGCAGGCCGACGCGGGGGAGGAGCGCCAGCGCATCGGCAACCTGTTTGCCGCCGCGACGATCGGCGCGCTCCGCTCGCTCATCCGGGTGTGGCACGACAAGGGCGGCGACATCAACGTCCTGAGCCTCGCCGAAGAAGCGTTTGCGCTGCTCGAGGGCGGCTTCGGCGGCCGTCTCTGAGCTCAGGGCTCACCCCGGCCTCGGCGTTCGCGCGCCGCGGTTGTGCGGAAAGTTTCTCAAAGCCTCGCGCGTAGGCGATCAATGCGTGTGGCGGACTCCGACTCGCGAGACCTGACGGCGTCTGGCCGCGTGAGCGCCGCGATCTTTGGGTCGCGGCTGCTGGGCCTGGCGCGGGAGGTCGTCTTCGCCGCGTTGTTCGGCGCGGGTGCGGTGGCCGACGCGTTCATCACGGCGTTTCGGATCCCCAATCTGTTCCGGGACCTCTTGGCCGAGGGAGCGTTGACGGCCGCGTTCGTCCCGACGTTCACCGCGACGCTCAAGCAGGAGGGGGAGGAGGCGGCGGCGCGGCTGGGCGACTTGATGTTCGGCGCGATGGTCGTGTTGACCGGGACGATGGTCGGCGCGGGCCTGTTCTTCGCCGAGCCGATCGTCGCGTTGATCTCGGGCATCGAGGACCCCGACAAGCTCGCGCTGACCGTCGAGCTCACGCGCGTGATGATGCCATTGCTGTGCACGGTGTCGCTCGCTGCGGTGTGGATGGGCATGCTCAACGCGCGCCGCCGTTTCGTGGTGCCCGCGCTCGCCCCCGCGATGTTCAACCTCGTGTCCCTCTCGGCGGGCGCGCTGGTGTGGGCGATCGGCGGCGACGCGGAGCTGGGCGTGCTCGTATGGGCCGGGGGGACGCTCGTCGCGGGCCTGACCCAGGCCGGCATGCAGCTCGTCGCGCTTTGGCGCATGAAGCAGCGCCCCTTTCCGCGGCTTCGCGGGCTCATCGGCAACCCCGGCATCGCGCGCGTGCTGCGTCTGATGGGGCCCGCGGTCGTCGGCGTCGCGGCGGTGCAGCTCAACGTCATCATCAACACGCACTTCAGCGGGCAGCTCGGCGATGGTCCTGTGTCGCAGCTGTCGTATGCGTTCCGGCTCTTCTTTCTGCCGCTGGGCGTCTTCGGCGTCGCGCTGGCCACCGTCACCACCACGTCCGTGTCCGAGGCCGCCGCCGAGGGCGAGGCGTCGCAGATTGCGGCGCGGGCGGGGGACAGCGCTGCGGCGTCGTGGATGCTCGCGGGCGCGAGCGCCGTGGGCCTTTGGGTCCTGGCCGAGCCGGTGTGCTCGCTCGTCTACGAGATGGGTGAGACCGGGGCCGACGAGGTCGCCGCGATCGCGCTCTGCTTGCAGTCGTACGTGATCGGGCTGGCGCCCTACAGCCTCGTCAAGGTCCTCGCTCCATCGTTCTATGCTGTCGACAAGCCTCGGGTACCGTTGGTGGCGTCGGTGATGGGGGTCGCGGTCAACGTCGGCTTCAACGCGCTGACGTTCCGCGAGCTGGGGGCGCCCGGCATCGCGTTGGGCACGGCCTTGGGCGCGACCATCAACGTGCTCATCCTGCGCGTCGCATTCCACCGGTTCTTCGGCCCCATGTACGCCTCCGGGGCCGCTCGGCGCGTCGGCGGGCTCCTCGTCGGGCTGGCGGTGCTCGGCGGCGTCTCGTGGGGGGGCACGCTCCTCGTCGAGTTCGCGCGCGCGCTCAATCCCTGGTCGGGCGTGGCGGGCAAGCTCGTGCTCGGCGCGGCGTTGTTCTCCGTCATCGGGGTGGTGTTCGTGGTCTACACCGCGATCCTCCGCGCGTTTGGGTATCCGGGCGCCGACTTGCTGTGGCGCATGCCCGCAGGGCTGTGGCGCAGGATCTCAGGGCGACGCTGAGCGTGGTCGACGACCGATCGCGGAGTTGTCACACTCGCAGCCGGCACGATGGCGGAGTCGCTCGACAAACAGATCGCCTGGTACGTGGAGGAGCTCGACTTCCCCGGGTCGGTGTTCGTCGACGCAGGTGCCAACGAAGGCGTGCTGCTGCGGGCGCTGTGGGACGCCGTCGGCGGCGGGTTCGAGGTGCACGCGGTGGAGCCCCTGGCCGAGAACATCGCGCGTCTGCGTGCTCGAACGCCACCGGGCGCGTCATGGACCGTTCATGAGGCGGTGCTGACCGACGCCGACGAGCCCCGGCAGGTTCGTCTCGAGCACGAAGGCCCCAGCGGCCACAACTGCGTGGTGCGGGCCAGCGGCGAGGGCGACCGCGAGGTGGCAGGGCGACGGCTGTCCACGCTCGTGCCTCACGCCACGATCGTCAAGCTCGACGTCGAGGGCCACGAGTACACCATCCTCGACGAGGCCCTCGACGCGCTGCCCGACATCACGGCCTGGGCGATCGAGTTCCACATGTCCGCCGGACGCCCGTTGCGGGGCGCGCTCGGTGCTCTCGCGCGACGCGGCTACTCGCTGCGGGCCGCCGGGAGGCGGGCCAGCGACCCGGGGGGGCCGTGGGTGAGCGCGAACATCCCTCCCACGCTCGAGTGGGCCCAGATCCCACCTGCGCAGCGCAACCCCGACGGCAGCGTGTTCAAGATGGTCCACGTCATCGCCAAGCGCGATGCGACCCCGCTCGGGTAAGCTCCTCCCAGTGAGGCTCTACGCTCTGGTCGCGGTCGCGCTGGGCATCGGTGGCTGCGCGCAGCCCTACTACGCGAGCGCCGACACCGACGGGCATACCGAGGGCACAACCACGGGGCGCACCTCGAGTGAAGACCCCGCGGCCTCCTCGACGAGCGGGCGCGGCTCCTCGAACACCACCGCGGTCGACGACGCATCCGAGGGCAGCGCGGACGCGGAGGACACGTCGTCGACCGGGAGCACGGGGGCGGCGGCGTGTGGAGACGGCGTCGACGTCTTCGAGGACGACTCGATGGCGATCTGCCAGCCGCAGACGAGCACGTCCGAACGCATCGCCGCGTGCGCGTGCGCCTACGATCCCCCGCTGCTCGACGCCGCGACGCGCCCGCTGGATGCGACCGACCTGCTGTACTACGTCAACCGCTGGTACTCGATCGATCCCTGCTTTCCATTCACGCCGCCCTCGGCGCTGCTCGCCGAGGTCCGCGAGACGTACATCAACGCGGTCGACGATCTCGAACCCGAGATGCTGCGCCAGTGTGGGGACTATGGGGTCGAGTTCGTGCAGCTGCCCCCGGGGTTCACCAACGACGACGACCAGCTGCTGTCGTATGCGTGGAGTTCTCCGGCCCCGGCCGACTATCCGGCGACGCTGCGCGGCGAGCCCGTCGGTGTCGATGGGCAGGTCGGGTTTGCGCCGATGTTCGCCGCCGCTGCCGACGCGGGCATCGAGCTGTTCGTGCAGAGCGGATTTCGCTCGATGCAGACGCAGGCCGACCTGTTCGAGTACTACGCGAGCGTCGAAGGAGACCCGGGGCTGGCCGCGGTGTATTCGGCTTGGCCCGCGCATTCGGAGCACCAGCTCGGAACGACGGCCGACGTCGGCTACATCGTCGACGGCGAGATGCTCAGCCCCTTCGACCCGCTCGAGGCCGACTTGCATGCCTCCGAGGCGTTCGTCTGGATCCGGGCCAACGCGCACCGGTTCGGCATCGTCACCACATACCAGCCGCGCCGCGTCCACGTGCATCAGTACAAACCCGAGCCGTGGCATCTGCGCTTCGTCGGGGTGGAGGCGGCCGACCTCATGGCGACCTGCAGCCTCTCGACCGAGGAGCTGCTCGCCTATCGGTATCGGGCCCGGCCGCTGCCCGAGTTCGAGAACATGGACTTGGTCTACGACGCGGTGCTCGAGGGCGGGTGGGACCCTCGGTCCTGCGCGGACTGAGCTACCGGTGGCAGACCAGGTGGTCCTGCGGGTTGCGGCGAAAGTCCTCGCTGTTGGCCTGCGGGCAGCGTTCGAGGATGAGCGACTTGAGCTGTCGCACCTCTTCGTGCTCGAGCGACATCGATTCGAAGACCATCGGGACGATGTCGGAGTTCGCGATCTCGTTGCGTACGTCGCCCAGAAGGTCGTCGGCGCGGCCCGTCTCCCAGAGGGTCTCGAAGTTCTGCTCGTACGAGGCGACCAGGTCGGCGTAGGCGTCGCCCCGGAAGACCATCATGTTCTCGAACGTGTTGTGCTCGGCGTTGTCCGAGAGGTTGTAGCTGCCCGTCCACAGCTCATCGCCGTCGATGACCATGTACTTGTGGTGCATCTGCGCGGCGTAGCTGTAGTGCCAGCGATACGAGTACCACTTGTAGCGCACGTCGACGCCGGACTCGCCCATCTGGAAGCCGAAGCGGAACCCCTTGTCCATGCAGTTGCGGATCTGGGTCGGCGTGTTGGCTTCGGCGAGGCAGTCGTCGAGATCGTCGAGCTGCAGGTCGTGGGTGAAGGCCGAGATGTACTCCTGCGCGTCGAGGTAGACGCGAACCTCGAGGTCGGGGTCGTTCGCCTTGGCGGCCATGATCGCCTCGGAGATGCCGCGGTGGCGAAGGTGGCCGGAGGCGACGTGAATGGAGTCCGTGGCGCCTTCGATCGCTTCGATGAGCGCGTCGGAGACCTCGTTGCCGCCGTTCTTGCGGAACGTGTCGCCGCCGGGCGAGACGTCGAAGTTCTCGGAGGTGAAGTACACGTGGCTGTCGTCGCCGTCGGTGATGTCGGCGTCGGAGATCTCGAGCTCGGAGAGCTCCCACTGCAGGTCGGGGTTGGCCTCGAGCGCCCGGCTGTGCTCCCACAGGTGGTTGAACTCCTGTTGCAGTCTCAGGGCGACCTCTTCGTGGCCCCGCAGGAACAAGGTGTTCTCGTCGTAGCGCGTGCCGGCGCTGTTGGACCAGTTGGCGCTGCCCGAGGCGATCGTCGCCGTCGCGGCTGCGCTGAGGTCCGAGCGGGGGCCGTCGATGATCATGAACTTGTGGTGCATGATCTTGTTGACCCAGCGGACGTCGATTCCGTGGGCTTCGAGCTGGCCCGAACGCGAGGCTTGGAGGTCGTCGCCGTCGAGTCGGCGGTCGTCGGAGGCGGTCTCGAACAAGAAGCGAATCTCGACCCCGCGCGCGGCAGCGGCCTCGAGGGCGGCGCGGACCGTGCCGCTCGAGTACGAGTACATCGCGATGTCGATGCTCTCCTGGGCTTCGTCGATGAGTGAGGCGACGCGAAGGTTGTGGGTCGCGTCGCTGGGTTGGGGCGAGAAGACCACGTCGGTCATGACCTCGCCGTCGTCGCCGTCGTCCACGAGCTCGAGGTAGCCCTCGGCCACGGCGTAGTCGACCAGGCGGGAGAAGGCGCTCGGCCCGACGAAGCGGATCGCGTCGAGCTCGGGGATGTCGTCGATGGGGTTGTCGTCGTCGGTGCCCCAGATGCCGTCGGCGTTGCGGTGCGCGATGATGTTTCGGGCGGCGCGGGCGTCGAGGCGAGCGTCGTGGTCGAGCTCGTCGAGGTCGACTTCGGGGTTGTTGACCAGCAGCAACACGGCCTGGGCTTCGGCGGAGTCGGGGTCGACCGCTCCGTCGGCCTTTCCCGTGGCGATCGCGTCCCACTCGCCGTCGGACGCCTCGCTCTGCGGAGCGTCGCCGCAGGCAGCCAGCGAGACGAGCAGGGAGGCGATGAGCGTGTGTCGAGCGACCCGGTCCACGAGGGGCACGTGAGCAATTGTAGTGCCATGTAGGCAGAGGCGGGGCGGACTCCGAAAGTCGCCGGGTTTCGGGGGCTTCGCGGGGGAGGCTGGCGCGCAATGGGCGCACCCCGGGTGGCTACGAGGGTGGCCAGACCGATCCTCTAGCCACGGGGGACACGGCCGCCGTGGACACCGGGCGCGCTCGCGCCCAGGTCGCGGGCGTCGGTTCGCCCGCCGCCGCGTCGGATGGTCGTCGCGCGCTGCTACCCTCCGCGGCGCATGCAGGCGCGGCTCTTCGCCCTCGGTCTCGCGGTTGGCATCACCGCGTGCGATGGAGGTTCTCTCGATGCGCCGCGGGTCGCGTTCGAGGACTGTCACCTTTCCGGTGGGGAGCCGGCGCGCTGCGCCTCGTTCGAGGTGGCCGAGAACCCCGACGAGCCGCAGGGCCGGACGCTGTCGCTCTCGGTCGCGGTCGTGCCCGCGCGGGAGCCCGAGGCGCGTCCGCCCGTGGTGCTGATCGCCGGCGGTCCCGGCCAGGCCAGCCAGTCCGCCTATGGCGCGGCGTTGTCCGCGTTCGAGGCGCTGCGGCAGCACCACGACATCGTGCTGCTCGACCAGCGGGGCACGGGCAAGTCCGGCGCGCTACGGTGCGAGGACACGGCCGTGCTCGATCTCGCCGACGCCGTGTCGATGAAGGTCGACGCGCAGCGGCTGCTCGCGTGCCGCGACGGCCAGGACGCCGACCTCACCCAGTACACCACCGCGCGCGCGGTCGAGGATCTCGATCATGTGCTCGGGCAGCTCGGCTACGCCAAGGCGCATCTCGTTGGAGCGAGCTACGGCACGCGCGTCGCGTTGGCCTTTGCACGCGCGCACCCGCAGCGGACCGCGTCGATCGTCATCGATGGGGTCGCGCCCGTCGACTTCGCGATGCCGCTGTCCTTCGCCAAGGATGCTCAGGCCGCGCTCGAGGCGATGGTGGACGACTGCGAGGCAGACGCTGCGTGTGCGGCAGCCTTTCCAACCCTGGGCGTCGACGTCCGAGAGATCGCCAGCAAGCCCGCCGCGGACGTCACCGTCAGACACCCCCGCACGGGGGCGGACGAGTCGCTGGAGCTCAGCGGTCGCGCGCTCGTGGCCGGGATGCGCAGCATGTTGTACGCGCCCGAGCTCGCGAGCCTCTTGCCGCTGTCGGTGACCTCCGCCAGCGCGGGAGACTTCGGTCCACTGGTCGCCCAGGCGGCGCTGCTCGGTGATGGCATCGGCGGCAGCCTGTCGGAGGGCATGTTTCTCAGCGTGGTCTGTGCCGAGGACGTGCCGTTCATCACCGACGAGCGCGCGGCCGACGAGACCGCGGACACCGTGCTCGGCATGATGTTCGTCGAGCACCTGCGGGCTTCGTGCGAGCACTGGGTGCGAGCACCGATCCCCGACGGCTTTCGCGAGCCGGTCGTCAGCGACGTGCCCGCGCTCGTGCTCTCGGGCGCGATCGACCCGGTCACGCCGCCCCGGTGGGGCGAGCACGCGCTGGCGGGCCTGAGCAACGGGCGCCACATCGTCGTGCCCGGCGCAGGCCACGGCATCACCACGCTGCCGTGCGCGGACGAGGTCCTGGCCGAGTTCTTCGCCACCGGCGACGCGCGCGGTGTCGATGCGAGCTGCTTGGAGTCCCGCACCCGCCCGCCGTTCTTCATCGATTTTGCCGGACCCAAGGTGAATCAGTGATCGAAGCTGAAGACCTCCGCAAGACGTTCGGCGAGGTGATCGCCGTCGATGCTGTCTCCCTGTCGGCCCCCGACGGGCAGATCACGGGCATCTTGGGACCCAACGGCGCGGGCAAGACCACCACGATGCGCATGATCTCCACGCTCGTTCGGCCTGACCGCGGCCGCGTCCGGGTCGATGGCCACGACGCTGCAACCGAGCCCTCAGCCGTCCGCCGGCGGCTCGGCGTCCTGCCAGACGCGCGCGGCCTCTACCCGCGCCTGACCGCCCGAGAGAACGTCGAGTACTTCGGCCGGCTGCAAGGGCTCGACGAGGCAACGCTCCGCGCGCGGGTCGATCGATTGATCGAGCGGCTCGAGCTGGCGGAGGTCGCCGATCGCCGCGTGCACGGTTTCTCGCAGGGAGAGCGGGCCAAGGTGGCCATCGCCCGCGCGCTCGTGCATGAGCCGCAGAACGTCCTGCTCGACGAGCCCACCAATGGGCTCGACGTCATGAGCACACGAGCCATGCGTGAGGTCATCCGAGGCCTGCGCGACGAGGGCAAGGCGGTGGTGTTCTGCAGCCACGTCATGCAGGAGGTCTCGGCGCTGTGCGACACCATCATCGTGGTCGCACGCGGCACCGTCGTCGCCGAGGGCACACCCGATGCGCTGCGGGCCCAGGCCGGCACCACGTCGCTCGAGGATGCGTTCGTCTCGATCATCGGGACCGAGGAGGGGCTGGTCGCGTGAGCGTGCTGCAGACCATGCGCGTCGTGGCGCGCAAGGAACTCCTCGACGGGATTCGCGACCGCAGATCCGTCCTGTCGGCGCTGCTCTTCCCCTTGTTCGGCCCCGTGCTCATCGCGGTGATGTTCAGCATCATCTTGGCCGAGGAGGCCGACGACGGCCCCATCGCGCTGCCCGTGGTCGGTCCCGGCAACGCCGTCGCGCTGATCGAGCACCTCGAGTCGCAGGGCATCGAGGTCGTGCCCGCGCCCGAGGACCCGCGCGCGGCGGTGGCCTCCGGCGACGAGAACGTGGTCTTGGAGATTCACGAGGACTTCGAGGCCGAGTTTCGCGCCGGACGGCCGGCGCCGGTCTCGATGTACATCGACAGCTCGCGGCGCGAGGGCAGGGTGCCCGTGCGCCGGGTTCGAAAGGCGGTCGAGACCTACTCGGCCAAGGTCGGCACCCTGCGCCTGCTCGCGCGCGGCATCGACCCGCAGCTCGCCCGCCCGATCGCCGTCGGTGACATCGACACGGCCACGCCGCAGCAGAAGGCCGCCAACCTGCTGGCGATGGTGCCGATGTTCGTGATGCTCGCGGTGTTCGTCGGCGGCATGTTCATGGCCACCGACGCGACCGCGGGCGAGCGCGAGCGCAAGTCGCTCGAGCCGCTGTTGCTCACCCCCACCTCCCGGGCCGCGTTGGTGCTCGGCAAGTGGGCGGCCACGACGGTGTTCTCCACCACCGGCCTTTGCATCACCCTGGTGGGGAGCAGCGTCGCGATGGGGCAGATCCCGCTCGAGGAGGTCGGGCTCGACGTCGACCTCGGTCCAGGCGACATGACGTGGGTCTTGGCGCTGCTGCTTCCGCTGGCGCCGATGGCCGCGGCCCTGCAGATGCTCGTTGCGAGCTTCGCCAAGAGCTTTCGAGAAGCGCAGACCTACCTCTCTCTGCTGACGATGCTGCCGACGCTGCCGGGCGTGTTCCTCACGCTCGAGCCGCTGCCGCCGGAGGGGGGGGCCTCCTGCGTGCCCGTCTTGGGGCAGCAGGTGCTGCTGCTCGGGGTGCTCCGCGGAGACGCCATCCCCCTGCTGCCGGCGGTGGGCTCGACCGCCGTGGTGGCGCTGCTGACGATCGGCTGCCTGTGGGCGACGTCGCGGCTGCTCGGCAGCGAGAAGACGATCTTTGGCGAGTAGCGGCGCTACCGAGCGCTGCCGCCGTACAGCGCGACCCAGACGTCGCCGTCGTTGTTGGATGCGGAGCGAATCTCGCCGACCACGGCGAAGTCGTCGTCCGCGTTGATGGCGACACCGTACGCCGCGTCGTCGGTCATCCCGGCGCCCGCGACGTTCTGCGTCCACACGACGTTGCCGCCGGCGTCCCACTTGCGCATCCAGATGTCGGCGTCGGTGCTCGAGACCGCCTTGTACCCGACGACGATGAAGGCGCCCTCGCTGTCGGCCGCGAGGGCCAAGCCTGCGTCGTCGAGGATGGCGGGGCTGCCGAACTTCTTTTGCTGGAGCAGGTCGCCGGACTTCGCGTCGAACTTCGCGAAGAAGACGTCCGAGTCGTTCACGGTCGAGGGGGTGGTGCCGGCGATGCCGACGCAGCCGTCGGGTGCGATGGCCAGTCCGAGCGCCTGCTGGGTGGACGGCGGGTTGGTCTCGTACTGCTGCGTCCACCGCGGCGCGCCGTCGGGGTCGTACGTACGCACCCAGACGTCGGCGTTGAAGCCCTCGTTCGAGACGAACCCCGAGACCACGGGGTCGCCCGAGAGACTCCATGCGACGCCCTCGGCGCGGTCGTCGAGGCCGTCGGGGCCGCTGACGACGTCGCTCCAACTCTCGGCTCCATCGACCCCAGAGACCACGGTGACCCACAGGTCGTTGTCGCCGTTGCCCTCGCGCAGGAAGCCGCCGACGAGCACGTCACCCTCGGGTCCGACGGCGATGTCGTTGGCCTGGTCTGAACCCTTCGTGCTGCCGCTGACGGTGCGCGACCACAGCTCGGTGCCGTCGGGCGCGAGCTTGGCGAACCACGCATCCTCGGCGGCGCGACCCGCCAGGTAGAGGTTGCCCTCGGCGTCGACGTCGATGCCAAACCCGCGGTCCTCTCCGCCCGCCGAGGGGTCGAGCACGTACTCGCTCCCCGGCGTGCCGTCGGGTGCATAGCCCTGCACCCAGACGTTGGCGTCGCCGACGGCGTCGACCTCGAATCCGACCACCCACACGTTGCCCGTGGCGTCGAACACGACGTCGTGTCCGGTGTCCGCGACGGCTGCATCGCCACCGTGGGTCTGCGACCAGACCTGCGTGTCGACGCTGATCGTGCAGTCCGGCTCGCAGCCGTCCCCGGGCTCGAGGTTGGCATCGTCGCACTCCTCGGGCGGCTCGAGCATGCCGTCACCACACTCGGGAAGCACGACGCCGGTGTCGTCGTCGACGTTGGTGTCGTCGGTGGGATCGGTGGCGTCGGTGGGGTCGGGGCTCGAGGTGGAGGGATCGCCGCTCTCCGAGACGGGGTCCGTGTCGAGGGTCGTTCCGCCGCCGTCGGTGTCGGTCTCGGAGCCGCCCCCCGCATCGGAGGCGCCACCGCAGGCAAGAGCGAGCAGGACCAGACCCAAGGCGGAGCGTCGCGCCAACATGGCGTGAGGATAGCAGTCACGCGCGTGTGGTAGCGTCGAGGCGTCGGCGCGTTGGAATGCCTGGTCTGCCGGAGAACAGACTGCCCCGAGACCGTGCGGGACGCTTGTGGATCTTCGGCTACGGGTCGTTGGTGTGGCGCCCTGCCTTCGCCCACGAGCAGCAGCGCCCCGCGTGGGTGCGGGGCTGGACGCGGCGCTTCTGGCAGTGGTCGACCGACCATCGCGGCGTCCCCGGAGCCCCCGGGAGGGTGGCAACGATGGTCGAGCAGCCCGGCGAGACGTGTTGGGGTCGCGCGTACGCCCTCGACCCGGCGCAGGAGGACGACATCTTGGCCGCGCTCGACCATCGCGAGCAGCAAGGCTACGACCGGCGCGTGGTCCAGCTGGGGTTCGCCGACGGGCCAGGGCCCGCGGCGCTCGTCTACGTGGCGACGCCCGACAACCCGAGCTTCGCCGGTCCCACGCCCCTGACGCAGATCGCCGAGATCATCGCGTCGCGGGCGGGCCCCAGCGGCCCCAACCGCGAGTACCTCGTCGAGCTCGCCGACGCGCTCCGGGCGATGGACGTCGACGACCCCCACGTGTTCGCGCTCGAGGCCCTGGTGGCCGACCACCGAGGCGTTGCCGGGCCCTGACATTCGCGTAGCCACCGCTGCGGCCTCGTGCTACACGAGCCGTTCGAAGGAGCGAGGTGGCCGAGGAGGACAAGATGATCGCGGCGTCGGACGGCTTCTGCCGGTGCGCGACGTCGAGGAAAGTCCGGGCACCACAGAGCAGGGTGCTGGCGCAGGCCAGTCGGGGTGACTCGAAGGAAAGTGCCACAGAAAGCAAACCGCCCGCGTTCGCGCGGGTAAGGGTGAAAGGGTGCGGTAAGAGCGCACCGGGTCGCTGGCGACAGGGACCGCACGGTAAACCCCACTCGGTGCAAGGCCGAACCGTAGACGCGAGGGCGGGAGACCAAACTCGCCAGGGCTGCTCGTCCTGCTGTCTCAGGTAGTGCCGCGTAGAAGAATGGTCATCACCCGGTCAGAGCAATCGACCCGGGGACAAAACCCGGCTTACGACCTCTCTCGACCACCTCGTCTCTTTCGTCTTTGCGTCGTCTACCCTGGCTCGGTCAGGAAGTCGGCGAGCGCTGCCTCATCGATCGCGCAGTGACCCTCTGGCAGCAGCTCGAGCTCGGACGCTCCACCTGCGGCCTGCACGGCATCATGCAGCGCCTGCGCTCCGTCGGCGCAACCCCACGGATCGTCCGTCCCGCAGCTGAGGTGAAGCGTGGGCTCGAACGCCTCGCCGCCGAGTATGCGCGCGAGCGGATCGCTGCGGCGCCAGTGAGCGTCGTCGTCGAAGAACGCGCGCGAGAAGGCCAGCAGCATGAACGCCTCACGAAGCGACGACTCGCCCATGCGCTCGATTGCGCCGCTGCCAAAGGGGGACTCGGTGGAGAGGGGAGGGCAGAGCGCGGCGACCCTCTCGAAACGCTCCGGGTGGTGGAGCCCCGCGAGCAGGGCGTTGTAGCCGCCCATCGACTCGCCCACGACCATCGTGCGCTCGAAGTCGTGTCCGGCCCACGCTGCGGCGGATGCGGTCGCGTCCTCGAGCACTGCGTCGAAGGCGAACCCCGTCTCACCGAGCAGCACCCAAAGCGGCCCGAACGAGACGCTGACGACCGTGGGCGCGGGCGTACCGGCTTCTTCCCACCGCTCGTACAGAGCGCCCGTGTAGTAGGTGCTGTCGTTCCACCACCGCGCCGTGCCCCGTCGGCCGTGCAGGTGCACGACGAGGTCGCCGGACGTGCTGCCCGGCGTCCGGTGCACACAGTACGTCCATGGGATCGGCGTGCTCCGAGCCCCGCACTCCATCTCGAGGTCGGCCATCGGCGTTGGTTGCCAGTCGCTGTGCGTCGCAGTCCACCGGACCAGCACACCCGTTTCGAGCAGCACGACGCCGCCGCCGAGTGCCACGAGGCCCGTGGCCAGCCCCGCCTTGATCCAGCCCGTCTTGGTCACGCGGCACGCTACGTTCGAGCGCGGCGGGACATTCCCGGGCTCACTCCCTGTCTTCGAAGTAGAGGAAGTCGATCAGGAACGTCGCGGCCAAGATGAGCGCGCGGTGGTGCTCGGGCATCGCCGGGCCAAACTGCACACCGAAGGTGTCGGCGTCGGTGAACGCTTCCTTCATCAGGCCGCTCCACTTCTTGGAGATCTGTCCGACCTGCTGCTCCCCGACGACGACGTTGAACGTCCATGGTTTGAACAGCGGCCCACGGATCTCGCAGACCACCTGCCCCGACGCGTCGACGACCTCGAACAAACGCCCGAAGAACTTGAAGCGCTGCTGAATCGAACCGATCGGCTGGCCGTGGCCGTCGGTGAGGTTCAGTCGCGAGAAGAACCACGTCCAGGGCCGCCGAAGGATCAGCGACACCTCGCCCTGCGGACTCATCACGTTCATCGTGAACGGCCGCGAGTTCTTCAAGAATGCGCGGGTGAGAAACTCGCCCGCGCCTGCGCCAACCTCGGCGACGTAGAACGCCTCGGCACCCTCGGGCGTGAGCACGACGTACTGGTTCTTCGTCTCGAAGTCGGTGAAGACCTCGAGCATTTCCTTCTCTTGCTTGACGACGAGGCTCGGGGCGTTCGCCAACACGGGCAAGTTCGACATCGGCACGACCCTATCAGGCCCCGCGCGCAACCAACGATCGGGGGCCAAACACGATGCAGACAGCGGGGGCGCCGGTGCGCTCCCCAACGGGACCTCACGGCTTGGCCAGCGCTTCTGCAGCACTCGAATAGAGCGCTTGGCCGCCGTAGCAGCCGCGCCGGTAGTGGCGCCAAAAGTCGATGGAGTTGCACGCAAGGTGCTTGCACGCATCTTCGAAGGTCAATCCAGACGCACGCCCATGGAACTGCGCGTGTCCAGTTTCGCTCCGGCTCCAGACCTCGTGGCGTTTGCCGCGACGTTCCTCGCTCACGCGACGTCGTCTCCGACGCTCGATGCCGAGGTGTCGCGAAGGGATGATCCGGCGGCGGTGATGGGCGCCGCCGGATTCGGGCGTTTCGCGTGCGTTCCGCCCTGACGTCGCGGGTTGCTACGCGGGACGGACGTTCTCTGCACGGGGCCCTTTGGGCCCTTGGCCGACGTCGAATGTCACCGAATCGCTCTCGCGAAGCTGCTCGAAGCTCACGCCTTGAAGGTTCGACATATGGAAGAACAGGTCTTCCCCATCGCCGGTACCGATGAAGCCGAAGCCGCGATCGGTCAACCGCTTGATTGTTCCAGTCGGCATGAGGGTCTACCGATTTCGGTCCTGAGCCTCATTGACTCGGATTTGACGGTCATCGAGGGTCGAGCCGTCCATTTCGCGTTGTGCCGTTTGGGCCTGGGTCGCGTCACCGAGGGTGACGAATCCGAAGCCGCGGGAGCGGCCGGTGTCGCGGTCCAAGATGACCTTGGCGTCCGAAACGGTCCCGAAGCGGGAAAATGCCTGGCTCAAGCCAGCGTCGTCGGTGTCCCAGCTGAGACCACCGATAAAAAGTCTGTTCGACATATGCTCGTAGTTGGGAGAACCGCCCGTGAAGGAGGTTTCCACTCTCTCTCTTGTTTGTTTCTCAGCGGCGCCGACAGGGCTGGTGAAATTGGATCGCCCTGTCTCCAAGCGCCACTCGATCAACCGTGCATAGCACAAGTTTCCCTCCCGCGCTGGAGATTTCCCCGCTGTCGCCGTGGCGGTACGCACCGTACGCCGGAGCGGTAGCGTACGCCGCAACGGCGGCCAAGCTCGGAATCGAGCGGACCGATCCGATCCGACCGCCCCAGTCCGCGAGGTTCGGCCCTCAGCCCCAGGCGCGTGCGACCCAGTGTTCGGCATCGCGGGACGGTGGGCGCTCGTCGAACCCGCCGAACACTTCGACCTCACGCAGCCCCGCCTCCAGCAGGTGGGCGCGCAGCTGGTGGCGCAGCAGGTAGCGCTGCTCGATGACGCCGTCGACCGCAGCCGCGGGACCGTCCAGGCGAACGTGCCGATACGTGACGTCGATGCGTTGCGCGTCGGGGTCCCAGACGCTGCGCTCGAACACCGTGTAGGGGTGACCGTCCACCTCGACGACGGCCAGCTCGTTCCAGTCTTCGTCGCCGACGTCCTCGGGCTCGGCGTCGGCGTGGAATGCTTCGGCACCGTAGGCGTCGAGCACGAAGGCCCCACCGGGGGAGAGGTGAGCGCAGACCTGCCTCAGGCAGGCGCGCAGATCATCATCACACAGCAGACAGTAGACGCCCGAGAAGGGCAGAATGATGCGGTCGAAGGTCCGGCCGAGGTCGAACGTCCGCATGTCCATGGGGTGCAGGTGCACGTCGTCGCCCATGCGCGCCCGCGCGGTGTCGAGCAGGCCCTCGTGCAGGTCGAGACCGTGGCGCTCGGGCACATCGAGGATGCCGAGCACCCGGCCGTCGCCGCAGCCGAGCTCGAGCACCGACGAGGCGCCCGCGCAGGCGCGGCGGTAGAACGCGAGGTCTCCTTCGGTCCCGGTATGCAGGGCCGCGTAGAAGGATGCGGGGTAGGGCGGCAGCGTGGTCACTGACAGACGGCCAGAGCGCAGATCCCTAGCACGTTCCCCCCGACCCCAGGCGGGCAGCATGTGCCCTGCGGATCGTCGGGGTCGAACAAGCAGAAGTCACCCTGCTGTCCGCATCCGAGGAACTCACAGGACGCCGTGTCGTGCGTGCATGCGGCGGTACAGCCCAGTGCGCCGGCGTCGAAGCCGAGCGACTGACACGTGGCCCCGCCGAGATCGCCTCCGTCGCACGCCTCTCCCCCGTTGCGCACCCCGTCGCCGCAGCTCGGCAACGGCGTGCAGGCCGACGTGTTGAAGCCCGTGCACTCGCCGTCGCATTGCAGGGTGCCGCCGCCGAACCCTTGGGTCTGGCAGGTCTCCCCGCCGAGGTCGGCGCCATCGCACAGCTCGCTCGCCGCGAGGATCCCGTCCCCGCAGGTGCGGCAGCCGTCGGTGAGGATGTTGCACTGGCCGTCGCAGACCAAGGCACCCTCGGTGAAGCCAAAGTCGGCACACGAGGTGGCGCCGAAGTCTTCGCCGTCACAGCTCTCAGCGCCCTGCAAGACGCCATCGCCACACAGCGCCTCCCCGCCCGAGCCGCCGCTGGTCGAGCCGACCGGTGTGCCCGTCTCTCCGCTCGGGTCCTCGGTGCCACCGCCGGAGGCAGTGTCGTTGGTGTCGCTCGCGCTGATGCCGGTCGTCTCGACGCCGGTGGTGGGCGAGGGGTCGTCCGCGGCCGTCCCCGCGGGCGGTGTCGGGTTGCTGAACGGGCTCGACTGCACCGTCGAGTCCCCTCCAGCACACGCGGACAACGTTAGAACCACGACCCACCCCAACCTCGTCGACCCCGTCACAACACGGCGAAGGTATCACCCTTACGCTGTGGGCTGGCATCACTGTCGCCGCTGCGGGTATGCTGAGGGGGTGGGAGGACTGGGACGCCGGTGGTCGTGCACCCTTGCGTGTGCAACCGCACTGAGCTGCGCGGGTACGGATGGGGGAACGCCCGTGTCCTCCGCCCACGGGCTTGGGGGCGCGAGCGAGGGCATGGACACCAACTGGTGGACCGAAGGCGATCCGCCGGAGACCTCCGACTCCACCACCGGCGGAAAGGCCGGATCGACCGGGGATGCGCCCGATGACAGCGGCGCTGGCATGCCGCCGGACCTGGGCACGTGCAGTGGCCCGGCCGACTGCGCCATCGACAACACCACCTGCTACCTGCCTCAAGGGGTGTGCAGCGGAGGCATGTGCGAGTTCGAAGCCAAGGCCGCCGGCTCGGCGTGCGACGACGGTGACCCCTGTACCGAGCTCGACGCGTGCGACGGCTTCGGCTTTTGCGACGGCACACCCAAGCAGTGCGTGGGTGGAGAGTGCGTGATGGGTCAGTGCACCGTCGCCGAGTGCGATGAGGGGACCGCCGACTGCAACGATGACCAGGCCGACGGCTGCGAGACCCTGCTGGGCACCAACAGCGACTGCGGTGGGTGCGGGGACACGTGCAGCGCTGGCGGCAACGCCTCGGGGTCGTGCGCGGGCAGCAGCTGCGAGTTCAGCTGCGACGCGGGGTTCGGCAACTGCGACGAGGACTGGGACAACGGCTGCGAGATCCCGCTGGGTGCCAACCAGTGTGACGCGGCGGGCCTCAACCCCGACGGCTGCTGGACGTCGCACTGCGGCAGCTCCAACGACCCCGACGCGGTCAACTTTGGCACTTGGTTCTGCTTCGACTGCACCACCTGCAACTCGCCCGCCGCCGGGCAGTGCCAGTGGTGCGACCACGACACCGGCACATGGTTTCCCGCCGACAGCTGCGCGTGTGGCTCGTTCGAGGGCCTCGCCTGCGGTCCGTGAGACCGCGCGCTAGCCCGCCAGGCGACCGATGCTCTGCAGGTAGTCGCGCGCGAGGTGGTCGTTGTCGACCTGGTCGGGATGGAACGAGGGCCGCAGGTACGACGCGATGGCCCGGAGGAAGTACCGCTTGTTCTGCCCGCGCGAGCGGGCCGCGGCTCGCTCGGCCTCGATCTGCGCCTGGGAGATGTCCTCTTGGGCCAGGAGCATCTGCGTGGCGCTCCTCCAAAAGCCCAGCAGCAGCGCAAGCGCCATGGCCATGCCCGCGACACGAACGGCGTACCGGTCGTCGACGGCCTGCAGCACGTCGTAGGCCACCGACTTGTGCTCGATCTCCTCGGCGGCATGCCAGCGCAGCAGGTCGCGCATCACCGGGTGCGCGTGGTCGAGGAACTCCTTGCGAAGCCCCTCTTCGGCCATCGTCGCGGTGAAGTGCTCGAGCGCCGCGGTGACCGAGAGCCGAAGCACGGGGGGGACGCGCGGCTCGAGCGTGTCGAAGGCGATGCGCTTGTAGCGGTCGAGCCAGGCGCGAATCTCGTAGCCCTGAGCCTCGAGCATCTCGAATGCCTGCTCGTGTTCGTGACCATGGCTCGCCTCTTGCCCTGCGAACCCGCGGACCCGGGCTCGCAGCGCCGGGTCGTCGATCTGCCGCAGGTAGTGGCGGACCGACCGCACGAAGAAGCGCTCACCGTCGGGAAAGATGAGGTTGACCCCGTTGGCGATGTGGCTGACGACGATGGAGTCGTAGAACCACTTCTTGGGTACCTGGCTGAAATCAAAACCCATTTTCCGGACGGGAATCGGCCGGGAGGTGGACGCGCGGTCGTACGGCATGGCGTTGAATCCTATTCAACAACTGGGGTAGCACCGTATTGAATCTCGGTCAACGATGACCGACGATCGGCGGCGGTGGCCGACTCCCCTCGCACGCGCCTGCAGACCGACGAGCGCCGCGCTCAGCTCCTCGACCTGGGCCTGCGGCTGTTCTCCTCCCGCGCCTACGACGAGGTGTCCATCGACGCGATCGCCGAGGAGGCCGGCGTCTCCAAGGGACTGCTCTACCACTACTTCGGCGGCAAACGGGCGTACTACCTCGCCACCATCGAGTACGCGGCGGGACGGCTGCTCGCCTCCATGGACGCCGTCCCCGACACGCTCGTCGGGCCACCGAGGGCCACCGCCATGCTCACGGCCTACCTCGAGTTCGTCGAGGACCACGGCGCCGCCTACGGGACGCTGCTCAGCGGCGGCGTCGGATCCGATCCCGAGGTCACGGGGGTGCTCGAGACGTCGCGCCGGCAGGTGGCGGCCCGCATCATGCGAGACGCGGGGTTGCAAGCCCCACGCCCGGTCTTCGAGCTCGCCGTGCGCCACTACATCGGGGGTGTCGAAGCCGTGGTGCTGGACTGGCATGCCCGCCGGCAGCTTTCGCGGGAGCAGCTGCTGGCGTTCCTCGTAGGCCAGATTCGCGCCACGCTCGAGGTCGCGGTCACCCTGGACCCCGACGCGTCCGTGCACCTCGAGGGCACACCGTCGCTTGTGACCCGACCCGCAGCCGAGCCATACTCGCCGGACCGTTGACGCGCAAGCCCTCGATCCAGCCCATCAAGCTCACGTCTCACCCCGGTGAGCACAACCCTGTGCTGCACCCGCTGCGGTGGGGCGCGCCGACGGCGAAGGAGCGCGGCCCCGTCGTGGCGACGCTGAGCAACATCGCTGACCGCAACGCGATCGGCACGCACTCGGGCTCGTACACCGTGTATCGAGCGCTCGCCGTCGCGGCGGGTCGGCTCGACCCCGTGCACAGGCCCGACCTGACCGACACGTCGCCCACCGACCTGATCGGGCCGCACCCGCAGTGGGGCCAGCCCGACCGGATCGTCTCGCTCGATCCTTGGGGCGCGGGGGTGGCGGACTCGTTCGGCGAGGCGATCGCCGCGGGCGTGGACGTGCGTCCGACGATCGCCGTGACGAAGGCGCGTCTGCAGCTGCCCGAGCTCGAGCTCGCCGTGCGGGCGGGGCGGATCGAGCCGTGCGGTGTACACCTGCACGCGCCCGGTGACGCGTCGGTGACCAAGGCCGCGGTCGAGCCCGTGTGGCACCTGCCCGGCATCGCCGCGCGCTTCGGCATCGACGAGTCGACGCTGCGCCGCACCCTGTTCGAACAGACCGCCGGCATGTTCCCCGAGCTCGTCACCCGCGGTGACCTCGAGGTCTTCTTGCCGCCGATCGGGGGGATGACCGTCTACATCTTCGGTGATCCCAAGACGCTGTCCGACCCGAGCGTCCGGCTCACGGCGCGCGTGCACGACGAGTGCAACGGGTCGGACGTGTTCGGATCCGACATCTGCACCTGTCGGCCCTACCTCGTTCACGGGGTCGAAGAGTGCGTGCGCGAGGCCCAAAACGGTGGCAACGGGCTCATCGTCTATTTCCGCAAGGAGGGCCGCGCGCTCGGCGAGGTCACCAAGTTCCTCGTCTACAACGCGCGCAAGCGCCAAGCTGGAGGCGACCGCGCCGAACAGTACTTCGCGCGCACCGAGTGCGTCGCGGGGGTGCAAGACGCCCGGTTCCAGGCCCTGATGCCCGACGTGCTGCACTGGCTTGGCATCCAGCGCATCGACCGGCTCTTGTCGATGAGCAACATGAAGTACGACAGCATCGTCGGCTCGGGCATCGAGGTCGGCGAGCGGGTCGGCATTCCGCCCGAGCTCGTGCCACCCGACGCCCGGGTCGAAATCGACGCCAAGCTCGCTGCGGGCTACTTCACCGACGGCACCGTGCCGGACGCTTCGGAACTGAAGAAGGCCAAGGGCCGTGGACTCGAAGACTGAGGCCCTTCCACAGCCCGTCCTCGCGCTGCGCAGCGCGGCCGCCGTGCGAGCGCGGTGCTCCCGAATCCTCGAGGGGGCGCTGCGCGGGGAGACCGAGCATTTTCGCGTCGACCTCGACGCGTTGTCCGCGGTCGCGGCGCGCGTGGCCGCCGTGACGCGAGAGCGATACCCCGACCTCGACATCCCGTTGCATGCCCGCAAGGGACACTTCGGCTCGGCGCGCGTCGATGCGCTCGCCGGGGATGTCGGCGCGCAGCGTTGGCCCGCGGCCATGCTCGACCTCGTGCTGGTCTCGGTCTTGCTCGATGCCGGCGCGGGGCCTCGGTGGCGGTTCGACGACGCGTTGACGGGGGAGACGATCGGGCGTTCGGAAGGCCTCGCGGTCGCGAGCTTACGCGCGTTTCAGGCGGGCCTGTTCTCCTCGTGCGATGACGACCCCTACCGCGTGGACGCCGAGGCTCTCGCGCAGGTCAGCGCCGAGGCGCTGGGTGCTGCGTTTGGCGTCCGCGACGACAACCCGCTCGTCGGCGTGCCCGGTCGCGTCGCCTTGCTGCACGGCTTGGCCGACGCGCTCCGGAACGAGGCGAGCTTCCCCGGGGCGCGCCCCAGCGGGATCGCCCAGGCGCTCGGGGGCGCCGGTGCCCAGGTCTCGGCCCCTGACGTGCTGGCGCACCTGCTGCACGGCCTCGCCGACATCTGGCCCAGCCGCCACACGCTGCGCGGACACAACCTCGGCGACGTCTGGCCTCACCCGCTCGCGGGCGGAGAGGGCGAGACCGCGGGGTGGGTCCCGCTGCACAAGCTCTCGCAGTGGCTGACGTACTCCTTGGTCGAGCCACTGCGCGCCGCGGGGCTCGACGTGACGCAGCTCGATGGCCTGACTGGCCTGGCCGAGTACCGCAACGGCGGGATGTTCGTAGACATGGGCGTGCTCGTGCCGCGCGAGGCGAGCGTGCTCGGCACGCCGCAGGAGCCCGACGGCACGCTGGTCATCGAGTGGCGAGCGCTCACCGTTGCGCTGCTCGATCGTCTGGCGCCGCTCGTGCGCGCCGAGCTCGGCAAGGCCAAGGGCGACTTCCCCTTGGGTTGCGTGCTCGAAGGCGGTACATGGGCCACAGGCCGCATCGTCGCCCGAGAGCGTCGCGACGATGGGGCCCCGCCGATTCGCATCGCCTCGGACGGCACGCTCTTCTAAGACCCACTCTCCCGCGAGACTCCGATGACCGACTCCAAGCCCCAGGTCCACCTGATCGATCACCCGCTCATCCTGCACAAGCTGTCGATCATGCGGCGCAAGGATACCTCGACCAGCGCGTTTCGAGCTCTGCTCGAGGAGATCTCGATGCTCCTCGGATACGAGCTCACCCGCGACCTCCCCGTCGAGATGCAGGACATCGAGACGCCGCTGGCCACGATGAGCGCGCCCACCCTGCAGGGGAAGAAGGTCGTGATCATCTCCGTGCTGCGCGCGGGCACCGGCATGCTGGATGGCTTCCTCAAGGTGCTGCCCTCGGCGAGGGTCGGGCACATCGGCCTGTACCGCGATCCCAAGACGCTGATCCCGGTCGAGTACTACTTCAAGGTCCCGCGCGAGATGGCCGACAGGCAGGCGATCGTCGTCGACCCGATGCTGGCCACGGGCAACTCGGCCATCGCGGCCGTCGAGCGCATCAAGCGGACCGGCCCCAAACAGGTGAAGTTCCTGTGCCTGCTCGCCGCCCCCGAGGGCATCGAGAACTTTCACGCGCACCATCCCGACGTCCCGATCTACACGCCAGCGGTCGACGAGCGCCTCGACGAGAAGGGGTACATCATCCCCGGCTTGGGCGACGCGGGCGACCGCATGTTCGGCACCAAGTAGATGGAGTTCGACCAGCTCAAGACCCTGCTGGCGGTTCTCGAGCACGGTGGCTTCACGCGGGCCGCCGAGGCGCTGGGGCTGAGCCAGTCCACGGTCAGCTTTCACATCAAGAGCCTCGAGAAGAGCCTGGGCACGCGCCTGCTCGACCGGGGGCGTGATGGAGTCCGCGCCACGGCCCACGGCAGCATGCTCGCCCGCGATGCGACCCGTATGCTCGACCTTCGTCGCCAGGCGGCCGCGCGCCTGGGTGCGCTCGACACCGGGGTCGTCGGGCGCATCGCCGTCGCCGCATCGACGATCCCCGGCGAGTACCTGCTCCCGGACGTGCTCGCCGAGCTCCGGCAGACCCACCCCGGCCTCGACGTCTCGGTGCACGTCGGAGACACGAGCCGCGCCGTCGCTGCGCTGCGGTCGAACGTCGTCGACCTCGCGATCATCGGCTCGCCCAGCGGCGACCGGAAGATCGACGAGGTCGCGATCGCCCAGGACACGATCGTTCTCGTCGGACCCGCTCCGCCTCCGCCCGACTTCTCCTCGCTGCACGAGCACCCGATGGTGCTGCGGAGCGAGGGGTCGGGCACCCGAGCCGCGGTTGCCGACGTGCTCGCGCGGGCCCTCGATGGCGGAGAGCCGGGACCGACCGTGGAGGTGGGGTCGACCGAGGCCGCCAAACGATGCGCCCTCGCGGGGCTGGGCCTCGCGTTCGTGTCGCGGCGTGCGGTCGAGCGTGAGCTGAGCGCTGGCATGCTCTTCGTGCATCCGCTTCCGGGGCTTCCCGCCTCGCGCACGTTCTACCTGGCGACCCTGCGCGGGGTGACGCTGTCGCCGGGCGCGTCGGCGCTGCGCGACCTCCTCGTGCCTGCGTGATACGGTCGCCCGCCATGACGCGCTGCGTGTTGGGTGTGCTGACGATTGGCGCCTTGGCGTTGGGATGTTCTTCGCCGCCGAGCCCTCCGCCTCCAAAGAAGACGAAGCCGCAGGCCGCGGCTGCCCAGTCCGTGGCGAATGCTGAAGCGACCGCTGACACGCCGCTCGCCGCCGAGCCCACGACCGACGACGACTGGCCGATCGCCAAGCCCGAGCTCCGGCGCGTGGACGCCGTTCCCGATGCCGTCGTCCTCGAAGACTCGGGGGCCGAGCCGAAGGCCGCGCTGCGGTTCACGCCGAAGCGCGACGCCACACGTCGCGTCGCGCTGACGATGGCGATGCAGGTTGCGATGAAGCTCGGCGACAAGCCGATCGATCCCTCGACGCTTCCGACCGTCTTCGTCGCGATGGACGTCACGCCCAAAGCGGAGGTCGAAGGGGCCACGCCCTACGCCATCGCGGTGACCTCGGCGTCGCGTCAAGAGCTCGAAGGCACCAGCGAGCGTCTGAAGAAGGCAATGGATACCGCGATCGAGGGGATGAAGGATGGCAGCGCAAGCCTGACGATCGACGCCCAGGGGCGACAGGTCTCGGCCGACTACGGCCTGCCCGAGGTGTCGACACCCGGACTTCGACCCAGCCTGGCGGGCTTTCAGCAGTCGTTCTCTCAGTTGTTCGTCATCTTCCCCGAGGAACCGGTCGGTGTCGGAGCACGGTGGAAGAGCACCGCGCACTATGAGCACTCCGGCATTCCGATCGAGCAGCGTTCCACGTACACGCTCGAGCAACGCGACAAAGACACGCTCACGCTCGCCGTCGAGTTCGAGCAGTCCGCCACGGGGACGACCGAATCGCCCGCCGGGGTGGCCCTCGAGGACACGCGCTTCGGCGGACGCGGCACGGGCACGCTGACGGTGCGACTCGACTCGCCGTTTCCGGTGGCGGCCGAAGCCAAGTCGCGGTCGCGTGTCTCGTCGAGCGTGACGATGGGCGGCCAAGCACAGCCGGTGGAGATGGACCTGCTCAGCACGCTCTCCATCGCGACGCGCAAATAGGGGACTGCCGGACAGACCCGCCGGCGCCCCGGGCGGCTCCGCTCAACTGGGGCGCGAACGGGCGCGGGCCACAGAGGTTCCCTCATGGTCCAAGGTGGGAGGCTGTGTACCCATACGGTCGATTTCGTGCGCTGGAGCCCCAGATCCGCAGCACAAACGACCCCAAGACGCCATGACAGGGGATCCGAGCTTCGCTAGTCTGGCGCCGCCATGCTGCGTTCGCGTCTCGCCACCGACATCGCTCGAGGAGTCTGCGTGCTGGCGGCGGCGGCGTGTCTGGGTGGCTGCTGGGGTGGCACGCCCGCGCAGCAAGACGAGGCGAAGCCCAAGGTGCTGCGCCCAACGACGGCACGACTCTCGGAGGTCGAGGTGCCCGAGGTGCAGGCCCCCGACTCGGCCCGGGTCCCAGACGTGCTGCTCGAGGCGGTCATGCGGCCGCTCGTCGAGTACCCGGAGCGGGACTTCGACCTCTCCACGGTGCACTGGACGGTCCCCAAGACCATGCAGCTCGCCGATCTCGCCTCTCAGTGGGGCCTGACCGCCAAGGCGCTGCGTGCTCTCAACCCCGCCTTGCGCGGCAAGAAGCGCGTCCGGGAGGGCAGCGAGCTGGTGGTGTTCTCGGCCGACCCCGAGTCGCCGACCCGTAGCGTCGGAGCGCCCAACCGAGGCAAGCTCGCCAACGGCGTGCCGCTGCCCGAGGGCGAGGCGTGGCGTCTGCGACAGCGCCGGGTTCGGCTCTACGGCACGGAGGTCATGGTCGAGAGCATGCTGCAGGCCTTCGAGGCGTACGCGGCCGAGTACCCCGACAGCGAAGAGATCCGCATCGGCGATCTGTCCAACCGCAAGGGCGGACGGCTCTCGCCCCACAAGTCCCACCGGACCGGTCGCGACGTCGACATCGGCTACATCGTGGCCCAGGGAGCTCGCGGCGAGCGCTACTGGCAACGCGCCGACGAGGAGAGCTTCGATGCCGAGCGCAACTGGTTCCTCGTCAAGGCGCTGGTCGAGACCGGCAACGTGCAGCAGATCTTCATGAGCTCGCGGCTGCAGAAGCTCATCATGCCGCTGGCCGAGCGCGAGCTCTCGCCCGAGCAGATGGCTCGCTACTTCCGCCGCGCCAACCCGGACCCGCGCAGCCCCTCCATCATCAAGCACTGGAAGGGACACCTCGATCACATGCACGTCCGCTTCCGCTGCGAAGAGGGCAACGCACGCTGCGTCAGCAAGAGCCGCTGAAGACGCCTCAGTAGCCGCGCGGGACTTCGCCGTGCAGGAAGCTGATCGTGTTGGGGTGCCACGCCCGGGACCAGTATGCGGCGCTCGGAGCCTCGGGGCTCCCACCCTTGAGGCCCTCGGTCGTCGACCAGCGCGGCGTCTCCCCGGGGCGCAGCGAGTGCAGCCCGCTCTGCCAGTGACCGATGATGTACGTGTGCCCCGCGACGCGGCAGCCCAGCCGCTCGGTGAGGCGCTGCGCGAACTCCTGCCCCGGCACGCAGCCCAGCGTCTCGCAGGTCCGAAACCAGAGCTGGCTGCCTGCGTCTGGAAGGAGCCGCTCCGCGATCCGGTCGAGCGCGCTCGCCCAGCGGTGCGTCGGCGCCAGGGCGGACGCATCGAAGGCGACGGTGTCCACGCGAGCCAGGCCCCACTTGCCGTGGCCCCAGTACTGGATCTCCTCGATGCGCCGATCGCCGCCGACGTGACCGAGCCAGTGCAGGGCCTCGTCCCAGCTGTCCACGCCTAGCGCGCGGTCGATGCGACCCAGGGCCTTGTACAAGTATCGACCCGAGGCCCACGCGTGCGAGAGCCCCGGGCGCCACGGCGCGCCCGTGCAGGTCCGGTCGTAGACCATCAAACGCAGGCCGCGCTCAGCCAGCGGTCGTCCCTCCTCGCACGCACAGTACGAAGCTGTTGCGTGAGCGGGTGACGACCCGGCTTCGCCGCGGGTACCAGACCAGCGGCGCGTCGCCGAACGTGTCGGCGGGCGTACCCGTCCAGTAGTAGCCCGGCTTGGTCATCGACGCGGCCGACAACGACATCAGCTCGCCGACTTCCGGAAGGCGCCACGCGTCCAGGCCCGCGAGGTCGAGCGCGCCGCAGTGCTGCTGGGCTGCGTCCCACGACAGCGGGCCCTCGGTGTTGGAGACGAGCAGCACGTCGAGCGCCCGAATCTCGCGGCTGCGCAGCGCGTGCCCGATCCGCGTCGGGCCGGCGCTCGGCGCTGGCGTCTCGCCTTCCGGCGCGTCCTCTGGCTCGGCGGCGTCCTCGGACGGCGCCTCGTCGTCCGCGGCGTCCCCCGAGGGCGCGTCGTCTCGTGCTTGCGCGACCGCGTCGGCGTCGGCGTCGGCGTCGGCGTCGTCCCCGGATGCCGCGACCGCGACGACGACGAGCAGCACGAGGGCCGCGCCGCCGACTCCGATCCACATCCACGGTGGTTTGCTCCCCGGCTCCGCGGTGGCTGCGGCCTCGGTGACGATTCGTGCGGGGGCCGTCTGCGGCGCCGCGGCGGTGGGCTGCGTCGTGGCGCCGGGCGTCGGCTCCGGCGGCGGCTCGAGGTTCTCCATGCCCGCCGCGAGCAGGGCTTCGCGGCTGACGATGGCGGTGTCGCCCGTGCGGATGGCCGCGAGCTGGGAGTCGACGACCCGAGAGACCTTGGTGTTGCCGGTGCGCACCGGCGGCTGCGGCAGCTCGCGCTCGACCGACGGCTCATCGAGGTCGGCGAGGTCGTCGGGGCGGATGAGCAGCTTGCTCGACGGCACCGGTTGCGACAGGGACTCGGGTGCGGCGTCGGGCTCGGGTTCGACCGCCGGGGTCAGCCGCGCAGGCGGCTCGTCGCTCAGGTCCACGTCCAGCTCGGGCCCGTCGAACGCGTCGCTGTCGTCGGGAGCGAGTTCGGGGTCGAGGTTGACCGTGGGGTGTTCGTCGTCGACGCCCTCGAGGGCAGGCGCCGTGTCGACGACCGTCGCGGTCTTGGACTGGGGCGGGGGAGGGGGAGGGGGCGCGGGCGGCATGCTCGAGCCGCCGGGCGCCGGCAGGCCCACCCGGGTCTTCGTCGCGGCCCCGGGTCGCACGTCGGTCTCGGCCTCGAACTCGAAGTCGTCGGTGAGACCGGGGGTGGGTTTGGGTTTGGGGGTGGGCGGCGTGGGCAGGCCCAGCCGGGTCGACCCTCGGGGCTTGGCGCCATCGGGAGACACCGTCGACATGCGCCGGGCGTTGCTGGTGGCCAGGCGACGCAGGCTCGCCCCGATGCGCTCGCGGAGCTCCCGCGGCCGGGTGGAGGCGACGGTCAGGGTGCGTCCGAAGGGGACGTGATGGGCGAGCAGAATGTCGCGCAGCTCGTCGACCGCGTTGCGCCCGAGCGCCTTGGAGCGGCACAGCACGTAGAGACCCTCGCCCCGCAGACGCTCCACGGTGGGGCCGAGCGTCTCGGGGGACTGCTGGACGCTGTCGAGCAGGACCACGAGGTGCCCTTGCCCCTCGAGCTCCTCGACCACCGGCCGAATCGTGTTGGCGTCTGCGTTGGCGCAGCAGATCACCACCGGCCCGGCGGCGGTCGGGGCGTCGCGATCTCCCATCGGCCCCAATTTAGCACGCGCGCGCGCGTCGCCTCACATCTCGGCGGGGTTCGGCGAGGGGCTGTGCGCGTGCGCAGCAGGGGCGTATCGCCGAGATCCACGGCGTCGCGTCAGGGCGCCGTAGACCGGCGCGCAGAGGCGGTTTGCTGGCACTGAACCGAGAGCAAGAACACGAGCCAATGCAGCGACGTTGTGGTAAGTCCGCCCCAGCGAGAGCGCGGCATTTTCGCGCTTCAAGACACCTCATGGCTGCTTCCAACAGTTCTTCGCGGGCGCCCATCTGGTCTTCGACCATCGGCCTCAAGGTCGTCATGGCGCTGACCGGCTTGGGCCTGGTCGGCTTCCTGGTCGGTCACATGGCGGGCCACCTTCAGATCTTCGCTGGCAAGGAGGCGTACAACGCCTACGCGGCGTTCCTCCAGAGCCTCGGCGGAGCGCTGTGGCTGGCCCGCGCAGGGCTCTTGGGCCTGCTGGTCGCGCACGTGATGTCGGCGATCAAGCTCAACGCGCGCAACCAGGAGGCCCGGCCCCAGGCGTACGCGGTGAAGACCAACAAGGCGACGACGCCCTACGCGTTGTCGATGATCTACTCGGGCTACACCATCTTGGCGTTCGTGGTCTTCCACATCGCCCACTTCACGCTCGGGGCGCTGCCGACCACCGAGATGACCGAGTCCGGCGGGGTACGCGACGTCTACACCGCGTACGTCCTCGACTTTCAAAACCCGCTGCTGTTCGCCCTGTACGCCGCGGCGATGGTCGGCATCTCCATGCACCTGGCCCACGCGGTGTCGAGCACGTTCCGAACGCTCGGCGTCATGCGCGGAAAATATCGCGAGCCCCTCTCCAAAGTGGGCCCTCTGGTCGGTATTGCCACAGGTGTTGGCTTCATCATCCCCCCTCTGGCATGCCTGCTGCGCATCGTCTCGGTCTGAGCCCGACGCACGAATAGGAGCGACGACGCATGAAACTCGACTCGAAAGTCCCCTCTGGTCCCATCGAAGAACGCTGGGACAAGCACCGCTTCGCGATGAAGCTGGTCAACCCCGCCAACAAGCGGAAGTTCAAGGTCCTGGTCGTCGGTAGCGGCCTCGGTGGCGGTGCGGCCGCCGCGACGCTGGCCGAGCTCGGTTACGACGTGCACTGCTTCTGCGTGCAAGACAGTCCGCGTCGGGCTCACTCGATCGCGGCGCAGGGCGGTATCAACGCCGCGAAGAACTACCAAAACGACGGCGACAGCGTCTACCGCCTGTTCTACGACACGGTCAAAGGCGGCGACTTCCGCTCTCGGGAGTCCAACGTGTACCGCCTCGCGCAGGTGTCGGTGAACATCATCGACCAGTGCGTGGCCCAGGGCGTCCCGTTTGCCCGCGAGTACGGCGGCCTGCTCGCCAACCGCTCCTTCGGTGGCGCCCAGGTCTCCCGCACGTTCTACGCCCGCGGCCAGACCGGGCAGCAGCTGCTGCTGGGCGCCTACTCGGCGCTCAACCGGATGATCGACGCGGGCAAGGTCAAGATGCACACGCGCACCGAGATGCTCGACCTCGTGCTCGTCGACGGGCACGCGCGCGGCATCATCACGCGCGACCTCGTCACCGGCGAGATCAAGCGCTGGGCCGCCGACGCGGTGTGCCTGGCCTCGGGCGGCTACGGCAACGTCTTCTACCTGTCGACCAACGCCAAGAACTCCAACGTCACCGCGGCCTTCCGGGCCTACAAGCGCGGCGCTGGCTTCGCCAACCCCTGCTACACGCAGATCCATCCCACCTGCATCCCGGTCAGCGGCGGCTTCCAGTCCAAGCTCACCTTGATGTCCGAGTCGCTGCGCAACGACGGTCGCGTCTGGGTGCCGCGCGACAAGTCCAAGGCCACCGCCGACCCGACGACGATCCCCGAGGAAGAGCGCTACTACTACCTCGAGGAGCGCTACCCCAGCTTCGGTAACCTCGTGCCTCGCGACGTTGCGTCTCGTGCCGCCAAGAAGGTCTGCGACGAGGGGTACGGCGTGGCCAAGCACGAGGTCGATGGTCAGCGCAACGCGGTCTACTTGGACTTCGCCCACGCGATCAAGCGCGACGGCGAAGACGCCATTCGCGATCGCTACGGCAACCTCTTCGACATGTACGAGCGCATCACGGGTGAGAGCCCATACAAGACGCCGATGCGCATCTACCCGGCCGTCCACTACACGATGGGCGGGCTCTGGGTCGACTACAACCTGATGAGCAACGTGCCGGGGCTTCACGTGCTGGGGGAGGCCAACTTCTCCGACCACGGCGCCAACCGACTCGGCGCGTCTGCCCTCATGCAGGGCCTGGCCGACGGCTACTTCGTCATCCCCTACACGATCGGTAACTACCTCGCGACCGAGCACCAAGGTCCGGTCACCGAGGACCACGCGGCGTTCGACGAGGCAGAAAAGGAAGTGCGCGCCAAGACGCAGAAGCTCCTGAGCCTCAGCGGCAAGACGCCCGTCGACGAGTTCCACCGCAAGCTGGGCAAGATCATGTGGGACTACTGCGGCATGGCCCGCAACGAAGAGGGCCTGAAGAAGGCGCTCGAACTCATCCCCGAGCTTCGCAAGCAGTTCTGGGCCGAGGCGACGGTGCCGGGCAAGGCCGACGAACTCAACCCGTGGCTGGAGTACGCGGGCCGGGTCGCAGACTTCATGGAGTTTGCCGAGATGATGTGTCGCGACGCACTCGAGCGCGACGAATCGTGCGGTGGACACTTCCGCGAAGAGCACCAGACCGAAGAGGGCGAGGCGGTCCGCAACGACGAGGACTACGCCCACGCCGCGGTCTGGGAGTACCAGGGCGACGACAAGCCCCCGACGCTCCACAAGGAGCCCATGAAGTTCGAATACGTCAAGCTGACGACCCGCAGCTACAAGTGACGGAAAGCCCCAAGGGAGTCCTGCAATGAAGATCAAGCTCAACGTCTGGCGCCAAGCCGGCCCCAACGCCACCGGCGGCCTCAAGTCCTACGACATCGAGGTCACCGAGCACATGTCGTTCCTCGAGATGTTCGACGTGCTCAACGAGCAGCTGCTGCGCAACCCCGACAAGCACCCCGAAGGCCCCGTCGCCTTCGACCACGACTGCCGCGAAGGCATCTGTGGCATGTGCTCGATGGTCATCGACGGCGTGCCGCACGGTCCCAACAAGGCCACGACCACCTGTCAGCTGCACATGCGCAGCTACAAGGATGGCGACGAGATCACCGTCGAGCCGTTCCGCGCCAAGGCGTTCCCCGTGCTGCGCGACCTCGTCGTCGACCGCAGCTCGTTCGACCGCATCCAGCACGCAGGTGGCTACATTAGCGTGCGCACGGGTGCGGCGCCCGACGCCAACGCTCTACCCATCGGCAAGGCCGACGCGGACGAGGCGTTCGACTACGCCGCGTGCATCGGCTGTGGTGCGTGCGTCGCCGCCTGCCCCAACGCGTCGGCGATGCTCTTCGTCGGCGCCAAGGTCTCCCACTTGGCCAAGGTCCCGCAGGGGCAGGTCGAGCGCGTGGGCCGGGTCACCCGGATGGTCGACGTCATGGACGCCGAGGGCTTCGGCGGCTGCACCAACCACGGGGAGTGCGAGGCCGCGTGCCCCAAGGAGATCAGCCTCGACGCGATCGCCATGCTCAACACCGAGCTGGCCCGCGCGGCAGTGGCCAGCGCCAAGTAGACCCGCACAGGTCAACGGAGGGGCGGGTCCGCTTGCGGGCTCGCCCTTTGTCGTGGGCATGATGTCGGGGTGAAGGACGATGGTGCCAAGCGCGGGGCTGCGCTCGCCGCGATCGCGGTTCTCGTCGTCTACGTCGTCGTGCACGAGCTGGGCAGCTCGGCCTACGACGACAGCTACTTCTTCAAGCGCTTCGCGCTGCATGCGATCGAGGACGGCGTCTACGCGTGGAACCTCGAGGACGGGCCCGTGCACGGCAGCACGAGCCAGCTCTTCGGGTTGCTGACCACGCTGGTCGCGTCGTTCACCAAGAGCCACTTCATCGCCGCGGTGCGCGTGGTCGACGGCGCTTTGCTGATCGCGACGGGGGCGGTTCTGCTCCGGGGCGCGCGCGGACCGATGGCGATGTTGGTCTTGGGCAACGCGCTCGTGCTCTCGACCGTGCGATCGAACATGGAAACCGCGCTCGCCCTGTTCGTGCTCGCGTGCGCGCTGGTGCGAGAGGTTCGGCCCGCTGCGTGGTCGCGGCGACACGACGTGGGGTCGGCGGCGGCCACCGTACTCGTCTACCTCGCGCGCCCGGACGCGGCCGCGATCGTCGGCGTATGCGCGCTGCTGTTGCGCCGCTTCGAGAATCGACCCCTGGGGACCTACGTGCTCGCGCTGCTCGGGATGATGGCCGCGGTCTGGGGCGTTTGTTGGGCGTACTACGGGACCGCGCTGCCGCTGTCGTTTCACATGAAGACGATGGCGCTGCACACCTACGGGCCGCACATCGCCAGCCTGCGATGGTTGGTCAAGGGGCCCAACCTGATGGCTGTCGGCTTCGTCGCGGCGCCGCTGCTGTGGGTCTGGGTGCGCGGCGGCGGCCCGAAGCGGCGCGACGCGACGCTGGCCCTGAGCGTGGCGGGGCTGGTGTTCATCGTGTACCACCTCGCGAGTACCCACGAGATCATGGGCTACCGCGCCCGGTTCTACGTGCCGGCGCTCGTGCCCCTGGGCTTGGCCGCAGCGCGCGTGTGGCCGCGCGAGGGGTTGCCACCGAGGGCGGTCGCGTCGTTCGTGCTTCCGTGGAGCGCCTGCGCGGCGGCAGCGTACGTGCTGGGCTGGTCCCCCAACGCGGCCGGCGGGGCGCTCAAGGCGTTGCCGTGGCCGACCTACCTCGCCTTCGTGCTCGCGACCACGGTCGCGCTGGCTCGACCTTCGCGCGTGTGGGTGGTGGGACTCTCGCTGCTCGGCGGCGCAGCCCTTTGGCTCCCGCCCGAGGCGCCCGTGCTTCGTAGTGACGTCGAGGTGCTCATTCGCCACAACCGGGAGCTCACGACGACCCGCGGGGTCTTCGACGTCGCTCGCTGCCTGCCACCGAAGAGCACCGTCTATCACTCCGAGATGGGCATCACCGGCATGGTGCTCTACCGCATGCGGGTCGTAGACATGGCGGGCCTGCTCTCGTCGGACATCGCTTCGCAGGGGCTTCGCTTCGAGCAGCGCTGCGCAGCCGAGCGACCCGAGGCGATCTTCTTGCCGCATCGAAGCTATCGCGCGCTCAACGAGGAGGTGACCTCGGCGGCGTGCTTCGCAGACTACGTGCGCGTCGTCGACCGCTCGTCCTCGGCGCTGCACGTGCGCGTTGATCTCGTGGCGGACTTTCGCGCGTGCGGGTCCGAGTATCGGGAGTGGGTGGGTCGCCGGTAGCAGGGCTCAGGCGCCCGGCGTCGTCAGTCGCCGATAGTGCAGGGCACCACCGCCGCGCTCGAGGACGAGCAGCGGGGCGTCCTTGGTCCCCGCGATGCGAGCGGTCGACTGCGGTCGGTCCTTGAAGAAGAAGCTCCGGGGCGCGGTGGGGTGCATGCGCTTGGCCGGGCGGCCTTGAATGTGCAGGCTCAGACCCTTGGTGTCTTCGAATGTGGTCTCGACCGAGCGCAGCGCGGCGAGGGTGTCCTCGTCGGCGGTCTCTTCGACGAACGCGAGGTCCGAGGGACGCAGCACCCAGCGCCCGGCAAACGCTGCAAGCGGCGCGGGGTCGAGGGGGACCGGACGGGCCTCTTGCCGGACGGAGACCGGCAGCGCGTAGGCCATCGACGCCACGGCCTCGGCGATGTCGGAGCCGGGCGCCACCTCCGAGTTGGCCAGGTGCAGGACGACGAGGCCGTCTTCGGGCACGACGAACACACCATGCTCGTGTCCGTCGAACCGGCCGATCCACGCGAATGCCTCACGGCCGCCGACGAGGCGCGGCACGAACCCGTAGGGCTGGCCCAGCGCGTTGTCTCCCCAGACTCGGCGAGAGAGTCGTGCTCCGAAGTGAGCGCCGAGCATCGCGGCGTACAGCCGCCCCAGGTCGGCGGCGGTCGAGGTCCATGCGCCCGCCGCTCCCAGGGAGGCCGGGTCGGCGTCGAGCACCGGGTCGAGGTACTCGGCCTCGTTGAACGACAGGCCGACGGATGCGCCTTCGACCCGCCCGTATCGGGTGTCGGCCATGTGCAGGGGCCTGAGAACCTTCTGCGCGACGACATCGGCGTAGTCGTCCCCGGTCACCGATTCGATCACCAGCCCGAGCACCGCCGCGTTCGACAGGCTCGGGGCGAAATCGGAGCCAGGCTCGAACTCGAGGGGGTCGCCCGCGAACGAGGCCACGAGGGCGGCGTGAGAGGCGGGCCGGCGCTTGTAGACCCGCTCGAACATCAACGACTCGGTGAAGTTCGGTAGGCCGCTGGTCATGCTCAGCAGGTGTTCGATCGTCACCGACGGCTGGATCGGAAGGTCGATGTAGTGCGCCGCAGCCTCGTCGAGGGCGAGCGTACCGTCGCGGACGAGCGCGAGCGTCGTGGCCTGGGTGAGGTGGACCGAGAGGGTGCCGATCTCGAAGGCGTCGCCGGTGGTGTGCTCGGCCTCTGTGGCGAGGTCGCGAAGGCCCCACGCGCGGTCGAACGCCGGCTGCCCGTCGACGAACACCGCGGTGTGACCGTGCACCTTGAACGTGGGCCACTGCCGCCCCCAGCCGTCGACGTAGGCTTCGACGTCACGAGCGAAGTCCTCGGGAAGCTCGAGGCGGGTCTCGGCGGGCTCGGCCTGGGCCTCGGCCGGCGTTGCCACGGGCTCCGACGCGCAGGCGCAGGCGGTGACGAGCAGCAGGAGGGGCACAGAGCGGACGGACATGGGCATCGAGACGCACCAGCGGGACCCCAAGAGGTTCCCGCCCTCCTCGACACCGACACGCCACGACACCCCCAGGGTTCGTCTGTGACGTTGAAAGTGGCGCGAGGCGACGGACCCGAGAACGCTGGACCCGGTGGCCACGACGGCCATCCGGTGAGGGTGCAGCCCGATTGTCTTCCACGGACGAACCAGGGTCCTCCGCCTCACGCACCCCGAATACGGGGCCGCGGGTGAAACGGATCGGCGCCTCGTTCCGTGTACCCTGACGACGACCTCGACCATGCGTACGACCCGTACACTCCTGCCGCTCCTACTCGCCGCGGCGTGCGCGTCCACCCCCGAAGCGCCGGGCGCGTCCGTGTCGACGCCGCAGCCCCTCCCGGACACGCCCGCTGGCGACCCCGACGCGCCGCGGTACAAGCCCAGCGCCTCGAGCCCGGCCCCGGTCGACATCACCACCAACGCCTACGGGGCCTACAGCGCCGCACCCGACGCGCCGGAGATCGGCGACGTCGCCCGCGACTTCACGCTTCCGCTCGCCGACGGCGGCACCTTCGAGCTCGCGCAGGCCCGTAAGGCCGGTCCGGTGCTGGTGATGTTCTACCGGGGCTTTTGGTGACCCGCCTGCAACACGCAGCTCGGTGAGTTGCAACGCGCCCTGCCCGAGTTCGACGCCCGCGGCGTCACCGTCATCGCCCTCAGCGTCGATCCTCCCGACGTCTCGCTGCCGTGGGTCGAGCAGAAGGGCTTCACCTTTCCCGTCGCGTCCGACCCCGAGCTCCGCGTCATTCGAGACTGGGGCCTCGAGAACACCGACGTCGGAGACCTGTCGCTGCACGCTGTGTATCTGATCGACGAAGACGGCACGATTTTCTATCGCAAGGTCGCCAGGCGCCGCGCGTACCCTCCCGAGTTCCTCGATGCGATCGACTACCATGCGGAGAAATCCGGCTAACACTTTCACGCGGCGTCCGTCTGTGGAGGCGTGAGGTTGGCTGAGACGCCCGGAGGGCCCGGACGCATGCGCGTGTGGGTCGAAGCAGCCCGCGCGGGGGACCGTGAGGCGTTCGCGGTGCTGTACGAGGAGATGGCGCCGGTCGTGCACGGGCTGCTGCTCAGCCGGGTGAGGACGTTCGACGTCTCGGACCTGGTGCAGGAGGTGTTCGCGGTGGCGCTGCAGCGACTGCCCGCGCTGCAGGACAGCGCCGCGTTCGCGGGGTGGCTCTGCGCGATCGCTCGAAACGCGGCGACCGACCACCTGCGCAAGCAAGCGCCAGTGGCCCCGTCGCCGCGGACGCCCTACGCGTTGGCCTCACACGTCGCGGACGCCCGCAGGGTGCTGGAGGCGATCCGCACCCTTCCCGAGGCGTACCGCGAGCCGTTGGTGCTGCGGCTGGTCGAGGGGCTGACCGGACCGGAGATTGCCGCCAAGACCGGACTCACGCCCGGGTCGGTGCGCGTGAACCTGAGCCGCGGGATGAAGCGCCTGCGCGAGACGTTGGGAGTGACGAATGACACACGATGACTACCTGTGGGATCGAAGGGGTGACGCCGAGCCAGACGTCGTGGCGCTCGAGCGGGCGCTGGCGCCTCTGCGCTACGAGGCGGAGCCCCTTCGTCTTGTCAGGGCCGACCCCGCCCGGCAGCGTCGGCCGGTCGCGTGGTCGATTCCCGTGCTGGCGGGCGCCGCTGCGGCCGCGATGGTGCTCCTGATCGCGTCGAGGACCGAGCCGGGCGCGCCCGAGGTTGCCGCCGAGTTCGCCCCCGAGCCCGAGAAGACCGTGACGGTGGAGACCGTGACGGTGGGCACGGTGGAGTCCCCGCCGGCGCCACCGAGGCCGCCCGCGTCTCCGGAGTCCCCCGCGTTCCCCGAGTCCCCCGCGTCCAAGGCCACCAGCCCGGACATGAGCCGGTCCACCCTGAGCACGAGCGAGGTCCGTCGCGGTATCGCGAAGGTGAGGGCCAGGGCGATCGCCTGCGGCAGCGCGCACGGGCTGGAGGCGAAGACCACGGTGAAGGTGAAGCTCCGGATCGCGGGGTCGACCGGTCGCGTGACGCGGGCCCAATCGTTGACGCCGTGGGCTTCCACGCCGCTGGGCGCGTGCGTCGCCACGGCGGTCTCGAAGGCGCGCTTTCCTCGGTTCGGCAAGACGTCGATGAGTGTGGTCTACCCGATCCGCATCGGGGTGCCGCGGGACGGAGCCGATGGCGCTTGCGCCCGGGGTAGAGATTGCGCAAAGCAGGACTCTGACCTCCCCGCGACGCTTTCCTCCGCGCAGCTACGCGCGGGCATGCTCCCCATCAAGCCGCGGATCCACGCGTGCGCCGTCGGGCACGACGCCCCCTCGGGGACGAGGGTCAGGGTGAAGCTCTCGGTCGCGGGAGAGACGGGGCGAGTCACGAGCGCGACCGCGATGGCGCCGTGGACCGACGAGCCCCTTGGTCACTGCGTCGAGTCAGCGGTCCGCACCGCAACGTTCCCCAAGTTCCGCAAGGCGCGGCTGGGCGCGGTGTATCCGTTTACGCTCTCGGTCGAGGCCCCCTGATCCGCAACGGGGTTTTGACCGGGTTCCCCTGCGGTGGTAGGCCCATCGCGTGTCCACGAAGGGCCCGCCTGCGTGGCTGTACTTGTTGCTGGCGACGGCCGCGGTGATGGGAGCATGGATCCTCGCCTGGGAGAGCCCGTCGTCGCGCCGCACGTCCACGCAGCCCGAGCCGGAGGCGCCCGCGGAGGCGAAGCCGAAGGCGGGGCCCAAATCGTGGACGCCCCGCGCGCTGCCCCCCGAGCATGCCCCCGCCGAGCCTGGATGCACCCCGCAGGAGGACACCCTGTGCATCCGCGGAGACGCGTGGTGGGTCGACAGCTGCGGCAATCCGCACGAGAAGGCCGAGGAGTGCGGCCCAGCCCTGTGCGAGGAGGGCGTGTGTGTGGGGCCGGACCCCGCGTGTGCCGGGATGGGAGCGGGTCGGTGCGAAGACGACGTCGCCGTGGGCTGCGCCGCGGGGCGTGTCTATCGCCGAGACTGCGCAGAGCTGGGGCGAGTGTGCGTCATCACCGAAGAAGGGGCCGCGTGCCGATCCTCCGATGGTGTTCCCTGTCTCCTCGGGGCACCATCGCGCTGTGATGGAGACGTGCTCGTCTCCTGCGTCGACGGGCTGGAGCAGCGGCTGACGTGCGCGGACGTGGGCGCTCAGTGCCTGCCTCTTCGAGGGGGCCGCGCCGATGCCTGCGTCCGGCCCGGTGCAGCGCCGCAGCGCCCTGGGTGTGGCGCGTGTGGCTGCGAGCCCGACCCACAGACCGAGGAGGTCTGCAATGGCCGCGACGACGACGGCGACGGGTTCGTCGACGAAGGCGTCGAGTGCGGTGTCGTCGACCTGGTCGCCGTGGTCGTGGCGGACGCCGCCGGGAACACGGACTACACCGAGGCAGACCTGGATGCAGAGCTCGCCCGCATCAACGCCTTCTTCGCCCGAGAGGACGACCTGGGCCTGACGTTTCGCTGGGCCGACGTCGTCTACCTCGACGCGGAGGCGTGGCTCGAGATCGACGACGCCGAGCTGCAGACGGTATTGACCGGGAGCGCGCACCTCCGGCAGCGGGAGTCGTTCTACATTCCGATCGTCTTCACGCGCACGCTCCGCGTCGACGACGTGCCGCGTCCGGGCCTCGCGACGCCGCCCAACGGCATCTGCGGAGGCGTACGCCGGGTGCAGTCGCGCCAGCCGATCGTGGGCGGCGTGATCATCGCGAAGCAGAGGTGGGAGAGCACCGTGGCCCACGAACTGGGGCACTACCTCGGGCTGTGTCACACGCACGCGCCGAGCGTCGATGTCGTGTCCACGCTGTCCGAGGAGGGGCAGCCATGCCGTGAGCCCTGCGATCTCGAGGGCGACGGCATCTGCGACACGCCGCTCGACCCCGGGCCCGGTGGATGCCAGGTCGGCGAGTCTTGTCAGCTCGTCTGCGAGGGCACCGACACGCCGGACCCCTCGAACGTCATGGGCTACTACCCGGGCTGCCGCGTGGGCTTTTCCGCGGAGCAGGCTGCGGTCGTTCGCGAGGGGCTCGAGTGGCGGCGAGGCTGGTACGCGTGTGTGTTCGAGCCGTGCACCTGCCGCCCCGCCGAGGGCGACTGCCCCGAGGGGATGACCTGCTCGCCCTACGACGCCGAACAGGGCGCTGCGCGCTGGCAGTGCCGACTGGACGGGCCGGCGCCTCCGGGGGCTCCGTGCAGCAGCCCCGATGCGTGCAACGGGGGCCTGTGCGTGCAGCAAGCCGGTGGCGCCTCGACCTGCGCCCGGATGTGCAACGCGCAGACGCCCGACTGCGAGTGCGCGCCGCTGCCGGGCATCGACACGCCGCTGTGCCTCGACGACCTATCCGCCGACGAGTGAGGCGAGCGTCGTTTCCACGGCTGCAAGTCCGGGTTCTGCGTCGGCGAGCGCGATGGTGCCGTCGGTGTCGATGATGACGTGCAGAGGAAAGACCTTGCCCGGGAGGCGGTAGCGGGCGAACGCCTGCGAGTCGATGTCGAGCACGACGGGAAAGTCGAGGCTCGCCTCGGTTGCGATCGCGTCGGCGTAGGCGGTGCGATGGCCTTTGTTGACGCCGACGAAGACGACCTGGTCCCCGTACCGTGGGACGAGCTCGCTCTGAATGACGGGGAACTCTTCGGAGCAGGTGGAGCAGCCGAAGTCGAACAGCTTGAGGAAGACGACCTGCCCGAGGTGGTCGCTGAGCCGAAACGGCTCCCCCTCGAGCGTGAGGCCCGTGAAGTCGGGCGCTGGGGCGCCGAGGCTCGGCCCTGCCGGGTTGCCCTGGAGCGCGACCTCGAGGATGGGCTGGTCGGGGTCGTTGGTCTCGACGTGCAGGGTGCCCGCGACGGGTCCGTCGCCGTCGATGTCGAACAGAAGCGAGACCGGAGCGCTCGATCCGGGCGCGAGGGAGGGGAGGCCGTCGCACGTGTCGTCTTGCGGGTCGACGCTGGCGGTGAACGGACCGTCGGTCTCCAGGCCGATGATGGTGAGCGGGGCGTCGCCCACGTTGCGCAGGAGGTAGAGGCCTTCGATGGTCTCGCCAGCGTCTCCGAAGAGCTGGATGAAGGGCGCGTCGACGGCCAGATCTGGCGCGGCGATCGGCGCTCGAACGACGAGCTCCCAGACGCCACCGTCGCCGGCGACCGCGAACCCCTCGGCCCCGGAGCCCACGGGGCTCACGGCGCGAAGCCACGCCCCTTCGGCCGAGCCCGCGTCGGGTCGGTGCTCGGACGAGCGGCGGAGGATGCTGTCACCCTCGAGGGCGTAGCGGACGAGCGCGTGTCCCTCGACGACGAACGCCTCGTCCGAGCCGAGCATCGCGTCGACGACCACGCCCTCGGTGAGGCCCGAGGCGCGCAGGGACAGACCTTCGGCGGCCGAGACCCAGTCGAACCCCTGGGCTCCGCGGAGGACGAGGACGTCATCACCTGCGGCGCGAACGCCCAGGGCAGGGGTCTGCGTGGCGGCCGTGTCCAAGATCTCCCCCGAGTCGGGGTCGATCTGCACGACGCCCGTCGGCCCGGCGGCGACGAAGAGCTTGCCCTCCGCGCTCGCAATATCGAGCGCATCGGGGACGTCGAACGTGGCCACCGTCTCCAAGCTGGTCGCGTCGAGCTTCACGACACCCCCCGATCCCGCGGCCACGAACGCGTGTCCGTCAGCCAGCGCGATGCCGCGCGCCGGGCCCTCGACCGTGGCGCTCTGTAGGACCGCAAGTCCGGCATCCACCGCCTCGACCGTGCCATCCTCGGTGAGGACTACGATCGCGCTGCCATCGGCGGCAACGCCCACGCACGGGCTGCTCGCGTCGAGCTGTGCGTCGACGTCTCCTCGATCGTCGAGCGCCGCCACGAAGGCGTCTCCGCAGGCCAGAACGCCGTTTGGGAGGGGGAAAAGGCGCCGGATGGAGCCGGGCAGTGTGGTCTTGCCCCCGATCTGGACGTCGTCCTCGGCTGGATCGTCGCAGCCCCGAGGGCCACCGTTGCCGCTGCCGGCGCTGGGGTCGTAGGCCACCCCGGTGTCCCCATCGGGCAGGTCGGGCGCGCACCCGACGATGCACACGAGCGCTGCCCAGCGACGCATGTCGAACCCTCCCACGGTGCGGTAGTGCGTTCAAGCGGCCAAAAGTTGCCGGGGCGCGTCGAAAACCGCACCTGCGGTGAACGAGGCGATCGGGACTACATCAAGCACAACCGTGCACGACTCTGTTGCTGCAAGGTGGGTTGGGGTGCGAACCTCTCAGAGGGGAAGAAGGGAGTTGGAGGCTGCAATGCGGTACCGACCCACCACGATAACGATGTCTCTCGCGCTGGGCGTCCTCGCCCCCGGGTGCGATGACGAGCCGGACGACCCGATCGGGGCGGCCTGGGTTCCAAGCGACGACGAAACCGACGACGACGATGCGTCTGGCACCTCCGGGGCATCGGACGATGGCGCCTCCAGCTGGGGCGACGGCGGCGAAGACTCCCAAGGCGGTGAGACGTCGGGCGACTCTGCCTCCGGAGCCAACTCGGCGGGCGACGACTCGGCGGGCGACGACTCCGCTGGGGGCGATGACTCGGCGGGCGAGGGCGGAGAGACATCCGGGGGCGACCCCGGGTCAGGGGGAGACAGCCCGTACGCGGGCGGCTGGGACGTGGGCGACTGCGATGACGCGAGCGGGCCCGGGGACGCGATCGTCGGGACCGACCAGCACGGCGAGAACGTCTACCTCCGGGACTTCTGCCACAAGGCCGTGCTGTTCGTCATAGGCAACTTCACATGAGGCCTTTGCGCCACGCACGCTTCCGGTCTGGAAGCAACATACCAACAGTACAAAGACGACGGCCTCATCATCTACGCGGCCTACTACAGCGGCACCCAAGGCGGGCCGCCCACGCAGTCAGAGATCGACGACTGGGCGGCGCAGTACGGACACACCTTCCCGGTGATCTCGTTGGGCGACGTGTTCGACACCGTCCCGATCTTCGGCAACTCGATCAGCACCCCCAACGAGGCGCTGTTCGGGCCCGGCCTCGACCTGATCGCCACGGGCATGGTCTCCGACGCGCAAATCCAGTCGGCGCTGCCGTGAGCCCGTGCCTCGGGATCCAGGTCCCCGCCCACCGTGGTCGGCGGGATCATCCGGCGATGAGGATGTTCGCCGCGTAGCTCTCTTGGCCCTCTTGCGCCGAGATGGTCACGATGTCGAGGGAGCCGTTTCCATCGAGGTCGGTGAGCTCGGTGGGCCAGCTGGGAATCGCCTGGCCGACGATGCCCGTGGGCTCCGCGGTGATCTCGTAGGAGACGCCGCTGTCGAACCCGGGCCCGAGGCCCACGTTGAGAACCGCGAGGTCGGTGCGGCGCAGACCGATGTCGGGGACGCCGTCGGCGTTGAAGTCGGCAAACGCGTACCCGGTGATGCGCTCACCGGCCTCGATGACCGGGCCTTCTTGCAGGCCGCCGCGGCCATCTTGGTTGAAGACATACAAGGTCGACCCGTAGCTGTTGGAGGTCGCATCGCCCGTGCTGGTGAGGATGAGGTCGTCGCGACCGTCGGCGTCGACGTCGGCGAGCTGGGCCGAGGCGGGCGCGAGGCCAGTACCCAGCGCGAGCGTCGAGCTGGCCGTGAAGTTCGTGCCGTCGTTGCTGAGCACCACCACCTCGAGGCCGCGTCCCGCGTCCCGGACGACGAGCAGCTCGGCCAGTCCGTCGCCGGTCGTGTCGGTGCCGAAGATCGTCCAAGGCCCAGCGGGGGCTCCGGTGACCGTGGCGTCCTGCGCTGCGCCGCAGTCTTGACCGGTGCACGCGTGGATCTGCAGATTCTCCAGCGTGGACGCGTCGGGGGCGAAGGCGAGGTCGGCCGACCCGTCCCCGTCGAAGTCGCCAAACCACGGGCCCGCGGGGGGAGTCTGTGTGGGTTCGTAGAAGCGCTCGATCGCGCCGCCTTGCACCCACCATGCGTCGACCTCGATGTTGCCGAGCGCTCCGTAGGTGCCCTGCATGAACGCGCTTCGGGCGTTGAGCGAGGGAGCACCCATCGCGCGCGGCCGCGACAGCGCCACGGCCCGGTCGTTGGCCATCGGCTCGGTCCCGTAGTCGAACGCCGTGCCCAGGTCGAAGCTCCCATCGACGTTGGTGAACACGATGATCTGATCGGCCTCGCCAGGGCCCGTCTCCTCGCTGCGGGCGATCATGTCGACGTCACCGTCCGCGTCGAAGTCGCCGAAGGCGAGCGACGTCGAGGGCACCGGGATGACCGTCTCGACCATGCAGGGGCCCTCGCCCTGCTGACCCACGCAGTCTTGGGGGAGCGTCCCCGTGTCGGGGTCGCCGGGCTCGTCGGTGGTCCCCGAGGACTCACCCGTCGCGCCGCTGCCCTCGCCGGTGGTGGTGGCGGCACCGCTCGATCCTCCCGCCTCGCTTTGCCCCTGGGCGGACGAGTCGTCGCCTCCGCACGCGACGACGAGAAGCGGGCACAGCAGCGCGAGGGCGGCGAAGGAGCGGGGCATCGGCCAGACAATAGCAGTCCGGCCCCGCAGCAGGGCGCGGGTCAGAACCAGACCGAGAATCCAACCTGCGCGGCGACGTTGATGAAGTCGCCGTTCTTCTCGTAGTCGGTCTCCGTCGTCGTGTCCCCGACTTCGGAGCGAGTCTTCGAGTGGGGCGCGGCGTAGTCGAACGTCGCCGCGAGGTCGATGGAGAACGCGTCGATGATGAAGATGTGGGCGCCGCCGCCGAATCCCACGACCGGGTAGATGATGCTCAAAGTGCCTCGATCGTCCGAGTCGTTGTCGGTCGACGAGATCGCGCTTCCGCCGAAGCCGAACCGGCCCTCCAAGAACGGGCGTGCCCGCTTGCCAGGCATGAAGATGTAGCGGAAGTAGGGGATCAGCTGGCCGCTGACGACGGTGGTGCGCCAGTCGTCGAAGTCGTCGTCGTCGTCGTCGCTCGAGCTCGCGAGGTCGAACACGAAGCGGCCACCGACCACGGCCCGGTCGTCCAGGAACACGTAGCCGAAGCCGAGCGACCACGAGGGAACCAGCAGGTTCGCGTCGACGCCTGTGGTCTTGCCGAACCCGAACCCGAGGGTGTTGGTGTTGTCGCCGTCGCCGTCGGGGTTGAAGTGCGACAGCGAGAGCAGGTCGAGCTCGCCATGGAACCGAAACCGCTTGCCGGTGTTCGTTGGCCCGGCCGCCGAGGCGTCCATGCTCAGGAGCATGACGCCCATGAGTGCGAGGGATGGGAGCGCCCAGGAGCGAAGCCGTCGCAGTCCGTGTGTTCGCATGCTCAGACACTACGGGTCGCGCCGAGCGGTATTCAACGGATGCGTGTGCTGCCGTGCACAGGTCTCGGTTCGGCCGCCCGGAACGTTGCACAGCTCGCGCGCTTTACATCGCCGGGGCGTCGCCGCAGACTGAACGCGCTCCCCTCGGGGAAGACACGGCGAGCATATGGGCGGGCTGCGGAACTTCGACGAGATGTGGGACGCGTACCCGAACCCCGGAGGTCCGGCGGCCGCGGCCAAGGCGACGGTCGGCGGAGGTGCGGACCGCGAGTGGATCCGCAACACCTGTGTCATTCGGATCAGCCGGTCGTTCAACGCCTCGGGCAACCCGATCCCCGGCGACCGCAACGACGGCTTGGCGACGGTCGTCGGTGCCGACGGCCAGCACTACGCGCTGCGCGTCCACGAGTTTCGGCGCTACCTCGAGCGCACCTACGGCGACCCGGACCTCGTTCACAGCTACGCGGGCGGCGAGGGGGGGCCGGTGCCGGAGGCGTTCATGGGGGCGCGGGGCGTGGTGGTGTTCGACGTCGATCTGTGGAGTGACGCGACGGGTCACGTGGATCTTTGGAGTCGCGACCGCCCCCGGCATGCGGCCTACTTCGACGTCGCGGCGAAGGTCATGCTCTGGCGCGTCGACGACACCCCGGCTGGACCGGCCCTGCACGGCTCGGTCGGCGTGCGCGGCCGAAACCTTCCCGACGACGTCCGTCTGGTGCAGACGCTCCTTCGAGACCTCGGCGTGGACCCTGGCCCCATCGACGGGCTCATCGGGCGAAAGACCATCGCGGCGATCCGCGAGTTTCAGCGCGCGTTCATGCGGCGACCCGATGGACGCGTCGACCCGGGCGGGCGGACGTTTCGAGAGCTACTCGGGCTCTGAGGCGCGCTCTGCCCGAGGCGCCTCGACCTCGGAGACGACCGACATCGAACGGCCGCTCCCGCCGTGGCGTTCGGCGATGAGCTCGGCGACGACGCTGATCGCGATCTCGGCGGGTGTTCGGCCGCCCAGCGCGAGGCCGATCGGCGCGCGCAGCCGCGAGAGGTCGGGGGTCGATCGACCCATGCGCGCCTCTTTGTCGAGCACGCGGCGCACGAGGGAGTGCACCTTGCGGCGTGAGCCGATCATGCCCAGGTAGCGATGCGGGCGACGCAGCAGGTGGGCCAGCGCTCGCTCGTCCCGGGCGTGGTCGTGCGTCATGATGAGCACGTAGTCGCCTTCGCCGAGGTCGGGGAGCGCAACGTCGAGCTCATCGACATCGTACGCACCCGTGGTCATGTCGGCGAACGCCGGGTGCTCGAGCAGCGTCTCGCGTTCGTCGACCACCGTGAGGCGAAAGTCGGCGGAGACGGCCAGAGGCGCGAGCGCCTGGGCGACGTGGCCGGCTCCGATGACGACGAGCCTGGGTTGGGGTTGCAAGTACTCCACGAACACCTCCATCGCACCGCCGCAGCACATTGCCAGGTCGCGCACCAAGTGGGCCTGGACCTGGCACGAGCGCCCGTCTCGGATCGCGCTGCGGCATGCGTCGACCACTTGGGCCTCGATCGCGCCGCCGCCGACCGTGCCGACCAACGTGCCATCCTCGTGCAGCAGCAGCTTGGCACCGACCCGCTGTGGCGCAGAGCCACTACGCCCGATGACCGTGGCCAGCGCAGCCCGCCCGCGGCGTCCTTCGAGGACGTCGACGACTTCCCTGGCCATCGCGGCTGCAGAGACGTTGCCACGCAGTGGGCTCGACGCGCTCACGGCCGCAGTCTACCCCCAGTCCTGCTATCGTGCCGCGGTGCGCCGCGTCGGACTCGCCGCCATCCTCGCGCTCGCTGCATGCCAACCCGAGGCCGAGGGCCTGTGTGAGGGCAACGCGGGCGCTCCGATCGACCTGGAGGCGTTCTACCGCTTCGAAGACGTGCCGCTGACCGACGGTGACGTCGTGCCGATCTTCAACCCGCCTCAGGGCGGAGTCGCGACCGAGCTGGACCTCGACCTGGGGGGCGTCGGCTTTGGCACCCTCGCCGCGCTCGAGATCGAGGCGGTCATGCGGGCCAGTGGAGCCGTGGTGGCCGACGTCGAGTACACGGGCGGAGAACTCCCGCTCGAGTGCGTGCGCGATGGCGAGCTCCGGCTGCGCGCGGTGCCGGTGCCCTTCGTCGACGGCAGCGTTCTGGGCACGCTGTCGGGGGCCGAGGTCAACCTCACCGTCCGTATTCGGCGGGATGACGACGAGGCCGCCGAAGTGACTCACGCGGTGACACTGGAGGCTCGGGAGTACTGAGCGCGAAGCCACGCGCGCAGCGTCAGCGGGGCCGTCCACGGGCGTGGGACCCTGCCGCGTCCCGCCAGCGCCGCTTCGATTGCAGCGGCCGTCGCTGTCGCGTCGCGTGGGTCGACCACCTCGACGGTGCGCGGGTCGGCGAGCCCGGTGGACGCCAGCGTGCCGACGATCGGGGTCCGGGTGTCGAGCGCGAGCGCGACAGCGACGGGGTGTGACTCGAGCGGCCCGAGGCTGAGCACCACACCGGCGCCGTCCAGGCCCGGATCGACGCGCAGGCGTGGATGGTCCGCGAGGCAGGCCGGTTCGTTGCAGGGTCCGGGGCGAACGCGGATCGTCCGCCCCGGCAACGCGTCGAGTAGGCCCTGCAGGTGGGTCGAGCCGGCGCGGGCCAGCGCTGGGCCGGCGAAGCAGACGTCGGGCCCCGGTCGTCGGTGGGTGCGGGTTGATGCCCGTGGAAGCTGGACTCGGGTCTTCGCGGCGCCGAGTCGGTGCCATGCAACCCGGCCGCGAACAGCCACCGCGTGGGCCTGCCACCGCTCGGCGCGCTGGCGGGCGTGGTCCTTGGAGCGCGGCCGGTGGTTGCGAAGGAAGTGCGCGTCGGGGTGTCGCTCGGCCAGCGTGTCGAGGCCGTCGACCAGAGTGTCGAAGTCCGGCATGTCCTCGACGAGCAAGCAGGTCGCGCCATTGCGCCGACCGGCGGCGAAGCTCGAGCGCGCCGCAAAGCTGGGCGCGATCACCAACCGGGGCGCCTCACGGTCGAGCTCGCGCGCCGCCGCGCGATCGACGAGGCTACGCAGGCGCACGCGGTTGGCGAACGCGCGCGCCGCCTTGCCACCCGCGTAGGCGCGCGCGGCCAGCTCAGCGGCCGTGAACCATCCGGTCGGGCGCGCGCCGGGCAGGCCGCGAACGTCTCGTCGTCGGGCAAACCCCACGCGACCTGCGAGCCGTACCGCGAGGTCAGGGAGTGCCCAGGGCGCGAACACCCGCACGGTGCCCACGGACTCCAGCGCTTCGACCACCGGGCGAAGCCAGTCGGTGGGCTCCGGCGCGATGACGAAAGCGTCAGCGTGGGCCGCGGTACCGGCCACACCCGTGCTCCCGACACGTGTCGCAGTTTCGCGTGGGGTGGACGATCAGCGCCTTGCGGTCGCGACCGATCGTGACCAGTCCCGGAGCGTGCGCGGGACCTCGCCGCGTGATCGTCGTGTGTGCGTAGCGTTGGCCCCGCTCTTCGGTGACACGGGGCTCGCTCACGAGCACGGTCGAGGTCTCGATGAGGCGGTCGGCGTGCAGCGAGAGGGTGAGGCCGTCGGCGCTCACCTGCGACGACAACCGCAGGCGGCCGTGGGGTGGCGCGAAGCGAAGGTCGACGTAGGGCCACTTCACGGTCGCGTCGACGCGTCGCCTCAGGGGAGCGCCGGGCCCCCGGTCGACGCTGAGGGTGTGGCCGTGGCGCTCGAGGATGGTGCAGCCCGACCGCAGCGCGAGGTCGAACAGCGCGTCGCTCAGCGAGCAGATCCCCCCGCCGACCGCGGGCACGATGCATCCGCCTTCGAAGTGGGCACCCTCGACGTAGCCGCGTGACTCGGTGAGTCGGCCAATGGTGCGCCAGAACGAGAACGGGCGCTCGGCCGTGACGCCCACGCCCTGCAGCGCCGTCGCGGCGAGGCCCAGGTTGTGCCAGCGCCCTCGCGCGAGCGTGGGGCCGAACGACGACGCCCTGCGTGGGATCGTGACCGACGCGACGTGGTGGGGAGCCTCGCCGGCCGCGAGCCGAGTCGGGGCCGGATATCGGTCGCGTTGCATCGTCCAGGCGACGAGCCGCTTGGCGCTGAGCCCCGCCACCCGGACCGCGAAGTCCGCGCGCTGCAGCACGGACCAGGGACCCGAGGACGACGGCGTTCGACGCATCGCCCCTAGTGACGCACGAGACGACGTAGGGATTCCAGCCACCGTGCCGATTTCGGCCGGTCGGGGCCGCGACGTTCGCTCGTGCCGAGAAGCCGACGGAGCGTCCCGGTGGCGCGTGAGAGCGAGTTGCCTGACTGCGCGTTCCAGTGAGCGGCCTCGAGGGCTGCGGCTCGGCTCGTTGGGCGGTGCGCCGGGTCCTTCGACAAACACGCGTGCACTAGGTCGCACAGGCTCTGCGGTGTCCCTGCGGGGGCGAGCTCGCGCAGAGGGATCGGTTCGACGTAGACGTGCTCATAGACGACACGAGTGGCCTTGCCGCTCACGGGGCCGCGCCCGGCGAACAAGTGGTAGAGCACGCATCCAACGCTGTACATGTCGCTACGGGTGTCGGCGTCCTCGCCGAGGAGCTGTTCGGGGCTCATCGTCGCGGGGGTACCGAGCAGCGCGCCGCGGTCGGTGAGACGCCCCGTCCATCCGCCCGACTCTGACTCTGCCCCATGTCCCAGCCCGTGCAGCCGAGCGAGGCCGAAGTCGAGGACCTTGACCCGACCCTCGCGGGTCACCAACACGTTGGCGGGCTTGATGTCGCGGTGGAGTACGCCCACGTGGTGCGCCGCCGCGATGGCACCGAGCATTTGCCCGCCCCAGGAGAGGGCCTCGTCGAGGGGCACGCGTCCGCGCGCGAGCAGGTCGCGGAGGTTCTCTCCATCGAGATACTCCATGACGATGTAGGGCGTGCCGCAAGCGCTCATGCCTTGGGTACGCAGCTCGATCACGTTCGGATGTCGAACGCGCGTGAGCGCGGCCGCCTCCCTGAGCATTCGCGTGGCGTCGACCTCGTCGAAACGACCATGACGTGGAGCGAGGATCTTGACCGCGACGACTCGGCCCGAGCGCTCGTCGTGGGCTCTCCAGACCCAGCCTGAGGCGCCTCGCCCGATCGAGTCGAGGAGGATGTACCGAGCACCGAGCAGCATGCCGCGATGAGGCAGTCCGGGGGCAACGCCGCGGTACTCCACCGGCGTGCGTTCGGCCACCGTCTCGTCACGGTCGCACGCCCGATGCTTCGGCCCGAAGCGGCGCGTGCCCGAATGGTCGTCGGGCACTGCGTTCGTCCGGTGAGCCATGCCGCTGAGTATGCGAACGCACCACGCGTCCGCCACCTGTCGTCGATGTCGCGGTTTCGCCGGCAGTCGGGGTCTGAGCCCCTCATCACACAACCTCGCAGGGCCGGCCACACCCTCTGAATGCCTCGTGTGCAGCGGCGCAGGCGGGAAACGACGACGCGGGTCGACTGCGTCTGCCTCGGGGGGCGCGCCCCCTATGGATCCGGACTATCGCAAGTATTGGCGCCGGCTATCGCGGACGGACGCGAAAGAGGGCGGTCACCCTCCGGTGCCGCCCTCGTTCGCCCCGCTGCAGGGGTCGCTACTTCTTGAACTGGGCCGTCTCGGTCGAGTGCTCCATCGCCAGCGTCGAGCTCTTGCCGCCGCTGAGGATCGTGCTCACGGTGTCGAAGTAGCCGGTCCCGACCTCGCGCTGGTGACGGGTCGCGGTGTAGCCGTCCTTCTCGGCGCCGAACTCGGCGTCTTGCAGGTTGGCGTAGGCCGACATGCCGCTCTCCTTGTAGCCGCGGGCCAGCTCGAACATGCCGTAGTTGAGCTGGTGGAAGCCCGCGAGCGTGACGAACTGGAACTTGTAGCCCATCGCGCCGAGCTCCCGCTGGAACTTGGCGATGGTCGCGTCGTCGAGGTTCTTGCGCCAGTTGAACGACGGCGAGCAGTTGTAGGCGAGCATCTTGTCGGGGTGCTCGGAGCGGATCGCCTCGGCGAACTTCTTGGCGTCGGCGAGGTCGGGGGTCGACGTCTCGCACCACACGAGGTCGGCGTACTTCGCGTAGATCTTGCCGCGGGCGATGGCCTGGTCGAGGCCGCCCCTGATGCGGAAGAAGCCCTCGGGGGTGCGCTCTCCGGTGCAGAACTCGCGGTCACGCTCGTCGACGTCGGAGGTGAGGAGGCGGGCGCTGTCCGCATCGGTGCGAGCGATGACCAGCGTCGGGACACCGCACACGTCGGCCGCCAGGCGAGCCGAGACGAGCGTCTTGACGAACTGCTGCACCGGGACGAGGACCTTGCCGCCGAGGTGGCCGCACTTCTTCTCCGAGCTGAGTTGGTCTTCGTAGTGGACACCTGCGGCGCCCGCTTCGATCATCCACTTCATCAGCTCGAACGCGTTGAGCGGGCCACCGAAGCCGGCCTCGGCGTCGGCCACGATGGGGGCGAACCAGTGGGTGCTGGTCTTGCCCTCGGCACGCTCGATCTGGTCGGCGCGGGTGAGCGCGTGGTTGATGCGCTTGACCAGCTCGGGGACCGAGTGGGAGGGGTAGAGGCTCTGGTCGGGGTAGGTCCGGGCGGCCTGGTTGGCGTCGGCGGCGACCTGCCAGCCGCTCATGTAGATCGCCTTGAGGCCTGCGCGCACCTGCTGGACGGCTTGGCCGCCCGAGAGCGCGCCGAGGCTGTTGACGTAGTCCTCGCTGTGCAGAAGGTCCCACAGTCGTTCGGCGCCCAGACGAGCGAGCGTGTGCTCGACGGTGACCGAGCCCCGCAGGCGCATCACGTCATCGGCGGTGTAGGGCCGCTCGATGCCCTTCCAGCGAGGGTCGTCGAAGTTGAGGGCAGAGGTGGTCTTGGGGGTGATGGACATCGTGTCGCTCCGATTCGTCTGTCGAGGGGGTTCAGGCCTGCGCGGTCGTGATGTGTGCGTACGCGGGCAAGGTGAGGAAGTCTTCGAGGGTGTCGGCGGTGGAAATCGATTCGAACAGCTCACGCGCGAGACCGAACTTGCCGCCCTCGAAGCGGGCGTCGCCGACCTCGGTGCGGATGGTCTTCATCTCGTCGTCGATGACCCCAGCGAGGCGTGCTGGGGTGACCGGCGCGTCGCCGACGTCCACGCCGTGTTTGATCCACTGCCAGACCTGGGCGCGGGAGATCTCGGCCGTGGCTGCGTCCTCCATCAGGTTGTACAGCGGCACGCAGCCGTTGCCGCGCAGCCACGCCTCGAGATATTGGATTCCGACGCGCACGTTGAGGCGCAAGCCGTCTTCGGTGCGGCTGCCCTTGGGCGGGGCCAGGAGCGCGGCTGCGTCGGCCTGCACATCGTCGCGGGCTTTGTCGATTTGGTTGCGCGCCGGCATGTGCTCGTCGAAGACCTCGCGCGCGATGGGGATGAGGGCAGGGTGAGCGACCCATGTGCCGTCATGGCCGTTTTGGACCTCGCGCAGCTTGTCCGCGCTGACCTTGGCCAGCGCGGCGCTGTTCGCCTCGGCGTCGCTCTTGATGGGGATCTGCGCCGCCATGCCGCCCATCGCGTGCACGCCCCGGCGGTGGCACGTCTTGATCACCAGGTTCGAGTAGGCGGCCATGAACGGTTGGGTCATGCCTACTTCGCCTCGGTCGGGCAGCACGTACTCGGCGTGGTTTCGCAGGGTCTTGATGTACGAGAAGATGTAGTCCCAGCGGCCGCAATTCAGGCCCGCCGAGTGATCTCGCAGTTCGTAGAGAATCTCGTCCATTTCGAACGCAGCCGGCAACGTCTCGATGAGGACCGTGGCGCGAATGCTGCCCTGGGGGACACCGAGCGCGTCCTGGGCGTGCACGAACACGTCGTTCCACAGCCGCGCTTCGAGGTGGCTCTGGAGCTTGGGCAGGTAGAAGTACGGACCCGAGCCTCGTGAGAGCAACTCCTTGGCGTTGTGGAAGAAGAAGAGGCCGAAGTCGACGAGGCCGCCGGTCGCGGGCTCACCGTCGACGAGGATGTGATGCTCGGGAAGGTGCCAGCCTCTCGGACGCACGAGCAGCGTCGCGAGCCCCTGATCGCGTAGCGCGTACTTCTTGCCGCGGGCTTTGTCCTCGAAGGTCAGGGTGCGGCGGACCGCGTCGAACAGCGCGCGCTGACCGGTCATCTGGTTGTCCCAGGTCGGCGCGGTGCTGTCCTCGAAGTCGGCCATGAACATGTTGGCGCCCGAGTTGAGCGCGTTGATGATCATCTTCGGGTCGACGGGGCCGGTGATCTCGACTCGGCGATCCTTGAGGTCCTCGGGGATCGGAGCGACGGTCCAGTCGCCGTCGCGGACCGACTGTGTCTCGGGGAGGAAGCGGGGCAGGGTGCCCGCGTCGTACTCCGCCTGGACGCGGGCCCGTCGCTCGAGCAGCTCGAGCACGCGAGGCCGAAACGTGCGGACGAGGGTCTCGACGAAAGCGAGGGCCTCGGGGGTGAGGATGGATGCGTAGTCCGCGCTAGGGGCGGCGATCATCAGTCCGGCGTGCGTCATGGCGTTCCTCCACGGCCGGCGCCCGAGGCGCTCCGAGTGCCGTCTGCGTGTAGTGTTTTACAAACGGAGCTTCAGGTCAAGGGCGATAATCTGCAGGATGGTGCTGTGCAGAGCTGCATGTGGCGAAGTGCGTCAATGCTGTAAATCTTGTAAAAGGATATCGGCGTGGCATCGGACGCAAGCAAACTCGGGGCGCGAGTCCGGGAGATGCGCAAAGCACGGGGGCTGACACAGGTCGAGCTCGCCCGTCGCCTCGGCATCTCGGCGAGCTACCTGAATCTCATCGAACACCAGCAGCGCTCGCTCACCGCGTCGCTGCTGCTCCGCCTCGCCAAGGAGTTCGAGGTCGAACTCTCGGCGTTCGATGCCGAGGACGCGCTGCTGCCCGATCTGGCCGAAGTGCTCACCGACCCCGTGTTCGGGGATGGTCCGCCGACACAGGCTGAGCTCCAGGGGCTCGTCGACGCATCCCCCGAGCTCGCGCGCCGCTTGGTGAAGCTGTTCCGCGCGTACCGAGAGGCCAGTCGCTCTGCCGACGAGCTCGCGGGGCGCATCTACGACGATCACCAAGAGGTGGGGCCGACGGCGACGGTCCTCGCGACCGAGGAGGTCAGCGACTTCATCCAGCGTGAGGGCAACTACTTCGACGTGCTCGAGCGCAAGGCGGACGCGCTGCGCAGCGCGCTCGGTCTGCCGACCGAAGATGACGCCGCGGTCACGCGATCACGCGGACTGCTCGAGCCCCGGTTGGTCGAATACATGCGGACACGGCTCGGCATCGAGGTCGAACTGCACGGCCAGCGCAAGCGCCCGCTGACGCTGCGTCGATACGATGTGGACACCAAGCGGCTGTCGCTGGCCGAGGTGCTGCCCGACTCGACGCGGACCTTTCAGGTCGCGGCACAGTACGCTCTGATCGAGCACGACGAGCTCCTCTCCGAGCTGGCACGCCATCGGGTGCTGGCCAGCGTGGGCGGGGTTCGGCTCGCCCGGATGGTGCTCGCGAACTACTTTGCCTCGGCCGTGCAGATGCCCTACGCGGCGGTCCGCAAGGCGGCGGTCCGCGAACGCTACGACATCGAGCTGCTCGGCCAGCGCTTCGGGGCCAGCTTCGAGCAGGTCTGCCACCGGCTCACCTCGCTGCGTCGGCCCTCGGACGAGGGCATCCCCTTCCACATGATTCGTGTCGACATCGCCGGCAACATCTCGAAGCGGTTCTCGGCGTCGGGCATTCGTTTTGCTCGGTTCGCGGGGGCCTGCCCGCGGTGGAACGTATTCCGGGCGTTCCTGTCTCCGGGGGTCATACGGGTGCAGACCTCGGTCATGCCCGACGGACAGTTCTTCTTTTGCGTCGCGCGAACCGTGCAGCGCGCCCATGGCGACTACCGCGTGCCGCGGACGATTCAGGCGATCGGCTTGGGCTGCAAAGCCGAGCACGCGCGGGAGATGATCTACTCCGACGGTGTGGACGTCGACGCGGTCGATGGGGCGATGCCGATCGGCATCACCTGCCGACTGTGCGAGCGGACCGACTGCGAGCAGCGGGCATTTCCGTCCATCCGCAGCGGCGCGCCGATCGACGAGCACTATCGGGGTCCTTCGCCGTACGCGCTCCCCGAACCCTGATCGCGCAGACGACGCGTTGTGCTCGCGAAGCGGTGCTCGAGCCCAAGATACGGCCGATCGAGGGCCCTGGCGCGCGCGCGCTCGACAGGCGGACGCGTCGGGGTCAATCTGAGGCTCCGAGCACCTACATCGGGCTACACTTGTCATGACCATGCTTCGCATCACCGCCGCGCTCCTCTTGGGACTCTCGCTCACCGCCTGCGACGAAGAGCAGGGGCGCAACGAACCCGGCGGCTTGGCCGGGCCCGGCGGCAAGGCGGACGACGCCGACGGTGCCGAGCTCGACCCCGAGATTCAGATGACGCACCTCGCGGCCGTGGGCGCCTGCGAGGCCACCGCTCGGCGCCAGCGCGAGAACACGAGCGCGCTGCGCTACGCGGAGCGGACCGAGATCGAGGAGAGCCGTCTGCGCTGCATCTCCGACGCGAACGACGGCGTGCGGTCGGCGCTGGCGGCCACGCTGCAGATCACCGCTCCCGAGCTCGCCGACGACGTCGATGACGCGTTCAACGAGTGGCGGACCGAGCATGGCCGACTGTGCGGCGCGCTGGTCGAGGCGCACGAGCTGGCGGTCGAGAAGTCGATCTCCGCGGTCGAAGTCGGCTGCGCGGCCGAGGCCGAGCTTCGGCTCGCAGAGGCCGTCGAGGCGTTTGCAGATCTCGGGGGTGCACGCGCATCCGGTCCCGACATCGCGTCGCGGTACGAGACCTGCCACCAGCTGTATGAGACCGCGATCGCGGATCTCGATCTGGGCCCCGACGGCAGCGCCGAGGATCCGGGCGTCGTCGAGGCCGCGCGCGAGCAGGCGGAGGCCGACGCGCAGCAGGTGCTCGCCGACTGCATCGAGGACGAGCTCGAGGAGGCGATCCCCGTGCTCTCCGAGCGGGTCGTCGAAACCTACCCGGGTCGGGAGGAGGCGCAGGTCAACGAGGCGTTCGCGCGCACCCTCGACAGCGGGTCGGAGGGCATCGGCCAGGTCTGCGACGTGCTCGGCTACTCCACGCCCGATGGCGGCCCGGTGCGCATTCAGGAGTGCCGGACGGCGGCGGCGTCGTGGCGCCACGAGCTGATGGGCTACATCGTGCCCGAGGTCGGACCGAGCACGGAGCCGGCGCCGGCCGAACCCGAGGGCGAGTAGCGCCGAGCACCCCCTTGCCCTCCACGACGAAGGCGCCTCCGCGGCCATGAGCCGGCGGGGCGCCTTCTTCGTAGGTCCGCGCGGGGGCGGACAGCGGGGACTCAGGCTTGCGCCAGGGTCTCCTTGAGCTCGGTCAGCGCGACTTCCTTGTCGGACACCTTGGTCTTGCGGACGGCGGAGCGCAGCACGCTCTCCCACTGCTTCTCGGGGAGGTCTTCCTTCATCGACATCATGAGCTCCAAGATGTCGTCGTCACCCATCGCGTTGTAGATGGTGGTCTTGTCGTAGTGCAGGCGCTCGAGAAGCGCTTGGATGTATCCACCTGGCGTCGCGTCCGTGTCCTCGCGGTTGCTGACGCGGCGAGACTCCACAGCCGATTTCTTTTCACGGCGCTTGAGCTCGCGTTCGATACGTTCTTGGTCGGTACGTTTCATGACATCCTCCTCGCCAAGACGGCGCTCACGGTCGCGGGCGAACATCCGCCCAAACCGTGCATGTCGGGGCGGCGTGGTAGCACACGATCGCTTCGGATTCATCCCGCCGGCTGCTTGGCCCGACAGAGGGCTGCAAGCGGCTGGATTCGTGGTGTAGGGGTAGGAAGCGCCTGCGGCGCGGGAGAGGCAATAGGCTCTAGAGCGGTGTTTAGGGGCGATTTCGGGCGCGTTCCCGAGGGTGAGGTCGCTCGCGCTGCCCCACCGCACCCTTGTACGTCACCCACCACCCGCGCGCCAGCTTCAGGCCAGGACGGGTGGTGGCGGGCGCGATCCGAAGCGGACGCACGCCCGCGCGCTACTCGTCGCTCGGCTTCTCGAAGATCTCGAAGTCGAGGTACGTGTTGATCGCGTCGGCGTCGACCGCGACGTCGGTCGTGTTGAACTTGATGCGGCTGCCCTCGACGCCGAGCTCTTCGTAGTTGAGCGTCTCGGCGAGCTGCTCGGTGAGCGATTGGCGGAAGGTCGAGATGAGGTCCTGGTTGTCCTCGACGAGCTGCTCCTCCTCCTCGGCGGCGACGCCGATGCCTTCACCCTCGCCCTCGATGAGCACGGCGTTGCCGGCGCTGACCTCGACGCGGTTGCGGGTTCCGCCCTCTACGAGATCCAAGGTGACCGGCATGTTGAGGCTGGCGAACCCGCAGTAACCGTCGGCCGTTCGCCACACGCGGAACTCGGTGTTGAGGTTGTTGCCCGCCACGCCCGCTTCGATCTCGTTGATCGACACGGCGTAGATCCCGTCGTCGTCGGCGTTGCCGTCCTCGTCGTAGCGGGTGGGGATCTCTCCCTCCTCCATCATGCGACGCGCCATGGTGTCGAGCAGGATCGGGTCCATGGAGACGCCGATCGCGACGTCTTCGGGCAGCGGCGCCTCGACGTCGAGGCCCGCGCCTTCGGGCAGGGTCAGGTTGGTCGACAGGCCCAGCACGATCCGCTGCTGCTCGCCTTGCACGAACACCTTGCGGGTGGCCATCTTCACCTGGCCTCGGCCGATCTCCCACGAGCCGATGTTGAACAGCGGCAGCGGCTCGAAGTTGGCCTGGATCTCCTCGGTCATCAGGAGCTTGAGCGCGCCGGCGAGGGTCTCGTTCTTGTCGGAGTCGAATCCGTAGACCGACAGATACCAGTCGTCGATGAACGCCTCGGAGTAGTTGGCCAAGATGACGGTGGTGCCTTCCTCCTCGTTGGCCTCGAGCTCGAGCGGCACGGCGATGTCGGCGAACCCCGAGCCCGACGAGAGGGGATCGCCCTCTTGGTCGAGGCGGACGCCGAAGCTGACCCGAAGCACCACGCACTTCCGGCAGCCGGCGACGTCGCGCACGATGACGACGGGCACGTCGTTGGCCTCGAACTCGGCCTCGCCGGGCCCCTCGGGCAACACGCCGAAGGGCACGCTGCCGGCGAAGGGCACCTCGTCGTCGATGACCCCCGCGACGAGTCGGTTGAGCGAGTCCTCGGTGATCGTCATCGTCACCGGGAACGGGCCGTTGTCGGGGATGTCGCGCAGCTCCCGGTCCTCGGCGTCCACCGTGCGCAGGAAGTTCATCGCCTGGTTCTCGCAGTCGAACGAGAGGTCCTCGCCGCGACAACCCACGAAGGAGGCCATCACGCCCAGGGCGAGACCTGCGACGAGCGGCGCCTTCTTCACCGAGAGGGAGCGTGTGCGCGAGGGGAAAGCTGCGATCCTGAACATGAAGACAAACCTCCGCCGGGGACGGTGGACGCCTTCATAGTGGTCCGGTTTGGTGGCCTTGGGCAAGCGGGGCAGCTTCTTGCGCTATCCGGGGAGGAATGCCGCATGTCGTCTTTGGGCTCGAACCCTGCTACCGTCGGCGCGTGGTGGCCGCTTCCACGACCCGACGTTTGGCATCCCGAATCGCCCTCGTGGCGATGCTCGGCGCCGGCTGCTTCGACTCCGACGAGACGTTCGAGCCGCGCGCCGGCACCACGACGGGGGAGCCCGACCCGACGACGGGCATCGACGGCACCTCGTCTTCGGGGGGGCTCGATCCGACCACGGGCGAGCCGGAGTTCACGTGCCGGGACGCGGTGGCCTGCATGAACGCCTGCGCGGTCGACCTGGTCCTCAACCCTACGCCCGAGCCCGACCTTGGCTGCCTGCTCGACTGCGTCGAGGACAACCTCACCGTCCGCGAGACGTACAACCTGCTGCAGCTGAGCAACTGCGTGGCGGACGTGTGTGAGCAAGAGGCCGCGTGCCAGCCCGAGAGCAGCACGGACACCGATGGCGGCGACACCGACACGGACACCGATGCCACGACCAGCGGTGGTGACGACGGCGGTGACGACGGCGGGCTCATCGACCCCTGCCTGGGGTGCATCTTCACCAAGCTGAGCGAAGAAGACCCGCAGGAGTGCCAGGAGTTCCACACCGTCTGCGACGCCATGGACGACGAGTGACGACGAGTGACGAGGAGTCGCTCGCTCGCCGAACAGCCCGAACATTGGGTCCCGAGCGGCCGAGCTGCACCGCAGCGAACGAGCGAAGCGTCCCCGGAGGGGATGCGCAGCGGGAAAGAGGGAGGTTGCCGCGCAGAGGAGTCCAGCTCGAGGGGGTCGGAGGCTCCCCTCACCCGCAGGGGGAGCCGAAGAACCCCGGCTCGCTACTCACAGCGCACGGTGACCTGCGTGATGTAGCCGCCTCGCGTGATGAACTCGGGGTGGGTGATCTCGCAGGCAAGCACGCCCGAGGAGTGCTCGGCGGTGATCGTGATGTCGCCGGCCTCCGTATCGGCGAGGTTGTAGAACACCGCGGCGGGTAGGGTGGGGAAGGCGATCTCGGTGGAGTCGAGGACGGGGGATCCGTTCTCGCTGGGCGCATAGAAGGTGCCCGGTGCGGGTGGGGGATCGACGGTCAGCGTGACGGTGCCCGACTCGATCGCGGCGTTGTTGACCCGGACGACGACGATCGCCTGGTCGAAGTCGGGGGGCACGGGGTCTTGCGGCTCGAGACCCTCGAGCTGACTCTCGATGAAGGGACCTTGCACCACGAGCGCGGCGACGTCGTCGCGATCGGCCGTCCCGCTGCGCTCGGGGACGATGCCGCCGGCATAGGGAGGCTCTCCGTCCGGACGTGGCTCGAAGATGAAGTTGACCGGGGTGTCCGGCGCGAGCCCTTCAAAGGTGAACATGCCCTCAGCGTCCGTGGTGACGCTCGTATCGGGATCGATGTCGAGCGAGACGGTCAGCCCCTCGACGCCGAGGATGCCGATGAAGTCGGTGACCTGACCGCCGAGGCTGACGGCGTCGGGGAGCGAGCCGCTGGAGCTGCTCTCGTCTGCGGCCCCACTGGAGCTGCCGCCGGTGGTGCTGGTGGAGGTCGAGGCGTCCGGGGTCGCTGCGGTGCTGGAGCTGCTCTGGGCGTCCAGCGAGGTGGAGCCCCCCGTGGAGCCGCCGGTCGATCCTCCGCCGCCGGGGCTTTGGTCGTCTCCACAGGCTGGGGCGAGGAGCCCCACGGACAGGCAAGTGCAAAGCAAGCGCATCGAAGTGGTCATGTCGATCTCCGTCACGACGAGGGTAGCAGGCGCGTGCCGGGGGCTACCGCCCGGGTCTGCGGTGCGATAGAACCGGAGGCGAGATGATGCGTGCCTCCGTCACCGTCGGCGTCTGTTTGGGCCTCAGCCTGGTCGCTGCCGACGCGCGAGCAGCCCAGGGCCCTGGGGCCGAAGGAGAGGCTGCGGTCGGTACCGGTGGGCTCGAGAGCAAGGCCGACTTCGAGGCCCGGCAGAAATCGGAGCGCGAGCAGCTCGAGGAGACCCGCTACATGCGGACCGACCAGCCGTGGATCAAGCGCTGGCGTCCCGAGCGGAACATGCTCACCCTCGGCATCTACGGCGGGCTGTTCCTCGCCAACCCCGAGCACGACTTCTACGATCCCCGCACGCGCCCGCAAGAGCCGCTGTGGGCGGTCTCCCCCGACGTCGGCCTGCGCCTGGGGTACTTCCCGCTGAGGGTGCTCGGCGTCGAGGGCGAGTTCTCGGCCAACCCCACGCGCGTTCGCAGCATCACCAACGACTTCGCGTTCGTGTACGGCTTTCGAGCGCACGCGGTCGCGCAGCTGCCGTTCCACTCGGTCACTCCGTTCTTCTTGATGGGTGGCGGCGCGATGGGGGTGCGCTCGAACATCCTCATCCTCGGCAACGACATCGACCCGGCCTTTCACTACGGCGGTGGCGTGAAGGCGTTCTTCAACCGCTGGGTGGGCGCGCGCCTCGAGGTCCGCAACATCATCAGCTCGGCCGAAGCCCGCCAAGACTCGGGCACGTCGCACCTGCAGGTGCTCGCGGGGGTGGAGTTCACGTTCCTGCGCGGCAAGCCCGAGCCCCTGCCGCCGCCGAAGGCCTACGTCGACCCCGACCGCGATCGCGACGGCTTCCTCAACGAAGAGGACGAGTGTCCCGACGCAGCCGGCGTCGCGCCGCACGGCTGCCCGGACACGGACGGCGACGGGTTCCGCGACTCCGAAGACGAGTGTCCCGAGACGCCGGGCGTGGCACCGGTCGGCTGCCCGGACAAGGACACCGACGGCGACCGCATCTTCGACTCGATCGACAAGTGCATCGACGAGCCCGAGGTCTACAACGGGCTCGACGACGCCGACGGCTGCCCCGACGAGCTGCCGCCGGAGGTCATCGAGTTCGAGGGCGTGCTCGAGGGCATCGAGTTCGACTTCGCCAAGGCGACCATCCGCGCGAGCTCCAAGCCGATCCTCGACAAAGCGGTGGAGACGCTCACCGAGTACGACTTCGTTCGCGTCAAGGTCATCGGCCACACGGACAACGTCGGCGAAGAAGAGGCGAACCTTCAGCTGTCCAAGGAGCGCGCCGAGGCGGTCAAGGAGTACCTGGTGGGCAAGGGCATCGCCGGCGATCGCATCGAGACCGAAGGCAAGGGCCAGTCGGCTCCGCGCGACACCAACGAGACCGACGAGGGCAGGGCGAGGAACCGCCGCATCGAGTTCGAGATCTTGGTGCGTACGCCTGACGAAGACGTGAAGACCGAGCCGAAGCACGGCCCCAAGTCGCCGCCACGGAAGACTCCCGAGTCGTCCGGCCCGGACGCCCCCTCGGGCGAAGAAGGCTGACTCGCGGGCTTCCCGCGAGGCCTTCGGCGAGTCCATCCCACCGCGTTGAAGGGTATGGTTCGGCCGCGCCATTGAAGGCGTAAAGGTCTGATCCATGATGCTTCGATCCCCTCGTGTCCGTTTGTTGTCCGGTCTCTCGCTGTTCGCCGCCTTTGCGGCGGGGGGCGATGCGCATGCAGGAGGGGCGCTGTTTGCTGAGCAAGCGGCAGCGCTCGACGTCCAAGCCTGCAATGGCTCCGGATGCTGGACGAACCACATGCTGCTCGCCGACCTCGACGGAGACGCTGACCTGGACATCGTCTTCACCAACTACTCGGGGTTCTTTTCATCCGGAACCGCCCAGCTGCTTGCTGTGTATCAGAACGATGGGTCTGGGGCGTTCTCGCTGGTTTCGAACTCGGCGATCGGAGGTCACGCGGGCAAACACCGCCAGGTCGCGGTTGGGGACATCGACGGTGACGGCGACCTCGACATCTTCGCACCTGCTGGGCGGGACGGGGGCTCCGCGCTCTTCGTCAACATGGGCGACTTCGTGTTCGCAGACGAGTACTCCGAGCGCATGCCAGCCGAAGAACCGAACGTCGGCGCGACCCGGATGGGTGACTTCGACAACGATGGCGACCTCGACATCTTCAGCGCCGATGGGTACACCTCCGACCCGGAGGTCCACGGCCACATCTATCTCAACGATGGCTTGGGGAACTTCGAAGAACTCGAGGGGGCCATCCCCGGAGGCTTCACCGGTCAAGACCCGGATGACGTCGACCTGCTCGACGCAAACGGGGACTTCGTCCTCGATATTCTGCTCAACGCGCACTTCGGGGACAATGCGCTGTGGCTAGGCAACGGCGATGGAACGTTCGCGGACGCGAGTGACCAGTTTCCGCCGCAGAACAGCCAGCCTCCGAACTATCACTACAACCCGGGGGTCTGCGACGTCGATGGCGATGGAGACCTCGACGCCTGGGTCGACAACATGGGCCCTGGCTACACCGAGCAGTTGCTCATCAACGATGGCTCGGGCGTCTTTGCGGACGAAACCGTCGAGCGCGTCACCGGAAACCAGGTCGGCGGCGACGACAATGGGGTGGTATGCGTCGACATCGACAACGACGGTGATCAGGACGCCGTGGTCATCAACGTTTTCGGTGGGGTGGAACGACTCCTCACGAACGCTGGCGATGGCACGTTCACACTGACTGCTGGAGCCTTCCCCATTGCGGGGAACAACAATGGAAGCCTGTGGGGCGAGTTCGGGGACCTCAACGGAGATTCTCGGCTCGACTTCGTCACCGGGGCCGGGGAACCGGCTGACCGCGAAAACGAGGTCTTCTTCGGGACGCAAGCCGTTCCTGAAGACTCGAGCGCGCCGCACTTTCGGGCCATCGAGACCCGCGAGTTCGAAGTCGACGAGGGGATCGTCGTTCGGACCGCGATCGTCGACCAAACCGTGACCGACACTGGACCCCGTTTGTCGTCGGTGACGGCGTCGCTGTCCGGAGATGGCGTTGACGAAGAGGTCTCGGTGACCTTCTCGGGCGGAGACCTCTTCCGAGCGGAGTTCCCGGCGCAGGCGGAGGGTGCTTACGCGGTCGAGTTCTGCGCAACCGACCGGGCGGGGAACGAGGGGTGTGACACGACGCAGGTGCAAGTGGTGGCCGGCGGTGGCGAGACCGGCGGGGAGACCGACTCGGGCGCCGACTCCTCGGGTGGTCAGTCGGAAAGCGACTCCGACGCGGCGAGTGACTCGGACTCGGATTCGGACAGCGCGTCGGCCTCGGACAGCGACTCCGCCAGCGGTTCGGACAGCGCGAGCGGATCGGACACCGCAAGCGGTTCGGACACCGCAAGCGGTTCGGGCAGCGACACCGACGGCGACACCGACGACTCCGCGGGCGGAAGCGGTGGCGGTGGGGGGTGCAGCGCTGGCGGGCGTGCGCCCGTGAGCTTGCTACTGCTTGTACCCGTGTTGCTCGGACTGCGTCGTCGTCGAGACTAGCCCGGGCGATGGAAGGGCCGAGGCCGTCTGAAGCCTCGGCCCAACCCTCGCAATTCCGCGCTACGGCGATGAGCTACCGCACTGGCTCGTCGACACCTGGGAAGCCCGGGGCGTCCTGGGGGCGAGGATCTCCTTCGATGTCGACCACAGGGTCTCCGTCGTCCCAATCCGCGATTCCTTCGAAGACCTCTACGCCGGATGGGCTTAGGTAGAATCGGCTCCCACTCGAGATGGTGAACCAGTCCGGATCGTAGGATGGAACGACTGTCCCTCCGAAGAACTCCTGGTCGATGGCATTGTCGATGAAGCTGAGACCGCAAGTGCCGAACGCGGAAGTGCCGATGTTTGTGATGATGCTGTTGCGGATCACGCCGGACGAGTCACCGTCGCATTGGATGCCCGTCTGGTTCCCGGCTATCGTGGAGTAGCGGACGTCGAGGTCTGCATTGGATATCGAGAACATCGGATCTCCGGCGGGTCCGAAGTCGCTGTTGACTGCCGTGAAGCTACCGCCGGACAGGAGAACCCCCGTGTTGTTCGTTTCGCCGGGATTGCCTCGAAACTGTGATCGCCGCACATAGACGTCGCCAGAGGAGAATACTCCCCAGCCGTAGTTGGAGATCGAGACGTCGTCCAGCCAAAGCTCCTCTCCCTCATTGCAGGAGAAGGTCCGGCTGAGTGGTCCGTCGTTGAAGCGAACGCCCGCAACGTAGAAGAGGTCGGGGATGTTGAAGAACAGTGCCGTCGCACCTCCCGTGAACTCGGAGTCATTCCCGATCAGAGCAACCTCCGCGAGCTGACTCGTCAATCCTCCCTGGACCTGAATCGTCCCCGGTGCGAGACGAATTACGAGCTGCCCCCCGGGGTTGCCTTGCACGAACGCGTTCTCGAACTCCTCGAGGTCGGACACCTCGACGACGTCAGCCGTATCGAAACAGGATCCCTGATTCGGACCACTGAGGTGGCAGGCAGAGTCGGGGCAGTCGCTGTGTTCTACACATGCGACGCATCCGACGTCGGGGTCGCAAGCAGGCGTGCCACCACCGCAGCTCGTCGTGGTGCACGCGACACACAGCGTGCCACCGTCTCCACACAGCGGCAGGTCCGGGTTCGCCTCTTCACAGGCCGCATCCGGGTCCGGAGCCTCTCCGCAAGGCACGCACTGCATGTCTACGCACACGCCGGCTTCGCATTCGGACGATTCGGTGCAGACTCCCCCGATCGTGGTCTCAGTCGCCGATTCGGTCTCGCTTACCGTGGGGTCTGTCGTGGTGGGCTCGGTGGCTGTTTCGGAGGCATCACTGTCACCAACAGTCTCGGTGAACATGGTCGTCGAGGCTGGCGAAGTTTCTGCATCGACTCCGTCGCTCGAGTTCGAGCCGGTCGCGTCTTCGCCGGCGTCCGTCCCAGCGTCAACGGGCGCCTCGGGGCTGAAGCAGGCGGCGACCAGACCGAGAGCAAGAGCGAGCGAAGACCGTTTCATCATGCCGCGAGCATGTCGAGCGCCGCATCATCGTGCAAGCCGGTGACGGCTTCGGGTACAGGGTAGCGTGCGGTACTGGCTGCGGGCCGGCCTGCTGGCCGTGTCGCGAGGGCTGCTGCACCCATCTCTCCTGCTCGGGCCCGCGCTGCTCGGGCTTCGACGTCGCCGCGACTGAGCGCCGGCTTCACACTCGGCTCACGTCGAAGACCTCGACCGGGTCCCGCTTGCCCTTGACCTCGATTGCGTCCATTGCCCGGCAGTCGAGTCCGGGCACGTCCCCGGTCGCATCGAGCACGAATCGCGAGACCAAGACCTGCCCCGGCTGGGCTGCGGAGCACAGCCGGGCGCCGAGGTTGACGGCGTCGCCGATGACGGTGAAGTCCATGCGGTTGCGAGCGCCCATGGCTCCGAAGACGACGTCGCCGACGTTCACCCCGAGGCCGACCTCGAGCTGCGGGGTACCCGGAGGCAGCGCGCCGTTGAGTCGATGAATCGCCTGGACCATCTCGACGGCACACCACAGCGCACGGGTCTCCATGTCGGGTCCGCGGAAGACGGCCATCAACTCGTCCCCCACGAACTTGTCGATGTCGCCGCCGTGCGCCTCGACCACCGAAGCCTGCACGTCGAGGTAGCGGTTGAGCATCTGCACGACCTCCTCGGGTTCGACCGTCTCGGAAAAGGCGGTGAAGCCCCGGATGTCCGAGAACAGAACCGTCACCCGCTCGCGGGTGCCTCGGCGGGTGATGCTCGACTCGGCGGCGTCGACCGAGCCCACCGTGGCCTTGCTAACGAACTTCGACAGCTCGAGCTTCTTTCGAACCTCGCCGATCATGTGGTTGAGCTGCTCGCCCAGGCGGCCCACCTCGTCTTGTGAGCGCACCGTGACGCGGGCGTCGAGGCGACCCTCGCTGACCAAGTCGGCGACCGAGCCCATCTCGCTGACCGGCCTCACCACGAGCAGCTTCAGGCCGAAGTAGAGCAGCGCCAGCGTCACCCCAATCGTCACCACCGCGAAGGCGGCGCCGATGAACACCAGCCGCTGGCGGCCCTGGGCTGCCTCGGTCGTGTCGAGCGTGACCGCGATCGCTCCGCGCAGATCATGATCGGTGCCGTGACATTGAATGCACTCGGGGTCGTTGGTCAGCGGTGCCACGAAGACGAAGGCTTCGGACGCGTCGCCTTCGACCAGCGCGCTGTGTGCCTGCCCGCTCGAGAGCACCGAGCGCACCGACACGGGCGGATCGGGCTGCGCGAACGCGTCGCGAAACAGCCGGCCTTGGCCATCGTGCAGCGTCAGCGTACTGACCGCTCCGGTCGCTGCGACTTCATCGAGGAAGCGAGCGATCATGCGGCCGAGCCCCGAGAGCATGACGTGACGCAGCGAGATGTCGGTCGCCCCGACGACTGTCTCACGCGGGTTGGGCAGCGCGTCGACCTTGGTCACCACCGCCCCGCGCCACACGTCCTGCGCGTCGTGGCAGGCGTGACACTGCGGCGCGTTGGGCAGCGGGTGGATTCGCAGCCTCGCGCCCTCGACCTGCACCGTTTGCGGCGCCTTCGCCTCGAACGCGGCGCGCACCTGGGCTGAGGGCACGTCGAGGTCGGGCCCATACGAGGGGTCGCCATCGGGGTCGAGCACGGACACACCCTCGATGCCGTCGACCGCCCCGGCGAGCTCCTCGAAGTACGCGTCGAGCAGCACCTCCTTCTCGGCGGTCATGATCTGCACGAACGCCGACTCGGCCACGTCGGTGATCACGTCGAGCGTCTCGTCGCCGCTGCTGAGCCGTACCGCAGCGCCGTCGGTTCCCAGCGTGAGCACGCCACGAAGCTCGCCGTCGGGATGGCACGATCGGCAGCGTGCTTCGTTCTCGATCGGCAGCGCCGCCGTGGCCTCGTCGCGCATGTGCATCGCCCCGTCGGCAAGGACCTCGCGTACGTGGCTGGGCAGCTGATCGGGGACAGGGACCGGCGCGTGAACCCCAAAGACCTCCTCACCGTTGGGTGCGTAGATGCGGATCTGCGCGGTCGAGAGCCGGTCGCGGGCGTCCCCCACCATCGTGCGCGCGGTGATTCCGTTGCCCGAGAGCATTGCCGTGCGCACGCCCGCGCTCAGGCCCTGCGCCACGTTCTGCGCCGACTCCCGCCCGCTGCGCTCCATCTCGGTCAGCTGCAGCTTCGCGTTGAGGATCGCGGGGACCGCAAAGCCGAGCCCGAGCGTCGCGACCACGACGATCGCGATCTTGACCACCAGGTGCTGTCGAACCAGCGTCCACATCCGCCTCGATGCTACGACGGACCGCGCCGTCGTGGGGCGTGGCGGTTACTTCTTGCCGGTCTTCGGCGCGCCGCAGCCACCACACTCTTTGTGGTCGTGCTTGTTCATCTTGCCGCAGTACTCGCACTTCCAGTCGGCGACGGCGGCTTTTTCGTCCTTGGCCTTCTTGTCCTTGGCGTCCTTGTCGGCCTTGGCTTCGTCTTTCTTGTCCTTCTGAACGCCGGCGACCTTGTCGATCGCCTTCTTCGCGGTCTCGAGGTCCGAGATGACCTTCTTGAGCACCGCATCGGCGTCGGCCGGGCTCTTCGCGCCCTTCTTCAGCACCGCCTCGGTGCGGTCGAGGGCCTTCTGTGCGTCGGCCGCGGCGACCTTGGCACCCTCGCGAAGCGACGCGTCGCCGGCCTTGGCCGTCACCTCGACCCGCGCCTCACGGACCTCTTTGGTGAGCTTTTCGACCCGCTCGAGGTCGCGCACGAAGCCCTTCATGAGCGTGCTGTTGGCCGACGAGAGCTTGTCGACCGCCGCGTCCCCTTCGAGCGAGCTCGCCGCTTCGTGGATCGGCTTGGCCTCGTCGATGCGGGCCTGCAGGGCCGGCTTGAACCCGGGGTACTGGGCCTGCAGGGCTTCGACGGTCTTGAGATTGCTCTTCCAGGCGGCGGTCTGGTTTTCGACCGTCTTCTTGCAGCCACCGAGGCCGAAGACGAAGAGCGTGAGCAACAGCAGCGGGAGGAGTGCGGTCCGAAGAGCGGTCACGATGCTGAGAATACCTCACCCTCATCCGCCCCTTCCCCCAAGGACGCAGGTGTGCGACGAAGTCCGAGATGGTGCACGCGGTGGCCCGGCGTTTTGCCTGTGAGGAGCTCGTCCGGCTCCGCAGGGCCGATGAGCAGCGCCGATACCTCGCCTCCCAGCGGAGCGCCCGGATCGACCCGAACCCGCACCAGATCGACGCGGTCATCTTCGCGCTTCAGCGGATCCCCAAGGGCGGATGCATTCTCGCCGACGAGGTTGGGCTCGGCAAGACGATCGAGGCCGGCCTCACCCTGTCTCAGCTGCTGGCCGAGGGTGCGTCCCGCATCCTGTTGCTCACGCCCAAGCCGCTGCTCGGGCAGTGGAAGGACGAGCTGCTGGCCCTCTTTGGCATCACCGCCCGCGAGGGGGCCACGGAGGAGACGGGGTTCGAGGGCCCGGGCGTGTTCATCGCGGGCCGCGAGTACGCCGGTTCTCAGGCCGGTGCGGCGGCGATAGGCGGCAGCGGCCGCTTCGACCTGTGCGTGATCGACGAGGCGCACGAACTCTTCGCGGGGATCTACCGGCGCTACGACCTGCACGGCGGCCTCAAGGACGGCTCGAAGTACGCACGCACCGCGGCGCGGGTGAAGCAGACCCTGCTCGGCACGCCGATGCTGCTGCTCACCGCAACGCCCATTCAGAACACGCTCACCGAGATGTGGGGCCTGGTGCAGTACGTCGAGCCCACCGGAACGCTGCTCGGCGACCTCGGCACGTTTCGCACCGTGTTCTGCGATGGGGACGATCGCCGCATTCGCGCGGGCCAGCACGACGAGCTCAAGCGGCGCCTGGCGACCGTGTGTCAGCGGACGCTGCGGCGTCAGGCGCAGACGTTCATGGCCAAGGCCTTCACCCAGCGTACCGCTCGTCTGTTCGAGTACTCGATGTCGCCTCAGGAGGCGCAGCTGTACGACGACGTCACAGCCTACCTGCTCGACCCCAAGACGCTGGCGTTCCGAGGCAGTCACCGACGTCTGCTGCTGATCAGCTTTCACCGTCGCATGGGCAGCTCACAGGTCGCGCTCGCCGACTCGCTGCAGGCGGTCGCCGACCGGCTCCGGCGCAAGCTCGGCGGCAGCGAAGAGACGCTCGCCCTGTTCGAGTCCGACTTCGACGACGAAGACCCCGCCGCGCGTCCGGGCGATGACGAGGCTCCCGCGCACCCCGAGCCCGAGCTGCTGTCCGAGATGAAGCGCGTTCAGGCGCTGGCCGATCGCGCGCGTTCCCTGCGTGGTGACAGCAAGGCCGAGCAGCTGTGTGCGGCGGTCCGCCACGCGCTGTCGCGCGCCGGCGGCAGCGGCAAGCTCGTCATCTTTACCGAAGCGCTCTCCACCCAGCGCTACCTCGCGGAGGTCCTCGTCGGCGCGGGGTTGGTCCGCGACGACGAGATCACGCTCTTTCGGGGTCAGAACACCGGGCCCAAGGCCGCATCGGCGCTCGCGCGGTGGGAGCGGGAGGTCGGCGCTCGCATGCCCGCCGACGCGCAGCCGTCCCGATCCGTGGCCGTGCGGCTGGCGCTCGTGCACGAGTTCGCGACGCACACGAAGGTGTTCATCTCCACCGAAGCGGGCGCCAAGGGGTTGAACCTGCAGTTCTGCGACACGGTGATCAACTACGACCTCCCCTGGAACCCGCAGCGCATCGAGCAGCGGATCGGGCGTTGTCATCGGTATGGGCAGACCCGCGACGTCACGGTGATCAACTTCATCAACCGAGACAACGAAGCGCAGCGGCTCACCTTCGAGATCCTCAGCCGTAAGCTCGAGCTGTTCGGCACGGTGCTCGACGCCTCCGACGCGGTGCTGCACCAAGCCACCGCGCCCACCTCGACCGCGCTCGTCGGGGCGCTGGCCAGCGACTTCGAGGCGCGGCTCGCCGACGTGTACGACAAGGCGCGCTCGCCCGAGGAGATCGCCGAGGGCATGGCCGCCCTGCAGGCGCGGGTCGGCGAGGCCAAAGAGGACTACGAGGACACCCACGCGCGCACGGCGGGGCTCATCGAGACGCGGTTCGACTCCACCGTCCGTGCCGCATTTCGATCATTGGAAGAGGAGCTGCCCGAGGGGCTGGCGGCGCTGGACCGCGAGCTCGAGGGCGTGCTGCTGCGCTTTCTCGACGCCGCCGCGATCCCCTACACGATCGATCGCGACGAGCGAGGGCTGAGCGTCGACATCGAGCCGCACGACGCTCTGCCACCCGCGCACCGGGGCGGGGTCCGAATCCGGGTGGGGGACGGCGTGCCCGAGCAGGGCGAGCCGCTTCACGTCGGACACGCGCTGGTCCGGGCCGCGCTCGAGGAGTCCAGGCAGGCGACGCGTGGTCGGCAGCGGGTCTGCATCGCCGCCGGCCCGCTCGCGGACGACCCTGCCGCACAGCCCGGCGTCACGGGGCGCATCGCCGTGATCCGCATGCAGGCGCTGGGGTTCGAGCCGGTGACCGAGCTGCTGCCCGTCGTCTTGCTCGACGAGGTCGCCGCGCCGCTGCTGGGCGAGCGCGCCCGGGCCTGGGTTCTGGCCGCGACCGCCGACGCGACCCCTGCGGTGCGCAGCACGGAGCTCGCGCTCGACGACGGCGTGCAAGAGGCGATCTTCGTGGCGGGGGGAGATCTCGAGGCGCGGGAGCATCTGCGCTTCGAAGAGACGCTCGCGCAGATCGAGCGCTCGGTCGACGACAGGGTGCTGGCGGTCAAGCGCGTGCGCAGCGACGCGCTCGAGCGCAAGCAGGAGGCCCTGGCGCGTCGAAACGCTGCGGTGGGTCCTGGGCCGCGCACGCGAGCCGAGGCCGCCCTCGAGGCCATCGAAGCCGAGCTCGAGGCCCTCGACGCCCAGGTCGATCGGTTGTTACGACGGGACGACCCCGACTACGCGACCTGGCGCAGCCGCGCCTACGTGCGTCGCTACACACCCCCCACGTACGAACGCATCCTCGACGTGGAGTTCGTCCTCGCATGAGTCAGGATCCCGACGTGGCGCTCAAGCTCCTGCACACCGCCGATTGGCACCTGGGCATGCGCTTCCCGGCGTTCTCTCCCGAACACCAGCGCACGCTGATGCGGGCGCGCATGGACGTGCTCGACAACGTCTTTGGGGCGGCCGAGTCGGCGGGCGTCGACGCGGTGCTGTGCGCGGGCGACCTCTTCGACGATCCGCTCCCCGCCGACGCGTGGTGGCAGGGCCTGCTCGCCAAGCTGCAGGCGCGCGACTGGTCGCAGCGGCCCGTGTTCTTGCTCCCGGGCAACCACGACCCCCTCACCGACAAGAGCGTCTGGGCCGAGGACCATCCGTTTCGCCGCGGCCTCCCCGAGGGGGTCCATGTGGTCGACCGGGACGACTTCGAGGCGCCGCTGTCACCGGACGCGGTCCTGCTGTGCGCGCCGTGTCGCTCACGAGCCGGGCAGACGGGGCTGTGGCGGTCGATTCCGCGGCGCGAGGACGGCGACGAGCGCATCCGCGTCGGCATGATTCACGGCCAGACGTTCGACATCGACGGGTTTCAGAACAGCTTTCCGATCCCCGCCGACGCGGCCGAAGATCGCGGGCTCGACTACCTCGCGATCGGAGACACGCATGCATTTCGCGAGGTGCCGCCGGAGGCTGCGGTGCCGACCGTCTACCCCAGCGCGCCCGAGCCGACGAAGTTCGGGGAGGTCGACGCCGGCTACGTCGCGCTCGTGTTCTTTCCCCACGGTGGCCGCCGGGCGCTGCTGCGTCGTGAGCGAGTCGGGCGTTGGCGATGGGTGGAGCGGACCGTCCGCTCGGTGGCCGATCTGCAGGCGCTCGCCGCCGAGGGCGACCTGGCGACCAAGGTGATGCGGCTGCACGTGCACATCGACGCGACCCCGCCGGAGTACGAGCGGGTCGAGCAGCTGCTGCGCACGCTCGGTGGGACCGACGCTACGCACGGCAGGGTCGGGGTGTTGCAGGTCGACCGCGCGGGCTTTCGTCTGCGCACCGACGACCTGCAGGCGGCCTTCGACGGGCTCCCCGAGTCGCTCGCCGAGGTCGTCAGCCGGCTGCAGGCGCAGGCCGAGTCGGGTGGCGAAGATGCCGAGGCGGCCAAGCGGGCCGTGTACCACCTCTACCGCGCGGTTCGGGGAGGCGACGGATGAGGCTGCGCTCGCTGTCGGTGCGGAACTTCGGGGCCGTCGAGTCGGCTGACGTGTCCTTCGAGGACGGGCTCAACGTGCTCCACGGGCCCAACGACCTGGGCAAGTCGACGCTCGCGGCGGCGATTCGGGCCGCGCTGCTGCTTCAACATGGATCGAGCGGCGCGCGTCCGTTCGTGCCGTGGGGGACGACGTGCAAGCCCACCGTGACCGTGGTGCTCGAGATCGAGGGCCGCCTGTGGCGGGTGCACAAGGTCTTCGGCAGCAGCAGCGGCGGCAAGTCGGTGCTCGAGTGGTCCAACGACGGGGTGAGCTGGAGCGTCCAGGAAGAGGGGCGGGGCGTCGACGGGCAGCTGCGCTCGCTGCTGCGCTGGGGGCTCGCGGCGCCGGGTGGCCGCGGGGGGTCGCACGGCTTTCCCAAGTCGTTTCTCGCGACCGTGCTGCTCGGTGAGCAGGCGGTCCCCTATCGGCTGCTGAGCCAGAGCCTCGAGGGCGACGCGGAGGACACCGGAAAGACGCGGCTCATCGAGGCGCTGCAGGCGATGGCGACCGACCCTCTCTACCAGCAGGTGCTGCTGCAGGCGCAGGATCGGGTCGACGAGGCGTTCACCGCCAAGGGCAAGCGGAGCACCCGCAAGGGCAGCCCCTTCGAGCGGGTGACGGCGGAGATCAAGGCGCGGCGGGAGACGAGCGAGCAGCTCACCGCGCAGGTCGCCGAGAGCGACGCGGTCGTGTCGCGGCTGGGCGATCTGTCGGCCCGGCGCGACCGCGCGATGACCGAGCGCTCCGAGGTCGCGCGGGCGGTCGAGCGCCTCGACGCGGCGCTGGATCAGGCGCGCGAGCGGGAGGCGCTGCAGGCCGAGGTCGACGCGGCCGCGGCCGCGCTGCAGGAGATCCAGCGCAACCAGGAGGAGATGGCACGGCTTCAGACCGCGCTGTCCGAGGCCAAGGCGGCCGTGCCCAAGGCCGAGGCAGAGGTGGAGGCGTGTGTCGCCGCCTTGGCGAAGGCACGCGAGCAGCGCAGCGTGGCCCTCGCAGAACGCGACGCGCTCACGCGGGGCGACGACCCCGAGGTTCGGGCGCAGGCGCAGGCGCGCGAGGAGGCCGCGCGGGCGCTGGATGCCGAGGCCGAGCGACTGCAGGCCGAGTCGTCGAGGCTGGACGCGTGGCGGTCCGCTCGCGCGGAGCGGGACGCGGCGAAGGCTGCTCTGTCCGCCGCGACGCAGGAGGCCGACGCTGCAGCCGAGGCGATGGAGCGAGCGCAGGCTGCCAAGCAGGCCGCCGAGGCGACGCATCGGGAGCTGCAGGACGCCGTGCTGTGGGGCAGGGCGGAGCGCCTCGCGGCGCGGCTCGACGTGCTCGCCGCGCGGGCCGAGGCGGCAGAGGCGACCCGAGCCGAGGCTGCGTCGGTGCGCGCCAAGGCGCAGGCGCTCGAGGCGGAGCTGCCGGAGCTTCCCGACGCCCGCACGTGCGCGGCCATCGAGGCGTCGTGGGCCGCCCTGCAGACGGCCGAAGCGACGCTGCGCGGCGGCTTTCGTGTCGCGCTGGACCTGAGCGTCGACGCGGCGGCGGAGGTCGACGGCAGGTCCTCGCCCGTCGCTCGCGACGCGCACATCGATGCGGAGCGGGAGGTCGTGCTGAGGCTGACCGACGTCGGCACCGTCACGGTGCGACCCGGTGACCCCGGAGCGCACGCCGCCCTCGAGGCCGCGCGAGCCCAGTGGGAGACGCACGCAGCCTCGCTGAGGCCGCTGGGGATCGAAACGGTCCCGGCGCTTCGCGAGGCGGTGCGAGCCCGCGACGAGAGCGCACGCGCGCGGGCGTCTCTGCTCCGCGACGCCGAAGTCTTGGAGGCGAAGGCGTCGCCACCGGACCCCGACGAGCTCGAGTCGGTGCGGCGCGACCTCGAGTCGGCTCGTCGGGCTGCGGACGGGGTCGATCCGAACGCGTGTCGCCGGATCCTCGAGGCGCACGGCGACGAGCTCGAGGCCGCGGCGCGAGAGGCCGAGGCCGAGGCAGGGCGTGCTGCAGCGTCCGCGACGATGACGGTCTCGGAGGCGAAGGACGCCCAGACGCAGCGCAAGCTGGCGGCGCAGGCCGCCGAGGCCGCGTCGAAGCATGAAGACTCGGCGCGCCTCGACGGCGACGATGTCGAGGCCGCCGCGGCGCGGTTGCAGGAGAGGCTCACCGGCATCGAGACGCGGCGCGCCGAGCTGCAGGCGCAGGCGAGCGCCGAGGCGGAGGCCGTCGCGGCGCGCAAGGAGGCCGCTGCGCAGGCGTTGGCCCTCGCCGAGCGAGACGTGGCGTCGGCGACCGAGGCCGAGGCGCGAGCCCGTGCGGCGCTGGACGAGGCGCGCGCAGCTCAGACCGCGGCGGCGTCTGCCCTCGACGTTCGCCGGGACCAGGCGCAGCATCACGACCCGCTCGCCGCAGCCGAACGCGTCGCGAGGGCCGAGGACGCACTCGCGGCGGCTCCGCAGCCCTCCGAGGACATCTCCGAGGCGCGGGTGAGCGCGCTGCGAGAGTCGCTGCACCGCGCCGAGGAGGCGCTCGAAGACGCCGAGCGTGCGGTCCGTCAGCAAGAGGGCGCGCTGCAGCAGGTCGGCGGCGCCGTCGTCCGCGAGCGCGCGCAGATGGCCCGCGAGGCCCTCGAAGACGCCGAGCGCCAAGAGGCCGAGGTCGCGCTGGACTACGACGGCTGGCGCCTGTTGCTCGGCACGCTGCGCGACGTCGAGAACGAGACGGGCGCGCACCTCGGACGCGCCCTCGACGAAGAACTCGCAGGCCGCCTCGACGCGCTCAGCAGCGGCCGCTACGCAGGCGCAGCGCTGGGCGCCGACCTCGAGACCGAGGGGGTGGTGACGGCCCAGGGCATCCAGTCGCTCGACCGGTTCTCCGAGGGGGTCAAGGAGCAGGTCGCCACCTTGCTGCGGGTCAGCGTCGCCGAACACCTGGGCACCGCGCTCGTGCTCGACGACCACCTCGCCCAGACCGACCCCAGCCGCGCCGAGTGGTTCAGCCGCCTGCTCCGCGAGAGCGCCGCGGGCATCCAGGTCGTGGTTCTGACGTGCCGGCCTGGGGACTACATCGGCGATGACGCCGACGAGATTCACGTCGTCGACCTCGGCAGGGTCGTCAAGCGTCTTTGAGGTCTCCGCGGCGGTCGGGGAGGAACGCGCTTCCTTGCGCGGACCTCAACGCCAGGGCAGGGTAGAGGAGCGTTCCCGAGGCGGACGTCGAGCTCGCGGCGCATCCGACCCGCGGGAGTTAGATGCAGCCCGAGGTGTTCATGTAGATCCACAGGGCGCGCATCATGCGAGCGACAAGATGAGGCGACTCCACCTCGGCAAAGGCCCGAAGGCGCATTCCTTTTGAATCCTTGCTTGAACCGTACTTGTTGGCATAGATGTCCACCGCCATCTCGTCCTCGAAGAACTCCGAGAACGTCTTGTTGCTGAAGTCAAGGACATACCCATCGCGAACGAACGCGTCGTTGATGGTGCGGACATCAGCGTTCTTGAGCGTCGCCATCCCGCCAATCGTATCGCGATCAGTCCTTCCGAACGCGATACCACGTCGCGCAAGAGCGCCGGCGTCGACCGAGCCGAGCGACTGACCGTGGCGAGGCACTACGGCGTTGAGCGAGGCGAGGGGTTGCTGCCCTGGGACTTCGCTCGTCAGGAAGCTGGACGATAGGGCCGTAGCCGTGGAGTTCGGCTCAGCTGCTCGCACGCCTCTCTACGCGGGGCACGGCGAGCACTTACTCCGGTGACGAGACCGAGTCCTGAATCAACGTCCGCCGCTTACGGGCAGCCTAACGCCGTGGTGCGCCGAACTACGGCTTTCTGGCGGGCTGAGCTCACAATCAGCTGCGAATCGCCACCCTGCAGTGCGGCAACAGCTCGGTGAGCGCCTCGCTCGCGCTTCGTGCGCACGCCGACGAGATGCTCGCGGATGTTGAGGCCGAGTGCGCGGCAGGTCCGCACCAGCGACGTGCCTCGCCAAGACACAACGCGACGGCACGGGTCACCCCTCGAAGATCTGATCCGCCGACGCAACAGCAACTGCGCGCGTCAACCAGTGCTGCAAGACCCCCAAGTCCTGGCACCCCTCGACCCGCGCACGAACCTCTGCGGGCACGCTCAGCCCCCGGGCCTCGAGCACCGTTAGAATAGAGGCGCCAGCCCGGCGCAGCTCCCCCTCGACAACCCCCTGGGCCTTTCCCTGGGCGACACCTTTGGCCATGCCTTTGGCCATGCCCTCGGCAAGAAGCTGTTCTGCGATGGTCATCGTGATCGACTCTGCGGCGGGTGCTCGCTTCTTCAGAATGGCACGAAGCTGCTCCAGCTGCAGGTCGGACGAGCCGGCGCCTCGCTCCCGCAGGTCCGCAGGCCCCGTGCTCCGCCTCGGCACAAGCCCTCGGCCCAAACCCGGCCCCGTGATCACGGAGCCCGAGGCCGAGGTCGTCCTCCCACGAACCGGCTAGAAATCCGCGTCGTCGAACTGCGTGATCGACTCGTGGGGCGACGCCAAGATGGCGAAGTGGCCCTCGATCTCGGGCAGCACGCGGTTGAAGAAGTGCCGCGTCAGCCCGAGCTTCGCGCGCTCGTCGGTGCCCGAGCTCACCGCGTGATTCGCCTGCGTGAGCAGCGAGAAGCCGCAGACCACCAAGCCGAACGCGGTGAGGTACGTCGAGGCCGACGCGCCCATCACCTCGGGATCGCCCGCGGCACGCTTGCCCAGCGCCATGGTGACCTGGTCGAGGTCGCGCAGCGCCTCGCCGAGCTTCGCCGCGAACGGTGCCGTCGCCTCGTTGCCCTGCGCCGCCGCGATCGCATCACGCACGCGCTTGCCGAACACCCGATACAGCCGCCCGTCGTGCAGCGCGAGCTTGCGTCCCACCAGGTCGAGCGCCTGGATGTGGTTGGTGCCCTCGTAGATCATCGCGATGCGAAGGTCGCGGAGGTACTGCTCGATCTCCCCGTCGGTCGTGTAGCCCATGCCGCCGCAGACCTGCATCGCGTCCGACACGTTCTTGAAGCCCCGCTCGGTGCCGTAGGCCTTCATGATGGGGATCATCAGCGCGACCAGGTCATCGGCGTCCTGGCGCACGGCCTCGTCGGGGTGATGCGTCGACAGGTCGATGTTGGCCGAGATGAAGATCGAAAGCCCACGGAGCGCGTGCGTCGTCGACTTGACGTCGAGCAGCATGCGCCGCACGTCGGGGTGCACGAGGATCGTGTCCGCGGCCTGGCCCTCCTCGCGCTTGCTCCTGGCCATCGCGCGGCTCTGTCGGCGCTCCTTCGCGAACGACAGCGCCGCCTGGTAGGCGATCTCACCCAGCGACACGCCCTCGAGCCCCGTGAACAGGCGCGCGGCGTTCATCATGATGAACATCGTGCGCATGCCCTTGTTGGGCTCGCCGACCAGCCAGCCTTCGGCGCCCTCGAGCGACATGACGCAGGTGGGCGAGCCGTGAATGCCCATCTTGTGCTCGAGCCCCGTGCACGCGATGCCGTTGCGGGAGCCGTCGGGCAGGAACTTCGGCACGATGAACGTGCTGATGCCCTTGATGCCCGCGGGCGCACCCGGCAGCCGCGCGAGCACCAGGTGGATGATGTTCTCCGAGAGGCCGTGCTCGCCCCAGGTGATCCAGATCTTGGTGCCCGAGAGCTTGTAGTGGTCGCCGTGTTCTTCTGCCGTGGTGCTCAGCAGCCCCAAGTCGGTGCCGCTGTGCGGCTCGGTCAGGCACATCGTGCCCGTCCACTCACCGCTGGCGAGCTTGGGCAGGTACATTTCCTTTTGTTCGTCCGAGCCAAACGCTTCGAGCGCCTCGATGAGACCGTTGGTCAGCCCCGGACACATCGACAGCGACTTGTTGCCCGACATCAGCATCTCCTTGGAGAGCGTGCCGAGCGTGATCGGGGCGCCGCCGCCCCCGTGCTCCATGTCCGCGGTCAACCCGTAGTACCCGTTCTCGGCCAGGGCCTTGTGCCCCGCCTCGTATCCGCTGGCGATCGTGACCTCGCCCGTCTGCGGGTCCCACTGCGTGCCCTCCTTGTCGCCGTCGCGGTTCGAAGGGAGCAGGACCTCCGAGGCGAGGGTGCCGGTCTGCTCGAGGAACATCCGGGCCGTCTCCAGGTCGAAGGCTTCGAAGGGTTCGAGCTTGCTCACCTCGTCGTAGCCGAACGCGGAGAGCTGGAACATCATGTCGTCGATGGGCGCGGTGTAGTGCTGCATGGCAAAATCGGGCGCTTGGCGAGGTGCTGCGCGAGCGCGCCCAGAGTGTGGGCGACCCGGAGCGATTGGCCAAGGCGTGACGGCGCGGGGCCAGCCTGGCCGTGCGCATCTGCAGGCGCCCCTGCGAGGTGCTGACCACGGCCGCGGCCGAGGGCCGTTCGCCGCGCTCGAACCGCTCGGGGTTGCGCTCCGAGCGGACCCAGCGACGTTGGAGTCGCGCCGGGTGACCACGGTGGCTCACGGCCCCAACGGGGCGTGCGTCCGATGTGGCGGAGAACACGCGGTGCGCATCCGGTGTCGTTTTCCGGTAACGTTGTTTCCGGCGCGATGGGGAAGACGTGGAAGTGGATTGGGAGTCTTCTGCTCGCTGTGGCCGCCGGCGGGTGCACCTCCGAGTCCTCGTTCACCTGCTCTGACGACACACAGTGCCAGGGCGGTGGGGAGAGCGGGACATGCCAGCCGCTGGGCTTTTGCAGCTTTCCCGACGCCGTGTGCACCTCGGGGCAGCGCTACGGCGAGCTCGCGCCCACCGGGGTTGCCGGAAAGTGCGTGCCGCCGAGCGACGCAGCGCCCGCGGACACCGACGGGCCTGCGGGAGGCTCGGACACCGACCCCGACCCCACCGAAGCGGAGCAAGCCGAGTGCGGCAACGCGATCGTCGAGGGCGACGAGGCCTGTGACGGCAGCGACCTGGCCGGACAGACCTGCAGCTCCCAAGGCTTCGCCGACGGGGCGCTGCAGTGTGCCAGCGACTGCACCTTCGACACCTCGTTCTGCACGCAGTGTGGCAACGGCGTCCTCGATGCCGGCGAGGAGTGCGACGGTTCTGCCCTCGGTGACGCCCAGACCTGTGCCGACGTCGGCCTCGGCGAGCCGACCGAAGCGCTCGGCTGCAGTGACAGCTGCACCTACGAGTACGGCGAATGCAGCGCGTGCGGCGACGGCATGGTCACCGCGCCCGAGCCGTGCGACCCCAACGCCGACCTCACCCAGACCTGCGGGAGCGAAGGCTTCGACTCGGGCACGATCACCTGCACCGCCGGCTGCGTGCTCGATACCTCCGAATGTGCGCTGTGCGGCAACGGCGTCCGTGACGGGGACGAAGCGTGTGACGCCGCCGACCTCGGGTCGTCGACCTGCGACAGCGAGGGCTTTCAAGGCGGCGCGCTGCAGTGCGGTGCGGACTGCACCTTCGACACCTCGGAGTGCTTCACCTGCGGCGACGGCTTCGTCTCGGGCAGCGAGGACTGCGATGGCGACGACTTCGATGGACAGTCCTGCACGACGCTGGGCTTCACCGAAGGTGAGCTCTCCTGCACCGGGACGTGCAGCATCGACGCCTCCGACTGCAGCGCCTGCGGCAACGGTGCCATCGATGGCGCCGAGGCCTGCGACGACCTCGACCTCGGTGGTCAGTCGTGCGAGTCCCTCGGGTTCTTCAGCGGCACGCTGAGCTGCTCGGGCGGCTGCACGTTCGACACCTCCGCGTGCAACGGCACCGGATGCGGCGACGGCTCGGTCAACGGCGGCGAAGACTGTGACGGGACGGCGCTGGGCGGTCAGAGCTGCGGCTCGCAGGGCTTCGACGGCGGCACCTTGGCGTGCAACGGCGACTGCACGTTCAACACCGGGTCCTGCTTCGAGTGCGGTGACGGCAGCATCGACCCAGGAGAAGCCTGCGACGGCGCAGCGCTGGGCGGCCAGACCTGCGCCTCGCAGGGGTTCGATGGGGGCACGCTGTCGTGCAGTGGCGGCTGCAACCTCAACACCAACGGCTGCTTCGAGTGCGGTGACGGAGTCATCAACGCCGGCGAGGAGTGCGACGGCTCGGCGCTCGGCGGCGAGAGCTGCAGCTCGCAAGGCTTCGACGGCGGCACGCTGTCGTGCAGCGGCGGCTGCAACCTCAACACCAACGGCTGCTTCGAGTGCGGCGACGGCAGTATCGACCCCGGAGAAGAGTGCGACGGCACCAGCCTCGGCGGCGCCACGTGCAGCTCCGAGGGGTTCGATGGGGGCTCGCTGTCATGCACCGGGAGCTGCAGCCTCAACACGAACAACTGCTTCGAGTGTGGTGACGGCAGCATCGACCCCGGAGAAGAGTGCGACGGTCTGAACCTCGGCGGCGAGACGTGTTCGAGCCAAGGGTTCGAGGGCGGCGTGCTGAGCTGCAGCAGCAGCTGTCAGCTGCAGACCAACGGATGTTCCTTGTGTGGCAACGGCATCGTCGAGTTCGGCGAAGAGTGCGATGGCTCGGTCCCCGGCTGTGGCTTCTGCATCAACTGCGTCATCGACGACAGCTTCTGCTGCAAGGACGGCATGGGCATCTGCAAGAAGCCCCTGTAGCGACTGCCGTCTCCCCGAAGGGGCGGCCTCAGCCAGCGCTGCGCCGCGTGTCGAGCTCGGCCACGCATAGCGCCCGGGCTGCGCGACGCTTGGCGCCCACGCCCTTGCGAAGCGCGCCACCGGGCATGGAGAACGTCGTGACGTTCCCCTGCCACCGCGCGCTCGTCCAGTAGGTGCCGCGCGGGACTCCGGCGGCGACCTTGATGCGCTTGACCAGCCCCGGGAAGGGGAGCTTCCACCCCGAGAACCCCAGATGGGCGGTGACGCCGAGCGCCTCGCAGTACTTGCGGGCGTCGCCGTGGTCGGTGCGTTTCTTGCCGCGCGCCGTGGCGAGGACGTACCCGCCCCCGAGGTCGAGCACGCCGGCGGGCAGCGGTTCGTCGGGCCCGGTGGCAGGCTTGGGCCGCGGGGGGGACTCGAAGGCGTCGGGGGCGGGCGGGGGAGGCACGTCGCTCGAGGGGGCGGCCCCCGTGCCCATGTCGGGCTCGGGCTCGACCTCGATGAGCAGCTCCGGCTCCGGCTCCGGCTCCGGCTCCGGCTTCGGCTCTGGCTCTGGCTCTGGCTCTGGCTCCGGCTCTGGCTCTGGCTCTGGCGCTGGCTTTGGCGCTGGGCTCGGCGCTGGCGCCGTCGTGTTTGCTGGCGTGGGCGCCTGCGCGGGGTCGTCCGCACGCCACAGCGCGAGCGCGGCGACGAGCGCCACGAGCACGCCTGCACCGAGGTACGCCCAAGGGATCCGGGCGCCCATCGGCCGCGGCGCGACTCGGTACGCCTCGGTCGGTCGCCGCTCGATCGCGCTGTCGGCCGCGGACGGGGTCGCCTCGTCGCGGTCCGCCGCCAGGGGAGCCTCGTCGACCAGCGCGGCGAGCAGCGCCTCGCGGAGCTCGGCAACCGAGCCGAAGCGGTCGTCGGGCTGCTTGGCCATGCATCGGGCGATGACCTCGACCAGCGCCTGCGGCACGTCGGGTGCGACGTCGCGGATCGGCGCGGGGTCGTCGTGCGTGACCATCAGCAGCGTGGCGGCGACGGTCGGCCCCTTGAACGGGTGCCTTCCCGTCAGCGCGCGGTAGAGGATCGCGCCCACGGCCCAGATGTCGGTCTGCGGCGTGGCGAGGTCGGCGCTCTTGAACTGTTCGGGCGCCATGTACTCGGGGGTCCCGAGCAACGCGCCGTGTTCGGTCGTGATCTCGGCGCTGCCGTCGGTGAACTTGGCCACCCCGAAGTCCATCAGCTTCACCACTTGCGGCCCGGTGACGGGCTCGTGCAAGAACACGTTCTCCGGCTTGAGGTCCCGGTGAATGATGCCGCGCTCGTGTGCCGCCTCGAGCCCGTCGAGCGCCTCGGCCACCAGCTGCACCGCCTCGTCGGCCTCCAGGCGGCCGCGCTCGCGGATCAGCTGGGACAGGTTGGTGCCTCGCAGGCACTCCATGACGATGTAGGGCCCGATCGGCCCGATGCCGAAGTCGAGGATCTCGCAGACGTTGGGGTGCCCGATGCGACCGGCAGCTTTGGCCTCACTGCGAAACCGCGCCACGAGGTCTTCGTTCTTGAGGACCTCGGGGCGGATGACCTTGATTGCGACCTCGCGGTCGACGGCGGAGTTCATCGCGAGCCATACGGTCGCCATGCCGCCCTTGCCGAGCTTGCGGACGAACTCGAACTTGCCCGAGAGCGTGCGACCCCGAAGCGGGAGCGGCATGTCGGTCTCCGGGCACTTGAGGCGCTCGGGCGGATGCGGCTGCGAGCAGTACGGGCAGGCGGGCAGCTCGTCGGAGTCCGCAGCAGGTGGGGCGCTGTCGTCCAACGGGGGCAGAGTAACACCGCGGCCCGAACGCAGGTGCCGACTCGCCCGAGGCTGAAGAGACGCGCGCCGTGGCCGATGTCGGGACCATGCACTGGCAGAGCCGACCATGGACGGGACTGGCGGTCAGCACGGCGCTCACCGTGGGCCTCCTCGCAGCGTGCGCACCTCAGGGCACCCCAGTGTCCGCGGACGAAGCGCAACGCAAGGCCCAGGCCGCCGCGATTGCGACCGACCTCGAGGAGGCCGTGGCCCGATACCACGACGATGGAGATCTCGAGCGCCTCACCGCGTGGGTCGACACCCACACCGACCACCCAGCGGCGGAGGTCTGGCGCGAGGTCGTCGCGCTGCGGACCTACGAATCGCTGGTCATCGGCGACCCGTGGAGCTTCGAGGAGGCCGCGGAGGGCGAGGACGTCGCGGTCGCGACGCTGCCCGAGCCGGCGGCGGCACAGCTCGTCGCGCTGGTCGAGCGCTATCCGGGCACGCTCGGCGCCGAGACGGCGCAGGCGTTGCTCGAGTCCGAGGGGCTCAAGCGCTTGAGCGTGCCGGCATTCAACGACGCCGTCGTCTCCTTTCTCGAGGGGCGCACCGACTGGGCCCGGGACGAGCGCGGGCGCAACTTGATGCCCAACGTCGACCTGGAGACCTTCCGCGAGCGACACGAGGATTCACTGCGGGCGCGCTTGGGCGAGCGCCTGGTGGAGGACAAGTGTGTCGACGCGATGGGCTACTGCACGTGGTACGTGCGGTCGTACCCCGACGACCCCGTCGCAGGGGAGCTGCAGGTCGCGATGAAGGACGAGTGGTACCGTCGCGGTCACCCGCGCTGGCGCGGTGTGAAGTTTGCGAACTGCGCGTACCGATGCGCCAAGAATTGTCGCAACAGCGCCGAGCCGCTCGATGACGCCTGCTACGCGCCCTGCTTCGCGCGGTGTGAAGCCGCCGTCGCCGACTGATCGGGCGCGGCCTTCTGCTTCTTCTTGGCCTTGCGGTCCGCGAGCATCTCGCGGAACCGCAGGTCGATGCCAATCGTCAGCAGGTCGAAGCCGCTGGTGAACGTGCCCGCGTTGGCGGGGACTCCACTGAGGCCGTCGCAGCCTTCGGGGCAGGGGCGCAGCGGTCGTTGCCCGAACACCTTGCCGAACTCCTCGCTCACGGTGCGCTTCTCCTGGAAGACGTGCATGTAGCCCACGGTCAGGTAGGCGCCCTTGGCTCCGGCGGAGAACCCGGCGCCCACGCCCACGCGGCGAAAGCTGGGGAAGTCGACGTTGGAGTAGTTGTCGGGGGCGGCGGCCGTCTCGAAGAAGGCACCGGTGCGCAGCGTGAGGTACGGAGGCAGCGGGTGCACATCGCCGCCGAGGCGAACCGAGACGGTGTCACGCCAGTTCTTGGCGATGCTGAGCTCTTGTAGGTCCTGGCCGTTGAGCTGCCCCTGCACGTCGAGGTCGAAGCTCTTGAGCATCGACCACGACTCGTAGACGGCGTCGAGCTCGACGTCGAACCACTCCCGGGTGCCGGTGTCGTGAATGTACCGCAGGCCCGCGCGGGCGATGACCGGCAGGGTGAGATCCATGCCGACGGTGATGTCCTCGGTGACCAGGGTCTCCTTGTCCACCGAGACGCCCCCCTTGGGCTTGAAGATCACCGGGACGAAGCGGCTCGACACCCCGACCTCGAGCCGCGGGTGGGGCCGGTACCACGCGCCGAGCTGCGCGGTCGCGCCGGTGCGATCTTGAAGCTCGATGGTCGTGACCAGCTGCGTGCTCTCGGGGTCGGGCACGGGGTTGAGCCCGGTGGTCACGACGGAGTCGGACACGACACCGTAGTTCAGCCGCATGAGGTCGGCGTATTGAACGACCGCGCCGATGCCGAACACATCCTTCCACTTCCACGCGGCGCCCACGGTGTAGTAGGCGAGCAACACGTCGAGCTCGGTCATCATCAGCGACTGGGGCCCATACGCAGGGAACGATTGCTTGCCGACGCCGTTGGGCCCGTAGACGCCCGCGGCGAACGTCCAGTTGTCGAGCCCGAAGTCGCTGGTGACCACGAGCGTGCCGAGGATGGGGAAGAGGTTCTCCTTGGAGCGGGCCGGGCCGAACTCCGTGCCGGCGTCGGGGCCCCAGGCGTCGCTGAGGGTCGCGCGGTCGAACTGCGTGTGATGCCACATCAACCCGTGGTGGTACATCACCGTGGTGCCGCGCATCTTCGCGAGGGCGCCGGGGTTGTAGTGGATGGCGGTGCCGTCCTCCACGCCCACCACGTAGGCCGCGCCACGTCCGATCGCTCTGCCGCCCATGTCGGGCACCTCGAAGCCGCCTGCGTGCGCAGCCTGAGCGACGCTCAGGTAAGCCAGAGAGGCGAGGACCCACGGGATGACCCAGCGGCGGAACATCGTCGGGCACGCTACCACGTCGCGGCCCCGTGGTAGATTCCGCGAACGATGATCGCGCGAGCCATGTCGGTCGGCGTGTCCATGCTCGGACTCCTGGGAGCCCTGGGCTGCACCAATGGTGAGGGCAACGAGCCCAACGTGCTGCCGGACCCCAGCGGAGGCAGCAGCACCACGTCCACGTCCACGCCATCCACGACGACGGTGGCCGAGGCGAGCTCGGACTCCGGGTCCGAGACGGGAATGCTCGCCGACCCCACGCCCGCGACCTACCGATTCGACTGCGTCGACATCCAGCGGATCGGAGACGCGGACGGGACCGCGATTCAAGCCCAGCTGCTCGAGAACACCTGGGGCAACGACATCGACGAGTTCAAGCTCAACATCATGCTCGAGGTCGAGTCGCGCGACGCGGCGGCAGGGGAGGCACAGCTGGGGATCCGCTCGGGCGTTGGACCCGACGCGTCGGGCCTGTGCTCCGAGGAGAACACGATCAGCGAGCTGATCAGCGTCGCGTTCGTCGGGGGCGAGACCCGCTGGGCTGCCGCCGACGCCGACGGCGAGTGCAGCGTTCCCGCGGCGGGCACCAAGGGAAACAGCTATCGGATGGAGCTCCCGCCCGAGCGCGTCGTCTACATCTACGCCGAGGATGACGACACGACGACGTTCAACTGCACCCCCGACGAGGCGGTCCCCGACGCGGTGCCGATCCGTGCCGTGCAGGCCGAGGTCTCGACCAACGCGAGCGAGGACACGATCTGGGGGACGCTCGATGGGTGCCTGCTCGAGAGCGACGCCGCCGCGCTCTGCTCTTGCCTGGGCTCGTGCAGCGGCAGTGGTCCCGACGACGTGCAGACCGAAGGCGACTGTGCGGGGTGTCCGACCGGCGGGACTCCGCTGGGGGTCCTGCTTGGCGGAGTCAACCCCTCGGACAACTGCACCACGGTGATGGGCGCGCCCGCCTACGACCTGACGATCGGGTTCAACGGACGCAGGCTGCCCAACGTACCGACGGCCTGCGGCTGAGCTCATGCGAACGTCTCGCTCGCGACTGCTGGCGCTGCTTCTGCTGGCACCCGCGCTGTTGTTCACGCTCGCCGGTGCCTACGTCGCGGCGATGGCCTCGCTCGAGGGCGAGACGCGCTCGATGTCCGACGCGATCCAGTGGGCGGCAGAGACCCTGACGACCACGGGCTACGGCAGCGACAATCACTGGGACCATCCGCTGATGATCGCCTTCGTCGTGGTGACCCAGTTCGTCGGGCTGGCGCTGACGTTCGTCGTCTTTACGCTGGTGGTCGTGCCCTTCTTCGAAGAGCGGTTCGAGGCTCGGCTGCCGCGCGACGTCCCCAAGCTTCGCGACTACGTGCTCGTGTACCGCTACGGCCCATCGGTCACCCCTTTGCTGGCCGAGCTCGAGCGCGCCAACGTTCCGACCGTCATCCTGGAGCGCGACGAGGCGGTGGCGCGTCGGCTCTTCGATCGAGACCGGCCCGTCGTCTATGCGCCCGACGAGGACGAGAACCTCGACCCGAAGCTGTTCGAGCGGGCACGAGCGCTCGTGCTCGCGGGGTCCGACCAAGAGAACGCCGAGATGGTGCTCGGGGTTCGGCAGCTCGGGTACGACGCCGAGGTGCTCGCGCTCGCCGACCACCCCTTGCATCGCCGACCCATGATGCTGGCCGGTGCCAGCGCCGTGTATACGCCGATGCACATGCTCGCGGCCGCGATGGCGTCGCTGGCTCGCGACCGGGTCCGGCCGCGCATGGAGGGGCTCGGCGGGGTGGGGGCGCTGCTGCGCACCACCGAGGTCCGCGTCGCGGAGGGCAGTCCGCTCGCGGGCTCGACGCTCGCCGAGTCGCAGGTGCGCACGAAGACCGGGGCGACGATCGTGGGGCGCTGGGTCGACGGCTCGTTTCGGCCCTTCGCTGCGCCCAGCGATCCGATCGACCCCGGCACGATCTTGGTCGCGGTCGGCAGCGCGAACGCGGTAGAGGCCCTGGGCAAGCTCGCGACGCCCCTGGGCCGCAAGGGGCCCTTCGTCATCGCCGGCGGCGGAGAGGTCGGGACCAAGGTCGCGCAGCTGCTGCGCGACGCCGCAGAGCCGGTCTTGGTGCTCGACAAGCAGCAAGGCGACGGGGTCGACCACGTGGGCGACGTGCTCGACCGGAAGATCCTCCTCGACCTCGAGGTCACCGACGCCGCGTGCGTGATCTTGGCGCTCGGCGACGACAGCACGACCCTGTTCGCCGCCTCCGTGGTCCGAGACTGCGCACCCGAGGTGCCGATCGTCGCCCGGGTGCAGCGGCAAAACAGCGTCGCTCGCATTCACCGCGCGGGTGCCGACTTTGCGCTCTCCTTGGGTCAGGTCGCCGCCGAGCTGCTCGCCCAGAAGATGCTCGGCGACGCGTGGATCAGCCTCGATGCGCGCGTGAAGCTGCACGAGGTCGGCAGCAAGGGCCTCGAGGGACGCAGCCCCTTCGAAGCGCAGGTCGGCGCCTCGACGGGCTGCTCAGTGGTGGCGGTGCGGCGCGGTGAAGACGTCACGGTCGAGTTCTCCGACGACTTTCGCATCGAAGCGGGCGACCGAATCTTTCTCGCCGCACCCCAAGAGGGCCTGACTCGCTTTCACGAGCGCTTCCCCATGGCCTGAGCGCTCGCCTCAGCCCGGGCAGAGGTACTCGACGTCGACGACGCCGCCGTTTTGAATCGAGTCACACGCCGAGCCGCACAGCAGGATCGAGTTGAACGGTCCGTCCTCGCTGGGGTAGGTCCAGCCGTCCTGCGTCTCGCAGTCGTCGACCTGGTCGATGTCCTCGAGGTCGACGGCCACCCCGACGCTGTCGGGGAAGATGGGCTCGACGTCGAGATTCACGGTGCACTCGATGTCGGAGATCACCTGGTCGAGGGCATCGACGAGGTCGATCTCGTTGAAGGCGTTGTAGAACGGGTGGCCGCCCGGCGCCGGGGCGCCGCCGACCTCGGCGGCGTCGGTGATCGCCTCGAAGGGGTTCACCGCCGGCTTGGTGCCCATCTCGTCCATGATGTTGATGCCCACGACGTACACGGGGATGCCCTCGTCGTTGTAGGTGGTCTCGATGAGCTGCGGGACCTCTGCGTCGTAGACGAAGAGCGTGTCTTCGGGGAGCTCGTCGGGGCTGCAGTTCGCCGCGCCGTCGGTGATGAAGATGATGGCGCGGTTGCTGTCGGCGGGCGCTTCATCGAGCAGATGGTCGATCGCGGAGGTGAGCCCTGCGACCGCCGGAGTGCCACCGGAGAACGTGAAGTCGTCCGCGGGAGGCATCACCGCGGTGATGTCGGCGGCCGAGTTGGGGCCCAGGGGCACCTCGGGGTCGCCTTCGACCAGGCACGAGAAGTCGTTGGTGGGCTCGTCGAGCCAGGCGTCGGCCGAGGGGAAGAGCTGCGCGCCGAAGTTGATCTCGTCCGCGAACGCGTTGACCAGGTAGCGCGTGACGTTGTGCAGGCTGTGGTAGCGCGAGATCATCGGCGTGGAGCCGTCGAGGTCGTGGTCCCACAGGTTCGACATGCTGCGCGACTTGTCGAGCACGAGCATGACGTTGGGCGTCTCGGGCGTGAACGTGAACGAGTACTGCGCCTGTTCGCATTGCTCGCCTTCGTCGTCATCGCTGTCGGCGGGCTCGCCCGACTCGCTCGAGCCGCCCGAGTTGCTGTCGCCATCGAGGGTGTCGCCGCCCGTGCTCGCCTCCGAATCGCTCTGGGCGTCGCCCTCGGTGAGCGAGTCGTCGCCCTCGGTATCGCTTTCGTCTCCGCCCGCCGTGACGCCGGCGGTCGTGCCGGTCATCGCGCGCGATGTCGGCCCCTCGTTGCACGCGCCGAGCACGGCGAGCATCGAGATGAGCGCGATCCTGTTTCGAACGTTCCCACTGTTCATGATTCCACTCCCGCTGTTCGGAGTGTCCTACATCATCCGACCTTTCGTGCAAGGTAGGTCCGCTATCGGGCAGAACTCTGGCGCTCCGAGGCGAAATTCCAGAGAGCGGGGAACGCGCCGTTTGCCCCGCGTGCTGTGCGCAGGGTGCACATCACGACGAGCCGAGCAAGGAATCGAGGATCGCGGCCGAGAGCCCGGCCTCCGCCCCGAGCTGGACGAGCCGCCGCTGCGCGTCTTCTCTGCGTGAACAGCGGCCGGGCAGGTGCGCGAGCGATTTGATCGCCCACTGCCGCTTGCGACGAGGAATCGCTCGCATCCGCCGACCGACGTCGACCAACGTCTTGGGGATCGCGGTGCCGGCCACGAGCTCCTCGCGGTGGTCCGCCGTGGTCGGGACCCCGCGGGTGAACGCTCGCACCTGCGCCCGGGCGTCCGCATCGAGCGGTGCGTTCCCGCCGAGCACCACGCACGCGGCATCGGTGAGCAGCTCGGCGGTCTGGTGTTGTCCGTCGGTCCAGGCATCACGCCAGAACTCGAGCTGCACGCCTTCGACACCCAGACGCTCGGCGATCCTCGCCAGGGCCTGCTCTTCGGGTGCGGTGCGCTCGCCGTCGGCGACGGCAATGCTCCACGCGGTCTCGAGGATCTCCCGCTGCGCCGCGGGCTCGGGGGCGGGCAGCTGCCCAAGCATCTCCTCGAGCCGCTCGCGGTCGGAGATCGTGCTCAACCACGCGCTGTACTCCTCGGCGTCGGCCTCCCCCTCGACCATCGCCAGCAGGAGGTCGCACTCCTCACCGTCGAGTACACCATCGGCGTGCGCCATCACCCCGCACGCCACAACCGTCCACTGAGTCTCGAGGCTCAACGCCATGAGGGCATGGTATCGCGTGCGCAAGCCGTGGGAAGGTGCGACGGATGGTCGAGCCGCGCGTGTGGCTGGGGTGCCCCATCTGGGGCCGCAAGGACTGGGTCGGCGAACTGCTCGCGCCGGGCACCAAGTCGGCCGACTTCTTGCGTCGATACGCGGAGGTGTTCGATGCGGTCGAGGGCAACACGACGTTCTACGCGACGCCGTCTGCCGACATCGTCCAGCGCTGGGCGGACGCGACCCCACCGACGTTTCGTTTCTGCTTCAAGCTGCCCAAGACCGTGACCCATGAGCGTGGGCTGATCGCAGCCGCCGGTGCCACGGCACGCTTCGTCGACAGGCTCCGGCCTCTGGGGCCGCGCCTGGGGCCCTTGATGATCCAGCTCCCGCCCAGCTTCGGTCCGCCGCGACTGTCCGCGCTCGAGTCGTTCGTGCGCACCCTGCCGTCGGGCGTTCGGTTCGCCGTCGAGGTGCGGCATCCGGGGTTCTTCGCCGAGACGCTGGCCGAGAGGCGTTTGACCGCCCTGTTGGTCGAGCATGACATCGAGCGGGTGGTGCTCGATACGAAGGCGATCTACGCGGACATGCCCGTCGACGAGGACCTCCGCGTCGCTCGCGACAAGAAGCCTCGCCTGCCGATTCCCACCGTCGTCGAGGGCAGGCGTCCGCTGCTGCGGCTCATCGTGCCGCCAGCGCCCGAGGTGGCCGGACCCCGTATCGACGCCTGGGTGCGTCGCGTCGTCGCGTGGCTCGAGCAGAAGCGCTCCCCCTACGTCTTCTTGCACTGCCCCAACGACTTCTATGCGCCGCGGCTTGCTCGCATGTTTCACGACCGGCTCGCCGAGGCGATGGGTTGGGAGCCCATGCCCCCTTGGCCCGCGCAGAGGGCCGCGACCGAGGCGCAGACGAGCCTCTTCTAGCGCTGGTTCGTCCCGGTCATCTCGGAGGTCCCCCAGCCCCAGAACTTCTTGATGCCCGGGCTCGCCCGCCGCAGCGCGTCGACGCGCTGAAAGCCGTCTCCGTAGCCAGGGAAGATGTCGATCAAGGCGACGTCCCCCCGCAGCTTGGGGATCACCTCGTAGGCATCGCCGATGATGACGTCGACCTTCTTGCGCAGGTGGGGCTCGATCACGGGCATGATCCAATCGGCGAGCTCTCGATCGAGCTCGACCACGGTCACACGCTTGACGGGCAGTCGCTTCGCGACCTCGATGAGTTGATGACCGAGCCCCAAGCCGGCGATGATGGTGTGGCCCTTGGCCATGCGCGTGCCGGGGCGTAACGTCATGAGCTCGGCAGGGGTCAGGGACATCCACGGCGCGTCGTTCCACGGCCTGGGGTCGCTCGGATCTTCTGGTGCTTGGTACAGCGCCGGGATGATGACGTCACCGTCGAAGACGACCGTCCCGACCTGATTGCCCCACCAGGTCAGCAGCGGCTTGCCGCGTCGCTGCAGCCGGACGCAGTAGCGGAAGCGTCCGCCCGGCGAGTCGACGAACTGGCCCGGCTCGAGCAGGTGGACCGGCGCGTCCGAGGCCGCCAGCCCAGGCCACAGCTCACGGACCTTGTAGGTGGCCGCCTGTAGGTTGAGCTCGGGCGTCCACTTCATGGCAGAACTCCACGGGACGCAGTGTGCGAGTCGGTGCGCGTAGCTCTCGCCCAGCTTGCGCGCCAGCTGTGGTGTCATGGGCACCCCGACCATCCCTGCGATGGTACACGCACCGATCGCACTCCTGCGGTTTGACGCGGCCGATCCGTGTCGTAGCATCGCCTCGTGGGGCGCACGCTCGCCTTCGAGGCGGACTACAACGAGGACGTCACGCTGCCCTCGGGCCTGCGGGTCCGCCTGCGGTTGGTTCGGCCCGAGGACAAGCGCCGCATGCAGCTGGGGCTCGCGAACATGTCGCCGCAGTCGCGCTACCTTCGCTTCTTCACCGACAAGCCGCGGCTGAGCAAGTCGGAGCTGGCCTACCTCACCGAGATCGACCAGGAGTCTCACTTCGCCATCGGCGCGGTCGAGCTGCTCGAAGACGGCACCGAAGGGGAGGGCCTCGGCATCGCCCGCTTCATCCGGCTCCCCGAAGACGCGCGAATCGCCGAGCCCGCGGTCGCGGTGGTCGACCGCGCTCAGGGCCAGGGGTTGGGCGGCCTGCTCATGACGCGTATCACCGAGGCCGCACGCGAGCGCGACGTTCAAGCGTTTCGCAGCGAGTTCCTCGCCTGGAACGATGGCGCGCGCGAGCTGTTCAAGTCGATGAGCGACGTCGTCAGCTTCACCGCGGACGGAACGGTTGCGGTCGCCGAGTACCCCATCTCCCGCCAGCTTCCCGTCGCCGCCCCCGCCGACACGCCACCGCGCGCCCGCGACTTCATGGACGACATCCTCAAGATGACCGCTTCGCGCATGCTGCAGGTGCGGCGCAGGTTCGCGACTCTGTTCTCGGGCGACGAGCTGTGGGGCACGCTCAAGCGCCTCGCCGAGGATTTCACCGGCAAGCCCGACTAGCGGTCGTCTCCACGGTGCAACTGTGCTCGGGGGGGTACACTGCTGCTCGATGTCGAAGAGTCGGGTCGCGCTGGACGTGATGGGTGGGGATCACGGTGCCCCGGTGACGATGGAGGCCGCGGCGGCGATCTCGAGGGACACGTCGATCAACTTGCTGCTCGTGGGTGACCCGGACGCCATCGCGCGCGGCCTCGACAGCCATGAGCACGACCCCAAGCGCATCGAGGTGATGCCTGCGCACGATGTCATCGGCCAGGACGAGAAGCCCCGCAAGGCGATCGACACCAAGCCGGACGCCTCGCTGTGTCGGGCGATGCGGGCGGCGGCCGATGGAGACGCGTCGGCCTTCGTCTCCGCCGGTTCGACCGGGGCAATCGTGCTGGCCGCGGCGCGCTGGGTCCCCAAGATCGACGGCGTCAAGCGTGCGGCGCTGGCGGCCGTCTATCCCACGAAGGAACGCCGCGGAAACCCGGACAGGTTCGCGCTCATGCTCGATGTCGGCGCAACGGTGCGCTGCACGCCCACCGACCTCTTGTTCTTCGGGTACATGGGCAACGCGTATGCCAGCCGCATCAGCAAGGTGAAGCGGCCCTCGATCGGGCTGCTCAACATGGGCAAGGAGGAGACGAAAGGCGGCGAGGTCTTGTCGAGCGCGCATCGTCTGATGAAGGAAGACGAGGTGCTCAACTTCATCGGCAACCTCGAGGGCAATGACATCCCGATGGGGGTCTGCGACGTGGTGGTGTGCGAGGGCTTGGTCGGCAACGTCGCACTCAAGATGGGGGAGGGGGTGGGCGAGGTGCTCAAGAGCGTCAGCAAGTGGGCGTTCAAGCAGAACCTCATGTGGAAGGCTGGGCTCACGCTGCTCGCCCGCGGGCTTCGTCAGCTCAAGGACATCACCGACTATTCGGAGTACGGCGGCGCGCCGCTGCTGGGCTTTGCACGCCCCGTCCTCAAGGCGCACGGCCGTAGCGGCGCGCGAGCGATCGCCAACGCGATCAAGGTCGCGGCCAAGGCTGATCGTGACGACGTGTGTGGTGAGATCGCACGCGCGGTGGCGGAGTTTCAGGCTCGTGTCGACGCACCCTCGCGATCCTGAACCGCTGCCCGCTTCGAGCGACCCTCGGCTCGCGCCCTTTTGCGCCGTCATCGGACGCCGTCGCGGAGCGCTGGCCGTGGTCGAGGGCGCCATTGGGACGCAGCGGGCGTGCGCGTCGGGCATGCCCGTCGAGGCGGTCATCTGCACGCCGAGCCACGTGGCGCGGCTGCGGCCCCACGTCCCGGGCACGGCTGTGTGGTGGGTCGCGCCCAAGGACGTGCTCAGCTCGATGTTGGGGTTCTCGTTTCACCGAGGCGTCCTGGCTTCGGTGCGCGTGCCCGACCCATTCCCGGTGCCGCCGAAGCTGCTCGCCGAGACCGACGCGCCGCTGGTCGCCGTTGCGGTGGGATTCACGGACCCCTCGAACGTGGGGGCGCTGGTGCGCGCAGCACGAGCCCTTCGTGTCGACCACGTTCTGATCGATGCCGAGGCGGCCGACCCCTTCGCACGCAAGGCGATTCGCGCGTCGGCGGGGCACGTGTTCTCGATCGGGATGACGCGGTGCCACGGGCTGCTCGAGCAGACGCTGCAGCTGCGTGCGCGCCTAGGCGCCGACCTGCTCGCGCTCACCCCGTCGGGGGACGTGAGCCTGCACGAGGTCACCGGGCCGCGGCCGCGGATCGTAGCCTTCGGCTCGGAGGGACCTGGGCTCCCCGCGCAGTGGCTGCGCGCGGCGGATGCTCGGGTTCGCATCGACCTCGCTGTCGACGTCGACTCGCTCAACGTCGCGTCCGCAGCCGCCGTCACGTTCTATGCGCTGGACCGGGCGCGAGCGCCTCGCCGTTGAGCATTCGGCCCCAGGTGTCCGCCCACTGCGCCTCGCTCGACGGCTCGAGCGCAGGTTCGAACTCCGTACCCCTCCACGCTCTCCAGGCATCGACGAAGCGACCGATGAGGATCAGCGGGATGAAGAACGGAAGGATGACCAGCTCCACGCTGGATCAGTCTACCGCCGACCTCGGCTACGGCCAGGCTTGCAGCTCGACGAACTCGTACGCGAAATTTCCCGAGCCGGTTGCGTCGCTCGCCTCGGTCAAGAACACGCCGGGGGCGCCGGGGTCGGGGTGTCCGGAACCCGGGTCGGCGCCATCCTCGTCGGCGACGGTCCAGGTGCCGGCCTCGGCGAGGTCGTCGCGTCGAACGGTGTCGCCTGCTTGAATCGCGGGGGTGGGTCCGTCGACCACCGCGCCGCCGTCGTCACGAAGCGTGAAGGTTTCGTCGCCGTTGATCGCGGGGAACTCGTCGCCCGCGTCGAGGTACACGACGTCGTCTCCGAGCAGGCCCCAGTAGGCTTCGAACTGGGCGCGCGAGGCGTTGCGCCCGACGACGACGAAGCCGCCCGCGGGCACCAGGGTGTTGTTGGGCAGGGTGAACGTGCGGGCGGAGTTGGCCTGCTCGAGCGTCCATCCGGAGAGGTCGACGTCGTCGGCGGGGGGCTCGCCGGTGCTGGAGCCGCTGTCCTCGCCAGCCGTGCCGCTCGAGGAGGTCTCGTCGGTGTCACTGCCTTCACTGCCGCCGTCGGTGTCGTTCGGGGAGGTGTCCTCGGTGTCGAGCCCGGGTTGGCCCGTCGACGCATCGTCGGCGGAGGTGCTGCCCACCATGCCCGCCGAGATGCCCGACATGCCCGACGTGGTGACCGGTTCGGATCCGCCCGTTGTCCCGCTGCCCGGCGCGGGACCGGGCGTGTCGTCCGACTCCGCGCGCATGATGTCGCCACCGGCGCATGCGGCGGCGAGTCCGAGGAGGAGGGTGCAGAGGCGATGCGTCATCATGCGTCCGCCGAGCGTGACGGGGTAGGGAGACCAGGGTTGCACACTGGGGTGACATTTGTGCGATACGACCGCCATGCGCGTCGCAGCGCTCTCTGACCTGCACGTCGGGCTCGAGTCGACCACCGATGCGTTCTGCCACGCCCCTGCGGACTTCGCAGCCTTCGTCGACACGCTGCTCGCCGAGCATGATCGGGTCGTCTTGCTCGGGGACGTATTGACTGCCGATCACGCCGCGCGTTGGGGTGCCCGGTTTGCCGGGGAGCATTTGCGCCGCATCCTCGACGCGCACGCGTGGCTGGCCGACCGCATCGCGCACCCGCGTGTCGTCTACGTGTACGGCAACCACGACCTGGCTGCGCGCGACGTCCTCGGTGCGCCCGAGAGGGTCGTGCTGGGCACGCCCCGATGCCGCGTGCTGTTCGTACACGGACATCAGTTCGACCCGGTCGCCGCGGCTGCCCTGCCGCTGGCACACCTGGGTACATGGACCACCGGACGCCTGCGCGCGCTGGGCTTGCGGCGGCTCGCACAATGGTTCGAGGACCGCGACGTGGAGATCAAGGACGTTCGCTTTCGAGGCCCTGGGGGTCCCTACGCCCGCGCAGCGGACACGCTGTGCCGCGAAGAGTCGGTGCAAGCCGTCGTGATGGGCCACACCCACTGCGCGAGAGTCGACGTGATGCCCAGCGGCGTGTCGCTGAACACCGGCAGCTGCTCCGTGGGGCGGCGACAGTTCGTCAGCCTCGACCTCGAGCGCGGGCGCGGCGTGTTGGTGCGAGGCTTCGAGCGAATCCCGGTCTCGCTCTTGAAATAGTGGTCGATCCACCCTATATTGAAAGCGTGCGCCCCTGGCAGTCCCCTTCGTCCCTCGCGACCGACGCCTACAAGTACTCGATGGCCCAGGCCGGGTTTCCGCTGCGGCGCGAGACATTCTACTTCTCCTTCCGCCGCGGGGGGCCACAGTTCGTGCCCTTCGACCTGGCGTCGCTCGTGCGAGACATGCTCGGCGAGGTCGCACCCACCGCGGCGGATCTCGAGTTCGCGCGCGCCAGCGGCTACACCGTCTCCGACGCCATGGAGCACGCGCTTCGAGCCGGGCCTTCGGCGCTCGAGATCTGCGCCGTCCCCAAGGGCGTGTGGGTGCTCGAGCGGGAGCCCATCCTCAGCGTCACCGGCCCGAGCTTCCTGGTGTCCTGGCTCGAGCCGATGTTGCTGTGGCTGAACTTTCCCATTCAGCTCGCGAGCGCCTTCAAGCTCGGCACCGTCGACGACGCGATGCGCACCGCGACGTGTGCCGAGCACGAGCAGATCATTCGGGCCGTCGCCGAAGCCGTGCAGGAGGACCCCGGCGCAATCTCGCGGGAGGATGATGCGTACGGGGAGCGCGTCGCTTCGGGGGTGCGCGCCTTGGTCGACGCGGTTGGCAGCCCAGGCCGCGTGTTCGAAGTCGGCATGCGATCGGCGGTGTGCATGCAACAACACGAGCTCGCGCTGAAGGCGTGCGCGGAAGCTGGTGTGACGCTGACGAGCAACATGCACCTGGCGCGGGCGCTGGGCATGAAGGCGGTGGGCACCATGGGGCACGAGCACGTGCAGCGCTGGGGCACCGACCTCGCGGCGTTCGAGTCGATGCGAGACATGCGTTCCTCGCCGCCGAGCTACCTGCTGGACACTTTCGACACGATGGGCTCGGGCATCCTCTCGGCCATGCAGGTCATGCGAGACCGACCGCACGCGTGCTCCATTCGATACGACTCGGGCAACAAGTACGTGCAGTACCTTCACGCCTGCGAGCTGCTGTCCGAGGCCGGTCTCGCGCCCTCGCACGTGCTCGAAGACGGGCTCGATCTGGAGGCGACCGTGCACTTCGAGAAGCTCCGGGAATTCACGCAGTGGCCCAAGGACAAACAGCTGTACGGCTACGGTGGCACCATCGTCGCCAAACCTGCGACCAATCCGCTCACCCGCGACCGGGTCAGCGCGGTGTTCAAGCTGACGCAGACCGGCGGTAAGCCGCGGATGAAGTTCGGCAACGAGCGAGGCCGCGGCAAGCAGTCGGTGCCGGGGCAACCCGTGGTCTGGCGCCGTCTACGGGGCGAGGGCCCGCTGGGAATCATCGGGCAAGCCGACGAGACGCCGCCCGAGGACTACGCGGTGCTCAGTGGCAACGAAGATCTCGTGCAGACGCTCCGCCTGTGCAACGCGCATGCCCTACCGCGCCTGCTCGAGACCGAGGAACTCTCCGCCACCGCCGAGCGCAGCCCGGCGACGATGGCCCTCATCGAGGAGGTGTCCAGTGCTCGCGTGGGGGGAGCACGATGAAGCGGATCCTCGTCGACGTGGACACCCAGCACGATTTCGTCGACCCCAGCGGCGCCCTGTTCGTCCCGGCCGCCCACGGGACACGGGCGCGCATCGGGGACCTGCTCGAGCAGGCCCAGCGTGAAGACGCTCCCATCATCGGGTCGGTCGACTCGCACGCCTACGATGCGTGGGAGTTTCAGGCCAACGGCGGGCCGTTCCCCGCGCACTGCGTCAAGGGCACGCCGGGCTGGCTCCGGGTCTTCACACAGATCCCGGCCCGGACCCGCTTCGTCCCCATGCAGGTGCTCGCGCCCGGCGTCCGCAACCTCGTGGGCGAGGAGGCCGAGCACGAAGGCCCGAGGGAGCTGGACGCGGCGCAGCTCGCCGCCGAGGCGAGCCGCGGCGTCGGTCTGTACTTCGAAAAGGAGGTCTACTCGCTGTTCAGCAACCCGGCGGCCGAACCCGTGATCGCCGCCTTGGTCGAGTCGATGGGCGGCGCCGCGGCCGTGCGTTTCGACGTCATCGGCTACTGCACGGGAGGCTACTGCGTCGACGCGGCGGCCCGCGGACTCGCCCAGCGTGGATACACGGTCCGCGTGTTGTCGAGCGCAACCGCGGCGATCGGCGGTGAGGACGGAGCCGAAGCCTCCCGCACCGCGCTCGAGGCCGAGGGGATCGGGTGGCGATGAGTCGCTCCAGCGCGCGCGCGAAGTTTCGCTACGAGCATGCGCGGCCCTCGGTCACGGTCGACATGGTCGTGCTGACCGTCGTCGACTTCGACCTCAAGCTGCTGCTCATCGAGCGCGGCCAAGAACCATTCGAGGGCCACTGGGCGCTGCCCGGCGGGTTCGTCCAGGTGGGTGATGGCATCGAGGACCAAGGGGAAGACCTCGACGTCGCGGCGGTTCGCGAGCTGCAGGAAGAGACGGGGCTGAGCGCTCGGGACGTCTTCCTCGAGCAGCTGTACACCTTCGGTAAGGCCGGCCGCGACCCCCGGGGCCGGGTGGTGTCGGTGGCCTACTACGCCCTGGTGCCCGCCGACCGCGTACCGCGGGTCCGAGCAGGCGACGACGCGGCGGACGCGACCTGGATCTCCGTCTCGCGGCTCGACCGCATCGACCTGGCGTTCGACCACGCCGACATCATCGCGCTGGCGGTCGAGCGCATCGCGGGCAAGATCGAGTACGACCTTCGGCTGGCGATGAGTCTGGTCCCGCGCTCGTTCACCAAGGCGGAGCTTCGCCGCGTGTTCGAGGTGGTCACGGGCAACGACTATGACAAGAGCAACTTCAACAAGCGGTTCAATCGGATGATCGAAGACGGCGTCATCGTCGACGCGCCGGGCAAGCGCGCGGGGTCGGGACCCGGACGGCCGGCGCACCTGTATGCGTTCGCCGGCAAGCGCCTCGCGGGGCTGTGAGCCCAGCTGCGAGGCTCAGCCTTCGCCGATGACCAGCCGGTAGCCGACGCCGCGGACCGCCCTGAAGGCGAACTTGCGGTCCTTGGTCCACCCGAGCTTCTTCTTGAGGTTGGAGACGAAGTTGTCGACGGTGCGGGGGTCGACGCGCACGTTGCCCCAGACCTTGTCCAGGATGACCTCGCGGGCGAGTGCCTCGCCTTGGTGGGTGACCATGAAGACCAGGAGGTCGAACTCGGTGCGCGTCAGCTCGACATGTGCGCCGGACGCGTCGACGACGGTGCGCGCGCTGGCGTCGATTCGAATGCCGTCGAGGTCGATGACGGTCTCGGCGGGTCGGGGGGACTCTGCGGACGATGGTGCTCGCCGGCGCAGCAGCGCGCGGACCCGGGCCAGGAGCTCGCGGAGGCGGTAGGGCTTGGTGAGGTAGTCGTCCGCGCCGGCGTCGAACCCGGTGACCACGTCGTCCTCGAGGCTGCGGGCGGTGAGCATGAGGATGCCCGCGGTCGATGCTTCGGCGCGCAGGACCTTGCAGACGTCATACCCGCTCATGCCCGGGAGCATGATGTCCAAGACGATCACGTCGAAGCTCTGGCGTCGAGCCAGCTCGACCGCGGCTTCACCGCTCGAGGCTTGCTCGACCTCGAAGCCCTCGTCCTCGAGGTTGTCGACGAGGGGCAGGCGGAGGTTTTCGTCGTCCTCGACGACGAGGATGCGCTCGGTCATTCGGACTCCGGTCGAAGGATAGACGCTGGAAAGCGCAGACGGAAGGTCGTGCCTTCGGCGTCGGACCGCGCGACCTCGAGGTCGCCGCCGTGCGCCTGCATGATCTGCCGGCAGATCGAAAGGCCCAGGCCGCTCCCGCGCGCGCGCGTTCCCGGGGAGCGGTAGAAGTCGGTGAACACCTTCGCGCGCTCGGCCGGAGCGATGCCCACGCCGTTGTCCGTGAAGGTGACCGTCCAGCCCTCGGGGCTGCGCTCGGCGTCGACCGTGATCTCGATCGGGTCGCGCTCGTTGTAGTTGCACGCGTTCTTGCCGAGGTTGCGCAGCAGGAGACGCAACAGCTCCGGGTCTGCCCACAGCTGCGTGTCGGTGAGCCCCGCATGCGTGAACCGGACCGGACGCGGCGCCAGCACGTGCAGGTCGTCTTCGAGGGTCGCGGCCAGGTCGGCGCCGTCGATCTCCTCGCAGCGCGGCAACCATCGGCCCTTGTCGAGGCGGTTGAAGGACAGCAGGTTGTCGACGAGGAACGCCAGGTCGTCGCTCTCTCGCACGATGCGCGAGGGGTAGTCCCGCGCGCCGGGCAGCCCCTTGGTGCGACGCTCGAGCGTCTCGGCCATCAGGCGGATCGAGGCCAGGGGGGTACGGAGCTCGTGGCTGACCGCCGCGACGAAGTTGCTCTTGAGCTCGACGAAGCGAAGGCGCCGAGACTGCAGGACGCCAGCGAGCACGACCAGCACCGAGGCGAGGACGGCACACAGCACGACGAACGACGTCTTGAGCCAGAAGCGCTCGTCGGCCTTCTCGGCGGCGCGCTCGAGACGTGGCGCGACGACGGGGATGTGCAAGCTCGACAGCTCGAGGACCTCGGTCGAGACGCTCGGCGCCAGCAGACCGTCGTCGGGTTCGAGCAGCCCCTTGGTGCGCATCTCCTCCTCGACCCCCATCACCGCCTCGCCGAGGTCGACCTCCGTCCCGAGGAGGATCTCTGCCGTGCGGGGGCGGACGAACACGCGGCCGTGGTCGAGCAGCATCGGGCCGGTCGCGCGTGCGGGCACGAACATGTCTCGAGGGCGTTCGTTGGCTCGCGCGACGAAGTCGTCGACCCGGACACCTGCCTGCCGGCTCAGCGCGATGACTCGGCCGGTGAGAAACTCGAAGTCGGGGCGGGAGAAGCGTGAGCGGCGCTCGAGCATCGCCGGCTGGAGGCCTTCGATCACCAGCGCCCCGCGTCCGTCGCGAAGGCCGCGGCGTAGCGAGTCTTCCATGAGCGCGGGGTCGGGCAGGCTGCGCTCGGTGAGCAGGTCGAGCGCAGCGACGCGGGCGACGAGGTCGAGGCGGGAGTCGATGACGTGCAGCGTGCGGTGCCGTAGGAGCTCTCGGAACGAGCGCTCGATCGGATTGGCTGCACCTTCTTCGATCGCGTCGCGAAAGTCGGTGAACAGCACCAACCGGTCGGCCCATGGCGTCTGGGGCTCCGCGTCGATCGGCGCGCCGCTGCGAAGCGCCTGGTAGAGGTCTTGCGCGGGGGTGTCGCTCGTGTTGCGCGGCCCGGGCCGGGGCAGGGCGAGCGTGCCCCGCTCGACGAACACCAGGCCCTGTGCCGGCAGGAGAGGGTCGGTGCGGGCAGCCTCGAGATCGGGGCCTGCCTCTCGCAGCACGTCCTCGAGCTGGAGCTGTAGGGCGCGCAAGGCAAACTCCTCCAGCGCCGAGGTCTGGTCGTCGATGCGGGCCCGGGCATCACGGCGCTCGGTGATGAACATGCTCTGCAGGGTCGCCAGGCCCCACAGGAGCATGGCCAGGCCCAAGGCCAGCGCGATCAGCCACGGACGAAGGCGAGAGAACATGCGAGGGAAGGCCGGAGTGCCGGGCTATCGGACGACGGGCATCCGGTCGAAGGGGCGGGCGCCACGGCGCTTGCCTGCCGCGGCGGCTTCGTCGTGCAGGCGGGCCGCGTCATCGATCAACGCGCCGAGTCGGGCGGCGTCGGGATCTGCACGTGTGTCCTCGGGCAGCGCGGCGAAGCGCTCTTGCAGCGTGGCCCACGTGATGCGTCGTGCCCAGTACGACGCGCGGAGCTTCTCGGCCACGGCGGCGGCGAGCACGGACACGCGGGTGCGCACCGGGGCGTCCGCTTCGGCGACGCCCGGCTCGAGGCTGTCCAGGGACTCTCGGAGGACCCGAGTCTTGCCGGACCCCGGGTCGTTGTAGCGCAGGCGGACCTGACCCCAGGCCTCGTCGGTGCCCTCGCGCAGCTTGATCTCGTACAGGGCGGTGACGGCGTCTCCGGCCCGCAGCGCGCCGCTGGTGGGCTGCTCTCGGCGCGACGGTGCGGGCTCCATACGGCCCTCGAAGCCCAGGAGGCGGTAGCGCGTGACCGCGTCCGGGTCGAACTCCACCTCGAGGACGGGGTCGCGGGCGGCGATCGGCCGGCGCATGATCTGCGCGACCCGGCGGGCGGCGTCGGAGGGCTCGTGCGCGAACAGGTACGCGCCGCGGCCCGCACTGGCGAGCCCGCCAAGCAAGAGGTCGTCGTAGGCGGCGCGCCCGATGCCGACGGCATAGGTGGAGATGCCGCGCTTGGCGGCGTCCGCAGCGGCCCGCCACACCGCTGCGCGCGCGTCGGTCGTGGACTTGGGCAGCGAGCCCGGACCGACGACGACGACGACGCGATCGCGTTTGGCGTCCTTGGGACCGAGCGCCTCGAACGCCGAGGCGAGGGTGGTCTCCGACATTGCGGGTGCCTCGGCGGGACCGAGTCGCTTGACGTCGGCCTCGAGGTCCGTGATCGAAGGCGGGGGCCCGAGCGGGCGGAGGACCTCAGGGGGGGAGTTGAGCTCGATGAGGGCGAGGCGATCGTCGCGGGAGAGCGCTGCACCGAGGCTCTGCACGAGCTCGCGCGCCTCGTCGAGGTCGGGGGGCGTGCCCATGGCGGCCGAGACGTCGACGGCGACGACGACGTCGACCGGGCGCTGCGGTTGTGGGGCCGCGTAGGCGGTGATGCGCACGACCTGATACCCGCGACGATGCGAGGACGCGATGGCGTCGACCTCGACCCCGAGCGGCGCGTCGGGACCGGTCGTCTCGGGAGGCTTCGAGAACACCTTGACGAACTCCTCGACCCGGACCTCGGCGGGCGCGGGCGCCTCACCACGGAGCAGGGCCGCGCGGGCCAGGTCGAAGCTGGCGGTGTCGAGATCGAGGGTGAACGCCGCGCGGGGGCGTTCGGCGGTGTCGATCGTCGGCCCGACACCGTGGTCGCGGAACGTACGCTGCGACCGCTTGTTCGCGTCATCCTCCTTGGGATCCGCGAGGATCGGCCGGTCCCACGCCGGAGACTCGGCTTGGCTGACCAGGCTCGGCGCAGCGTCGACCCGCGCTGGGGCGAACGCGAACAGCAGGAGGGTGGGGAGAGCGCGACGGAACATGCCGACCCCGCAACGATGCCTCACGACGGCGCCGAACGCCCGCACCTTCGCGCAATGCACGGATCGATGCGCGGATGTGACCGTGCCAGCGGGCCGGTCGACGGAGTGCAAGCGGAGGGGTTTGGGACGCGTTCGGGGGTCCGTGAAGGCCCTCGCGCTCGTCCTGTTGTCTGCCCTCGCGGTCTCCGAGACCCCCAAAACCCCTCAAACCGTGCGAATCCTGGCGATTGAGCTCGCTGCGGGGGGTCGTGGCGGGACGATCACCACCGAGCCAGTCCGGCTCGCGGGCACGGAGGGCAGCGTATCGTTCGGCGAGGGCGCCTGTCGCAAATATCCGCTCGCCGACCGCGTGCTCGAGCAGCTGTTCGACGCGATGGCGTCGCAGCGCTCCGTCGTGTTCGAGGCCGTGCCCGTCGATGGGCTGCGGTGCGTGCAACGCGTGACGTTCGTCGGCCCCCGGGGGTAGACCGCCGGAGGCCTATGCGTCTCGATACGCGCGTAGGGTCGCGTCTTCGTCGAACTGCGCGGTGAAGCCGGTGGCTTCGGCAAACTCGGTGCCGTCGATGACGATCGGGTACTTCACGTGCTCGAGCGCGCCGCGGGGCAGGTCGGGCAGGCCGAATCGCCCCAGCGCCGCGCGAAAGAGAGGCTCGGGGATGGGGAGGTTGGAGCGCCCCGTCTCTCGGATGACGACCGAGAGCGGAACCGGCGGTGGGCCTGCGACGTTGTAGACGCCCCGCAAGCCCTTGCTCAGCGCCAGAACGATCGCCCGGGCTGCGTCGCGTTCGTGAATGAACTGGAACAAGGGGTCGAAGCCCAGCACGGTGGGCACGCGCGGGCCTCGGAGGAACGCCGCGAGCGTGCCCTGCCGCAGGGGGCCGAGCGTGTAGCAGCATCGCAAGACCGACGTGTCGATCTCGGGGTGACGCCACAGGGTGGCCCCTGCGTACAGGTCGGCCGCGACGAGGTCCGAGAGCTCGGGAAAGGTGTGGACCGCCATCGGTGGCTCGGACTCGGTGTGGTACAGCGGCGAGTCCGGGGCGGCTCCATAGAAGGTGTGGCGTCCAACGAAGATGGCGCGCTTGACCCCGTAGCGGTGACAGTGCTCGAAGAACGCCTGCGTACCCTTGAGGTTGATGCGATAGCGGTCCTCACTGCGGTGGGTGAGGTGGGTGACCGTCGCCATGTGAATGACGGCGTCGGGCTGCTGAGTCCGAAACACGTCTTCGGCGGGCCGCTTGCGGATGTCGGCCTGAAACACGCGAATCCCGTCGGGGGGGTGGTACCAGGCGCGGCGATCGAGCCCGATGACCTCATGCCCCTGCTCGAGCAGCATGTAGGCGACGAGCCGGCCCATGTGTCCGGCGACGCCGGTGACCATGACCTTCATGAGAGCTTCACTTCCTCGGCCGTGATCTGGCCTTCTCGCAGGGCGCGGCCTTGGGCGATCAGCTCGGCGAGCTTGCCCTTGATGAGCGCGACGTGGCGCGCGATGACCTCGTCGGTGTCGCTGGCATCGCCTTCGAGCATGACGGGCTCGCCGTAGAGGATCTTCAGGCGCACGGGCAAGGGCAGGGCGACGCCGTAGGGGGTGATCGGCACGTAGGGCACGCCGAGGAACTTGCCCAGGCCGTAGAGGTTGGCGACGGTGGGAATCGCCTCGCCACCGCCGACGAACGCGACCGGGACGATCGGGGTTGCGGTGCGGAGGGCCAATCGGACGAAGCCGGTACCGAACTGCACGAGCGAGTCGCGGTCCCGATACAGCTTCGCGGTGCCGCGCGCTCCTTCGGGAAAGACCATCAGGAGTCGGTCGTCCTCGAGTAGCCGGATGCAGTGCTCGGGCAGTCCCGTGAACTGGCCCAGCCGGTTCGAAAAGTTCGCCAAGAAGGGCACCTTCTGCAGGAACTTCTCGGCCATACCCTGCGCGAGCCGGGGCGTCTGCATCTCGAGGAAGGCCGAGGCGATCACCATCAACCCATCGAGCGCGACCCCACCGGAGTGATTGCCCACGAGCATTGCGCGGCCGCGACCGGGCACGTTGTGGATGCCCACGCACTCGATGTCGAAGTAGCGCTCATAGAGGAAGCGCAGCAGCGTGAAGAACTTCGCGAGCTCCTTCTTGTCGATGCCGTACGGGTCGACCCCATGGCGCGAGAAGGGCAGCTCGAGGGCGTCCACACGCTTGGCGACCTCGGGGGCGATCGGCAGCGGGATCAGGCTCGGTGGAATCATGAGGGCGGCGCTTGGAGAGGATCGCAGGGATCGCACCCGCCCGCAAAGGAGGCGCGGTACTCTGCACGCCATGCGTCGTGCATTGCTGCTCCTTGGTCTCGTCGGTGCCCCGCTCGCGCTCGGTTGTGGCGCGCTTCGGCAGAACCTCCGCAACCAGTTCCTCTCGTACCGCGGCGCGTGGCAGTGCGAGGGCGGCAACTGCAAGATGCCCGCGATGAAGCGGTCGATCAAACAGCATCGCGAGGGCGAGACGGACATCACCCACGTCACCATGCACAACCAGGTCGCGATGGTGTTCAACGCCGGTGCCGCGCCCGACTCGTTCAGCGCCAAGATCAGCTGCGGTGGCGACGTGGCCGAGGTGCCCGCCGAGCGGATCAAGGCGTTTACGTCGTCCTCGTTCGACCCGGCGACTACGCTTTCGGCGAGGGATGCGAGAAGTTCCGCGTGGTGGCTCACGCCACGTGGGAAGGCGGCAAAAAGGACTACGAGGCCACAGCGGGCCTCGAACTGAAATAGCGATTGCGGCCCCGCTGCCGCGGTGGGGTCCTATCATGGGCGACGCCGTGTCCCGCCGGCTCGCATTCTTGTTCGCGCTGTACGTGTGCCAGGGGCTACCCGGAGGTTTCCTCGCGGTGGTTCTGCCCGTCGTGCTTCGTGAGCAGGGCCTCGACCTCAAGACGATCGGGCTCGCGGGCTTCCTCTCCGCGCCGTGGCTGCTCAAGTTCCTCTGGGCGCCGCTGGTCGACCGCTATGGGTCCCAGAGGTTGGGCCGGCACCGCAGCTGGCTGATCCCCGCCCAGGTGGGCATGCTCGGCGTCACGCTGGCGCTCTCGCTCGTGCGGCCCGAAGACGATCTGGGCCTCGTCGTCTTGCTGTTCCTCGTGCTCAACGTGTTCGCGGCGACCCAGGACATCGCGGTCGACGGCTGGGCCGTTCGGTTGCTCGAGGGCGAGGAGCTCGGCCCCGCCAACAGCGCGCAGGTCGGCGGGTTCAAGGTCGGCAACCTGCTCGGAGGGGGCGTGCTCGTCGGGCTGCTCGGGACGATCGGCTGGGCCGGGGACTTCTGGCTGATGTCGGCGCTCATCGGCGCGGTCTTGATGTTCGTCCTGCTCACGCCCGAGCCCGAGAGCCCCAGACCGCCGCCGCGCCGCGTACTGCCCCTGCTGTGGGCGTCGCTGCGCCGGCAGGGTGTGGCCTTTTGGGGGTTCATCATGTTCGCGAAGTTCGGCGAGACCTTCGGCGGGGCGCTGACCAAGCCGATGTTGGTCGACCACGGCTACACCAAGGAGATGATCGCGCTGCTCGATGGCCTCATCGGGGCAGGCGCCGTCATCGGGGGCGCGGCGCTGGCCGGTGCGTTCGTCAGGCGCCGCGGTTGGGCCCCGACGCTGGCGGTCTGCAGCATCGTGCAGGGTCTCGCGCTGGCAGCCTTGGGTGTCGCGGCGCTGGGCGATCTGCCGGTGGTCACCTTCGCTCCGATCAACGTCGTCGAGGCCGCGGCCGGCGGCGGTGTTGCGGTGTGCATCTTCGCGCTGGCGATGGGGCGCGCCGACCCGTCGATCGGGGCCACCGACTTCACCGCGATGCAGGTCATGTACATGGCCGGGGCGTTCTTCGCCGCGCCGCTGGGGGGCGCGATGGGAGACGCCGTCGGCTACACGCCCGTGTTTTGCGTCTCGGGTGCGCTCGCCGTCGTGTTGGGCCTGCTGTGCCCCGTCGCGGGTCGTCGCTTCCAGGTCCGCTCGGGCGCGGTGGGGTAGGCTGGCCTCGTGCCACACGCGATGCAGCCCGTCGTCTTCGACCAAGCCGACCCAACAGAGCGCGGCAGGGCGCACGGGGAGCTGTGGCGCGAGCCGATCGGCGCTCTGGCAGACATCCGGCTCGCTCTGGCCGTACGCCGCAGCCGCTTCGGGTCGACCGAGCACGTACAGCAGGCGGCCGGTGCCCACCTCCCGGTGCTCGAGCGTCATTTGCCCGGGCTTCACGCGGAGCTGCTCGGCATCGCCGAGGGCGCAAACATGTCTCCCGAGGATATCGTCGTTCTCAACCACTACACCGACCTGCGCGACGTGCCGCCTTCGGCCGTGGGGCTCCCCTCGTCGGAAGCCGAGCAGGCCGATGCCGATCCCGGCGGTTGCACGTCGATCTACTTCACGGGCGTCGAGGGCCCTGTGCTGGGCCAGACGTGGGACATGCACGCCTCCGCCGAGCCGTTCGTGAGGATGATGTCGGTCGCGCCAAAGGGGACCACGCAGCAGTCGCTGTGTTTCACCCTCACCGGATGCCTCGGCATGGCAGGCCTCGGACAGGACGCGGTCGCGGTCACGATCAACAACCTCTCGAGCACCGACGGGGGGGTCGGGGTCGTGTGGCCGGCCGTGGTCCGGGCGATGCTCGATGCGCCGTCGGCCACGGATGCGCGCGAGCGTCTGTACGCCCTGCCGCTGAGCAGCGGGCACTACTACACCATCGCCGATGGCCGGGACTTCTTCGGCGTCGAGAGCAGCGGCCAGCGAAAGGTCCTCACCCAGGTGGGTCCTCGGGCGGCGCACCTGCACACCAACCACTGCTTCGACCCCGTCCTGCGCCAGCACGAGGCGGTACCCCGTGGGAGCACGAGCTTTGCGAGGCTCAACATGGCCACGACGCTGTACGCCCAGCATCGGCCCTCGACGCTCGATGAGCTGTGGACGCTGCTCGGCAGCCACGAAGGCGCGATGCAAGGGCAGCTGTGCACCCACCAAGACGAGGTGCATGGGGACGACAGCTTCTCGAGGACGTGCGGTCGACTGGCCATCCGGCTGCGCACCGGAGAGGTTCGGGCTGCGCGTGGTTGCTCGAAGAACGACGCAGGCATCGATCTGAAGATGGGGCGGTACAACGCCCCGCCGGCGCTGCCTCCGGGCAAGATGTCCCGCTTCGCCACCGTCAAGGGGTGAGGCGGCGAGCGCTACCCGACCGCGATGGCGACGGTGCCCATCAGGACGAGGTAGACGACGAAGCCGAGCACGCGGCCCTTGCCTACCAGGTACAGAAGGCCGCGCAGGGAGAGCAGCCCCACGACGAGGCTGGTCACGAACCCGGCGGCGAACGGGACGACGGCGATCGACTCGCCCGAGGCGCTGTCCCCGAGGATGTCGAGCACCTCTTTGGCCGACGCGCCTCCGACCGCGATCAGGCTGATGAGGAAGGAGAAGCGAGCCGCCCGAGGTCGGTCGAGGCCGACGGCGAGTCCGGCGGCGATCGTGCTGCCGCTGCGCGAGATGCCGGGCATGACGGCGAAGACCTGCGCGATGCCGATGAGCAGGGCTTGTCTTGCGGAGGGGGGCTCGTCGGTCGTCTCCCCGTCGCCGCGACCGGGTCGAAACGCGGCGAAGAGGATGGCCGCGGTGACGAGCAAGGCGACACCGACGAGCCGCACCTGGGACTCCATGGCGACGACCAGCGACTCGACAGCGGGGATGAGCACGATGCCCAGCGGGAGCGAGGCGATGAACATGCGGATCAGCCGGCGACGGTCCGCGGTGTCCTCGGTCGGCTTGGCGAGGACGCCGAGCAGCTTGCGGACGTCGCTGCGATACACCCACACAACGGCGATGAGCGTGCCGGCGTGCAGGACGATGTTGAAGCGGTGCCCCGCAGCTTCGGGGTCGATGCCGAGCCACGCTTGGCCCAAGGATAGATGCCCCGAGGAGCTGACCGGCAGGAACTCGGTCGCGCCTTGAATTGCGCCGAGCACGATGGCGAACCACACGGTCAACGCGTTGCCGCCGGACTCGGCTGGGGCGGCCCATGCCGCGCTCGCGCAAAGCCCGAGCGCGACGAGAACGCCCAGCGCGATACCCTTGCCGCGATGAGTCTGCTTGGCATCGTTGGCGCCGTGTTGGGCATGGTCGGGACCGTGCAGGGCGCGGCGTGGCTCGGGGGCACCGCCGTGGGCTCGCGGCGGCGCGCGCAGGGGGCCGTGCTCGCGCCGGTCGGCTTGGCGGTGGTGCTCGTGTCCCTGCTTCACGTCCTCGTTCCCGGTTTCTTCGGCGGTGAGGCCTGACTTCTACGTTCAGTCGTCGGGCTCGCGCAAGGGGAGGGGCACCACATCGGCCGGCTCGCCCTCGAACGCCTCCGTCGGGGGGTCGGCCGTTCGGCCACGGGCCCACAGGTGGTGTTCGATTGCGCGGAGCAGCTCCCGGGTGGTGGGCCGCTGCAGCGCGCTGATGAAGAACGCGCGGGTGACCTCGAGGCGAACGCCCCGACGCCGACGCTCGAGCACCTCGATGTCTTCGTCGAGCAGGCCGTCGCACTTGTTGTAGACGACGAATCGGGGCACCGACCCAGCGTCGAGCTCACCGAGGATCGACTCGACGGTCTCGATCTGCTGGTCCTTGTCCGGGTCGGTCGCGTCGACCACGTGCAGCAGGAGATCCGCATCGGCGACCTCTTCGAGCGTGGCGGAGAACGCCTGCATCAGGGCAGGGGGCAGGTCTCGAATGAACCCGACCGTGTCGAGCATGACGATCTCGCGCTCGTTGGGGAAGCGGATGCGCCGGACGGTGGGGTCGAGCGTGGCGAAGAGCTTGTCTTCCGCGTCGACCTTGCTCTGCGTGACGGTGTTGAGCAGCGTGCTCTTGCCCGCGTTGGTGTAGCCCACGATGGCGACCACGGGCACGTCGTTGCGCCGCCGTCGAGCCCGCTTCTGATCGCGCTGCTTCTTGAGCTTCTCGAGCCGACGCTCGAGGTCGTTGATGCGGTCGTTGGCGCGGCGGCGATCGATCTCGAGCTTGCTCTCGCCGGGCCCCTGACCGCCGATACCGCCGGCCAGCCTGGACATCATCGTGCCCTTGCCGACCATCTTGGGCAGGTTGTAGCGAAGCTGCGCCAGCTCGACCTGCAGCTTGCCGTCGGCACTCGTCGCGTGCTTGGCGAAGATGTCGAGGATCAGCATCGTCCGGTCGATGACCTTGAGATCTGTGAGGTTGGCGATCGTGCGCGCTTGGGAGGCGCTCAGCTCGGGGTCGCAGATCAGCACCTCGACGTCTTGTTCGAGCGCATGGACGAGGACCTCGCGAAGCTTGCCCGAGCCGAAGAACGTGCGCGGATCAGGATGCGGTCGCCGCTGCTTGACCAGATCGATGAGCGCGACCCCGGCGGTCTGACACAGCTCGCGCAGCTCGTTGGTGCGCGCCTCGACGGTGGGCCCTCCGCTGTGCACGACCATCGCCATGGCCCGCGTGCCGTCGACCTCGGCGCGCGCCCGGGCGGTGGCCGCGACCAGCTGGGCCTCTCGGTCGCGGATGAACACGTCGAAGGGGACCGGCAGGTCGGGCCTGGCGGGGGGGCCGTGGTCGGGATCGAGCAGCGCCAGCGGGACCGTGGGCAGGGTCGCGGTGATGAAGGTCTCCCGCGCGTCTGGCGGGGGCGGGCTGAGCACGGCAACGTCGGCCATGATGCCGGCGGGGCCGCGGTGAATCGACGCGACGAGATCGAGGCGGAGCTTGGCGAGGTCGGCGAGCTCTTCGCGGTCGAGACCCTGCGCGACGAGGTGGGTCAACACGAGGCGGATGCCGCGAAGGCGCCCTGCGACGCCTCGGACGCGGTCGAACTCGGGCAGCTGCATGCTGTGCGCGTCGCCCAAGATGACGGACGTGACCCGGCCACGCCGGTCGAGGAACAGACCCACGCGGCGGTTGAGCTCGAGCGCGACATCGAGGAGGTCACGCGCGAGCGCAGGCCCGAGGACGCGGTCGGGGAGCACGCTGCGCTCGCCCAGCCGCTGAAGCAACCGGACGTGGCTCGGCTTGAGGCTGGACGTATCGCCGTGGAGCTTGGTCAAGAGGCGCCTGCCTTAGCACACGCCGCCCGTGGAGGCACCTGCGCTCAGCCCTCGTCGAGGACCTTGAGGGCCACCGCCAGCGCCGTGCTGGCGCGTCGCTCCGCGTCTCGGCGTGCATCGAGCGTGCGGCTGGTGGACTCGTAGCGAGCCTTGTAGTCGTCGAGCTGGCCGCTGAGGGTCTCGAGCTCGCGCTGCTGCGCGTCGAGCTTGCCCTGCATGCTCGTGACCTCCTCGGCTGCGCGCGACTTCTCCCCTTCGAGCTCCTGCTTGAGGGCGTCGCGCTCCGTCTGCGCGGCCTCTTCGGCGGCGGTGAGCTCGGCGCGGAGCTTTTCGACCTCGGCGCGGGCGTTCGTCTCGGTCTCCTCGGCCTCGGCCTTGACCTTCTCGAGCGCGGCGCGGTGCTGTGCTTCGGCGAACTCGATCTCGGCCTGGTGCTCGGCGGCTTGGGTCGTCAGCGCCTTGGCGACCTCGGCGTTCGCGGCGTTGCGGGCCTCCTCGTCCTTGGCGGCCAGGTCGGCTTCGGCTTGGGCCTTGACCGACTCGACGTCGGCCTGGGCGGTGGTCAGGGCGGCCTTGGCTTGGTCGAGCTCGGTGCGAAGCGATTCGGCGCTCGCCTTGGCCTCGGAGAGCTCACCCTCGAGAGAGGTGGCGCGGGTGCGGACCTCCTCGAGCTGCTCACCCAGCTGCGCCGAGGTGTTCTCGGCCGAGGCGAGCTCGCTACGCACGGCTTCGAGCTGCTGGGTGCTCGACGCCGCGTTGGCGGTCGCTTCGTCTCGCGCAGCGGTGATGGCCGCAACCTGCTCTTCGACGTCCTTGAGCTTCTTTTGGGTGTGCTCGAAGCGGGTCTTGAGGCCTTCTTCGCGCTTGAGGATGGTGTTCTTGTCACGCGCGGCGGCTTTGGCGTGCTCCTGCGCGGTGAGCTTGGCTTCTTCGAGCTCGAGCAGCTTCTCCTCGAGGTCGCCGATCTGCGCGAGCAGCTCGCGGTTCCTGTGCTTGGCGTCGAGGACGGCTCGCTCCTGAGACTCGAGGTCGTCGCGAAGCGCGAGGATCTCCCGGTTCTTGGCGTTGACCTGGGACTTGAGGGAGATGACCTCGCGCTGGGCCTTGAACTCGGTCGCCGGTGCCGCGCCGTCGGCAGGCGGCGGCTCGTCGGCGAGAGGCTCTGACTCTGGTTGCGGCTCTGGCTCTGGCTCTGGCTCTGGCTCTGGCTCTGGCACGGCGTCGAGCTGCGGCTCGGGCTCTCCGCCCATGAGCGCGTCGAAGGCCGCGTCGGTCTCGTCGCCGAGGTCTTTGCCCATCTCGGCGAACTCTTCCTCGAACTCGGGCATGTCCAGGCCCGCCTCGGCCTCGTCGCCAGTGTCGGGGGTGTCTTCGCTGGCGGGCGCCGCATCGTGGTCGCCGTCGTCGAGGTCTTCGAGATCGATGTCGAGACCCGCGTCAGGGGCATCGAGGCCCGCGTCGGCGGCGAGACCCGCGTCGGGGGCGTCGCTCAGCTCGACGTGCTCGCGCACGGCATCGACGAGGGTGCTCCCGTCGAAGGGAAACTTGAGATACGCGTCGGCGTGCGTCTTGAGCGTGCGGTGCTGATTGAAGACGTCGTCGGAGACACCCGAGGCGTACATCACCAGGGGGATGTTCTTGATGTCGTCGGAGCGGCGCAGCTTGTTGCAGACGGAGAATCCCGACGCGTTCGGGAGCTCGACCCTCAAGAAGATGATGTTCGGCGTCGCGTCGCGGGCGATCGACATCGCCTCTTCTTTGTCTTGGGTCGAGGTGATCTCGAAGCCGTAGGGCTTCAGCGTCGTCTCGATATTGCTGGTGGCATCGTGATCGGCGTCGATGATCAGCGCTGAAGGCACGGTCGGAGACTATCCCGCTGTCTGCGCCGGGCCAACTCAAAAACGAGCGCCGGCACCCTTTTGAGGCAGCCGGCGGGCGAGGTGGTCCGTGACACGACGGATGATCAGCGTCCCGCGGCAGGCCGGGCGCTGGTGTCACGAGCGAGATGGTGAGCCATGTCGAGCAAGACGGCGAAGTCCGGAGAGTCGACGTCGAGGCTGCCAGCGCTCGGGTTTGCACCCTCGAGCGTCAGCTGGTGCGCGACGCCACCGAGCTCGAAGTGGAGCGTTGGCGCGCCCGTGTCGTGGCTGACGGTGTAGGGCTGGCCGCGAAAGACGACCTTGGCCCCGGACGGAGGCGGGCCTCCAATGGGCCTCTGGCGGTCGATCACGTGCTGATCACCCGCGATGCGGTAGCGCAGGCGAGCGCCCAAGCCCGGTTTGCCCGCGTTGTCGAGGCGGGCGCCGACGAGCTCCACCCGCTGCTCGGGCTGCGACGGCGCGACCTGGAGTGGGAAATCGAGCTGGGGCTGCAGGTCGTCGAGCTCGGAGAGCCCGGCCGCCCCGTTGGCCACGGTGCGCGGCTCAGCGCCGGTCGCGGCCTCGGCGGGGGCCCTCGCGTGGCCCATGGCCGCCGACAGACCGGCCCCTGGCATCGTCTGGACCGGCTCGAGCCCTCCGCGGGCGACGAAGAACAGGCCCGCCGCGACGGCGGCCGCGGGCACCATCACCACCGCGCCGCGCAGAAGATCGCGGACGCGACCCTTGCGGGCCGATTCGATGGGGATGGGGGCGTCGTTGGGGACGCCCGCCGCCGGATCTTCGTGCGGGGCCGTTGCATCCGCGGGGTCGGCCGCGTCCGCCTGATCGGCCTGGTCCGCTTCGTCGAGGGCTGCGAGCACGCCGGCGCGCAGCCTCGATGGGGCAGGTTCCCGCTCGAGGGAGCGAAGTGTGGCACGAACCCACATCTGCTCCGAGGTCGCGGCCCGGCAGGCCTCGCACATCTCGAGGTGGTCGGACACCCGGCGCTGCTCTTCATCGGCGAGCTCGCCGTCGACGTGGGGTTGGAGCAGCGCAGCGTACTCGCTGCATTCGGAACGGATGTTTTCCAAGCTCATGCGGTGCCTCGCTTGCGGTAGGCGGACATCGAGACGGTCTTCGAGTCGGTTGCTTCACCCGCGGCGCTGGAGGTTTCGGCGTCGGTCTTGGGTGCGGGTGGGGCCGGGGGCTCGACGAGGCCGAGCTCGGCGGCGTGGTCGCGCAGCAGCTTGTGCAGCAGCCGTCGGCCTCGGTAGATGCGAGACATGACCGTGCCGATGGGGCAGTCCATGACCTCGGCGATCTCTTTGTAGGCGAGCCCCTCGAGGTCGGCGAGCATCACCGCGGTGCGGTAGTCCTCGGGGATGGTCTCGAGCGCGGCCATGATGCGCTCCCGGGTGAAGCGCTGCGCGGTGGCAGCTTCGGGGCCGGGCACCTTGGCCGTGGGGTGGCCCACCGCGGCCTCGGAGCCCAGAGAGCCCAGCTGCGCCTCGAGATCGTGCTGGGCGCTGCGGCGTCGGTTGGTGCGGTGGTACCGATTGATGAAGGTATTGCGCAGGATGGTGAACATCCACGCCTTGATGCTCGTGCCGGTCTTGAACGTGTGCCAGAACCGATAGGCGCGGACGTAGGCGTCCTGGACCAGATCCTCGGCCTCCGCCGGGTTGCGGGTGAGGCGGAGCGCGGCGCCGTACATGGCGTCGAGCTGGGGAAGAGCGGTCTTTTCGAAGTCCTGCCGAGCGGTTCGGTTCATCAGCGTGTGGGCGATACTGGGCCGCCGCCGAGGGTATTCCCGGGGTTTGCGGAAAATTCATTTGCGCTGTTGGCGCAGGTTGGGATCGTTATCCTGCGCCGGCTGATGAGCGCTTCCGACGTCTACCGTAGCCCGCTGGGGACCCGTTACGCCACCGCCGCGATGGTGGAGAACTTCGGCGACCGCCGCCGCGTCCGATTGTGGCGGGAGCTTTGGATCGCCTTGGCGGACTCGGAGCGAGCCCTGGGCATTCCCGTGCCCTCCGAGGCGATCGAGGCGATGCGCCGGCACATCGACGAGGTCGACTTCGATCGCGTCGCGGAGCTCGAGGCGAAGTTCCGGCACGACGTCATGGCCCACGTCCACCACTACGGGGAGGTCGCCGGTGAGGCTGCGGAGAAGGTGATCCACCTCGGCGCGACGAGCTGCTTCGTCGCGGACAACGCCGAGCTCGTGATGATTCGAGACGGCATCGGGCTGCTGCTCGACCGTCTGCACTGCGTGATCGGTCAGCTCGGCGCGTTCGCCCAAGAGCACCGCGACCTGGCCACGCTCGCCTACACCCACTTCCAGCCCGCGCAGCTGACCACGGTGGGCAAGCGGGCGACCCTTTGGATGCAGGACCTCGCCTACGACATGGAGTCGCTGCAGGCGTTGCTCGAGCGCCTGCCGATGCGCGGCGTCAAGGGCACCACCGGTACGCAAGCCTCGTTCCTCGCGCTGTTCGAAGGGGATCACGACAAGGTGCGGGAGCTCGACGACAAGGTCGCCGCGGCGATGGGGTTCTCGCAGACGGTGCCCGTCAGCGGCCAGACGTATCCGCGCAAGTTCGACACCTGGGTTCTCACCGCGCTCGCCGATCTCGCCGGCTCGGCCGCGAAGTTCGGGTCGGATCTGCGGCTGCTGTGTCACAAGCGCGAGGTCGAGGAGCCCTTCGGCAAGAACCAGATCGGCAGCAGCGCGATGGCGTACAAGCGCAACCCGATGAAGAGCGAGAGGATCTGCTCGCTCGCGCGGTTCGTGCAGTCGCTGGCCGCCAACCCCATGGCCACGCACGCCAACCAGTGGTTCGAGCGTACGCTCGACGACAGCGCCAACCGGCGGCTCGTGATCACCGAGGCGTTCCTCGCGACGGACGGCATCATGAACCTGCTCGCCGACGTCACCCGAGCGATGGTCGTCTACCCCGCCGTCATCGCGGCCAACCTCGAGCAGGAGCTGCCGTTCATGGCGACCGAGAACGTGATCATGCGAGGGGCCAAGGCCGGCTTGAGTCGGCAAGACCTGCACGAGCGCGTGCGCGTGCACTCCCACGCGGCCGCCACGGTCATGAAGGCACAGGGCAAGCCCAACGACCTGCTCTCGCGCATGCGGGGCGACGATGCGCTCGGGCCTCACGTCACCGACGCGGTCATCGACCCAGCCGCGTACGTGGGGCGCGCGCCCGAGCAGGTGGACGAGTTCCTCGCCGGGGTCGTCCAGCCGCTGCTCGCGAGATTCTCCGCGCACGAGGGCAAGTTCGCGCCGCGCGTGCGCGTGTGAGCGCCGGAAGTCGTCCCAAAGCGGGCCGGGGAGGGCCCGAAAGGTTCGGCCGCGGCGGTCGATGGCCGAACCATGTCTTCCGCGCATCGTCGGGCACCCTCGGTCGCTTTGCTCCTTCTCGCCGGCTGCATCCCCACGCCGGGGTTCGACCTGCCCAGCGCGACCACCGACGACCCGTTCGAGACCGACGGGGCGTACGACCCCGGCGAGGGTCCCGAGGACGACGATGCCAAGGGGGAGGCCGACGGCAGCGACTCCGGGACGGGCGGCGACGACTCGACCGGTGGTGTCGACCCCAGCGGGCCGTGGGACCCCAGCGACGACGGGACGGGCACGGGCGGAGTCGAGAGCACCGCCGGCGGATCGGAGGGCACCGACACGGATGCGCCAGGAGGCGAGAGCAGCGGCGAGAGTGGAGACGAGCCTCTCCCCGCGTTCCCAGCTCCGCCGCCCTTCGGGGACGACGCAGGGGAGACGGGCCTCGTCGGCACCTGGACGGTGGCGTGGAACCCCGACGGGACGCCGCATTGGACGCTGGACATCGACGACGATGGCACCTTCGCGTGGACCGAAGCCGCGGCCGCGTGCACCGAGACCGCGGCGGCCTCCGGCCAGCTGTGGGTCGAGGGTGGGCAGATCGTCATGCACATCGAGACCTGGGACAAGCGCGACCCGTGGCCGGTCGAGTCGGTCGTCGGGCAGCCGCTGGCGCTGCCGTTTCGGCTGCACCTCGACTACGCGCTGGCGCTGGGGCAGCTGAGCGTCTCGGGACCGTGGGAGCTGACGGCGATGCTGGGCTGGCAGGGGCGGGTGTACGCGCGGACCTCGGGCGCGGGGCCTGCGGGGATGTGGACGACCTCCGCGTCACTCGAGGCGATCCTGCCCGGCGAGGACACCCCCAAGATCATCGCCACCGACACCTATCAGATGGAGACCGCCGGCGGGGCGCAAGCCCACGAGACGATGCAGCGCACGTGGACGCACGGGGACGCGCCGCTCGAGCAGCCGCCGTCCACGGAAACGAGCCCCTGGTTCAACCTGACCCCAGGGCAGGCGCAGGGGATGATCTCGATCGGGGGCATTACCCACCTCTACGATGCCGAGCGACTCGTGGGCTACGACGAGACGCGGGTGTTCTCCGAAGAGGCGCCGCAGGGCTGTGGGTGAGCCGCGCGTGCATGGGGTGCCAGGCGGGCCCGGTCGGCTGCACGAGGTCGAGGGCGCGTTCGCGCCTCCGCTCTCGTGCGAGATGCTGACCCTTCAGACCGCGAGCGGAGAGCGGCGGGCGCTGGTGTTGACGCCGACGGTGGAGGTGTACCTCTCGTCGACCCCCAACGTCGCCGGTGAGCTCTCCCCGGCGGACCGCTGGATCCTCGAGCGGGCGCGATGGGCCGCAGGGACGGGCGGAGCGACGGTGTGCATGTTCCGAGGGGAGGGGCCCAATGGCTGCTATCGCTTCGAGCCCTCGCTGGGGCTCGCGAGCGCCACCGCGCTGGCCGAAGAGATGTTGCTGGGGCAGCTGCGGGCCTATCGAGAGATGGTGCAGCTGGGGATGTGCCTGTTCGTGCACGCCGGGTTCGGACACCTGGAGACCGAGGCGTTTCGAGAGGCGACAGCCGCGGTGGCGCGTTCGCTACAGCGGCTCGGCGGTGCGACGGCCGAGGTCGATCGGTGGATCCTGCAGAACCTGCTGTTCTTCTTCACGGCCAGCTTCGAGGCCTTGGTGGGCAAGGTGTTGCCCGAGAAGCTCCCGATGATGGAGAAGCGGATGGACCGCGTCCGCCGGATGGCCGAGCGGCTCTGAGCGCCGGGTGGGCTCAGCGCACCGCGTCGGTCAGCGCAGCCAACAGGTCCGGGCGCGCAAACTCGAACTTCGAGGCGAGCAGTCGTTGGGGAACGACGCGTTGGCCCGTCAGCAGCAGGTGCTCGGCCATCTCGCCGAACGCGACCTTGAGCGCGAACTTTGGCACGGGGATCACGGTGGGGCGGCCGAGGGCCTTGCCGAGCGCGTTGGTGAACTCGGCGTTGGTGGCAGGCTCGGGAGAGGTGAGGTTGAAGGGACCCGCGCAGTCGTCGTGTTCGAGCACGTGCACGATGGCACCCACGACGTCGTCGATGTGGATCCACGACATGTACTGCTCCCCGTCGCCGAGGCGACCGCCGACGCCCATCTTGAACGCGGGCAGCATCTTCTCGAGCGCACCGCCCTCTCCGAGGACCGTGCCGAGGCGCAGCCGGACGACGCGCACGTCGAGCGCCTCGGCTGCGGTGGCTTCGGCCTCCCAGGCTCGCGCGACGTCGGCGAGGAAACCATCACCGGGCTCGGCGTCTTCGGTGAGCTCGGTCGACCCGCGCGGGCCGTAGTAGCCGACGGCCGACATCGAGATCAGCACGCGGGGGCGGGGGGCGGCGGCCTTCAGCGCTTCGACGACGCGGCGCGTGCCTTGAACTCGGGAGTCGCGGATCTTGGCCTTGCGCTCGTCGTTCCAGCGGCCCCCGGCGATGTTCTCTCCGGCGAGGTGAACCACGGCGTCGTAGCCGGACAGGGCGTCCGGGGGGTCGAACCCATCGTCGGTCGACCACTGCAGTGCGCCGGTGTCGTCTCTGCGAACCGGCACGGGCTCATGGCCGGCGTCCTCGAGCGCAGAGCGGAGAGCACGTCCGACGAACCCACTGGCACCGGTGATGGCGACACGCATGGACGACTCTTAGCATCCCACAGCGTCGACGCCGCTGCGGGGTGGGTCTCCGAAGGAATTCGCCCGTTGAGCGCTCGGCCCAGACGTCCGATGATGGCCGACCGATGGCGCACCGAGCATCGCCCGTGCAGGGCTCGAATGACGCCGCCATCGCGTTGCTGCTGGCCCTCGCGTTCTCGCCGCTGCGCCAGCGGCGGGGCACTTGGGTCGAAGCGGCGCAGCGCCTGTGGGGCAGCGGCTTCTCCGAGACCGAGCTCGACGCAGCGATCGCCGACCTGGTGGCCCGGGGCCACGCGGTCCCGCCGGCCGATGAGGGAGGCCGCTTCGCGTTCCAGGTGCATCCCCAGACCCACTACGACGTGCTTCGGCTCGTGCACGTTCGCGACCGACTCGATTCCGCGCTCGGTCGACTCGATGCGCGAGCAGTCCCGAACCCTTGGGAGCGTCCGGAGCGGGAGCTGGGCATCGCTCGGGCGATGATGGTGATGGGGGGCGCCGACATCGCGCTGCCGCGGGTCGAGCGGTTCGCCGATCGGCTACAGCCGAGGGGGCATCGCGCGGACGCCTTCGCCTTCGAGTATCGACTCTTCGGTGCCGAGCCCGAGGTACCGTGGCTGGAGGCGGCCTCGGACGCTACGCTCGTGCGCTATGCGAGGGTGCTCGGTGAGGTCTGTCTCGAGCGGCTCGAGCCGCTGACGCTCGTGACGCTCGACCGGCTGCTGCGTTGCCTCGAGGCGCGCGCGCTCCCGCCGACCAAGCGCAACCCGCCACAGCTCTTGCGGGCGGCGATGATCTGGCTCCCGAGCGAGCGGACGGGAAAGCTCCTCTCGCGCCGCGGGAGTGCGCTGCGCCGCAAGCTCGAGCTGCTGCGCTCGTTCGCGCTCGGAGACCTCGAGGCGACCTACGAGCTCGGCGTGCGCATCATCGAGGCGCGCGCCCCCGCCCGCCGCGCGCTCGAGGGGATCGACGCGCTGGCGTTCACGCTTGCGGGGCTCGACGCGACCCGCCGCTCGGTGCCCGGTGCGTGGCTCGCGGTCGAGGCCGTCCTCACTGACGCGCGACCCGGGCCGCTGGCGGGTGCGCTCGACCTGTTGTGGGGGTTGCTGCGAGTCGAGACGGGGCAGTCGAGACCCGCCGAGGTCGGCGACGCGCTCGATGCAGCGCTGGGCGACGGCGAGGCGGCGTCCTGGCCGGCCATCGTCGTTGGGCACCTCGTCGCCGGGTGGCTCGGCGTTGCCACGCCGCCGGGGGCCAACGAGGCGCTCGCTGCCGTCCGCGCGCGGGTCGACCGTCTGAAGACGCCCCTGCTCCCCGCAACCTGTGCGGCGCTGGCGGGCGCTCGGACCTCGGAGCGCACGCTGTTGGATGCCTACGCCCCACGTGCCGCATGGGAGCACATGGTCGAGCAGCTCGAGGCGTTCGCGGACGTCGTGTCCCCGCGCGTCGAACCCGACGCCGCGCGTCAGGGCTTCACCCCGTCGATCGTCTGGCACGTCGAGGACGACGCCGAGGGCATGCTGGCGATCTCTGCCCGACTCATCGCCTCGCCGCGGAGCCACGGTGGTCGGTCGATTCGCATCGACGAGGTGCTCACGACGTACGCCCACGTGGCGGACGCTCGCGATGAGGCGGTGGTCATGGCGTACCAGGCCGCGTTCGAGGAGGTCCGCGGCGGAGCTTCGAACGTCTCGTTCGTCGAGGGAAGCCGGGCGTTGACGTTTGCGCTGGCCTTCGCGTTGGTCGGGCATCCGCGCGTCCGCGACCCCAGCGGTGCGCCGGTCGCCGTCGCGCAGGCCCATCCGCAGCTGGTGATCGACGGCGACGAGCGTGGCGCCAGGGTGTCCATCGAGCCGGCGGCGCTGACCCACGTCGGGGCGTTCGCACATGCGTGGGAAGGTCCGCAGCGGCTCGTGCTCTACGCGGCAGAGCATCGCCTGCAGCCCGTCTTTCGCGCGGTCGCCAGCGCGCGGGGGGCTGCGGTGCCACACGCGGCGATCTCTCGCCTGCGTCCAACGCTGGCGCGCCTGACCGATGTGCTCACGCTCCGCGGACGCGGCACGGTCGACCTGACTGCGCGCGACGTCGAGGCGGCGACGGGCATCGATGTCGACTTCGAGTGGCGAGAGCCCACGCTGCGCATCGCGGTGGGCGTGCGACCGCTGGGGCGGCACGGCCCGCGTTGTGCGGCGGGCCAGGGGCAGGTCGATCTCGTCGCCGACACTGGACACGGCTTGCGGACCACGATCCGCGATCTCCACGCGGAGGCCGAGGCGCTCGAGGCTGCGCTGCAGGCGTGTCCGCTGCTCGGGCAGCTCGAGGTCGACGACGAAGGCGGGCGCTTCGTCGTCGGGATGCAGCGGGCCTGCGCGGTGATCGAGGAGGTGACCCGTGCCGCTGACGTGGGGCTATTGACGATCGGCTGGCCCCGGGGCAAGGCGCTCCGCCTCGGTCGGGAGTACGACCGCGCCGACCTGGAGATCACGATCAAGCGGGGCCGGACGCAGTGGCTGCAGGTCGAGGCGGGGCTCCCGGTCGACGAGGGGTTGGTCGTCGCCTGGAAGCTGCTCGCCAAGGGGCGCGGCGGGGCCAACCGCTTCGTCGCGCTCGAACGCGGCGACGTCATTCGGCTCTCAGCGGCGCTGCGCCGGACGCTCGACGCGCTGACCCGGCTCGACCACAGCCGCGCAGACGCTGCCGAGGCAGAGGTGCCCGCGCTCGTGCTCGCGGCGTCGGACGAGCTGTTGGGAGACTGGGTGCGGCTCGCTGCCGACGTCGCCGAGCGCAAGCGTGCGATCGCCGCGGCGCTGACGGCCGACTTCGACCTGCCCGAGGGGCTGGGGGTGACGCTGCGGGGGTACCAGCGGGAGGGCTACCGATGGATGATGCGACTGGCCGCGGCCGGGCTAGGGGGCGTCCTCGCCGACGACATGGGCCTGGGCAAGACCGTGCAGAGCCTCGCGATGCTGCTGGCCCGAGCGAGCGAGGGGCCTTCCGTGGTGATCTGTCCGACGTCGGTGGTCGTCAACTGGCAGCGCGAGGCCCAGCGGTTCACACCGGGCCTGCGTTTCATCGACATCAACGCGTTGCCCGCCGCGGCCAGGCTGCCGGCGCTCGAGGCCATCGAGCCGGGCGAGGTCGCGCTGATGAGCTACGGCGTGGTGCAGAGGTTGGGCGAAGCCCTCCAGGGGCTTCACTTCTACACGGTCGTGTTCGACGAGGTGCACGCCCTCAAGAACGCGACGACCTCTCGCGCCAAGGCGGCGGCGGGCATTGGGGCACAGGTGCGGTTCGGGCTCACCGGGACCCCGCTCGAGAACCACATCGGCGAGCTGTGGGCGGTCATGCAGGCGTGTGTCCCTGGTCTGCTCGGAGACCGCGTGCTCTTTCGCGACAGCATCGGCAAGGCGGTGTCCGAGGGCATTCCGTGGGCGAAACGGCACCTGCGAGCCGTGCTGCAGCCGTTCATCCTGCGCCGCCGCAAGTCGGCCGTACTCACGGAGCTGCCGCCGCGCACCGAAGCGGTGGTGATGGTCGAGCCTTCGCAAGCGGAGCGTGCGTGGTACGAAGCGCAGCGCCAGGCCGCCGAGGCTCGGATTCGCGAGGCGCTGGACGAGGACCGGATCAAGCCGGGGCAGGCCAGCGTGCGCATGTTGACCGAGATCGGCCGGCTTCGGCAGGCGGCGATCGAGCCGCGGCTCGTCGAGGAGGACGCGCCCCGTGGCGCCAAGCTCGACCAGGTGGTCGAGCGCTGCGGGCAGCTGGTCGGCGCGGGGCACCAGGTGCTGGTGTTCACCCAGTTCTTGGGCGTCCTGGCGATCTTGGACGAGCGTCTGCGAGCACGCGGCGTGCAGACCCTGGTGCTCGAGGGCAGCACCGCGGCGGCCGAGCGCGCGCGCCGAGTCGAGGCGTTTCAGGCCGGGGAGGCCGACGTCTTCTTGATGAGCCTGCGCGCGGGGGGCATCGGCGTGAACCTGACGGCGGCCGACTACGTACTGCACGTCGATCCGTGGTGGAACCCGGCCGTCGAGGCTCAGGCGACTGGTCGCGCGCACCGCATGGGGCAGACGCGCCCCGTGACCGTGTACCGGTACTGCACGCAGGGGAGCATCGAGTCGAAGATCTTGGCGCTGCACGAGACCAAGCGGGAGCTCGCGGAGGACGTGCTCAGCGACATGGGCGGGCGCAAGACGCTTGACGTCGAGACGCTGCAGGCGCTGCTCAGCCGCTGGTGACGGCGGCCCCGTCGGGCAGCTGCAGGCGAAGCACGCCGTCGTCGTCGCGATCGAATGGAGCGCCGAAGACCGCCTGCACGGTGTCGGGCGAGAGCACCTTGCAGGGGGGCCCGACCCGCGTGGTGCCGCGCGCGTCGAGGCAGACGACCTGGTCGGCGAACGCGTCGGCGAGCGGCAGGTCGTGCAGCGCGAGCACGACCGCGCGACCCTCCCGTGCAAGTGCGCGCAGGGTCTCGAGCAGGTCGAGCGCGTGGCGAACGTCGAGCGCGGCGGTCGGCTCGTCGAGCACCATGACGTCGGCTTCGGTGGCCAGCATGCGCGCGAGCATCACCCGCTGTCGTTCTCCGCCGCTGAGCGAGTCGAGGCGGCGCTCGGTGAATGCGGCCATGCCGACGCGCTCGAGGCTGGTCCCGACGCGCGCGTGGTCGTCGGCGCTCGGGCCCGCGAGGCGTGAGCGGTGAGGGAGGCGCCCCAGGAGCACGGCGTCCCGCACGGTCAGGCCGGGCGCCGCCGGGGTCTGCTGCGGGAGGTAGGCGATCGCACGGGCGCGCGCTCGTGGGGCCACGGACGACAGCGGCGTGCCCCGCAGCGTCACCTGCCCGTGCTCGAGGGGGAGCAGCCCGCACAGGGCCCTCAGCAGCGTCGACTTGCCCGCGCCGTTGGGGCCGACGACGACCGTGACCGCGCCGGGCGAAACGCTGAGGTCCAGGCCTTCGACCAGCACGCGGCCGCCGATCTCCAGCGTGATGGCACGGGCGGCGAGCGTCATGTGATCTCCGTCCGCATGCGCGCGAGCACGACCAAGAACACCGGTGTACCCAGCAGGCTCGTGATGACTCCGGGGGGCAGGGCGATGAAGGCGATGGTGCGGGTGGCCACGTCGACGAGGAGCAGCAACGTGCCGCCGAGCAGCGCCGAGGCGGGCAGCAGGCGGGCATGACCGGTACCGACGAACGCGCGGGCGATGTGCGGGACGACGAGTCCGACGAAACCGATGACGCCGGTGAGCGCGGTGCACAGGCCCGCGAGGAGGCCCACCGTGGTGATTCCGACGCGCCAAGTGTGCCGAAGGTCGACGCCCAGCGAGACCGCGGTGTCCGAGCCCAGCTGCAGGGCGTCGAGGTCCTGGCGCACCCACGCCGCGAGCGCTGCGCCGAGCGCCAAGGCGGAGGCGCCGATCGCCAGGTGAGGCCACGTGCGTCCGTCGAAGCTGCCCATCAACCAGCGCACGACCTTCATGCCCACCTCCCAGCGCTCGATGCCGACCGAGAGCACGAGGGTGGTGACTGCGCCGCACACCGACGCGAGCGCGACCCCGCACAGGATGAGCGTCGAGGTGCGCGCGTCGGTACGGGCCCACGCCATGAGCACGAGCAGCACCCCGATCGCACCCAGGCACGCGGCGCCGGGAATCGCCCAGGGGCCGGCCGCGTCGAGCCCGATTGCGAGCCCGACCGCGCCGGCCATGGCCGCGCCCGCGGAGACCCCGAGCACGCCCGGTTCGGCCAGCGGGTTGCGGAACAGACCCTGCGTGAGCGCGCCTGCGAGGCCGAGGGAGGCGCCGACGCACACGGCGAGCAGGGAGCGCGGAAGCCGAAGGTCCCAGACCAACGCGCGCTGCAGGGCGGTGACCTCCCGCCCCAACAGCACGCTCGCCACGTCGCCGTGCGACACGTCGCCCGGGCCGGCGACGAGCGAGATCCACAAGGCGACGAGCAGCGTCGCCGAGACGATGGCGGCCCAGCGGGTCAAGGATCGGCCTCGCGAAGCCTTCGGACGAGGGCTGCGGTGACGTCGAGCATGCGAGGCCCCGTCGCAAACAGAAGCGCGGGCTCGATGGCGATGATGCGGTCGTGCTGCGCGGCGGGCGTTGCCGCGATGCCGGGTTTCGTGGCGAAGTCGCGCTCGGTCTTGGCGCAGTCGTCTTCGCAAGGGACGACGAGGACGTCGGGCGCCCACGCCACGAGCTGCTCGATGCCGACTTGCACGTGCCCCTTCATCCCCTTGGTCGAGGGGAGGTTGGTCAAGCCGGCGGCCGCCGCCTCGTCGGCGAAGGTGGTGTCGGCTGCCGCGACGTTGCCGCTGGCGTAGGAGACGACGCTGAGGCCCGCGCCGGCGCTGGAGGTGACCTGGTCCAGAGCTTCGTCGAACTCTGCGACCAACGCCCGCCCGCGCTCGGGCGCTCCGGCACGCTCGGCGATGGTTCGCACGCGGGCTCGATAGTCATCGAAGCCGCCAAAGCCCGAGAGCACCACCACGTCGATGTCGGAGCGTTCGAGCAGCGCGCGTCCGTTGGGGTCGCTCCACTCGGCCACGAACGCGACTGTGGGGCGCAGAGCGATGAGCGTCTCGGACGATCCGCTGACCCGGGGGATGGACGCGGGCCAGGTGTCGACGATCGGGCTGTACCGGGCATCGTCGACGAGCGCGCTGACGGCGACGACTTGGCCGCGCACGTCCTCCCCGAGGGCCCACAGCGTGGCGTCGCTGTCGATGGTGACCGAGGCGATGCGCGCGGCCGCAGGTGGCTCGGCGGCGGGGCGAGGGCATCCCGCGGCGAGACACGCCAGCAGCAGCAGGCCGGCGCGTGTCACCGCGCGAGCGCCTCCACCGCGTCGAGGTCGAACCCGCCGGCGCCGCCGGTGCACCACATGTCCGTGCCGAAGTACGCGCTCGACACGTCGACGAGTCGGACGTAGCGGGCGCTGGGGAGCCCGACGTCCGCCAGATCGAAGGCGTCGCCGCCGATGAACCCGTCATCGCCTCCGGACACCGGCGTGATGCCGGCGCACCCGTGTGGAGGCCAGTCGCCCAGGCCGGTGAGCTCGCAACCGAACGCGCGCCAGGTCGTGCCGTCCTCGCTGACGAGCACGCGAGCGGGCTCGGCGAAGGTCGTGTCCCCGGTCGCGAAGGGGTTCTCGTAGACGACGAGGTCGTCGCCTGGGCCGTCCACGATGCCGGGCGGGTCGAACGCGAGCGTGATCTGCCCGCCGCAGCCCAGGCTCAGCACGTCGACGGAGCCCCCGGCCTGCGGAGGCATCGGGGGGCCGAGCACGACCTCGGGCAAGAACTCCTGTCCGAACACCGCCTCGGGTCCGGGCTCGAACGACTCGATGCAGTCGGCCCAGGGGTCCGCGTCCTCGCCTTGGGGGCACCGTCCGTCGATGGGCGTGACGAGGACGCCTTCGGTCTCTGCACTGAGGACAGGGTCCGACGCGGAGGGATCGCACGCGGCGAGGAGTAGCGGGAGCAGGCGCAGGCGATGGATCATGGGACGGCGGTGATGCTGTAGGGCGCGAGCCCCGTGGAGAGGGGGCCGTCGCGAAGCGTCGGCGGTTGGGTGGTGAGATCGTACCGGTACAGCCCCGGCGCGTCGCTCTGGCGAGAGCCGACCCAGAGGGTGTCGCCGACCCGCTCGAGCGTGCGGTCGACGGCCTCGAAGGGCGCCCCGAACGGCTCGAGCACGGGCTGGGCCGCCGTGAGGTCGACCTCGAACAGCTGGGCGTGGTCGAAGCACTCGGACGGGTCGCGGGTGCAGTCGGTCGGGGCGGCGGGCAGATACGCGGCGATCCAGATGCGCTGGCCGGTGGGGTCGACATCGAAGGACAGCGGCTGCTGATAGTGCTCGATGCCAGCGTCGGCGAACGCCTCGGGGCCGACGAGCCACTCGGAGTGGAGCGCCCCGAGGTCGATGCGCTCGATGCCCGAGGTCAGACCCAGCACGGCGGTGGGCTCGGCCGGGTCACGGCGCAGCTGCTTGAGCCAAGCGCCCTGCAAGGGCAGGCCCTGTCCGCCGGCACGATCCGCGTCGAAGTCGTACGGCACGCGGGAGCGCAGGTCGATCGCGACCATCATCTCCTCGCCCGTACGTCGATAGCCGCCCGGCACGTCGAGTCGCTCGACGCTGACCCACAAGGTGTCGCCGCAGCGCACTTCGAGGCTGGCCTCGGGGCGTCCGTCCGCGTCGGCGAACGGGGCGAGGTCGATGCTATCGACCACGGCCTCGCCTGGCGGGGCCGCGGGATCGAAGACCAGCATCGAGGCGCTGCCGAAGAGCGTCACGTAACCCATGCCGTCGTCGTCGAAGACCACCGCGTGGGGGTTGGGGGAGTCCGCGTCGGGTGCGGCCAGGGCGTGCTGCCCCAGGGAACGCCACGAGCTGTCCTCGAGGACGTCGATGAAGTCGTAGCCGAAGCGGTGGACGACGGCGACACCCCCGGGCGCAGGGTAGGGGATGGCGTCGGGGGAGCCGACGGCGACGTCGGGGGTCACGACGCCGTCCGGTCCAACGACCGTGATCGCGCCGGTCGCGAAGTCGGTGGTGGTTACGACGAGGGAGGTCGGATCCTCGGCGCCGACGCGGCAGGGCGCCGGCGCGGGCGTCCCCACCTGCAAGGGCGCGTCGGTGGGCACCGGGTCGTCGGAGGGTGGGTAGAGCGGGTCGCCACAGGCGAGGCCACAGCACGACGAGGCGACGAGGAGAACGTAGCGAGTCATCGGGGACCTCCGAAGTCGAGGGTGAGGCTGGTCCAAAGGGACCGGCCCGGTAGGGGGTAGCCAAGGTAGTCGGCGATGGGGGCGGGCGAGGGGCGGCGGTCGCCGACCGGGAGCACGACGGGGCCGGTCCGCTGGTCGAGGAGGTTGCGGACCTCGAGCGCCCAGTGCACCCGCCCGTCAACGTGCAGCTCGACGCCGATGCTCTGCAGCACGCGGGTGGGCACCTCGTAGCGCCCGGCGGTGTCGAGCCGCGTCCCGCTGAGCACCTCGAGACCGCTGCGGATGCGAGGCAGCCACTCGACGCCTCGCGCAACGAAGCGGCGGCCGAGGCTGACGTGGGTGCTCGCGTCGTGGCGCGGGCGGCCCACCAGGGGCTGGTTGCGCGCGGTGGGATCGGGTCCGCGGTCGACGGCGTCCGTGAAGGTGTACGAGGCGTCGAGCTCCAGGCGCTCCGAGAAGGCGAGCGCGCGCGCGGAGACCTCGGCGCCGCGGATCCGTGCCGCCGCCAAGTTCACCGCGCGCGCGACTCGACCGGCGGAGACCCACGTGATGAGGTCCTCGCTCCACGTGGCGAACCCGGCCAGCTGTCCATAGAACTGCAGGGCGTCACCGTCGTGGTCGATCACGACGCCGCCATCGGCGTTGGTGCCTCGCTCGGGACGCAGACCCTCGTTGCCAACGGCGTAGCCGCGATCGCCGAAGAGCTCCAGCAGGGTGGGGACGCGGAAGTAGCGGCCGATGGAGCCGCGCAGCTGCAGGGGACCGACGACGCGCACGCTGGCGCCCATGCGCGGGGACGCGCCGAACTGGTCGACGTCTCGGCCTTCGTCGGAGACCTCCCCCTCGCCGGGCGCTGCGGCGAAGCGGTTCGAGAACGCGTCGACGCGCACGGCCGGGACCAACCGGACGCGCCGCTGCGCCAAGAATTGCTCGAGCTGCACGCCAACCCCGACGCCCAGGCGCGAGCGTGTGGCGTCGCCCGATGCCAGCCCAGTGGAAGCGGCCTCGTCGACCCGCACCCACTGCGGGCGAATGTCGGCGGTGAGCTCTGCGAACGCCATCCGCCACAACGCGGAGCGCCACCGCGGGCTGGCGTAGAGGTCGAGGCTGCGCATGCGCTGGTCGTTGATGCCAGGCCCGAGCTCTGCCTGCGGGTCGCGAAACCGCTGCTGCCGAAGCCCCAGACCCAAGTGCGCGCCGAGCCGACCACCGGGGCGTCCGAACGACGTGTGCTCGATTCGGGCGATCGTCTGAAGACCGAGCGTCCCCAGTCGGGCGGCGGCGGAAGGGGCGCCCACGGGACCGGCAATACCCGTGCTACGCCCCACGAACCACTGCTGCACGTGACCGCGCACCGGACCGCGCTCACCATCGAGCCGGGCACGGACGATCGCGCGGTCATAGTCGTTGTTGCGCCGCCGCAGGGTCTCGTCGTCGCCGGTGAAGGTGGGCGTGGAGGCGTCGTCGTAGTAGGGGAAATCGCCGGTCGCCCCCGCGTAGCTGGCATGTGCCGAGAGTGTGAGCCGATCGGTGAGCGCGGTGACGCCGTCGAGGGCGAGCTGCCGGCCGCCGAAACTACCCAAACCGGTCGACAAGGAGACCTGCGGCGCGGTGCTCCGCGGTCGTCCGTCGACGTCCAGGGCGCCGCCGAGCGTTGCACCACCGTATCGCACCGGGACGAAGCCCCTGTAGATGTCTACCCGGGACATGCTGCGCAGCGGGAGGTCCGAGAGGTTGAACAACCCTCCGAACGCGTCCCCCAGTGGGACCCCGTCGGCGAAGATCATGACCTGCGCTGCGGCGCTGCCGCGAAGGGAGATGGCGGTGAACTGCCCGAGCCCTCCCACAGAGCGCACGTGGGCCCCGGGGGTGCGGGCGAGAACCTCGGTCAGCCCGTCGTCGGGTGTCCCGTCGCGACGCCCCAGGTCGACCGCAGCGCCGAAGCCGGGCGTGTCTCGGTCGAGCGCGCGCTGCTCTTCGAGCGCGCGGTCGGGCTCGGTCTCCACGACGGTGCGAAACGCATCGTCCTGCGCGGGCTCGACCCCGGAGGGATCGGCCAGCATGAGGGCGACGTCGGCAGTCGCAGCGAATGTCGTTGCGCAGAACATGGCGAGTTGACTCCCGTCTCACCACGAGGAAGCAGGCCCGACCGAAGTCGGGTGCGCGCACGGGCAGGTTTCCTGGCTCTCGGGTCATCCTCGGGTGAAGTCCTTCCCAGGCCGGGGCCCAGTGGTGGAGGAGATCCTCCCCGCGCATGTGCGCGTCTTCGCCGTCGTCACCGATCACAGTGGCGGGAGCCGCGTCGGACTTTCACCGAACTTCCCTCACGCGCGCCGGGGCCAGTTGGCCGGTGGCGAGCGTGGGCACGAGCCGCCGCGTGCGGGCTTTGCTTGTCAGGGAACGTCGGCCTGAATGCCCCGGCGCGGGGTCGGGTGTCAACCGGCCCCCGGCGCTTCCCACCCGGGGGGGCGATACGGTACGCTCGTCGGTGGAGAGACTCCGCCCATGCTCGATTTCCCCATCGGAGAGCTGATTACCCCCGAAGAGCAGGTTGCCGTCGCGCGCGCAGTCGCCGTCATGGCGTCCCGAGACGACGACGTTTCGGACAGCGAGCGGCACTTCGTCGAAGAGCTGATGGGCCAGATGATGCTGCTGCCCGAGGAGCGCGACCTCGTCCGCAAGGAGTTCAGCTCCCCCGGCGACCTGCTGCAGATCGCCAAGGCGGTCAAACATCGCGAGGCCCGGATCTTCCTCTACTACCAAGCGGTGTGCGCGGCGATGGCCGACAACGTGCTGGTCGAGGGCGAGAAGGACGCGCTGGGCAAGCTCGCCGAGGCGTTCGAGTTCGAGGCCGAGACCGCCGAGCGCTTCGTGAAGTGGGTCCAGGACAGCCTCGAGCTTCGCGAGCGCGGCCAGCAGATCCTCGTCGAGATGTAGGGCCGCGCGGCTCGAATCTCCTCGGAGTTGCGCTTTTTGCGCGGTGTTGGCGCGGTCGAGCGCCGTCGAGCGGGCTTGCCAGCCGCGCGGCGCTCACCCATACTCCGCCGCCCATGGCTCGCGTCACGGTCGAAGATTGTCTCGCTCGCGTTCCCAACCGGTTCGCACTCACGGTGCTCGGCTCCCGCCGAGCTCGCGCCATTGGTGAGGGTCGCGGTCGCGCCCTCGTCGAGTGCGAAAACAAGGAAGGCGTCACCGCGCTGCGGGAGATCAGCGCCGACCGCGTTCGGTACAAGGAAGACGTCGAAGAGACGTTGACCGAGTTCATCGAAGAGCAGCGCCGCCAGCTCCGCGTCACCACTGGTGAGCACACGTTCCTCGAGGCCGCGTCTCTGCGGGCGCTCGAGGACGACGACGACGAAGATGGCGTCGACGAGCCCGACGTCGAAGAGCTGCAGACCGATCCCGAGAAGCTCAACAAGCAGGCGCAAGGCGCCGAGACGAGCACCGACGACGACGACGACGACTCGAGTGACGACGGCGACGGCGAGAGCAGCGACGACGACGACGCCCCGGCGGCCGATCCCGACGACCTCGACACCGAGGCGCTCGGAGACGAGACCGACGGCGAAGACGACGATGACTCGGACGACACCTGAGTCGCCGCTACACCCTTTCGGAGCCGCGATCGCCTTGGTGATCGCGGCTTCCGCGTGTGCGGACAAGTCACCGCCACCCGCGTGGCCGGACCCGCCACCGCCGACCATGGCGCGGCCGCTGCCCGAACCCGAGCCGGAACCCGAACCCAAGCCTGACGCCGCGAAGTCTGAACCCAAGGGCTGACGGAGTCCGCGTTGCCGCAGTAGGGTGCGGTCCATGCAGATCCGCAAGGTGTTGGTCGCCAACCGCGGCGAGATCGCCCGACGCGTGTTTCGAACCTGTCGCGAGCACGGCATCGCGACCGTCGCCGTCTACAGCGACGCCGACCGCGACGCCCTGCACGTGGCGGAAGCCGACGAGGCAGTGCACATCGGCGGGGCCGCGGCGGCGCAGAGCTACCTGCGCATCGACGCGGTGATCGACGCGGCGAAGCGGACCGGCGCAGACGCGATTCACCCCGGGTACGGCTTCTTGAGCGAGCGGGCGCCGTTCGCCGAAGCGTGCGAGGCGGCGGGAATCACCTTCATCGGACCGCCGGGCTCGGCCATGGTCGACATGGGCGACAAGGAGCGGGCGCGAGCCAAGATGATCGAAGCGGGCGTCCCGGTCGTGCCTGGGCGTGACGGCATCACGACGCCCCAGGACGCAGCTGCGGCCGCCGAGGAGATCGGCTTCCCGGTGATGATCAAGGCGTCGGCCGGTGGTGGCGGCAAGGGCATGCGCATCGTCCACGAGCCCGAGCGCGTCGTCGCGGCGTTCGAAGGTGCCCAGCGAGAGGCGAAGGCGTCGTTCGGCGACGACCGCATCTTCCTCGAGCGCGCGGTGCTCGGGGCTCGCCACGTCGAGATTCAGGTCCTCGCCGACGCCCACGGCAACGTCGTGCACCTGTGTGAGCGCGACTGCTCGGTGCAGCGCCGGCACCAGAAGGTCATCGAGGAGGCGCCGTGTCCCAGCCTGCAGATGACGCCCGAGGTGCGGGCGGCGATGGGCGAGGTCGCGGTCAAGGCGGCGCGGGCGGTCGGCTACCGGAGCGCGGGTACGGTGGAGTTCTTGTTCGAGGAGACGCCGCAGGGGCCGAACTTCTTCTTCTTGGAGATGAACACCCGCCTGCAGGTCGAGCACCCCGTCACTGAGTTGATCACCGGCCGCGACCTCGTGTGGGATCAGATCCGCGTGGCCGCCGGTGAGCCCCTCGGCTTCGAGCAGGCGGACGTGGAGGTCAAGGGGCACGCCCTCGAGTGTCGGGTCTACGCCGAAGATCCCGTGTCGTTCCTCCCTCGGCCCGGACGGCTCTCGCGCGTCGAGTGGCCCGAGGGCGGCGGCGTGCGGATCGACGGGGCCGTCGCCAGCGGGACGGAGGTGTCGAGCTACTACGACCCCATGATCGCCAAGGTCGTCACCTACGGTGCGGACCGGGACGAGGCGATCGCGAAGATGCAGCGCGTGCTCGCCGACACGGTCCTGCTGGGGATCCCCACCAACATCCCGCTCCACCTCCGCGTGCTCGCCGAGCCCACGTTCCGCGAGGGGACGGCCGTGACCACGCGCTACCTCGAGCACCACCCCGAGGTGCTCACCCCCCTCGAGCTTCCCGAGGCAAAGGTGGCAGCGATCGCGGCAGCCGCGGCAGCCGCCGCGCACTGCGGGCAGCCCTCGTCGAGCGCGCAGGCCGGCGGAGATGCTCGGCCGGGCGCCGCGTGGCGTCACTCGGTGCGCTGGCGTCATTGAAGGGCTCGACCCCGAGCCCGAGCGCGTTGACGCCGCGAGGGCCCGAGATCTTGCGCGTAGGGGGGCTTGCGCGGCGGGGCGGGCGTGAGCGCGCTCGGTCTCGTTGGTGGGCGCGATGCCGGCCCGTGACTACCAACACGGCAGCGCCGGGCCCCCGAGATTGATCCGGAGGGGGCCGCCGGTTTAGGACGAGGCTCGATGGCGGCCGCGCGCAAGCGAACCAAGTACATCTTCGTCACCGGGGGCGTCGCCTCGTCGCTTGGCAAAGGCCTTTGCGCTGCGTCGCTCGGCGCGCTGCTCGAAGCTCGCGGCCTCAACATCGGGATGCAGAAGCTCGACCCGTACCTCAACGTCGACCCGGGCACGATGAACCCCACCCAGCACGGTGAGGTGTTCGTGACCGACGACGGCGCGGAGACGGACCTCGACCTTGGGCACTACGAGCGCTTCGTCTCGAACCGCATGTCGCGGCACTCGAACTACACCTCGGGCCAGATCTACGAAGAGGTGATCCGGCGAGAGCGCAAGGGCGACTACCTCGGCCAGACGGTGCAGGTCATTCCGCACGTCACCAACGAGATCAAACGCTGCGTCGAAGAGGCAGCCGAAGGGCTCGACCTGCTCATCGTCGAGATCGGCGGCACCGTCGGCGACATCGAGTCGCTCCCATTCCTCGAGGCCATCCGTCAGCTGCGGCTCGAGGTCGGCCGGGAGAACGCGGTGTTCGTGCACCTGACGCTGCTGCCCTACCTGCCCACGGCCGGCGAGGTGAAGACCAAGCCCACGCAGCACTCGGTCATGAAGATGCGGGAGATCGGCATCCAGCCGGACATCCTCGTGTGTCGCTGCGACCGCCCGATCAGCCGCGACGTGCGGGAGAAGATCGCACTGTTCACCAACGTGGACCTCGACGCGGTCATCCCGGCCGAAGACGCCGACACGATCTACAAGGTGCCGCTGGCGCTGCACGAAGCTCGGCTCGACGACGAGGTGTGCGAGCTCCTCAACATCTGGTCCCGCGAGCCCATGCTCGACGAGTGGCAGCGCATCGTGAAGGTGCTCGAGGAGCCGCAGCTGCGCGTCAAGATCGCGATGGTCGGCAAGTACGTCGACTTGGCCGAGAGCTACAAGAGCCTGTCCGAGGCGCTCACCCACGGCGGGTTGCCGCACAAGGCCGCCGTCGACATCGAGTACGTCGACGCAGAGGAGATCGGGACGCGCGGCGCCGAGTCGCTGCTCTCGGGGTTTGCCGCCGTGCTCGTCCCCGGCGGGTTCGGAGCGCGCGGTAGCGAAGGCAAGATTGAAGCGATCCGCTACGCGCGGGAGAACCAGATCCCCTTCTTCGGCATCTGCCTGGGCATGCAGATGGCGGTCGTCGAGTACGCACGCAGCGTCGCGGGCATCAAGGACGCCGTCTCCGGCGAATTCGACGAGCAGGGCGCCAACAAGGTCATCGACCTCATGCCCGACCAGCAGTCGGTCACCGACCTGGGCGGCACGATGCGACTCGGTGCATACGACTGCAAGCTCGTGCCCGAGACGCTCGCGAGGAAGATCTACGGCGCGTCGTCGATCTCCGAGCGGCACCGCCACCGCTACGAGTTCAACAACGCCTTCCGCGAGCCGCTGACCGACGCCGGCCTCGTGCTCTCAGGGCTCTCGCCCGACGGGCGCCTGGTCGAGATGGTCGAGCTGCCCAAGGAGCAGCACCCGTTCTTCGTGGCGTGCCAGTTCCATCCCGAGTTCCGGAGCCGACCCACGCTGCCGCACCCGTTGTTCGCGGCGTTCATCGGCGCCGCCGTCGACCGCATGCGGACCTCGTCCTGAGTCGTGTCCCGCCGCTGGTCGGTCGCCACAACCGGCGGCCCATGTCCAGCCGTATCCCACCGGATCGTCGTCTAAGCCTCTGGAATCTCTACGTAGGCTGGGCACCTACCGCCGAAGTTGGTTCGGGCACAGTCCCTGCAAAGCTGCTAAGGTGAGGTCGCCCGACGCGCGGGCGTAAGGAGACGATCGACCCTACATGGCTCTCAACATGCGCCAAGAGCTGCGGATGAGCCAGCAGCTGGTGATGACGCCCCAGCTGCAGCAGGCCATCAAGCTCCTGCAGTTGTCGCGCATCGAGCTTCAGGATCTGGTCCGCAGCGAGCTCCTCGAAAACCCGCTCCTCGACGACTCCCAAGAGATGGGGTCGGGCAACGAGGAGCCGGTCACGTCGGTCGAGATGCAAGACGGCATCGAGAACCAGACCGACGGTGGGGAGCGGGCCAAGGCCGAGTCTCCGGAGAAGGAGCTCAAGGTCGACGACGGCCCCAAGGACAACTTCGACTGGGAGGCCTACCTCGAGAACAACGCCTACGCGCCCACCACGGGGCCGGGCGTGCAGGTGCAGAACGAGGACATGCCTTCGCTCGAGGCGACGGCGTCTCGGCCCGAGACGCTGGTCGAGCACCTCATGTGGCAGATCCGCCTGGCCAACTTCTCCGAGGCCGAGGAAGAGATCGCCGAGTACATCGTGCGCAGCATGAACGGCGCCGGCTACCTGCGGGACACGTCCGTCGTGCAGCTCGCGCGTCGCTGCGGGTACTCCGTGATGCGGGTGGAGCAGGTGCTGCGACGCATTCAGCAGCTCGATCCCTTCTCCATCGGCGCCCGCAACCTGGCGGAGTGTCTGTGGATCCAGATCGACCACCCCGACGAGCCGATCGAGGACCCGCTCGTGCGCGGCATGGTGTGCAAGCACCTGGGCAACCTCGAAAAGCGGGCCTATCCCGCCATCGCCCGCGACATGGGGGAGCCGGTCGAAGAGGTCTACGAGGGCGCCAAGGTGATCATGGGACTCGAGCCGCGTCCGGCCCGAGCGTATGCGGCCGAAGAGCCCAACTACATCGTTCCCGACGTCTACATTCAGAAGATCAGCGACGAGTACGTCGTCACCCTCAACGACGACGGCCTGCCCAAGCTCAAGATCAGCGGCTTCTACCGCGGTGCCATGGGCACCAACCGCGAAGCCAAGGAGTACATCAGCGAGCGGCTCCGATCGGCGCAGTGGCTGATCCGCTCCATTCAGCAGCGGCAGCGGACGATCTCCAAGGTCGCGAAGAGCATCCTCAAGTTCCAACGCGCCTTCTTCGAGAAGGGCGTCGAACACCTCAAGCCGCTCATCCTCAAGGACGTGGCCGAGGACATCGAGATGCACGAGTCCACGGTGAGTCGTGTGACGACGAACAAGTACGTGCACACGCCGCAGGGCATCTTCGAGCTCAAGTTCTTCTTCAACGCCGGCATCAGCCGAGGCAACGGAGAGGAGCTCGCCTCCGAGGCGGTCAAGACCAAGATCAAGGCCTTGATCGCGCAAGAAGATCCCAAGCGTCCCTACAGCGACCAGAAGCTGGTCGAGCTGCTCAAGGAAGACAGCATCGACATCGCCCGACGCACCGTGGCGAAGTACCGCGAGCAGCTCGGCGTGCTCAGCTCGTCGAAGCGTCGACGACTTTTCTAGCTACGCCTCCCTTCGTCGCCCTCTCCCCTGCGGGTGAGAGAGGGCTCCTGCCGGGAGGCTGCGAGGGGGGGTTACGTCGACGCTTCTGCCTTCTTTAGCGCTGCGCAGCCCCTGCGGGGCCGCTCGCTCTCGTGCTGGGGGGCGTCGTCGGTCGTGAGGGGGCCTCCCTTCGTCGCCCTCTCCCCTTCGGTGAGAGAGGGCTCCTGCCGGGAGGCTGCGAGGGGGGTTTACGTCGACGCTTCTGCCTTCTTTAGCGCTGCGCAGCCCCTGCGGGGCCGCTCGCTCTCGTGCTGAGTGGCGTCGTCGGTCGTGCCGCTGCGGGGCCGCTCGCTCTCCTGCTGGGATGCGTTGTGGGTCGTGCCGCAGGGGGGCGGCTCGCTCTCCTGCTGAGTAGCGTGGTGGGTCGTGCCGCAGGGGGGCGGCTCGCTTTCCTGCTGGGATGGGTTGTGGGTCGTGCGCCTGCGGGGCGGCTCGCTCTCCTGCCGCGGTGCTTCGTGGGTAGCGCCGCGGTGCGGTGTGAGGCGAGCGAAGCGATGCCGGCAGGTCGTGTAGGCGAACGGACTCCGCGCACCCACTCCCGAGCTGTCCGGGGAGAGAGAGCGGAGGGGCCCGGAGGGCCGCGGAGCGGAAGAGGAGGGCTGGGGGCAGCGACCGAGCACAAGCGCGGCTTGCAGCCTCCCCGGAGGAGCCGCCTCCTCACCCAACGGGGGAGGGGGCGACGAGGGGAGGCGTAGCCCGCACGTGGGCGAGCGTCTATCCTGCCCCCAGTGCCTAAGGAGAATGCGGTCGCGCTCTCTCAGCTGCTCGAGGACGACGACGTGTCGTCGCTGGGGCTGCATCCGCTCTCGAGCTGGGGCGGGTTGGATCGGCGTACGACGCGGCCGCGGATCCAAAAGCCCGGGCTGGCGCTCGCAGGGTTCACCAAGCACGTCTACGCCGACCGCGTGCAGGTGCTCGGCCTCTCGGAGATCGACTACATCCACACCTCCGACGTGGAGGAGATGAAGGCCGGCCTCGCGAAGTTCCTCGACAAGGACCCCTGTGCGCTCGTGATCACCCGGGGCCTCGAAGCACCCGAGGTCCTGATGGAGCAGGCGAAGGAGAGGGGGATTCCAGTCCTGGGCACCCAGGTGATGACATCGACCTTCATCACGCGGATGACGCGACGGCTCGAGGAGCTGCTTTCGCCGACCGCGAGTATTCACGGCGTCCTCGTCGATGTGCTCGGAGTCGGGGTGCTGCTCATCGGGCGCAGCGGTGTCGGCAAGAGCGAGGCTGCGCTCGACCTCGTGCTCAAGGGGCATCGGCTGGTGGCCGACGACGTGGTGGAGGTGACCGTGCGGCCGCCCGATACGGTGTGGGGGGCAGCGACGGAACTCCATCAGCACCACATGGAGATCCGCGGGATGGGCATCCTCAACATCACCCACCTCTTCGGCGTCGCCGCGGTGCGGGACAACAAGAAGATCGAAGTGGTGGTCGAGCTGAGCGAGGTGCACGAAGGCGACTACGATCGACTCGGGACCGAGGCTCAGGTCTGGCCGATCCTGCAGGTCGACGTGCCGCTGGTGCGGATTCCGCTACGACCCGGTCGCAACATCGCCTCGCTCATCGAGGTCGTCGCACGCAACCAGATCCTCAAGTACCGCGGCCACGACTCCGCGCGCGAGTTCCAGGAGAAGGTCAACGCGCGCATCCGTGAGAGCATTCGCGCCCAGGGCGACGGGACGGTCGAGCCGGTGCAGAAGACCAACAGCAACATGATCCGCGTGACGGAGGTCGAGTAGCCATGGATTTGCTCGTGATTTCGGGACTCAGCGGCGGTGGCAAGTCCACCGCCTTGCACGCCCTCGAGGACCTCGGGGTGTACTGCGTCGACAACGTGCCGCTGGTGCTGCTGCCTGCGCTGATGCAGTGCGTCCGTGGAACCGAGGACGATCGGCCCGTCGCCGTCGTGGTCGACGCGCGAGATGCCGAGTACTTGTCTCGTTTCGGTGAGATTCACGAGCAGCTGCTCGCCGCCGGTCACTCGGTCGAGGTGCTTTTCCTCGAGGCCGCGCGCGACGTCCTGGTGCGGCGCTACTCCGAGACGCGACGGCGCCACCCCATGGGCGACCTGCCCGAAGCCATCGACCGGGAGCGGACGCTGCTGGGCCCGATCCGCGCCATGGCCGAGCGACCCATCGACACCTCGACGCTCACCGGGCGGCAGCTGCGTCAGCTCATGCGAGACCGCTTCGGGAGCCAGGGGACGCTCCGCCTGGTGCTGACCTCGTTCGGCTTCCGAAACGGGGTGCCCAGCGAAGCCGATGTGATGCTCGACGCTCGTTTCCTCGACAACCCCTACGAGCGTGAGGACCTCCGGCCGCTCTCGGGGCTGCACCAGCCCGTGGCCGAGTACGTGCTCGCGCAAGAGGACGCGCAGACGCTCCTGGGGCACATCGAGGCGCTGGTCCGCTTCGCCGCGCCGCGCTCGGCGGCCGAGGGGCGCTCGTATCTCACCGTCGCGGTCGGCTGCACGGGTGGCCAACACCGCTCGGTGGCCCTCGTCGAGGCGCTCAAGCGGCGGCTGCAAAAGGGCGACGCGTTCATGGAGCCCGTGCCCCGGATCGTCGTACGGCACCGCGACGTCGGAGGCACGGGGCGATGAGCGGCGTCGGCGTGGTCGTGGTGGGGCATGGCGAGACCGCCAGTCACCTGCTCCGCGCGGCGAGGGGCATCGTCTCGGCAGGCTCGCTCGATGGCGTCATCGCGCTCGATGCAGGCGTGGGCGACTCGAACACGTTCACCGCGACGATGTGCGCGGCTCTCGACGACGTCGACCAGGGGCGCGGCGTCCTGATGCTGATCGATCTGATGGGCGCGAGCCCATGCCAGTGTGGCCGCCGAGAAGGGCAGGACCATCACGTGGTACTGCTCTCGGGGCTCAACCTCGCCATGTTGCTCAAACTCTCCAGTCTCGACCGAGACTCCGCGACGCCCGAGTCGCTCGCCCAAGCGTGCGCCCGAAGCGGACAGCGAGCCGTGAGCGTGAGCGCCGTGCCCCTGCCTCCATCCGCGGAACCGAAGGAAGCCTGATGTCCTCTCGTCGTGACCACCTCATCGTCAATGACCTTGGTCTGCACGCGCGCGCGGCGAGCAAGCTCGTCGCGCTCGCCAACACCTTCGAGGCCGAGGTGTTCATCGGGAGCGGCGGTCGTGAGGTCAACGGCAAGAGCATCCTCGGCGTGTTGATGCTGGCCGCGGCCAAGGGGACGACGATCTCCGTTCGATGTGAAGGCCAGCAAGAAGATGAGGCCTGCGCCGCGCTCGGCAAGCTGGTGGACGACGGTTTCGGAGAGCTGTGACTCAGCCTCGCGCCCGCTCAGGTCCGCAGGTGCGGCCGCCCGGTCACGCTCGCACGCTGCGTGGCATCGCCGTCAGCTCGGGCATCGCGGTCGGTCCTGCGTACGTCGTCGATCGCCGCAAGCGGCATGTCGAGACCCGGGACATCGAGCGCTCCGACGTCGAGAGCGAGCTGTCGCGATTCGAGGCCGCGCTCGCCGAGACCCAGTCGCAGCTCGAGGTGATCGGTGGCCGGCTCCCCCACGGTGAGCACCGGCAGATCCTCACCGCGCAGAAGCTGATGCTCGAGGACCCCGACCTCGCGGGGCGGGTCGCCGAGATCGTGCTCGAGGAGCTCATCGGGGCCGAGTGCGCCCTCGCTCGCGTCGCCGACGAGATCCGCGAGATGCTCGAGCAAGCCGACGCGCAGCACTTCCGCGAGCGCAGCTCCGACATCACGTTCCTCGCCGAGCGTGTGTTGGCCAACCTGCAAGGCGACGCGCCGGTGACCCTTCGCCCTCCGGCGGGGGCCGTCGTGATCGCACACGACCTCTCGCCTGCCGATACGGCCGATCTGGTGCGCAGCGACATCGTGGGCATCGTGACCGCGGTCGGAGGGCTCACGGCCCACAGCGCGATCATTGCCCGGTCGATGGAGCTGCCTGCCGTCGTTGGCGTGGACGACGTCGAGGAGGTCGTCGAGCGCGGCGACACCGTCGTCGTGGACGCGATCCACGGCGTCGTCTTGCTGCGCCCCTCCGAGGCCGAACTCGACGAGTGGAACGACGCCCGGCGCCGCTACGACGAGTTCGAGGACCAGGTGCAGCGCGAGCACGGCCTGCCGGCGATGACACGCTGCGGCCAGCGCATCACCCTGCGCGCCAACGTGGCTCTGAGCGAAGAGGTCGCCTCGTCGCGCTTTCACGGCGCCGAGGGGGTGGGGCTGTACCGCACCGAGTTCCTCTATATGGGTCGCGACACGACCCCGTCCGAGGAAGAACACTATCGTCACGCCAAGCACGTGCTGCGAAAGATGGCGCCGTATCCGGTCGTCTTCCGCACGTTCGATCTTGGCTCCGACAAGCAGACGCCCTTGCTTCACTACGACGAGACCGAGGCCAACCCGGCCATCGGCGTCCGAGGCCTGCGGCTGTCGCTGGCGTACCGCGACTGGTTTCTCGCGCAGCTGCGTGGCCTCCTCCGGGCGGCGCTGCACGGGCCCTTGCGGATCATGTTGCCCATGGTGACCAGCCTGCCCGAGCTCAAGCTCGCGCTCGAGGCCGTGGCCGAGGCGAGGCAACAGCTCGAAGACGCCCGCCTCGCCTACGCGCAGGACGTGCCGGTGGGCATCATGATCGAGGTGCCTTCCGCCGCGCTCGAAGCCGATCGCCTGGCGCGATACGTCGACTTCATGAGCATCGGTACCAACGATCTGATCCAGTACACGCTCGCGATCGATCGGGAGAACGACGAGGTGGCCTACCTCTATCGTCCGCTGCAGTCGGCGATCCTCCAGTTGATCCAGCGCGCGTGCGAGGCGGGCCGCAACGCAGACATCCCGGTCAGTCTCTGCGGCGAACTCGCCGCGGATCCGCGCTACACCTGGGTGCTTCTGGGCCTGGGCGTTCGCGAGCTGAGCATGCACCCCTCGGCCATCCCGGTGATCAAGAACATCATCCGTGGCTCCGACCACGCCGAGATGGTGGACTTGGCGCGCAGGGTGCTCGAGGTCGAAGACGTCGCGGATGCGGAGAGACTCGTCGTGCGAGAGATGCGAGCGCGTTTCCCCGAGCACCTCGATCATGGAGGCGGCCAGATGCTGGCGGCCGAGGCTACGCAGACGTCGCAAGAGAAGGGGACACCGCGGTGAGTACCGCAGCGGTCGAACCTGGGGCTCCGTGGCTCCCTGCCCACGTCACCGACGCGACGCGGCTGGTCCCGCTGCCCTTCGGCCGGGTGTTCGTCTGCGACGTGCAGCCGCCCGCGGCACGGATCCGGAAGCCGCCGCTGGTGCTCCTGCACGGGTTGTTCCTCACCCACCACGCCTACGCCCGCGTCATCCCGCAGCTCGCCGCCGACCGCCGCGTCATCGCGATCGATTTGCCCGGCGCGGGCGACAGCGATCGGCCCAACGCCGCCGAGGTGGACGAGTACAGCTTCGAGTGGCTCGCCAGCGCGGTCGAGCAGACGCTCGACGCGCTCGACGTGCCCGTGTGCGCGATCGCGGGGCACGACTTCGGTGGCACCGTCGCCGCCGTCTTTGCCTCGACGCGGCCCGAGCGGGTCAGCGAGGTGTTCTTGATCAGCCCGCTCGCGCTCACGGTCAGCCTCCCGCTTCAGGGGACGCTCGCGGTGGCGCCCTCGCTTGGTCTCGAAGTGTTCCGCCGAGCGCTCCGCCGCGCCGACCTCGTCCGATTCCTCGAGCAGAGCCTGTCGACGGCGGCGCTGCTCGACGAAGGCGATGCGCACGTCTTTTGGGACCGTTTGTGCCGCTGGGGCGGGCGCGAGGCGGCGTACGCGATGCTCGTGCAGCTGCCGAGTGTGGTCCGGTTGCGTGATCGCTTCGCGGCGCTGAAGGTGCCCTCCACGCTCATCTGGGGCGACCGCGACGCCATCGTGCCACCCGAGCAGGCACCTCGGCTGGCGGCGCTGCTTCCGGCGGCGCGCGAGGTCCTGATCGACGGCTGCGGACACAACCCGGCGTACGAGCGACCCGCCGAGCTGGCTCGACTTCTGGGTGCGCCAGCATAGGTAAGCGTGAGTGTGAGTGCGTTACACTCCCGCTCATGCTTTCGACGCGCCCGCGGCTGCTGCCGACGTCACGCGCGTCGGTATGGCCGCGGCTGAGCGCCGTCTTGCTGGGGGTGTTCGTCTGGCTGGTCTCCAGCCTGGCGCCATCATTCGCGTCGGCGAGCAACCCCGACGTGAAGTGGAAGACCATCGAGACCGAGCACTTCTACGTTCACTTCTGGTCCGGGCAAGAGGACCACGCCGAGCGGACGGCGATGCTCGCCGAGAAGGCGTACGCCGAGCTGACGCAGGCGTGGGGGCACGACGTCTTTCTCAAGACCCACATCACGATCACCGACAGTCAAGACGCGGCGAACGGGCGCGCGACCGCCAACCCCTACCCGCAGATCGTCAACTACGTCACCGCGCCCGAGTCGCTCTCGGTACTCGAGGCATACGACGACTGGATCGACATCCTCACCACGCACGAGCTCGTGCACGTGGTGCACCTCGATACGGTCCACGGCATCGCACGGGCGATCAACGCGGTCTTCGGGCTCGGGGTGCTCGGAAAGATCACCACTCCGAACATCGTGCAGCCTCGGTGGTTCATCGAGGGCGTCGCGACGGCGCAGGAGTCGAAATACTCGTCGATGGGGCGCCTCCGCTCCGCGCAGTTCGACGCCCTGTTGCGGATGGCGGTGCTCGAGGGCTCGTTCCAGACCATCGACCAGGTCAGCAACAACGCGCGCGTCTTTCCCCATGTCACGTCCGTCTACCTCTACGGCGGACACTTCATGCACTACATCATCGCGCGCTACGGCGAGGACAAGCTGCGCGAGCTCAGCCACGTCTACGCCACGCAGGTGATTCCCTACGGCATCAACAAGGCGCTCGAGAAGGTCTTGGGCATCACCTTCTATCAGCTGTGGGACGAGTTCAAAGAGGACACCACGCGTCGCTTTCGAGCGCAGGCCCGGCGCATTCGTGCGCGGGGCCTTCGGCAGGGCCGCCGGCTGACCTTCGGGGGCGAGACGACGCAGTACCCGTTTTGGTCGCGCGACGACGCATACATCTACTTCTACAAGGGCGATGGTCACCGCGACGAGGGGGTCAAGCGCATCTCGGCCACCGGCGGTCGCATTCGAGAGGGCGTCGGCATCGGTCGACAAGGCGCGGATGTCGATCTCCAGCAGGTCTTCGACATGGAGAACCCCGGCGGCGCGAGCTTCGTCGGGGCGACAGGCGACATCGTGTTCGACCAGACGGGGGTCTACGACTTCCGCTACCGGTGGAGCGACCTGTGGCGGTGGAACGGCGGCGATCCTCGCGGCGCCGAGCAGCTCACCTTCGGGCTGCGGGCAAGCGAGCCCGACGTGTCCCCCGATGGGCGGACGGTGGTGTTCCGCCGCAACGACGCCGCCCAGTCCCGGCTCGGCTTCTTGGCGCTCGACACGGGCGACGTCCGCGAGCTGCCGCCCATCGACCGCGTCTCGCAGGTCTACTCGCCCAAGTGGAGCCCCGACGGCGAGCGGGTGGCGTACTCGGGGTTCGTCGAGGGGGGCTACCGCGACATCTACGTGCACGAGGTCGCCACCGGCACGACGCGGCGCATCACCGCCGACCGGCACATCGACATGTCTCCGTCGTGGTCGCCCGACGGGCGCTACATCCTCTTCGGCAGCGATCGCGACGACGTCTACAACATCTACGCCTGGGACACCGAGGCCCAGACGCTCCATCAGGTCAGCAACGTGCTCGGCGCGGCATTTCAGCCGCGGGTGAGCCACGACGGCGAGCGGCTGGCGTACGTCGGCTACAACAAGAACGGATACGACCTGTGGGTGATGGACTTCGACCCCGAGCAGTGGCTCCCCGTGATGCCCTCGGTCTCGGACCTTCCGCCGGTCTCCGACCCCAAGCCCCAGCTCCCCGGACAGAACGGTCGCCCGCTTTCGTTGGGCTCCCACCGCTATCGAGCAATCGAGACGTTCTACCCGCGGCTGTTCTTCCCCACCGCGTTCGACTTCCAGTCGAGTGACTTCGGCACGGGGCTGGGGTTCGAGACCGGCATCACCGACGTGCTCGGCTACCACTCGGCGCTGATGTTCTTCAACTACAACGCCGACCAGCGGATCGCCTCGGGCGCCATGGCCTACACGTTCGATCGCTTGTGGCCCGCGTTTCGGTTCTCGGCCTCACGCGGGCTGGTCAACCGAACCTCGGGTTTCACACGCTTCGACTACGACCGACCGCTCGGCGCCCAGAACGACACCTACGTGCTCACGGGGTACCGCGAGCGCGTCTCGACGCTGTCAGTCGGCACGAGCTTGCCGGTGGTCCGTCACGCGCAGCACAGCGCCTCGTTCGGAGCCGAGTACGTGTGGCGCAGGTGGGAGAACCTCGACGCCAACTCGGCCGCCGTCGACCCGAACGCTCCGGTGACGCGGCTGCCCGAGGTGGGTGACGCGGCCGAGGTGGCGCTGTCGGCCTCGTACTCCAACGAGTCGGACGGCGCGGGACGTTTCACCTACGGCACCGAGCAGGGGCGTTCGGTCAGCGTCCGGGTGGGGGTCATCGATCGAAGACTCGGCGGCGACTTCGGCGACATCAACACGAGCGTCTCCTACAACGAGACGATCCCGATGCCGTGGCGTGGGCACCAGTCGCTGGCGCTGCGCTGGCGGGGTGGGGCCGCGGCCGGCGGCTTTCGCAACCGCGGGGCGTTCTGCGTCGGCGACTTCATCGCGGGGGGCGACGCGATTCGGGCCCTGCTCGGTCGGACCGGCTTTGGGACCTCGGGCTGCAGCCTGCTGCGCGGCTACGGGGTCGGGGCCGCCCAGGGCCGCTACTTCGCCCGGGCCACCGCCGAGTACCGCATCCCGCTGGCCGACGTCGACCGAGGTGTTGGAACGTTGCCGGCGTTCCTGACCCGCGTGGGCATGATTCCCTTCGTCGACGTGGGCAACGCTTGGACCGACCCCACCGACGTTCGCGATGTCCTCGTGGGAAGCGGCGCTGCGCTCGTCTTCTCGTTTAGGATGGGCTACGGCGAGGGCGTCAACCTGTTCTTGAAGTACGCGCACGGGTTCATGCGTTCGCTCGGCGGCGCCGACACGTTCCGCCTGGTCGTCTCGACGTCCTTCTGACACGATCGCAGCGATCGTGGCGACGGACGACGCCTCAGCTTCGACGCGCGAGACCCCCATCGGACGGTGGGAGCGGCTTTCGGCGTGGTTGTTCTCGCCCGAGCCAGCCGCTGCGTTGGCGATCTACCGGATGCTCTGGGGCGCCTTGATGGCGTGGGAGTCGTGGCGCTACCTCGCCCACGGATGGATCCACCGCTACTACGTCGAGCCGCCGTTCTTGTTCAAGTACCTCGGCTTCGAGTGGGTGCACGCGCTGGACGGTCCGGGCATGACGGCCGTCACGATCGCGATGATCGTCTCGGCGGCGATGGTGTCGCTGGGGCTGGCCTACCGAGCCGCGTCGCTGGTCTTCTTCGTGGCCCACACCTACGAGTTCCTTCTGGGCGCGGCCAACTACCTCAACCACGCGTACCTGATCTCCCTGCTGGCGGGGGTGATGGTCCTCGTGCCGGCCCACCGGACCCTCTCCCTCGACGCGCTGATCCGGCCCTCGCTGGCCTCGGACGTCGTGCCGGTGTGGCCGCGGGCGTTCCTTCGGCTTCAGCTCGGCATCGTCTACGTCTACGGCGCGATTGCGAAGTTCAACGTCGACTGGATGGTGTACCACCAGCCGATCCGCCGCTGGATGCAGGGATCAGCCGATCGCGTCGCGAAGACCCCGTGGATCCGTTCGGTCGACCACGCGGTCGCGTGGGTGTCTCCTGCGGCGACGCCGCTCTCCGACCGGCTGCACGACATCGTCGCCTCCGAGGCGTTCACGGTGTTCATCGCCTACGGCGGGGTCGCGTTCGACCTGCTGATCGCGCCGGCGCTGGTGTGGAGGAAGACCCGGCCGCTGGCCGCGGTCGCGGCGGTGGGGTTTCACGTCTCGAACATGCACCTGTTTTCGATCGGGGTGTTTCCGTGGCTGATGCTCGCCGCAACGACGCTGTTCTTGGCGCCCGACTGGTCGCTTCGCATCCCGCGGGCGGGCCGCTACGTTGCCGCTGCCATTGCGTGGATCACCCAGCGCGGCCAGGGCCAGGGCACCCGAGTGCGCGGGGCGGCGATCTGGACCCGGCTGTGGGTGGCGTGGTTCGTCGTGCAGCTGCTCGTCCCGCTTCGCCACCATCTCTACCCCGGGGACGTGGCGTGGAACGAGGAGGGGCACTACTTTTCGTGGCGCATGAAGCTGCGCTCCAAGAAGGGCTCGGTGCAATACAGGGTGGTCGACACCGTGTCGGGCGAGACGTGGACCGTCGACCCCGCCGACGAGCTGAGCAAGCGACAGGCGCGGAAGATTCGCGGCAAGCCCGAACTCATCCGGCAATACGCCAACCACCTCGTCACCCGGTACCGCGAGCAACAGGGGCGCGTCGTCGAGGTCTACGTCGATGCGTTCACCTCGCTCAACTACCGCAAACCGCAGCGCTTCATCGATCCGCAGCAGGAGATCGGTCACCAGCGGGGCTCGTGGGGCGCCTACCCGTGGGTGCTCCCGATGACGTGGACCGAGCCGCCGCATCCGGGGGCGCAACGATGAACGGCACGCTCCGGGTGGCGTTGGTCCACCATCCGGTCATCAACCGCAACGGCGAGGAGATTGCCTCGGTCATCGACGAGTTCGACGTCTTCGACGGAGGTCGCCTGGCGCTGACCTACGGCATCCCCACGCTCTATGTCGTCAACCCCGTCCCCGCGCAGCGCGACAAGGCGGCACGCATCATCGCGCACGCCAAGAGCGACGCGCGCGACGCCGCGCGCGGCCGTATGGACGCGCTGGTCTGGTGTGCCTCCCTCGAAGACGCGATCGCGGACGCCTCCAGGCCCGAGCCGCCCCTGCTCGTGGCAACCAGCGCGGTGGCGCGGGAGCCCTCGGTGGGCTTCGAGGACGTGCGGGAGCGGCTCGCCGGTGGAAGCGACGTGCTGCTCGTCATCGGCAAGGCCTGGGGACTGGCACCGTCCGTCCTGCGCCGCTGCGACGCGCAGCTGCAGCCCATCGACGCGGGCACGGGGTTCAATCACCTGTCGGTGCGCGCGGCGATGGCGATCCTCATCGATCGTATCCGGGGGCGCTAGGCACGAGGGCGTCGTCGGCCCAGCGCAACGCGTCGGCGAGTGGACCCGCTGCGTCGTGGGGAACCTCCCGGCGGAGGCGGTAGCCCCGGCGCAGCGACTCGAAGGCGCCCGGCCGCGACGCCTCCGGTCGCCGTGCCAGCGCGCGCAACGAGGCGTCCGTCTCGCGGAGTGGGTGCAGCGCGCGCAGCGTGGCTTCGGGCGTCGCCTCGGGAGGGGCGACCCGCGGAGGCAGCACCCGCGCGGGGTCGAAGCGCGGCAGATCGTCGAAGATGCGTGTCATGGCGGCGTGCACCATGGCGGTGCCGCGGGCCTTGCCCTCGGCGGTGTAGCCGGCGATGTGGGGGGTCGCCAGTATCACGCCCGGATGCGCGAGCAGCTCCCAGCGCAGCGCGGGCTCGCCTTCCCAGACGTCGAGGACCGCGTCTCCTCGGCCAGCATCGAGCCAGCGGTGCAGCGCGACGTTGTCGACCACGTCGCCGCGGCTGGTGTTGATCACGCGAGAGCCCGGCGCGAGGCGTGCGAGCGCGGCTTCGTCGATGAGGTGGTGCGTGCCGTGGGGGCCGCGGGACCGCGGGACGTGCAGCGTGACGGTGTGGCATCGCTCGAGCAGCACGTTCAGCTCGACGTAGCGCTCCTGGCCGTCTCCGGCCTCGGCACGGGGCGGATCGCACACCCAGACCTCGAGCCCGAGTCGACGCAGCGCCGCGGTGAGCCGGCGACCGATCTGCCCGTGCCCCACCACGCCGACGGGCCCACGCAGCTCGCTCCAGCCGAGCGTGGCGGCGAGTACGTACTCCACGACCGCACGCGCGTTGCATCCCGGGGCGTGTGCGAACGCGATGCCCCCAGCACGCAGGGCGTCGGTGTCCACGTGATCGATGCCGGCCGTCGCGCTCCCGACGAAGCGCAGCGGGGTGTCCTCGACGAGCGCGGCGTCCACCCGCGTCACGCTGCGCACGAGCAGAGCGTCCGCGTCGAGGAGATGCTCCCGCGTGATCTCGGCCCCGCGAACGCGCGTCACTTCGCCGAACGCCTCGGAGAGGTGCGGGATGGCGTCGTCCGCGACGATGCGCAGGGGCGTCACGAGAGGCCGATTGCTCGGACTTGCACCGAAAGGATGTCGTCGTGCTCGCGCAGCTTGCCGAGCAGCGCCTCGGTCGGCTCGCGCTGCACGACGATCGTGGCGCTCGCCGCTTCGTTGCCCCGGAAGATGACGTTCTGCATCTCTTGAACGTTGGTGTTCTCCTCGCGCAGCGCGCCGAGCACGTTTGCGAGCACACCGACCCGGTCGCGATGCCGGACGACGATGCTCCAGCCTGCGTCGCGCTGCGGCACGACGTTGACCACGTTGGCGACGCCGCCGTGGTCCATGTATCCCTCGACGATGCGGACGACCTCGGCGGCTGTGGCGAGCTGGGCCTGCTCCGTCGACGCTCCGATGTGCGGGGTCCCGTAGACGCCCGGCACGTCCCGCAGCGGCGCGTCGAAGGGCGCGTCGCCCGAGGCGGGCTCGTCCTCGAACACGTCGAGGCCTGCGCGGATGCGGCCGGCCTCGACCGCCTCGCGCAGCGCCGCGTCGTCGACCACACCACCGCGTGCGGTGTGCACGAGCATCGCGCCGTCTTTCATCTTGGCCAGCTGCGGCGCCCCGATGAGGTGCTTGGTCCCTTCGCCATAGGGGACGTGCAGGCTCACCGCGTCGCACTCGGAGAGCAGCTCGTCGAGGGAGCCGTACGCCTTGACGCCGTGGGCCGCGGCGGTCGCCTCGGTGAGGCTGCGGCTGTAGGCACCCACGTGCATGCCGAAGGCCAGCGCGCGCTCGGCCACCGCCTGGGCGATCGAGCCAAAGCCGATGAGCCCGAGCCGCCGCCCGAGCAGGCCGTCGGCCTTGCCATAGAGCTTCTTGCGCCATCGACCAGCGCGCAGGTCGGCGACCGCGTCGGGGATTCGGCGATCCATCGACAGCAGCAGCCCCATCGTGAGTTCGGCGACCGCGATCGCATTGCGTCCGGGGCAGTTCGCGACGTAGACGCCGTTGCGGCTGGCCGCGTCGAGGTCGATCGTGTTCACCCCTGCGCCGGCGCGAATGACCAGCCCGAGGTTGCTGGCCTTCTCGAACACCGCGGCGGTGACCTTGGTGGAGCGCACCACCAAGATGCCTGCTCCACATTCGGCCACCGCGGCGGGGAGGTCGTCGGCGCCGAGGTCGGGGCGCGCGTCGACCGTCAGTCCACGCTCGCGGAGGTCAGCCAAGCCTTTCGCAGGCAACTTGTCAGCGATGAGCACCAGCATGCGATCCGAGTATCACAGGGGTGGCGCGGCCTCCCCGGGCGCGATATTCCACCCACTCGTGAGCTTGCGACGCACAGCGGCGATGTGCCTGCTCGTCCTCGGCGTCTTCGGCTGTGAGCCCGAGGTCGCGGAGTCGACCGATCCCGAGACGCTGGCCGCCTCGACGGGGGCGCCCGCAGACGTCGCGCCCGAACCCAAGCATGACGTCGGCTCGCCCGCGGTCGCGCAGCCCGAGGCCGAGCCGCTCCCGGGGCCCGCCGACGCGGGCGCGTGCCCCGAGCAGGACGACCCCTCGATCGGCATCCTGACCAGCCCGCGCAGGCCGGTGGTGGGGCAGCCCGTCACGGTGCTCGCGGCCACGCTCGCGACCGAGACACCCCTGGCGATGCGGCTCGATGGCCATGGCGACCTGCCGTCGGTCGACATCACGCATCGCCCGGGCGTCCCCTCGGCGGTCATCGGTCGCTTCACCGCCACAGACTCGGTGCGCGTCGTCGTGGGGCAGGGCGGCAAGGGGCTGGCGTGCCTGACGGTGCGACCCAAGAAGGGCGCGGCGTCGCGTCCCCGCGCGACGTCCGAGGACGGCGTCTGGCCGGTGGCCCGCAGCTGGGATGCAGGAGAGGAGGCGCTGTACTCGGCGTGGGTCCGCGAGCTCTTCACCGCGCCCGCCGGCGAGGACTTGGCGTGGGAGCGGTTCGACCTGGTCAGCGCCGACGCGAGTCGCAACCTGCTGCACGACGCCCATGGGTGGGCCGAAGACGCGCCCGTGGGGGAGGGCGGTCTACGGCTCAAGCCCGACTGTGCCGACCTCCCCTACTTCCTGCGCGCCTACTACGCGTGGAAACGCGAGCTGCCGTTCGGCTTTCGTCGATGCTCGCGGGGCAAGGGCAAGGCGCCCGCGTGTGGAACGCTGCGGGGGGTGATCGGACCGCCGGAGAACGAGCCCGACCGCTCCAAACCTGGGGAGCTCGGCGCGGTCCAGAAGTTCTTCAAGCGAACCCTCGCCTGGGGCGTGCACTCGGGCAACGGTCGCACTGCGCTCGACGCCGACGACACCGACTTCTATCCGGTGGCGCTGCGTCGCGACGCGCTCCGCCCGGGGACGACCTACGCTGACCCCTATGGGCATCTATTCGTGCTCGTCGAGTGGGTGCCGCCGGGCAACGGGCAGCCGGGCATCCTCTACGCGGTCGACGGTCAGCCCGACGGCAGCATTACCCGCAAGCGCTTCTGGGAGGGCAACTTCTTGTGGAACCCCGACCCCGTGCTCGGTGGCAGCGGGTTCAAGGCGTTTCGCCCTCATCGCGTGGAAAAGGCGGGGGACGCCAGGGCGCTGGTGGTCCCCAGCAACGCGCAGCTGCCCTCGATGTCCGGCTACGACGACTTCAGCCTCGAGCAGGGGGCGCTGACGCCCGAGCAGTTCTACGATCGTATGGACACGCTGATCACGCCGGGGCATCGAGACGCCGTCGCCGACCAGCAGGCGGCCGTGACTGCGCTGCTCGAGGCGGCGAAGGTGCGGGTCACGTCGGTTCGAAACGGCGATGCACACGTGGCCAAGGGCCGCACGGTCGACATGCCCGACGGGCACGCCATCTTCGAGACCACCGGCGCCTGGGAGAACTTCTCCACCCCCGCCCGTGACCTTCGGCTGCTCATCGCAATCGACCTCGTGCGCGAATTCGAGGCCAAGGTCGCTCGCAATGCCGAGGTCTACCTGGCCAAGGGGCAGTCGATGGACGCGCTGAAGGCCGAGCTGAAGACCGCTCGGGAGGCGCTGTTGGCCGATCCGTCGGCGAAGTTCAGCTATACGCGCAGCGACGGGTCTTCGTGGGAGCTCACCGTGGCCGACCTGGTCGAGCGCGCCGAAGCGTTCGAGGTCGCATACAACCCCAACGACTGCCCAGAGGTCCGCTGGGGCGCGCCTGCGGGCAGCGAAGAGCGCAAGACGTGCCGCCGGCGGGCCCCAGACCTTCAGCAGCGCAAGATGAAGGCCTACCGGCCGTGGTTCGCGCAGCGGCAGCGGCCGCCTCGTGGCGATCCTGGCCCTCCGGTCGATTGACGCCGCGGTGTGGGGCGTCGACACTGGCGGTCCGGAGCCCCATGGCGTTCGAAGACAAACGACGCACCCAACGGTTTGATGTTCAGCTCGCGCTACGCGTGCGTCGAGGCGACGAAGAGGTCACCGCGATGACCCAGAACATCAGCCTCGGCGGCATGCTGGCCAGCGTGCCGCTCGAGCCGGCGCTGCAGATGGGCGAGACGGTCCACGTGTCGTTCAACGTCCCGCAGATCCCCGAGCCGATCGAAGCCGACGCGCAGGTGCGCTGGACCAACGGCGCGTCGGCGGGGCTGCAGTTCGTCACCGGGCTGCGCGCCAAGCAGACGTGGGCCCTGGGCAAGTTCCTCGAAGGGCTCGCGAGCGGGGGATGATGCGGTTGCTGCTCGCCGGGTTCCTCTCCACGGGCATGGCTCTGGGCCCCGCGCCGGCACAGCGCGCGGTCGAGGGTCCAACGTCGGTCGAGTGGACGGGCGCCGACGATGTGCCGGAGACGACGCCGGAGACCACGAAGGGTTCCGAGGACGAGGGCGAGCGCGGGGCCGAGGGGCAGCGGCCCCCGCCCCCGAGCGCCGCACGCCCGGGCAACCGCACCCTCCGCGTCGCGGTCGGGCTCGACCCCTCGGCGCCGGGGACGAAGGCCGAGCGCAGCCTGCTCGCGACGCTCTCGGGCACGGTCAAGGCGTCCGAGGCCATCGGCGTCGACGCCCGCCGACTCCGGATCGGCGCGCCATCGGCCCGCGAAGTTTGCCGCGATGGCCGAGACGACCTCGTGGTGATGATCGGCTACGTGCCCCAGCGCGAGGAGGCCGTGCTGCTGCCCTACGACTGCGTCCTCGACGTCCCGCTGGCGGTGCGAAGCAGCGGCGCCGCCGACGAGGCCGTGCTCGTCGCCACGCTGTGGGACGAACACGACGCGCTCGTGCGCGATGGAGTCCAAGAGCGCCGCCGCCGGGGGCGCCTGGGCCCCAAGGCCAGGGCCGGCATCGTCGCGGGCGTCGTCGTCCTCGTCGTGGGCGCCGCCGTCGGACTTCTCGTGGCCAACGCCTTGCGCGACGAGACCGTCGTGCTCAAGGTGGGTCCATGACGCCCGCCGGACGCCGTATTCTTCCGTTCCTTCGGCGCTGGGCCGGGGTCTTCGCGGTGGTGGCCACGCTGATCGGCCTGTGGAGCGCACCCCAGCTGGCCAGGGCCGATGTCGGTGAACCCGCCGGATGGACCACCTCGCTGGCCAATCACCGCATCGTGATCGGGCGCGCGGTCCTGCACTACGAGCCGCATCTCGAAGACGAGGCGCGCGGCCTCGCGCACGAGATCCCCGGCTGGTGGAGCGACGTCGAGTACCGGCTCGCCAACGACCTCGACGACACGCTCGACATCTACTTCCTCGATCACGCCGGCCAGGTGGCGCAATCGACCGGCATGCCGCGCTGGGTCGCTGGAGTCGCGCACTCCGAGTCCGGCGAGATCATGATCGCGCGCCACGGTCCCGACGGTGCGCCCACGAACCTCGAGCAGCTGCTCAAGCACGAGATGGCCCACGTGGCGCTCCACCGCGCCACCGGCGGCGCCGAGGTCCCTCGGTGGTTTCACGAAGGCGTCGCCGAGGCGACCGAGGGCGGCATCAGCTTGGGTCGCTCCCAGGCGCTGGCCGGGCTCATCTTCGGCTCGGGGGTCCCCGACTTCGAGGGCCTCGAGAGGCTCTTCTACACGAGCGACGGGCCGCAGGTGCAGCAGGCATACGCCGCCTCGCGCGACTTCGTGAACTTCTTGCAGGAGTATCGCCGGCCCGATCAGGTCGCCAAGAACAACACCGACCCCGAGAACCTGCAGCAGTTGCTACTCGAGATGAAGAACGGGCACACCTTCGAGGCTTCGTTCATCCGCACCTACGGCCTCGGTCTCGCCGAGCTGGGCATCCAGTGGCGGCAGGGCCTTCCGGGGCGCTTCGTCTGGTATCCGCTGCTCGCCGGCGGCACGCTGCCGTTTACGCTGGTCTTCCCGCTCGTCATCGTGGCCTACGTTCGCCGGCGTCGACGCTACCGCGCCGGCATCGCGCGCCTCGAGGCGGAAGAAGCAGCCCTGCGCGAGCGCCTGGGCTCCGACTTCACGGCCACCGACACCGCGTGGTAGTGCTGCCCGATGCAGCGCATCGAGTCCGGCCGCCTCGGCGGGCGCTACCTGCTCCGACTCCCCAAGGGCGTCCCGGGGCTGCGTCCCACGGCCGCGCGGGTTCGCGGCGCGGTCTTCGATCGCATCGGGTCCGAGGTTCGAGGCGCTCGGGTGCTGGACTTGTTCGGCGGTTCGGGGGCCATGAGCGTCGAGGCGATCTCGCGCGGCGCACAGAAGGCCACGGTCGTCGAGCTCAGCGGGAAGGTCGCGCGGCACCTTCGCACGCAGGCCGAGGCCCTCGGCATCACCGAGCAGCTGCAGGTGGTCAAGGCCGACGCGCTCGAGTTCCTGCAGCGCGGGGGCTCGGCCTACGATCTCGTCATCATCGATCCCCCGTTCGCAATCCCCGAGGTCGTCGACGGCATCGCCGAGCGCATCGTGCAGGGGTGGCTCGCGGAGGGCGCGATCGTCGTCTGTGAGCGCGAGCTCGTTCGCGGTAAAAGTCGCGAGGTAGCCTGGCCCGAGTCGCTCGAGCTCGAAGCCACCAAGCACTACGGGCAAGCTGTGGTCGAGTTCCTCCGCTTCGCCCCGAAGACCGAAAGCCTCCACGCCGATGACCTCTGACTTCGCCATCTCCAAGCGCGCCGCCGCGATCAAGCCCTCTGCCACGCTCGCCGTCTCGGCCAAGGCCGCCGAGCTTCGTGCCGCCGGGAAAGAAGTGCTCAGCTTCGCGGCCGGAGAGCCCGACTTCAAGCCACCGACGGCGGTGCGCGAGGCCGTGGCGAAGGCCTCGCTCGAGGAGCCCATTCACTACGCGCCCGTGCCCGGGACCCCTGCGCTGCGCGACGCCGTGGCCGAGGAGCTCGGAGCGTTTCACCAGCGAGCGTTTGCCCGAGGGGAGGTCTTGGTCTCGTGCGGTGCCAAGCACAGCCTCGCCAACTTGTTCCTGGCCGCGCTCGACCCCGGCGACGCGGTCGTCGTCGGAGCGCCGTACTGGGTAAGCTACCCCGCGATGGTCGGCCTCGCCGGCGGCGTCCCGGTCACCGTGAGCACGTCGCGCGCGACGGGTTGGAAGCTGACGCCCGAGGCCCTCGAACCCGTGCTCGGGCCCAAGACGCGCTTCGTGATCCTCAACAGCCCCTCCAACCCCACGGGCGCGGGCTACTCGAAGAGCGAGCTCCGGGCGCTGGGTGAGGTGGTTGCCCGCAAGACGCCCCAGGCGTGGATCGTCACCGACGACATCTATCGCAACCTCGTCTACGACGGATTCGAGGCCACCAGCGCCTTCGTGGCGATGCAGGGCGTCACCGACCGGATCATCGCGATCGACGGCGTGTCGAAGACGTACGCCATGACCGGGCATCGCGTTGGGTTCATGGCGGGCCCGTCCACGCTCATCTCCGCCGCGTCGCGCATCCAGTCGCAGACGACCTCGGGCGCGGCGACGCTGTCGCAGAAGGCGGCCGTGGCTGCGCTCACCGACCCCTCGGTGTCCGCTGAGGTCGACGCGATGCGGACGGCGTTCGCGCGGCGTCGCGGTCTCATCCTCGAGGGGCTCGCGGCAGCGCCGGGGGTCGAGGTCGAGAAGCCCGATGGGGCGTTCTACGTCTTTGCCGACGTCTCCCGACACGTGGCGGGCACCGCCAAGCACGACACCGACATCGAACTGGCCACCTGGCTGCTCGAAGAAGCGCTGGTCGCCACCGTTCCGGGCACGCCCTTCGGTGCGCCGGGCCATCTTCGCCTCAGCTACGCCACGGACGACGCCAGCATCGAAGAGGGCTGCCGCCGCGTCGCGAAGGCGCTGAAGTCGCTGCCGACGGCCTGAGTTGGGACTCAGGGGCGCCGAGGTCCCGGACGATGGCGGTGGAGTGCCCCGTGTGTTGCTCTGCGCGCCACCCCAGCGCGCCGCGCTGATCGAGGCCCGCGTGCGGGCCGAGTTTGGTGTCGGTCCCGCACATATCGTCGAGAATGCCATCGACGCGGTCGGTGTCTTCCTCTCCGAGGCGCCGACCCACGTGGTGATCGATGGCCAGGTCGACGGTCGAGGGGGGGTTCGTGCCGCCGCGGCGATGGTGGGCATCCGGGCGGTCCCCACGGTCGTACTGGTCGAGCCGGACATGCAAGAGGACGTGGCGCGGCAGGCCCGGCGACGGGGCCTCGACCGCGTTGCGGTTCGTCCGTGGGACGGGGGGCTCGTCCGGGCGCTGTTCGAAACCGAGGAGACGCCGTTCCCGGGGCTCGCCGAGCTCTTGACCCGGTCGTTCGAAGCCGTGGTCGTGCTCGGATCGGCGGGCACGCCCCACATGCTGCCCACGCTGCTCCCGGCGCTTCGCCTCGGCGGGGTCCCCGTGGTGGTGGCCGTGCATCACAACCCCCGTCTGTCGGAGTCGTTTGCCGACTGGATCGGGGAGATCACCGGGGCACGGCCCGCGCCGCTCTCGGAGGGGACGGCCGCGCTGCCTCCGCTGACGGTCGCCCAGGCCAACCCGGGCGTCGAGGCGCTCCAACCCAACCTCGACGCGGTGCTGCGCAACGTCACCGAGCGCTGCCGAAATGTGCTGGTGGTCGTTGCCTCGGGCATGGAGTTCGAGGGGCTCGACGCGGTCCGGTCCGCGCTCAGCGGCGGTGGAACGCTCGTGGCGCTTCACCCCGACCGCTGTCCGCAGCCGGCCATGACCCAGCGCCTGCTGGATGCGGGCCTCGAGCCGGTCCTGTGCACCCAAGAGGAAGTCGCGCGCCTGATTCGGCTCGCGACGCCCGAGAAGGCGCTGCATCGCGCCAGCTGAGGGCGTCAGTCTTCGCGCGAGGCCGCTGCATCGGCCATGAGCTGGTTGAGCAGCGCTTCGTCATCCTCGAGGTCGTCGACCCCAAGCGGTCGCGAGAAGCGGTAGACGCCATCCATCCAGTTGCCGAGGTCGGCGAGCTTGCAGCGACGGGAGCAGAACGGTCGCCACTGGGATGCCGGGTCGTGCTCGAAGTTCGTGCCGCACGTCGGGCACTTGCGCTCCGCGGTCATTTGCGGCGGTTCTTCTTCCGCGCGGCCTTTTGCTTCTTTCGGTTGGCTTTGGACTTGCCTTTGCCACCGCCACCGGAGGGGGCAGGGGGCATCAAGCCCGCGAGGCCACCGGGCGGCATGCCGCCGGGCATGCCGGGCATGCCGGGCATGCCTCCGCCACCCATGAGCTGCTGCATCATCTCGGGGTTCTTGGCCATCTTGCGCATGGCACCCATCTGCTTGAGCTGCTTCATGCCCGGGAGCTTCGAGAGCAGGCCGCCGCCTCCTCCCATCATGTCTCCGAGCATGCCGAACATGTCCCGCATGGCCAGGAACCGGCCGACGAGCGCGCGGACGTCCTCGTCTTCGCGCCCCGATCCGTTGGCGACACGCGTGACCCGGCTGTCGACGAAGGCGTCCTCGGGCAGCTCGGCCATCTTGCTGGGATCACGACGCTTGGGCTTCTTCTTGCCCTGCAGCTTGGCCGCGGCGCTGCTGCCGAGCGCGCCATCTTCGAGGAAGAGGTCGGGGTTGGCCCGCTCCTTCTTCGTCATCGACTGGATCATCGCCTCGATCTTGACGAGCTCGTTGTCGTCCATCGCCTGGTCGAGCTGCTCTTGGGGGATGTCTCCTCCCAGCAGGTTGCCCAGCGGCATCTTGCCCATGAGGTCCTTGAGGCTGCCCATCTTCTGGATGGATTTGATCTGCCCCAGGAAGTCATCCATCGTGAACTTGCCGCCGAGCATCTTCTCGGCGTCTTCGGCGGCCTTCTCCTCGTCGATGACCTCCTGAAAGTCCTGCATGAGGCCGACCAGGTCGCCCATGCCCAGGATTCGGCCCGCGAGGCCCTCGGGGCGGAACTCCTCGAGCTTCTCGAGGGTCTCGCCCATGCCGAGGAACTTGATCGGCTTGCCGGTGGCGGCCTTGATCGACAGCGCCGCGCCGCCGCGCGCGTCCCCGTCGAGCTTGGTCAGCACGACGCCGCTGATGTCGAGACGCTCGTTGAACGTCTTGGCGGTACCGACCGCGTCTTGGCCGATCATCGCGTCGATGACGAGGAAGATGTTGGCCGGGTGAACACCCGACTTGATGTTGTCGAGCTCGCCCATCAACGCGTCGTCGATGGTCAGCCGGCCGGCTGTGTCGAACAGGACGTAGTCGAACGCGCCCGCGGCCGCTTCTTCGTTGGCCTCACGCGCGATGTCGACCGGGTCGGCGCCGGGGTCCTTGGCGAACACCGGGACGCCGATCTGCTCGCCGATGACCTGCAGCTGCTTGACGGCGGCCGGGCGATACACGTCGCAGGCGACGAGCATGACCTTCTTGCCGTCCTTTTGAAGCTTGCGCGCGAGCTTGCCGGTGGTGGTCGTCTTGCCCGAGCCCTGCAGCCCGACCATCATGATGCCGGTCACGCCCTTGTTGGCCTCGACGATGCTCGTGTCGACCGGGCCCATCAGGGCGGTCAGCTCGTCGTGGCAGATGCGGACGAAGTGGTCCTCGGCGCGGACCCGCATGGTCTCGCCGGCCTTGTTCTTGGCGACCAGCTTGACCTGTTCGCCCAGCGCCTTCTCCTTGACGTTTCGCAGGAACGTCTTCACCACGCGGAACTCGACGTCCGCCTCGAGGAGGCTCATGCGGACGTCCTTGAGCGCGTCGTCGATGACGTCTTCGCTGAGCTCTCCCTTGCCGGTGATGCGCTCTTTCGCCGACCGGAAGCCCTTGGAGATGGTCTCGAACATGAGCCTAGCTACATAGCACACACGGGCGACGCCTCCGCGCTTGACGCGACTCGTTCGCGGCGCCACAACACGGCGTGCGCGAGGGCACGCAGGTCATGGGAGCGCTCGGCTTGGGCGTCGCGGCGGTCTCCAGCGCCGCGACGGTCATCCTGATGGCGGCGCCCCTGCCCGCGGTGCTCATCGCCGCCGGCCGTGTGCTGGTCACCGGCGTCGCGCTCATCCTGCTCGGTGTCCGCGACATTGCACGATGGACCCGCGCGGTGCGCAGCCGCCCGGCGCTGGCGGGGCGAACCGTCGTCGCGGGGGCACTGCTCGCGGTGCACTTCGCGGCCTGGATCGCGTCGCTCGAGATGACCACCGTGTTGCGCTCGACCGCGCTCGTCGCTCTGCAGCCCGTGTTCGCCGGGTTGCTCGGCAGGGTGCTGGGTGACCGGGTGTCGCGATGGCTATACGTGGGCGCCGCCGTCTCGCTCGGCGGGACCTGGGTGATGGTCGGCGGCCCCGCAGCGACGGCCGGCGGCAGCCTGGCCGGTGACGGGCTCGCGCTGCTGGGCGGGGCAGCCGCGGCCGCCTACCTTGCGGTCGGCAGAAGCGTGCGGGAGGAGGTTCCGCTGCGTGCGTACCTGGGTTCGGTGCACCTCGCCGCGGGGGTTGGTCTCTTGCTCTGCGCCGCCGTCTTCCTGCAGCCAGCCGGCGCAACCATGAGCATGCGGTCGGCTCTGGCGGTGCTCTACCTCGGTCTCGTGCCCGGCGTCGTGGGGCACGGCCTCTTCAACTGGGTGGTCCGCCAGGTGCCCGTCGACCGGGTCGCGCTCGCGATCTTGCTCGAACCCGTCGGCGCGACGCTCTTGGCGTGGATCGTCTTGGGCCGCGGCGTGACGACGATGGAAGCCGTCGGCGCGGGCATCGTGCTCGGCGGGGTCGCCGTTGGCTCGCTCGGTCGGTCTACACCGGCGGGCTGCTGACGCGGGTGCGCAGGCGAGTCTGCCCGTGGCGTTGCCACCACTCGATCCAGGCTTGATACGCCACCTCGCGTGAGCTCCGGTCTCCCAGCGGCGAGAACGGGACGCGGTGGCCGGTCACCCGCACGAGCTCGTCGTGGGCCCAGCGCCTCACCGGTAGATCGCGGTGTCGAAGGCTCTCGATGATCCACTCGACGCGGTGACGAGACCCCTGGTCGTTGTGCCACGACTTCCACCGATGAGGCTTGAGGCCGTGCTGCTGGCCGGTGATCGAGCACAGCGACTCCAGCGACGCCTCCTGGATGAACCGGTCCCGGCTGGAGAGCAGCGCGATGAGCTCGGGAATCGCCTGAACGTCGCGGAGGGTCCCGACGGCACGCGCGGCGTAGAGCTGGTGGGTCCGATGCGTGCTGCCGAGCTCCGCGCGGACCACCGCGGCCGCCTCGTCGAAGCCTTCGTAGCGGCTGTAGGTCTCGAGCACCCGCATCGCGATGACGCGGACATCGGTGCTGCCGTCGAACGCGAGATGGGACAGCGGCGTCATCGCGCGAGGGTCGCGAAGCTCTTGAAACAAGAACGCCGCGTAGAACCGGACGTCGGGGTCGGGGTTGTTGAACTGCTCGAGCGCGAACGGGACGAACTCGCCGCCGAGTCGGATGGCGGCGCGGATGAGCGGTCCGTGAGCCGAGGGCGCGGGCAGGGCACGCAGGTCTCGCCGGAGCACCTCGAGCGGGCCGGGGATCCGGGCGGCCAGGGTCCGAAGCGCAGGTTCGCCCAGCGCACGCAACGGGTCGAGGCTGCCTTCCTCGCGGGCCAGGGCTCGCAGCGCGGATTCGATGGCGTCGAGGTCGTCGGTCCCCGGCGCGGACCCGGGCGGCTCGTCGAGCTCCTCATCGTCGATCATGATCCGACCCCGGACCGTCGGCTGGTCGATCGGTGAACTCAGCGGGATGATGCCGCCGTCGTCGGCGTCATCGAGCACCGGCGGCACGAAGCGCGGCGCGCTGGCCCGCGCGGACTGTTCGGGGATCGGAGGGAGGCGCGTCGGTATTGGAGACCCATCGACCTGCGTGGGGCGGTGCATCGACGCGGCGGGGTCGATGTCGGGGTCCGATACGTCGGGAGGCTCCTCGGGGGGCATCCATCCGGGGGGTTGCGTGATCCCGTAGTCCGGAGGCGGCAGCAGCGACTCCTCTGTCGGCGGCCGGGTTGCCTGTCGAGAAGGCGCGGGCTCTGGGTCTGGCGCGGGAGTTGGCTCTGGTTCTGGCTCTGGCTCTGGCTCTGGCTCTGGCTCTGGCTCTGGCTCTGGGGGCAGCGGTGGGGCGATCGCCTCGAGCGGCGGCGGGCGGAAGCTGAGCGTCTCGGGGCTCGCGGGCTGCTCGGCGTGGGGGGTCGGTGGAGGCTCGGCAGGGAGGGGCGCGGCGACGCTTCCGGAGCGACGGCGTCGCAGGATCGACTCCAGCGCGGCGGCGGTCGCATCGCAGAGCTCGTCGAGCAGGTTGGCTTCGGTCGGAAGGAACTCCCGGCCCTCGTGATCCACGTAGAGCGCCAGGACCGGGCGGCCGGCGACATCGATGCGATGGAGCGTGCACGGAACATCCGCCGCGCCGATCGCCTCGGCAAGGTCGCCCTGTCCCGTGGTCCCGACCCAACGGCGCTGCCGGAGGATTTCCGACGAGCTGTCCTCGAGGGGGACGTCGGCACCGCGGACGGCCGCGAGCGCGGGGTGTGGCGTCGTCAGCCCATGGAGGACATCACCTCGGATGCGAAACACCGCGACCCGATCCGAGAAGATGAGGCCCCCCTCGACCAGCGCGTCGATCGCTTCGTCACGTGTCATCGCCTCGTCGAGCTTGACCCGCGCCGCGTCGAGACCACGTCGTGCATGCGAGACGTCGAACGCGCTACGCAGCGGGTCCGACGTGGAGATCATCGTGCCCCGGGCCGTGAAGCGAACCGGTGGCGCCTTCGTTTGAACCTGGGCGGGTGACGGCACCTCGAGCTCGCCGCGCGGAGGCCCGAACGAGGGCGGCCGCACGATCTTCGCGCGGGGCTGGGTCTGGGCCGCTTCCGGCTCTGCCTCTTGTGCGGGCTCGGGCTCAGGCTCGGGCCCGGGCTCGGGCTCGGGCTCGGGCTCAGGCTCAGGCTCAGGCTCGGGCTCGGGCTCGGGCTCGGGCTCAGGCGGCGCTTCCTCGGAGGCATCGAACTCGCTCGCGTCGATCTCGATTTCGCTCTCGCTCTCGCTCTCGCTCTCGCGGCGCTTGCTATAGTCCTGGGTGACGCGCTCGGGGTCGGGGCGGGGGTCGAGGGGGTCGGGCTCGGGGATCGCGGGAGGGGCCGCAAGGGGTCGACCGACGGCAGTGTCCTCTTGCGCCGTGTCCAGCGGGACGATCGGAAAGCCGACGTCGGACACGGACGGCCGCTGACGCAGGGCGCCAATGAACGACGCGAACAGCACCGCGTAGCGCTGCGGCACCACCGAGGAGGCCCGCTCGGCGCTGACCTTCTCGAGCCCACACTCGGGCGTGACGAGGGGCACGACGCGTGGGACGGCGCGATAGAGTTCGCCCAAGCGTTCGTTGGGCAGGTCGGGGTGAACGGCGACGAGGATGTTGTCCTCGGTCTGGGCCAGGGGTGCAGCCCAGCCGATGTCCTGCAAAGAAGCGGGAACGACCCCCCACGGTCGCGGCTGGTCCTCGAGCAGCTCGGGGCGCACGACTTGCAGCCCGCACGCCTGCCCGAGGAGCTCGCAGAGCGTCTGGGGATCGCACACCGAGAGCTCGAGCAGCACCGTGTCCAGGCTCCCGCCGTAGATCTGCTGGCGACGCAGCGCCGCTTCGAGCTTGTCGGGCGCGACCGCCGACGTCTGCTCCAGATACCGCCGAAGGTGGGTCACGTGTCCCTCACGACGTAGGTCTGCCCGAGGTGATCATGCATGCCGCGCTTCTCGGCATCGAGCGCGGTCCAGAGCCAGCCGAGCGCTCCTGCGCCCAGCCCAACGAGGTGGCCGATGGCGCGGACGAACGCCCACGCCGCGTGGGGTGGCTGGCCCTGGGGACCGACCACGCGGATGCTCAGCACGCGTCCTCCGGGTGTCCGGCCGGTGATGGACCAGAACAAGGTCAAGTAGAAGGCCGACATCACCAAGAACGGGGCGATGGTGCGCAGGACCGACGTCGCCTCGAGGTCGAGCACCGCGAACACGAGAGCGAGCCCTCGGGTGTTGGCGACCAGCGGCTCGGCGTCGACGAGCGCGAGGAGACCTGCGTTGAGCAGGCCAGCCGTGAGCAGCAATACGGCGAAATCGATCGTGCCGGCGGCGCAGCGGCGCACGAACCCCGCGACGTGAACCGGCAGGAGTACGGCATCGCAGTGGGGGCACTGGGGCACGTCGTCCGCGGCCAGTGCGGGGTCCAGCTGCGCATCACAGTCCGGACAGAACGTCTTTCGCGCGCGCTGACGCGCCATCATGCTCAGAGTATCGCGCCGCGGGGCAGCCGAACATACCCCCGGTCAAAGCTCCGCGATCCTCGCAGCAACCGCGATGGACGCGGCCACGGCCACCTCGGTTCGGAGCACGAAGGGGCCCAGGGAGAGCGGGCACAAGCCGGCACCGGTGGCCTCGTGCTCCTCCGCCTCCGTGAGGCCTCCCTCGGGTCCGAGCAGCACCTCAGCCTCGCCCACCACGGTCGTGGCGGGGCCACGCTGGGCCACGCTGGCGACGAACCCTCGTCGGGGCGTGCCCAGCCAAGTGTGCAGGGGGATCGGCCCTTGCACGGGGAGGACATCGAGGCGGCCACATTGGCGGCGCGCCGCAGCGAGGACTCGATTCACCCGCGCCGGGTTGAGCCGCGTCGGCTGGCTGCGCGCGGTCTCGAGGAAGGTCAGGCTCCGCGCCCCACACTCGGCCGCGCGCGCGATGACGTCGTATGCGGCTTTGGCATCGGTGACGCCGACGGCGAGGTCGATTGCCCACGCAGGCCGAGGCGCGAGGGGCTCGACGAGACGAACCTGGGCGTGCTTGTTGTCGGCGAGCACGACTTCGGCACGCCACCCCCCGCTGCGCTCACCGAGCACTTCGAGCGCCGCGCCTTGCCGCGCTCGGCGGACCCGCACCAAGTAGTGCGACTCGTCGGGGGGAAGGGTGAGCAGCCCCGGCTGTGTCGCCTCAGCGAAGACGCGAATCATGGCAGCACGAGGTCGAGCGCGCTCCAGGTGTCGAGGTGGCGGCGACCCCCACCCGCGCGCGCGTCGAGGACGAAGCCGGCCGCCTCGTAGGCGCGCCAGACCTCGTCGAGTTCGTCTCCGAGGATTCCGCTAACGGTCAGCGAGGCGCCTGGCGCCAGCCGTTGTCGCAGGGCTGGCGCCGCGGGGATCAGCACGACGGGACGGATGTTGGCGACGACGAGATCGAAGCGCTCGTGCTCGAGCTCTTCGAGCACCCCCGTGCGCACCTCGATACGATCGAGCAGACCCGCCTCGGTGAGGTTCTCCTTCGTCGTGTCGGTGGCCTCGGGGTCGATGTCGACGGCCAGCATGCGCGAGGCCCCGTCGAACAGGCGTGCGGCGGCCATCGACAGGACGCCGGAGCCACACCCGAGGTCGAACACGCTGCCCGGTGCGATGTCATGGCGGGCCAGCGCACACAGCCGCTGCAGGCACAGCTGCGTGGTCTGGTGCAGGCCGGTCCCGAACGCGCGGCCGGGATCGATGACCACCTCGAGGGACGGGTCACCCGGCTGGCGCTCGATCCAGCTCGGCCGCAGGAGGAGCTGGTGCTCACCGAAGGTCAGCGGCTTGTAGAACGCCTTCCACGCGTCCTTCCACTCTTCGTCGTCTCTGACTTCGGCGCGGGTGCTGCCGATGAGGTCGAACCTCGCGAGCAGGTCGGCCACCACCCCATGCAAGGCTTCGATCGCGTCGGGGCGGGTGTAGATGCAAAGCCGTGGCCGCTGGGTCGGGCTCTCGGAGGCCGCGAAGCTCTGCACGCCGCTGACCTCCTCTCGCATTGCCAAGACCGCGCCGACCTCATCGAGCCGCGCCGTCGCCTCTCGGAGCGCGTCGAGTTCGATCGGGCCCTGGGCGAGGTCGACCCACACGATTGCCCACTGATCGCTGCCGGACATGGCGGACACCCTCGCATAGTATGGGGGGACGCTGGTGTGCCTCCCGCGAGAGGCGGGGTCTCTTCGACGACGAAGCCCCTCGCCGCCGAAGCGGGGAGGGGCCTTTGGAGCGGGCCGAAGCGAACGTTTCAGCTCGCAGCGCGGACCTGAGCGTCGTTCCACGCCCAGCGGTCGTGCAGGGCGCGGTACTCGGGCGCGTCGACCGAGCCCTTGTAGGCGTCGAGCTCCTTGCGGGCCTCGTCGCGTGCGGACTTGGCCGCCGCTGCGTCGACGTCGGAGGACTCGACGGCACGCTCGACCAAGATGACCACCCGGCCGGCTTCCTTGACCTCGAGGAACCCGGAGCCCACCGCGATGCGCACGGAGCTGTTGCCTTCCTTGAAGCGGATGACTCCCGCGGTGACGGCGGTGACGAGCGACTCGTGGTGCGGAAGCAGGCCGAGCTCGCCCTGGATGCCGGGCACCTCGACGCCCGCGACTTCGATGCCTTCGCGAACGGCGCCCAGGGGGGTGAGGATGTCGAGTTTGACGTCAGCCATGGTCGTTCAGTCTCCTTGGAGGAAGCGCTGCGGGGACTACGCGTCCTCGAGCAGCTTCTTGCCCTTTTCGACCGCCTCGGAGATGCCGCCGACGAAGCGGAAGCTCTCCTCGGGAAGGTCGTCGTGCTTGCCTTCGAGGATCTCGCGGAACGACTGGATCGTGTCGGAGAGCTCGACGAACTTGCCGGGCATGCCGGTGAACTGCTCGGCGACGTGGAAGGGCTGGCTGAGGAAGATCTGCATCTTCCGGGCCCGCGACACGGTGAGCTTGTCCTCTTCGGAAAGCTCCTCCATGCCGAGGATCTTGATGATGTCCTGAAGCTCCTTGTACTTCTGGAGCGTCTGCTGGACCTGGCGGGCGACCTTGTAGTGGTCGTCGCCGACGACCTCGGGGGTGAGGATCGTGCTGGTCGAGTCCAGGGGGTCCACCGCGGGGTAGATGCCGATCTCGGTGAGGCCGCGGTTGAGCACCGTGGTCGCGTCGAGGTGGGCAAACGCCGTCGCCGGGGCGGGGTCGGTCAAGTCATCGGCAGGGACGTAAATCGCCTGCACCGAGGTGACCGAACCCTTGGTGGTGGTGGTGATGCGCTCTTGAAGCACGCCCATCTCGGTCGCCAGCGTGGGCTGGTAGCCGACCGCGGAGGGGATCCGGCCCAGAAGCGCCGACACCTCGGATCCCGCCTGCGTGAAGCGGAAGATGTTGTCGATGAACAGCATCACGTCCTGGCCCATCTCGTCGCGGAAGTACTCCGCGATGGTCAGGGCGGACAGCGCCACGCGAGCCCGCGCGCCGGGCGGCTCGTTCATCTGGCCGTAGACCAGAGCCACCTTGGACTTCTCGGAGTCGATCGAGTTGACGATGCGGGTGTCCTCGTCCCAATCGGCCGAGATGACGTCCGATTCGATCATCTCGAAGTAGAGGTCGTTGCCCTCACGGGTCCGCTCGCCGACGCCGCCGAACACGGAGAAACCACCGTGCTTCTTGCCGACGTTGTTGATCAGCTCCATGAGGAGAACCGTCTTGCCGACGCCTGCGCCGCCGAAGAGGCCGATCTTGCCACCACGCCGGTAGGGCGCGAGCAGGTCGATGACCTTGATGCCGGTGGCGAACGCTTCGACCTTGGTGCTCTGGTCGACGAACGCCGGGGCCTTGCGGTGAATGGGCCACTTGATCTCGGACTTGACCTCACCCTGCTCGTCGACCGGGGCGCCGACGACGTTCATGATGCGGCCGAGCGTAGGCTTGCCGACGGGCACGGAGATCGGGGAGCCCGTGTCGCGGACGGCCATGCCGCGGACGAGACCGTCGGTGCCGTCCATGGCGATGGTGCGAACGGTGCGCTCACCGAGGTGCAGCGCGACCTCGAGGACCAGGTTGTCCTCTTCGTCACCCAGTCCGGGGTTGGTCACCGTGAGCGCGACGTTGACCTCGGGGAGGTCGTCGTCGAACTCGACGTCGACGACCGGGCCGATGACCTGGAGGACGCGGCCGGTGCGAACGCCGGAGGCGGCGCCGGTGCTGGGGGCCGGAGCCTTGGTTCCGCCAAGGTTGAGGCTCGGCGCGGGCTTGTTCCCAACGCTGGGGGGGCTGGGCTTCTTCGTCTCGGGGGTGTCTTTGTCGGACATGTCGTTTCGCTCCCGCGCCTAGCCCTTGAGGGCCTCGGCGCCGCCGATGATTTCCATGAGTTCGGAGGTGATGGCGGCCTGACGCTCTCGGTTGTACTCGAGGGTGAGGTCCGCGATGAGTTCGGATGCGTTGTCGGTGGCGGCATCCATCGCCACGCGCCGCGCCGCGATCTCGGCGGCCACGGAGTTGAACATCGCCTGCTGCAGCATCGACTCGATGGTCACGGGCACCAGGTGCTCGAGGATCTCGCCCCGGCTGGGCTCGAAGACCGGCTCCCGCTGGAACGAGGATCCGCCTTCGGCCTCGGCGGGCTGTAGCGGGCACAGCTGCAGCTCGGTGACCTCTTGGGTCAGGACGCTGACGAAGTGGTTGTAGACGAGCACGACCCGGTTGGGACGGTCGTCGTCGTCCACACCCTCGGCCGTGCCCAGGAAGCGCCCGGTGGCCTCGGCGGCGATCGCCTTGCTCAGTTCGACGATCGTGTCGAGCGTGGGCGCGGCGTGCTTGCTGATCAGGCCTTCGTCGCGGCTGAAGAAGCCGCTGCCCTTGGCACCGATGGTGATGAGCGACGCCTTGCGGCCCGCTTCTCGTTCGGTGCGCAGCGTGGCGAGCACGCTGCGGTTGATGTTGCCGTTGAAACCGCCGCACAGACCCTTGTCGGCGGTCATGGCGATGTAGAGCGTGTGCTCTTCGCCTTCGGCGACTTCGCGCGCCTCGAGCAGCGGGTGAGCCGAGGATCGCTCGGCAGGGTCGATGCCACCGATGAGGTGGGCGACGACCTCTTGCAGCCGCTCGCCGTAGGGGCGAGCCGCCAGCGCAGCGTTCTGCGCTCTGCGAAGGCGCGCGGTCGCGATCTGGGACATCGCGGAGGTGATCTTCCGCGTGTTCTTGACCGAGCCGATGCGCAGTCGCAGCTCTTTGAGGTTGGCCATGAGGTAGGACTCCTTGTGGCCTAGCCCTTGAAGACCGTCTTGAACTTGTCGAGGGCTTCGGGGATGGACTTCTCGAGCGCTTTGACGTCGGGCTTCTTCTTGGCGTTGCGGATCTGATCGAGCAGGTCCGCCCGGTTCTCCTCGAGCCAGGAGTGCAGCTCTTGCTCGTAGGCGCCGACCTGAGAGACCTCGAGGTCGTCGAGGTAGCCCTTGGTGCCCGCGAAGATCGAGCAGACCTGCAGGGCGACGTTGAGCGGTGCGTACTGGGGCTGCTTGAGGAGCTCGACCAGCCGAGCGCCGCGGTCCAGCTTGGCGCGGGTCGCCTTGTCGAGGTCGGAGGCGAACTGCGCGAACGCCTCGAGCTCCCTGTAGGCCGCCAGCTCGAGGCGAAGCGTGCCGGCGTACTTCTTCATGGCCGGGATCTGAGCCGAGCCACCGACGCGAGACACCGAGAGGCCGACGTTGACCGCCGGGCGGATGCCGCGGTGGAACAGCTGGGACTCGAGGTAGATCTGACCGTCGGTGATCGAGATGACGTTGGTCGGGATGTATGCCGAGACGTCACCGGCCTGGGTCTCGATGATGGGCAGCGCCGTCAGCGAGCCGGCACCCTCTTTGTCCGAGAGCTTGCAGGCGCGCTCGAGCAGGCGGCTGTGCACGTAGAACACGTCGCCGGGGTACGCCTCGCGGCCGGGCGGGCGACGAAGCAGCAGCGAGAGCTGGCGGTAGGCGACGGCCTGCTTGGAGAGGTCGTCGTAGACCAGCAGCGCGTGGCCGCCGTTGTCGCGGAAGTGCTCCCCGATGGTGACGCCGGTGTAGGGCGCGAGGTACTGCAGGGGCGCGGGCTCCGAGCTCGTCGCGGCGACGACGATGGAGTACTCCATGGCGCCGGCCTTCTCGAGGCGGTCGACCACGCTCGCCACCGTCGACTGCTTCTGGCCGATGGCGACGTAGACGCAGATCATGTTCTGCCCCTTTTGGTTGAGGATGGTGTCGACCGCGACGGCGGTCTTGCCGGTCTGGCGGTCGCCGATGATGAGCTCGCGCTGACCACGGCCGATGGGGATCATCGAGTCGATGGCCTTGATGCCGGTCTGCATCGGCTCGTGCACCGACTTGCGCTCGATGATGCCCGGCGCCTTCATCTCGATGACGCGGCTCTTGTCGGTCTCGATGGGGCCCTTGCCGTCGATGGGCTGACCCAGCGCGTTGACGACCCGGCCGACCATCGCCTCGCCCACGGGGACGGACATGATCTTGCCGGTGCGCTTGGCCTGGTCGCCTTCGCGAATGAGGTGGTCGTTGCCCAGGAGGGCGACACCCACGTTGCCTTCCTCGAGGTTGAGGACGAGGCCCTGCACATCGTGCGGGAACTCGAGGAGCTCGCCGGCCATGGCGTTGGCCAGGCCGTCGATGCGGGCGATACCGTCACCCACCGTGAGCACGGTGCCGGTTTCTTGAACCGAGAGGCTCGCGTCGTAGCCCTCGACCTGCTCGCGGATGATGCGGCTGATTTCGTCGGCGCGGATTTCCATGTTGCTGTCCGTTTGGTTCCCTAGTTGGGGTGCGGGCGGTTAGGCCCGGAGTTCTTTGCGAAGCTGGGCGAGAGTGGCTCGGACGCTGCCGTCGAGGACGAAGCTTCCGAGTTTGACGGCGACGCCTCCGATGAGATCGGGGTCGACGCTCTGGGTGGTGACGACCTGCTTGCCGGTCGCCTGCTGAAGTGCGTTCTTGATCTTGGCGACCGCGTCCATGCCGAGCGGGGCCGCCGAGGTGATCTGCGCCTGAACCCGGCCGGCTGCGTCGTCGGCCATGCGCTGGTAGGCGCGAGCGATGTCGGGGAGGCCGTCGATTCGCCCGTTCTCGAGGACCACACCGGTGAACTTGACGACGGTGGGGTCGGCGGCGACGCGGCGCGCGAGGGTGGCGACGAGATTCTGCCGCTGCCCGAGCGGGAAGCGGTCGGCGGCGAGCACCGAGAGGACCGTGGCGCCGTCTTTGTCCTGCTGCTGCAGGAGGTCGGAGAGTGCGGCCAGGTCCTTGCCGAACTTGTCGCGTTGAACGGGGCTCTTGGCGAGCTCGATGAGGGCCCGCGCGTAGCGGCGTGCGAGTGCTCCGGAGATCATGCTGCACCTCCATTGGATTGGGTGGTGGTGGCCTGGCCGGGCGAACCGAGCTTCACGCCGCCGAGGCTTCCGACGAAGTCGTCGATCATGCGGCGCTGGTCGGTGGTGCCGATCGCCTTGCGAATCGTGGCTTCGGCCCGCTCGAGGGCGCGGTCGAGGATCTCGTTCTCGAGGGCCTTGCGGCGGCTCTCCGCGTCGCGCTCTGCGGCCGCCTTCGCGGCGTCCTTGATGCGCTGGGCTTCGGCCTGCGCGGCCTCGATGATCTTCGCTCGATCCGATTCGGCGCGCTTCTTGGCGCCGGCCTTCAGCTCGGCGATCTCGTCGTCGAGCTTCTCCATGCGTCCGCGGTACTCCGAGATGATGCTCTCGGCTTCCATCCGAGCGGCGGTCGCCTTCTCGAGGGAGAGCTTGATGTCGTCATGCTTGGCCGCGGTCTTCCGGATGAGCGGTTGGAAGAGCAGCTTGTTGAGGACGAACATCAACGCCGCGAAGTTGATGAGCAGCCAGATGATTCCGGTCTTCTCTTCGCCTGCGAACGGGTCGTTGAAGAAGACGATGCCGCCGTCGTGTCCGTCGCCGTGCGCCCCTGTGTGCCCTTCGGCTCCGTGCGCTTCACCGTGCGCAGGGGCGGCGTAGGCGATCGCCGGAAGCAGGTACGACGCTGCGACCGCGAGGAGTGCAGCGCCGCGGTTGAGAATGTGAGCGGTAGTGATCACGACGCCCTCCCGAGGACTTTTTCAGTGATGGTGTTGGCGAGCTCGTCGACCTTGCCGCCGAGCGCCACGCGTGCTTCTTCGGCCTCCGAGGCGATGCGGGCCCGGTTGGCGTCGAGCTCTTCGCTGGCCTTGGCCCGGGCTTCGGCGAGCGTCTTGGCTTGTGCCGCTTCTTCCTCCCGCCGCATGTGCGAGCGCATGGTCAGCGCTTCGTCGCGTGCCGCCGCGAGCTGGGTGTCGTAGTCGGAGGACAGCGCGTCGGCCTCGGCGCGGAGCGTCTTGGCCTTTTCGAATGCGCCGTCGATCGACGTGACGCGCTTGGCCTGCGCCTCGAGCCACGGGGTGAAGAGCACCGGCTTGAGCACGAAGATGAGGGCGATGAAGATGCCGCCCTGGATGAAGATCGTCGCGTCGATGTCGACGACCGGGGTGGCGGCGACGAGCGCGGGAACGGAGGTGAGCAGGGTGAGAGGCGACATGGCGTCTTGGTGAGCGCGAGTCGGGACTGCGAGCGACGGGCAAAACGCCCGAAAAAGCGACCGCAGGCCTCTGTAGGCGCGCGGTAGCTACCACGGGTGTAGGACACCGTCAACGGCCGCAGGGCCCCTGCGCAGCGGCCTCACAAGGCGCTTGCGCACGTCGCCGGATCGCGCGCGCGGGCCGGTCAGGCGTCGGCCGAGCCGGGGGGATCCGCGTCGTCCGCAATCGGACCCTCGGCCGCCTCCGCAGGGCGCTCCGAACCCGTCATGGTGCAGCTTCCGTCGAAGCGAGCGCCCTTTTCAATCTCGAAGCTGGGGGTCGCGATGTTTCCGCGGACGCGCGCCGCCGCCCTCAGCTCGACGGATTCGCTCGCTTCGATGTCGCCGTGAACCTGCCCGTGGACCACGACCTGCGCGCCTTCGATCTCGGCCTGGATGTTTGCCGTCTCACCGACGATCAGCATCCCGCTGGTGCGGATCTCCCCCTTGAACTCCCCGTCGATGCGGACCGCCCCCTCGAAGGTGAGCTTTCCTTCAAACGTGCTGCCCTGGCCGAGGATGGTCGTGATGTCCGGAGTACTCATCGGTGCGTCCCGAATATGGACGAGGTGCGTGAACCCCCTCCGGGCGCGAGTGTGGAAGAGATCCCCGCGTCCGCCAACCGGACCAGGTGCGCAGTTTGGCCCAGTGCAGGTCCAACGCCGGAGCGTTCGAATCTGCACCGCCCCGCCGTTTTCCGTAGCGATTCCTCCTCAGTTCCCATACGCTGCCTTGCGGTGGGGCTCAAGCCCGAGGACAGCGCCGAGCAGGCGGTCGCTGGTAACGGTGCTGCGCAAGCGGCGCAAGATGGGAGCAACCCGACGGCGTTGTTGGCGGGTTGCTTCGAGCGTGCGCGTCCCGTGCTCCGAGCGCTCGTCGCGGGCGTCGAAGCCGGCGACTCGCTCGTGGTTGCCACCGATCGCAAGGGCTTTCCAGTCGCGCAGCGCGTGCTCCGTCGGCCTCGCGATCTTCCTCGCGCGTTGGTCATCGGCCGCCACAACCGCTGCGCCCTGTCGATCCCAAACGACAACCGCGTGAGCCTGCGTCACGTGTTGTTGACCGCTTGGCCAGCCTCGGGTGAATCCGGCCCGACGCGCTTTCGCGGCTACGACCTCGGAGGCAGAGCAGGCGTCTTGCTCGCGGACGGCAAGCGCGTCCCGGGCTTCTCGTTCCAGGGCCATGGGCTGATCAGCCTCGGCCGCACGGTGGTGTTCGTCGTGCCCGGGAGCGACGAAGGCGTGGGCCTGCTCGACGGCACCGAGAGTGAAGCCTTCGAGAACCTCACCGGCCTCGACCCCAGCGGCAAGGGCGTGCGGCTCGCCGCCGGAGCCGCCGCCGAGCCGGGTGTCGCCCACATCGGCGGCGACGAGCCCCGCGAGTTCGGTGGCTACCGAGGCCTCGACATGGATGCGAGGCCGCAGCCGCGCGGCGTCCTCAGGCTTCGCTCCACGAAGCCCGCCGGACGCGGCGAAGAAGTCCGCGAGCTCGACCTCGACTCTCGGCAGCTGCAGCGAGGCCTGCTCATCGGGCGCTACAGCGATCGCTGCTCGCTTGCCGGCCACGGCCGCAACCTCTCGCGAGTGCATGCACTCGTCACCGAGGAGTCGGCGCGCTCACTGCTCGTCTACGACTTGGCCAGCACCAACGGTGTCCGCCCCTCGGGCATGACCGAAGGCCCAAGCCACGCAGTGGTGCGGCTGACCGAAGACAGCCCGGTGATGCTCGGTCACTTCGAGCTCGCCTGGGTACCCAACCGGGGCGTCAAGCTGCATTAGCAATATGGAGGGGCCCTCGCGGCCCCTCCCCCGAGCCGGAGGCTCGGGTCCCCCTCCCCAGCGTTCGCCCTTTCGGGCTCGACTGGGGGGCCCGCTGCTTTGCGGGGGGTGGGGACTGCCCATGGGGGGCGTGGGGGGATCGGGGGGCCTCGTGTTCGGGCTCGGTGGTTGTTCGCTCAGCGTTCGCCCTTTCGGGCTCGACTGGGGGGCCCGCTGCTTTGCGGGGGGTGGGGACTGCCCATGGGGGGCGTGGGGGGATCCGGGGGGCCTCGTGTTCGGGCTCGGTGGTTGTTCGCTCAGCGTTCGCCCTTTCGGGCTCGACTGGGGGGCCCGTTGCT
>JANSYI010000013.1 GCA_024742475.1 bacterium | reverse complement strand
TGCGTCTCCGACCTTCTCCGGCGTGGAATCGCCGAGGTAGGCGGGGGCCTGCTGGTCGGGCAGGCGGCGAACGGTGGCGACGACGAGCTTGCGGCCGAGTCGCCTGGCGAGGTCGGCTCCGAACTCCAAGGCGGCCGCGCACTCTTCGGTGAGGTTGGTGCACACGAGCACGGGGCCGTCGCCGATCTTCTCGGCGGTGAGGCCCGGCGGGACCGTGATGACGGGTGACTTGAGCGCCCGCAATGAACGGCGTGCGACTCGGCCCAGGCGGCGGAGGCTTCGGCGCGACTCGGTGGCGAAACGGTTGAGCACGAGGACCCGCGCCCCGGTCTCCTCGCGAATGATCTCCAGACGTCCCTCGGCCGTGCCGCCCTCGACGATGCGCGGCTCGGCGAAGTGACCGTCGGCGTCGTGCCGGTCGGTGAGCTCCTTCATGGCGACCTTGGCCGCGTCTTGCACCTCGGCCAGGTGGTGGTGTTGAAGGACGGCCTGCAGGTGGTCGGCGACCAAGACGTGCACGGGAATGACGGTGTCCTCCCGGCGCGCCGACGCGAGGAACGACGCGAACGCGACGGCACCCTCGGCGTCGGGTCGGAGGTCCACACCCAGCAGCCACGTCATTTCGTTCATCGTCATCGGCAAGCTCTCCCTAACGGCGGCTTTTTGCACACAAACGATGCGGAGAAAAGGGCCCCGCAATGGGCCGCATTTGATAGCCTACATGTAGGATGTGGATGCGAGGATGGATGTTGCTGGCGTTGTCGGGCTGCGGTGCGGCGGCGGAGGGCGGCGCGCCGGCGTTGACCGAGCACGGAGCCACCGGTGACGCGGCGTCGGGTTCGACGGGCTCGGCCGCAACCCGAGCGGATTCGTCCGGCGGGCCGTCAACGACGACCGATTCGGGCTCGACCTCTGCCGATGATTCGGGGACCTCGACCTCCGAAGGATCGTCGGAGAGCGGGGAGTCGACCGGGACCGCGCCTCAGAGCTGCGCCGTCGTGTCCATAGAGGGCACGTGTGATCCCGTCACTCGCTGCCCCGCGGGATCCACCGCGTTCGGTGGCGATGTCTGCGACGGCCCACCCACGCTGCAGTGCTGCGTCCCCGAGGAGACATCGTGCAGCGTGGGCGGTGCGCCGGGGTTGTGTCTCGACGTGACCGCGTGTGCTTCACCCAACGTGGCGACCCCAGGCCTGTGTCCGGGAGCCTCGAACATCCAGTGCTGCACGGACCCCGCCACGGCGTGTGACCCCGAGCTGATGCCCACGCCCAACGCTGGGCTCGAGGAGGAGTCCTGGGACGCGGCGTGCCCGCTGGGGATGGTGACCGTCGAGGGCTTCTGCATCGACCGGTTCGAGGCGTCCTTGGTGGAGCTGGGCGCTGACGGCACGGAGCTCGGCAGCTGGTCGCCGTTCCACAACCCGGGCACACGGCGCGTTCGGGCGGTCTCGCTGCGGGGCGCGGTCCCGCAGGGCTACATCTCGGGGGATCAGGCGGCCGACGCGTGTGCCGAGGCGGGCAAGCGCCTATGCGACGACGACGAGTGGCTTCGCGCCTGTCAGGGGTCGGCGGGGACGACCTACCCCTACGGTGACGAGCCGCAGCCTGGTGTATGCAACGACGCGCGAGACGACCACCCCGTGATCGAGTACTTCGGCACGTCGGAGGAGTGGATCTGGTCCGAGCTCGGCAACGCCTGCATCTCGCAGATTCCAGACAGCCTCGACACGACCGGAGAGAACCCGGGGTGCGTCTCCGAGGACGGCGCGTTCGACATGATGGGCAACCTGCACGAGTGGACCTCGGACCCCACCGGCACGTTCCGCGGTGGGTTCTACGTCGACACGGTGATCAACATGCCGGGTTGTCTCTACCGAACCACGGCCCACACGACGCCGCACTGGGACTACTCGACCGGCTTTCGCTGCTGCGCCTAGTGGCTCGCTAGACCGGCGGGGCAGGGTCGTACTGGATGTAGCGTTTCACTTCGCGCGCTCGTTCGACGGAGCTGAGGATCGCGACGAGATGCAGGGCCATGTCGATGCCCGCCGAGACGCCGGCGGCGGTGACGATCGATCCGGCGGTGACGAAGCGGTCGTCGGGGCGCACGTCGACGTCCGTGCCGAGCGTGGCGAGGGCGTCGAGGGTGCTCCAGTGGGTCGTGGCGGGCTTGCCGTCGAGTAGGCCTGCGGCGGCAAGCGTCAGCGAGCCAGTGCAGACGGAGGCGATGCGGGCGCCTCGATTGTCCGTCTCTCGAAGCAACGTCAAGAACGCGTCGTCGCGGACCAGCGCACGAGTTCCCCGACCGCCAGGGACCACGAGCACGTCGGGCGTGCCGAGCTCGTCGCGGATCCGATCTGCGGTCACATGAAGTCGTTTTGCACACTCGACCTCACGCCCCGTCCACCCCACCGTGTAGACGTCGACGTCGTCGCCAGGGTGCTGCGACGCCCACGCCGCCAACACCTCCCAGGGCCCGACGAAGTCGAGCTCCTCCACGCCGTCGAAGATCAGCACCGCGATCGAGACCACGACCGGAGAATAGCGGAGCCCTCGCGCCAGGGGGCGACCGACTACGCGTGCTGCCCCCAGTGACGCCTGAGGTGAACCATTGTGGAGCGTCGAGGCAGCGGCGATACTGCGGATGGGTCGATGGGAAAACGATGGAGCATCATGGTGTTTGCGGGGGCCGTCGCGTGTGGCGGTTCGCCGGAGGGTTCGGACACGGACGCGTGGGTCGGCGAGACGGAAGAACCCGGAGGCTCGTCGGCGTCGGCATCGGGTCCAGGCGGGAGCGGTCCGGGTAGCTCGGGCGGGAGCGGGCAGACCTCGGGCGACCCCACGGGGCCCACCACCGACGATGGCAGCACTGGGCAGCCTCCCGTGGAGGGGCCGCTGCTCGAGCGTCTCGAAGTCGTCGATATCGAGATCCCCGAGGGCGTCAAAGCCGGGGTGAGCAACTGGCGGATCTGGGGCACGAGCTCGCTCGAGGTGGCCCCTGTGTTCACCTCGCCCCGGCCCGGTTGCGGCTCGTTCATAGGGTTCACGACGGGTGCGAATCCCATCACCGCGCGCGTCGCCGTGCTCGACGGGGCGGACGGTCTGGAGACGACCATCGACCTCGCCTCGGGGATGGAGCTTCGAGGGTTGGCGGCGGAGTCGGACACCGTATTTGGCGCGCTGTTGTGGGACCCCTCTGCGCAGGAGATCTTCGTGCGTCGTTTCGACGTCGACGCGGGGGAGCTCGGCTCGACCCCGCTGAGCAACCCCGACAATACGCCGACCGACTTCGGCATTGGGGACAGTCGCCTCGAGTACGGTGCCGGGCAGTATGGCGCCTACTACCACGTGCATTCGGACACCGGGCACGAGGGCGACACGCTCAAGTGGGTCGACGCGGCCTCGGGCGCAGAGGACACGGGCTGGGGATGGGGTTGCTCGCACTCGATGAGCAACCTGCTTCGCTACAACCCCGGGGTCGATGGCTTCATGCCCGCGTGCGTGACCGACTGCTTTCCCGGAACGAGCGGAGACTTCTCGACCAACAGCATCGGCGGCATCTATCTCAACCACAGCCAAGCCAAGGTCATCGACGTCGATGCAGGATGCAACGGATCCGTGGCGGGGGAGCTCGGAGGCGCCGGGTTGGCGCCCAACGGCTGGGTGATGGCGTTCAACGCTCACCAGGCGCCGGCGGGGCTGGGCCAGAGCTCCTACGACACGGCGGTGAAGAACCAGGACATCGGCTTCGTGGCGATCGACGCCAGCTTGCAGCCCGGTCCGGTCGTGTGGCTCACCGACACGCCCGGGGACGAGGACGATGCGGCAGTGTCCCGCTGGCAGCCCAGCGACGACGCGACCGAGCAGTATGTCGTTGGATGGCATGGCGATGGCACGCACTGGCTCACCCGCGTCGATGGTGCGGGGTCCGTGCTCGAGGGTCCGGTCGAGCTCACTGGCGTGGCCGCGTGGGGCAAGCGAGACGACCCGTTCCGCGCGCACGCCAACGGAGATGTGGCGTGGTCGTGGTTCGACGCGGCGGGCAGCACGACGCTCCACGTGGCGCGGCTGCGAGCCGGAGGCGGCTGCTAGACTTCGTCTCCGTGCCGAAGAAGACGACGGCGAGTCAGGACCCCGCCCCGCGCAAGCGAGCGACCACCGACTCCGCCAAAGCACTCGTCGAGGCCGTGGTCATCGCGGCGGGGGAGCTTCTGATCGACCGCGGGCTGGCGTTCAGCACCAACGACGTGGCGAAGCGGGCAGGGGTGAGCATCGGCTCGCTCTACCAATACTTCCCCAACAAGGAAGCGGTGGTGGCCGAGGCGACGCGGAGGGTCAACGACAAACTCCGTGCGCAGGTACAAGCGATCGTCGACAGCGAAGCGTCTCCACCCGACAAGCTCGACGCAGCCGTCGACCTGGCCTGCTCGGATCGGTTCGGGGGCATCGAGCTTCGCAGGGCCATCTTCACGCACGTGCCCAGGTCGTGGTCGTACACGACCATCGCCGAGAACGAGAAGGCCGTGTTGGCGCAGCTGATGTGCATCGCCGAGGAGCTCGTCGCGTGGAGGCGTGCGCAAGGGTTGCCTACGCCGGCCGACGCGTCGGGGGTGCCGGTGGCGCTCTTCATGATTCGCGGCGCGGTGCAGGGCGCGCTGATGTATGAGCCGCACCTGCTGGCGGAGAATCGACTGGCGGACATGCTTCGGCCGCACATGCACGCGATCCTGGGCGGCGGTCCGCTGCCGAACGCGTAACCCTGTCCTCGAGGACGGGGTTCGAGATTGCGCGTCCCCATGCGGCCCCCACGATGGCGGAAGGCCTGAGAGGTCTTTACCTACGAAATATGAGTGGAACCCCCCGTGTTCGGATATTCACCGTAGGTTGTCTTGCAGCGATTGCTTGTCTAACAGTTGCACCAGTTGAGGCGGCGCCGCCGTCGGTCGAGGTTGGTCTGCTCGAGACGATTGCGACGTTTGATCCATCGATTGGCGATACACCCGAAAGTCTGGTGATCGACTCTTGTGACAACATCTTCGTGAGCATGGCGCTCAGCGGAGAGATCGTGAAGATCGACCCTTGGGGACAGCAGTCGACGCACGCGTTCCTGCCCATTGGTGTGCCGTTCGACCCCGAAACGTTCTCGGGAATCATGGGGGCGATGGTCATCGACAGATTTGACGACATCTACGTCAACGTTTCGGCGGTTGATCCAGACGATCGTGGCGTATGGGTGGTGCATCCGGACGGTTCGACGGCGCTCGTCGCGAATCTACCGGAGAGCGCTGTCCCCAACGGCATTGCAAAGCGCGGGCGGACGCTCTACGTCGCCGACTCCGCGACCGACGGCAAGGTCTGGGCCGTGCCGCTCAATGGAGGCGACCCGTACGTCTGGGCGGAGCATCCGCTGCTCGACAGCGACCCGGACGTGCCCTTTCCGGGGCCCAACGGCGTCCAGATCTACCGCCGAGAGCTGTACGTGTCGAACTCCAACGCGGCGCAGATCGTCGCGTTCCCATTCCCCGAAGGCGGAGAGCCGCGGGTGGTGGCAGACGTGGGCTGCGACGACTTCGCGTTCGACAGGCAGCGCAACCTCTACTGCGGGACGGACCCGTTCAACACGGTGCTCAAGGTGTCACAAGACGGCAGCATAGAGACGCTGCTCGACGCCGACGACGGGCTCGACGGCCCGACGGCGGTCCTGTTCGGTCGCTTCGGGCCAGACCGATTCAGGCTATACATCGCCAACGCCGCGTTCCCGTTCTTCTCGGCGGATCCGATGCCGAGCTTGATGCGGCTCAGCGTCGGGACGCGCGGCGGCAGGCGATGAGCGACGGCCGGGTTGGGGTACCCTGGCACGGATGAGCGTGCGTGAGTGGTCGTGGATGGTGATGGGATTGGCTGTGCTCGGGTGCGGGGGGGACCCGAACGCATGCGAACAGCCTGGCGGATGCGAGGGAGAGGGGACCTGCGCCGGTGGCGGTTGCGAAACAGGCTCCGACACCGGGGGACAACCGTCCGCGTCCGACTCTAGCACCACCGCTGCGGGCTCGACCGGGGACCCCGCCACCTCGGAACCCGAGACGGACACCGCGACGACGAGCGGCCAGGGAAGCGCGGACGGACCGTCGATCGACATGTTCCTGGCCGACGGTCAGGCCGGAGCGGTGGAGGTCTTCTCTCCGGGCAACGTCACGGTGACCTGGCAAGCGTCGGGCGTGTCCAGCTGCACGGCGAGCGCCGAGCCTGCCGTCGAAGGATGGAGCGGTGCTCAACCGCTGTCGGGGGAGCTGGACCTCGTGGTCGACCAAGACACCGTGTTGGCACTCAACTGCGATGCGCTGGTCGAGACCCTCGACATCACCTACACGCTCCAGTGCGATGCAAGCGTGCACCCTCCCGGGCTGACCATGGTCGAGGACGTGTACGCCAACATCAACGACGGCTTCCCATTCGGCGAGTCCACGAACGCGTCCTTCTTGCTCAACATCTGGAACACGCAGTTCGTCTCCCTCTCCGACTTCTCGCTGCCAACTGCCGAAACGTCGCGCCGGATCGTCTTCGTCGACGCCCCGACCAGTCACAACCACTTCAACACCGGGACGGTCTCCATCAGTGAGTGTCCCGGAGACTTCTCGGAGACGGCGACGTGCGTGCTGCCGGTCCACAACAACGCCACGCTCTTCATCTCCACGAGAACGGAAGACCCATTCGACGGACAGCCCACATTCTGCCGGCTAGATCCTCGGCGGACGTACTACATCAACTACGTCACCTCGCCCGATCCCTTCAACGAGCCCCCCTCGTGCAACGACGCAGACGACGACAACTGCGCGATGTTCTACTCCGAGAGCCTGTAGAAGGGCTGCTAGCCCGATGAGGCAGCGAGCTGCCGAAGCTGCTCATCGATGAGCGCCTGCGCTGCGTCGGTGGTGAGCATGTCGTGCCCAACGTCCTCGACGAGCTCGAGCGTGGCGTCTACGCCTCGTTCCTGAAGCGCTGATGCATAGCGGCGAGGCACTGCGATCGGAACGACCGGGTCCTCGGGGTCGGCGACGACGAGCACGGGGACTGCGGGATCCACGTCTGCCGCGAAGTCGATGGGAGAGAGGCCTTTTCCCCGGTCCCATTCGATGCTGGGTCGTTTGCTTCGCATGTGCTCGAGCCATGGGCCCACATCGCAGGGGCACGCCAAGGCCACCACGCGATCGACGAGACCGTGATGTCGCGCGACGGCCAAGGTTGCAATGGCGGCACCGCCCGAATGACCGATCAGGAGCGTCCGGCGAGCACCCTCTTGCTGCTGGAGCTGGCGTATCGCGCTCGCGATCGAGTCGACGACGTCGGCGGTGTAGTTGTCGCCCGTTCGCATCCCGGCGTCACCCGAGGAGGCATTGCCCACGCCGTCGGAGTATCCGGGGCGCACCAACGCGGCGGCGACGACCTGCTCGTTCCGTGCGGCGATTCGCTCGGCTACGCCGATGTGATAGCTCGCGCCGATGTCGCCGTGCAGGAGTACGACGAGGATGGGGTCACTTTGCGCCGCGGATGCCTGATGTCGATGCGCGACGATCCGATGGTCGCGGGTCTGGAGTTGAACGACGTCGGAGACCGGGCTCGACGTCGGGTTGGGTACGGGGCGCGAGGCGCATGCGCCCAAGGCGAGGAGTGCAAGTGTGCCGAGGAAGCGAAGCACCGCGGGAGGATAGCGGACCGGCCCGCGTCAGAATCGGCCCGAGACGCCGACGCTCCGCAGACCCAGCGCTGGCCGGACGGACCGACCTTCGAGCGCTCGATCGTGGGCGAGGAGCATGGCGAGATCGAAGGCGAACAAGAAGGCGCCCTGCAGCACGATCGAACGCCCATAGCCTTCGACGCGGTCGCGCTGGGCCCCGGCGGTCTGCGCGGAGGACCACATCGCCGAGCCGGCCGCGATGTAGAGCACGTCGAGGCCGGCGTTGATGGCGAAGACCGTGCGGGTCCTGTGGTGCACCCGCAGGGCCTCTTCGGCGGCAGGGGGCCGACGGTTGCGCACGAGGCCGACGACGCCGAGGGTCAGGTTGATGCCGTTCCAGGCGGCGTTCATCTCGTGCACGTACCGGGTGACGCCATCGGTGCGGAGCCGCGACGCAACGCCCCAGCCGATGTTGGCGACCGCGTAGCCGCTGAGCACGCCCATCCCCGCCAGCTGCGTTCGCTGGTGTCGCCGCGGCAGCGCGTCCTGCGGGGGGGACGGCGCGAGGGCCAGCGCGAAGGTCAACAGGAGCACGCGAGCAGCCTAGCGCGAAGTTCCAGTCTCAGTTCCAACCACGCTCTGGGACCCTGCGGTTGGGCCGGGGATCCCACAGGCCGTGGTGCTTCAGTAGCGCGACGAATACTCGCTTGCTGCAGCCGAAGTGCTCGGCCCCGTAGGTCAGCGAGTGGTGGCTCGCGACGAGGGCCTCCTGCAGGCGCTTGCGAAGCCGCGCCGCGCCGGGGCGCGTGCGGTCCACGAACGCGACGTAGGCCTTCCAGCCCTCGAGCTCTGCGCGAGTCAGCGTTGCCTGCTTGCCGGTGGCGAGCCGGTGCTCGACCGCTCGCAGCCACCGACGCGTCTCCCGAGGCACCCGCACCCCGTCGTTGACGACCAGGCCCGTGACGCGCTGGCTTTGGTGACGCCTGAGGACTCGGAGCTTCTTGCCGGTGTGCACGCGGTAGCCGAAGCGCTTGGCCGCCCTGCGGACGTGCTGCACGACGCCCCGGGCGATGCGAGGCGAATCGCTCCGGAACGAGATCGTGATGTCGTCGGCATAGCGGGTGTAGTTGACCCGATAGCGGCCGGCGATGATCGCATCGAGCCCGTAGTTGACGCGGTTGCTCAGCGCCGGGCTGGTGGGCGCGCCCTGGGGCAGGGCGCCTTCGTACGTCGTCAGGCGGGTCAGTAGCCCGGCCGCCTCCTCCGTCCAACCCACGAAGCGAAAGTATCGCTCGATGCGATCGGCCCGCGTCGACCCGAAGAAGTCGATCAGGTCGAGCTTGACGACGCTTTCGTCTTGCGGCGCCGCGGCGCGGGGCGGTGCTGCGTCTCGCCACGGCGTCGCGCCCACAGCAAGACCGCGCCGGCGGCGATGACGACTGCGCCGATGGCAGTGGGCCGGGTTGGGGGTCAACTCGAACGACCACGTGCTGCGCCGCGCGCTCGAGCTGCCGAATCGTGACAACCATCGATCCCGCCGATCATCGGCAAAACCTCGCCCTACCTGCGTTCGGCCCGCACAGCTATGTCTCCTGCATGCAGCGAACGAACGCCGATCGCGAGACGTGGGACGTCGTCATCGTTGGGGGAGGGCCCGCGGGTCTCTCCGCCGCGCTCACGCTGGGTCGTGCCTGCCGTCGGGTTCTCCTGTGCGATGCGGGCCCGCGCCGCAACGCAGCCGCGGCTCACATCCACAACTTCGTCACCCGTGACGGGACGTCGCCCGACGAGTTCCGCAGCATCGCCCGCAAGCAGCTCGAGCGCTACGCCACGGTCCAGGTGCTCGACTCCGGGGTTCGCCGGATCGAGGGGAGTCGCGGCGCGTTCGAAGTGGATCTCGGCGAGTCGGTCGCGATGGCACGCCGCGTCGTGCTGTGCACCGGGATGGTCGACGAGATGCTCTCCCTGCCTGGCTTTGATGCGCTGTGGGGCGAGTCGATCGTCCAGTGCCCGTACTGCCACGGGTGGGAGCTTCGAGACCAACGCTGGGGTGTGCTCGTGCACAGCCCCGAAACCTTCGATCACCTCGCGCCCTTTGCCGCCATGCTCCGTGGCTGGACGCAAGTGGTGCACGTGCTCACCACCGAGGGCGTGCAACTCCCGGACGCACTTCGAGCCCAGCTGCGAGAGGCGGGGGCCGCGGTCTCGACCACCGCCACGCTCCGCCTCAGCCCTAACGGGAGCAGCCTCGACGCGGAGCTGGCGTCGGGTGAATCGGTGGCCCTCGACCTCCTGTTCGCCCATCCGCCGCAGCACCACGTGCCGCTCGTGCGAGGCCTCGAGCTCGAGCTCGACCCCGCGGGTTACCTGAAGGTCGACCCCAACACCCAGGCCACCTCCACGCCGGGGATTCACGCCGCAGGAGACGCGACCACGCGCATGCAGAGTGCGATCCTCGGCGCGGCCGCCGGCGCCAAAGCAGGCGCAGCGCTCAACCTCGACCTCGCGACCGACCCCACGCTGCGCGGTCTTTAGGGGTGAGGCGTCAAGGGTGGGGCAGGCCCTGCACCCGAGAGCGCCAGGCGGCAGGGGTGACCCCGTAGGTGCGCCGGAACAGGCGAATGAAGTGGGTTGGATCGGCATACCCGACCCGATCCGCGATCGCTTCGACCGAGTCGTCCGAGTGCATGAGCCGACTACTGGCTTCGGCGAGACGACCGGCGATGATCCAACCCTTGACCGACGTGCCCGTGCTTCGCCGCACCACCGACGAGACATGGGCCGGAGATCGATGCACCGCCTTCGCGACGTCGGCCAGCGAAATCGGCCCCAGGCAGTTGCGTTCGATGAAGCGCAGCGCGTCCCCGGCGAGGCTGCCCGTGACGTGGGCGGGGGCGCCGACTCCAGCGGCGCGCGAGACCTCGGTGAGGATCAGCGACAGCAAGCTGCGCTGCGCGATGGCGTCGCTGGTCTCCGCGGCGAGCTCACTGCAGAGCGTGGCCAAGAACGGACGACGCGCAGCCGGAATGGAGACGACCGCGGACCCTCCCGCACGTGCGCGGTCGAACGGCGCAAACAAGCGCCCCACGTCGGTCGATGCGAAACACGGCGGGTTGAACCGAACACCCCACGCGTCGAGCTCGTCGACTTCGAGCAGCCGGTGCCGCATGCCGGCCGGGACCAGGTAGACATCGCCAGGCTGGAGGCGGAAGCGCCCGCTCTGTTCGAACGCCCCCTTGCCCTCGAGCACCAAACCCATCGCGGAGTACGTGTGCACGGCCAGGCCCGCCCGCCCACACCGCCGAGGTGTGAAGCGTTGCGCCCCCACCGGACGCTCGAGGAACTGCTCGACCATGGCTTCAAGCTAGCGCGGTGTCGCAGAAGATGCAATGCGATTGCAATATTGAGGTCGTGAACCGAAAGCAGAATCATGGAGTCCTCCTCTTCGCTGCAGACGCAATATCGTCGACGACGCGCGGATGCCCTTCGATGACGAACTGCGTGCCCGTCTCGACGGCGGTGACCCGCAGGACGCGGCAGTGGGCGTAGATCCGAGCGGTCAGTGCGGCGTGCGTGTAGGGCACGAACACCTCGCGGGTGCGATGTCGGGCCCGCGCCACGCACAGCAGACGTTTCCTGAGCTTGGCCACGGACCGCGTGCCCCGTGTGCTGACCACGCCGAACGGTGCATTGCCGGCCACGCGCCGCAGCACTTCGCGGTCGAGCGACGCGCAGCGGTCGGCCTTGTTGAAGACGACGAACCGGGGCACGTCACCCGAACCGAGACGCTCGAGCACGACGTCCGTGGCGCGCAGGTGTTGCTCGTACTCCGGGTCGGAGACGTCCAGCACCACCACCAGCAGCGAGGCTTCGACGACTTCGGCGAGTGTGGTCTCGAAGCTTGCGTACAGGCGCTCGGGGAGGTCGCGGATGAACCCGACGGTGTCGCTGAGCAGCACGTCGCCCCCGTGGCGGCTCAGGCACCTCGACGTCGTGTCGAGCGTCTCGAACGGGCGGTCGCGAACCGAGAGGTCTGCGGCCGTCAATGCGTTCATCAGCGAGGTCTTGCCTGCGTTCGTGTAGCCGACGAGCACCATGCGCGCGCAGTTGGAGCGTCGCTGCCGCTGGGTGCGGCCAGAGACTTCGAGCCGCGTGAGCCGCCGTCTGAGCTCGGCCAGGCGCCCATCCATGCGACGGGCGAACAACTCCGAGGCGGTATCCCCCGCTCCACGGCTCCCCATCACCCCGCCGGCCTGCTGATCCATGTTGAGGCCGATGCCTCGGAGCCGAGGCCTCAGGTACTGCAGGTGGGCGATCTCCACTTGGATGCGGGAACGCGGCGTGGTGGCGTGGCGCTCGAAGACGTTGAGGATCACCGCCTCGCGATCGCAGATCGGCAGGCCCACCGCGTCCTCGAGGTTGCGGGTTTGCGAGGGCGTGAGCTCGGCGTCGAGCACCAGCATGTCGGCCCCACACGCGGCCGCGGCGTCGGCCACCCGTGCTGCAATGCCGGACCCGATGAAGGTGCGGGGGTCGGTCTCATGCAGCCGCTGGCTCTCGGAGCCGACGATGCGGTCTCCTTGGGCTTCGACCAGCCCCTTGATTTCCTCGAGCTGGGCCTCGGCTGTGAAGCTCCGGCCCCGCACGACGGAGAGGATGTAGCAGGCGTTTCCCTCGGCAGCGGCGGTGCGGGCTCCCGTGCGTCGGGCGTCCCACCGGGTGGTCAGGTCTTCGAAGTACCCCTCGTCAGCGAGGGGAACTTCGGCGTGTTCGTCGATCGGTTTGGAATGGAATCTCATCTGGCAGCGCCTCTCCCCGCCGCCCGAGCGCGCGACTGCGAATGCAGGGCGCTGCTCGGCCGTCGTCCGGCTCGCGAGTGCGTTCGCGAGCGGTGCGGGCTCGTGTGGTCGGTCAATCGCGGCGCACGCCCAGCGGCGCGGCTCCGGGTTGCGGAGTCGGACGATGGGGGCCGCGGCTCACTCCGGTGTGGTCAACGGTGGACCAAGCCGGAGGGGCGAACGATCAAACGAAGGTGTACTGCCACATGGCGATGTTTGGCGTAGCGCCGTTGTGGTGACGGCGCAAGGACTCTTTTCTCGCGGACGTGCTTTCTCAGGTTCCGCTCACCGTCTGCCCCGGCGCGTTGCTGCGGAAGAACAGCAGCTTGTACAGCGCGGGCACCACGATGAGCGTGAGCGCGGTCGAGGCGACGAGCCCGCTGATCATCGCCCAGGCCAGGGGTGGCCACAGCGAGGTGGCCGAGAGCGCCAACGGCATCAGGCCCGCAATCGTCGTGATCGTGGTCAGCAGAATTGGGCGCGCCCGCTTCTTCACCGACTCGACCAGCGCCTCGTCGAGCGCCGCGCCTTCGTGGCGGCGTCGCTCGACCACGTCGACCATCACGATCGCGTTGTTGACCACGATGCCTACCAGCGCGATGACGCCGAGCAGCGACATGAACCCGAAGGGCTGCCCCCCGAAGATGAGCCCAGGGATGACGCCCGCGGCGGCCAGTGGCACCGTGGTCATCACGATGCCCACCCGGCGGAACGAGTTGAACTCGACCATCAGGAAGCCGATCAACATCAAGATGCCCAGCGGCAGGGTTTGCAGCAGCGCGGTGTTGGCCTCGCTGCTGCCTTCGTTCTCACCGCCGAGCTCCAGCGTCACGTCCTTGGGCAGCGGCGTGTCTTCGAGCCGTCGCATCAGCTCGGCCACGATGGCCGCCGAGGTGTGGTCGGCCGCGACCTCGGACAGCACCGAGATCTTGCGCTCACCCTTGTAGTGGTAAATCGCTGCCGGCCGCCAGGTGACCGAGGTCTGCGCGACCTGAGCCAACGGCACGGCCGAGGCCGCGTCGGGTCCGACCTCGAGCGCCGGCAGGCCATCGACCGGCGTGTCCTCGCCCTCGGGCGAGCGCACCATGATCTGCACCGGGTCTTGCCCGCCGCGGTACTGCCCCACCGCGAGGCCGTAGGTGTGGCCGCGCAGCGCGTTGGCCACGTCCATGCGGTTGACCCCATGCCGGGCCGCCGCCGCGTCGTCTACCTCGACTTCGATGTTGGGCACGCCGAGGCCGCCGTCGCTGCGCACGTCGACCGCGCCCTCGATCTCCCGCAGCTGGCCCATGACGTGCTCTGACGCCTCGCGAAGCTGGACCAGGTCGTCGCCCGTCAGTCGGATCTCGACCGGGGCCGGGAGCCCGGGGCCCTGCTCGAGTCCGCGTGCGACCACCTGCACCTGCGCCATGTGCTCTGAGGCGTACGCGCGCACGTCTTCGATGATCGAGCGGTTGTGCTGCTTGTGCGTGGTGCTGACCACCAGCTGCGCGAAGTGAGGCGCGCGGGGGACGGTGCTGAGGTTGTAGTAGAAGTGCGGAGCCGAGCGACCCACGTACGCGACGACGCCGTCCACGTCATCGCGGGCCTGCAGTTCGGCTTCCAGCTGGTGGGCGTAGCCGTCGATCTCGTCGAGGTGAGATCCCTCGGGAAGCCTGAGATCGATCAGGACCTGGTTGCGGTCCGAGGCGGGAAAGAAGCGCTGCTCGACCATGCCGATCGAGCCGAAGCTCGCGCCCACGGTGGCCAGCGCCAGGGCCAGCACGAGCGCGGGCCGACGGACCGAGAACCGCCCGATCACGCCCGAGATCCGCTCCAGCCAAGAATTCTCCAACGCGGCCTTGCGCTTGCGCAGCAGCCAGTTGGACAGCACCGGCGTCACCAGGATGGCGTACGCGTAGCTGATGCCCAGCGTCAGCATGATGAGGATGGGAATGGCGCGGGTGAACTCGCCGACGCCGCCCTCGGAGAGCAGCATCGGCACGAAGGCCGCCATCGTGGTGCCCGTGGCCGCGCCCAGCGGGAGCGCGAGCTCGCGGACCGAGCCCGCCGCGGCCTCCAGGGGCGAGATGCCCTCGTCGATGCGTCCCTGTACGTGCTCGGCCACCACGATGGCGTTGTCGACCAACATGCCCAGCGCGATCACCAACGCCGCGATCGACATCTGATGCAGCATGCCGCCCGAGGCCGCATACAAGGCGAGCGCCGCAAAGGCCACCAGCGGAATGACGGCCGACACCACCAGGCCCATGCGCGGGCCCATCGCCACGCACAGCACCAGCGCGACCACGCCGATGCCCATCAGCAGCGAGCGACCCAGGCCCGCAATGCGGTTCTCGACTCGGTCGGGTTGAAAGATCAGCTCCTCCAGCTCGACGTCCGGATAGCGCTCGCGCAGCGCTTCGGCCCGGGTTCGCATCGCGGTACCGAAGTCCACAAGGTTGATGCCCTCGCGCGGCACCACGGCGACCGCGACCGCCGGCACGCCGTCGTGGCGCACCCGGTCGATGCGGGGGTTGGTCTCCCCGAAGTACACGTCGGCCACCTCGTCCAGCGGCACGGTCACGCCCGTGGGCAGCACGACCGCGGTCGCGCGCAGCTCGTCGAGGCTGCGAAACTCGGTGCCTGGACGCAGCGAGGCCATCTTGTCGCCCACGCGCACGGCCCCGCCGGGGACGCCGGCGTTGCGAGCGTAGATCTGGTCGCGAAGAAAGACCGGCGTCAGCCCGTAGCGATGGGCAGCGGCATCGTCGATTTCGATCGTGACCTGCTCGCCCGGGTCGGCGATCAGCTCCACCTTGGCGACGTTCTCGGTCGCCAGCAGGTCGTCCTTGATGTCCTGCGCCGCTTGGTGCAGCGCGGCCGGATCGCCCGAACCGGTGACCGCCCACACTACCGACGTTTGGTCTGCAATGCCGCGGTCGAGGACCGCTTCGCCCGCACCCTCGGGGAACTCGAGCTCGGCGGAGTCGAGTGCGTCCTCGACGTCCTTCCATGCGTCGTCGAGCGCGTCGGCATCGACGCTGTCGCGAAACACCAGCTGCACGCTGCCGAAGCCGGCCCGCGCCGTGCCAAAGGTGCGACGAAGCTCGTCGACCTCGGCCAGGTGCTCCTCCAGCGGGTCGATGATCAAGCTCTCGACCTTCTCCGCGTCGGCCCCGGGGAACTCGACCGAGACCAGGGCCCAGCGCACCGTCATGTCGGGGTCCTCTTGGCGCGGCATGGTGAGCCAGGCGAAGAGGCCGACCGCGGCGAGCAGGCCGGCCGCGGTCATGATCAGGCGGGACTGACCGAGCATCTTGAGGATGACGTTCATCCCGACACCTGCACGTCTTGGCCGGGGACGAGGCCGAAATGGCCACCGCTGATCACGGCTTCGCCCGGCTCGAGGCCGTCGACGACCAGCGCCCGGGCACCCACCAGCTCGGCGACCTCGACGGTACGGCGCTGCGCGAGGCCCTCTTCGATCACGAAGACCGTCGTCTCTCCGTTGCCTCCGTCCACCACGGACGACACGGGAACGGTGACTCCGCTCGTCTCGGCGCGCGCGAGCACGAGCTCGGCGGTCACGCCCGGCACCACGTCACTGTCTTCGGGCAGCAGCACGACCACCGGGAACAGCCGGCCTGCGCCTTGGCCCCCGTGGCCGATCGAGGAGATCCGTCCTTGCAGCGTGCGGCCGCCTTGCAGAGGCAAGGCAACCGTCGCGGTGTCGCCCGTCGCGATGTCGGCGAGGACGGTCTCGGGCACCTGCACCTCGATCTCCAGCGCGTCGCCGCTGAGCGTCACGACGGGCTGTCCCGCCCCGACGAACTCGCCCGCCTCGGCCTCGACCCGCTGAATCGTGCCCGCGAACGGAGCTCGCAGCGTGCCGTCGCGATGCAGGCGCTTGGCCTCGTCGAGCTCGATGCGGGCGGCGTCTTCGGAGGCGGCGTACAGGGAGACCGCGTGCGTCGCCGATTCGACGTCGACTCTGGACGCGGCCTGCTCGGCGGCGAGCTGATCTGCGCGGTCGCGGTCTCGACGACCCTGCGCGAGCTGTTCGCGCGCCTGACGAACGCCAGCCTTTGCCGCGGCGATGCGGTTGTTGGCCCCCCGCCGATCGAGGGCCGCGATCGCATCCCCGGCTTCGACGCGATCGCCCACCTCGACCCAGCGCTGGGAGACGCGGCCGGGAAGCGTGAACGAGAGCTTGGCGTCTCGCTTGGCCCGAACCACGCCCGAGAATCGAAGCTCACGGGACGCTTCGCTCGGCGTCGCCGTGGCCACGACCACGCGCTTCGCGGTTGGTCGGGCCGTCGGCGCCACGGCAGCGTCCGAGGCCTTCATCAAGGGGAACGCGAGCGCACCGGCCAGGGCGGCCAGGGCGAGGACTCCGAGCGGCTTGCGGGGATTCATCGGCACCTTTGCGGAGAAGGCTAGGTGCGATACCGGGGTGGTGCCGTGGGTCGAATGGCGAATTCGGGGGCGAAAGGGGGCCTGCGCGCAAGTTCGCCTCGAGAATTCGCCGTTTGGCGAACTGCCGATTCGCCGGACTGAGCCGTAGGTTCTCCGGTGCGATGACGATGCACCCGACCCCCGAAACACCCGTCCGGGCCGCGACGTATCGCATCTGCGTGGAGGGGTACTTCGGCCGGCGTTTGCGCGCAGCGCTCGAGCCCTTGGTGGCGTGCGAAGAACACGGCCGCACTGTGTTCGAAGGGATCGTTCGAGATCAGGCGGCGCTCTACGGGGTGTTGCGTCGACTCGAGCGTACGGGGTGCACGCTGCTGTCGGTGCTCAAGGTCGACGGGTGAAGGCGGAGGGGCGCAGAGTCGTCGCGCTGCCACGCGTTGACGAGCGAGCGGGCCAGCGCCCAGACTCGACTCGCCGCGCGATGGAGACCCGCCTGCTCGCCACCAAGCTGTTCGTCCCGGTCACGCGCGCCGCGTGTGTGCCTCGGCTGCGCTTGCATCGACTGCTGGAGCGCGGGACCGCCGGCCCGTTGACGCTGCTGTCGGCAGCAGCGGGAAGCGGTAAGACCACGCTGGTCGCCAACTGGTTGCGGGCGTCCGCGCGCCCCGTGGCCTGGTTCTCGCTCGACGAGCGCGACAACGACCTGGGCCGCTTCCTTCGTTACTTCATCGCCGCGATCGCTCGGCACCACGAAGGGTTTGGCGATGCGCTGCTGGTCGACCCGAAGGCAGCGAGCACGGAGGACCCGCTCGACCTCGCGACCGACCTCGTCAACGCGATCGCGAAGCTGGGCGAGGAGCTGCTCGTGGTGCTCGACGACGTGCACGTGCTCGACGCGGACCCGGTGAACGAAGTGATGGCGTTCCTCGCCGACGCGTGTCCGCCCAACCTTCACCTCGTGATGACCACGCGGGTGGATCCCGATCTTCCGCTCTCTCGGATGCGAGCGCGCGGCCAGCTCACCGAGATTCGCGCCCCCGATCTTCGCTTCACGCGCGAGGAGTCGTCGGCGTTCCTCGGCGACGTGATGGGCGTGCGGCTGGCGGACGAGCAGGTGGCCCGCCTCGAGTCCCGCACCGAAGGGTGGGCGGTCGGGCTGCAGATGGCGGCGCTGTCGCTACAGGGGCGCGATGACGCGGCCAGCTTCATCGAAGGCTTCGCGGGCAGCCATCGCTACGTGCTCGACTACTTGATGGACGAGGTGCTGCAGCGCCTGCCCGACGGCGCGCGTTCGTTCTTGATGCAGACCTCCATCCTGCGGCAGCTCACCGCGCCGCTGGTGGATTCCGTGACGGGCCGCGACGACGGGGCGACGATGCTCGAGGGGCTGGAGCGCAGCAACGTGTTCACGATCCCGCTGGACAACGAGCGAACGGCGTATCGCTACCACCACTTGTTCGGCACCCTGCTCCGCCACGAGCTCGAGGCCGCGGTGTCGGCCGAGGAGCTGCGCGCCCTGCATCGACGGGCCAGCGACGCGCTCGAGTCGCTCGGTCAGTGCGAGGATGCGGTGGACCACGCGCTGCTGGCCGAGGACTACGACCGGGCGGCGGGGCTGCTCGTCCCGCTGGTCATGGGTTCGACGATCCGCGGAGAGAGCCACGCGCTCGCCCAGCTGCTCGCGCGCTTTCCTCCGGCCTACGCGCACGACAACCCCATGGTCACGCTGCTCAATGGGTGGCTCGACTACTACCAGTTCAAGTTCTCGGCGCTGTCTCGGAGGCTCGGGGTGCTCCGATCGGCGCGCGGGCGCGAGCTCTCCCCCTCGGTCGCCGCCGAGCTGGAGCTCCTCATCGGGATGGTCGCGTGCGAGGCCGGCGACTTGGAGACCGCAGCGGCCGCGCTCGACCGGGTCGGGCCGCTGCCCGACGACCGCCCCTATCTGCACGCGTTCGAGTCGATGCATCGGGCGGTCTTGGCTCTGGTCGAGGACCGCCTGGACGATGCACGCGCGGAGCTCGGCCGGACCCGCGAGGCCGCGCTGGCCGCCAACGACCCCTACGCGGTCACGTGGGTCGAGTGGCAGTTCGCCCACGTCGACCTGCTGCGCGGGGAGCTGTCGGCGTCGATGCGGGCGCACGAGCAACTGCTCGAAGAGGTGACGCAGCAGTATCCCGTGCCGCCCAGCAGCTCGCTCGTCGGCTTTGGCACCGGCATCTACGTGGCGCTGCATCAGCACGATCTGGCGCGGGCCGAGGAGCTCTCGACGATGGCCAGCTCGCTCGGCAGCGGCCTCGGTCGCCAGCACGGATACGTGTCGTGCCTGCTCATGCCGCGGGCGCAGCTGCAGGTGCAGGCGGGGCGCGGCGAAGACTGGCAGGCCACGCTCGATCAGGGGATTCGCCATCTGGACGCTCTGGATCAGATGACGTCCGTGCCCCGCATCGAGGCGCAGCGTGTTCGGCTGGCGATGCATCCTCGCTCGGACGTCGATGCGCGCAGCCACGCGGCGCGCTGGCTTCAGACCCCGGGCATTCGCGACGGCACCCACGAGGTCTATCGACCCAACCCGATGCCAGGCGTTCAGGTGGAGCAGCCGCGGTTCGTTCTGGCGCGGGCGCTGTCGACGGTCGGTGAGCACGAGTCTGCGCGCGAGGTCGCCACCGAGCTCCGCGCACGGGCGAAGGCGGCGGGCCGGCGAATCTGCGAGGTCGAGGCCCTGTTGCTTCTGGCGGAGATCGCCGACGCGCAAGGCCAAGCCGTCGACCTCGGCGAGGCCGTGCGTCTCGCGGCGCCGCAGATGCTGGTCGGGCCGTTCCTCGAGTTCGAAGCCTTGATGCAGTTCGCAATCTCGGCCGCTCGCACCGCGGGGCAGGGCGTGTTCGCCACTGCCCTCAGCGCTGCCCATCGCCCCGCTTGCACGGCCAAGCCTGCGGCGGTCGTCGCAGCGACGCCTTCGGCCGAGCCGATCGTGGTACCGGCAGAGGCGCTCTCCGATCGCGAGCTCGAGGTGCTCGGCTTGGTCGCGATGGGCATGTCCAACGCCGAAGCCTCGCGCAAGCTGTTCATCGCGCCGAGCACCGTCAAGAAGCACCTCGAGCACATCTACGGCAAGCTGGGCGTGAACAGGCGGACGCAGGCGGTCGCTCGAGCTCGGACGTTGGGGCTGATCGGGGCCTGAGTCGAACGTGCATGCCAGACACCGTCCTCGCCCGCGACCGGTCCCGAAACTCGAACGTTCCGCGTTCGTCGTGTCATTGTTCCACACGTGGGTGACAAAGAGAGAGAGCGCGGTTCGGACCCATGAGTATGAGAACGATGACACTCCTATGCGTGGCTGCGTGCCTCGCATGCGGCGAAACACCGGCTGTCGCCATGATGGGTGAGGGGCATTCTTCGAGCACGACCGAAGTAGACTCGACCTCCGCCGGCAGCGACGACGTTTCTGCCGACGACACCACGGGCTCGGACGGATCCTCGACGGGAGTTCCGGAACCCATCGTTTGCCGAGAGTTCGGTGCTCAGACACCGATACTCTGGGAGCATATCGTCGAGTTGGGCTTCGATCTCGAAGTCGCCACGTCGGCCTCGATGCTCACGTTGGGCGACGGAGGGCTGGTGTTTCAAGCTGGCGACACTCTGCGTCGATACGACGCTTCGGGGGCTGCGTCAGGGGTGCCCGTACCCGAGGGGACGTTGCTGGGTCTCGCGCCGGCGCAAGTCGGTGGCGAGTTCTCGGTCCTTGCCTACACGCAGGGGGAGCTACGATTGCTCGAGTACCAGGGCAACGAGGTTCTGAGCGAAACGAGCGCGCCACTGGCAATTCCGGGAATTCCCATCGCGTCTTCGGCTCTCACTCACGACGCCGGGTTCACGGTCGTCTCGCAAGCGTTCGAGTCCGAGGGCCGGCGAGACTCCGTCCTTCAGCTCAGGAACGAACATCTGGAGGTCGAGGCGAGCTACGCCGACGCCCCCTTCTTCGTGCCCCCGGTCTCCGCTGCGGTCGGTGCCCCCGGCGGCGAGGTCTTCATTGCGTCGCCCGGTTCGCCGATGCGGCTGGATGCATTCGACGACGCTGAGCGGATCTGGACCGAGTTCGTGACGGACGAGGAAGAAGACTACCTCAGAGTGCACAGGATGGCCGTCGGGGAGGCTATCTTCGTCGCGGCCCGAGCCAACTCGGCGCAGAGTCCGTATCTCTTGTTGAGCATCTCTCAAGACGATGGAACGCTGCTGTGGCAAGACCCTCTGCCCGTGCGGACCGTCGCGCCGAGTCCCTGCGGTCGAGTCATCGCCGCTGCACAGACGGAAAGTCAACGGCGTCTGTTCTTCGTGGATCTCGACGGCCCAACGCTAGCGACCGACCTTGAGAAGCCGACGGCTCCTCAGGGACATTATCCAGGGAACGCGGTGATGCTGCGCATCGGCAACGATGGCACCCTCTTCGTGGCACGCGTACTTCCCTCGACGGGCGAAGACGAGTCGCTGGTGAGCATCGCCGCCTACTGAACGCGCGGCGTCGACGCAGGCGGAGCTGGCGGACGCTGCTGGGCGCGCGTCGAGATCGGACCGAATGAAAGATCTTGGCCGAACCCCTGCGTCCGTTCGGGGTCATGCTCGTCTGGGGGTCCACGATGACCATCAGTCCCGTCAGCTTTGCCACCGACCGCCGGATTCACATCGGAATTGCCGTGCGCGCGCTCGACGCGTCCGTGGCGTTCTATCGCACGCTGTTCGACCAGGCTCCGACGAAGCTGCGCGCCGACTACGCGAAGTTCGAAGTCGCCGAGCCTCCGGTCAACTTCACGCTCAACGTCGTCCCCGAGGCGCCCGCAGTGCCGCCACCGGCCCAGCACTTCGGGATTCAGCTCAAGGACACCGACGTGCTGAAGGCCGTCCACGAGCGCGCGCGTGCGGCCGCGCTGGACAGCCGGGTCGAGGACGCGCGAACGTGCTGCTATGCCGTGGCCGACAAGGTGTGGCTGCGCGATCCCGACGGGCACCAGTGGGAGCTGTTCGTGACGCTGCAGGCCGATGCCGACGTGCATTCGTTGCCGCCGGCGGAGCCCAGTCCGACGGCCGAGCCTCCGGCCGACCCCGCCGACGTCGACGAACCCTGCTGCGCCCCCACATGCTGCACGTAGACACCATCTGGTCGGCGCTGGCCGACGACCTCTTGCGCTACGTCCAGCGCCGGGTGGGCGACCGCCAAACCGCCGAAGACCTCGTGCAGGAGATCTTCGTGCGGGTTCAGGCCCACCGGGGTGCGCTGCGCGAGCGCGACCGGGTGGCACCTTGGGTGTTTCGGATCGCCCGCAGCGTGGTCGTAGACCACCTCCGCGCCCGCGACCGTCAGCGCACCGTGGCCCTGCAGGCGGAACCACGATCCGAGACCGGGCACGAGCCGGAGACCGAGGACGACGCGCAACGAGCCTCGAGGGTCGCCCTGGGAGCTTGGCTGCGTCTGATGATCGACAGCCTGCCGCCACACTACGCCGAGGCGGTCCGGCTCGCCGACCTCGAAGGTGTCAGCCAAGCCGAGGCCGCGCGCCGCCTGGGGCTCTCCCACTCCGGCTTCAAGAGCCGGGTGCAGCGGGGCCGCGCCCAGCTGCGGGACATTCTCGATGCGTGCTGCGCCGTCGAGCTCGACGCCCGCCGGGGCGTGATGGAGGTCGTGCCTCGCGCCTGCGAGGGTGACGAGTGCTGCTGAAGGAGGCACCCACGGGGGTCAGAGGCGGACCGAGGCGACGTACCTGACGTGCGGAAGGGTGTCGTCGATGCAGGCGGTCGAGCGCACGGAGTCTGGCTCGGGGCCCCACAGCAATCCCTCCGGATGGTGGCACTGGCTCCCGCTGGCTCTCACGGAGATCAAGACGTCGCCGGCGCCTTCGTCGAGCCACACCATGTCGAACACGCGGAGGTTCTTGCCCAGCACTCGCGTTCGAGACTCGGAGGTCTTGGCGGGCTGGTACACCGCGGAGTTCGAGCAGATGTACGTCGAGGGCAAGTATCACGGCCGCAAGCCCAAGCCCTCCGGCGAGAAGCGCGTGCAGCTGCCCGGCGCACAGCTCGAGGTCTACTTCTCGCCCCAGGAGTCGCCGATCAGCTCGGTCGGGTCCTCGTCGATCGAGAGCTCTCGGGTTTCGTTGGAGACCAGCTGCTGCGCCGAGGCGACGTTGACGTAGACGGCGTAGACCGAGCCACCGATCGGGCCCTGCGGATCGGCGAGATGCTCGGCGAGCCAGACCTTCGGGGTGCCCATCGCGTGACGACGCTGCACGTGGTAGCTGCCGACGTTCATCAGCACGGTCGCGTCCGAAGCCTCCACATGGCGCGAGACGAGACGCTTGATCACCTCCTCGCGCATCGGGTGCGCGGCATCTTCGCCCTGCTCGGCCCACACCGCCTTGATGCTCAGGCTCTCTCGTGCGACCTCGACGGCCTCGGCGAGCCACGGATCGGCGGCGGTGCCGGGCGCGGCCGCGAGCTGCTCGAGGGCGATGCGCAGACGCTGCGGCTCGGCGCTCCACGTCTGCATGAACGCGCCGCGCTGAGCCTCCCAAGGTGCGTAGGCGTCCCAGCCCACCGCCTCGAGGAAGGTGCGCGTGCCCTCGGTCCCCCGCCCCTCGGCCTCGTCCAGTGAGACACGCGGTGAACGTCTCTTGGACGAGGTCGTCGCAGGGACCGTTGAGCTTGGTCGAGAAGAAGCGAAACAGCGCATCGAAGTGGCGCCAGAACAGGCTGTTTCCGGCCACGGGGTCCCCGTCCGCCCACGCCCGCAGCAGTTCGACATCGCTGTGCACCCTCCACCCGTCCAAAAGACGACGGGCGTGGATGAATGCGTAGTCTCGGCTTCGTTTTCTTCGGTTCGAACGAAAAGGGCCCGGCGGCGCCGACCATGTGCGCCGAAGCGCGACTTGAGGGCGCATGCGAGTTTCCGATCTCGTCGTCACTGTCTCGCTCCCCCTTGCGGTCGCCGGCTGCGTCGGCCCAGCCGCGCCTGACCCGACCTCCGCCGAGATGGGGGGCGAAACGGACGGCGCGTCCACCGGTGACGCCTCCATGGACGGTTCTTCATCCTCCGGCGGACAGCCCGAGGACGCGCAGACGAGCAGCACCAGCACGGGCGCCGCCCTGCCCTGCCCCGACGTGGCGGGTGAGTACGCCATCGCCCTGGAGAACCCCGAGGGGAGCCCCTGCACCATGCTGCTCGAGGACGGGAACCTCTGCTCGGTGGGTCAAGACGCCTGTGAGCTCACCTGGAGCTGCGACAGTCCCCACGCGAAAATCCTGACCCCGGGACCACTGGATATGGAAGGCACCTACACCGCCGAGGGCACCTACGTGAATCACACGTACGCCTGCACGTTCGCCTTCGCCTCCGACCTCGAAACCTTCGCGTGGACCTGCACGATCGGCACCGAGAACCCAACCAGCTGCACCGGAACGGGGACCCGAACTGAATGACCCCTTCTCGAAGCCGCACAGTGATCGGGGCTTCAGGCGTCGCCTGATGGGCTCTGCTACAACGACTCCGTGACGCGCTGGCTCTCTTCCCTGGCTCTCGTCCTCACCCTCCCCGCGTGTGGCAGTGCGGTGCCCGTCGACGCCGATACCGAGGGGGCGACCGAGGGCGGGACCGGCGGTTAGGCGAAATGAAGCGGGAAATCCGAGGGAGGCTGAGTTAGGGGAGGGGGTGTGGGGATGTCGCGCGCAGAGTGCGCGTTGTCGGGAGCGGAAGGGGCGTGTTCCGCCGCCGACTGTGGAGGGAGATCCGCGGGGGCTCGCGCGCAAGGGTGACGAAGGAGCGTGTCGAAGAAGACGCGCGGACGCACAAGGGCTGCGCGCCGAGAGTCCAGCACGGTGTTGTTGGCGGGTCGAGGCTCGTCAGGGGGCGAGAACAAGAGGAGCTGTGCGGGAGGCTGTGGGCGCGGTGGCGGGCGAGCGCCGCGGAGCTCGGCGGCAATTTGCTCGGGGGTGGTGACAGCCCGAGTGACGCGCATGGGCCCGGCACAGCGGGGACAGACCGACATATCGAGAGGTCCGTAGGGGATGAAGAGGGCGAGCTGCTTGGGGGGCTGGGGCGGCTCAGGGCGAGGAATGATGCGAGAGCGCAGGGCGTGATGCCCCGCGAGGACACCATGGTAGCGAACGGTGTGGGCACCGGGCGGTGGAACCAGGGCGCAGAGCCGAGCGAGGAGGGTGTCTGGGAGGTCGGGTTGGTCAACCAACCCGGGGGCCTGGGCGGCGCGCGTGAACAGGCGGACGCGAGCACCGACCGGTTGGCGCGTTCAATGAGGACCGAACCTGTCCGCATTGCCTCGTAGGGTCCAATCAACGTGACGCGTTCGATCGACTTTCCCAAGCCAACTCTGATTTCCGTCAACGGTGTGGAATTGGAGGTGTTCGAGGCCGGCCAGCACAACGCGGGCAACCCCATCGTGCTCTGCCACGGATGGCCCGAACACGCCTTCTCCTGGCGCCACCAGATGCCTCCACTCGCCGAGGCCGGCTATCACGTCATCGTCCCCAACCAGCGGGGGTACGGTAACTCGTCGCGCCCGGCCGAGGTGACCGAGTACGACGTGGCAAAGCTGTCCGGTGACCTCGTGGGCCTCTTGGACCACTTCGGGTACGACGACGCGGTCTTCGTCGGCCACGATTGGGGGGCTGCGGTCGTCTGGTGGCTGACGTTGCTGCACCCCAAGCGGGTCAGCCGAATCGTCAACCTCGCGGTCCCGTACTTCGACCGGGGGGAGAAGCCCTGGATCGAGTGGATGGAAGAGCTGATGGGCCCGGACTCCTACTTCGTGCACTTCAACCGGCAGCCGGGCGTGGCCGATGCCGTGTTCGCCGAGAACACCGCGCAGTTCCTCCGCAACCTGTATCGAAAGAACCTGCCCCCGCCCCAGCCCGCACCGGGCATGCCGCTCATCAACCTCGCCAACGCGAAGGAGCCGCAGGGGGACCTCGCGATGACGGAGGACGCGTTGGCCGTCTTCATCGAGGCATTCGAGGCGACCGGGTTCACCGGCAGCATCAACTGGTACCGGAACCTCGACCGAAACTGGCACCTGCTCGCCGACGTCGATCCGGTCATTCAGCAGCCTGCGCTCATGGTCTATGGCGGCCGTGACTACCTGGTCGCGAAGTCGGAGACCCTCGCGCAGTCCGTCCCCAACGTGGAGGTGACGAGCCTGGACTGCGGACACTGGATCCAACAAGAAAAGCCGGAGGAAACCACCCGCCTCATCTTGGATTGGCTGGCGCGCACACCTGCGCGCGACGTGGCGCGGTAGTCTCTGCGGGCCACCCGCGTCGACATGGCCGACCCCAAGCCCACCTTCTTTGCCGCGCCGGCCGACTTTCGAGCATGGCTCGAGGCGCACCACCGGACGAGCGAGCACCTTTGGGTGGGCTACCACAAGAAGGCGACGAAGAAGCCTTCGGTGACGTGGGAGGAGACGGTCGAAGAAGCCCTGTGTGTCGGGTGGATCGACGGGATTCGAAAGTCGCTGGGGGCCGAGAGCTACATGATCCGCTTCTCTCCACGCAAGCCCAAGAGCGTGTGGAGCCAAAGGAACATCGAGCTCGTCGAGCGTCTTCGCGGCGAGGGGCGCATGAAGGCCGAGGGCCTGGCCGCGTTCGCGCTCAAGGGTGCCCATCCCGACAGCGGCTACGCGACCGCGCGGTACGATGACGTGCTCCCCAAGGCGATGCTCGCCCAGTTCAAGGCGAACGCGGGCGGCTGGGACTTCTACCAGTCTCAGCCACCCGGCTACCGCAAGCGCACCGTGCATTGGGTCATGAGTGCGAAACGCGAGGCCACGCGCGAGCGCAGACTCGCCACGCTGATCGAAGACTCGGCCAACGGTCTGCGCATCAAGCCCCTTCGCAAAGGGTGAACCCCGTGCCGAGCCGGGGCGGGTGTCCGACTACTGCGGGTCTCGGCAGTCGCTCGAGTGCACGCTGGTGCTGCCCGGCCAGCCGTCGTGCTTGCGTCGCAGTTCACGGGCGCGCTCGGGTCCGAGTTGCTCGCCGACGAGTCGCTCGAAGTCGTTGCCGTCCTCGGCCATCATCCGGGCCACACGCTCTTCGAGTGCCATCGATGTGGGGTCCTGCGGTGGTTCGCGGAGTCCGGCTCGCTCTTCGGCGATGGCGCGCTGAATGTCGCCGAACGTCTCGCGGTCGAGCTGGTCGAAGATGAACGACTGCAGCGTCGAACCCGACGCGTACTCGGCCGTCTCTTCGTCACCGCCGAGCTCGAGGTAGATCTCGCGAAGCTTGCCGTTGTAGTCCTCGTACTGCTGGGCGATCGCAGCGTCGAGCTTCTTGGACTCGGCGGGGTCCGAGATGCCGAGGCGGTCGGAGTACTCCCCGGGAACGGGCGCCTCGACGTTGTCGAGAAAGCCCAGCGAGTCGATCTTGATCGTGCCGCAACGGGCCATCTCCAGCAGTGTTTCCTGGTCGGGCTCGAGGAAAGGGCAGGCTCCACCGCGGCTTTGCGATGCGCACATCTTGGCCCGGGCCTTCTTGGCTTCGGGGCTCTTGGGGTCGACCGAGCCGCCCAGGGCAAGCACCTGTTCTTCCAACTCGCGAATGCGGGCCGCTTGGGCGTCTTTTTCCTCGCGAATGCGGTCGAGGTCACGCTCTTGGCGCTTGATGTGGGCCATCGGGTCGCCCGCGAGCTGGCCCGGCTTGGAGGTTTCGTTCTTCTTGGTGGCGGCCTCGTCGTCGCGGTACTCGTCGCCGTCGGGGTCGAAGCGGACCGGCGCCCGGGCGTCGGCAACCCGGGCGGCTTGCCCCGGTCCCACGTCGACGCTGCCGTGTTCGTTGGCGAGAACCACGCCGCCTTCGTAGACGGCGACGACCAGTGCGGAGGCCAGGGCGGCACCCAAGGCGCCGCCACGAATGTTGGTGGACTTCATCTTGCTGCGCTCCAGGTCGACCGAGAAACAGGTGCCCGTGACCGTCACGGTGCCCTGGGGGGTGACCACGTCGAAACGTTCCCCGTGGTCGACGCGATAGAACACGCGCCCGGAGCTCTGATCGATTCGGGTGGTGCCGTCACTTTGTACCGACCAGGCCAGATGAGCGCCCGGCTGTGCGACCGCGGTGGCCCGGTCACCCAGCGCGATGGTCTCGATCTGGCGGGCACGCAGCTCGTCCTCCACCGTGCCGCCCCCGCGCAGCATCAGCCCGACGCCCAGCACAGCCACGACGACCGCTGCCACAGCCCACATCCAAGGTCGCAGGCGAGGCGAGGGCTCGACCGGTTGAGGTTCGCCGAAATGAGTCGCCAGGACGCGGTCCGCAAGGCCTGGGCTGGGTTCGGGCGTGGTCCAAGCCGCTTCGATCTCGGCGGGGTCCGGTCGTTCGTCAGTCATGGTCGGCCTCCGTCAGGGCCTTGCGCATCCGAGCGCGGGCGCGGTGCAGTCGCGACTTCGCAGCCGACACTTCGAGGTCGAGTGCGGCGGCGACTTCGGTCTCGGTGAGTCCGTGCAGGTCGCGAAGTACGAACACCGCCCGCTGCTGAGGGGTCAGGGTGGCTGCGGCCGCGACTGTGGAGGGAGATTCGCGGGGGCTCGCGCGCAAGGGTGACGAAGGAGCGTGTCGAAGAAGACGCGCGGACGCACAAGGGCTGCGCGCCGAGAGTCCAGCACGGTGTCGTTGGCGGGTCGAGGCTCGTCAGGGGGGGCGAGAACAAGAGGAGCTGTGCGGGAGGCTGTGGGCGCGGTGGCGGGCGAGCGCCGCGGAGTTCGGCGGCGATTTGCTCGGGGGTGGTGACAGCCCGAGTGACGCGCATGGGCCCGGCACAGCGGGGACAGACCGAGATATCGATGCGAAAGACGCGAGCGAGGAGCGTCATCCAGGAGAGGCGATGAGGGGCGGCGGAGCGGAGCTGCGAGTCGAGGAAGGGAGGAAGGTGTCCGGGGTCATCTGGGCGTAGGAGGCCCCGGAGCGGGTGGGCTTCTTGAAGTGCACGCGGATCTGACCGTCTGCGGTGCGTTGGACGGTGTCGAGCGCAAACGGTGGTCGGAGGAGATAGCGACACAGGCGCTCGAGGCGGCTGCGGTCGCGACCGTCGACGGTGACGGCGGCATGCAGCTGCATGCCGACGGCGGTCACGAGCAGGGGCGAAGCCGGCGCGGACTCGGGGGGCGAGGGAGTGGCCGGCCGCAAGGGCAGGGCGAGCTGGACGCAGGCGGCGATGGCTGCATCGACCTCGTCGTCACCGTCGTCATCGTGGTCGGGCTCGAGCGCCGCGAAGTCGGCGTGCACGCGCTGCAGCGTGTGGACGAGGTGCGCATCGGCGAGGCCAGCAATGGGTCGGAAGCGAGGTTCATTCGGGTCCGAGGCGTCGAAGCAGCCGTCGTTGACGAGCGCGTGCAGATGGACGAACAGACCCAGGTCGTTGCGGAAGCGCTGCACCACGATGAGGACGCCCGGGTGCAGGGCAGCGCTGCTCGCCAGGCCGTGCGTGCGCTTGGTGAGTCGCCGAAGCGTCTGCATTACTCGGGAGGCGAAACGCTGACACACGCGGCCGAGCAGCGCCCGGTCGTAGCCGAGCCGCACCGCCAACGGTCCGGGAAACGAGAGCACCCACTGCCGCCAGGGGACCGCGGGCAGGCGGTGCTCCACCAGCAGGGCGGCGGTCTCGGCCATGCGCCTGCCCATACACGAGGGGCAGATGCCGCGACTCTTGCAGGCAAAGGGGACGCGGAGGCTGTCGCCGCATCGCTGGCACTGTGCGACGAGGAAGCCGTGCTCGAAGTCGCCGCAGGTGATGAAGGACTCGAGCTCATCACGGACGAACGCGGGAAGCGAGCCCGCGCGCTCTTCGAGGCGGACTCGAAACGAAGGCCAATGCTCGCGCACGAGGGCGAGGGCGCCGCTGTCCTGGGTGCTGCGCGGGACGTACTGCGCTCGGGCATGACAGCCGGCCACGGCCAGCACAGCTACGCCTCGCGGGCCGCTCGCTCACCCGAGTCGTTTCGGGCGCTTTGGTGATGCTGGGCGGCCCAAGTGGCCCACGGGCGGGCCACGCTCAGGCCTCAGGCCCCGCGAAGTCCGCGGACCAGCGCCTCGAGTGACGGGCTGGACGCCTCACCCAGCGGGCGCCCCTCGAGCACCGCAGCCATCACGGGCCGGGTCTGCGCGCTCGGGTTCTTCAGCCCGCGCAGGATCTCGACGGCGGCGCCGCTTCGACGCTCAGCGGGTCGCGAAGCTCGTCCGCCACGGGCCGATCCCCGCCGTCGTGCAGGCGGTTTGGGAGGAGGTCTACCGCAGCGACCTCGCGCGCACGTACGAGGCAGACATCGAGTGGTTCGACGCGCGCGCCATGGGTCCGGATGCCCGAGTCGAGCTTTGGGTCGGCGTCGAGTGAGCGACGACCCGAACGCTCCGCCGCTTCAGTACGTGTTCTTCCAGGCTTTTACGTCACTGCCGGTCCAGTTGCCGGACTCGAGCCCGAAGCAGGCTTTCATGACGGAGTTGACGTAGCTGGTGTTCGTCGGGGTGTTGGGAATGTGGACAGCGCCGACACCCGCTTGGCCTTCGTTGCCCTGTTCGGGGCAGCTCGCTCGCGACCCCCAATCGCTGTGGCGGAATCCCATCGCATGACCGACCTCGTGAAGGATCACGTGGCGGATGGTCTTGCGCGCCGCGCTGTTGCTGACGCCGACCTCTTCTTTGAGCACTTTGGCGAGCTTTGCCCCGATCAGAACCCTGTGGAACGGCTTCCCGCCGGATGGGAACCCGGCTTGCCCCCCGACTTCACCCTGAAGGCTCTTGAGTTTGATCCTCGCGTCGCACCCGGATGAGGAGACCTTGAACGTGAATGGGTGCTTGAGGTCCGGGTCGTTGAGGCGCGAGACGGCTTGCGTGAGCGCGTCGTTGTACAGGTTCTTGTACGTGCTCCAACTCTTCATGTTCGACCAGCGGTCCGATCCGCTGGAGTCCTTCTCCAGACAGATGCGTTTGTGCTTCTTCTTGACGAGGTTGGTGGTCCGGTACTGTCGGAGTCCGTTTGGATTCTCGTCGACCATCTCTCGAGAGGCCTCGAGGTCGATGACGAGGTCGCCTTGCAGTAGCACATCCGTAACGAACTCCCCGTCGTCCGAAGCCGAGTCGACGAGTTCGATGTCGTCCGCGTCGTATCCCGCGTCGAGAAGGTTGTCGGTGATTTCGGCGATTCGCTCGTCCTCGAGCAATGCGTCCTCGGGCTCTCCGCACCCGATCGACGTCGCGAGGAGGCCACACAGCGTTGCCTGAAGAAGGGGGGTCCGTGTCTTGGTCACGGGTACCAAGTCACCCTCGACCCGGTTTGGTCGGTCTCGATCTCGACGAACCTACATCCGTGAAACTGGGGTGCCACCCGACACAGACTGTTCGTGCTGTCCTGCGACGCGGACGCGCCAGGGGTGACGCGCCTCTAGAGCGTCTCCAGGTAGAGAAGCAGCAGCGCGCGGTCATCGGCCGAAAGGCTCGCGAAGCGCGTCGCGCTGTCGTGTGCCTCGGCCCCGTGGGCAGCGATGGCATCGGCGACGGTCTCGGCCCGGCCGTCGTGTAGGTAGGGCGCCGACGCGGCCAGGCCCCAAAGCGGGGGGGTCCGAAACGACAACGCCCCGCCTACGTCGTGAAGCAGCAGATCGCTAAAAAGGAAGACATCGGAGCCGTCCTCTGCGCGCAAGCGCGGGACGTGGCATGTGGCGCACCCGACCGCGCTGTAGATCTCTGCCGCCTCGCGCCTGCGAGGGTGAGGAGTGCTGCTGAACGAGGCACCCACGGGGGTCAGAGGCGGACCGAGGCGACGTACCTGACGTGCGGAAGGGTGTCGTCGATGCAGGCGGTCGAGCGCACGGAGTGATGCCGCCGTCTTCCTTGGTTTGAAGGAAGTCTGCACCCTGCCCGAGCAGATGAGCTCCGCGAAGTCGCCAAATCAGCACGCGCCAAGCGACGCGTCACAGGCGGCCCCGCCGCACGGGGTCGGCCAGAGTTCGCCGTCAATGCAGGTGAGCACCTGCTCGCAGAGGAGCCCGGCATCGCACTCGCCGTCGCTGCCACAGGGGCCCAGCGGTGTGTCGCAGTTCGCCGCACCGCATCCGGTTGGGTACAGCTGCCCTTCGACACACGTGAGCACCTGCTCGCAGACGAGGCTGTCGTCACAGGTGTCACCTCCACCACACGGGCCAAGCGGCGCGTCACAGTTCGCGGGGCCACAGCCGGTCGGATAGAGCTGACCGTCGACACACGTCAACCCCTGGGTGCAGGACAAGCTGGCATCGCACGTCGCCGCGCCCGGTCCGCAGTCTCCCAGCGGAGCGTCACAGTTCGCTGCGCCACACCCCGTGGGGAACAACTCACCGTCGATGCACGTGAGTGCCTGCGTGCAGAGCAACGCGGGGTCACACGCCGGTTGATCGCCGGGTTCGTCTTGCGGGTCGAACGTTGGCTCTTCGCACCAAGTGTCGTAGTCATCGCAGCAGTCGCCAAACTCGTCGCAGTCGCTGTCGCATTGGCACGACTGCGAGAAGTCCAGGGTCCCGCAGCGAAGGCTGCAGGTGCCGATTTCGTCAGGCTCGACGTCGGGCTCACAAAGGTCGACGTAGTCTCCGCAGCAGTCCCCGATCTCGAGGCACTCGTCGTCACACTGACACGACTCGGTCTCGTCGTATTCCGCACCGCACCGCAGGCTGCACGTTCCCGCGAGGCCGTCCGCCTTGGAGATGCGGCCACGCTCGGCATCCTCGGTCGTGTCCGGGGATGCCTCGGGTGCGTCACTTTCACAACCGCCGAAGAGCACGGCAACGAGAGCGAGGGAGGAGAGAATGGAAGGGGAGGATGAGGACATGGTGGTGTCTCCGTTGCGGCCGCGGTCCGGCGGCTCACTTCCCCAGAGCCAAGTCACTCCGACATGTCGCACCTCGGCAGGAAAAAAAGTGAGGTCGAGCTTCAATCCTCGTCCAGGAGCCCCAGATCGGCCGTCAGCCGGCTTTGAGCGCTGCGCGCGATGCGCAGCGCCGACGAAGGCGAGACGCGGAGCTTCGCTTCGAGCCGATCGAGGACGCGCTCGCGCACAGCCCATCGAAGTCGAGATAACCGTCGCGCCGCCGTCGCTCGATGCACGCCCCAGATGTCGGCAAGCGCGTCGATCGAGAGACCACCGACGTAGTAGTCGCGCAACGCCGACCGCTCCTCCGCATCAAACGAAGCGATCGCGTCGAGCATCGCGGTACGGAATGCCTGCTTGCACTCCCGGTTGAGCGCGTCACGCTCCGGCTCGTGCCAGACCTCCATGAAGGACTCCGGCTCGGAGAATTCGAGGCGTTCAGTCCTGCGAAGGAGCCGACTCGCCGAGCGGGACACCATGACCTTCAGCCAACCGTCGAGCGACCCCTTGCCGCCGTATCGCGCCAGCGCAGGAGTGCCCACCTCACCGACGAAGAGGATCTCGTAGAACGTGGAGCGCACTTCATCCACGCGGTGGGCGGGCAGGCGGAGGCGGCGAAGGGCGCCGTCGATCGTGGCCTGGTGTCGCGCCAGCAGGTGCTTCGCGGCTTCTTCGCCGCCCTGACGCCACCCGACGACCAGGTACATGTCGAGCGACCGGGTCTCGTCCGGTGCTGTGTCCAGCGAAGTCAATCCGTCGAGATAGGCCTCGAACTCGAAGCCCGAGATCGGGTAGTCACGTTGGTGCGCCGCGAACCATCGGCGCAGGTCTTCGATGACCACGTCGCTGCATACCATGACTGACCCTGCATTCGCTGCACCACAGTGCCCTTCGGAACAGACGCTCGTGGCGTGGTTCGAGGACGGCGCCGCGTCGACGAGTGCGGTTGGCGAACATGTCGCAGCATGCCTTCAGTGTCGCTCTGACGTTTCGATGCTGAGGGCTGACTCGGACCGTGTCCCTCGCGGCCTCGATCGGTACGTGCTGCAGCGCATCCTCTCCCAAGGCGGCTTCGGGGTGGTGTGCGAAGCGTGGGACGAGCTGCTTCAGCGACCGGTGGCGGTCAAGCTCACGCGTGCAGCGTCCGGAACGGCCGGGCTGCTCGAGGAGGCGATCTACCAGGCTAGCGTCATGCACCCGAACGTGCTCGGCGTGCTCGATGCAGGTGTCGACGGGGAGACGACCTTCGTGGTGATGGAGCGCATCGAGGGCTCTGATGCGGACATCGCCTCACTTTCGCCGAATGTCTCTGCAAAGCACGTCCGACGCTGGGTCGCCGACGTGGCCCTCGGATTGGCCGCGTTGCACGAGCGCGGCCTAGTGCACGGGGACATCAGCCCTCGCAACGTGATCGTCGGCCGAGACGGACGCGCGCGACTCATCGACTTTGGCTCTTGCCGCCCTGCTCTCGGCGGAGCCGTCGCGACCCCGGGATTCGTCGCTCCGGAGGGGCCGGGCACGGTCGCCGCCGACGTGTATTCACTGGGCGAAATGCTGCGCTGGCTGCTGCTGCGCGTGGGCTCGGACGGCGACGACCCCGTGGTGCGGCGCGCCACGGCCCGAGATCCAGGGCGCCGCCATGGAAGCGCTTCGGAGTTCGCGAGCGCGGTTCGGCCTCGCCGTCGCCGACGTTGGGTCGGGGCTGCGGCCCTCGCCGTCGGAACGGGCCTCCTCATCACCCCGACGGTTCGCGACCGAGTCGCCAACGCGGACGTTGCTCGCGCGGAAGAGATCGCGACCCGGGCGCGCGCGCACCTGCGCGAAGGCGACCTCACCGACGCACAGCGTGTCGCCCGAGAGCTCCGAACGCTTGCGGCACGCTCCGAGCATCCCGACGTTCGAGCGCGGGCGTTGCTGCTCGAGGCAAACCTTGCGGATGCCGAGGGGCGCGGCCGCGAAGCTATCGAGCTGCGCCGACGCGCCTCGGTTGCCGCGCAAGGCGGTGTCGACGCACAGACCCGCGTCGACACCCTGGCCGCGCAAGCTCTCGACGTTTCCCCGGAGGCCGCAGGCACAATGCTCGAGCTGGCCGATGGCGCAGCCCGAGAGCCCGACCAGCGCTCGTTCGTGGCCGCCATCCGAGCCATCGTGGACGCATCCGATCCCGAGATTGAACTCCCGGAGGCTGCGGGCCCCTACGCCGAGTTCATCCGCTTCGCCTACGCCCTGCGTCGGCTGGAACACCCCGCGCCCGACGAGCCCGTTCCCATCGACTGTGCCGCGATCGCGGAGACGTACTTCCGCGGCGTCTGCTTTTCGATCTCGGCGGGCGTCGCCCTGCAAGAAGAAAATCTGGAGCAGGCGGTGGCCGACGCCACCACGTCGATCTCACTCATCGAAACCAGTGAGCGCGACCCCTGCGAAACCCAGCTCGCCTACGTGGTTCGCGGCGTCGCCAAGCTCGACGACGACACCGAGGCTTCCGAGGCGGACCTCAGCCGCGCGATGACGCTGGCGTGCACCGATGACCCTCCCGATGACCTCGCCGTCATCGGCCTCATGCACGCGCGAGCGCTTCTCCGTCTCGGCCGGACTGCCGAGGCCGACGCGCTGGCAGACAAAGCCCGCCCGTTCTCCGAGCGACCCGACGTGGCCGAAGGGCTCTCGGTATACGAGAAAGAACGCACGAGCCGCTGAACCTCACTACCCACCGAGATCTGCGAAGACTGGAGGCAGGTCGAGGCCCACTTCTCTGTGGTGAGACCCACATCTTGAACGGAAGAGGGCAAGCCCGAGGGCCGCCGGGCGTTGGCGCGTATGCTTGCGCGCAGGCGTCTCCCCCTCACAGACCACGCGACCGACTGGTTCGCAGGCGTCGCGACGTCCTGCTCCGGTACGAGCCGCGTCGCCGGCTTTCAGGAGTCGCCGTCACTCACTCGTGGTCGGACATCAGGTCGTCGTACCTCGGTTCGTCGGTGAGGGCGAACTCCCCAGGTCCCACCGAGCGGAGGACCACGGGCGGGGTCCCGCTAAACACGATGTCGTCCCAGCCGTCGTCGTCCCAGTCGGTCAGGAACGGCACGCCGGACTCGATTTCGACGGGGCTGATCAGTTGATCGAACTGCCCGTCGAGGCTTCCCATCCAGATGTAGTCGGGCGCATCGTTGGTGCTGCGCCAGTAGATATCGATCGCCCCGTTCCCGTCGAGGTCCCCGGTCAGTGGCACGTGTCCCTCGTCCTCGACCATGTCCAGGCGCGTGGCCGCCTTGCCGCCGGTCTCCGTGAACAGCCACAGGTAGTCGGCGCCGTCACCCGGCCGATACCAATAGATGTCGCTGATATCGTCGCGATTGAAGTCCCCGATGAGGGGGGTGTAGGGCCCGTTCACGGTACGACCGCTCTTCGCGAAGCTCCCGTCCCCGCGCGACAGCCACAGGGCGTCGCCCCCTTGACCCGACCGGTACCAGAAGATGTCCGAGTCTCCATCGCCGTCGAAGTCGCCGATGAGCGGCTGGTATGCGCCACCGATGTCGAAGACGTGCACAGACCCGTCGCTGCTGAGCGTCAGCTCGTCATCGGCAGCCCCGCCCCCCGGTGCATAGTCGAACCGATCCTCGTGGCCGTCGCCGTCGAAGTCGCCCGTGAAGACCAGACTGCCCAGACCCGACTGCAGGAGGCTCGCCGTGACGTCTGCGGTGCCCGGGGTCGGTGCCAGGAATGCATCCTCGGCGGCTGGCTGGGGACCGGGCGCTTCGCAGTCGTGAAACTGGTGGGCTCGTGTCGCATGTCGAAGGGCCTGTCTCGGCCGCGTTGGCGTTGTAGAGAGCGTTAAGGGGTCCGACGTCGAGTTCCAACATGCTGTCTCTATCCTTGGAATAGGCTCGCACTATCCCGGAGGCCCCAGCGACTACACCAGCCTACTTCGCGACTACGCGAACGAGCCGGGGTGGGATGTGATGCTGCGGGTATCCCTGGACTTCACGACGGCTCCGGCGGGCGACAGTATCCGGACAGCGGGCCGGTTCGTAGTCTGCGGGTTCTCGGTGGTGATGCTCGCGACGACGGGCTGCCGCACCGAGGCGTTTTCCTGCCAGACGGACGACGGCTGTCGGCTCGAGACGCTGCAGGGGTTCTGCGAGCCATCGGGATACTGTTCGTTCCCCGACGAGGACTGCGACTCGGGTTGGCGCTACGGCGAGAACGGGCCGAGCGCGATCGCGGGGGAGTGCGTGGGAGGCCGATGATGAGTCCGAGGCCCAGGTCGAACTGAGCCTTGGCGACCGCCTTCTTGTCGTTCTTGGACTTCGCCTCCGCCAGCCCTTGCTCGAACGCCGAGACGGCGCCTTCGAGGTCGCCGCTCATCGCCCGGTTCGCACCAGCCTTGAGCGACTTGGCCTTGCCGTCGGTCTCGAAGAACACGGTCTCGCTGACGCTGTGGGGACTGATGAGCCCGTGGAATGATTCGGCAACGGTCGCAACCAGCGCGTCCTTCATCGCGTTGCCGTCGAATCGACGGTGGGGAACCTTGGGCGGACGTTTTCTCCTCGGCGGTCTCCTCGAGCGTCTTGCGCAGGAGGACCTTGCCCGAGGCCGCATCGATCATTGAGAAGTCGATCGCAACCGTTGCGGTGCCCGTCCGCGTGCTGAGCGTGCATGGGTCGCCGTTGCAGGTTGCCTCCTCTGAGTCGGTTCGCTCCTCGTAGTCGGCCCGCACGACCTTGCCGCCGATGATCGCGAGCGCCTCGACACCCTGAGCCTGAACGTCCTCCTGCGACGTTGCTGCGTTGAGCTCGAAGCGTTTGCCGTCGGAGAGCAGGCTCGCGAGGCGGCTCTGGAGGATGTCCGCGGTGGCCTCGTCACCCTCGAGGTCGACGAGTGCGACCTGTTCGATGCCCGAGAGGTCGTGTTCTGCCGGTGCGGGGCGGTCGAAGGTGACGTTGCGCTTGCCGAGCGAGTTGGCGGTGCCGCGGGCTTGAGCGCCCATGCTCGCGAACATGTTGCAGCCCGTGCCCACGCTCCCGAGGGCGAGAAGGGCTACGAGACCGGTTTGGGCGACGGAACGATGAAAGCTGATACGGAACATTGGGGTCCTCGAACGCCGGCGTTGGAGGGACCCACGCTCGGATCGATTGCGAGGCAGGAAAAAAAGAATCCGTCGGCCGCTCCGAGGTGAGCGGAAAGTCGCCCAGATCCGGGTCGAGGTGCACGAGATCAAGAACGAACGCGGTGCACACTCCGCCCGACTAGGTGGCCGACGTCGAGGCGGCCGGCAGCACGACGCTCTCGTGGGGAGGGAGCAAGATGTGGTCGTGACGGAAACCCCACGATAGGCTCCCGTCGTGGACGCACGTACGCAACTCGACACCCTTCGCGACTCCGTTCGTACAGCCGCTAGAGTCAGCGAAGAACTGGACCAGGCGCAGCGGGTCGTCTTCGTCCAGGGCTGGCTCGAAAGGGTGGACCTGGCCGTTTGGGAGAACGGCGCTGGGGACCGACTCTCGGTGCTCCTCGGGACCGACTGGGGAATCGTCGCGGGGTTCGACCATGAGTCGCCGTGGTCGCCCTGGTTCTTCGACGAGGCTGAGGAGGAGGGCATGATCGACGGGCTCCTCGACGGAATGCCGGCCCCGCAGCTCGATTGCTTGAATGCCCACATGCGTGGCGGAGAGGACAAGTTCCGAGCCGCCGGCCTATCCGCGCCTTTACGAGAAGATGAAATCACGTGCTGTGTCTGGCTTCCCCCGGGTCGGCAGGAGTGGACGACGGGAGTCCCACGGGTGCCGGAGCACCGCGATGACTGGTCCACCGGAGGACGCAACTGGCTGATTGAAGATCTCCCATGGGGCCCGGAGTGGTGTGCAGTGGAGGAAGAGGGACCGGTTCTGGAGCGCGCGCGCGAGATCTTTCGTCGTTGCGGCCTGCACGACGATCGACTACGCCCGTATGCCGAACGAACAGAAATCGAACCTCCGCCCTGAGCGACGGCGCCGTAGGCAAAGCGTGGACTCGGCAACAGCGGTGATCCGTGAGGCCGGGTCGTCTCTACGGCCCGGCCTGGCCGATGTATCCGACGAGGGCTGCCAAGTCGGACGCGCCCAAGGTGCACCCCACGGAACGCTCGAACTGTTCGGGGTCCGTCTCATACGTTTCCCGCGCCTCGACGGTGCGGGTTGATCGACGACGAGCGGCTGCTCGGCCGACGGCGAGGCCGTGCGCTCCGCGCCCATACGGGGAAACCGCGATGCGTGATGGCAGTTCGCGCGAGGTCGCGAAGGTGCGGAAGCAGATCTCGTGAGGCAATCGAGCGTCACGGGCGTTCGTAGCGGGTGACGATGGACAGACAGATGGATGTTTGTGGTGGATGCGCGCGGTACGTCCTCGCGGGCGATGCTCATTGTCCGCACTGTGGACAGCCCGTCGGCGCTGGCCGGCCTGCGAACATGGCCCGAGCGGCGAGTGCGCTGCTGCTGGGATTGACCATGAGCGGCTGCCCGGCGGAGGACGGGGACGGCGAGACCACCACATCGGGACCGGACACCTGGGGATCGTCCACCGCGTACGGGGCGGAGGAGTCCGAGACGTTCGAGGGATCGAACGCCAGCGCCGATCCGCCGGGGACCACGAACGGGGAGACGACCCAAGGCGAGACCTCCACCAGCGGAGCCGGGAGTAGCTCCAGCGGGTCGAGCACGTCCACCGGGAAGGGAATGGGAACGAGCGACACCGATGCGGGGTCCGGCAGCTCCTCGGGCACGACGGGCTGAGTCGATCAGCGGGTCGGCCTCGGCGGCCCCTTTCCGTGAGCGCGCCAGACCTGCAGACGGCCGAGAAATCGGGCATCGTCGGCGGCTCATGGGTCGGCCGACGTGCTATCGCTGCTTTCGCCCCGAGGTCGGCTGCTTCTGCCGCCTGGTTCGCCGGGTCGAAAATCGCGTCGACGTCCTCATCGTGCAGCATCCCCGCGAGCGGAAGCACCCCTTCGGCACGGCAAAGATCGCGAAGCTCGGGCTGAGCCGAGTCGAGGTCGTCCGGGCGGAGAAGGACTTACCCGATGGCGAGCTGCGAGTGCCTCACCGCGAGGTCGGCAACGCGGCCGTGCTCTTCCCGAGCCGCGACGCGACGGTGCTCGAGGGCGCCAATCCGCCGTCGCTCGACACGCTGGTCGTCATCGACGGGACGTGGTCGGAGGCCCGCAAGCTGCTCCACATCACGCCGTGGATGCGCGCCCTTCCGTGCGTTTCGCTCAATCCGCCGCGGCCGGGCAACTACCGCATCCGCGTCGCGAAGAACCCCGCGCTCGAAGTCTCGACCATCGAGGCGATCGCCTACGCTCTGGGTCATCTCGAGGCGGAGACCGCGGGCATCGGCGGGCTGATCGAGGACTTCGACGCGGTCATCGACCACCAGATCAGCTTGCGATCCGGACGGTTCGTCCCTCGCGTCCGCAACAAGTGACAACGTCCGTTGGGCGAGGGCTGGCTACGGCTCGTGCATCTGAACGGAAGAGGGCAAGCCCGAGGGCCGCCGGGCGTTGGCGCGTATGCTTGCGCGCAGGCGTCTCCCCATGCTCTCGCGAACCCGCCACCTCGCCATCGTCCTGGCACTGTCGACCTCGAGCATCGCATGCGGTGACAGCCCTGCAGCAGCAGGCGAGACGGAGACCGACGGAAGCTCGAGCGGGGATACGGGATCCTCCAGCAGCGACGACGGAGTGAGCGCCGGCACGACCACGACAACGGGCACCACCGGTCAGGCGGACGAGACGGGCTCCCCTTCCGTTCCCTGCGCCCAGGACGAGTTCGTCGGTGCTGACGGCTGTGTGCAGTGCCCTCCCGGCACCACCAACGACGCGGGCGACGATCCCGACGGGCAGCCGACCGAGTGCGACGCCGTGCTGTGTGACGTGGACGCGTTCGTGGACGACCACGTCTGCGTCGCGTGCGGCCCGGGAACGATCAACGAGCAAGGCGATGACGCCGCGGGTGACGACACCGCGTGTGATGCGGTGCTGTGCGGCGTCGACCAGCGGGTGGAAGACCACGCCTGCACGCCGTGTCCTGCGGGGACGACGAACCGAGCCGGCGACGATGCCAGCGGCAAGGACACCGCATGTGATGCCTCGCTCTGCGCCTCGAACGAGCACGTGCAGAGCAACGCTTGCGTGGCATGCCCACCCGGAACGGACAACGACGAGGGCGACGACCCCTCGGGCGACGACACACCGTGCGACAGCATCCTGTGCGAGGAGAACGAGTTCGTCGAAGACAACGCCTGTTGGCCCTGCCCCAAGGGCACGACGAACGAGAGCGGAGACGATGCGAGCGGGCCGAACACCGCCTGCCTTCCCGCCGATGCGGACCCGTGCGAGCTGGCGCTTGGCGTCAGCTGCGAGGACTTCGACGAGGCGTACCTCAAGGCATCGAACACGGCCTCGGGCGACGAGTTCGGCTGGTCGATCGCCATGGACGGGGACACGCTCGTGGTCGGCACCCATCACGAGAGCACCGATGATATCGGCGTGGATGGAAGTGGCGGACAAACTGGGGAGTTGTCGACGCTCAGCGGAGCGGTCCATGTCTTTCGACGCGTGGGAACGTCGTGGCAGCACGAGGCCCGCATCAAGGCCACCAACCCACAATACCTCGACCAGTTCGGGACCTCGGTCGCACTGTCGGGTGACACACTCGTGGTCGGAGCGGAGAACGAGGACAGCGCCGCGACCGGCGTTGACGGAGACCAGTCCGACAACGGGCTGCAGGGCAGCGGAGCGGCGTATGTCTTCCATCGCACCGGGTCCACGTGGACGCAGGAGGCATACCTCAAAGCCTCCAACACGGGATATGCAGATCGATTCGGGATCAGCGTGGCCATCGTCGGGAACACGATCGCGGTGGGTGCCACCATGGAAGACAGCTCCGCGACGGGCGTCGACGGCGACCAAAGCAGCGACGACACCTTCGACAGTGGAGCCGTCTACGTCTTCGAGCGCACGGGCGCGACGTGGTCTCAGGCAGCCTACATCAAGGCGTCCAACCCGGGTGCACACGACCGTTTCGGGAGGTCGCTGGCGATGTCGGAGGATACCCTGGTCGTTGGAGCCTCGGGCGAAGACAGTGCCGCAGCAGGGGTGAACGGTGACGAAACCAGCAACGCTGCGGATTCGAGTGGCGCCGTGTATGTGTTCGAGCGATCGGGCGACTCCTGGGCGCAGCAAGCCTATATCAAGGCGTCCAACCCGGGGTTCGACGATGGTTTCGGGTTCGCGGTCACGCTGTCGGGTGAGACGCTGGCGGTCGGAGCGTACGGGGAAGGCAGCAGCGCGACGGGAGTGGACGCGGATCAGACTGACGACTCGTTGCAGTTTGCAGGAGCCGTGTACGTGTTCGAGAGAACGGGCGGTTCGTGGGCACAGCAGGCGTATCTCAAGGCCTCCACGACGGGCGACAGCGACCACTTCGGCGCATCCCTCAGCATCGACGGAGACACGCTCGCCGTCGGAGCTCACGGGGAGAGCAGCAACGCGATGGGGCTCGGGGGGGATGAGTCCGACGAATCAGCCTCCAACGCCGGCGCGGTCTTCCTGTTCCGCCGCACTGGGAGCTCGTGGACGCAAGCGGCGTACCTCAAGGCCTCCAACACCGACGCCGCCGACGGGTTCGCGCGCTCGGTGGCGTTGTTGGGGAACAGGCTCGCGATCGGAGGGTTCCGGGAAGACAGCGCCGCGACGGGTGTGAACGGGGACCAGAGCGACAACACTGCGTCGGGGAGTGGGGCGGTCTACGTCCGGCGCATCGCGCCGTAGACGCGAGATCGACCGCTGGTCGGCACGGCCGGGGGCAGCCCGCCGAGGGTCCCGCAATGGCACCGCACGCTGGGTTGCCGTCGGACCCTCGCAGCGCGATACATTCTGGGTAGTGGACCATCGTGGCAAGCGATACATCCCTCCCCGGGATGGAGGCGCGTCCGCTCTACAAAGCCCAGTGTTCGAGCCCGGCAGCGCCCCGTTTCGCGTGAAGGGCAACGCCTATCGCGGACACCAGCAGTACGTCGAGACGCAGCTTCCAGGAGGGCCGCAGGCGCAGCGAGATGCCCTGTGCGAGATGAATCCTCGGTACGGTCCGGTTTGGGCCACCTTCCTGGAGCAGGCGTTCCTCGCGTCGCGCTGGTACGACACGTACCCGTTGGCGGTCGCCGGCATCGCGTGCAGCCGTGTGACCGACGAGCCGTTCCTCGAGTTCGTGCATCGCCGCACCTGCATTCAGGCTCGTCAGGACATCGGCGCCATGCATCAGATGCTGCTGCGCTTCGTCTCCACTCGCATCATCGCCAAGCGTGTGCCGCTCGTCGCGAGCCAGTACTTCGACTTCGTCACGGCAACCGCAACCGATGATGGCGCGAGGATCGTTTCTGGCGAACTTGCGGGGATTCCGGTTGATCTTGCTCCGTGGTGGACGACGATGGCGAATGCGTATGTGGCGACTGCGATCGAGATCGCTCGTCGGCAGCCGGGGAGTATCGAGACGGCCTCGTTTAGGTTGACGGGCGAGGCGCACGGGGTGCAGCTGTGCTCGGCGTTCACGGCCGTCGATCTGGGGGAGCGCGCGGGTGTAGCGGGGTGAGGCTCGGGCTTCACTCGACTACGTTCTCCGGTACCCACAGCATCACCCTCCCTTCGCACCACGTGCGCTGAGCTCCGTTTCAGGTGGGGGGATCAGTTCTGCCGAGCTGAGGTGGGATCAGTTCAGGCGAGCTGGGACGGGATCAGTTCTGCCGAGCTGGCAGGGATCAAATAGCCCGGCCACAACAGGCGAGCGTTGGGCCGATGAGCGGGCTCGTCGAGCGGGCTCGGGAGCGCGGCCTGACCGTCACGCTCCCGCGGGTTCGCTGAGCTCGCGGGGCGGGAGCGACGTGTCGTCGGCCTCGCAGGAGCGCGGTCTCGCCTCCCAGTTCGCGTCGAGCACCGAGCGGGATTCGCAGCGAGTCGCGAACCGAACGCGCTGCGTCCCGGCTCGCGAGTCCGGCGAACGCCAGGAGGACAACACGCATCTGCTGACACTACCGGACGGCGCGCGGGCCGGGTGTCCCGAAGGTGCCCCGGCCTTCCGAGGGCAAAGAAGAAGCCCCGCGTTTCCGCGGGGCGGGAGACTGAACGCCCCGTCGACCCCACCACCACCACAAACGAAAAGCCCGCCACCGGCAACGCCGGGGCGGGCTCCAAAACCACCGCACTCCTCTAGTCGTGCAGCTTCACGTACTCGAAGTCGAGCTCTTTCCCATCGAGCCCCTTCGACGGAGGCGCGATCCAGTTCGCGAACTTCCCGGGCTCGTAGCAGGGCTTCATGATGCTCACCAGGTAGTCGTTGTCCGCGGGGGTCAGCACCCACTTCGACTTGTTCGACTCCCACTCGTCTTCGCTGATGAGCTCCCCGTCGGGGTTGAAGTGGTGATCCGCGTAGATGCCCTGGTGGCGGTGGAAGCGGCGGCTGGGGAGCGTGAGCACCGTGCTGCTGCCTTCTTCGGCGATGTGCTTGTTCCAGCGCTTGAGCGCTCGCTCGCAGTCCTTGATGTACTGGTCGCGGAGGATCTCGTTCATCGCGTTGCGGAGCGGGACCTCTTTTTCGAGCAGCTTGTCCTTTTCGACGACCGGCAGGTTGTAGGTGCCCGTGAGCGCCTTGTGGTCCTCGTAGCGGTCTTCGCGGAATCGGCCCTTGAGGCCCGAGGCGAAGAAGTTGGACGCGTTGCTGCTGATCTCACCGCCGAACAGGTCGAGGCTGTAGGTGAACCAGTAGTTGATCGTGCGCTGGATCAGGTCGAAGTCGATGCCGCCCTGGTTGCGGACGTCGCCGTTGGGGTCTTCGCGCTCGAGCTGTGCCGTGCGCTTGATGATGCGGCCCAGGCCCGTCTCGCCCACGAAGAGGTGGTGGGCTTCTTCGGTGAGCATGAACTGCGTCGTGCGGGCGAGCGGGTCGAAGCCCGACTCGGCCAGCGCGGCCAGCTGGTACTTGCCGTCGCGGTCGGTGAACATCGTGAACGCGAAGAAGCTCAGCCAGTGGTCACAGGGCTGGTTGAACGCGCCCAGGATGCGGGGCTTGTCTTCGTCGCCGCTGCGGCGGTTGAGCAGCTCCTCGGCTTCGTCGCGACCGTCGCGGCCGAAGTACTTGTGCAGCAGGTAGACCATCGCCCACAGGTGGCGGCCCTCCTCCACGTTGACCTGGAAGAGGTTGCGCAGGTCGTAGAGGCTGGGGGCCGTGTGGCCGAGCAGACGCTGCTGCTCCACCGAGGCGGGCTCCGTGTCGGCCTGCGTCACGATGATGCGGCGCAGCGCGTTGCGGTGCTCACCGGGCACGTCGTTCCACGCCGGCGCGCCCGCGTCGTCGCCACACTTGATCGTGGCTTCTTGCTCGTTGGGCGTGAGGAAGATGCCCCAGCGGTAGTCGGGCATCTTCACGTGCGCGTAGTTGGCCCAGCCGCCGCGGTCGACCGAGATGGCCGTGCGCAGGTAGACGGGCTTGTCCGCGAAGTCGGTGGGGCCCATGTCGTTCCACCACTCCAAGTAGTTGGGAAGCCAGCGCTCGAGCGCGCGCTGGAGCTTCGGGTCGTCACTCAACCCGACGTTGTTGGGGATCTTGGACGTCAGGTCGACGTTGGTGCTGGTCGGCGTAGTCATAGCGAGTGCTCCTGAAGTGGTGGTGGGTTAGACGCGGCGCCAGTCGAACGCGGGGCGTTCGGGGCGGCCGTAAAGGGTGAGTGCGCCCTCGGGTCCGGTGGCGTTGGGGCGGATGAAGATCCAGTTCTGCCAGGCGCTGAGCCGGGCGTAGATCTTGGAGTCGGGGGTTTCGGGACCGACGAAGCGCAGGTTCTGTTCCATCCCGGTGAGTGCGTCGGGCGACAGGCTCACGCGCTCTTCGATGGCGATGCGCACGTCGTCGTCCCAGTCGATGTCGTCGAGCAGCATCGTGACCAGCCCGGCGTCGTCGGCGTCTTCGGGACCCAGAAGGTCGCGGCGGCCGACCAGGGCTTCGGCTTTGTCGGCTTCGCCGTAGAGGCGGGCCTGGATGCGGGTGAGTCCGGTGCTCATCGGGAGTGCGCCCTCGCTGAGGTCGCTGATTCCGACATGAACGACGTTGTCCGGATCGTCCAGCAAGTAGAACCTGTCGCTGGCCAGAGCGAGCTCGAGCAGGTTGCCCGCGAACGCGGTGCCGGCATCACCGAGCGCGAAGAACGAGCGGCTCGTGTTGTCCATGCGACGAAGCACACGGCCCATGTGCAGCAGCACTTCGCGAACGAACCAGTGGTCGCGCGTCTTCACCAGCGCGCTGTCGTGAGCCAACACGCGCTTGGCATCACCCTTGGCGCGCACGACGACCAACCCGACGTTGGGGTGGTTGCTGCGAAGGTGGAGCAGCGCGTCGTCGAGCTCACGGTAGGCCCGAAGCGCCCACAGTTGATCGCCGGCTTCGTGCATCGCCTCGGCGCCGCGCTCGGCGAGCGCCACGTCTTCGGCCGTCGGCCCCTCGATGGTGAGCGTCGCCGTGCGGGCCTCGTCGTCCCACGTGACCTCGACGCTCGAGTACTTGCGGCCGTTGTCGAGCGACTCGACCCCGAGCTTGCCCAGCGTCACGCCCTTGCGTTCGCCGCTGGCCAGTTCGCCCGCGTCCGCGACCAGTGCCTCGCAGCGCGCCGCGATCTTCTCGTCGAACTTCGAGCGAGGGAACACGTCGTCGACCAGGTTCCACTGCACTGCTCGCTTGCCTCGCATGCCCTCGGCCGTGGTCGAGAACACGTCCGCGCGGTCGCGACGGATGCGGCGCTTGTCGACCAAGCGCGTGAGGCCGCCGGTGCCGGGCAGGACGCCGAGCAGCGGCACCTCGGGAAGGCTCACCGCCGAGTTGCCGTCGTCTTGGAGGTAGATCTCCTTGCACGCCAGCGCCAGCTCGTAGCCGCCGCCGGCCGTCGTGCCGTTGCACGCCGCGATGTAGACCTGCGCGCTGGCTTCGGTGGCTTCTTCGATCTCGCAGCGCGTCTCGTTGGTGAACTTGCAGAAGTTGACCTTCCAGCCGTGCGTGCTGCTGCCGAGCATCTGGATGTTGGCGCCCGCGCAGAACACCTTGTCGTTGCCCGAGGTCATCACGACCACGCGCACCTCGGGGTGCTCGAACCGCATGCGACGAACGATGTCGGCCAGCTCGATGTCGACGCCGAGGTCGTACGAGTTGAGCTTCAGCTCGTAGTCACTGCGGAGCCCACCGTTGGGGTCGACATCCATGGCGACGCGCGCGATGGCGCCGTCGTAGGAGACCTTCCAATGCCGGTAGGATCCGGGGTCGACTTCGAAGTCGACAGTGACATCCGTGTTCGATTCAGCTCCCATTCTCGGATTAGGCTAGCCGAAAGCCCGTCCGTGAAAACGTGTGCAAACCGGGTGGATGTCTCGCGAGAGCCCGTGCGTCGTCGCACGGGTACCTGTCCTAAGGCGCCACCTCCGGCGCGCGTCGAGACTTGCCCCACATCGACCTCCCGAACCGACGAACAGTCGGTCGGCTCACGCGTGTTGGGGGCGTCGTCCCGATTCGAATCTGCCACCGCCAATGGCGACGGCGAATGGGTCAGGCGCCGCCCGGAGGGGGGACGTTGGACACCGCCGGTCGCGGAGTCGAGGCAGGCGAGGGGACGCTCGGCTTCGGCGCGGGTTTGGGCGCGACCTTCCCGCCCATGTTGCACTCGCCCTGAAGCGTGCCGCCCTCTTCGATGTGAAGCGCCCGCACCGAGATGTCGCCGATGACCTGGCCCGTCGCCGAGATCTCGAGACGTCCGGTCGCGCTCACGCGGCCCTCGACCTTTCCGAGGATCTTGACGTTGGGTCCGGACACGTCGCCCTTGACGAACGCATCGTCGAGGACAGTGATCTCACCGCCAGCGTTCACGTCGCCCTCGATCGCCCCGGCGATCGTCAGCGACGAGGCCGTGGTGATGCTGCCTTTGATGGTGGTGTCCTCGGTGATGTAGTTCTGAGGGTTCGACACGTGCTTCGACTCCGGCGGCCATAGTCCTTCGCCGACGCGCTCCACCGCAACCACTACCTAGATCCGTTCGATCGTCGCACATGTAAGCGCGGGCACGGGCGCTGCACTCGTGCCCGGCGGCTCAGAGCTTGTCTTTGAGTGACTGCATCGAGGACTTGAGCTCGCCGAACAGGCCCTTGAGCTGCTCGGCCGCGACCTCGGTGACACCTTCGAGCGTCTCCTCGGCGGTCTTGAGCTTCTCTTTGACCTGCGGCTCCATCTTCTTCCAGGTCTCCTTGGCGTCGGAGGAGGCCTCGGAGGCGGCCCCCGAGAGGCGCTCGCCGAGGTCGCCCGCCATCGACTTGAGCTCGCCGAGCCCGGATTCGAGCTGACCGAGCAGGTCGCTCTTGGGCTTGGTCTCCGCGTCTTCGGTGGGCGTCTCTTCGTTCTCGCTCATCGCTCCTTCATTCTAGCCTCTGCGCGGCCCGGCGGCACCCGGCCTGGGTGCCAATGTAGGTCGGCGTCCGCGGGCCCATCTGCGTCACACTTGCCCGGTGGCGCATCTACCCCATCGAGCCATGTTCGTTCGCTGCACCGTCGGCCTGATCACCATCTTGGGATGCGCCTCGACCTCCGTCGATGCTCCCACCATCCAGCCGGCCCAAGCCGCACATTCGCCCTCCTCGGTGGCGGCGAGCGAGGACACCCCTGAGGAGTCGGCGACTCGTGCTCGCAAGCGAAAGCCCCGCAAGCGGAAGCGGACGAAGCGGCGGCGACCGACGACGAAGCCCCGCGAGGGCGCGCCGACGCAGCGGCCGGATGCGTCGGCCATGCCCGAACCGCTCGACGCCAAGACGCGCGCGGCGCTGCTTTCGGCGCACAACGCCGCGCGCGAGCAGGTTGGCGTCGCGGCGTTGACCTGGTCCGACGAGGTCGCCGAGACTGCGCGGCGCTGGGCCGGTGCGCTGGCGGCCAACGGATGCGCTCTTCAGCACAACCCCGACAAGTCCTACGGCGAGAATCTCTACTGGACCACGCAGCCGGCGGGCGGCGCCCAAGTGACCGCGTCGTGGACCTCGGAAGCGGGCGACTACGACGCGCAGACCCACGCCTGTGCGTCGGGCAAGGTCTGCGGCCACTACACCCAGGTCGTATGGGGCGACTCTCGCAGCCTGGGCTGCGGCATGGCCTCGTGCGGTTCGACCCAGGTGTGGGTGTGCAACTACGACCCCCCGGGCAACTACGTCGGGCAGCACCCGTTCTGACGGCGCGACTCAGCCCTTGCCAACGAGCCACGCGACCAGCTCGATGTGAGCGGTCTGCGGCAGCGTGTCGAAGGCACGCATCGCGATGAGCTTGTAGGCACCGTCGTCGCCCGTGAGGTGCTGGAGGTCTTCGTGCAGTGACGCCGGGCTGCAGCTCATGATGTGCAGTCGCGGAGCCGCGAGCGCGTTGAGCTGGTTGCACACGTCGGCTCCCAGACCGCCCCGCGGCGGGTTGGCGATGACGAGATCGGGGGAGCGGTGGGGGTGGTGCGGGTCGGCGAGGATGGGCGCGAGGAACTCTTCGACAAGCTCGGCCTTGATACCGAGCGCCCGCGCGCTCTCGGGGTAGGACTCGCACGGGACGACCACCTCGAACCGCTCGCGAAGCAGGTTGGTGGTGATGCCTGCGCCCGCGTAGAGGTCGAGCGCTACGCGGCCGTGGGGAAAGCCGCCGGCGGGGACGCGTACGAGGTCGTGGTAGGCCAGCGCGGCGGTGGTGGGGTTGGGCTGGAGGAAGCCTTGCGGGCCGATGTGGACCAGCTCGCCGCAAAGCTCGATGGCGAGGGTTTGTCGGCCCCGCAGCGGGCGGATGGTGACACCTCGCATGTCGTTGCCGCGGCCCGAGTGGACGCCCCAGGCGATGCCCGCGGGGCGCTCGAGTCGTTCGGCGATGCCGTGGGCCATCGTCGCGAGCGGGTCGGCGGTGACGATGGCGACCAGCACGTTGCCCCGCCCGTCGGTCTTGAACCACGCGTATCGGAGGTCGCCGCTCTCGTCGAGCTCGTCGTACGCGGCCGCGCCGGCATCGTTGGCGACCGTGAGCAGCTCGTCGCACGCCGCGATGATGTCGGGGTGGTCGACGAGGCAGCCCTCCATGTCGGCGACGTTGTGGGTGCCTCGCATGAAGCTGCCCAGGACGAGCGCGCCCGGTTTGCCCGCGAACACCCGCTTGACCGACCAGCGGTAGTGGAGCCCGTCGTCGTCGGTGGCGACGATGCGATCGACCTCGAACCCGTGACGCTTCGACAGCTGCGCGACCTTGAGCTCTCGCTGCGAGGCGACGTCCATGTCCATGACGGCGCATCCGTTGCAGCGGCCGTGGTGTCGGCAAGGAGCCTGGCGACGACCCGGATGGGCGTTGCGGCGCTCGATCACCGTGCCGTGCGCCCGCATCCGCTGCCGGCTGACGTAGTCGAGCTTGACCTCGCCGGTCTCCCCGGGAAGCAGCCCGGCGACATGCACCTCTCGGCCCTCGTGCTGCGCGACCCCGTCTCCGTGGCGCGACAGGGACTCCGCGCAGACCGTGATGGTGTCGCCTGGCTTCATGCGTGCGCGACGACCATACCGGTCTGCCGTAGATGATTGAAGTACTCGGGGTAGGTTTTGGCCACGCAGCCCGGATCTCGAATCGCAACGTGGCCTGCCATGGCGAACGCCATCGCCACGCGGTGGTCGTCGTACGTGTCGATCTCGACCGCGCCGGGGCGACTGCCCGCAGGTGGCACGATGCGCAGCCCATCGTCGTACTCCTCGACCTCGGCGCCGAGCTTGCGCAGCTCGGTGGCAGCGACGGCGAGCCGGTCGCTCTCGTGGTGACGCAGGATGTCGACGCCCCGAATCTCGGTGGGCCCCTCGGCGAAGAGCGCCGCCACGGCGAGGGTGAGCGTCATGTCGGGCATGTCGGTGAGGTCGAACAGCCCGCCGCGCAGCGAGCCCGTGCCCTCGACCGTGGTGGCGTCGCCGGTCTGCGAGACGCGGGCGCCCATGCGTTCGAGCACGCTCGCGAACTTGGCGTCACCTTGCATGCTGCCCTGACCCAGCGACACCTGCGCGCGCCCTCCGTGGATCGCAGCCAGGGTCAGCGGGTAGCTCGCGGCAGAGGCGTCGGCCTCGATGGTGTAGTCGCAGCCGCGCAGCGTGCTCGGCTCGACGTGCAGCGTGTCCTGCTCCCACCCCGCCGAGCCCCCGAACGACGCGAGCACGCGGAGCGTCATGTCGACGTATGGGCGTGCGGGCGTGCCTTGCTCGAGCACCACCTGCGTGGGTCCGTCGGCGAGCGTCGCGGCGATCACCAGCCCTGAGACGAACTGCGAGCTCGCCGGACGAGACAGCCGCACCTCGCCACCGCGCAGCTGGCCCCGCGCTTCGACGCGGACGGGGATGAAGCCTTCGTTCTGCGTGCACTCGAGCGACGCACCCATCGCCCGGAGGCCGTCGATGAGCATGGCCATCGGGCGCTCGCGCATGCGCGGCGTGCCGTCCATGGTGGCGGCCACGTTGCTGCCGGCCAGAGCCGCGAGCAGGAACCGCGCGACCGTGCCCGCCGTCCCCACGAACAGCTGCGGCGCCTCCGTCGACGTGAAGCGGCCGCCTGCCCCCGAGACCGCCAGGGCGCCGTCTCGCTTTACGACCTCGACGCCCAGCGACGCCAGGCATGCCCGCATGTGGCGGGTGTCGTCGGCATCGAGCCAGCCTCGAAGCGTGGAGGACCCTTCGGCCAGCGCGGCCAGCAGCAGCGCCCGGTTGGTGATGCTCTTCGAGCCCGGGACCGGCAGCGTCCAGTCGAGGGCTGTCGGCGGCTGAAGCTGGATGACCTCGACCATGCCGCCGAGGCTACTACTCGGCCGGGGTCACCGCGACCGCGGCCTTGCTCAGCGCAGCCGCTTCGCGTCGAGGAGATCGAGCCGTCGGCGCTCGGTGTCCGAGAGCTCGCAATGCGTCGAACGTGCGATGGTCTGGCCACACACCGCGCCCAGGCCCATGCCGTGCCCGGTCATGCCTCCGAGCACGTGCGTGGACGGGTTGTCTTCGTAGTCGCACAGCGCGTGCCAGAAGGGGAGCTCGTCGGGGCTGAAGCCCATCGTGCCCGACCAGCGCGCTTCGATCTCGAAGGGGCCGAAGGCTGACAGGTGCCGCTCGAGGTAGCGCTCGAGGTCGTCTTGGACGGGGCGGGTGGTCGTCGACTCTTCGGTGGACTCGTCGTCGCGGTGACGATGGCGACGCCCGCCCACGAGCATGCGCCCATCGTCACGCTGGCGGAAGTAGTCGTAGCCCCAGCATCCGTAGCAGACCGGCTCGAGCGTGCGGACGGGCGCGACCGGTCGCGTGGCGAGCATCTGCGCGCGCTGAGGCTCGATGTCGACGTCGGGCAGGAGGCGTCGGGTCCACGCGTTGACGGCGATGATGGCCACGCCGTAGCTGATGGTGGCGTGGGGCGTGGTGATGAGCCGCTGCTTGGGGTGGATCTCGGTGGCCAGTGCCTGGCGGAGCGTGGCACCGGCAGCGGCCGCCTCGGCACCGACGGCCGCGAGCAGCTTGCCGGGATGGACTTCGCCGTCCTCGGGAATCGACATGCCCGGCGCAAAGCCTCGAAGGTCGTCGCGTTCGACCCCCGTGGTGCACGGCACGCCGTCTTCGGCGAGCAGCCGCGCCGCCTCGGCCAGCGTCTGCTGTTCCTCGGCGTCGTCGTCCATCGGCAGGATCAGGCTTCCGCAGCGCTTGTGCTCGGCCGCCTTCGCGAAGCGTGACTCGACGAGCGCGTGCGTGCTGCGGGCCATCTCGATGATGGTCCGCATTCTGTCGGCGCCGAAGCGGGCGCGGCGAGCGGGGTACTCGATCGCGTGCTCGACCAGCAAGAAGCCGCCCGAGCGCGCCGACGCGCCCCAGCCCAGACCGTGTGCGTCGATGCCGAGTACGGACAAACCCGCTTCGGCCAGCTCGAGCGCCGCCACCACGCCCGTGATTCCGAGCCCGACGACCACCGCGTCGAAGGCATGGGTGCCCGTGTCCAGCGCCCTCAGGCGGGTCGCGGGGGCCTCGTCGAGCCAGAGAGAGGGGGCGCCGGGGTCCACGGCGGCAGGGTATCAGCCCCCCGTCGTCGACTTCCAACGGCGCCGAGCCCGGCGAAACGAGCCCATGTCCGCGTAGCCGAGCCGGAACGCGACCTCTTGCGAGGAGAGCCCCTGGGCCGCCAGACGGTCATGCATCTCGAAGCGGAGCTCGTCGAGCACCTCGCGAAACGACGTGTCGTGCTCGGCGAGCCGACGCTGCAGCGTGCGAGGTGTCATCGCCAGGTACTCGGCGATGTCCGGTAGCGCCGGCGTGCCGTCGTGCAGGGCGCGCGACATGCCGTCTCGAACGCGATCGATGAACTCGTGAGAGACCGAGCGCGCCGAGAGCAGCTGCTCGGCCTGTGCGTCGATCGCCTGCATCAGCGGCGGGTCGGCCGATGCGAGCGGCATGTCGGCGACCGATCGGGGGAGCGCGAGCCCGTTGTCGGATCGGTCGAAGTGCACCGTGGCGCCTCCGAAGGTTCGCCGGTGGGTGGAGAGATCCGCGGGGGCGGCGTGGCAGAACCAGACGCGCTCGACGGGCACTTCGCCGCTGGTGATCGTCTGGCCGAACGCGAGCAGCACGGCCATGAAGTACTCGTTGGAGTGCCGGCCGCCCGAGAGCGGATGGCCGGGGATGCGCTGGTGCACGCACACCGATGTGTCCGTCTCTCGGACCTCGACGGTCGTGGCTTCGTTGAGCAGGACGGCGAATCGGGCGAGGCGGCGCAACGCCTCGCGGACCGTCGGCGCCGCACGGATGCCGAACTCGGCGAGGCCGTACGCGCCGCGGTCGATGTCGCGGACGAGGTCGAGCCCGAGGTCGGGCTGTCCGAGCGCCACCGCGGCGTCGTCGTAGAACGCCGCGAGCACGTCGACCTCGGCGACGACGTGCGACTCGGTGAGCGCGCGGGTCAGCCCGAAGCGCGCCAGCCGAGCGTCGACGTCGTCACCTGCAGCCCGCAGTCGCGCGGCGACCAGGCTCGGCAGTGGCGATCGCATCAGGGTCATCCCGGGGGCAGGGTACGTCCGCGCTGCAGCGCGCGCTGTCGCGTCCAACCTCGATTCTGTCGTAAATCGCCCTCGCGAACGTGTTGACTATCCTACATCTTCCTACTTGTGCTCTCGATGCGGAACGCCACCCTCCTCTTGATCGCCCTCATCGCCTGTGACGCGGATTCGAGCGCGGAGTCGAGCATCTGCGTGGAGGCCAACGAGGCGGTCGAGATGTGCCTGGGCGTGCCACCGCAGGCGCCATCGAACACGTGCAATGCCGATGAGGCCGCCATCGCGCAGGAGCTCATCGACGGCATCGAGGCGGCCGGCTGCGAAGGCGTCCCCGTGGGCAAGGACGACTCGTTCCTCTGCGGGTCGCTGCTGTGGGACCCGCTCGGCTGGTGCGAAGCCGCGCCCGATCCGCTCGGTCCCGAGCCCCAGGGCGAGCCCACCCGGCACCCGATCATCTTGGCGCACGGCTTCAACACGAGCACGACCAACTTCTGGCGCTTCAACGACGTCGACGTCGCGCTCATCGAGGACGGCCACGACGTGGTGCTCGGAAGCGTGCCGCCGTTCGATACGCCCCAGGTTCGCGCTGGCTTCTTGGCGCGCCAGGTCGACGAGCTTCTCGCGCACTCCGGTGCGGATAAGGTCAACCTGGTGTGCTTCTCGATGGGGGGCATCGACTGCCGCTACTTGGTCAGCCCCGATGGGCTCGGCTACGGCGATCGCGTCGCTTCGGTCAGCACCATCTCGGCGCCTCACCGAGGCACGTTCGTCGCCGACGTCGCCGTTGGATTCCTGCCCGACGAGGACGAAGCCGACGCGATCGATGCGATCGCGACGCTGTACGGGAGCACGTTCAGCGACGTCGCCGAAGACAGCCACATCGTCGCTGCGCTCGCGGCGATGTCCGAGCGCGGCATGGCCGAGTTCAACGCAGAGATCCGCGACGCGCCGGGCGTGATGTACCAATCATGGGCCGGCGTCAGCAACGTGGCCGGGCTGCCCAACCCACGCATCAACGCCGAGACCGACGCGTGCACCGACGAGCACGGCCAGCTGCTGTTCATGCGCCACGAAGGCAAGCGCGATCGCATGGACGCGCTGCTCGTCGGCGCCGCAGGCTTCGTCGCCCACGGCCTCGAGCTGAGGCCCAACGACGGTGTGGCGACCGTCGAGTCCGCCAAGTGGGGACGCTTTCGAGGTTGCTACCCCGGCGACCACCTCGACGCTGCCGGGCAGATCAACGACCACGGCGCGGACCCCCGCACCGGCTTCGACTACATCCGCTTCTACCGCAATCTGGCCTTCGACCTGGCCGCGCAAGGGTTCTAGACGGCAGCTTCCGTCTCGGCGGCGTCGGTGCGGAACCGATAGCCGACGCCGCGCAGCGTCTCGATGTAGTCGGACGCGGGACCGAGCTTCTTGCGCAGCCGCTGGACGTGCGTGTCCACGGTGCGCGTGGGCAGGCCCGGCGTGTGGCCCCAGACGTCGTGAAGCAGGGCGTCGCGGGTCTGCACGCGTCCCTTGCGGGAGAGGAACGTGCTCAGCAGTCGAAACTCCAGCGCGGTGAGGTTGAGCTCGTTGTCGTCGACCCAGACCCGGTGCCCCTCCTCGTCGACCTTGAGCCGACCGAAGGCATGCTCGGGCATTGCGGTCTGCGGCCTGTCGAGGCGGCGGAGGATCGCCTTGATGCGCAGCAGCAACTCCCGCATCGAGAACGGCTTGGTCACGTAGTCGTCGGCACCGACCTCGAACCCCACGACGCGATCGATCTCGTCGTCCTTCGCCGTGACCATGACGATGGGCACGTCCTTGGTCTTGTCGTCGGACCGCAGCTCCCGACAGATGTCGGTGCCCGTCATGTCCGGCAGCATGAGGTCGAGAAGGATGAGATCCGGCGTGGGATCTCCGGTGGCCGAGTCCAGAGCGGTCCGGCCGTCGTAGGCGACCCGTGTCCGCCATCCCTCTCGCTCGAGGGAGAACTGCACCGTGCTGACCAGGTCACGTTCGTCATCCACGATCAGGATGGTCGGCGTCACGACTGCACTAAGCACTGGCCGGGTGACAGCTCCGTGACGGCACGGCAAACGGTCTGGGGATTGTGAGACGCCACGGCCGGGTCACCGCTACGTCACGTACGTCCACCCGGCTTGTCACGGAGCCGAGACAAAGTCGACACGCCGAGGCCATGGATGCGCCCCATAGTTCGCCGGCCCATGTTCGACGGGTTTCGCCCAGAACTCCAAGGCTGGTTCTTCGAGCGCCGCATCCTGCCCTCGGCGGTCGGGCTGGGCGTGCTTCTCGTCGGCGCCGGGACCTACATCGCGACCTTGGAGCCCGAAGAGGACACCATCGAGGTCGCGCTGGGTGACCCCGAGCTCACGGACTTCGCGGTCGAAGAAGAAGAGCCGGAGATCGAAGAGGAAGAGCCCGAACCCGAGGCTCCTCCACCACCGCCCCCGGACGCCAAGGTCAAGCGGGTCAAGAAGCTGACCCCCAAGCCCAAGCCGCAGACCCCGATCAGCAAGCCCACCGAGGCCGCCGACGAGACCGACAAGGAAAAGGTCTACGAGGTCCCGATGGATGGCTCGACGAGCCGGACGGGCTTTGGAGGCGGCAGCGCCAAACCTGCGGCATCGAAGCCGACCAAGCCCAAGCAGCCCAAGCCCGCGCAGCCCAAGAAGCCCAAGCGCCGCAAGGAGGTGCCGATCGACCCGACCAAGCCGATCGACCGCCCCGAGAACGCGACGGTGCCCAAGCCGCTGTCCGCCAACGCGCAGCCCGAGTACCCGCGCAAGCTTCGCGACGAGGGCATCACCGGACGGATCGTGCTCAAGCTGCACGTGCACCGCGACGGATCCGTGCGCGGCGCGAAGGTGCTGGCCAAGAAGACCAGCGCCACCACCGAAGATGAAAAGAAGGCCGCCGAAAAGGCCTTCCTCAAGGCCGTGATCAAGGTCGTCAAGACCTGGAAGTTCAAGCCGGCGACCCTCGAGGGCATGCCGATCACGGTCTGGCACAAAGTCACGATCCCCTTCCAGCTCACCGATTGAGCCAAGCAGTACGACAAAAGGAGCGAAACGATGGAACTTTCCCTCGCAGAAATCTGGGCCGAGATGGGCATCCTGTCCAAGGCCGTGGCCATCTCCTTGGTGGTCATGGGCATCGCCAGCGCCTTCGTGGCGGTGGAGCGATTCTTGGTGTTGCTCAAGGCGCATCGCGTCAGCGTGGCATTTGCCGACAAGGCCCGGCCCCTGATGGAAGCCAAGGAGATCGACACGCTCTACGACCTGACGCGCGGCAAGGAGTTCGCCCGAGGTCCGCTGCCCCGGCTGCTTCGCTTCGGGCTCGAGTCGTACCGCGCCAACACGCGCGACGAGACGGTCGGCCCGGTCGAAATGGCCAAGCGCGAGCTCAACCGAAAGCTCGAGATGATGGGCACCGAGGCGCGCCGGGGCATGGGCATTCTCGCCTCGACGGGCTCCACCGCGCCGTTCATCGGCCTGTTCGGCACCGTCATCGGCATCATCACCGCCTTCCAGGGCATCGCGGCGGCGGGCGGCGGCGGCATCGGAGCCGTTTCCGCAGGTATCGCCGAAGCGCTCATCGTGACGGCCGTCGGCCTCGTCGTCGCCATCATGGCGGTGCTCGTCTTCAACTTCCTGAGCGCCAAGTTCGACGCGTTCGATCAAACCATGCAGCACGCCGCAAGCGAGCTCGTGGACTACCTGGAGGTCGCGCATGGGAGCCCAGATCAATAGCGGCGGCAAGAAGAAGGGCGCGCAGCCCAACATCAACGTCACGCCTCTGGTCGACGTCGTCCTCGTCTTGCTCATCATCTTCATGGTCGTCCTGCCCGACGTCCAAGGTGGCAAGCCCATCGAGATGATGAAGGTCAAGGCCGCCGACAAACACGAGGACGGCGCCGAGCCCTTGACCGTCACCATCGACATCAACGAGGTCTACACCTGGTCCAAGGCCGACGTGTCTCGGCAGGCGGCCCTCGATGGTCTGCGGGTCGAGTTTTCCCGCGACTCCGACCAGCGCGTGCTGCTTCGCGCCGACGCGGGGCTGCGCTACGCGATCGTTCGCGACTTCTTCCGCGACGTGCAGGACATCGGCTTCCCCACGGTCTCGCTCGCCGTGGGTGTTGGCGCCGAATGGAAAGAAGGCGAGGGCTGAACCATGGGAATGTCGATCGGCAACGAAAACGGCAAGACCAAGGTCAAGCCCGACATGAACGTCACGCCGCTCGTCGACGTGGTGCTCGTGCTGCTCATCATCTTCATGGTCCTCGCGCCCGTCGTGACCGAAGGGTTCGACGTTCGGCTGCCGCCCAAGGACGAGACGGATCAAAAGCTCGACGAGTCCAACGACCCGAACAAGCCCTTGGTGCTCTCGGTCGGGGACGATGGCAGCTACGAGGTGAACTCGGTGACCATCGAAGAGGCCGAGCTCAGCCAGCGGCTGAAGCGAATGTTCAACGCCCGTCCGGACAACGTGCTGTACGTGGACGGTGCGGATGACGTGGCCTATGGCCGCGTGCTCCTTGGAGTCGACTACGCCCGCGCAGGCGGGGCGGCTCCGGTGGTGATGATCACCAAGAAACTCGAGTAGTCTCATGACGACCCGGCGAGCCCATTCGGCGCTGCTTTGCGGCGCCCTGCTTCTCGTGCCCTCTTCCGTACTCGCGGAGGTCGAGGACGACGCGCCTTCGTTGCGGCGCGACTACCAGGGCCCGGCGACGTCTCCGGAGCCATCGCCCGGTGACGTGGAGGTCGTCGCGCCCACGCCGGCCGAGCCTCCGGCCGATGGCGAGGGGCCACCGACGGATGAGCCCCCTGCGCCCGTGCTCGAGGAGCCCGAGCCCGAACCTCCCGCGGTGGCCGAGGTCGAAGCGGACGAAGAAGAGGGCGACTTCGAGTTCGATTTCGTCGACCTGACCGAAGACGAAGAGGCGCTCGCCGAGGAGCTGAAGGTCGAGACCAAGAAGGTCCGCGGCAAGGCCGGCACCGTGCAGGGGCGGGTGCTCGACGCCAACACGGGGGAGCCGCTCATCGGCGCCTACGTCGAGGCGATCGACACCGAGTACAAGACCAAGACCGACATCGACGGCAACTACACCCTCGAGCTGCCCGTAGGCTCGTGGGAGATTCGCGTGCGCTCCGACGCCAACGAGCCGCGCCGCATCTCCAACGTGGTCGTCGAAGAGGGCGCGACGCAGACGATCAACTCCGAGCTTCGACCGCTCGAGGGCGCCGGGCAGACGGTCATCGTCGAGGCCGAGATGAACCGCGAGAGCGAGGCGGCACGCCTGCAGCAGCGCAAGGAATCCTCGGCTGCGCGCGACCTCATGAGTCGCGACGAGATCGCGAAGTCGGGCGGGGGCTCGGCCTCCGCGGTCGCTCGGCGGATCGTCGGCGTCACGGTCGTCGGCGGCCGCTACCTCTTCGTGCGCGGCCTCGGGCACCGCTACGTCAACACCCTGTTCGACGGCGCTCGGGTTCCCAGTCCCGAGCCCGAGCTTCGCACGGTGCCGCTGGACATCTTCCCGGCGTCCGCCCTCTCGGCGATCAACGTGCAGAAGACCTTCACGCCCGACGTGCCCGGCGACTTTGCGGGCGGGTCGGTGCAGCTCGAGAGTCGCGACGTTCCCGACGACCTCGTCGTCTCGGTGGGCGCGGAGCTCGGCGGCAACACCCAGACGACGTTTCGGCAGATGCTGACGAACGGGTCGTTTCCTGGGCAGGACGCGTTCGGCTTCGGCAACCTCCCGCGCGGCCTCTCCGAAGAGCTCCCCACCGACACGCCCGCAAGCCGCGGCGTGCTCGACGACGACTTCCAGCCGGTCTACACGCCCGAGGAGATCGAGCGGTTCGGTGACGCGATGTACACCGACACCCGGATGCGAACGGCGAAGGCGCCGCCGGACTTCTCGGTGAAGTCCAACGTCGGCTACGGTTTTAAACCGCACGGTGAGGACAGCCGCCTGGGCTTCCTTTGGTCGGCCCAGTACAAGAGCCAGCACCAGACCAACCGGTTCGAACAGATGCGCCTATACTCGACCAGCGACGGGGAGTCGCTCGCCGATACGCCGCAGGTCGACTACGGCGGCCCGCCCAGCATGCGCACCACCCACACCGTGGCTTGGGCGACGGTGGGGCTCGCCAAGTACGACATCAACGACGACCACCGCCTCGAGCTGCTCGGCTTCTACTCGCGCGAAGCGAGCGACGAGACGCGCCGGCTCGCAGGTGTCGCCCGCAACGTGTCCGGCCCCGACCCGGTCTTCTCCACCCGGATCCGCTACATCATGCGCTCGATCGCGATGACGCGGCTGGGAGGTCGTCACACGTTCCCCAAGGCCAAGGACCTCGAGCTCGACTGGTTCGGCTCCTACGCCCAGGCGCGTCGCGACGACCCGGCGATTCGCGAGAACTTCTTCACCGACGCCGACGGCGACGGCGTGTACGTGTTCGACCGCGGCAACGACGGTGGCAAGCAGACGTTCCTCGATCTGACCGACCACACCGAGAGCGGCGCCGCCAACCTGACGATGCCGTTCAAGCAGTGGTCGCAGCTGAAGGGCAAGGTCAAGGCGGGGGCGTGGCTCGAAGGCAAGCAGCGCCAGTTCGACGTCCGGCGCTTCTTGTTTCAAGGCGGCGACACCGAGCTCATTCCCGACGGCACGGGCAACATCATCAACGACTCGACCATCGGGGGGTCGCCCGAGGACAACGCCTTCTACCTGCAGGAAGCGACGCGTCCGAGCGACAACTATCGCGCAAACCAGGAGATCTACGCCGGCTACGCGATGACCGACATCCCGTTCGTCCGATGGTTCAAAGTCTCCGGTGGCGCGCGCCTCGAGCAGAGCGTCATTCGCGTGCGCCCCTTCGACCCCTTCGCCGATCCCGACGCGCCGGCGGACGAAGACCTGGCCCCCGTGCGGGTCTCGAACCTCGACGTCCTTCCGGCCCTCTCGCTCATCTTCTCGCCCACCGACAAGCAAAACGTGCGGATCTCGGGCGCGCGCACGCTGGCCCGTCCCGAGTTCCGCGAGCTGGCGCCCTTCTCCTTCACCGACTTCGTCGGCGGCACCGAGGTCATCGGTAACCCGAACCTCGAGCAGACGAAGATCTGGAACGCCGACCTCCGCTGGGAGTGGTTCCCCAGCGGCAGCGAGGTGATCGCCGCGTCCCTCTTCTACAAGTACCTCGACGAGCCCATCGAGAAGGTGCAGCTGCCGCGGATCCCGTTCCTGTCGAGCTACCGCAACGCCGACGCCGCGCAGAACCTGGGCTTCGAGCTCGAGGCGCGCAAGAACCTCGAGTTCATCTGGAACAAGCTCGACGACGTGTCGATCGGCACCAACTTCACGATGCTGTACTCGCGGGTGCAGCTGCGCGATCGGTGCGAGCCCTCCGAGGGCGTCGACTGCACCGAGCTGTCCGACTTCGACGTGTCGACGTCTCGTTCGCGGGCGCTCGCCGACCAGTCGCCGTACGTGGTCAACGCCTACATCGACTACGACAACGAAGACTCGGGCACCCGGGCGCGCGTGCTCTACAACATCGAGGGCCCCAAGATCACCAGCGTCGGTGGCCTGGGCCTCCCCGACACCTATCTCGAGCCTCGGCACAAGGTGGACGTCACCTTTTCGCAGCGCCTCTACGGTGGCCTCGACCTCGACCTCAAGGCCGAGAACGTCGCCAACGCCGCCTGGGAATGGACACAAGCCGATCGCGTGCTTCAGCGGTGGAACAACGGCGTCTTCTTCGGCATCGGGCTGACCTACAGCTTCGACAGGTCGGATCGCGAGCGGCCGGTCAGCGCGCTGGACTGAGCCCCGGGACGGTGTTTCCGAAGCGTCACCGTCTTTTGACGCTACGGATGCTGGGCTGTCCACCGCGCGTCACCGAGCATCCGCATAACACCTCGTGCGTGCCGCAGACATCGCGGCCGCTGAACAGGACTTTCGACGATGAAGAAACTCTCTGGACTCCTCCTGTGTGCCGCAATGGTGGCAGCCTGCGGCGACGCGACCGAGAACGAGGACACGGGCGCGAGCGAAAGCGACAGCAACAGCGGCGCTGACCCCACCGGGGATACGGACGACGTACCGGGCGACACCGATTCGAGCGCTGGCTGTGCCGACCCCAACAGTGGCCCCACGATGGGCATCAACGCCGACATCGAAGGCGACATGATGCTCACCTGCGACACCATCTGGGTGCTCGAAGACATCATCTTCGTCAACGGCGGCACGCTGACCATCGAGCCCGGCACCACGATCAAGGGCACGGAAGGCTCGGCGCTGGTCATCGACCAAGACGCGATGCTGATCGCCGATGGTGAGCCGGACGCGCCGATCGTGATGACGTCGATTCAGGCCGAAGGCTCTCGCGGTCGCGGCGACTGGGGAGGGCTGCTGCTCCTCGGAGACGCGCCCACCAACCTCGAGGGTGGCACCGGGCAGGCCGAAGGCTTCGCCAACCCGCCGTCCTACGGGGGATCCGACAGCGCACACAACTGCGGATCGCTCAGCTACCTGCGCGTCGAGTGGGCAGGCTTCGCCATCGCCGAAGGCTCCGAGCTCAACGGCATCACCTTCTACGCCTGCGGCACCGACACCTCGGTCAGCCACGTCCAGGTCCACATGGGTGCCGATGACGGCATCGAGATGTTCGGCGGTGAGTTCAACGCCGACCACCTCGTGGTGACGGGGGCGGAGGACGACTCGATCGACTGCGACCAGGGCTACCAGGGCGACCTGCAGTACGTGTTCATCCACCAAGACCCCGCGATCGGTGACAACGCGTTCGAGTGGAGCAACCAGGGCACCAACTTCTCCGCGACTCCAGTCACCTCGCCCGCGGTCGCCAACGGCACGATCATCGGCTCGGGTGCGGGCGGGGACAAGAGCAAGGGCATGACCCTCAAGGAAGGCACGGAGGCGAAGCTGGTCAACAGCATCGTTGGCAACTTCACCAACGAGCTCGTCTTCCTTCAGAACCGGGAAACGCAAGCCATCGCCGAAGACGGTGGCATCGTCATCGAGGGCAACCTCTACTTCGGGTCTGGCGCAGCCGGCGTGGATGAAGAAGAGGGCTCCGACGTGACCTGGACTGCGGACGACCTGCAGAGCTTCCTCGACGATGGTGGCAACGTGGAGGTCGACCCGACGCTCGGCTCGGCACAGTGGGGCAGCCCCGACATCATGCCCGCCGCCGGTTCGCCTGCCGAATCCGGAGCCGTGGCTCCTGGCGATAGCTTCGAGGCGACCGACTACGTCGGCGCAGTCGAACCAGGTGGTGACGACTGGACCACGGGCTGGACCAACTACAGCATCTGACGACACGCGGATGTTCACGCTTCGGCTCTGGTTGTGCTCGGCCCTCGCGCTCGCGGCGTGCGATTCGTCGCTGCCCGAGGGTCCAGCCGTGCGTCCGGAGTCGAAGAAGGGCCCGCCGCTGGCCAAGGACGATCCGCGGTTTCAGCCCTACGTACCCAAGCCGAAGCCCGCGATGGACTTCTCGGGCGTCGACGTCGGCGACGCAGCGATGGACGGCGCCGCGGAGTCCCTCGAGGCGCTGGGCGAGGCGATTCTCGAGGCGCTGGGCGCCAACGACTCGGCGGCCTTGGCGAAGCTCGCGGTGACCGAGTCGGAGTACAAGGACCGCTTCTTCCCCGTGACCGTTCACCACCGAAGCGGCCTAGGCTTGGGCGCCGACCTGGCGTGGGCCGAGCTGCACGGCGAGTCGCGCGGAGACATGAACACAGCGCTCGAACGCTACGGGGGGCAGACGCTCGAGTTCGTGCGCTTGGAGGCCAAGGAGATCACGGACCGCCCCAAGGTCCGGCTCCACCTTCGGCCCAAGCTCGTCGTCAAAGACGCGTCGGGGCGGGAGCAGACGCTCGTCATGCTGGGCTCGATCCTCGAGCACACGCCCAGCGGCGGCTTCAAGGTGCTGGCCTTTCGGGACACGCCCTGAGGCCCCAAAGAGAATCGCCCGCGCCACCATTGGCGCGGGCGATCCGAGGAAGTTTGGGAAACAAGAGCTCTCTGCGGGAACTCGAACGAGGGTGGGGAGAGTGTTCGACCACTCATGCCAAAGGAAGCACGGCCAGCATGAGCGGCACTTGACCGACAAGCGTGTTCCCGCAGAGGACTCGCGCTCGTAGTGCGCCCGGGGGGGTCGGAGGTTCCCGGCCTGCGAAGAAAAGCGACATGTGGGTCGATCCTCGAGACGAGGGGCATCTCAGCGGCCCGTAATCGGCGCCTTCTTCGCTCTGCCCCAGGCGATGAAGGCAGACAGGGCGCCAAGGACGATTGCGGGCACCGTTCCGCCAAAGTCTCCTGCGAGCACGTGCGTGAAGAAGGCGAGCACCATGACCACGGTGAGCGCGGCTGCCGCCAGGGGAGTGAGCCACGGCTTGATGCGCAGGCCGGCAGGGAGCAGCAGGCCTGCGGCACCGGCGAGCTCGGAGATGCCGGCCATGCGAAGAACCGCCAGCGGCGCCGTCATGCCCGCCGCCGCGAGCTCGTCCCCAGGCGTGAACGTCTTGAAGCTTCCGGCCATGAAGAAGGCCACTGCGGCCAGGATTTGGGCCACCCAGAGGCCTCGATGAAGGGTTTTGCTGCCAGTCGTCATCTCGACTCGAAGCGTAGGATCTGACCGCGGGTGACACAAGAGTGCGAAAACAGGCATCTTCTGCTCATAATCGTCACAGGTGAGGATCACGGAAGACTTCGACGCCTTCGTCGCAATCGTCGAGGCCGGCAGCATCAGCGAGGCGGCTCGGGTCATTGACGTCCCTCGGGCGACGCTGTCACGGCAGCTGACGCGGCTCGAACGTCGCCTCGGGACTCGGCTGCTGCATCGCACGACGCGTCGGCTGGTCCCCACCGCGGCCGGCGAGCGGTTGTACGAGCGCGCGCGGGTGCTCATCGATGCTGCCGAAGCCGCGCTCGACTCGGTGCAGCGACTCGACGACGTTCCGCGGGGCCGTCTGAGGGTCTCCATGCCGCCGCTGACCACCCCGCTGTTCGGCAGGCTCTTCGCCGAGTTCATGGGTCGGCACCCCGAGGTCACCGTCGAGCTGCTCGCCACCTCTGAGCACGTCGACCTCGTCGGACGGCACGTCGACGTCGCGCTTCGGGGCGGCATCGTTCAGGCGTCGGACCTCATCGCCCGGCCGCTGCTCCGCACCGAGCTGCTTGCGGTGGCGAGCCCCCGGTACCTCGAGCAAGTCGGTCCCATCGATTCGGTGCAGGCGCTCGAGCGTGCCGAACACGTGCGCGGCTTCGACGGCGGCACGCGGCCAACCCACGCCTGGCCACTGCACGACGGGGGCTCGGTCGCCGTGCGCGGTCGTTTCGCGACCAACGACATCATGGCTCAGCTCGGCGCCGTGCTCTCCGGCCTCGGTGTGGGCCTGCTGCCCGGCGCACTCGTCGACGCCGAGCTCGAACGCGGTGGCGTCGTCGCCGTGCTCCCCGGTGTGGTGGGTCGGGCCGTGTCGCTGTCGGCGGTCTGGGTCGAGCGGGAGTTCATCGAGCCCAAGGTCAGGGCGTTCGTCGAGTTTGCCGTCGAGTGGGCCTCGGCCGGCCGCTTGCTGCTGTAGAAGCGTCTCCGCGAGGTCGTCGGCGAGCTCGTGAGCTAGTCGTGTAGGCCCCAGTTGCGGACGAACTGGGCATTGTCGCCGGCATCGAGCCGATAGCCGAGGATGCTCGAGTCGGCGATTGCCACCACCTCGCCCCAGCCGAGGGCTTCGTAGCCGATGACGGCGTCGCCGCCTTCGATCTGGCCGATTGCGACCCCAGATACCCCCGTGTCGACGTGGCCGGAGTAGTAGACGACCAGCTCGCCGACGCCGTCGGTCAACGGTGGCGTCGAGGTGACGACGAGGGAGGTGTTGGACAGCGGCGCCCCCCCGTCACCGAAGAGGCGGAGCGAGCTTCCGAGGCTCCCCAGGAGGGTGTTGTGACCCTCGGCGTTGCCCCAGCACCCGTTCTTGCAGTGTTCCATGACCAGCACCAGACGCCCGCCGTTGTCGACGAGCGCGGTGGCGGCCGCGTCGACGCTCGGGTCGAAGGTGTCCAGAGGGTTGAGGTAGACCAGCGTGCCGAAGCGAGCCTCGAAGTCCGCGGGCAGCGCGTCGCCGAGTTCCGCCTCGACGCCAGCGTCCAGCAGCGTGTCGAGCACGGCGTCGGGGAAGAGGTCCGTACCCGGGCCGCCGCCGCCGGCTCCCGTCCACAGGAAGACCCCCCGGGAACCTCCGGCGCCGGCTCGCCGGTGGTGCTGCCGTCCTCGGCGGAGGTTTCGCTCGACGCGCTCGACGCGTCGGGGCCGGACGTGGTGGTGGTCTCGACGCTGGAACCCGAGCCGACGGTCTCTGCGGGGCTCGAAGGATCGGGCGAAGCGCTCGTGGAGTCGTCCGGGCCGGTCGTGGACGTGTCGTCGAGATCGGTGTCGGCCGGGCCGTCCGACACGCCGTCGTCGCAGCCCAGCGTTGCAGCGGCGAGAAGGAGGAGCAGACCGAGGCGTCGCATCGAGGGGAAGACGGGCACGGTGCCCCGAGGTTGCGCGAACTGAAGTGGGAACTCCACTTCCGCGAGACGAGCGTAGCCCGCCTGGCAGTGGCGCAGCCTCAGCCCGCCTCGGTGCACATCGCCTCGAGCAGCGCTCTGGGGTCCGTGTGGCGGGGCGGCTGCTCAGCCTCCCCGCGACGCAAGACCGCCGAGTTCAATGATGCATCGGCCGCGTCAGTGCGTCGACCTCACGTTGCTCAGTGCCATGCGTAGAGCCGCGCGGAGGCGAACACGGGGTGTGACCCGGCCGTCGAATCGACATACGCGAGGTCGAGGTCGTTGAGCAGCTCGGTCATCCCGAGCTCGCCGCGGGCGTAGCTGTCGACGAGCACCCGAGCGCGCTCACCGGTGAGGAAGTTTGCCAGCTCCCATTCGACGAGCACGGCCATGTCGTCGAGGTAGTTCTGCTCGGTGACCTCGAACCACTGCCCGAAGCCAGTCAGGCCCGTGAGGTGTTGCTTGGGGTAGCACTGCTCGTGCGGGTTGTCGGGGTCCGCGTCGTTCCAGTTGTAGACCCCGTCGCCGTCTCGGTCGGCATCGAGCCAATTGGGCCAGCCGTCCCCATCCTTGTCGGAATCATGATCGTTCCGGATCCCATCGTTGTCGATGTCATGGTCGTCGATCTGGTGTTGAGATCTCGTGCCGTTGGCGGAAACCTGGGTCTCCCAAACGGCGCCGGATCGAATGTCGCCTTCGACGACATTGAAGGTCGTGATGGTGACCTGGTAGCTCGTCTCGTGGACCGGGTACGTCCCGCCGGCCTGCACGATCTGCGAATAGGTCGCAAAGTCGGCCAGGCTCTGCATCGCGGTGTAGAAACTGGCCAGATCCCCGACGTTGTAGTCCATGTAGCGGGTGAAGTCGTAGGCGAGCTCGATCGCTGGGATCTGCTGGACGTAGAGGTTCTCGAGCAACTCGACGACGGCGGCGTTCTCATGCTGGACGTCGACGCCGAGCCCGGTGCACCCGGCGCACAGGGGAGTGTCGAGCTCGACGAAGACCGATGAGGCGGCCGGCTCACCCACGCCGAGGTTCTGCTCGAGGGCAGCATCGTAGTTGGCGAGGATCTCGTCGAGTTCGTCGTCGACGACGGCCAGCATCGCGTCGATCTCGATCGTCGACGCCTCGGCCCAGAAACTGCCAGGGCTTGCCCGCAAGCTGGCGCTGTTGCCGAGGCTGTCCTCGACGATCAACCGGGGGTGGGTGTCGGTTGGCTCGTGGATGATGCTCGGTCCGACATTGCCGTGGCCCACCAGGCTCATGGCGCCGGCGCCCGAGAGGCTCGGGCGGAGCGCGACGACTCCATGGCCTGAGGGTTGTTGAGCGGCAGCGGCGGTCCCTGGGATGTAGAGGCTGCAACCAATGAGGAGAGTGACGATGGCGTTCGTTCGCATGGGATTGCTCTGTGGCGACGTCGGAGAAGCCCTGTCCGAGAAGTCGGCGGTTGCCCGCGCCGCTCGTGGTGATAGAGCGCCAACGTTGGACTTGGATCACGGAAAACCGAGATTCTGGTAACGACGGCGACCGAGACGAACCAAGCCACGTCCGAGCGGCTCTATGGGGCCGACTCGGTGCACATCGCCTCGAGGAGCGCTCGGGGGTGCGTGTGGCGGGGCGGGTGCTCGCCGCCTTCGGTGTCGATCTTCTGGTCGAGCAAGGTGCCCTGGTTGCGCCCTTCGTGCACGTAGGTCTCGGCGTAGACAGGGTCGGCGAGGGCGTCGTCGAGGGAGATCCACTCGACGCCCTCGGCCTCCATCGCGTCGAGCAGGGGCTCGATGAGGCCCGCGTTGATGGCACCGGCGTGAATCAGCAGCACGTGCGGGATCCGGCGCCCGTAGAGCGCCTGCGCGGCGGCGTCGGACCACGCCAGCATCTCCATCGCGTGGGCCATGTACGTCTTCTCGATCGCCTGCACGGCGCGGGAGTTTCCGGCGGCGGTGCAGCGCGCGAAGGCGGCGTTGAACGCCCAGTCGTAGAAGTCGATGGTGACCGGAGCGTCGCGGTAGCCTCGCTCGTCCAGATGCGCTCGGATTGCGAGCGTGTCTTCGCGGGACATGCCTTCGAGCAGATACGGGTAGCGGAAGGTCGGGGTGCGTACTCCGCCCGGTGCAAGAGCGTCGAGCGTGGGCTCGTTCTGCGCGATGTCGGCGAAGTAGTCGTCGAGCCCGATCTCTCGCAGGCTCGGGTGACTGTAGGTGTGGTTGCCCAACGGGTGGCCGGCGGCGACCCATGCCTCGAGCGGCGCGCGAAGCTCGGGCGCGCGCTCGAGTGACTGCGCGTTGACGAACCCATAAACCTGCGGAACCTCGTGCGAGGCGAACGCGGCGAGCAGCGCCTGGTGCACCGCGAGCCGCGTGAGACCGTCGATGGTGGGGCCGTGCGCGGGCAGGTCGTCGACCGTGATGGCGACCTGAAGTGGGTCGAGCTCGGACGGCCCTCGGTCGACCGAAAGCTCTGTGGCCTCGACGGGTGGCGCCGGGGCGTCGTGCGCGGCGGACGGCCGACAGGCGATGAGCACGGTCGCGAACAGCAAACTTCGTCGCGTTCGACACGTGCCCATGCGCTGATAGTGTCGCACGGCCGGCCGGTCGTCGCGCTATGGCTTCGTCTTGCCGGCTTCCTCGGGCAGCAGCGTGCCGTCGACGTAGCGCTTCTTGTTGAGGAAGCGTTTGGCCGCCTTCTGCACATTGTCCTTGGACACCCGCTCGGTCGCCTTGGAGGTGTCAGCGAGCTCGGCGGGGTCCGTGCCGTAGCGATAGTGCTCGGCGAGCTTGCGCAGCCACCAGCGGTTCTCCTTCAGGTCGGTCTCGAGCTGACGGCGGCGCGTCTCCTTGACCTTGTCGATGACCTCTTCGCTCGGGCCCTCGGTCTTGATCTCGGTGACGATGTCGAACACGGCCTTCTTGAGCTTCTCGACGTTCTCGGGCGCGCAGCCGAAGCCGATGGTGTAGCTGTATTCGGGTTTGGGGCGCCGGTCGATGTTGCCGAAGCTGAACGCCCCGTACACACCACCCATCTCCTCGCGCAGGACCTCACGCAGGCGAATGCCCATGACGTCGGCGAGCATCTTGATGTCGTCCTGGGTCTCGGGGCTCCACTTGGCTTTGCCGTGGAACGTCATCATGACGAACGCCTTGGGGTCTTGCCCCTTCTGGACGGTGAACTTCTTGACGCCCTTGGGCTTCTTGACGCCGATGTCCTTCCAGTTGTCCTTGCGCTTCTTGGTAGGGAGCGTGGCGAGGTAGGTCTTGGAGAGCTTGCGAAGCTGCTGCTTGTCGATGTTGCCCACGAAGACGAACGTGAAGTCCGACGCGTCGGCGAACCTCTCGCGATAGGTCTTCATTGCGTCGTCGAGCGACACCTTCTCGATGTCTTCGACCGTCAGGGGCATCCGTCGTTTGTGGTTGTTGCTGGCCTCTGCCTGAAGACGCTCGAAGAAGACCGACTGCGGGTTGAGGTCGCGGTTGCGCACGAACTCGCGCTGGCTTTCCTTGAAGGCTGCGACCGCCTTCTCGTCGGCCCGTGGGGCGGTGAACGACAGGTGGATGAGCTGCATCATCGTCTCGAGGTCTTGGGGCGACGCGCTGCCCCGCATACCCTCCTCGAGCTCGCCCAGCGTCGCACGGACCGAGACGTCCTTGCCCTGCATCATCTTGCGAAGGGCGACCGCGTCGTGCTCGCCCACGCCGCCTGCGCTGGCGACCGAGGTGGCGAAGCGGCCCGAGACGTACTCCTTGTCGGACAGCCGCGACGTGCCCCCGGGGCTGAACGCCTGCATGCGCACCTCGTCGTTCTTGAAGTCGGTCGGCTTGACCACGACCTTCACGCCGTTGCTCAGGGTCCACTCGACGGTACCGATGGCGTCGATCTGCTTCTTGGCGGTGATCTCCCCGGGCTTGGGGATGGTGGCCATCAGCGACTCGCTGGCGGCCTCTTCGGTGTAGGGGGCGATCTCGGCCTTCGCGACGTCGTCGACCACGGCGAGCAGGGCGGCCTCCTTGGGCATCGCGTCACGGGCAGGGCCGCTGGCCATGACGACGCGGTCCTTGCTCGACATCCACGTGGTGGCCATCGCGTTCACCTCCTCGAGCGTGATGCCGGGCAGCATGCTCTTGGCCATGTCGAGCTTCTGCTGGGCGCTGGGCAGCGCCTGCTTCTGCAGGAACGACTGGACGATGCGGAACGCGTGCCTGCGCGCTGGCTGCTTGTCGTCTTCGGCGGCGCTCTTCTGGTACTCGCGCAGGACGTCGGCTTTCTGCCGCTCGAACTCGGTGGCGAGGAAGCCATGCTTGCCGACGCGCTCGACTTCGGTGAGCAGCGTGCGCAAGGCGTCTTCGGACTGCCCACTCTTGACCATCGCGAAGAGCTGGAAGATGTCGGTGACGCGCCCCATGGTGTTGGAGAACGAGAACGCAAACATGTAGGGCGACTTTGGGTCCTGGCGGATCTCGTCGAGACGCGCGCGAAGCATGCCGTGGAACATGTCTTCGACCAGCTCGTCGCGGAAGTCGGCCTCGGTGAGCATCGGCGTCGTGGGTCGCTTGATGGCGACCGAGACCTGGGTGCGCGACGCCTCGGGGTCGGTGACCACGGCGGCGCGCGTCTTGTCGAGGACGGGGACCTCCACGTTCTTGCGCGGTCGGGGTGAGTCGGGGTTCTTCAGCTTGCCGAAGCGCGACTCGATCTCCTTTTCCACCTGGTCGGGGTCGAGGTCGCCGACGACCACGACCGCCATCAGGTCGGGCCGGTACCAGTCGTTGTAGAAACGCTTGAGCGTCTCGACCGGGGCATTCTCGAGGATCTTCTTCTTGCCGATGGGAAGGCGGCGGGCGTACTTCGACCCCTCGAGGAAGATGGGGAACTGCTGGTCGCGGACACGCTGCGACGCGCCGCGCCCGAGCCTCCACTCCTCGATGACTACGCCGCGCTCCTTGTCGACCTCTTCGGGGTCGAAGGTGATCGCCGAGGCCCAGTCCTCGAGGATGTCGAAGCCGGTGCTGACGATCGCGGGGTCGTCGGTGGGCACGGTGAGCTGGTAGACCGTCTCGTCGAACGAGGTGTAGGCGTTGAGGTCGGCGCCGAAGTCCATGCCCGACTTCTCGATGTAGTCGATGAGGGTGTTCTTCTCGAAGCGCTTGGTGCCGTTGAACGCCATGTGCTCGACGAAGTGAGCGAGGCCCTGCTGGTCCTTGTCTTCGAGCACCGAGCCGGCGTCGACGGCGAGCCACAGCGCCGCTCGTTGCTCGGGTTTGTTGTGCTTGCGGATGTAGTAGGTCAGCCCGTTGTCGAGCTTGCCCACGCGCACGTTGGGGTCGGCCGACAGCGCGGGCGACTCATCGGCGGCGGGGGTGTCGTCGGCTGCGACGGCGGGCTTGGCTTCATCGGAGCTTGGCTTCGCCGTCGAGGCCGAGAAGCTGGCCTTGCAGGCGGAGAGGACGAGGAGCGTGGAGAGTGCAGCGCGGGTGAGCTTCATGGGTCGACCTGTGGGGTCCGGGGGGCGGCCGGAGGGTTTCACACGGATGCCTCCGAGACCATGAGTTGAACCGCCGAGATGCCTCGTCGTGTTGCGCAGACTAAATATAACTTGAACGTTATATAACGCATGCGTTATCTTCGTAACGTGGCCGCTGCAGCCCATCTAGATGCTCGTTTCGCCGCTCTCTCCGATCCCAACCGCCGGAAGATTCTGCTTCGGTTGGTCAAGGGGGAGGCCACTGCCGGCGAGCTCGCCGCCCCGCTTCCGATGTCCCAGCCCGCGGTCTCGCGACATCTCAAGGTCCTCGAGCAGGCCGGCCTCATCGTCCGTCGCGTCGACGGTCAGCGCCGTCCGTGTCGCCTCGCCGCCGGGGCGCTCGACGATCTCGACGGCTACCTCGCGCAGCTGCGTGCCGCCGTCGAGACGCAGTACGCCGGCCTCGATCAGCTGCTCCAGCAGATGGCCGAGCCACCGCGTCGGCGACGTCGGACGTAGCGGGCCCTGGCACATGCGGCGTAGAAGCGCCTAAGCTCGGACCGTGGCCTTTGCCGTGCAGGCCTTGTTGATTGGCGCCGCTGCGCTTGGCCCCGCGGAGGCCCTGACGGTGGTTTGGGACGCTCCCGTGGAGTGCCCAGACGAATCCGCGGTCGAGGCTTCGTTCGAACGCCACGCCAAGGAAGGACATGCACCGGTCGAGGCTCGAGGGACGGTGTCGCGGGAGGGTGCGCTCTACGTTCTCGAGCTTCGGCTCGTCGGACCCGCGGGGACGGAAGAGCGGCGCATCGAAGCGCAGACGTGTGACGCTCTTGCGGAGACGGCCGGACTTCTGAGTGCTGTCGCCTCCGAGCCGGCGTTCGTACCGACGCCGCACGAGGTCAGCGACGTGGTGCCCGAGCGCGCGAGTGCTGAACCTGAACTCGACCCGCCACGCGAACTGCCGGCAGCGCCGAAGCTCGAGGCCAGCCCGCCGTCGAGTCCGCGATCGTCGACGGAGCCCGAGGGCACGTTCCCGTGGGCGCTGCTCGTGCGGGTCGATGGCCAAGCCCAGGCGCTCCGGCTGCTGCCGCGGGTGGCAGGTGGCGGCGTAGCCGGTGCCGTCGGGCTCCGGGGGCAAAACTGGAGGGTCGAGGCCCGCGGTCACTACTTCGCCCCGCAACCGCGCGACTACGTCGACCTGGTCGTCGGCGGCTCGTTCGACCTGTGGACGCTCGGCGCGGTCGGATGCTGGGAGCCCGAGGTTCGCAGGCTGTCCTTCCCCGTGTGCGGTGGCTTCGAGGCGGGGAGTCTGCGGGGGCGGACCGAAGACGTGGAGCAGCCGGGCTCGGCGGGTGCATTCTTCGCAGCCGCGGTCGCCGACGGGGCTGTCGTCTTCGCGCCGATCCCACAGGTCGGCCTGCGCGCAGCCCTTGGCGGTGTCGTCAGCGTGCGTCGTCCCGAGTACCACGTGCGGGATCGGCAAACCCTATTCAGGACCGGAGCTGGGGCGTTGAGGGCAGCCCTGGGCGTCGAGGTACGATTTCCCTAGTTTGGGGTGACAGGTCGAGGTGCAGCTGGAGACCAAGCCGTCGTGACGATGACCGTCAGTGCCGGGGATATCCGCGCGGATGAACCCACACTCGAGCCACGGCTCGAAGCGCTCTATCGGCAGCACCACGGGTTCGTGTGGTCCTCTTTGCTCAGGCTCGGCGTGCCCGGGTCGTGTGTCGACGATGCCTGTCAGGACGTCTTTCTGATCGTCTTCCGCCGTCTTGCCGACTTCGAAGGTCGAAGCGAGATCCGGACTTGGCTATTCGCGATCGCTCGTCGGGTTGCGTTTCGCCATCGTCGCGGCGCACAACGAGCCGAGCGCAAGGTGAAGGCGCTCGCAGCCGAGCCAAGGCGGCTCATCAGTCTGGAGGAGTTGTTCGAGAAACGTCGGGCCGCGGAGCTCGTCCTCGAAGCGATGGATGCTCTCGACGAGGACAAGCGGGCGGCGATTGTCATGCACGTGCTCGAGGGCATGAGCGGACCGCAGGTCGCCGAGACACTGGGGCTGCCCGTCGATACCGCGTACTCACGCATCAAGGCGGGACGCCGAGTCTTACGGGCCCGGCTGTCTGCGTTGGGGATCGACGACGACTCTCGCGTGTACGAGGCGGCACGCCGTCAGACTCGGCCCACGGCGGGGGCTCGACGTCGAGTGGCAGCGCTCCTTGCAGCCCGACTGGGGACCGCCCCGCTGCTCACCGGGGTCGCGTGGAAGGTCGCGGCTGCGGTGGCTGTGTTCGGTACAACGGCATTCGTGGGCGCCAGGGCCCTTGGGCGGTCGACGCCACCGACGATGGGTGCGATCCCCGAGCAGGTGCAACCCGACGAGCCCGCTGTGCCGCCGTCCGCATCTCCTGCCGGGTCGGTCGCTGCGCCCGTCCAGCTCGCCGCCGCCGTGGAGGCCGCAACGCCGTCGGTCCGCGTCCGGTCGAAGCGCCGTGACGCCGCTCGTGCTCCGACGGTCGATAGCGCCGATCGGCTGCGCGACGAGGTCGTGCTCATCGGGGGCGTGAAGGCGGCGTTGGACGACGGGCGTGCCTCCGACGCAATGCGTCAGCTCGACGAGCACGCGAGGCGCTTCCCCGAGGGCGAGCTGACGCTCGAGCGATGGGGCTACCGTGCGGTCGCCCTGTGTGCGCTGGGCAAGCGAGCGCAGGGGCGCGGAGCGGGAAAGACCTTCGTGAAGGCGCACCCCGGCTCATCGCTCGCGGGCCGCGTCCGCGCCGCGTGTGGGCTGCAAGAAGAAGTGGAGACGCCATGACAGGCCCGGGGCGAGCTGGAGACCAAGGTGGCATGAACACATCAATGCGTTGGCTTGCGTCCGTCATCCTCTTCACGACCGCCTGCGACTCGAAGTCGAACGAAATCGGATCGACGGTCGGCGAGGAGGGGTCGACTGGCGGGATGCCAATCGATCCGAGCGGCACCGGGGGATCGTCCGGGACGGACCCCGGCGTCTCCTCGAGCGGCGAGACGACCTCCCCCCTCGGCGCCTGTGGGGAGGCGTTGAGCGCCGATGCGTGCGCGGCGGTGGACCTGGGCGACGAGAGGCAAGATGAGTGCGTGTGGGTCGCGGAGATCAACACGTCGGACGAGGTGTGCTCCATCGACGCGGAGCCGACAGCTCGCTGCATCATGACGCAGTACGTCGGCGACGGTTGTGCTCCCTCACCGTGCGTCGACGACGAGAACGTGTATCGCCGAGAACTCGGGGACGGCACGTTCGAGTGGCTCGCCATGACGTTCGAATGCGGGCAGGAGCCGGTCGGCTTCACGCAGTGCTCCTACGACGGCTTCGGGGAGAACCCACCCGGCTGCGACTGCGTCTGTGAGGGGCTCGGCGGCACGGCCCCCGGAGCCCAGTGCGATCCGCTGGGCGACGCGTGTCCGGATACACCCGAGACGTCACAAGAGTGCGAGCCCGACGGGACGGGCACATCCTGGTCGTGTTTCCCTCAGAACGCGGGAACGAGTCCAGCCTACGGCGACGAATGCTGGCCCGAAGACTCGCCAACGGTCGCTTGCACGGGCCAGACCATCTGCCTGGACGCAGAGGACCTGGGCGTCGAGGGCTGCGACGGAGGCGAAGGCGGGGGTTGCTGCACGATGTTGTGCGACCTCTTCGACGACTTCGATCCGTGCCCCGACGAAGGCCAAGTCTGCGCGCCGTTCTACGCGGACGATGTCCCCGAGGGGTACGAGCACGTCGGGGTGTGTCGCCTGCCGTAGTGGGAACGCCCTAGTCGGTGTGCGCTTCGAGCACGTCGACCCGCTGTCTCAGGCCAGCCAGGTCTGTCTCGAAGCGATTGTCACGATCGGCGAGAGAAGAGACCGCACCGATGAGTGTCGAGACCGAGGTCTCGAGCCGACCGATGCGGCCGTTGGTCTGGTCGATGCGCTCGGAGAGATGCGAGCGCGTCTCCTCCAGCTTCTCGAGCAGCTCGACGCGCGTCTGGTCGAGACGTTTGTTGGTCTGATCGAGCCGCGCGTTGGTCTGGTCGATGCGCTCGTGCGTCTCGTAGACCCCGTCGCGGATCTGCTTCAGAAGCTCGACGGTGATATCGGATGGGCTCATGGATGCGCTCCAGTCAGCATAGGCTCTGGTCGGGGTGCGAGCAGCGTGCCAACGCCGAAGCTATGAAGAACGAGGCGCTCGTCGGTGCCGTGGCCGTCTGCTGTGGCCCACCGGCCCACCTATGGGCCCATGCGCATCCGGCGATCGCCCCGTTCCGGTGATGTTGCCGGGGACTTCTCGTCGAGTCCCCCATCTCAGTCTCAGGGGCTTCGGGTTCGTCCAACCGGCGGATGGAGCGGCCGGATGGCCCGGACCTGTTCGGCCGGCGCTTGTCAACACCCTGTCCTCGAGGGCCGTGATCGAGCGGCGAGATTCGCGGCATGCAATCCGCACTGACCACTGTCATCCTCGCCACGCTCACCCTCGCTGGGATCACCACGACCGCAGCGGATCGTCTTTCTCCGAGAATGTCTACGGCAATGCAGTCGCTCTCACAGCGAGTGGGGCGGGTCAACCTCAAGCCGAAGCTCGCGTGTATGCGCGGCGACGTGCTTATCTCCGCCTGTGGGAGCCCAGGCAGCCTGTACCCGAGCTGCGACAAGGATTTCCAGGACGCGTGCAAGGTCTCCGGAGGCTCGACCAACTCCTGCGGCCCGGCGTGCCAAGCGACCGTCAACTGCCTCGACGACTCGGATCTCTACCATGCCTGCGACGAAAAGTTCATCGTGGCGTGCGGCCGGGACATGGAGGGCACCTTCGAGTTTACCAGTGAATGCGACGACGGAACCTGCTGCGCCGGGAACTGCTCGAGACCTGACTAATGAGATGCCTCCTCAACTCCCGCGTGCTTCTGCTGCTCGCCGCTGCGATCGCCTGCCTCGTGGGAGCGATTTGGTGGTTGTCCCCATTCGCCTCCGAGTCACCCGTCCCCACTACCGACCGAGCGGAGGCCCGGAGGGGACCTGCTTGGGACGACACTCCTGAGGAGCATGCGGCCCGGCGCAGACTGTCCATCGTCGACAGCGCAACCGGTGAGCCTGTCGTCGGAGCGGCAGTGCGGTGGGGGGAGATGAGCCTTGCGTGGTCCGACACGAACGGAGAGCTGTCGTGGCCGGAAACGGCTCCAACGCGGGTGAATGTGGGGGGGCGCGGCTATCTGCCCAGGCGGGTTGTCGTCGGGTCTCAAACACGCACGATCGCGCTGCAGCGCGGCGGCCATACGATCTCTGGGGAAGTTCGGGACCTCTACGGCGGCGTCGTGCCTGGGGCGGTGGTCTCGGCGGGGACGCTCGCCATTGCCCGCGCCAACGACGAGGGCCGCTACGCGGTCACCGTCCCCGCCGGGCATTGGCGCATCGAAGCTCGATCGGATGACTACTTTCCCAGTCGCAGCATCGTGCAGGTCACCGAAGACGCAACCATGAACTTCGACCTCCTGCCCGGCGCGTCGATCGAGGGGGTCGTGCAGGACGAGCACGGTATCCCGATGCCCGACGCGCTGGTCAGCTACGGGGTGCTCGTGCCACGAGAGAGCGGCTATACCTTCACACCAGCCTCGGCGGAGCAGAGCACGCGTGCCGACTCGACGGGGCGGTTTCGTCTCGCGCCGTTGCGCCCGGCCTCCTACCAGCTCCTCGCCCGCACCGAATCGGCGTCGACGCCCGCACCGGTCTCCGTCAGGGTCGGCCTCCTCGAAGCTCGTGACGGCATCACGCTGGTCGTGAAGCCGGGCCATGCGCTCACCGGTCGTGTGTTTGATGACGCGGACGCGCTCGTCGCCGGGGCGCGGGTGGTGGCTCGTCATCGGGCGGGCAGCGAGGTCGAGGCGCTATCCGACGAAGAGGGCGGCTTCCGTCTCCAGGGGCTGCATGACGGTGCCTGGTCGGTGCACGCGGCAGCCGGAAGGGGAGATGTCGGCGCCGGAGTCACCGTGCTGGTCGGCGCCGACCCCGAACCGGTCGACCTGCGACTGACCCGAGGCGGGCGAATCCGCGGTCATGTTCGCGACGGCGCAGGTACCCATGTGACGCTCGGCCTCCCCGCGGGGCCGATGGCCGTCGCCGACTTCTCACGCGCCAAGGCGATGCGGGATCTCGATGTGGTCGTCGCGGAAGACGGGTCCTTCTTGTTTGGCTCGGTTCCCCCCGGAGCGTGGGTCGTCCGTGCCCGCGCCGACGACGGGCACGTCGGCTCGGTTTCCGTCGAGCTCGAACCTGCGGGCGAGGCCGAGGTGGAACTCGAACTCGAGGCTCCCGGGGCGTGCTCGGGGACGCTGGACAATCGCGGTGGAGACCGCACGGGGGTTCGAGTCGGCCTCCGCCAAGGCGACCGAAGGCTCGCCGCGACGGGTCTCGACGCGCGTGGGGCGTTCGAGTTCACCCGAGTTCCAGCGGGGCGCTGGAGCCTCGAGGTCTTGCATCATGGCGCATCGATTCCCATCGTAGAGGGCCCGAAGGAGGTCGAGCTCGAAAGCGATCAACATGCAGAAGTCTCACTGGTGGTGGACAGCGAGAGTCAGGTTCTCCGAGGTCGAGTCGTCGACATCGAGGGAGCCCCCGTGGCGGACGCGCACGTCGAGGTGCGTCCGACGAAGGGAGGTGAGACACGGCAGGCCGTGACTGATGCCGAAGGGCGGTTCGAACTTGCCTCGGCGAGCGCCGCGACGTATCGCGTCGACGTCACCGGACCCGATGACCTCGGACGTGCGGGGGTGAAGGGGCTCGCCCCCGACGCCGACCTCGAGGTGGTGCTGCGCGAACCCGCTTCGGTGCGCGGTCGCGTGCTGGCCGACGGTCGTCCCGTGCAACGCTTCCAGCTTCGCCCCACTGGGCTCAGCGTCCTCGGACCCTACGTCAGTGACGACGACGGCCGCTTCATTCTCGAGGACGTGCGTCCGGGGGACTTCACGGTCACGGCCTTGGCATCCCAGGGCGTCGCGTCCCACACCATGCGGCTCGAAGATGGGGACGTCGCCGAGGTCACGCTCGAGCTCTTGCCCTGGGCCGTGGCGCGCGGTCGAGTCGTCGATTCCGAGGGCGGTCCAGTCGCGAAAGCCCGCGTCGAAGTCAGCAGCGAAGCCGGCCGGGCCGAAGGGAGTGATCGCGCCGTCTCGACCGATGCGGAAGGACGGTTCTCGCTCGAGGGGCTCGGACCGGGTCCCACCGTGGTCATCGTGACCAAGGGTGATGCGACGCTCCGCACCGAGCCGCTCTCCGCGGAGCCCGGGGCAGAGCTCGAGCTCGGAGACCTCGAGCTTTGAGCAGTCGACGAGCTACGCGAGCTGCACGTCGGTGGTGAACTCTCGGGTCACCGCTTCGTTCGCGGGGTCGACCATGAAGACGCGGGCCTTGCCGGTCTGGCCGTCGAACTCGGTGAGCAGCCAGATCTCGATCGCCCAGTCTTCGGTCTCGGCCAGGCATGGGGGGGCCCAGCCGATGATGACCGGGCCGCCGAGGCCCTCGGAGGCGCGTGAGGCCTGGGCCTTCTTGTAGCCCTCGTAGCCGCGTACGCAGCGGACGGCCGCGTCGGCGACGAAGGGCTCGACCTGCTTGCGCCAGCCGCTGAGGAAGCGGAAGTCCTCGAACGTGGCGGTGCCTGGCTTGAGCACGCCGACGTAGGTCTCGCTGCCCTCGATCTCGCCGTAGTCGGGGGTGTCGAACTCCGGGTAGAGGTTCATCTCCTCGATCTCGGCGTCGCGCATCTCGAGCTGGCGCTGGACCTGGCGGTCGGTTTCGTCGTCGTAGCAGCCGAAGACGCGCAACAGCATGTACTGGCTGGGCAGCTGGTGGTCCCAGTCCAGTACGACCCGCACCGAGCGGAAGCGGTGGTCGGAGAACGCCGACAGGGGTGGCAGTGATGCCGCGAGCGCCCGCAGGCCCTCGGCGGACGGGCTGTGGCCCTGGTCCGTCAGGCGGACGTGGACCTTGAGATCGTTGAGTACGGTCGTGCGGACGCGCTGCGCGTCTGCGTCTCGATCGGAACCTCGGCTCACCTAAGCCACCGATGCCTTTCTAGCGTGGACTGCTCCGCGGATGGCTTCGATGAGCTCGGAGACCGCGGGGCGAAGTTTGAGGCTCGGCGGGTGGATCACCAGACGGCTGGTCACGTTCAGGACCGTTTCCACCTCGACGAGGCCGTTTTGGCGCAGCGTCTCTCCGCTCTCGACGAGGTCGACGATCTGGTCGGCCAACGAGGTGAGCGCGCCCAGCTCCACCGAGCCGTACAGCGGGATGATCTCCGCCGCGATGCCCTTGGATGCGTAGTGACGCTGCGCGAGGTTGGGATACTTGGTGGCGACGCGAACTCGGGTGCCGCGGCGCAGCGCGATGCTCGAGTCCACGGGCTCGGCGACCGCGAGACGACACGGCGCGATGCCCAGGTCGACCGGCTCGTAGAGGTCGCGGCCCTGCTCTTCGAGCGTGTCGCGTCCGGCGATGCCCACGTCGGCGACGCCGTAGTCCACGTAGGTCGGCACATCGGTCGGCTTGACGAGCAGCAGCCGGTGACCGCCTTCGATGTCGAGCGTCAGCTTGCGTCCGGCGCCGGCGAGCGCCGACTCGATGTCGATGTTCGCGGCTCGGAGCAAGGGGATGACCTGCTCGAGGATCCGCCCCTTGGGAAGCGCGAAAGTGAGGCCCTTAGCCACCACGCGCCATGGTAGCCCAGGATCGTGCCGGTGCGGGCAGCAAGCGGATGTCATCGATCACGCGCGAACTCCCATGGTTTTGAGGGGTTCGCGGGGCTGGACGGCGGCACGGTGGTGCTCTCGGGGTGATCTCCCCGCGCCCGTGTCCCATCCCCGGCCGCCGAGCGGTCAGTCGATGGAGCGGTAGCGGGGGTCGGCGATCAGCCTGCGCAACAGGCCGTTGAAGCTGTAGTTCGACGACTGCAGCGCGTCGGTCTGCTCCTCGAGCCAAGCCAGGTCGTCCGCCTCCAGCTCACGCCCATACAGGTGGGTCGCAAGGTTGCGGACCGTGCACTGCGCGATTCGGCGCTGCTCCGACGGCTCGTCGAGCAGGGCGCTCGGGCCGACCTCCAGCGCGTCCTTCTCCGCATCGCTGAGCCAGATCGCCGCCTGCGGCATCCCGGCGAACTCGGCGAACTCGTCGGGGTGCGCGTTGTCGGCGGTGATGTAGTACGACTGGCAGAACGCCGAGCAGGTCTCCTCCGTGCCCTCGGCACAAGCCACGCACTCCTCTCGGGGCGTCTCGAAGCTCACCAGGTCCTCGCGCAGCAAGCCGTAGGTGCCGCCGGTGCGCCACCGGCCCCAGTGTGCAGCCGCGGGCTCGAGCACCTCGTGGCATCCGTCGCACCCATCGCGCTCACGGAGGTTGGCAGGCGGGTCGCCAGCCTCGGCGGGGATGCCTCCCTCGGGTGGGACGAAGGGATCGCAGTAGAACGCGGTGTAGAAGCGGTTGGCTCGGGCGCGGTTGGACGCGAAGCGGATCAGGTAGGCGAACGTCGTGAGCACGCCCGCGTGGCTGCCTTCGCGCTCGAACTGCACCCAGCTGTCCTGCTCGGGATAGCCGATGTCCGGGATGTCGCCGTATGCGCTGTCGTAGCCCACGATGCTGTTGCCCCGCTCCTCGTCGTTGACCCCCGTCAGCCACTCGTAATAGTGGGCCGACGGTCCGTTGAGGAACGAGGTCTGCGTGGTGAAGGCCTCGAGGTAGGAGCGATCTTGGGTGATCACCCACTCGAAGATGCGCAGCGGCTCCTCGGCGAGCGCTTCGCGAGCATCCTCGTCGGCGTCTGGGACGAGCGAGTTGCTGATGCGCCCGCAGCGGATGAGGTTGGGTCCGCAGCCGCAGCGGTTGTCGTTGACGGTGTAGTCGTCGCACGACTCCCCGGTTTCGCCGACCTCGAACTCCTGGGCGTCCCACGCACACACGCGGACCTGAGTCTCCGGCGCCCAGTAGGGCTCGACCCAGACCCAGCCTTCGCGCTGGCATGTTCCTCCGCGGCAGGCCGGGTCGTCGTAGGTCTCGAGCGCGGTGGGACGGCCCGTCCCGTCGTAGGCGTCGGCGGGTTGCTCCTGATCGAGGCAGTCGATGTTGTCGCCACGGTACTCCCTGCGCTTCCCCGCCGCGCGCCAGATCAAGCTGCTGCCGAAGGCGCTGATGTGGGCTTGCGGAGACGGTAGCCGCGGGAGGATGTCCTCGTTGACCGTCGACCACAGCAACCCCGCGTGATACTCGCGTAGCGTTCGGCGGTAGGCGTCTCCATCGAACATCTCCTCGATGATCAGCGAGACCTCGGTCTGTGGATCGTCGGATGCCCGGACGCGCTCGTACTCGTCGAACGAGGGGACCTCTCCGCGCAGGTCGAGCGAGCTCTGACGAAGCAGACGCAAGGGGTCGACGCTCGAGGTAGGGGCACACTCGTCGGCACGAGCGGTACCAGCGGTGAGCACGGCGGCGAAGAGCGCGGCGGCGGTGATGAAGGTGCGTTGCATCGGTGTCCTCCGAGGTCAGGCGATCCAGTGGGTGAGGGGGTCGACGCGGAAGTCTCCGTAGTCGAGCCCGCGTGCGTGCGCCAGCGTGGCTCCGATGTGCTCGGGCCGGATGACCTCACCCGCGTCGTCGGGCAGGCCGGTCTGCAGGTTGACCGCTGTCAGCCCCAGCGTGTCTGGAACGGTGGCCCCGAACACGCCTGGGCGCAGGCCCCCACCGAACACGAGGATCGAGTTGGCGAACCAGTGGTCCCGGCCTCCGCGTCCGTTGATGTTGGGCGTGCGGGCAAACTCGCTGTGCGCGATCACTGTCGTGTTCTGCAGCGAGGGGTCGGTGGTGCGCAGGTCGTCGAGCAGCGCGGCGATCGAGCGAAAGCCCGTGCGCTGGCGAGGCCCCTGATTGGTGGCCCAGCGCGAATCGTGTGTATCGAGCCCCGCTTGGAGCTGCGCGGTGATCGACGTGGTTAGACCCAGGTCGAGCAGCCGCCAGATCGTCGCGGCGACGACCCCGGCCTCGGCTCCGTTCTGTGGGTTGTTGATCAGGTAGCGGCCCTGGATGTCTTCGTCGCTGGTGAAGTCGAACGCGGCGCCGAGCTGCATGCCGAGCAGCTCCTGCACGCGCTCCCGGGCGATGTTCACCTTGGGGGTCGGGTGATCGGAGTAGCCCGCGCCGATGCAGCTCTGCGACTGCTCGCGGGCTTGCTGCAGCAGCGCCGCGGTGTCGCTGCTGAAGGGGGTGGCGATCGGCTCGACCAGGTTGGTCGCGTCGGTGGACCGACCCATTCCGATTCCCGTCACCTCGGGGGCGAAGGCGTGGTTGAAGGAGGGCAGCCCGATCGAGACGTTGGGCAGCAGGAAGTCCTCGTAGTTGGAGCCGGCGGCCATACGCGTGCCCAGCGAGTCGCCCTTGGGGACGACGCCGGCCGGTGGGATCCACGTGTTGACGTAGGCGCGACCCGTCGGGTGCGCGACGGTGTTCATGTTGACGCCCCTGAAGATCGTCATGACGTCGGCGTGGCGCTGAAGGTCGACCATCGCCGGGCCGATGAGGTGGGAGGCGCCGCCGAAGGTCCACTCGTCCGGCTCTTGGTAGCCCGCGATGAGGTCGTCGGTGCCCAAGTCGATGCCCGCCGGGCTCGAGGCGGGGTCACGAGGGTCGAGCGAGAGCAGGACATCCCACGCGCCGTTGAAGTAGAGCGAGACGAAACGATGACCGTCTCCGGGCATCGCCATCACAGGCGAGATGTGACGGCCGAGGCTGGCGGCGGCGGCAGCAGCGGGAAGGCCCATCATGAATGCGCGACGTTTGAGGAAGCTGTGCATGGCGGTCTCCGAATCAGTAGGTGAGGAAGTCGACGTGGGTTGCGAGCCCTACGCACACGGCGGCCCAGCGCTCCCGCCCGATAGCATCGGCCGAGAGGTCCTCGCTCGGTACGATCGGGGCGAGCACGAGCTCCGCCCACGGGTCGATGAGGGGGCTGTCGAGCTCGACCTCGTCGGCGAGAAAGCGAAGGAAGAGGTACTGGATGTTGGCGCGCACGTCGGCCTCCGAGGAGGGGAGCAGCGCGCCGTCGGGGGCCGTCTCGATGCCTGCGAAGCGCAGGATCGTGTCGCGGCCCTCGGTCGCGTCGGTGTCGACCGCGTCGCGGCATGTGGCGATGGCGGCGTCGTTGGCGAACTTCTCGAAGGTGACCGAGAGCGTCTGGTCGTGCTCGGTGATCTCGGCGAAGTCCGCCTTGCCCATCGCGGCCGCGTACAGCTCATAGTCCGGCCACGGTTGGCCGGTCACCTTCTCGAGCGAGCGCACGTACTGGTCGGCGGTGAGCCGGCGGATGGTTCGACCTTGCGGAAGCTCGGCAGGCCCCTCCCCATCGGGGTTGGGCGCTCCGCTGTCGCCTCCGTCATCGGCGTCGGTGCCTTCGCCCGGGCCATCGCTCGAGGCTCCGGCCTCGTCGCCTGCGCTCGAGGGGGGCGCGTCAAGTCCGTCGGTCTCGGCGCCCGGCGTGATCCCCTCGTAGCAGGCGGTCAAGAGGAAGCCGAGGGACACGATGATGAGAGGTTGGGTGTTCATTCTCCTCCAGGGAGGCCGGCGTCGAGCCAGCCGAGTACGACGAGGGTGTCTTCGACACCCCAGTCCGTGACTCCGGACGGGGGCATGTCGGCCGTGACCGCGACCCGCGTGCGGACGGTCTCGGCGAGGTCGACCCACGTGGCGTAGGTGTGTAGATCAGGACGTTCGGGGGCCGCGTCGGGTCCGTGGCAGCCTGCGCCCGAGCAGTGCTCTTCGACGAGCGGCACGATGTCCTCGGCCCACGTCGCGGGGGTGAGCCGCTCGACCGCGAAGTCTGCGACGCGTCGCGACCCGTCGTGGGAGACCTCGAAAGTGTGCCAGCCCTCTTCGAGGCCCTCGGTCACGAAGCGCTTGCTCCCGTCGGGGCCGACGTCGAGCGGGACCGGTGCCCCATCGAGCGTGGCCTGAAGTGCAGTGGTCTCCGCGATGATGGTGACGTCGAGGTCCGGGACGCGGCGGCGCGAGGCAGGTCGAACGCCGTGCAGCTCGATCGGGTCTTGCGGTCCGCGGAAGCAGATGCCCTCGGGGCTCTCGAGGACGACGCCTCCTGCACCCGCGCCGTGCAGCAGGTCAGCGTCGAGCGAGGCGCCGTCGCTGGTCAGCTCGACGAACTCACCGTCGCGCATCGCGTAGACGCGCCCGCTGACGAGCACGTAGAGGGTGTCGTCGTCGGCAGCCAAACCCGTCGCTGGCCCGGCTTCGAACGAGAACATCGAGGGGACGCCGTGGGGGGCGCCGACATGGAGCGCACCGCCCACGATCGTGGCCAGCCCAAACGCGTCGTGTCCGACCGCGGCGCTCGCGGGCCCAAAGGCGGGCAGCGACTCCACGAACTCCGAGCGCACCGACCAGACCGTCTCGCCCTGCAGTACGTATCCGGCGCCCGATCGATCCGCGCACGCGCCGGGCTGCATGCTCATCACCGCCGAGGGTCCGCTGACCCCCTCGGGCGCGTTCCAACGCCACCACTGGCCGAGGTCACGGGTAAACACGTCGTCGGCAAGCACGCGGCCATCGCCGTCCACGGAGAGGTCGCCGCACAGGCCCACGATCGACTGGGGGTCGGCAGGCCAGGCGAGCAGGTCGACGCGTGGCCCTTGCACGGTGAAGAGCCCATCGAGGGTGCTGAAGGCGCCTGCGTCGCCGTCGAGGGCGACCGCGGCGAGCACGGGCGAGGGGGTCGAGACGGTGAACCCTCGCTCGCCGCGGACACCGAACGTTCGAATGACCGTTCCTTCCTCGGTGTCCACGGCGAGCCAGGCCTCCGCGTTGGAGCCGATCGCCAAGACGCGCTCGCCGTCCTCGAGCGCGGTGCACGGTCCGCTCACGTCCTCACTGGAGACCGAAAGCGGCACGAGGATGGAGTCGTCGGCATCGGCCATGCCCGTGCTCGAGCCGTCGTCCTCGCCCTCTTCGAGCGCCCCGGTGCTCCCGCCGAGCGCTCCGCCCTCGGTGGCGCCGAAGTCGATCGTGCCGTCGGAGCCGGCTGCCCCACACGCTGCGAGCACCAGACACGGCACCGCCACTACGCTCCATCCCCTCATCGCGAAGGGGTGTTCTCGGGCGCGTCGATCTTGTCTCAGAAAAAGATCGAGAAACCTTCAGACGGCCGCAGGTGGGCGCTGCGGGGCGGATTCCGCCGACTGACCACCGCCATGCGCACTGCGCCGCCGACCCAAATCGCCGCGCCGACGGCGACGAGCGCGATGCCCGCGGGCTGCATGCGTGTGGCCCTTTGGGTCGAGTCGGCGTGCGCGGACTGGAGCGTGGCCGCTCGCGTGTCGCGGGCCGCCGAAGCGCCGAGGCCGAACACGACTCCGCCCCCGATCGTCACCGCGGTGCCCGAGCCGAGCAGCGCCCAGCCCAGGCGATCGCGCTGCCAACGTCGCGGTTCGGGCTCGGGCGCCTCGACGGGGCGCGGCTCCACGACGGGTGGCGGAGGCTCGTCGGGCTTCGTGGTGTCGGGCTCGGATGGAGGCTGCGGATCGGCGCCGCATCGCTCGAGGCCCGCCTGGGCTTCGGCGCGATCGTTCTCATCGTCGGAGATGGCGTGGAACTCTCGGTAGAGCGGGACGGCGACGCTGCAGCGCCCCAGCTGTTCTTCGAGCGCCGCCCGCATGAAGAGGTAGCGGGCATCGGGCGCGGCGGCGTTGGCGGCTTCGATCGCTGCGAACGCCTCGTTGATCTTGCCCTCTTCGAGCAGGGCCGCGACCTCTCGAGCGACCGAGCGGGGATCGGGCGGCAGAGGCTCGGGGGCGGTGCACAACCGCGCGGCGAGGAGGAGCGCGATCATTGCCGAAGAGAGGGGGCGAGGAGGGAGTCGGGATCGATGCTCGGGCCGGGCGGCTTCTCGGCGTCGACAGGTCTGCGGGCCTTGCTCGGGCGGCGACGAGGTGTCGAGGGTTCGGGGTCCTCGACCTCGATCACCTCGACGGGGTCGTCCTCGGCAGGGGGTGCTTCGACCTCTGTGCGCTCTGGCGGAGGCGCTGCGAGACGCTCACGCGTTGGAACGGCGGCCTGCGCAGACGCGGCGGGCTCGGGGGTGGTCGCGGCGGTTGGGCGGGGCTGCGAAGGCGGGGCGTCGACGTCCGAGGTCTGCTGACCGGCGACGTATCCGCCCGCCCCGACGGCGGCGACGAGCAGCCCCAGCAGGAGGGCAGGCGCCCAACGGGACGAACGCTCGGGCTCGGGCTCGACGCGTACCGGGGCCGGGGCAATCCGCGTCTTCGCGCTCGCGTTGTGCAGCGTGGGTGCGGAGAGGGGGAGGGCGGGCTCGGAGGGATCCCCGAACAGGGCCTGCAGGTCGCGAGCACGCGACGCGGCGTCGATCTGCAGCCCCGCGCGGGCGGCAAAACCCCGCAGCGCCTCCGACACCGCAGCGGTCGTGGACGGGCGTTTGGACGGCCTCGACTCGAGCATGCGGACGATGAGCGCGGCGATCTCCGTGGGCAGCTCGGGCTTGACCGCCTGCGGAGAGGCGTACTGCCCTTGAATGATGCGGGCGAGCGTCTCGAGATCGGTGCTGCCAAAGAACGCGCGCCGCCCCGTCGTCAGCTCGTACAGCATGACGCCCAGCGCGAACACGTCGGTGCGACGGTCGACAGCCTCGGCCCGGCACTGTTCGGGCGACATGTAGCCGACCTTTCCCTTGACGGTGCCAGCCTTCGTCATCCGGGTGTGTCCGGCGACGTGGGCGATGCCAAAGTCGATGAGCTTCACGGAGCCATCGGTTGCGATGCGGACGTTGGACGGGGAGACGTCGCGGTGTACGAGCCCCTGCACGCGCCCATCGGAGGAGCGAAACTCGTGCGCGTAGTGCAGCGCGTCAGCGAGGTCGGCGATGACGCCCAGGGCGAACCCGAGCTCGGCACCTCGGTCGGAGACCTTGGCCAACACGGCGCGCACGTCGTGTCCATGCACGTACTCCATCGCGAGGAAGTGGCCGCCTTCGCCCGTGCCGTACTCGAGCACCTTGGCGATGCCTGGGTGGTCGAGCTCCGAGGTCAGCTTCACCTCGGCCAGGAACATGCGGACGAACTCGGCGTCGAACGTCAGGTGGGGCAGCAGCCGCTTGAGCGCGGCGAGCTCCGTGCGCTCGGGGCCCGCACGGGCGGCGAGGAACACCTCGGCCATGCCTCCGGCGCCGAGCCTCTCTTGAAGGAGAAAGCCCCCGATGCGCGTCCCCAGCGGGCTCGCGGGGCGGTCGGTCAGCGGTGCGGTCACGCCGAGCACGAGCGTACCGCGTGATCGTCATCGAGGGTGCGAAGGAGGGCCGACACGGCGACTTCGGGACTTCGGGCCAAGGCTGTGCCAGTCATCCCTTGCGCGGCGTGAGCATGGACGCGACGCGCTCGGCGACGCCCGCGGGGAGCTGCTGCAGGCCCTCGGGCGACGCCAGCGAGCGGGTCCAGCCCTCGAGGTCGCCGAGCAGGAGCGCCGAGGTCTGGGCGGTGGCCAGCCGCTTCACGCCGTCGGCCAGCCGCTGCCGAGCCCGCGAGAGTCGGGTGGTGACCGTGCTGGTCGGGATTTCCATCACCGCCGCGATCTCGCGTGATTTCAGGCTCTCCCAGTAGTGAAGGGCGAGCAGCGTCTGCATGTCTTCGGGCAGCGTGGCCAACACCATCAGCAGGAAGTGTTGCTCCTGCCGCCGTGCGAACAGCGCGCTGACGGAGGTTCCGCGCGGCGTCTCGGGTGTATCGAAGCTGGCCATGCGCTCGGCGCGGTAGTGCTTCGAGAGGCTCTTGAGGAGCACGCGCCGGGCGATGCCGAAGAGGTAGGAGCGAAACGAGGCCTCGGCGCGGAACCCATCGCGGGACTCGACGCAGGCGAGCAACGTCTCTTGGGTGAGGTCCTCGGGGGTGCGCGATCGAAGCTCGAAGAAGCGGAGCAGTGGACCGTAGTAGCGACCCACCAGCGCGTCGCCGGCGGCGCCATCCCCCGCACGCCATGCCGCGAGCAGGTCGAAGTCCGAGTCCGGCTGCCTCATCCCCTCAGGGTGGATACCATAGGAGCGTTGCTCCGGCGATTCATGGTGATGGGCGCGTTGATGCTCGCCGGCGCGTCTGCGGGCTGCGTGGACGTGGTGCCGTTCGTGTGTGCCGACGACTCCCAGTGCGACCGGGTGCCCGGAGCGCGGTGCTTTGAGTCGGGGTGCGCGACGCCGGACCCAGATTGCGAGAGCGGGTTTCGTTATGGCGACGACACTGCGGCCCCAGGCGCCTGCGTGTCGATGTCGGGGACGAGCAGCACGTCGAGCTCGAGTGGCGCTGCGGAGGTGACCTCGAGCGCAGACAGCGGGTCGTCGAGCACGAGCAGGCCAGGCACGAGTACAGGCTCGAGCGGAACGTTCGAGACGAGCAGCTCGAGCTCCGGACTCGACCAGACGTCGGGCACCACGGGGTGCGAACCGGGCGGGTGCACGTGCGTCGAGCAGCTGTCGGTCGGCAACTACTACAATTGTGTCGTGCGAGACGACGGGGCGGTCGCGTGTTGGGGACACAACGCCCGCGGACAATCCGGCGCGCCCGACGCCAAGCTGCCCGTGATCGCGCAGCCGACCGTCGTCGACCTCGAGGGCAACGTTGCAGCCGAGGTCGCGGCCCACTTCGATCACAGCTGCGCCCGCACCGATGACGGCGATGTGTGGTGCTGGGGTCGCAACCATCTGGGCATGGTGGACCCCGGAGCGCCCGAAGAGGTCAACTTGGCGCCGCAGCGCGTCGAGGGGGTGAGCGACGCGACCGCGGTTCGGGTCGGCCTGCGATCGAGCTGTGCTCGCCACGCCGACGACTCGCTCACCTGCTGGGGCTGGGACGACTACGGCCTGCTGCTCACCGAAGAAGCCACCTCCGAGCCCGTGACCTCGGGCCCCTTCGAAGGCATGGTCGACTATCAACTCGGCTTCTATCACGGGTGTTATTGGACCGCCGACGATGTCTGGTGCTGGGGCCGTAACAACTGGGGGCAGGTCGGTGTCTCGCCGGGCTCCGGTGAGTTCGCCGAGCCGCAGGCCGTTCCACTCCCCGGCACGCCGCAGCTCGTCGCGGTCGCGCGCAACCACGCGTGTGCCGTGCTGGAGGACGGGTCCGTGTGGTGCTGGGGAAACAACGAGACCAACCAGATCGCCGACGGAGAGCCCGCCGAGTTCCCGGACCCAGTGCAGCTCGAGGCACCGTGGACAGGCTCGCCCGCCCGCCTGTTCGCGCTCAACTGGCATACGTGCGTCGAGACGGACCGCGCCGAGCTGTGGTGCTGGGGGGGCATCGCAGCGGGTTGGCTCGGGGTCGAGGGGGTGGCCACCAATGCGCCGCTGTGGCCACCTCAGCGCCTCGCGGCGGCCGACGAGCTGCGGAGCCCCATCGAGCAGATCGGTGTCGGTCAGAGCCACGTCTGCACCCTGCTCGACTCGGGCGAGGTCTACTGCTGGGGCAACGCGAGCCTATGGCAGATCGGCCCGACCGCGCCCCCGGTGGGTTCCGACACCGTCCGGGTGGATCCGTGCGACACGATGTAGGCGGTCCGTTTTTCGTTACCGAAGGTCGATCGTTCTCGACTCCGGAGGCACTACCCCACACGACCATGGATTTACGTTCGCTCATACTCGCTACGTTTCCGGCCCTTCTGTCGAGCTCGGGGTGCGACACGCAGTCATGCACCCTCGCCGATTGCGGCAGCGGCGCAAGCATCACGGTCGAGACCCAGGACGATGCGTCGCTCCCCGAAGGCGAGCTCGAGGTCGTCGTGGAGGCCGACGGTGAAACCCGAACGGCCACCTGCACCGAATCCGACGAAGAGCCGTCGGGGGGTCTCTTCGAAGGCGAGGACGGGGCCGTGCAGATTCGACTCACCTGCGGCCAGACAGGGTTGAGCGTCGGGCTGACCGCAGCCGATCCGGAGGACATGCCGGACGACTATCGGATTCAAGTCTTCGTCGATGACGAGCTCAGCCTCGATGAGAGCGGGACGTTCGAGTACTCGACCTCGCAGCCCAACGGGCCAGACTGCGGACCGACCTGTCGGAACGCAAGTCCGGTGTCCCTCACGCTGGGCTGAGCCGCCACCGACTCGCGACGACCCCGCTACTGCGCCAACCACCGCTCGACCGCCTGCAGGCGGGATGGCTGGTCGGCGCGTTCGGCATAGATCTCTCGCGCCCGCTCAGCCTCGGTCCGCGCAGCAGCGCGCTCGCCCGCGGCGAGCAAGATGCGGGCCCGGCGGAAGCGGGCCTGCGCATGCTGATGGGGGTCGGGATCTTCGGACTCGTACTGCTCGACCGAGGCGTCGATGGCCTTCTGCGCGAGGGGGAGCTCGCCTTGGGCCAAGTACACGAGCGCGAGTCGGCCCTGGGTCTCGGCGACCTCGACGCTGGGCTCGCCAGCGGTCTCGCGCTGCACGGCCAGCGCCGCTTCGAGCTCGCGGCGGGCCTGGTCCAGCCGGCCCGACCGCAGCAGCACGTGGCCCAGCTGGCTCTCGATGTTGGCCCGCCCGCGACGGTCGTTGGGTGTCGCCTCATCGAGGATGGACAGGGTGGTCCGCAGCGCCGCCTCGGCCTCCTCGAAGCGACCGGCTCGTTGGTGAATCTCTCCGGTGAGTGCCCAGCTCGTCGCCACGGCGCTGCTACGGGGGCCGTGTATCGGCTCCTCGATCTCCCGCGCGCGCTGGACGTGGACCAGCGCTTCGTCATAGCGCTCCATGAACAAGAGCGTGGTGCCGATGTTGTAGGCGAGTACGGCGACCGAGGGGTGCTCGGGTCCTAGCGCCTTCCCAAGCAGCTGGTGCGACTCTCGGTAGAGCACGAGCGCGTCGGTGTAGTGCCCGTGCACGAAGTGCGTGGTCGCGATGTTCTGCAGGATGCCTGCGTACTGGGGGTGCTGGTCGCCGTAGGCTTCGCGCAGCACCTCACGGGCTCGGTCGAGCAGCCGAATCGACTCGGCGTGGTCCCCTTTGCGAGCGTAGGCCTTGCCGAGCTCACTGAGCGGCTCGGCGGTCACGTAGTGCTCGGCGCCCCAGTGCTCTTCGCGGATCTTCAGGACCCGCTGGCCGTCCTCGATCGCGCCGTCGAGATCTCCTTCTCGCCGCTTGGCCAGCGACCGCGTGTTGAGCAAGTTGGCACGCGTGTCCGGCCACTGACCGCCCTGAGCTTCGAGCGCCGCCAGGCCCAGCGCAACCCAGCGCAGCGTGGTCTGCTGCGGACCCAGGCGCTTGGCCTCCAGCTCACCCAGCTCGGCTGCTGCCTGCGCCACGATCTGACCGTGGTGGCTGGCGATACCCAACGAGAGCGCCTCGTGAAGCCCAGCCTCGGCGTCTTCGAACCGGCCGGCGAGGAGTTGGGCCTCTGCGAGGGAGAGCCGAGCCTCGGCCCGGGCGGGCGCGTACGCGAGCGCTTTGGCCTGCAGCACAGCCGCCTCGGCCATCGCGAGGTCTTCTTCCATGCGGCCGAGCACCCGTTGCACCGAGGCTTCATCGAGCGTCTTGCGCACCGCGGCCACCGCGTCGACCTCGTCCTCGGGCACGGGGGACAGTGCGCGACCGGGCGCCGCTGCGTCGAGGCATGGGCCCAGGTCTGGGAGGCTTGCGACGGCTTGCGGCGCCCGCATGACGGTGTCCGCGTTGGCGCGAGCGAGCTCCTCGGTCATCGTCGCGAGCGTGGCGTGGCGACGGGAGAGACATGTCATGCGCGCGGCCACGACAGCGGGCGGCTCGCGGCCTTCGACTTCGGCTCGACAGGCGTCGGTTTGCACGTGGACCCATCGCTCGGCGTACGCGTCGAGGGCGGCCGCGACCCGCTGCACGGCATCGGGCGCGAAAGGCTGCTCGGTGTCCAAGAATGCCGACGCGACGGCGGCACGGCGCGGCTCGTCCCACACCCCGTCGAGCTTGGCGGCCACGTCATCGCAGTACGCGACCGGCTGAGTGAACGCCCGCTCCGACACCGCCACCGCGAGCCCTCCGGCCGTGACCCCCAGCACGCCGATTGCCGCGACGGCCCGCCGAGTGCTCAACGCCTTGGGACGTAGGGCCGCCAGGAGTGCGCGCATGTCCGGATGTCGCTCCTGCGGATCGACGCTCAGCCCGCGAAGCACGGCGCGACGAAGCCAGCGTGGCACCTCGCTGCCGCGTGGAGCGGGTGGCACGCGACCCGTGGATACGGCCGTGACCAACTCCATCAGGGTGTTCGCCCGGAATGGGCGTTCGCCGTAGAGGCCTTCGTACAGCGCCACGCAGAAACCGAACTGGTCGGCGAGGGCGTTCGAGCGCTCCCCTCCGAGCTGCTCGGGGGCCATGTATGCGGGCGTGCCCACCAGCGCTCCGGTTTGGGTGAGTGTCACCGCGAGCGGCGAGCGGGAGCCTGAGCGCTGCGTGTCCGCTGGTGGGCTTGCTGCTTCGACGTCGGGCGCGGTCAGCATCCGACGCGCCAATCCGAAGTCGGTCACCACAGCGCGGCCGTCGGCGTGCATCAGCACGTTGTCGGGTTTGAAGTCGCGATGAACGAGGCCCGCTTCGTGTGCCGCGGCCAAGCCCTCGCCGGCCTGCAGAAAGACGTTGCGGACCAGTCGCCAGGGCCGAGGCTCGGCCCGCAGCCACTCCGCCAGCGTGCCGCCCTCGACGAACTCCATCGCCAGGAACACCTGACCTTCGAAGCTGCCCACGTCGTGCACCGTGATCACGCTGGGGTGACTCAGTCGCGCCAGCGCCTGTGCCTCCCGGAGCATCCGTGTGTTTCGCGACGCTTGCGAGTCGTCCGGGGAAGCCTCCGCGCCGCGTCGGAGGACCTTGAGGGCCACCTTGCGGTCCAGCTGCGGGTCGTATGCGGCGTAGACGACCCCCATCGCCCCTGCGCCCACGGCCTTGAGCACGACGTATCGGCCCAGCTTGGCGCCCTGCGGCAGCGGCAGCTCAGTCGATCGCTCTTCGGGGTCTGTCGCGCCATGTTCCGTCGAGTCGAGCGCGCTCGCCGACTGCAGCGGCTCGTCGACTCCCTCGCCGAGCGACCCGGCGAAGATCTTGGTCAGCTCCGCGACGACCTCCGAGCACATCGGGCACTGGTCGAGGTGCGCCTCCATCTGTGCTCGTTCGCCGGCCTGCAGCTCTCCGAGCGCGAACGCATCGAGCGCATTCTCGTCAGGGCAGGTCATGAAGCGGAGGGAGCGAACGGGAGGCTGCTCGCGCAGCTCGGACTGGGTTGTTCAGGCCCGGGCGCCCGACAGCCGTCGGATGCGAGCCCCTAGCGGCCGCAGCCGCTCTTCGATGCACTCGTAGCCTCGGTCGAGGTGGTACACCCGACGGACCTCGGTAACGCCCTGGGCGACGAGCCCCGCGACGACGAGGGAGGCGGAGGCGCGGAGGTCGGTGGCCATGACGGTGGCGCCCATGAGATTGGAGGGGCCGCGGATGACGGCCGAGTTGCCGTTGACCTTGACGTCGCCGCCCATGCGCGCGAGCTCGGGCACGTGCATGAAGCGGTTCTCGAAGATCGTCTCGGTGATGAGGCTCTGGCCGTTCGCGCACAAGGCCAGCACCATGAACTGGGCCTGCATGTCGGTGGGGAAGCCCGGGTAGGGCCGGGTGCTGACGTCGATCGGGCGGATCTCGTCGGGACCGAGGACGCGCAGCCCGTCGGGCTCGACTCGGCACTCGACGCCGGCCTCTTCGAGCTTGGCGATCGTCGCGTGCATGTGGTCGACGGGTGCATCTTCGAGGAGCACGTCGCCGCGGGTGATCGCGGCGGCGATGGCCAGTGTGCCGGCTTCGATGCGGTCGGCGATCACGGCATGTTCGATGCCGGTGAGGTTGTCGACGCCTTCGATCTCGATGACGGAGGTGCCCGCCCCGCTGATCTTGGCGCCCATCTTGTTGAGGAAGCGGGCGAGCTCCTCGACCTCGGGCTCTCGGGCGACGTTCTCCAGCCGGGTGGTGCCTTTGGCGAGGGTGGCCGCCATCATCACGTTCTGCGTGCCGCCGACGGTCACCTTGTCGAACACGAACGCGCCGCCGCGAAGGCGGTCGGCCTGCAGGACCACGTAGCCGTTCTCGAGCTGGATCTCTGCGCCGAGCGCTTCGAGGCCCTTGAGGTGCTGGTCGATCGGTCGCGCTCCGATGGCGCAGCCTCCTGGCAGAGACACGCGGGCCCGGCCGTAGCGGGCGAGCAGGGGCCCCATCACGGTGACCGACGCGCGCATGGTCTTGACCGTGTCGTAGGGCGCCTCGAGCTCTCCGTCGCGCACGCCCCGGGGATCGATGCGCATCGTGTGAGTGTCGACCATGGACACGTCGCATCCGAGGTAGGCGAGCAGCTTGCCCATCGTCCGGACGTCGCTGAGGTTCGGTAGGTGCCGAAGCGTACAGGCCGTGTCGCCGAGCAAGGCGGCGCACTGGATCAGAAGCGCCGCGTTCTTGGCTCCGTTGATGCGGACGTTTCCGTTGAGCGGCTGGCCGCCTTCGATGACGATTTTGTCCATGTGAATCTCGACGCGAGGGTACCGGCTCGCTATTCCGTCGGGGGCGCGACGACAGGGGGGATCGCCCCCGGCTGCGGCGTCTCGCTGGGTTTGGGGACGATGTACGGCTCTCCGGAATCGGGAGCTTTGGGGCGAGGCTGACTGGCCTTGGATCGCACCGGCTGCCGGATGAGCTTGGGGTCGGCCTGCAGCTTCAGCTGATCCTCGACCGCCTCGAGCACATCGTCGGGCCGGTCCCAACCGTGCGCGGCCAGGCTGCCCGGGCACGCGTCGGCGGTGTGCATCTCCCACGTGCGATCGATGGGCGACCACGTCTTGTCGGCCGTGGGCTGCGGGAAGCTGTGATGAAGCCGAACCCGAGACCACATCGGGCGCCCGTGTTCGAGGTTCACCAGCGTGTAGCGCTCGGTCCAGATGCCCGTGGTGTTGCCCGGTCCGACTTCGCCGTGCCCGTCGGTCCATGTGCCGCGAACCAACGCCAGGCGTTCACCTTGGTGTTCGTACAGTCCGACCAGCTCGTTCTGCCAGTCTTGGGTGACGCACGTGCGGTGGTGGTTGTCGGGTCCCCCGCCGCCGGTCTTGGGGTCGACACACGCGGCGCGGTTGCACTTGCCGGCCACGCGGTGACCCGTCCAACGCTCGTGAATGCCCGTGAGGCGACCGGTGAGCGCTGGCCAGCCCAGCGTCATCGCGTCTTCGACCGGGTCCCAAGTCTTGGGCAAGCAGCCCGCGGTGGGGGACGTCGGCCCGACCATCACCTCGGACATTTCGCCCTGGCGCTGCACGCCCTTCTCGGCTCGAAAGCCGCGGTACATCGTACGAAGCTGGACATGCGGCTCGTCGGGCGAGTCGTCCAAGCCGAGCGACAGGTAGGATTCGCTGTCGGGCTCGTGCATGAGGTCGGGCTCGTTGACCGTGGATATCCGCACCACGTGCGGACACTCGGTCGTCGGGGGTTGGTAGGCCAGATGCCCGACCTCCGTCCTGGCGACCGTGGGCTCGATGCCCAGGGGCATCAATGCCTCGGCGAGCTTCGGGAGCTGCCCGTGCGACTCGAGCGTCGCGTCCGTGCACGAGCCGAGGGCCACGGCGGCCAAGAGGATCGCGCGCTTCACGTGCCCGGGACGATGCCAAATCCCCGGCCAGCTGGGAAGGGGGCCTGTCGCACCTCAGGAGGCGGCGCGAATGGCCTCGATCAGCTCGGCTTTGTTCATCGTGCTGCGACCGTCGATCTCGAGCTCTCGCGCGCGGTTGGACAGCTCGTCCTTCGTGCGCTCTTCGAGGCGCGTGTGGGGGTTGCCCGTGCCTTGGGTGGTCTCGTTCGGAGTGCGGCCTTCCTTTCGGCGCTGCTTGTTGACCGTACGTCCCGCGATCTCCTCGGCGCGAGACTCGCTGCGGCCGCGGTCGAGCTCGTTGTCCTTGATGTGTTCGAACATGCGCTCATCTTTGTCGGACCATGCTTTGGGCATGCCCGAGGTGAGGTGCAGGCTCCGTTCCACCGGGCGTTTTCGCGGAGGTGCAGGCTGGACGGTGTGCGGCAGCGCCTCGACCGTGCCACTGCGCACGGTGGTGGCGTCTGCATGAGGCTACTTGCGGTTGATCGTCAGCGTCAGCGTGGATGCGCGCTCGGGGTCCGCGGTGAAGTCGACGTAGCCGACCTCTGCGTCCTGGCCAAGCTCGGCCTTGGAGATCCAAAACTGCACGTGTGCGCCCGCGTCGAGGCCACCCATCTGTGCGATCAGAGCTTCGAGCAGCGGCCCCACGTTGGTCGATGTGTTCGTGTCCTGGACATCCCACGTCAGGCCACCGCGTGCTGGCCAACGCACCGATTCCTCGGACAACTCGGTTTGCCCCTCGGACGGGAAGCGGTCGCTGCCGTCGACCGGCTCGGCGTCGCCGCTGATCTCGACGTAGATCGCAAGCGCGTACGCTTCGGGGTTCCATTGGTACGTCGCGTGCCCATCGAGCGTGAGCGTGGCCGTTGGCACCGCCGTTCCGGCGGGCAGAGCCTCTGGGAGCTCGAACCGAAAGTAGCCGTAGTATGGGCTGCCAAGTGGGTACTCGCCGAGAAAGCCCAGCGAGTTCTGCTCACCCGAGGGCAGCCACGTCGCGTCATTCTCACCGTTGAGGTAGATGCAGCCGTCGTCGAGGTTGGTTTGGATTTGCAGCGGTCCGATCGTCCGCTCGTCGTCGGACGTGGTCTCGCTCGCCTCGCCGCTGGTGGTCGTCCCGGTGTCCACCGAGCCGCCGTCGGTGCTCCCCGAGTCCGATGCATCGCTGAGGGATAGCCCGGTGGTGACGGGTGAAGCGTCGGTGGTTCCACCGGAGGAGGTCGACGTGCTCGTCGGCTCGGTCTCAGCGTCGGGGTCGACGCAGCGCTGGCCATACTCCTCCGAGAAGTCTCCATATCGCCGTCCCGACGGGCACGTCGTGTCGGGAAACGAGCAGAAGTTGTTCGCCTCGCACGTACCCGAGGGGCCACACGACGCGTCGTCCGAGCACTGGAAGGTCGGCGCTGAGGTGCAGCCCAGACTCGCACCGGTGCCCATGGCGGCCGCCAGCAGCACTCCCTTCAACCTCCCCACGGCGTCAAGGGTATCGCGTCTCGCCGGGCTCGGGGTTTGGGTCGTTCCCCCAGCGCAGAAGCGCTCGCGGGTGTGCGGAACAGTGTGTGGCGGCCGCTCACTCCGGCTCGGCGCTGAGGCCGTCGGAGCGCAGGTCGATGATGAGGGTCTGCGTGAGGGCGTCGGTCACGACGATCGGCACGCAGCGACGTGCGTTGGTCGAGTGGGGGTCGTCGTCGGCGCTCGCCGGATCCAACACGAGCTTCGCGCACGCATCGAATCTGCCGGGGCTCAGACCCTCGAATCGTGCCCCTGACGTGGACGTGCTGCTGGCATGAATGCGCGTGAGCGACCGGGGAACGTCGACGCCCTCGAAGAGCAGATAGGCGGAGTCCACCCGCTGCACTACGCCGCCGGGGACCAACTCGACGGTGATGGCACCCTTCTTCGCCTCGGCAGGCGCGATGGCTTGCAGTCGGACGCAGCCTAGGAAGAGCAGTGCAACAGCAACGAGCGCGAGCGCACCGCTCCACACCGATACGGGCCACAAGGGGACGGGTCCGGGCGTGAGCCGTGCGGTGCGGATGAACGCAAGGATCGGGGCGGCGATCGCCGAGGTCACTAGGACGAGCGCGGCCAGCAACCACCACGTGTGGGGCACGCCGAGCTGCGCCGGTCCGTCCCAGCTGGCGAGGCCGTAGACGTGGTAGGCCCGCTCCCAGCTCGGGTGCAGGCCACCCCAGGTGCCCCACGCGTGGTCGCGCAGGTAGGTGAACACCGACGTGGTCGCGGTGACCAGGGCGGCGCCGCTTAGCACAGCGACGGCTGCCGCTCGAATGGTCGAGTCGGTGCGGCTGCCAGCGGTCGCGGTCAGTAGATACAGGCCTGCGTAGGCGAATGCGGTCACCGCGAGGAGTGCACCATCGACGGTGCTCTCCCACGTGCCCCATGCGCCTCGGAGCTCGCCCAACACCAGCGAGGCCGCCAGCGTGCAGGCGGCGACGGTCGCGGCGTCGAGCGCGACCAGGGCACCGATCCACCGCAGCCGCGACACGGGACGCGCGAGCCCCCACGACCACGGCGCGTGCTCGCCACGAAAGAGCGCCGTGCCGAGCATGGTGACGAACACGGGGATCACCAGCCACAGGATCAGAATCGAGGCGGTGGCTTGGGACTCGCTGGCGCCCCAGTGCACGTCTTCGCGCATGGCCCCGCCGACGCGGGCCAGGAGGGACACGCACACGACGGCCGCGAGCATGCCGAGGCGACCCGGGGCAGCGACGCGATAGATGGCTCGAATCATTGGAAGTACTCCGGGAAGAGGGTTGCGAGGTGACCGTTCTCGACGAACGCGATGCCGCCTTCGACCTCGCGGGTGGGGATCCAGCGGAGCGAGCGTCCGCCGAGGTTTCTCCCCTGACGCCGCGTGAGCGTGTGCCCATCGGAGCCCACGACGCGGATGGTCCCGTAGACGCCCGTCTCCAGCCACGGGCCCTCGGGCGGGCCGCGCAGGCTGTGGACTCGGCCGCCGAGATCGCGCTGCACGGCGGCTCGGACTTCGCCGCTTCGATGCACGATGTACAAGCGACGGGGGCTGGTGCTGCCGATGAGCCCCTTCTTGCCGTCCCACTCGGTGAACTGCACGTAGACGTGGTCGGGGTCGAGGTAGCCGAAGCCGCTGATCTTGCTAATCGGCCACGCTTCGAGCTCGACCTCGACCGCAGGCTCGTCGTTCCACCCCTCGATCACGAGCCTGCGATGGGTACCCCGGGGCGCGGCCCAGCCTCGCTCGCCTTCCAGATCGATCCAGGCGAACCCTGTCTCCGAGAATGCCCGAGGAGCCCTGCCGTCGAACGATCGGCGTGTTCCCTCGTCGTCGGCAGAGATGAGCTCGAACCCAAAGCCGTGGTCGGCCACGATGCCGCGCCGGGTCCAGCCGAGGAGACGAGTGAATCGCCCGTGACTCGACGGGGGGATGACCCGGGTGGTCCGCCCCTCGGCGCTGAGGATGTGCAGGGGCGTGTGCTCGCCCTGGCCCAAGAACGCCATCTCGTGGGCGTCGGGTGCCCACACCCCCAGCCGGGCGCTCGGTGCTCGCCGGGTGGCGACCCGCCTGCCCGAGCGCAGGTCCACGAGCACCACGCGGCTGCTCTCGACGGCGTCCTGCCGCACGAGGAGCGCGATGGCCTGCCCGTCGGGGGAGAGCGCCGCGTTGACGATGCGCTCTCGCTGGGCGCCCTCGCCAAAGAGGTGGCGTCGGGTGTCGTCCTCGTCGACGTACACGCCGTCGACCCTGGTGCCCTGGCTCGTGAAGACCACCCTTGGACCCCCGAGCACGCCATCGATCGCGATCATCTGGCCGTGCACGCTCGAGGTCGCCTCCGCCGCAACGGGCCGCCATACGAGCACCACCGAGAGCAGCTCGAAGAGCGCGAGTGCTCCGACCCCCGCTGCAATGCGCCGTGGTGAGCGGATGGGCATCGTGCCGACGACCCACCACGTGGGCCACACGGTGCCGAGCGCTCCGAGCAGCGCTGCGGGCCACAACCACGGGCCCAACGCGGAGTCGATGCTCGCCCACGACACCGCGTAGAACTCGAAGACCAAGACGACCGGTGCGACGCACAGGGCGACGCCGACCAGCGTCGCTCCGACCGCGGCCGTCTCGGTGCTGGTGCTCGCCCCCGCGAACGCTCCGATGCCGAACGCAAGCCCCGCGAAGCCCACCATGAGCGCAAACGGAGGACCGCTGTCGAACGGGCCTGCGAGGGCATGAAACACCAACGCGACCACCGTGAGCACGGCGATGGGGACCACGGTGCGAACGGCGAGCAGGCGCCCTCGGCTCAGCGGGCGCGCCAGCGCATGCGCCAAGGTGTCTCGCAGCTCCCCGAACACCGCGATGCCTGCCCACGCCGCCAGCGCCGCGACGATCGACAGCGGCCACGTCGAGCCGATGGGGATGTCGATGGCCACGAACGACTTCGTCCACTGAAGCTCGAGCGCGCCGCAGAGCGCCACGCCCAGCAACGCCAGCGGAGCGGTCTCGCGGAGCGCTTGGCGGGCGATCGCACGATCCGAGTCACGCATGTTCGACCCCTCCGGTGAGCGACAGGTAGACGGTCTCGAGGTCGGCCGGCTCGACCCGGCCGCCACGCTCCATCCATAGCTGCGCCAGCTCGGGGTCCCAGCTGTGGGCCAGCGCCCGTCGACCGAACAAGGAGGGCAGCACCATGACGTCGAGGGCCTCGGGAGGCCGCGGCGTGTCCTCGTCCCACGACAGCGCACGGTGCCGCTCGAGGAGCTCGGCCACCGGCTCGTCACAGACGATCTTGCCATCGTTGACCAGCACGAAGCGGTCCGCGATCGTCTCGGCCTCTCGGATCTCGTGCCCCGCGATGACGATGGGGCAGCCTTGCTCTGCCACCTGACCGAGGATCTCCGCCAGCAGGTGGCGGCGCGTCGCGACGTCGAGCCCGAGCGTGGGTTCGTCGAGCAGGAGCAGCTCGGGCCGCGTCGAGAGCACGGTCACCAAGCCGAGCTTGCCGCGCTGGCCCCGTGAGAGCGTTCTGACCTTTTGGGATAGGTCGAGTCGAAACGCGGAGACCAGGCGATCGCACTCGCTCTGGTCCCAGCGGGGGAAGGTGTCTCGCTGGAACTCCAGGACCTGTTTGCCCGTCCAACCGGCGGGTAGCGGCGACCCCTCGGCGAGGAAACCAACTCTGCCGAGCACCTCTCGCTGCGCGTGCGGGTCCTTGCCGAACACTCGCACGCGTCCGCGCTGAGGCGCCAGCAGCCCCGCCGCCAACCACAGCGCCGTGCTCTTGCCGGTCCCGTTGGGCGCGGCGAGCAGGGTGATCTGTCCGGGCTCGAGCTCGAAGTCGAAGCCGTCGAGGACGGGACGCCGCCTCTGGTAGGCGAACCCGACGCCTTCGAACTGCAATGCAGCTTCCATCACGCCACCTGACCCGACTTTCCTGGCTTGCCCGACGACCTCCACGCCGACTTGACCGCGGCGAGGGCCTGCTCCTTCGTGAGCCCGAGCTCCTTGGCTTCGTGGACGAACTCTCTGGCTCGCTCGGCCAGCAAGGCGCGCGGCTGCGCCTGCTTCTCGGCGCCGGCGGCCACGAAGGTGCCTTCGCCGTGGCGAGTCTCGACGAGGTCGCGAAACTCCAGCTCGCGATACGCCCTCACGACGGTGTTGGGGTTGACCCGGAGCTGCTTGGCGAGCGTACGCACCGAGGGCAGCACATCGCCTGCACAGAGCGCCCCCGAAGCGATGCGGCGCTCGATCTGGGCTTGAATCTGGAGATATACGGGGTTGCCCCGGTCGCGCTTGAGCTCGAACATGCCTCGTTCTGTGTTTTACTGTGCTGGTCAACTAGTACAGTGTCAAGACGGAAGTGGATGTGGAAACGACGGCCGAACTCCAGCGCCGCGGCTGCGAGCAGGCTGGCCGGCCGAGAGTGTCCCGACCGCGGGTGATGGGCCTTGGCACGGTGGCGGCGTTCTCCGATACTGCGCGGGTGTCGTCTCGTCCAGGCTGGGCCGTGACACTGCTGTGGCTGTGTTCGTGCGGCGAAGAGGCGATGCCGCCGTGGCTTCTGACCGAAGAGCCGCGCCTGCTCGGGGCGCGCGTCGAGGTCGTCGAGCCTGGGCCCCTATCGGACGGGCTCCTCCCGATCCCCGCCGACAGGGTGCGCAGCCAAGCCTTGCCCGGCGACACGGTTGAAGTGTCGGCGTGGGCGTACCTGGGGCGCGAGGGCGACACCGCGGAGGCAGAGCCGGCGTGGTTCATGTGCCCGCGCACTGGCGGATGCGTCGCGCCGATCGGTCGTTCGAGCGGTCCGTGTGGTGAGAGCGTCCCCGAGCGCGTGGCGTGCCGACTCCCCGATGGCGAACGCGTTCGCGTGGTGGTCCCCCCGCTCGATGTCGATCTGCCGTTCGAGGATCAAGTCTTCATCCGGCTCGCGTTCGTCGGGCACGCCGACGCCTCCATGACGACGCAGGAGTGCATCGAGACGATCTCCGACCCTTCGGCGTTGGACTGGGGGCCTTGCATCGTCGGATACCGAGGCATCACGCTCGGTCCGGCGCCACGGTTCGTTGGGCACGCCTTGGATCTGGGGTTCGAGCTGCCCGAAGGGCTCGCGACGTTTGTGGGCGAGGATGTCGTACCGCCGTACAACCCCGAGGCCGTGCCGATCGAGCTCCGCCCGTACTACGGGGTCGCGGGGGGCGATCCGACCCGCGCCGTGATCGCCGCTCCGGGGCAGGTCGCGGTACTCGAGCCGGGGCAGGTCTACACATCGCGGCAGCTCTTCGATCCCAAGGACATCCAGACCGTCGTCGAGTTCAGCGGTGAATACGTCGCCATCGAAGACTCGGTCCCGGCGCGGACGCTGTCGAGCGCCACACCGGGTGTCGTCGCGTTGTCGGAGGCCCAGGGGTGGGAGATATGGACCCCCAACGAGCCGTCCGAGTTCTCGGTGAACCTCGTGCTGAGCGATCGGGCAGGAGGAGCAGCGTGGGGTGCGTACCGCTTCGAGGTTCGCGAACCGTGAGCCTCGCGTCGGCGACCCTCGTTGCAGCGCTGTGGCTTTCTCCCGCGGTTGGTGCCGCGCGGGGAGGGGACGTTGTTGCGGCGGGCTCGGCGTTGGGCACGGTGCGAGCTGCCGGTTCTCGCGACCCCGTCGAGGGCGCGCGTGTCCTCGTCGTGCCTGCGCGGCCCGACTCCAAACCGGGAGTGGTCGCCGACTCGAATCACCTCGACCCCGGGAAGGATCCGCCGGGTTGGATTCGCAGCGCCGAGACCGACGAGACCGGACGGTTCGACGTACCCGATCTCGATGCCTACCGCGTCCGCATCGTCGTGCTCGCGCCGGGCTTTCGCAGGCTCGAGTACGTCGTCGACCTCACGCAGCGGCGCCGCCGGCGGATCATCCTCTTCGTCGAGCCTGACACCGACGCGGTGATGCGGACGGTGGTCGAAACGCCGCAGGCACCACCGCCGGAGCAGGTCAAGAGCACGGCCGTGGAGGCCGAAGAGATTCGTACCGCACCAGGGACGCAGGGGGATCCCCTCCGCGCCCTGCAGAACTTGCCTGGGGTCGCGCGCACACCCGGAGGCTTCGGCCTGCTGGTGCTTCGCGGCTCAGCGCCCAATCAATCCCGGGTCTTCCTCGGAGGCCACGCGCTGCCGAGAGCCTTTCACTCGTTGGCGCTGGCCAGCGTCGTCCCCGAGGCCGCCATCGACCGGATGGAGTTCGTGCCGAGCAACTTCGGCGCGCGCTACGGTGATGCGACGGGAGGACTCGTGGTGTTGGATCCTGCGCGGCTGCAGTCGGAGCGGGTGCACGGGCACGCTCGGCTCGACCTGCTCGGCGCCGGAGCCCACGCCACGGGTCCGATCGGGCGTGGTGCGTGGCTCGTCGCCGCACAGCGGGGGTGGGTCGACGGCGTGCTGCAAGGCGTCGAGCGCGTCGACCCTACGCAGTTCTTCACGCTGCCGCGTTACTACAACTATCAGGCGTTCTTCGAGCATCCGACCAAGCGCGGCGGGGTGGTGGCTGCGCGGGTGCTCGGGGCGGGTGATCGCCTGCAGGCGCGCAACCCCGGCATCAACTCTCGGCCGATCCTCGTCTTCGAAATGATCTCGCAGTTTCACCGCGCCGATCTCTCCTTTCGTACCGAACGGGGGCCGTGGTCGTTCTGGCTCACGCCGTCGGTTCGACTGGAGCGCAACGGCTTCGTTCGCGAAGGCGCCGAATGGAAGGCGGTGCGAGACGACGCGGTCGTGAGTCTGCGGGCCGAGGCGAGCCGTGGCCTCACCCAGCGAGTACGGCTCATGGTGGGCGCAGACGCGGAGGTCGACTGGTATCGCACGCACTTTCAGCGCCCGGCGTTCCTCGGCTCGGGCGACCCCGCGGTCGACGAGCGACGCACGGGCGTGTCCAGTGCGCTCGGCGTGTACACGCAGGCGTCGATCGGCGTCGGGGCGTGGACGCTGGTGCCCGGCCTTCGAACGAACGCGTTCACGCTGGGCGAGACGGGCAAGGCATCCGTCGACCCCAGGTTGACGGCGCATTGGCGGTTTGCGCCTCGTTGGCATTGGTCGATGGGCGCGGGCGTGTACTCGCAGGCTCGCATCCAACAGTCCTCGGTCGATGGTGGGTTTCTGACGTCTGCCAGCGCCGTAGGCAACGTCATCCTGCCCGCGTCGCTGCTCTCGCTCGAGCCGCGGGCCGGCTTTTCGCCGTCTGCGGGGGCGCTGTCGGTCGCGCGTGCCGCTCAGCTCAGCACCGCGTTGGGGCGAGAGCTCGGCGAGTCGTGGTACGTCGAGCTCGCCGGATGGGGTCGTCTCCGCGACAACGCCGACGGCCTGTTCTTCGATGAAGACGGCGCGGTCGAGGCGGCGACGTCCACGTGGTCGACATCGTACGGGCTCGAGGCGCTCGCGCGACGTCGACTCGGGCCAAAGCTGTGGGGGTGGGTGGGCTACACGCTTGCGCGGGTGCAAGAGCGCGTGCGCGACCCTCTCGAGCTGGACCGCAGCCCACGGGTCTGGCCCAACGCGTTCGACCAGCGGCACAACCTGGTCGCGATCGCCAGCTACCAGTTGCCGAAGCGCTGGCGCGTTGGGGGGCGGTTCCGCCTGGTCAGCGGCTCGCCATTCACCGACGTCGCCGGGGTGGTCTGGGTGCCGCCGCAGCAAGAGCCACTTCCGGCACCCGGTGGGCGCAACGGGGCGCGCTTCCCCGTGTTTCATCAGCTCGACCTCCGTATCGACAAGTCTTGGCTGCTGCAGCGCGCCCTCGTCGCGGCGTATCTCGACGTGCAGAACGTCTACAACCGTCTCAACCCAGAAGCGTTCATCTACAGCGCGGACTACAGCCGCCGCGTCGATGCCGTGGGGTTGCCCATCTTGCCCAGCATCGGCGTACGCGTCGAGTATTGAGGTCGCCCGTGATCCGTCGTCGTCTCGCTTCTCTCGTCTTCGTTGCGTCCGTGGTCGGTTGCGCGGAGCCGGAGGTCGTCTACCCCGAACCTCGCGAGCCACTCCCAGACCCGCAGATGCCGGCCGACGCCCAGGCGAATGCCCGTCTCGTGCACGAGACCGTCCCCTTCGAGCTCGAAGGCAGCCAGGAGACGATGTCCTGCTACAGCTGGACCGTCGGCAACGACGCGCCGCTGTACGTGCAGGCCGTCGAGTTTCAAAACGGTGGTTCGTTTCACCACAGCAACTGGTTCGTCGTACCCGAGGACGTCTACCCGGGGGACGACGGGTTTTGGCCCTGCCACCACAGGGGCTTCGACGACATCTCCGCCGCGCTCGCTGGCACCGCGCTCTTTGCGCAGTCCACGCAGGCCCTGCAGGAGACGATGCGGTTCACCGACGGCGCCACGATTCGGATCCCCGCGCGCTCGAAGATCGTCGCTGGCGTGCACCTGCTCAACCTCGGACCCGACCCGCGCGCGACGGAGGCGTGGATGTCTCTGGAGGTCATTCACCCGGCGTTGGTCGAGACGACCCTCTCCCCGGTGCTGTTGAGCAACCTCGACTTGCAGATCCCTGCAAACAGCAAAGCGACCTTCTACTCGTTCTGCGGCTCGGCGAGTCTTCCCGAAAAGCCCGCTTTCGATCTCCACTACATCCTTCCCCACTACCATCGCACTGGAGACGCTGCTCGGGTCACTCTGTTCGACAGCGACGGGGAGGTCGAGGTGTTCGAGCATCTCGGTTTCGGTGCGAGCTCGATGGGACGGACCTTCGATCCGCCCGTCTCGATCGAGAGCCTTTCGGGAATCGAGTTCTCGTGCGCCTACGACAACCCGCACGATGAGCCGTTGACCTGGGGCATCGGCATCAACGAGATGTGCGTGTTCCTGGCGTTCGCCGACACCGACGTGGTGATCGTCGCAGGTGTCGACCGCGGAAGCTCGTCGGGACCTTTCGAGGTGGACGACGGGACGTACGTGTCGGATGGCCTTTGCCGCGCCTTCATGACGCCGCGGAGCCTCGCGTACGCCATGCCCACGCGCGAGGAAATCGCAGGCCCGCTGCGGCTGCCCGCCTCCGACGCCTCCGCGCCCGAACCCCCGACCTGCGAAGACGCCCTGGTCGAGGCGGTCGAGCCCGCCCCGTCGTTCTCCGACGTGCAGGAGCGCGTGTTCTCGCCGTGGTGCAGCTTTTCTTCCTGCCACGGCGCGTCGGGGGCGGGTGGTCTGAGCTTCGAGGGCCCACAGGCCGAGGCGTCGCTGGTGGGCGTCGGGGCGACGGCGGTCGACATGCCGCGGGTCGCTCCTGGTGACCCAGAGGGCAGCTACCTCTACAGGTTGCTCTCGGAGTGCACGCCCGAGGTGGGCGGCGCACCCCGGCGACACATGCCTGCGGGCGCGCCCACCTTGCTCGACCCCGAGCTCGTCGCGCTGGTGCGCGGGTGGATCGAGGGACTTCCTCCGTAGCCCCGCTCAGTCGAAGTGCAGCACGGCCTGCGGGAACGAGCGGATCCGCTGCACGTGGTTGCCCGTCACCTTGTAGGCCTGTCCCTCCATCGCTTGGTTGCCGACGTCTTGAATCGCGTCGGCGCCATAGACGGGCAGTTGGGCGATGCGGCTGATCGCCTGCATGAGGCGGCAGTTGTCCGACGCGGCGTCGCAGTGCACGAGGTAGATGCCCCCGCCGGGTTCGATCGCGTCGCGAAGCTGCTCGAACCAGCGGCGGTATCGGGGGAGGTTGCGAAGCGTGACGAAGTCACGGCCGAAGAACAGCCCCACCGCGGGAGGGGTGCCGCCGACGAAGCCGTGGTCCTCGAACACGACCTTGCTGGCACGCTGGCCCGCACGTTGGGTGCGGATGGCGAGACCGCCGGACATCTGCTGCAGCGACGGTGCGCCGAAGAAGAACGAGCGGGCCGGAGCGCTGCGCAACCGATTGCGCAACCGGTCCACGGCTCCGGGCGCGAGGTCCGAGATGGGGGGCGCGCTCTCCGTACCCGCCCGGTAGCCTCGCCACAGGTCGTCGAGCGATCCTCTGGGTGCCCCGGCGATCCTCTCGAGCTCCGCTTTGGCGGGCCCGGTCTTTGGCCCCGCACCCCAGATCCAGTACAGCGGTCCGCTCATGCCTTCATCGACGTAGGTGTAGGTGGGTTTGTTCGACCCGGAGCCAAAAAAACCGCCATCGCAAGTTTTTACCCCATTTTCGGGGGTCGCTGGCCTGCGCGCGAAGTTTGGAGGCCCGACGGTCCTGTGCCTCCTTGGCAGCATGCGACGCGCTCCCACGTCAACGTTTCGGCGATTCGCCGCCGCGGTGCTCGGCCTGGCGACCCTCTCCCTCGCACCCGTACCCTCGCGGGCTGCGGACTCTCTCGCGACGCCCATGACGGGCCAGAGCGCCAGGGAGTTGTGGCCGCTCGACGTCACCGTCGAGATCGTCGACGTCACGCCGACCCGCAGCGGCAAGAAACCCGGCCGATTGCCGCGGGTCCTCGCCCCACAGGCTGTCACGGTCCGTGACGGCCATCGCCTCAAGTACTCCGCCGTGCTGCTCACGCCCAACGGGCGCCATCGCCTCGACCTCTCGGTCGTTCCGCGGCACCACCCCGACGCTGTCGAGGTCGAGTGGGATCTCGACGTCGCCGAAGCTCCGTATCGAAGCGTCGGTGTCCGCGACTACCTGCTGCATCGTCTTCGGGTCGGGCCCGAGCTGAAGCTCGACGACGAAGCACTCGTGGCCGCCCGGGCGGACATCGAAGTCGTCGACGACGGACAGCTGCGCCGTCGCGTCCGAGTCGGTACGCAGGTCTACGAGATCCGCATCGCCGCCCGGGTCTCCGAAGGCTGAACTCTTCTTGCTCCACCTCCGCGCTCGATGGAGGTGGGGAGCTTTACGCGTTCGGCAATATTCCTGCGGTTTCGGGCGGTTGACACACCCTTGGGCCGTGTTAGAACCGCCGTCAAGCGCCGAGAAAGCCCCTCTGAGGGTGTCGGCGCCCACCCTCTCCAACGAAAGACCGTTCTCGATGCGATCTCTTCTGCCCCGTCTCGCCTCGTTCTCACTCGTCGCCGCGGCCTTTGCCCTGAGCGCTCCGCTCGTCGGCTGCAAGAAGCCCGAGTACCCCGAGTGTAAGAAGGACAAGCACTGCAAAGCCGACCTCGGCGAGAAGTGTGTCGACGGCAAGTGCCAAAACTGCACGACCGACGCCGACTGCACGGGCAAGGGCCCGGCTGGCGAGGACTTCGTTTGCTTCGAGTTCCGCTGCACGGACCCCGCGCTCGCAGCCGTCGGCGCGGGTGGCCAGGGTGGCCTCGGCTCGCCCTGCACCCAGACCATCGATTGCTCGGGCGGCCTGGTCTGCACCGCGGGCGCCTGTTCGGCCTGTGTGGACGACCTCTCCTGTGAGGGGGGCACCTGTGACCTCGCCACCGGCACCTGCACGGGTGGTGGCGCAGGGGGTGGTCAGTGCACCACCGACGACGAGTGTGCGATGGATGAAATCTGTGACGGGGGCATGTGCGTCTTCTCGGGCATCCCCGAGGGCGGCGGCAACAACCCGTGCGGAATCGACGCAATCTACTTCGGCTTCGACAGCCCCAAGATCCAGCCCGAGGCGCAGCAGCAGCTCGATCAGATCGCGACGTGCCTCGTCGAGCAGGGCACGCTGGTCTACCTCGAGGCCCACGCGGACCCGCGCGGCACCGAGGAGTACAACATCATGCTCACCGACCGCCGCGGCCAGTCGGTGAAGAAGTACCTCGAGACCAAGGGCGTCACCGGCGAGAACCTTCAGGTCATCTCCAAGGGCAACCTGGAGGCGACGGGCACCGACGAGTCGGGCTGGTCGCAAGACCGCCGCGTCGAGTTCATCTTCCCGTAGGCAACCACATCATGAAACGCATGAGCATCATCTCCATGGTCATGCGAAGCTCCAGGGCTCTCACCACGGTGGGGGCCCTTGGGCTTTGCGGGCTTCTCTCCACCGGGTGCATCGCGCTCAAGGCCGACCAAGACGAGCTGGCCACCGAAGTCGCCAAGCTCCGTCAGGAGGTCCTCGCGCAGACCAAGAACACCGGGGAGACGATCAGCAAGGTCGAGACGCTCACCGACGAGCTCGAGACCAAGATCGCCGAGCTCGACGAGGTTCTGCGCCGCAACCAGGCCGACTTGGGCCTGCGCGTCGACAACCTCGAGGTCGACGCCCAAGAGCTGCGCGGCGCGGCCGAGAACGCCGACTTCGTCGCCACTGCCGCCAAACAAGAGCTGACCGAGCTGCGCGGTGATGTCGACGTCCGACTGCTCGCGCTCGAAGAGAAGCTCAACGAGGCGACCAACATCCCCGAGAACAAGACCGAGCTGTGGGCCGAGGCCGAGAAGCAGTTCAAGGCCAAGAACTACAAGGGCTCGCGTCGCCTGTGGCGCACCTACGAGTCGCGCTACCCCACCGACGCCAAGATGGCCGAGGTCCGGTTCAACATCGGCCTCACCTTCTTCAGCGCTCGCGAGTACCGCCAGGCCCTCGGCGAGTTCTACCGGATCATTCAGGAGTCCCCGAAGGACCCGGTGATCCCCGACGCCCTCTACTACTCCGGCCTCGCGTTCGCGAAGCTCGGCCAGTGCGAAAACGCCATCAAGTACTTCGAGGCCCTGCGCAGCCGCAAGACCAAGGCGCCGTCCCACTACAAGGACAAGGCCAAGGAGCAGGTCGAGATTTTGAAGAAGGACAAGGGCGAGATCTGCAGCGACCAGGCCGCGCCGGCCGACGCCAGCTGACGGGCTGCACTTGACAGCTTTGTTCGTTTCGGTACCTAATGTGGTGTGAGGCGCGCTTGGCTTCTTTCGTTCTTGGTGGGCTGTGGCCCTGCGGTCTCTGCCTCGGGCGGAGACGGCTCCACGTCGATGGATGCGTCGACGTCAGGCGCAGGCTCGACGAGCTCCGTCCCCGACCCATCATCGCCCACCACCGACGCGACGACGTCGACTGCCACATCCACGTCGACCAGCGGCGTCGGCTCGTCCGGCTCTGGAGGCTCTTCATCCGGAGAGACTGAGGTGGGGTCGTTCATCACGCCCACCGGCGGCTGTGCACTGCCCGATGGCGTCTACGGGCATTGCTCGATGTGCGCGGTCGAACAGCAAGACTGTGCACAAGGAGAGTCGTGCGCGGCGTGGGCAAACGACGGAGGCGACGTCTGGAACGCCTCCCGCTGCGCTCCACTTCCCGACGATCCCGCGCAGCGCGGCGACCCGTGTACGGTGGAGGGGTCGGCCGTTTCGGGCATCGACACCTGCGACGCGGGCCTCATCTGCTGGAACGTCGACCCTGAGACGCTCACCGGTGCGTGCATCGACTTCTGCGACGCGGCGTACTCCTGCGAGGTCGAGGGCGAGACTTGCAGTGTTTACAACGACGGCGCCATGCCGCTGTGCTTACCCTCGTGCAACCCGCTCGAAGACGAGTGCGGTGAGGGCAACGGCTGCTACCCGGACTCGCAGGGGACGTTCGTTTGCATCCGTGAGGGCGAGAACCTGTACCTGAGCGGAGACGCGTTCCATCCGCACTGTCCCGCAGGGTCATTCCTGCACGAGGACGCGTGCGTGGCGTTCTGCGACGTGACCGACGACCTCGCGTGCGACGAGGGAGAGTCGTGCGAGCCGTACTACGCGATGGCCAGCACGCCTCCGATCGGGCTCGAGGACGTGGGCTACTGCCTGCCCGCAGGCGGATGAACAAAGACGCCTCCGGCCGCGGCGAAGCGCCGGATTCGTCGAGCTACTCCCAGTGAACTTCGAACCGCGCGCCGGTCGGGCCCGAGTGCCGGACATCCACATCGCCGCCGGTTGCGTTCGACATTCTCAGCAGGGGACCCCAGCTCGACGCGGTCCAGTCGTGGGCCAGCGAGTTCCAGAGGTTCGGCGGATGTCGCATGTCGATCGTCGCTCGCTTGTTCTCTGCGTCGAAGTGGATCTCGAGCGGGAGCCCTTGATGGATGTGCTCCCACCGTTTCGCGGCGCCGGAGAACAGGCGCCGCGGCGAGGTGAAGAACGCGAGCGCCCGGTACATCGGCGAAGCCGCAATGTTCGCGGTGTACGACTCCGCCAGCTCCATGAACTCGCTCTCTCGCAGCCCGGAGGCGTCGAAGAGCGCAACGTGGGCCGCGACGCTGTGCACCTCGGGGATCCAGCGGTTCTTCGGTGGGGGGCGGTCGAAGAGCGCAGCGATCGGTTCGGGCACCCGCGCGGGGTCGACCGCGATCTCGCACAGGTCGCGCATGACCTGGTAGAGCGAGGCCTTCGCGACCCTGTCTGGATACGAATCCACCCCATCGGGGAGCTCGCGCAAGTACATGCCGAGCCGGGGGTAGAGCCGACCGTTCACCTCCCCGATCATCGGCAGCAACGCGCAAATCTTCAGCTTCGGCGCGTCCCGAAGGCGGACGATGTCCCGGCTCAGGTCTTCTTCACCGAACTCGACATCGCGGCGGCGGCGAGGCGTGGATACATGGAGCGGGGAAGGAAGCGCAGGGTCCACATGCCCAGCGCGTTCATGACGCCCGTGACGACGTTGCGTCGGCCGGCGAGCATCTTGTCGATGGCGATCTCGGCGCATTCGGTGGCGCTCATCATGAAGCGTTGGCCCGAGGCGGTGACCTCGGTGCCGGCTTGCTCGGTGAACTCGGTGGTCGTGCCGCCGGGGTTGATGCAGATCGCGCGGACGCCGGTGCCCTCGAGCTCGGCGTCGAGGGCCTCGGTGAGGTGGCGGACGTAGGCTTTGGTCGCGGTGTAGACGGCGAACTGGGGCGTGGGCGTGTAGGCGCCGATCGAGGCGATGTTCATGACGTGGCCGGACCCACGCGCGACCATCTTCGGCGTGAACAGGTGCGTCATCTTGGTGAGCGCGACCAAGTTGAGCGCGATGGTCTGCTCGAGTGATTCCCACGGCGTGTCGACGAACGCGTCGTAGCGGCCGACGCCCGCGTTGTTGACGATGACGTCGACTTGAACGTCGCGTCCTTCCGTGGCGGCGAACAACGCGTCTGCGGCATCGTGCCGCGTGAGGTCGGCAGCGTGAACGATGACTTCGACCCCGTCGGCGCGAAGACGCTGCGCCAGCGCCTCGAGCCGCTCCTCGCGGCGGGCCACGAGGACGAGGTTGGCGCCTCGCTGGGCGAGCGCGAGCGCGAGCGCCTCGCCGATACCGCTCGATGCTCCAGTCACCAGGGCGCGCTTGCCTGCAAGTCGTTCGGCCACGGCACGCAGGCTAGCAGCCCAGCTCACGGCAAGAGGATGACTTCGTCGTTTGCGTAGATGCACGAGCCGCAGCCCTCGCCACCGAAGTCCTCCTCGACTTCGTAGGTCAGCGCCAGCTGGGTGTCGAACACCGAGGCGTCTTCGAAGCTCACCTCGACGCCGAGGCTGGACGCGGGTGCCTCTTGGTTGGTCGATTGCAAAGTGACGAAGATGCCTGCGTTGCTCTCCTCGGGCGGGACTCCGGTGTCCGTGGGTTCGCCCGAGCCAGGGCCGATGCGCTTGCCGACCGTGACCGAGACGTTCACGGGCTGGTCTGGCTCGTTCGTCCAAGGGCCGAGCTCGCAGATCAGATCGCCGGGACCCTCTTCGGCGCCGGTCACCTCGCATTCGGCAGAAATCGTCCCGCCGTCGATGTCGAGGTCGACCCTCCACAGGCCGGCTTGGAGCTCCTCATCTGGCCCCTCGAGGTGCAGGGTGTAGCTGGGCTGGCAGCCGATGTCCTGGCAGGTGATGCCGTTGTCGCAAGATGCGGACAAGAGCCCACATGCGGTGGAAAGGAGGATGGCGAATCGCCTGTAAATCATGTCTCGGTTGTGCCACGCGACCGATCAACGATCACGCTGGTGAAAGAAAAAGCCGAATAGTCTCGGGTGTCTCATGCGCTCGTGTTACCCCCGAGGGACGTGTCGTTCGTTCTCGGAGCTGCCGTGTTCGGCGTCGTGGGTTGGATCGTCTGGGTCTGGCTGCACAGCGCCCGCCGCATCCGCGCGGCGACGGCCGACGCGTGCGCTCGGGTGGCAGGCGACCGAGAGCGGCCCGGAGCGTTGCCCGCCGATGCAATCGACGTGAGCTCGGCGGCGGCCATCGAGCCGCAGGCGGAGCGGGAGCCGTGCCCATGGTGTGGGGGAGCGCTTCACGTCGACCAACACGAGGTCGAAGAACACGGGCGCCACCGACTCCGTCGTGTCGACGCTCGCTGCGGGACGTGCAGCCGGACGACCACCACATGGTTTCGCGTCGACGTGGTGCTGCTGAACTGACCTGTCCGTGAACTCGCAGGCCGGTTGTGATTGCGCATCACATCCCCGAAGCTGGCGCCCGTGCTCGAGATCATCGCCATCGTTACCCTGACCGGTCGCCTCAAGGCCGTCGCCACGTCCAAAGGCCGCTCGGGGTGGTGGGCCGGGCTCCTCCCTCTGCTGTGGATCATCGGGGAGCTGTGCGGCGGCATCGGGGCCGCGATGGCCGGGCTCGACGGCTTCGCGCTGTACATCGGTGCCATCGCCGGCGCGGCCGCCGGAGCCGGCATCGCCTGGGCGATCGTGGGCTCGCTCGCCCCCGACGAGCTGTGGGACAACGACGGGGCGTTCCACAGCGACGGGGTTGCGGGCGGCCATCACGACCCCAACAACCCCTACAACGCACCTCGGGCGTAGGCGGCCTCGCGGGAGCTCACGGTCTCACTCGGCGACGATGCGGTGCAGTTCGCCGCGCAGGTTCCAGTCGCCGTTTGCATCCATGAAGTTGCAGCTCACCGAGACGAACGACGTGGTGGAGTCGAGCGCGAACCCGGTCACCGCGTTACAGCCATCGAAGGGCTCGTCCCACAGCCGCGCTCCACCCTCGAAACCGGCGAACGCCGCCTGCCCGCATCCTTCGCCGCCGATGCTCTCGACGCAGTTGTTTCGGTCGCCGCCGAGGAAGTCTTCGGTTGCGTGGGCGCTCCACAGCACCAGGTCCGGGTCGACCGACTGGGTGCTCAGAACCTCTCCCGATGGCGAGAGGCTCACGATCGCGGCCTCGGAGATGTCGACCTCTGCGAGGATGTTGCCCTCGTCGTCCACGCGAAGGCTGCGTACGCCGTCGGTGGCACCTGTCGCAGGCAGCTTCACGTCGGCGATGAGGTCGTCGAGGTCGTCGTCGTCGTCGAAGGCGTCCTCGATGACGACGAACCACGCCTGGGCCTGAGAACTCGCCGGGTCGGTGCCCCAGCGTCCTCCGAGGACGTATCCGAAGTCGGTGACGGTAACCGCGGAGAACGCGGTGTTGCGGCCCGCTGGGTTTTCCCAGTTGCGGTCGTCCAGATTCACTCCGTCCGATTGGTATGTTGCTGCCCAGCCTTGGGTCGCGTTGGGGTCGTCGATCACGGACAGATAGCCCGCAACGATGGCTCCGCCCTCGGGCGTGGCTGCCACGGCGAGTGGACGGCGCGCGAGGAATGTCTGTGCGACGCGCGTGCCCCCGGGGCCGAACTTCCACAGCTCGTTGAGGCCTTCGTCGGCGCTGCCATAGTCGATGACCGTGGCCCAGACGGACCCATCCGCGGCCGCGGCGACGGCGGTGACCTGCTGTTCTCGAATCTCGCCCGATGGGTCGGTCCAGATCTCGAGCTCCTGGCGCCACGCTTCGGTGCCGTCGGGGTTGAACGCGCCGATCCAGTGGGAGTCAAAGAGCGCCAGATCTCCAAACGTCCCCTGGTACCCGCCCACACCCGCTGCGGCAACGAAACCATCGGGGCGGCCGTCGATGTGCTGAATGCTCGCGTCGATGTACTCCCCGAGCAGCGTGGATTCGGTGGAGATTGAGCCCCCCGCCGAGCCGGGTTCGTCGCCGAGCGACTGGGAGTCGGGATCACATGCGGCGCAAAGGAGCGGCGCGAGAAGAGACATGGGCAGTCGAACGTTCATGGCTACATCGAGGTGAGTGCAGGCCTGCGCGAGCTTCCGTCACGGCGACGTCGATTTCGACGGAGTCGAGGTCAAGCCGCATCGCTGACGCACCCGCTTGGCCAGCGCGCTCTTGGGGTGGGCGCGCACGAACGCCTCGCCAGCGGCGGTGTCCGTCTCGTCGACCATGCAGGCCGCCATCGCGGCGATCGCCGTGCGCTCCGTAGTGAGCTGTGGCGCGTCGAAGCCCTCGCGGTGAAAGTCGCACAACGCGAGCGCCTCTCGGGGCTTGCCTCGGTCGAGCGCGGACTCGGCCTTGGCGATCAGCGTGGCTTCGGCCTTGAGCTGGTCGGCGACCGAGGGCTTCGCGGCCTCGGTGGGAGTCGAGGCGCGACGGTTCCTAGGACGCGCGGTCGCGGACGCAGTGGGCGTCGGCAATACGGGAGGAGGTGGGGGCTGCGAGGACGGTGCAGGCACGGCGGGCGAGGGAGTCTCTTCCATGCTCCCCTCGGCCAGCGGCGCGGGCTCGGCCGAAGGCGCAGGCTCGCGGACGACAGGCCGCGAAGGCTCCGAGGGGGTGCGGGTCGCAGCCCAGCCGCCCGTGGTCACCGCGCCGAGCGTCGCGACGCCGACGAGCAGCTTCGTGAGCCCGCTGCCCGCGCCCGCGGCGGGTGGAATCGGTGGTGGGCTGCCTTCGACATGAGCGACGAACGCGGCGAGGCCTCGCTCCTGCGCGTGCTCGTCCGGCATCGCGGCGGGCAGGCCTTCGTCGATCAGCTGGCGGAGCTGGGGATCAAGCGGCTCCATGGGCCTCCGTGTCGGCGGACCGCATCGCCTCGAGTGACGCCTTCATGCGACCCCGGGCCAGACGCAGCCTGGAGTACACGGTGTTGAGCTTGATGCCCATGACCTGTGCGATCTCTGGTGCGCGCAGCTGGGCGACCTCGGCGAGCACGAAGACCTCCCGCTGGGCGTCGGGCAGCTGGTCCAAGAGCGCGTCGAGGCGAGCGAGCTGAGCGCGGCCGGCGACGCGCGCTTCGATGGAGGGTGCTTTGGAGCGCGCATCGGGCGGGAGTGGATCGAGCTCGCCTCGCTGGATGCGTCCTCGGTGACGACGAGCGACCCGCAGCGCGATGCCGTGAAGCCACGTCTTGACCGAGGACTCGTTGCGGAAGTCGTGCCGCCGACGGTGCAGAACGATGAAGATCTCCTGGACCACGTCTTCGATGTGGCTGCTGGGCACGCCCAATCGGCCCACCAGAGCCCACGTGTAGCGGAAGTGTTCGCGGTACGCATCGATCACCCATTGCGCCGCGGGGTCACGGCGGCGTCGTGGATTGGACCCCACGGTCTGTGAGTGCAGGTGCTCGTCGGAATCCGTCACGGCAGCCGGCGTGCAATTCCAACCGTGCCCGCTCCGCCCAGCAGAGGGCTCTGAAACAGCGTTTCTCGGTCGCCGACGTGGAAGAGCGGCCGGCGGATTCCGGCGTTGGCGCTGACGTCGACGGCAAGGCGCCAGCGCTCGGCCCAGGTCCAGCGGATGCCGGCGCTCGCGACCGCGCCCAACCATGCGGCGCGGGGCCGGCGAGGCGTGGCGATACCGACGCCGACGCCGAAGACGCCCCCGCCTCCCAGGCCTGCGCACAGCGATCCGGTCACGGCTCGGCGCCCGGGGAGCCAGCACCCCGAGAGGTCGGCCGACGCGGCTTGAAAGCGGCCACCGACGGTGTCGCCTGGATAGAGCAGCTCGCGGGGCGTGTCGTAGTGGCCGGCGACGCGGAGCGCCCACGACGGCGCGGTCAGTTCGTAGCGAGGCGTGATGCGGGCGCTGAGGCTGGGGAGCAACGCGGCTGCGACGCCTGCGTTCAAGGAGAGCCAGTGGGTGAGGTTGGGGCGGGTGTTTTCGGGCTCGGGTGGTGGAGCCGCATCGCGGCGCGTCGCGGTCACTCTCGGCGGTCGCGGGTCCGCGGTGTCGTCGGGTGCGGGATCGGGTGCGGGAGCGGGCAGGGGCACGCGGGGGCGCAAGGGCTCGGGCGCGGCGACGCCTTCGTGCGCGTCGGGTTCGGCTCGGGCGACCGAGATGACGACCATGGCGGCAGCCATCAGGTCTTCGCATTCGAGCGCCTCGAGTTCTCGAGTGTCGCCGTCTCCCAAAATGATGGTCGCGCGCCACCCGTTATCGGAGACCTCCACGCGGACCTCGTCCGAGCCCGCCTCGGGATCCTGCTGGAGCTCGTCGCGCAGGTACGCGGCCGCCTCGGCGCGTGTCGGGCAGCTCGGCGGAGCGCTCCAGCGAAGCCCGGGGTCGGCGGCGAGGCCAACGAGCAGTGCAGCCGTGAGCATCACGGAACGATAGAGTGCCAGAGGTTGAGTGATCGCCGCTGCGCGGGAGTCGTGGTAGCACCGCCAGCGTGCGCGTCGCGGTGATCGGAGCAGGGGCTGGCGGGCTGGTGTGCGCCAAGGAGCTTCGGCGCGTGGGGCTCGAGGCGGTGGTGTTCGAGGCGAATGCGCGGGTCGGTGGCACCTGGGTCTACGACCCGCGGCCGGACCAGCACGGGGCGATGTACGCGTCGCTGAGGACGAACCTGCCCACCGACGTGATGGCGTATGTCGACGCGCCGTTCGAGGCGAGCCGGCGCTTCCCCGGGCACGCCGAGGTGCTCGCGTATCTGCAGCGGTACGCGATCGACCTGGGCGACGTCATTCGCTTTGGGCATCGCGTCGAGCGCATCGCTCGCGCGGAGGCGGGGTTCCTCGTCGACGGGACGCACTTCGATGCCGTCGCTGTGTGCACGGGGCACTATCACGCGCCCTTCGTCCCGCGGCTGCCCGGCCTCGAGGGCTTCGGCGGTCGGGTCTCCCACAGCCACGACTACCGAGTGCCGGCGCCGTTTTCGGGGCGCCGTGTGGCGCTGCTGGGCGCGAAGGCCTCGGGGGTCGACATCTCGGGCGACCTCGTGGGCCACGCGGCGAAGGTCTGGCTGTGCGCGCGCGAGCCCGACGACGCGCCCGAGCGACCGGGCATCGAGCTGCGCGCGGCGATCGTGCATGCCGAGGGAAGAGACCTGACGCTGGCCGACGGGTCGGTTCTCCGCGACGTCGACGACCTGCTGCTGTGCACGGGGTACGACTACGCGTTCGAGTTCTTGGAGCCGGGGCTGGTGACGGTGGAGCGCAAATGGGTGCATCCCCTCTGGCTCGACCTCGTCTGCGTGCAGGCGCCGCGGCTGGCCTTCGTCGGTTTGCCGTTCCAGGTCGTCCCGTTTCCGCTGATGCAGCTGCAGTCGCGGCTGTTCGCACACCTGCTCAGTGGCCGCGTCCCGTGGCCGAGCGCGGCCGAGATGATGGCCGAGCACCGAGCCTCGGTGGCGCAGCTGCAGGCCGAGGGGGCCCGGCGGCGTCACTTCTTCAGGTACGGCCCCAGGCAGTTCGAGTACCTCGATGACTTGGCGCGCCGCGTCGGGGCTCCGCCCATGCCGGCCTCGTTTCGCGCGCATTACGAGTCCACCCGCGCAGCCCGACGCGCCGACCCCGAGGGCTATCGTGACTCTCCGGCGCTGCTGCGCGCGTTGGGTGAGTGTGTGTAACACCCGCCGCCCCAGCTGCGAACATGCCCGCAGCCCATGACCGACGCGCTCAACGAACCGCTTCGCCTCACCGACGACGTCACGCTCCCGAACCGCATTGGCAAGGCGGCCATGAGCGAGAACCTCTGCGGCACCGACGGGGCGCCCAACGAGGCGCTGGTGGGGCTCTACGAGCGGTGGGGCCGCGGAGGCGCGGGCATGCTGATCACGGGCAACGTCATCGTCCATCGTGACGGCCGCACCGAGCCGCACAACGTCGTCATCGAGAACGACGTACACCTGCCTGCGCTGCGGCGCTGGGCCGAAGCTGCGCAAGCGCACGGCTCGAAGCTCTTCATGCAGATCAACCACGCTGGCCGCCAGACGATGCGCGCCGTCACGTGGGAGCCGGTCGCGCCCTCGGCCGTCGCCGTCAAGCGCCCGGGTGTGTTCAGCGTGCCGCGTCCACTCGAAGAGCGAGAGATCGAAGACCTGATCGAGCGCTACGCGTTCGCAGCCTCTCAGGCACACGCGGCCGGCTTCGCGGGCGCGCAGATCCACGGCGCCCACGGCTACCTCGTCAGCCAGTTCCTCTCGCCGCTCACCAACCTCCGCGAAGATCGCTGGGGCGGCTCGCTCGACAACCGCATGCGCTTCGTCCTCGAGATCGCCCGCGCCATGCGAAAGGCCACCAGCCCCACCTTCGCGATCACGGCCAAGCTCAACTCGGCCGACTTCCAGCGCGGTGGCTTCTCGCCCGAAGACTCGGTGCGCGTGGCCCAAGCGCTCGAGGCCGAGGGGTTGGACCTGCTGGAGATCTCCGGCGGCAGCTACGAGAAGCCCGCGATGATGGGCGCCGCGCGCGAGAGCACCAAGAAGCGCGAGGCGTACTTCCTCGAGTACGCCGAGACCATGCGCGAGACGGTGAAGATGCCGCTGATGGTCACCGGCGGCTTTCGAAGCCGGGCCGGTATGCTCGGAGCGCGGCGCACGGGCGCCGTCGACGTGGTCGGCATCGCCCGGCCGTTCGCCGTCGATCCCGACCTGGCCAAGAAGGTGCTCGGCGGCGACGACACCCCGCTCGAGCAAGGCGACACCGCGGTCGGCGTGCGTCTCTTCGACGACCTGCTCAACCTGTGGTGGTACCAGGAGCAGATGAAGCGGATGTCGCGGGGCGAGGAGCCCGAGGTCGGCATCGGCAAGTTCGGCATGCTCGCCCGCAACCTCGGCGACGTGACCAAGAACGTCCTCGCGCGGCGGTTCTCGTAGCGCGAGCGGGCCCGGAACTTTTCCGGGATCACTTTCCGCGTGGCGGAGACATCTCCATCGATGTCCTTCCGTGCGCTTCAGCCTTCGTTGTCTCTTGCGACCCCCATCGCCCTGCTCCTGCTCGCATGTGACCCTGGAGGATCGGGTGATGGCGGGGATGCGGGATCGACCGGCTCACCCGACCCGTCGTCGACGGGAGGTGGCGAGGACTCGAGCGGTGACGATGGATCGAGCGGTGAGCCACCCACGACCGGCAACGCAGGGCTGACCTTCCGTCCGCTGCTGGGCTCGGGCGCCAAGGAGCAGTTCGACGCCGCTGCACGGCCGCTCATCCCCGAAGACACGAGCACGGACCGCGGCGACCTGCTCATCCTGCTGTGCGATGTGGGGGACACGGCGTGCGAGGACCCGATCATTCGCTTGGTCGACAAGGACGACGAGTCGCAGTGGCCCGCGGACGTCGGCGGGCCGGCGCCGATTCAAAAGAGCTTTGGTCCGCAGATCGCCGTGTCGGACCTCCCTGCCGGCAGCTACGCCCTCACGGTCGTCTACGACAGCCTCGATTCGCAGCGGCGCGGATACGGCTGGCAGGACGACTTCGACACGAACGAGACGGCCTGGGGAGGGGTCGTCTCCGAGACGGATCTGATGCTCGCCGAAGCCACCCCGACGTCGGGGCAGAACCCGCCACCGGTGACGATGGAGGTGACGCTCGTGGACGACCAGACGCTCGACTTGGGCGACCTCGTGTTGGCCCACTACCACGAGCGGGCGATCTCCAGCCCGCCGGCGGCCGACGACGGCATCGTGGTGGTGGGCAACAAGACGGACAACGCCATGCGCATCATCGACCTGTCGACCTACACCGTCGAGCCGCAGGGCGTCGGCGTCGACGTGCCGCTGGTCGACGCCGACGGCCAGGAGATCATGGGGTCGATGTGCAACGTGATCGAAGGGCCGGGCAGCACCGTCTACGCGCTGTTCACCTCCTCGGGCATGGGCATCGACGAGGCCGGCTTTGCGGCGCAGTTCGACGTGCAGACCCGCGAGCAGGTGGGCGGCCTGGTCACGTTTCCTCGAGGAACGAGCCAGGCGGGCCCGTGCCGCGCGGTCTGGCACGCGCACGAGGGCAACGACTACCTGTTCGCGGTCGCGGCCGACTCGACCAACCAGGGCAACAACCGAGGGTTTTGGTACGCCAACGTCAGCGAACTCGACGCCGGCGACGTCGACGCGACGATCATGACGCTGGCCGACGACCAGCTCTTCGACCAACCGCTCATGAACGTCGCAGCCTGGCAAGGCGAGGTCTATATCGGCACCACGACGGACGACTTGCCCGAATGCGAGGGGGCCACGTGTCTGTACATTGCAGACTTCGACGCGAGTGGGCGGCCAAGCCTGCGCTCGAGCGGTGGGGAGCGGTCGCTCTATCGCGCGGGAACCCTGCGCGGCGACGTCACGGTGACCGAACTCGACGCCCAGACCGTCAGCTGCGCCGACGTCGAGCAGGGCGTGAACTACTTCGGTCTGTCGGTCGAAACCTTCAAGAAGACACAGACCGACTATCTCGTGGTCGGCAACTGCCACAGCGTCGAGATGATCGACCTCGCGGCCGGCGAGGTGGTCGACTTCGACGACGCTCAGCCGGGCGTGCAGGGGCTCGTCGGTGCGCTCTACGGCGGTGGGTTCTACGACTTCGACCTCTCACCCGATGGCAACACGCTGTGGGCCGTGCCCGCCAACAAGTCGCGGTTCGTGCACTACCCGGTCGCCAACGAGCCAATGGGCGACCTCGGGGGTGGACGCGTCACCATCGACCGCCACGCCCTGATGCCGATCGATCTAGGCGACAGCGCCCCGGGCAACCTCCCGAGCATCGACGCAAGCTGGGGAGCGGACCGCGACGGCTTCGAAGGGCTGCCCGACGACGGCATTCAGGACTACGCCACGCCTGGATTCGACCCCGGCATCGACGTTCGCGGCGCATTCTTGAAGATGTACTACCTGTTCTGGAACCGCTCGCTCTCGGGCTCTCTGCCCAACCCGTTCCCGGTGGGCCCGTCGATCGCGGTCGCCAACAACACCGTGTGGCTGCGCGGAGCGGGGGCAGACCTCGGCGACGAGGGGCCCTCGGGGCTCGGGGTCGGTGGCAACCTCAGCGTGCTCGACCTCGACGCGCAGCGTCTCGTGTTGTGGCCGCGCACGCCGGAAGCCGACTACTATCGCCCGTTCGTCGGCCTCAAGCAGTTCAACTTCGGGTTTGACCTGACGCCAGATTCCGAGTCCTCGATCGCGACGGCCGGGATTCTCTACATGGATCTCTAGCGCTATGCTCGTAGGCGCCTTCGCGTGACTTCCTCCGACGACCTCCTGGGGCAGCAGCCCGTCGACGACTTCGTAGAGTTCGCCCTATCGGCCTCTGCGGTCGAGGCCGCGCTGTTCGGGACGACCTCGTCGGTCAACATCGGCAGGTTCGTCATTCTCGGGGAGCTCGGGCGCGGGGGGATGGGTGTCGTCTATTCGGCCTGGGATCCTCAGCTGGATCGGCGCGTCGCGCTGAAGGTGGTCAGGCCCGAGCTCAGCGGGAGTCGGCGCGAAGAACGGATCCGCCGAGAAGCCAAGGCCGCCGCGCGTCTCTCCGATCCGCACATCGTTGCCGTGCACGAGGTGGGGGAGTCCGAGGGCCGCACCTTCATCGCGATGGAGTTCGTCGAGGGGGGCAGCCTCGAGGGGTTTCGGGCGCAGGACGTCGGCGTGCGCCGGTGCGTCGAGCTCCATGTGCAAGCTGCACGCGGGTTGGCTGCCGCACACGAGGCGGGAATCGTTCACCGAGACTTCAAGCCATCCAACGTGCTCGTGTCGGGCGAAGGAGAGCATGCGCGGGCGCGCGTCTCCGATTTTGGTGTCGCGCGCGTGCTGTCGTTGCCGGAGGTGCCCAATGCTGGCGAGCAGGCACAGCCTTCGGAGCTGACCCGGGACGGGGCCCTGCTCGGCACGCCGTCGTACATGGCGCCCGAGCAACTCGCGGGAGAGGAGGTTGGCCCGGCCGCGGACCAGTTCTCGTTCTGCGTGGCGTTGTTCGAGGCGCTCGTGGGCCATCGGCCCTTCGAAGGCGCCACGGTCGGGGCCCTGCACGAGGCGATCGTGGACCGACGAATCACGCCGTCTCGGAGCGACGCTCCCTCGGGGGTGCTCGCGGCCGTCCGCCGAGGGCTCGAGCCGGAGCCTTCCCATCGTCACGCGTCCATGCACGCGCTCATCGAGGCGATCGATCGTGGCCTTCACCGTCGGCGCCGTTGGCTGTCCACGGGCGCCGTCGCGGCGGGGCTCGCAACGGCGGCGGTCGCAGGGTCGATGAGCGCGGCCGATGCGACGCCGCTGTGCGTCGGAGCAGCGGAGGCCTGGGCGCAGACCTCCGAGCGCGGGGCGGCGGCGGTGTCGGCCCTCTCCGAGAGCGCGACCCTTCGGGAGAACACGGCGGGCGCGCTCGATGCCTACGGGGAGCGCTGGGTCGAGGCCCGAACGGCCGTTTGCAGAGCCACGCATGTCCAGGGGACACAGTCCTCCGAGCTCCTCGATGGCCGGGTCGCGTGTCTCGATCGGATGCAGCTCGAAGCCGACAGCTTGTTCGACGCGCTCGCGGACCAGCCGAGCTCCCGCGCGCTCGATGCAGTGTCGCGGCTCGACCCGCCGGAGTTCTGCGTGGAGGCGCCGTTGAGCGCCTCCCTCGTTCCGCCCGCCGACCCGTCCCGGCGAGCGGCCTTCATTGCCCTGCAAGAGGGCCTGATCCAGGCGCGCACCGATTTTCGAATGTCGCGGTGGAAGGAAGGGGACGCGCGGGCCAAGGCGCTCGTCGAGGAGGCGAGAGCATACGGTGACGACGAGCTGCTCGCGTCGTGCATGTCGATGCTCGCCACGTTCGAGGCGCGCGTTGGAGAGCCGAAGGATGCCGTCGAGATGGCAAAGGCGGCGCTGGCGATGGCTGTAAAGGCCGACGACGACCGCACCGCCTCGAGCATCGCCACGGGGCTCGTGTACATCGACGGCTACCTCCTCAGAAACACCGACGCCGCCGAGCTCGTCGGCAGCTTGGCGCTCGCGTGGGCTGGTCGCGACGCGACGCAGCGCGCGGCCGCGCTGGAGAACCTGGGGCTCAACGCCTACGCGGCGCGCGACTACCCTCTGGCCGAGTCGCGTCACCGCCAAGCGCAAGAGCTCCTCGATCCGGGGCCGATGTCGATCCACTCGGCCCTCAATCTGGGCGCCGCGCTGGCCATGCAAGAAAGCGTCGACAAGCAACGAGAGGCGAACGCGTTGTTCCGCGAGACCCTGGCGCTGGCCGAGAGGACGTATGGTCCGGAGCACTCCTCGGTCGCGGCGCTGCTTCAGAACCTCGCATCGAGGGCGCCAGAGTGGCTGACGTGCGAAGAGGCGTTGCCCATGCTCGAGCGCGTGCTCGCCATGAAGACGCGCGCGCAGGGGGAAGACGCGGTCTCACTCGTCACCACGCTCAACGCTCAGGCAGACTGCCTGCGTCGCGCCGGTGAGCCGCAGGCGGCGCTACAGAAGGTCGACCGCGCGCTGTCGATCCTCGAACGAAAGCTCGGCGTGGACTCCCCACGGCTGCTGAGCCCGCAAGAGCGCCGGATCGAGTCGCTCATCGATCTCGGTCGCTTGGACGATGCGAAGGCACAGATCGACGCGTCCCGGGCGCTCTCGGACACCCACTACGACCCCGAGGACCTCGAGAACTTCGGGCTGTTCATCTGCGAGGCCAAGATCGCGAAGGCCCGCGGTGATCTCGAAGCTGCGCTCTCGTCCGCGGCTCGGGGCGTGGAGATGACGCGCGCCCTGAACGAGGACGGGCCGTGGACGCGCGTCAACGAGCTGTTCCTGGCCCGAATCCATCTCGACCTGGGGCACGTGGAGGAAGCCCGCGCGCTTGCGAGGTCGGTACGCGACGAGCACGACCACCCAGGTCCGCTCTCGCAACGCACCCGAGAGGACGCCGCCGCGCTGCTGGAGGCTATTGCGTCTGGGTAGGCGCCAAGCCGCGAGCCCACGCGTCGAAGTCGGCTTCACGCTCGAGCGTCGCGAGATCGGTGACGGGGGTGCCCTGCAGCGCGGCGAGCTCATCTCGAAGCTTGGAACGCGCCCGTGACATGCGACTGCGAACCGTGTGCGGTGAGATGTCGAGGATCTGGGCCAGCGCGGGGCCCTTGAGGCCGTTCCAGTAGTACAGCTCGAGCAGCGTCTGGGCCTCGAGCGGGATCCGCCGCAGCGCAGCGAGCAGACGAGCGCGGTCTTCGTTCGCGGCAACGGCCGCCGACGGCGAGAGACCCGACAGCGCGACCGAGGACGTCAGGGGATCGAACCCCCGCTGTCGCCGCTTGTAGTACGAGTACAGCCGGTTTCGCGCGATGCAAAGCAGGTAGGTCTGGAAGTCGGTCTCGCCGCGAAACGATCCCTTGAGGCAGCCCAGCAGCGTGTCCTGCACGAGGTCGTCCACGGGTCCGTCCACCTTGGTGCGAAAGAACCGGAACAGCATGCGTACGTGACGTCGAAACAGGGCGTTGCCCGCGGCCTGGTCTCCAGCTTTCCATCCGTGAAGCAGGTCGACATCCGACACCCGAGCGTCGTCGGCACTCACGAACCGACGATACCAGGTCCACAGCGCTCCTGGACTAGCCACGGTTGCTCGCGCCGATTTGACGAACGACACCGACCTCTTTGATCCGAAGGATCTTCACCTGCCGTGGCTCGCCCCGGCGAAGTTTCCGGGTGATCGCGTCGGACCTGACCCGAAGCTCGACGATGAAGTTCTCGCTCTGGAGCTTGTTGACTGCGTCGAGGTTTGCGGGCGTATCTTGCTCGGCGATCATGCCCTGTCCGGCTCGCCAAAGACCCAGCTGCATGTCGCCGCGCACGGAGACGAAGTCGCGTCCGCCCAGCTCGTGTACGTAGTAGAGACGGTGCGGCTCCTGCGGCGTCATCGGGCGGTCGGGCCACGCACAGGTCCCAGGCGCAAGCGTATCGGCGTCGTAGGCCGTGCCGGCGTGGAGGAACAGCTTTTGAAAGACGACCCCAACGTTCCCCACGTTGAGATCGGTCGCCCCTTGCCCTCCACGGCAGTAGATCGAGTATGTGGCCGGGGCCGCTTCGGCGCGCTCGGGCAGGAAGGGCCCAAGCGCGAGGGTCGACAGGCCGAGGAGATGGCAGAGTCGTCGTTTCACGCCGAAGAAGTCTTCGGTCGGGCCGAAGTGATCCGAAGTTTCTTCGCGACCGCGTGGGGGCGCTATCGTTGGGTGTGCTACCCCGTTCTGCTCGAGCGTGGTTCGACGCTCGGTCGCACGTGCTGTCGCACGTCGAGCCGCGCGCTTCGTCTCAGGGCACCGTGTCGGTGGTGCGCGTGGCGAACGGCGAGCGGTTCGTGGTCAAGCAGGCGTCGCGAGCGGCCATCGATCGTGAGCGACGCGGGCTGGAGGCTGCTGCGGCGGTCGGGGGCGTCCCCGTCGTGCTCGCGGTGCCCGAGCCGACCGTGCTCGTGCTGTCGTGGCAAGCGGGGGCCGCGAGCGAGTCGCCCGATGCGGTTCGTGCGGCGGGTGGTTGGCTTCGGCAGCTCCACGACCGGGGCCGCGTGCAGCCCGATGAGCTACCCCTGCGCGAAGCGCTGCTTCGGCGGCGGGATGCCTGGCTCGCGCGTGCGACCGACCTGCAGGTCGAAGCGGTCGCCGCGGCCACGTTCGAGACGTTCGAGGGCAGCTCCCGAGCCCTCTGCCACCGAGACTTTACGCCGTCCAACTGGCTGTGGGCGCCCGAGCGCGGGCTCGTCGTGATCGACTTCGGCCAGGCGCGGGCCGACGTGGCCGCGTGGGACCTGGTGAAGCTCGAGGGGGACCTGTTCGCCCGCCAGCCCTCGTTGCGTGAGCCGTTCTACGAGGCCTACGGCGCGGTCGATGCCGCCGGACTGCGCGACCTGATGCTGCTGCACGGCCTGCAGACCGCCGTGTGGGGCGACACGCATGACGACCCCGCCTTCTCGGCCCTGGGGCGCCGTCTCCTTCGGCCCACCGGCTATTGAGCCGGAGCGGGGGCGAAAGCGTGACTCCCGCAGAAACCTCCCCGTCGATGCCTGGGTCTCACCCGCGCACATGCCTGGCGCCAAGCTGACAATTCGCGACCTGCACAAGACCTATCCCGGCGGGGTGAAGGCGCTGCAGGGCATCGAGCTCGACATCGAGCCGGGCATGTTCGGGCTGCTGGGGCCCAACGGGGCCGGCAAGTCGTCGCTGATGCGGACGATTGCCACCCTACAAGAGCCCGACCGCGGCTCGATCCGGCTTGGCGACATCGACGTGCTCACCAACAAGGACGCGGTACGCCGGGTGCTGGGCTACCTCCCGCAGGACTTCGGCGTGTACCCGGGGGTGGATGCCGTCACGTTGCTCACGCACTTCGCGATGCTCAAGGGCATCACCGCGCCCAAGGACCGCAAATCGGTCGTCGAGGCGTTGCTCAACCGCGTGAACCTTTGGCAGCACCGCAAGAAGAAGCTCGGCGGCTACTCGGGCGGCATGCGGCAGCGATTCGGCATCGCGCAGGCGCTGCTCGGCAACCCACAGCTGATCATCGTCGACGAGCCCACGGCCGGGCTCGATCCCGAAGAGCGCGGGCGCTTCTTGAACCTGCTCTCGGAGATCGGCGAGCAGGTCGTGGTGTTGCTCTCGACGCACATCGTCGAGGACGTCGCCGACCTCTGCACCAACATGGCGATCATCGCCAGCGGTCAGGTGCTGCAGACGGGTGCGCCCATGGGCGCGATCGATGCGCTCCGAGGCAAGACGTGGCGCAAGGTCATCGACAAGGCTCAGCTCGATGAACACAAGGCCGCGCACACGGTGATCTCCACCCGCCTGGTCGGCGGCCGTACGGTGATTCACGCGTTCTGTGAGGCCGACCCCGGCGATGGCTTCGAGCCCGTCTCCCCCGATCTCGAGGACGTCTACTTCACCACGCTGCACGACGCGCGCGCAGAGGCGGCATGAAGGGCCTGCCCGCAATCCTCGAGTTCGTGCGGTTCGAGCTGAAGGTTCGCTTTCGGCAGCCCGCGGTGTACCTCTTCTCGCTGCTCTTTGGCCTCCTGTCGTTCGCAGCGATGACCACCGACGCGGTGCAGATCGGCGGGGGCGGAGGTCAGACGCTGATCAACGCGCCGTACGTGGTCGCCCAGATGCTGGCGATCATGAGCGTGTTCGGCATCTTGCTGGTCACCGCCTTTGCGGCCGGAGCCGTGGTCCGCGACTTCGACGACGGCGCGTACCAGCTCTTCTACACCAAGCCGATTCACCGCCGCGACTACCTGCTCGGTCGCTTTGTCGGCGGCCTGCTCACCGCGATGTTCGTGATGGCGGCCTGCTCGCTCGGCATGATGATCGGCTCGGTGATGCCATGGCTCGACGCCGAGCGGCTGGGCCCGTTCAGCCTCGCAACCTTCGTGCAGCCGCTGGCGGTGTTCGTCTTTCCCACGCTCTTCGTGTTGGGCTCGATCTTCTTCGCCGTGGCCACCTTCACCCGGCGCATGCTGTGGGCCTATGTCGCCGTCGCGGGCCTGATGGTGCTCTTCGCCGTGTCGGAAGCCTTCGTCGGCGATCTCGACAACGACACGATCGCCGCGCTGATCGACCCGTTCGGCATGTCGGCGTTCAGCATCGAGACGCGCTACTGGACCCCCAACGAGCGCAACACGGCGCTCGTGCCGTTCTCGGGCACGGTGCTGCTCAACCGCGCGATCTGGTCGGCGCTCGGCGCTGCCATTCTCGCCTTTACCGTCGTGCGCTACCGGATGGTCGCGCCGAGCGTCGGCTCCAAGCGCGGCAAGGCCGTGGAGAACGCGTCGAACACCGAGGCCACCATTCCCAAGGTCGCGCTCGACTACGGCGCGCTCAGCCAGCTGCGTCAGTGGGCGTTCGCCACCCGGGTGGAGGTGAGAAGCGTGCTCACGAGCACGGCGTTCATCGTGCTGTGCGTCTTTGCGCTGATCAACGTGCTCGGAGGCGCACACGGGACGACCAACGAGATGTACGGCACGCCCGTCCTGCCCGTGACCAACCTGATGCTCCGGGTGATCGACGGCGCGATGGGGCTGTACCTGCTCATCGTCATCACGTTCTATTCGGGCGAGGTCGTCTGGCGCGAGCGCAAGAACGGCATGGCGCGCGTGGTCGATGCGATGCCGACGTCGAACTGGGTGTTCTCGCTGTCGAAGCTGAGCGCCCTGCTCGCTGCTGTCGCCGTCGTCTGTCTCGTCTCCGTGATCACGGCGATGCTCGTGCAGCTGCTGGGTGGGTTCACCGACCTCGAGATCGGGCTCTATGCGCGAGGTGTGTTCGGGGTTCAGTGGTCGCAGTGGGCCGTCTTGGTCGCTCTCGCGATCTTCTTCCAGGTGATTACGAACCACAGGTTCGCGGGCTACGGGCTGATGGCGCTGCACTTCATCGCCCAGATCGCGCTCCCGCTCCTCGACTTCGAACACCGTCTGTATCGCTTCGGCAGCATGGGCGATGGCCCCTATTCCGACATGAACGGGTTCGGTCACTGGATCGACCCGATGCTCTGGTTCCGCGGCTACTGGGGCTTCGCGGCGCTGGGCTTGGTCTTGCTGGCCAACCTCATGTGGGTTCGCGGCTCGGACCCGCGCTTCAAGCTGCGCCTTCGCGAGGCCCGATACCGGATGACGCCGATGTACCTGGCGCTGTTCGCCTTTGCGGGCGCAGGCTTCATCGCCAGCGGAGCGTACGTCTACTACAACACCAACGTCCTCAACACGTACAAGCCTTCGAAGTGGTCCGAGGATCACGTCACCGAGTACGAGAAGAAATACAAGCAGTACGAAGACCTACCTCAGCCGCGGGTGGTCGCAACGACGCTCGACGCGGCGATCTACCCCAAGGAGCGGCGTGTCGACCTCGCCGGAACGATCACGCTCGAGAACCGCACCGAGGGGGCCATCGAGACGCTGCACGTGCTGCTCGACAGCGATACACAGTGGCTTTCGCTGAGTCTGGACGAGTTTCATGAACTCGAGCACGACGACCGCGAGATCGGCTACCGCATCTACCGCTTGTCCTCACCTCTGCGCCCCGGTGCATCGATGGAGGTCGAGTTCGAGTCGCGGTACGAGGAACCGGGCTTCAAGAACTCCGGCTCCAACACCGACATCGTCGAGAACGGCACGTTCTTCCACAACGACCGCTACCTGCCGCACTTCGGATACAACCCCGACTTCGAGCTGGGTGATCCCGACGAGCGTCGCAAGCGTGGGCTCCCCGAGAAGCCGCGAATGCTGCCGGTCGACGACCAAGAGGGGCTCGCCAACACGTACATCTCGCGCGAAGCCGACTGGATCGATTTCGAGGCGACCGTGAGCACCAGTGCCGACCAGATCGCGCTCGCGCCCGGCTACCTCACCAAGGAGTGGACCGAGGGCGACAGGCGCTTCTTTCACTACGAGATGGACGCGCCGATTCTCAACCTCTACGGGTTCCTGTCGGCGCGCTACACCGTGGCGCGCGACCAGTGGAACGACGTCGCCATCGAGGTCTACCACCACGCTCCGCACGACTACAACGTCCCGAAGATGATCGAGGCGGTGAAGAAGTCGCTCGACTACTACACCGCGAACTTCTCGCCCTACCAGCATCGGCAGGTTCGCATCGTGGAGTTTCCGCGGTACGCCAGCTACGCGCAGTCGCTGCCCAACACGATCCCCTACAGCGAGTCCATCGGCTTCATCGCCGACCTACGCGACGAAGAGGACATCGACTACGTGTTCTACGTGACCGCGCACGAGGTCGCTCACCAGTGGTGGGCGCACCAGGTCATCGGGGGCAACGTGCAGGGGAGCACCGTGATGTCGGAGACCCTCTCGCAGTACTCCGCGCTGATGGTGATGGAGAAGGAGTACGGCCGGGCCAAGATGAAGACGTTCTTGCGCCACGAGCTCGACCGCTACCTGCAGGGCCGGGCCACGGAGCGCAAGCGCGAGCTTCCGCTGATGCTCGTCGAGAACCAGCCCTACATTCACTACAACAAGGGCAGCCTGGTGATGTACGCCCTGCGCGAGTACATTGGCGAAGAGGCGCTCAACCGCGCCTTGTCCAAGTACATCGAGGCCGTCGGCTTTCAGCGCCCGCCGTTCACCAACAGCATCGAGTTCGTGGAGTTCATTCGCGCCGAGACGCCGCCGAAGTACGCCTACCTCATCGAGGACCTGTTCGAGACGATCACCCTCTATGACAACCGCATGCTCTCGGCCAAGGCGACCGAAAGCGGGGGCAAATGGGACGTGGAGCTGGAGGTCATGAGCAAGAAGTTCCGCGCCTCCGAGAGCGGCGAGGAGACCGAGGTCGAGCTCGACGACTGGATCGAGCTCGGCCTGCTCGACGACGAGGGCGAGTTCCTCTACCGCGAGAAGCACCGGCTTTCCGACGAGAAGACCACGCTCACCGTGACGGTGGACGCGAAGCCGGCCAAGGCAGGCATCGACCCGATCGTCATGCTCGTCGACCGAAACCCCGACGACAACGTGAAGTCGGTCGAGTAGGGGTTCTCGACATGTTGCGGCCGTAGGCCCACACACGATCCCGGCCGCGGCGTGGGTTTTCTTGACGGATCGTGGGCTCACGGCCGAACTCGCGCCACTGATGAGCGTGACTTCGTGTCGTCGACGCCAGTGGCTGTGTCCCTTGTACGGGGCGTTGCTTGCATGTGGGCCGTCCGTGCCGACGCCGGCCGAGCAGGGGTCTGCGACCAGCGGCGCCACGGAGTCGAACGACTCATCCCCCGAGAGCACGTCGACGGGGCCCGTAGGCGGGTCGGCCGATGCTTCGACCGGAAGTGAGGGCGGCGACGCCGGGGTGTGTGGGGACGGCGTCGTCGACGTCGACGAGGCCTGCGACGATGGCAACGGGGACAACGCGGACGGATGTAGCGCGACCTGCGAGAGCAGCGGATCGTTGCGTTGGTCACAAGGCCTCGCGCCCGGGTTTGGCACGGGCCTGACCAGCCGCGATGGGCGAGTGGTGAGCGCGGTACAGCAGTTCGACGCCTCCTTCCTCCCCGTGATCGTCGTCGAGGGCTTCGACGCGGGCGGTACGCCGCTGGGCGCCTTCATCGACAGCGGCGGGCTCTCCGACATCAGCATCGCCAGAAACCCCGTCGAGTTGCTCGGGGATGGAACCGTGGCTTTGGCGTATCCAGTGCGCTCGGATGACGTCGAGCGTGACTTCGGGGTGCTCGATCTCGATGCGGGGCTCGTGGCGAGCTACACCGCGCAGGGCGATCGCTGGACGCCCGGCTACGGGGTCGCGACTGTCGGGGATGCGATCACGGTCGTTCACGGAAGCGACGTCGCGGAGTCCGGCCTCGTCCTCGAACGCTTCGACGCCGAGGCCAATCTGCTCGAGAGCCGTCCGCTCGACCTCGGCCCCGGGAACCATCGTCCTTTCTTCCGTGGCGGTGTGCTGCGTCGGAACTGGCCCATCTCGGCGTTCCCGACCTCACGTGACGACGGTGCGCTCGAGCTGTGGTCATACCTCTCCGATATCGGGGAGCTCTACGCCGGACCGCTCGGCGAGCTCGTGGAGAACGTCGAGCCCGCGGCGTTCTCGAGTGGGGACGCGATGTGGATCTGGAACGGCGTGGAGCTCATGCGAACCGACGAGCAGGACCACGTCGTCGAGTCGCAGCCGCGAGCGTTCGAGGGCGAGCTGCTATGGGCCGATGCGTTCGGCCTCGTGACCCACTCGAACGGAGCGCTGATCCTGTACGACGCGGCCGGGGCGGAGCGACTCCGCGCGACGCTACCGGAGACCGGAGGCGAGGACAGGCCCGTGCAGGCCAGCTTCGTTCGGCCCGACCTCGATGGCGCCGGGCTGTTCGTGCTCGTCGACCACGGTGTCCCGGTCGACGTCGGGCCCGGGCTGCGCGTGTCGCTCCACTACATCGTCCGGTAGCGCGACGAGTCCGAGATCAGATCTTGAAGCGGTGCTTCGCGGTCTGGCTGCGCTGCGCGGGCCCGAAGCGGGCACGCTTGATCGCCTTGACGATGCAGGCAGCGCCCGCCTTCGCGTGGCTACCCTTGACGCTGACCTTGCTGACGCGGCCCTGTGTGGCGATCGACACCGTCACGTCGACGATCTCACCGGGAAAGAGACCGGCCTTCTTGCCGCACGCGCTCACCTTGCCGTCGAGCTTGTTCAAGGTCGCGGAGAGCGCTCGTGCGCTGCGTCGCTGCGGAACCTCTGGCTTGGTATCCGCGGGTTCGGGGGCGGAAGCTTCGGTCGAGGCGGGTTCGGGTGGAGGTGGTGGCGTGGGGGTCGCTTCGGGGGCGGGCTCGGGCTGTGGCTCGGGAACGGGCTCGGGCTGCGGCTCGGGAACGGGCTCTGGTTCCGGCGCCCGGGCGAGGGCAGGCGCGGTGGTTGGTCGCTGCGGGGTGGGGGAGTCCCCGCCCGTCGCCAGCCACGCCGCGAGTCCTCCCACGAGCACCATGCCGGCGGCGAGTCCGACGAGCGCCACCGGGCTCCATCGCTTCGTCGCGCCTCCGGGGCTCGCGTCGTCGATCTCCTTGAGGGCGTCGATGAACTCGGCTGCCGTGTCGAAGCGCTCCGCCGGGTCCTTGGCCAACGCCCTGAGCACGAGTGCGTCGACGTGTTTGCCCAGGTTGGCCTCGGGGCACGCTTGGCTGGGCGGCGTGGCGTCGTTGTGGACGTGCTGATAGACGGTCGCCATCGGGTTGCCCGCCTTGAAGGGCACGCGACCGACGAGCATCCGGTAGAGGATCACGCCGACCGAGTAGAGGTCCGAGCGTCCGTCGAGCTCCATGCCCTGGCCTTGCTCGGGGGACATGTAGTCGGCGGTGCCCATGATCGCGCCGGTCTGCGTGAGCTGCTCTTCGGACTGCCCGTCGCGCAGCTTTGCGATGCCGAAGTCGATGATCTTGACGAAGTTCGGGTCGCGCTCGCGGGGCGTGATGAAACAGTTGTGGGGCTTGACGTCCCGGTGAACGATGCCGACGTCGTGCGCCGCACCGAGCCCCTCGAGGATCTGAATGGTGATCGACCGCGCCGGGGCCCAGGAGAGCCGACCCTCTCTCTTGACGATGTCGCTGAGGTCCTCGCCATCGAGGAACTCCATGACGAAGAACGCCAGGCCATCGACCTCGCCAAAGTCGGTGATGTCGACGATGTGCTCGTGCCGGATCTTGGAGGCGGCCTTGGCCTCTTGCAGGAAGCGGCTGACGGTTCGGGGTTTGCGCGCTCGCTCCGGAGCCAGCAGCTTGATGGCGACGAGCTTGTCGATCGTCTGGTGGCGGGCGAGATAGACCTCGCCCATGCCGCCTTCGCCGATGAGGCGCTCGATCACGTAGCGACCCGCCAGGACGGTGCCGGCCTGCAGCGTCGGCGCCTCTTCGGAGGCTTGGGCCGGTGCGGTGATTCCGGGATCACCCCACGTTCTGGGCTCGCTCGACCCCACGTGCCACGAGTATACCGCGGCTGCCGGCACCGGGCGGCGGGACGGGACCGTGGCGTACTCGCCCTGACGTCGAGACCGCCCTATCATCGCGCGTGGTGAGGATGCGACGATCCAGACCGCCGGCGGGGGTCGCACTGGTTGCGGCGACGCTCTTGGCCGTGCCCAGTGTCGCATGGGCCCAGCCCGCCGAAACCCAGGCCGTCCCTGACCAGGGGACGCTGTGGCGCGACGCGCAGGCGAAGCTGGAGACCGCCGACTACGCTGGGGCGATCGAATCGCTGACCACCTTGTACGAGCAGGTCGTTCACGACCCCGAGGCCGAGGCCCTGCGCAATCGCGTTCGCGTCTCGCTGCAGCAGGCGCATGTCGGCGCGTACGGAGTCGACAACGACAAGCAGCACCTCGTCGCCGCGCTCGATCTCGTAGAGCGCACGCTCGAGAGCCTGCCAGAGTCGGAGCAGACCCAGCGCGCGGAGCTCACCGCTCGACGCGACGAAATCCAGGCGATGCTCGATGCGCATCCCGAGCCCGAGCCCGAGCCCGAGCCTGAGCCTGAGCCCGAGCCCGAGCCCGAGCCCGAGCCCGAGCCCGAGCCCGAGCCCGAACCGGAACCCGAGCCGCTCATCATCCAGACCTCGCCGAAGGATGGGCGGCCGCTGATCATCGCGGGCGCCGTCTTGGCAGGCGTCGGCTTGGTTGGCAACGGACTGCTCATCGGGGGCCTCGTCTCCGCCAACAACGCGGTCGACACGTTCGAGACCGATCCCGAGCGGCGTGCAGACGCTCGAAAGGACATCAGTCGAGGCAACACGATCGGTATCGTCGGGGGTGCGGTCGGCGGTGCCTTCACCGTGGCCGGCGCCGTGCTGATCACGCTCGGCGTACGCCGACGCCAAACCAGCGTGTCGCCGATGATCGACCGAGGAGCGATGGGGGTGATGTGGTCCGGACGATTCTAAAGCTCGCGGCGCTGACGTTCGTGGTCGGGTGTCCGGTCCCCAGCACGCTCGGGCTGCCCTGCACCCGCAACTCGCACTGCGATCCAGGCCAGGTCTGCGTCGATGACGTGTGCGAGGAGGGCATGCCAGGGGAAACGACGATGACGCCCCCGATGACCATGCCGCCTCAGATGACGGCGTCGATGTCGGGCACGTCGGACGCAACGGACAGCGTCTCGACGACCGATGACTCGGCGACGGTGACGGGCGAGGGGTCGACGAGTGGTTCGACGACCGACGACTCGGCGGGCAGCTCGTCTTCGTCGACGGGGCAGGCGTGTGGCGTCGACACCTGCTCGGACCTCGACATCCTGCTGCTCGTCGATTCTTCCGACAGCATGTCGCAGTGGCTACTCCCGCTGGGAAACTCGTTGCCCGACTTGTTCGCGCTGTTCGAAGCCGAGCTGGGCGGCGTCTGCTCCTTTCACATCGGCATCGCGAACCACGAAGAGATGCCCGAGGCGAACCCGCCTCAGTGCCAGATTCCCGGCGCGCTCCTGCAACGGCCCGAGTCATGCAACGACCGGGGACTGACGACGCCGTACTATAGTGAAGAAGACGGCACGCCCGCCGAAGCGTTTGCCGCGCTTCAATGCGCCTTCATCACCGCCGGCTTTGGTGGCTCGGACGACGAACGCATGCTCGACTCGATGCTGGGCGCGCTGGACCCGGACAACAACGCCGAGGGCGGGTGCAACGAGGGCTTCAGGCGCCCCGGCGCGAGCCTGGTGATCGTCTATCTGAGCGATGAAGACGACCCGACGCCGATGGACGAGCAAGACACGGTCGCCGAGCTCTTTGCGACCTACGTCGATCCCAACCTCGTGGCGTTCATCTCGGTCGTCGCCGACCCGGCCAACGAGGAGCCCGAATGCCAGTGGGATCCCTTTGCGGGCGATGAGGGCGAGGGGGCCGAAATCTCGTCGGCGCTCAACGGCTTCCTCGCGCTCAGTGGAATCCCGCTCGACCAGCAGGCGCGGGTGGATATCTGCCAAACGGTCAGCTACGAGTTCGACGACGCGTTCGCCGTGTTCTCGACGGTCTGCGAGTAGAGCTGCTCTTGGTACAATCGCCCGATGCGACGATGGATTTGCGCGGGGGCCGTCTCGCTGCTCGTCGCGTGCGGCGTTGACGGGGCCGACGCAGACACCGACCAGGGGGCGCCCGCTCCGCCCGTCTCCCCTTCGGCGGACGGATGGAGCTCCGCCTACGTCGAGGGCGGGGTGAGGATTTCCTGTGACGACGGGAGGGCCGAACTCGCGTCGTCCGATGCGCCCCGCGTCGAGGTCGACGACGCGGTGATCTTCGTCGGGTACGAGCAGGTCGGCGACAATCAAAACCCCATCGTGGTGCGGTTCGACGCAGACGCGCAGACGTGGTGCGTGCGCCACGAGACCGAGGGCCCCGAGCTCACAAGCCCATCGACATCGGCCAGGTGGCCATGGACTGCACCGACTACCCGTTCGAGTCGCGCTACGTGTTTCCGCCCGACCTCTCGACGCCGATCTGTGCCGACTGCACCAACTGCGCCTCGTCGCAGCCGTGCGACTAGAACACCGGGAGGTCTGGGTCGAAGCCGTGGTGCTCGAGAGGGCCCCACGCGACGAGGGCGGTCAACATCGCGCAGCGCTGCGGTTCCTTGCTCGGGTCGCACGACTCGAACTCCGATTGCAGCGTGTCGAGCGGCACCAGGCTCTTCGTTCGAGGCCGCACGATGAGCGAGCTGCGCCCGTTGGGGAACCCCGGTTCGTCGTCCTCGGAGTCGTGGCACACGAAGCACGTGGTGATGTTGCCGTGCTCCGGGTTGCGGATCCGGTCGAACGGGGCGGCGACGTCGAGCGCTTCGGTCAGCGGGAACTCAATCTCGCCTTTGACGGAGCGCCGGGCGGAGACGTTCTCGCCAAACTCGATGAGATCGCGCCCCTTGCCATCGATGGCTGCGGTGATGACCAGCGCGTCGCTCGTGAAGAGGAAGACCCTGGGGCTGCGCTCCCCATGGGCAGGCTGAGCGCTCGCGCGGCTCTTCGATGCCTCGATCTTCAGTGGTCGGTCGAGTGCCTCGAGAAAACACGCGGCCGTGACGGGCCGGGGCAGCCCGTTGGCCAGGGCGATGGCTTCGGCGATCGTCGTCGGGCTTCCGGTGGTCCCCTCCGCGGGCCTACAGCGCCGGGCGTCGAGGTGGAGGCCTGCGGTCGCGGCCGAGGGCGTGGCGTCGCAACCGACGAGAAGGAGCAGCGCGGCACCGAAGTTGCGCACTCGACAAACCTCGCGCAATGCCGCCCGAGATGCCATCGCGGGCAAGGTGAGCGTGTGCACGCAGATCCTGCTGCAGGTAGAGTCGTGTCGTGGAGATCGCGTTCACGACCGTGGGCGGCACGCAGCGCGCGACGCTCGAGCATCCGCAGGGCGAGGCGCGCGGCGCCGTCCTCGTCGCGCCTGCCCTCGGTGTGCGCGCGTCCTACTACCGCACGCTTTGCGAGGCGCTGCGTGCTCGAGGGTTTGCGACGGTGTCGGTCGACCTGCCGGGGCAAGGCCGCAGCCCCGCGCGGGCCGATCGACGCACGGACTGGGGCTACGGCGCGGTCGTCGAGCACTACGCCGCCGCACTGCGAGCGCTCCACGACGCAACCCCAACGCTGGGCAAGCTCCTCGTCGGCCACTCGATCGGCGGGCAGGTCGGACTCATGACGGCGGGCATGGGCGTCCCCGGCTTGCACGGCGTGGTGGCCGTAGCTTCCGGTTGCCCCTACTGGCGAACGTGGGACGGCCTGGAGGCGTATCGCATTCGGGCCGCGACGTGGACCTGTGGCGCGCTCGCGCGAGCGCTGGGCGTGTTCCCCGGGGACAAGGTCGGCTTCGGCGGACGAGAAGCCCGCACGCTGATGGTGCAGTGGTCGCATGCCGCACAGACTGGCCGCTACGCGCTCGGCGACTTCGACGGCGACGCCTTGCTTGCGCGGCCGGGACCGCCCGCGCTGGGCATTCGCGTCGAGGGAGACGCATGGGCGCCCGAGCGGTCGGTTCGGCTCACGCTCGATCGCATGATCCGGCGCGACGTCAGCTTCGAGCGATGGCACGGGGCCCCGCACGGCGGTGACCACAACCGCTGGCCATCGGAGCCCACGCACGTCGCCGACCGCGTCGCGGCGTTTGGCGCAGACGTGGGCTGATCTTTTCTCGACGATCCGAGGATCGAATCGATCGGCAGCGACACGTGGTCCGTGAACCATGTGGCGTCTCGCTCCTCTCTTCGTCTTGACCGCTTGTTTCGAGCCAGGGGCGGCAGTCCCTGCGGACACCGAGGGGGGCAGCACCGCTGCTGCGTCTTCGACCACGACAGAGCCCTCCACGGGTTCGGCCGACGACACGACCGGGATCGACCCCGACCCCGCGACGACGACGCAGAACCCCTCGTCCACCTCCACCTCCACGACCTCGGGCGGTGCCGACGACTCCACTGGGGGATGCGCCCCGGGGGTCTTCGGCCAGTCCTCGTTCTCCAGCGCTTGTTTTCAGTAGGTCCACGATGATCCGCGTACGAATCTCACTCACCCCTCGCTCCCTCCGCCCCCGTTCGCGCTCGGTCGCAGCACTCGCCGTCGGCCTGGCGGCGCTGCCCGTGTTCGCCTTGGCCAGCCCGGTCGAGCCACTCACCGAGTTCGCCGCGGGCGAGCCCATCGTGGCCGCCGATTTCAACGACAACTTCGGTGCCGTCTCCGACGCGGTCGACGACAACGACGCTCGCATCACCGCGCTCGAATCGGCGACCGACGGCGGGGTTCCAGCGGGCGCAGTCGTCTTTTTCGACGCGAGCGAGTGCCCCGTGGGGTGGACGGAGCTCACGGAGGCGCGGGGTCGTGCCGTCGTCGGGATGAACGGCTCGGCGGCGACCTTGCTCGGCACCGTGGGCGAGGCGCTCGAAGATCTCGAGAATCCCGTGCACAGCCATACGACGGACATCCCGTCGTTCAGCACGGGGTCGGCGTCGGTGGCCCACACGCACACTGTGCCGTCGCACACCACGAACAGCGCGGGGAGTCACAACCACCAGTGGAAGGACGGGCTGTTGACCTCGTTCAACGCGAGCGGAAACCCCCTCAACTTCGGGCCGTTCCCCGCCGCCTCCGGACCCGGCGCCACCATCCCCAACTATGGCTCGGCGGACACGTTCACCGACAACGACGGCACGCACTCGCACTCCGTCTCGGCCTTCAGCACCACCGCGGCGAGCAGCACTTCGCACGCCCACGCGGTCGACCCTCCGCTGACCGCCTCCACCGCGGTCGCCACCAGCGACGTCATCCCCTACGTGCAGCTGCTGGCGTGCCGGCGAGGCTAGCTGAGCGAGGTGAAACCGAATCCGGCTGCGCGGCTGCCAGTTGTGGCGCCGGTGGCCGTGCCGGTCAGCCGGTGATCCCTCCACGCAAAAAGCGTCTGGACGACCCCGCGCCGTCGCTCCAGGGAGCACGAGATCGCGCGCTTCGGTGCTATCGTTTGTCGCGCGAGGAGGAGCGATGTCGACGCAGCTGAGTGCGCCAGGAGTGTACGTCGAGGAGTTGCCCAGCGGGGTTCGTACGATCGTCGGAGTGCCCACTTCGGTGACCGCCTTCGTCGGCCGCTGCCGCCGAGGGGAGTCCGAGTCCACCGAGCGTCCGATAGAAGTCTCCTCGTGGGGCGAGTTCGTACGCAGGTGCGGGGATGTTTGGGCGCAGAGCGATCTGCCCACCGCGGTGCAGCAGTACTTTCTCGCCGGAGGGGTGCGGGCGTTGATCGTCCGGGTCGTGCATGCCGCAGACACCACCGTTGCCTCGTTCGATCTCGGCGGGGGCCTGGAGCTGCAGGCGACGAGCCTCGGGTCGTGGCCGAACGAACTCGTGGTCCGGGTCGAACATCCCAATCCGGCGCTGGGGAGCGTGGACCCTTCGACGTTCCATTTGTCGATCGGAACGGGGACCGGCGACGACTTCGTCGCGGCCGAGGTTCATCGGCTGGTCTCGGTCGACCCGAGCTCGGCGCGGAACGTGCAGCGCGTACTTCGGGCGAAGTCGTCGCTGTTGCGCGCCACGACGGACACCGCTCCACGTCCGGCCGCGATCGACTACACCACATCGAGCCCGGGGGACGACGGCTCTGCGCCGACGAACACCGAGATGGAGGAGGCGCTCGAGCGGCTTCGGCTCGCCGACGTGGTCAACCTGATCTGCATCCCGCCCTACGCTGCCAGCGGGGGTAGCCCGCACCCCGACGTCTACACGGCTGCGGTGGCGGTGGCCGAGGAGCTTCGGTCGATGGTGCTGGTGGACCCACCCGACGGGTGGACATCGGTTGCCGATGCGGCCTCGATGAGCGGCGTCACGTCTCTCGCCCATCGCAACGTCATCATGACCTACCCGGCGGTGCGTGCCCCCGACCCGGTGCAGGATGGTCTGGAGCGAGCGTATGCCCCGTCTGCGTTCATGGCTGGCGTCATCTCGAGGAGCGATGGGGAGCGCGGCGTGTGGTTCTCTCCGGCCGGCATGGACGCGAAGCTTCGCGGGGTGACCAGTCTCGAGCAGCCACTGACCGAGGCCGAGATCGGACAGCTCAACCAGCGGGGGGTCAACGCGCTGGTCGAGCGTGGCTTGGCGGGTCCCGTCGTGTGGGGCAGTCGCACGGCCGTGGGGGCGGACACTCGGGCGAGCCAGTGGAAGTACATCGCCGTGCGCCGCCTGGCCCTGTACATCGAGGAGAGTCTGCGTCGCGGTCTGCAGTGGGCCGTGTTCGAGCCCAACGATGCACCGCTGCACGCACAGATCCGCATGGCCGTCGGAGGCTTCATGCAGCAGCTGTTCCGCGACGGCGCCTTCGCCGGAAGCCAGGTGCGCGACGCGTACGAGGTCAAGTGCGACGCCGAGACCACGACGCCCGACGATGTCGCCCGAGGCATCGTCAACATCATCGTGCGCTTTGCCCCGCTGAAGCCGGCGGAGTTCGTCGTGCTCACGTTCCAACAGATGGCCGGTCAGGCCGGAGGCTGAAGTCAACCATGTCCTATCTCAGCACCCAGGCGCCGGGCGTCTACGTTAGAGAGATTCCCAGCGGCGTCCGCACCATCGTGGGCGGAGCCACGTCGATCACCGCGTTCGTCGGTGGAGCGGCGCGCGGGCCCGTCGACACGCCCACGTCGGTCTCCGGGTTCGGAGAGTTCGACCGGATCTTCGGAGGCCTGCACCGCCACAGTCCGATGTCTCAGACGCTCCGGCACTTCTTCGCCAACGGTGGGGGGCAGGCGCTGGTCGTTCGCGTGGTCAACACGGGGGAGGGCATCACCCTCACTCCCGGGCCCGGGCTCACGGGTGCGGCCGGGGTCGAGCGCTTCGAGGTCGAGATCCAGAACCCGGCGGCCGCGTCGTTCTCCTTGATCATTCGGGGGCTGGATGCGGACGGTGAGCCCGTCGCCGGGGTCGAGGGAAACGCGACGATCAACCTCGCGAGCGCCGAGGCCGACATCGAAGGCATCGACCTCAGCGGGGATGCTCTGGTCGCGGCCGAGATGCCCTCGGGCAGCCCCTCCGTGCCCGCCGCAGGCATCATTGCGTCCGCGCCCAACTCGGGCGGCACGCAGACCCTGGTGCTCGGGCCTGCGCCTGCGACCTCCAGGGTCCGGATCGGCAACCTCTTGCTCGAAGCTGCGAGCCCGGGCCGCTGGGGAGACCGCCTCACCGCGAGCGTCAACCGGGACGACGCGCCGGCGGGAACCTTCAACCTCGTTCTGCAGGAGCTCGACGCCGATGGCAACGTCGCCCAAGAGGAGGCCCACCTCGGTGTCAGCCACCAGGAGGCTCACCCACGCTTCCTCACCCGCGTACTCGCCGGGCGTAGTGGGCTGGGCCGGGTGGCGTCTGCGACGTTCGGCGCGCCCGCGGACACCAGCGCCCGAGCCTTTCTCGGCGGGACCGACGGCAGCCCGCCGGAGCCGGGCGACCTGCTCGGCAGCGACGTCGAGCCGCGCAGGGGCATGTATGCCCTGCGTCATGCCGACCTCTTCAACCTGCTCTGCCTTCCCCGCGACGGCTGGGAGGTCGGCGAGGCGACCGACCGCACCTTCTGGCAGACCGCGATGACGTTCGTGGAGTCCGAGCGGGCCTTCCTCATCGTCGACCCGCCCAACGAGTGGACGACGGGCGCGGCTGCTGCCACGGCGGCCTCTTCATTCAGCGTGCGGAGCAGCAACGCCGCGCTCGTGTTCCCGCGAGTCCGTGCTGCCAACCCGCTCGACGATGGCAGCCCGACCGAGTTCCCGCCCTGCGGTGTCGTGGCCGGCATCATCGCCCGTACCGACAGCCGCCGTGGCCTATGGAAGGCACCGGCGGGCATCGACGCGGTGGCACGGGGCATCATCGAGCCCACCGCCACGCTCACTGACATCCAGCAGGGCACGCTCAACCGCTACGGCATCGACGCGTTCCGCACCTTCCCCGTGTACGGCACCGTCCTATGGGGCGCGAGAACGCTGGAGGGGGCCGATGAGCAGGCGAGCGATTGGAAGTACATTTCCGTGCGACGACTCGCGCTGTACATCCAGGAGAATCTCGTCCGCGGCACCCAGTGGGCCGTGTTCGAGCCCAACGGAGAGGCGCTGTGGGCCCAGCTGAGACTGTCGGTCGGCGGCTTCATGCAGACCCTCTTCGAAAAGGGGGCGTTTGCAGGGGCCTCGAAGTCCGACGCGTACGTCGTGGAGTGCAACGCGCAGACGACCACGGCCGGTGACATCGACCGCGGGGTCGTCAACGTGATCGTCCGGTTCGCCCCGCTGCGCCCCGCCGAGTTCGTCATTCTCAAGATCCAGCAGATGGTTTCCCAGGCTGGTTGAACACCCAAAGGACCGTCATGACTCAGTTCGCCGTCAATACCAAGCGCCGTGACCCCTACAAGAACTTCAAGTTTCGCGTGAAGTGGGACGGAAAGTACGTCGCCGGGGTCAGCAAGATCAGCGCCCTGTCCCGGACCACCGAGGTCGTCGAGCACCGCCACGGAGGCGATCCCAGCACCGTCGGCAAGTCGCCCGGCCAGACCAAGTTCGAGGCGATCACGCTCGAGCGAGGGGTCACGCATGACCCGGACTTCGAGAAGTGGGCCAACAAGGTGTGGAGTCAAGGTGCGGGCTTGGGAGCGCAGGTCTCGCTCGATGACTTCCGCAAGGACATCACCATCGAACTCTACAACGAAGCCGGGCAGCTCGTGCTCTCGTACAACATCTTCCGCTGCTGGGTCAGCGAGTACAAAGCGATGATGGAGCTCGATGCCAGCGCCAACGCGGTGTTGATCCAGACGCTCAAGCTCGAGAACGAGGGGTGGGAACGTGACGTCGAGGTCATCGAGCCCACCGAGCCCAGCTTCACGATCCCGCAGGACTAGCAGCCCGTGGTGTTGACGTCCGAGCAGCTGCTGTGCGTCTTGGACCAAGGCGATGGCACCACCGGGGCGGAGCGCGGCGTCTGGCTGTGGCGTACGACGGACCCCGGGATTTCGCTGGAGTCGCTATGGGGTGCGCCCGTGGGGTGCCTGGCTCACGCGATGCTCGACCTACGCGAGGCGATGCTCGGCCCACAGCTCGAGCTTCACGACCGCTGTCCGCGGTGCGACGAGGAGATCGAGTTCACCGTTTCGATCCCCGAGATTCGGCTGGCACAGCCCCCGATGGACAACCCGCCTTTCGACGTCGAGATCGACGGCCAGCCGGTGACGCTGCGTCGCGTCAGCTGCGACGATCTGCGTCGGGTCGAGCGCGGCGAGATCACCGACCGGGCCGGGGTCATCGCGCGGTGCGTTTCGCAGGGGCTCGAGGGTCTGGACGAGGCGGGCCACGGAAGCATCGATGCGATCCTGGGAGAGCGAGACCCCCAGGCTGACGTGACGTTCTCGCTCGCGTGCCCGGCCTGTGCGCACAGCTGGGAGGGGGTGTTCGACCCGTGCGAGGTGGTGTGGACCGAGCTCCGCGCTCGGGCGAAGCAGCTGCTGTTCGACGTGGACGCGCTGGCGCGGGCCTACGGCTGGTCCGAAGCCGAGGTTCTGAAGCTCTCGCCCCCGCGCCGGCGCGCGTACCTGGAGCTGCTCGACCGATGAGTTTTCTGGAGCGACTTCTTGCCCGCGGCCCCGAGACTCGTGGCGTTCGAGCGTCCGTGAACTACGCGATGCCTCGGAGCATCGACGAACCCGAGGTTCCTGCGCAGCCCGCTGAGTCCCCCCCTGGAGCGGAGTCGCGGCCATCGAAGCCGATGCCCGCCGCACCGCAGCCTCTCCCCGAGCGTTCGAACCCCGAGGGGGTCGTGCCTGCAACGGAGCACACGCAGATCGTCGAGCGGTCCACGCCTCTGCCCGCGCAGCGGCTCGGCGACACGATCGTGCACGTGCATCATCGCGATTCGCCGCAGACGCACGTTCACACCGAGCTTCACGAGCACGAGCACAATCAGCATCACCACCACCACGAACAGCGGCACGTGCATCCCGTGGTCGAACGCGTGGAACGAACCTCCCATTCTCGGACCACCGAGCGCGTCGCGGTTCGGACGACTCCGCGTGCCCCCGCACCCGCCCCGCAGCGGGCTCCGGTCGGGGCGATGGAGACACCGCGGGCTGCTGAGGCCCGACCTCCTCGGGATGCGCCCGCGCCGGTCCACATCGCGATCGGTCGGATCGTCGTCGCCCCGGCGGCGAGCCCACCGACGCCCCAGCCGCGCGCCGCCCAAGCGGCGCCTGCGAAGTCGCTGGCCGAGATACTCGCATCCAAGAAGGGGCGCGCGTGAGCAACGACCGATCGATCGCCGTCGTCAGCGGGGTGCTGCAGTCTCGAGTCCGATCGGTGCTCGCCGACAACGGAATGGGCGCGTTCGCGGCCAGCGTCGGGGCGCCCTCGGAGGGGGACACGCCCGGGGCCTATCTTCACCTGTACCGCGTCGTCCCCGACGCGACGCTTCAGTCCCTGAGCCTGCCAACGCGTCTGTCCGACGGCAGGCTTGTGCAGCGGCCACAGCTCGCGCTCACGCTTCACTATCAGCTGTCGTTCGTCACCTCCGAAGACAACTCGGACTTCGGGGCCGAGCGCATGGCGGGCCTCGTACTCGCCGAGTTCCACGCACGCCCGATTCTGTCGTCCGCCGAGATCGCCGCGTTCATCTCCGGCCAGCCGCCGGGTGATCCGCTGCGGGACGCGGACCTCGACGAGCAAGAGCATGGCGTCCGAGTCACGATGCTTGCGATGGATCTCGAAGACCACAGCCGCTTGTGGTCGATGCACAACCAAGGCTTCCATGCGCTGACCGTCGGTCTCGAGGTCGCCTCCGTGCTGATCGACGACGTCGCAACCCCCTCCGTCGCATTGCCGGTCGTGAGGCCCGCGGTGACCGTCGCTCCGGGTGCGGTGCCCATGCTCGAAGAGGTCGTCTCCTCGGCGCGCGAGCAGCCGATCATCCAGCTGAGGCCCGCCGCGTCGCCTCAGGCGGAGTCCATCGTCTTGCGAGGCGCTCACCTCTCCGGTGCCCGCACCCGCGTCCGGATCGGGGAGGTCGAGTTCTCGCCGACGCTCGACGAGGTGACCAACGAGGAGATCCGCTTTCGCGTCGACGACTCGTCGGGGCTTCGGCCGGGCATCGTGCCCGTTCAGGTCGTGCACGAGATCGACGTCGACCCGGATCCGGTCGCCGAGGTGTGGCGCGGGGGGGGCTCGAGCGGCACGGTCGCCATCGCCCTGGTCCCGGCGGTGACGCCCGGGGCGGTCTCCACCGATGGTTCCGACCGGCTGATCACGATCGCCCTGGCGCCCGCACCCTCGGCCGACGAGGCGATGACGCTGTTGCTCGATGGCACGGCAGGGGAGGGCCACTTCCGGGGCCAGGTGGAGGCTGGCAGCATTTCGGGCTCGGACGTACGGTTTCGGGTCCGGGGTCTCGCACCCGGGACCTACCGCGCGCGACTACTGATCGCCGGAGCGACCAGCTTGCTCGACGCCGACGCCAGCGGGTTCACCGGCCCGGAGGTGGTCGTGCCGTGAGCGGGAATGCACGAGGGCGGGTCACCGAGCTCCGAGCGTCGCCGCCGACGCTGGAGAGCCTGCTGGTCGAGGTCGAAACCCGGCTTCGCGCGGCGGGCAGAGGTGAGACGGTCGGCGTTGCGATCGACGGCATGCTCGACGTGCCCGACCTCGCTCGCCTGGTGCGCCGCTGCGAACTCTCGCCGTTCGAAGCTCAGGTCGTGCTCCTGGGGGCGGCGATGCAGTTGCAGGCCGAGGTGCCCTCGCTGTGTGCTGCGGTCGCGGGAGACGAGGCTGCACGGCATCCCTCGTTCGCAGTGGCGCTGCAGACGTTCGCTGACGGGCATTGGGACGCTCTGCTGCCGGGGTCCCCGCTGCGTCGCCTCGAGCTGCTCGAGCTGGGCGAAGGTGCGGTGCTCACCGCTCGGCCGCTGCATCTGGCCGAGCGGGTGCTGCACGCCTTGTTGGGTCAGCAGGAGCTGGACCCCCGGGTCGCCCGAAGGGTGCATCGCCTCGAGCGTCCCACCGAGTGCCCGCCGCGACACCGGGCGCTCCTCGCCGAGCTCGAAGACTCGCGCCTCGTCCATTTGCAGGTCGCACGAGCGGGCGAGGCAATGGCGTGGGGGGCCGAGCTGGCGGCGCTTCGCGGACGTTCCGCGTTCGTGCTCTCGCCCCAGGACGTGCCGGTCGATGCCGGGGAGCGCGACCTGCTGTTGCGACTGTGGAACCGAGAGGCGCGGCTGGCCGAGGTCACCCTCGTGGTCGACCTCGACGATCGCACCGAGGCCGCGCAGCTCCGCGCGACGATGGACCTCCTCGATCGCTGCGAGGGCCCGGCGATTGCGGCCTCCATCGACCCTTTGCCCGGTGCCCGGGGCGGGTGGCGTCGGGCCATGCTTCCCGACCTCGCGTTCGAGGAGCGTCGAGCGTTGTGGGAGGGCGGGCTGGGCCCCGACGACGCGGCGCTGCTCGACGACCTCGCGGCCCGGTTCGAACTCGACGCGACACAGATCGCTTCGGTCGCTCGCAGTCACCCGCCCGAGCGCGCCTGGGAGGCCTCTCGCGCTCTCGCACGTCCGCGCCTCGACGACCTCGCGCAGCGCATCGACCCTCCCGACGACGTTCGGTCTCGCCTCGTACTGCCGCCGGCCCAGACGCGCATGCTGGGCGCCTTGCTCGCGCAGGTTCGGCACAAGGCGACGGTGCAGCACCGCTGGGGCTTGGCACGTCGCGGGCGTCGCGGGCTGGGCACGTCGGCCGTGTTCTCCGGCCCGAGCGGCACGGGCAAGACGCTCGCCGCCGAGGTGATCGCCGCCGAGCTCGGCCTCGATCTGTACCGCATCGATCTGTCCAACGTGGTCAGCAAATACATCGGGGAGACCGAGAAGAACCTTCGGCAGGTCTTCGACGCGGCCGAGGCCGGAGGCGCGGTCTTGCTGTTCGACGAAGCCGACGCGTTGTTCGGAAAGCGCACCGACGTCAAGGACGCGAAGGACCGCCACGCCAACGTCGAGGTCGCCTACCTGCTCCAGCGCATGGAGACCTACGGCGGCCTTGCGATTCTCACCACCAACTTCCGCAAGGCTCTCGACGATGCCTTCCTTCGGCGCCTTCAGTTCATCGTCGAGTTCCCGTTCCCCGACGCGGACCAGCGGTCGCAGATCTGGGCCCGAGCGTTTCCCGACGGAGTGCCCACCCGTGGGCTCGACCTGAACCGGCTCGGGCAGCTCTCCGTGCCGGGGGGCAACATCGCCAGCATCGCTCGCAACGCTGCGTACCTCGCTGCCGACCACGGCACGCCGGTCACCATGTCCGTCGTGCTCGAGGCTGCGCGGCTCGAAGCCGAGAAGCTCGGGCGCGGGTTGACCCCAGCCGAGCTCAGGGGGTGGCCGCGATGAGGCGTGGTCCGGTGACCATCGAGATCGATGAGCTCGATCTGAGCGCGGTCCCTGCCCCGCGCCGGGCGGCGGTGGCTGAGGCGTTCGTGCGCGAGCTCGAGGCCTTGATCCGTGCGGCGCCCAGCAACCCCGCGCTACAGCGGCTCGAGCTGCATGGGCCTGCGCATCGGGTCGGGGCAGCGCTCGCTCGTGGCGTTTACGCTCGACTCCCACCCGAAGTGAAGGGGACTCCGTGAAGACGGGGGCGCCCAAGCAGCGGGGCGGTGGCCCGGCGAAGAACCGAGACCTCCGGTCGACGCCGGCGCGTGGGGTGACGGCGACACCTGCCGCTGCGGTGTCCGAGGGTAGCGTGCTCGACAAGCTCGACAGGGTGGTCGCGCGGGGCTCCCTCGCCGATGCGTGGGCGGCCGCGACGGCCGGAGGCGGTGCATCGCTTCCGGATCAGGGTGTCCTCGAGCGCAGGTTCGGGACGTCGCTCTCGGGCGTCGAGGTGCACGACGGACGGCGAGCCCGGAGTCTGCTGCAGCGACTCGGGGCGCGGGGAGCCGCCCGAGGGCAACAGGTGCTCGTTGCCGACGCCTCCGACCGGCAGACCCTGGTCCACGAGGTGGCCCACACCGTACAGGCGCGGCACGGGGGCGAGGGAGGCGGAATCGTTCGCGCCGACGACGAGGCGGAACGCGAGGCCGAGCACGTCGCGTTGCGACTCCGGGGGCGAGGACGTCTTCGTCTTCGAACCCGGATCGGTCGACGTTCGATCGCGCTGCGCCGGCTTCGAGACCCCGCGCGCGGAGACCTCCCGCCGCTGACCGAAGAGGATCGACTCGAACCGATCGAGGCGCCGGAACGATCGCCTCGACGGGTGCGAGACGAGCAGGCTACTGCGGCCGCCCCCGCCGAGCGTGCGCAGGCCGAGCCGGAGATCGAAGCCGAGGCAGAGGCGGCGCCGGCGAGCGAAACCGCCGTGCCCGAAGAGGCCCGAGGCGACGAGGCCCAAGGCGGCGAGGCCGAGGCCGAATCGGGGCAGGCGCGGGAAGCCACGGGCGAGGGAGAGCTCGAGCAGAGTCCCAATCGGCGTGAGGCCGTCGACGGTCTGCTCGAAGAACAGCAGGAGAACTGGGACGAGGGGGCCGAGACGGCCGACGACCACGAGGCGGAAGCGTGCCCTCGTCACCGGGTCGGAGAGGGGGAGCAGCCGTTCGCTCGCGGGCCGCCGCTGGAGGTTCCCGCGACCGAAGCCATGCCCGAACTCGACGACCCCGAGCCGGATGCCCCCGACCGCGAAGAGCTGCGCCGGGCCGAGCGAGACGTTCAGACGAACCTCGACGCTGCGCCTGCCGCGAGCGCCGTGGACGGTGGGGCGATCGACGCCGAGACCGACGCGGAGCGCCGCAGCCAGGCGCAGCAGGTTCGCGGCCGGGTCGACCGATTGCTGAGTCGCAAGTCCGTGGACCGGCCCGAGGACCCCACGGTGGCGCTCGAGGGGGAGGCCGACATCGAGGCGCGCACGCGCGCTGCCGACGAGCGCATCACGACCGCGAGTCAGCGCGAGGGAGAGGCCGCCCGGACCACGACCGAGGAGGACTTCGGCGAGGACCGCATGGCGCCGGTGCGTGACCCGACCGAAGGTCACGATACGACCCTCGACGGACTCGAGGTCCCGGACGTCGATCTCGAGGCCCAGGTCGACACGGCGACGCGCGACCGAATCGCGACGGCGGGCAACGCCGGGCAGCTGTCCCTCGACGAGGCGGTCGTCGTTCGACAGGAGGAGATGACTCGCGTGGGCACCCTCGCGACGGAGCGAGGGCAGCGCCGTGACGCAATCGACGAGGGCATCGCCGAATCGGACCGCGCCTTCGATCGGCTGTGTCGCGAAGGGGAGACGCAGCGCCAGCGGGTGCGTACGCAGACCGAGGGCCAGGTGCAGGAGCGACGCCAGGCGTGGCGGCGTTCGGTCGACGACCACGTGAGTACCCGGCAGACCGAAGCGAACACGCTGGTCCGGGAGAAGCGATCCCACGCGGAGACCTTGGCCTCGGGCGCGGATCGACAGGCGCAGGACGAAATCGACCGCGCCAACACCCGCGCGACGGAACAGGCCGCGGACGTCGAGCGGCGGGCGCGAGCGAAGGGCGAGCAGAGCGAGAGTCGCTCGTGGTGGCAGCGCGGGATCGACTGGGTCCGCGAGCGCATCAACGACCTGGTCGACTGGATCGACGACTTCATCGACGCGGCGCACCGGGCAATCGACGCGATGCTCGATGCGGCGGCGGACGTGGCCCACACGATCGTCGAGAACGGACGGCAGGCGGTGCAGGCGACGCTGGATCTCGCTCACCGCGGCGTGGACGTGATCGCCGACAACCTCCCGGGCGAGCTGGGGGACTTGGCTCGGGAGCATCGGGACGACATGCACGCGTTCCTCGACCAGCAGCAGGCGGCCGTGGACGCCTACGCCGACGGGCTGCACGAGGACATCGACACCGCGATCGAGGATGTCCGCCAGGACCTGCACCAGGGGCTCGAGGACTTCCGCGAGGGGGTTCACGACGTCGCGGACGCGGCCAACGAGGTCCTCGACGTTGCGGAGAACGGGATCATGGCGGTGCTGCAGCGCTATTTCCCGGAGGTTGCGGCGTTCGTGGAAGGGGGGATCCTAGGGCCGGTGCGCCGAGCGGGGGCGCAGCTCTCGGAGTGGGCCCAGACGGCGTTGCAGGCCACGGGTTTGGGCGACCTCCAGTCGACGCTGCAAGAGCTGCACTCGACGCGGTTCTGCCAAGCCCAGACCGAGGAGGAGCAAGCGATCGACTGCGCGATGTTCCAGGCGCGCCTCGAGGGGATGAAGGCGAACTTCGAGGCGCTGCTGGCCAGCCCGGTGGCGCAGCAGATACAAGGGATGCTGCAGAGCGCTCAGGACGAGCAAGAGAGCCAGCAGGTCGACGCGATCACGGGCTTCTTCTCGTTCATCCGCTGGGTGGCGGAGCCGGTCTACCAGTGGTGGCAGTCGGTCGAACCGCAGGTCAGCGCGGCGCTCGACTGGCTGGGGGACATGGCCCAGGCGGCGTGGGAACACATCGCTCGGGCGCTGGGCCTCGACGTGAGCCTGCCGCCGCTCGAGGCGATCCGGCAGGCGCTCGAAGCGGCATGGGAGGCGATCGCCCAGGCGGCCCAACCTCTGATCAGCAGTCTGCGCCGAGCGTGGCAGTGGGTGGTGGAGGACAGCCCGCTGGCGTCGGTGATCGCGTTCTTCCGCGCCATTCCAGAGGCGATCAGCGCGCTGGGCCAGCTGCTGGGCGAGATGACGGACGCGGCCGGGGAATGGCTCGCGCAAGCGGCCGAGACGTTGGCGAACACGATCATGCCGATCGTCAACCGGGCTCTGGGCGCGGTGGCCGACGTGCTGAACGCGGTCGTGGATCGCATCGTGGGGTGGGCGGACCAGCTGCTCGCGGCCTTCGACGCGCTGCTGTCGTGGGAAGCGGCGCACGAGCTGCTGCAGGCGGTCGTGATGGCGCTCCGCGTGTGGGCAACGCCTGTCCGGTTGGCGATCCAGCTGTTCCGCGACTGCGGGGAGCGAGCGCTGCGGGGTCTGGCGCACGTGGTCCGCAACCTGGCCGAGTATGCGCGCACGATCCTCGACATCGTCTCGGGCATCGTCGTGCTCATCGTCGGCTTCCCCGCAACGCTCATCCCGTGGTTCGCGGGGACGGTGTGGCTGTACGTCGTCCCGGATTGTTACAAGGCGCCAATCCTCAACTTCCTGCTGGACATGGCGATCCGCTTCGTCCAGTTCTTCCCCGAGCCGGCGGATTTCATGCTCGGGGCGCTCTACCAGGGGCTGCTCGGGTTCCTGCAGGGGCTCCGCGAAGCGCCGGACAGCCAGAAGGTCGGAGCGATGAACCTGATGGCGAGCTTGTTCGCGGGCAACGTGGAGGCGCTCGCGGGGTTCATGGTCGGACTGGTGGAAGGGGTGTGGGAGGCGACGGGGGGGACGATCGTGTTCCTGATTCAGGCTGCGGTCTGGCTAATCTCGCTGCCGTTCAAGCTGATCCGATGGGCCGCGGGCTTGATCAGCGGCGGCGGCCCGGGGCAGGCGCGCTCGCGAGGCGACGACACACCCGAGCGCAGCGACGACGAAGAGGCCGCGCGGGAGGCCGAGGCTGAGGTCGGCGGCAGCCTGGGGCGCGAGATGGCGAGCATGGAGCGAGGCGAGCAACCGCGGCAGCGCGGGCCGCCATCGGAGGAGACGATGCGCCAGGCAGAGGCGCTGGAGCAGCGGGCCGAGACCGAGGAGGAGGCGCCGGCGCCTGCTCCGGCCGTGGACGAGGAAGAAGAGGACGACGTCGAGCCGAGCACGGACGTCGCGGCGATCGAGCGGGCGGGGGAGGACGCGGATACGGACGCGCCCGCGGAGGAGGGCGGGGTGTCCGAAGGGGGCAGGGAGCCGTCCGGCAGCGCAGACCCCGAGCGTCCGCCCGCGATCCCCGAGGCGATCGCAGGACTACGCGGAACGCTGCAGCAGCTGATGGCCAGCGGGTTCACGCGCGAGGACGTGCAGGCTGCGCTCGACGGGGTGCGGCAGACCATGCGCACGTTCATCGGTCGCATGGCCAGGACCGCGGCCCAGCAGATGCTCGCGGCGCTGAACGCCGAGGGGGCGGCCTTCGCCATCGGGCGGGCGATGGGCTCGGTCGCGGGGCAGCTGCTCGTGGACGTCCTCCTGGCGGTCTTCACCGGGGGCGTGAGCACCGGCCTGACCGCGGCCCGGGTCGCGCTGACGGGAGCCCGCTCGGCGGGGCGTCTGGCGAGCGTGCTGCGGCGGGTTCGCAGCGCCATCCAGCCGGCGCTTCGGGCCATGTCGCGACTGCGGAGCTCGCTGGGACGGGTGGTCGGTCAGCTGCGGCGGTGGCTGGACGACGTGGTTCGCTGGATGCGCGGCGTCGGGCGGCGCGTCCGGGCTCGGGTCGGTCGAATGCGCGGACGCGCGGGGCGTGGACGCGTTGGGCGCGGAAGGGCAGGGCGTCGCGGTCGAGGTGGGCGTCGCGGGCGAAGGGACCGGGACGGGCGACGCGGGCGAGATCGTGACGGGCGGCGTCGGGACGACGAGACGCTCGGAGAGAAGAGGAGGCGGCTACGACGGGCCGTAAGCCGAATTCAGCCGATCGTCCAGCGCATGCTGGACGACGGCGCGGGAGAGCGGAGGCTTCAGGCCACGCTGCTTCGCCTACGAATCCGCTACCGTCTGAGCTCCCTCCGGGTACGAGGTGGCCGGGTCATTGCACGCATCAATCCGACTGAGGACGCCGGTGTGGTGCGGCAGGTTCCTCCGGAGGAACTTGGGCGATTGCTCCGACCTGTACTTCAACGAGCCTATCGTTCCTACGCGCGCCGTGTACGCAGGAACTCCGACTCGCGTGCTGCTTTGGATAGAGCGGAAGCAGAGTTGGGGCGTGGTGGCGCCGGCCGTCGCACGGTTGACGCGGAAGGTGCGGCAGGGCGGAGACTCACTGCAGGGGAACAAAGAGCCATGCTCGAGAGCGAAGCGCTACCACCCGGAGGAACCGCCCGCATGGAGCAGAACGTGTCGGTGCGCCAGGACCCCAGGCACGGCACGAGTACGAGCCCGAGCAGAATGGTCGTTTCGTACCCGACGAACATACGGATCGGAGACGAGAGTTTTGCCCTCACTTCGTTCTCGGGACTTGTTCGCTTTTTCGGTGCGCTTCAGAGATCTGCGCCGGGGATCTCTGATGCACACATATCCGCGATCGTTGCCGCACCACGGTCCCAACGCGCGGCGGTTGCCCAGCGGATCATGTCCAACCTATCGCCGTCCGATGCATCCGCAATGAGACGCTACCTGCTGAGGAACCTGGACCGCGTCGCCTTCCACGACCAGCTCGAGGCCGTTCGCAACCCTGGCGCTGGAGTTGCAAACTCCATCGCGCGTCGCCTCGGCTCGGAGGGCCGTTCGTCTCTCCACGATCAGTTCTCACCAGACGGTGCTCACGCCCCCTCCGCACTGCGTGGGGCCTCGTCGGGACCTGGGGAGGGAGAGCGCCCCGTGCAGTCCGAGATGGATCGGCGGGTGGGCTTGGTCTTCCATCGCTTGGAGGAGGTGGCGCAAAGCGCCGACGTGCTCCGAGGCCCCAGCGGGCGACGACTCGCAAGGCTGGAGGCTCGGGTACGACGCTGGGTGAGTGCTGCCACCGCTGCCCACCCAGACCCACGCGAACTCAGGAACGCCGAGCGGGCGCTCCGTCGCCAGCTGCTCGCACTTCTCGAGATGTTCGACTAGTGTGGACTCACGAGGATGACGATGCGCGAAGCACACCTGCTTTCTCGGCACCCGCCCAACGACCCAGACCCGAGCTTCTTCGAAGGTGTCGAGGCTTGGGTCGAGGCGTTGTGGGATGAGGGCGTCGAGGTTCACTTCATGGAGGAGAAGGACTTGGGTCAACATGCCCGACAGTGGAGATGGATGACGCTTGCGGGGAAGAGACTCGAACTCGTCGTCTGCGACGACCTGACGATTGGGGCTCGGGAGATCATCCTGTCGGGAGAGAGTGCGGCCTTCGAGCTTTCCCTTCCTCTTCTCAAGGCGCACCTCGCACTCGAGCCTTACACGGTCGCGCTCGAGCGTGCGCGAGCGGAGCCAAACTCACCCGAAGCGCTGCTTCGCGCATGCGTCGCGTCTCCTCGGCCTCCGTCCGCCGAACTGGAAGGGCTCGTGGTCGGTGCGCTGAACTCTTCGGACTCGGAGCTTCGCTACCGGGCGGTCTCGGCCGCAGTGACCCTGCAGACCGCGTCGATGAGAGATGCGCTCGAAGCCCGGACTCCGCATGAAACAGACTCCCGAGTGTTGGAACACATTCGTCGTGGAGTGGCGTCCTTTGACAAGGTCGAAGTCCCCAGTTAGCGCCCGAACGACGGCTGCGACCTCGGAATCCTCTGCCATTCGCTGAGGAGGTCGGCAGCCCGAGCCGCGAGAATTGCAAGCGTGGAGCGAGGCGAGCAACCGCAGGGGTCCTTCACCCCAGACGGGCCTATACGCGGTCGCACTCGATCTGGACCCTCGATGACTTCCTGGTTGACGACCCCAGCGATCAGGACGCAATTGTTCGGGAGGCGGAGCGTGTGATCCGACGTCGACTGCGGCAAGCTTTGGAACGTTCTCGCGGAGGTTGACGTCGAACGGAAGTGCCATGGTTTTGATCCCCTACAGAGTGATCCCACGAGGTACGCCTCCGTATCGAGAGTTCGTCGACTTCTGCCTCGCTCAGCGGTGGCCTCTCGTCGACTACATCGCCCCTGGCCCGGGGCAGTCGAGGACGCTCGTCTTCGAGACAGAGAGCGGAGATACGCAAGCTCATTTCTCGTTCGACGAGGACGTTCTGCCACACGTGGTCATCGTTGGAGCAGAGAGGAACGAGGTGTATCGACGGCTGAAGTTGAACATCCAGACCGTCCAGGATGAAGAGCTCCTCACCGCGATCGATCTCGCCGAGGGGGGGCTCGCGAGGGCGTCGGCGATCGCAGTGGCCGGCGTCGCCGCTTCCGGGCCAGACCCAGCGCCGCGCTTGCTCGAAGCCGTGGGGGCCGCACTCGAGTCGTCGGATGATGAGACTCGGCACGGGGCGGTCATCGCCGCGGAGTTCGCCTTGTGGCCGGAGTATCGCGCGCCGCTCGAGAGAGTCGGGGACGCGACCTCCGGCGAGCTGAGGGAGCGGGTCCTTGGACTTCTCCAGCGTTGGGAGGAACTCGTCCGTCGGAGAACACCCCAAGACGCGGCGATTCCCTCCGATGCGACGGCGGTTCCGACGCGTCAACCGCCAACGCTCGATTCTCGCTCGAGCCATCGCGTCGTGCCCCGCATCCCTCTGGAAGAGATGCTGCGGACGCTATTCGAGGATGGCTACCTGCTGGGGTTCGTCCAGCTGCATCCGTTCGCGCTGTGGTTCCGATCGAGTGGCACCGACGAAGGTCTTTGGCTCGTGCCCGACGATGAACGCGGCCTAACCTACGTTGCGACGTCGGAAGAAAAACTCGTGACGTCTGGTTTGCGCGGTTGAACGGGCTTGGGGTCGATCTACTCGCGGACCTGTGGGCTCGCGCGACGGGTGTGGAGCAGGCCGAGCGCGTCCTCGTCTTGCTCGGTATCGCGTGCCCGCCAGGGGGGAGCAGCGAGACGAGGAGGGTCTTTCTCGAAGCTCTCGATGACCCGAACATCGGCGTTCGCGCAGCAGCGATCGAAGCGGCGCCGTGGACCACTGACCCCCAGATTGCGCGCGCGTTGGCGCAGCACGACGATTCGAACCCGGAACTTGCAGGCGTTGCCAAGCGCGTTGCACAGCGGATGTTGACGCCAGGAGCGAAGTAGAACCCCGAGATTCGTGACCACGCGGTCTTGCCTCTCGTCTGTCGTCAGAGACTCGTTCGCTCATCACGGACTTCGTGCGGCGTCGTCGCGGTCGTGCCCGCTACGGTGGTAGCATCAATGCCGTATGGCGAGTGCGAGGACGACTGGGTTCGCCTCCTGTGCGAGGTCGTCGTCGCAGCCGAGTGCCAGACCTTGGGCTCCACGCGCTATCGAGACTGAACCAGCGGCTGGGGCGATTTCGAGCGCCGATGGCCGATCGTCGGGTCGTGCCCGTTCTCGGGTATGGCATCGCCCGAACCGTCAAGCCGAGAGTTGCTCGGAGGCCAGACGTCCTCGAGACGCGGTTTTCCACCCGCCGAGCAGAAACCCTGCAACCCTTCGTCGACGTGGTCCACCGGTGCGCTCCCCTCGTCGCCCTCCGGGTCGAGACTTCACGCGCGGCGGTGCAACCATGACGAGTCGACGCCTGATCCCAGGAATCTCCCGACACTCCTTCGTCGAAGCTGTCCATGCTCGTCGGTGGCCCTTGCTCTCCGCGAGGGGAGGGGGCGCGGAGCCCGAGGAGCGGTCGTATGCCCTGATGTTCGAAGCCTCTCCTCGAACGTATGTCTCTTGGGTCGAGCTCGCAGAGATCTCTCGCATGCCCTTCATCGAGGTCGACGGTGACGAACCGGACCACCAGCTCAGTCGAGAGATCGCGGCCGTGTCCCAGAGCCTCGACGACGCTGCGCTGCTGCTGCTTCCGGAACATGCGCCGACCCACGAGGCTTCCTCGTTGGCCTACTTCGCAATCGGCGTTGGCGCTCCACAGAAGTCCGAGCCCGGGTTCGAGCGCGCGCTTGCGAACGGCTTGTCGTCCATGGAGCGAGAGGTGCGACGCGGCGCGCTGCTTGGGCTTCGCTACCTCGAGTGGCCGTGTTGCGTCGACCTACTCAGTCGGCTCGTGTCCTCGGAATCCGACCCCGAGAACCGTCGCCTCGCCGCGGCTGCCTTGGAGCGCTTCTCGTAGGCTCAGCTTCGGTGGCGCATCTCGGCCACCGCTCGACTGAGACGAACTCGTGACCCTTCTCGAACGCTGTGACGGATGGCCCCCGAACACTACCTGGTTCCTCGGTATTCTTTCTCAGAGCGTGCTCAGCTCCGAGAGGCACTCTTCGCGTGCATCGATGAACTCGACGAGCACGGTTTCGAGTTTGTCGAGTCGGGGCATCACGAGTCGGACACGAATCGCGTCACGCGCTTTTCCGACGAGCCCGAGACGAGCCATGTCGAACTCTGGGAGGACTACCTGGCTGCTGTTCGATATCTCCGGCTCGAGGCTCCCGAAGAACGAATCTTGTCGCGGTCGGTTCGAGTGGTTACCCGAATGATCGCGACGGAGTCGCATGAGACGCTGTGTGCCTCGATGGACGACTCGGCAGAACCATCGGTCCTCTACCGGATCGGCTACTCGGCACCCCGCGCACCCTCGCAGGAGACGATCGACGTCGTGACTGCGGCCTTGCAAAGCACCTCGCCCGAGCTCGCGACGGCCGCAGCCGAGGTGGCCGGGATCATCGGATGGGCGGCCTTCGTCGAGCCGTTGCGAGCGTTGGACGGACGGACGGAACCCGGGCGGCTTCGACAAGCGGTGCGACGGTCGCTGGGTCTGCTCAGCCAACGGGTCTCGTTCACGCGTACCCCTGAAAGCGACCACAAGATGCCCTGGCTATCCCTATGCTCACATCGATTCAGGTTCGTTCCGCGAGCACCATCCCAGGCCATTAGCCCGAGGAACTACGTGGAAGTGGCGCGCGGTATCTTGCGAAGCTTCTACAGGGGCGATCGCGACGGCGTCCTCCGGTGGAAAGAAGCTGGTGAAGAGGCGTGGGTGCTGTTGCGAAAGGATGCGCTTGACGAAAGTCGTGATCATGGCATTGAGTTCGTCTCTGCATTCGCAACACTCGTTGCCGCCGACCTCATCCTTGGAGAGGGCAGCGAAATTCTGGACTACTTGGGACGCTGGTCCTCTGAGGACCCCTTGGCTCAACGGGCTCTCCAGCTACTGTCGTCGCCGCCCAGCGTGGACGTGAACGCGAGAGTCCGCCGAGGGCACATCTACGCGGCGCGTGCGCTGGAGCGCGGGCTCGTTTCGGAGCCGATCGAACGGTTGCACAGACTCGTGACCACGGCGGATCATCCCCTGTTTCAATCGACCCTTGCCCCTTGGGTGCCGATCGTTGGTCTGAGCATCGCTGTCGGGGACAACGGCACCGTATGTCGGAACCGGCTTTCTCGTTTTCTGTCGAACTGGGATGTCGAGTCTTCGAGAGATGTCGTGTTCGAACGTCAGCGTCCTGCCCCCGTCCCTGGTGACCCCGACGAGTGGACAGCTGACTACGCGTCTCGAAACGTCGCGTTCTCCGACGCGGAATTTCGTGGATTCGACGCGGTGGAGGTTCGCGACGAGGGGGTAATCTGCTATCACTACATCGAGGCGATCTGGCAGATCGGAGACGTCGAGTGGCCGGAACCTGCAAACGCATTTTGGTTTCTGTCCGAGAGCGACTTGGAGCAGGCGTGGGCAGAAGTCGAGAGTCGCGTCTCGGCTGCCACGTGGGGGCGGCTCTGCGACGCTCGCGCACGCTCCGCTGTGAACTGCGTTGTTGCTGACCGGAAGCGAGCACCCGAGTACTTTCGTGGCAGGAGCGCCGCCCAGGCGCGATACGGCGTTGAAATCGTTTCGAAAGACCTGATGGAGGTGTGACTCTTGGTGCAACGCAGCGATTCGAGCGCGAACTCCGAGCCTGGATGCGGACTGCTTTCTAAATGACGGTCGAAAGAACATTCGCGCTGCGAGTTCTTTCGCCCTCGGAGCTGTCGCTCGAAGGCAGCCGGGTAATGGCGATCCGCTGGCAGGCAGACGTCGTCGAGTCGAGTCTGGACGTTCGGGCGAACGGTGGGCAGACGATTCTCCACAGTCGCTCCGACGAGGGTCGTCTCCGGTTCTTCTCGGAGCCTGATTATCCCTATGTGATCCTGAACGTGGCCGGGTCTGAGCGCTTCGTGGACGCAGTTTCGGCTGGCTGCGCGCAGGATGTCTGGACGCGCGACGAGCTGCTCTTGAAGCTCAGCCAGACCGACCCCCCCGTTTCTTCGCTTCTGGTCACCGTCGCAATGTTCACGGAGGTGCTGGACCATGAGACCGTCGAGTTTTTTGTGAGAGCACTCGAGTCGTCGGATATCACGACCAGGAAGCAGGCGGTCGTCGCGATCTCACTCGTCCCTGCGCTGGCGTTCTCTCCCGCGCTGCGTGTGGTAATGGAGGCTGAGGAGGACCCTCGGCTGCGGCGGATGATCTCGAACGTCTTGCAGATGTGCGAATGAAGGGTGCATTGGGCTGCCAGGGACTCACGAGGATGACGATGCGCGAAGCACACCTGCTTTCTCGGCACCCGCCCAACGACCCAGACCCGAGGTTCTTCGAAGGTGTCGAGGCTTGGGTCGAGGCGTTGTGGGATGAGGGCGTCGAGGTCCACTTCATGGAGGAGAAGGACTTGGGTCAACATGCCCGACAGTGGAGATGGATGACGCTTGCGGGGAAGAGACTCGAACTCGTCGTCTGCGACGACCTGACGATTGGGGCTCGGGGGAACTCCAGAAGACCGGTTCGTAGCCTGCGCACGTGGCCTTGGAGGAGTCGTCGAGGGGCGGCTGGAGCCGTCCAACGGAGACCCACTGTACGAGGTGATTCTGCGTTTCGACGCACCGCAGCATGAGCTCAGGTTCGTCGACGACCACTACGTCGAGGTTTCCTACGCGGTGGTGAAGAGTAGGGAACACGCTGCGCATCTGCAGTTCATCGCGATGTTGCAGCGACAACTGTCCATGTACAGCCTGCTCGACCTCAGAGAGTTGATGCGTTCGGGGGACGAAGGGAGCCGGGTCTTGGCGCTCCGTGGCTACGGGGCGATCTTCGACGGGTTCTGGGGAGCGATTCCGAAGGACTATGCCGAGGGGCTTCGCGACCAGCGGCGGAGCGTCCGCGAGGCCGTTCTTGCAGGAATGGCAAGGATCGCGTGGCTGGAGTTCGTTCCCATTCTCGAAGCCGCGATCTCCGAGGAGTTGGACGCGATGCTGAAGGAGGACATGGCCGACCTCCTGGCCGGGATCCGGGCGCACGGCAAGAGGGGAGTGGATCAGATGTCTTGAGTGCGGACGAGTCGACCGTGAGCAGCCGGTGGCGAAGCACTACTGCTGGAGCACCCGCACCCGGGAGAGTTTGAACGTCTGGTCGAGCTCACTCGTGACGATGAACGAGCCCGCGGGCTCGCCGTGCAAAGCTTCGATGTCGACGATCCGACCGAGAATCGGACTCTCGAACGCGCATGTGCATTCCCCGTCCGCGTTCAAGACCTCGAACGCGGAGAGTTCGAGCCCTCCGGGATCAGGGGGGAAGGTGATGGCGCCGCGCCAAGCGAGGGTGGTCTCTTCCGTCGCAGCGATGCTCGCCACGTCGACTTTGTCGTCGATGACCTCGTGCGTCCACAACACGTCGCCGTTCGAGTCGCGCGCTTCGACCACCGAACGCGACTGCTGAGGGGGAAGGGTCGACGGGTCACCGGGGACGAACGGTTCTGATCCAGGGACGGCTTCGCGCGAGGTCTTGAACAGGAACACGGAGTCATCGGTCGTCGCGAGGTCCTGAATCGCGTCGTGGGCGTCGCCCAGGGTTCCGACCTCCCGGATCCAGGTCGGCGGCTCTCCGGGGTTGGCGAAACGAAGGATGAAGGCGTCGCCATAGTCGATGGACGGCTCCTGGGCCAAGGCGATTGGGGCGCCATCCAGACGCTCTAGGCGCACAATGTGCCCGAGGTCGTTCGAGTCCCATCGAACCTCCTCTGTGAGGTCCTCGTCGAACGTGATGGCGAGAGAGACTCTCGCGGGCTCGCCAGGTGGGGCGTGGCTGCCACCGACCATGACACCGCCAGGGACGGCGACCACCGTGGAGAGGAAAGCATCGTCGTCGACAGCAATCGGCGTGCTCGTGAACGTGGCGTCGCGGTGAGGGAGTCGATGGAGCGACGCGGGCCGAGCGTCGCCGTTGAGCGAGGGCGGCATGGCGGTGAGCCACCAGCCGCCGGCAGGATCCGTCGCGATCGACAGGCAGGTCCCGAACCCACCGAGCGCTGGCAGCGGCCGGTCCGCGAGAAGTGCGGCATCTGGACCGAAGACCTGCAGTGACGGACCGTCGGGCCCATCCACATACACACCGAACTCGCCCTCGGGGAGCACGCCGACGCCACAGAAGCGCCTCGCGTCGGGTATGGGGTGAACCCAGTCGCGCGAGAAGCACGGCCCGGTGTCGCGAGGCCCGCAAGCGAACGCGAGGGCGAGGCCGAAGAGCCATCGGCGAGCGCTCGCGGGTCCTCCAGGCACTGCGAGAGAGCGTAGCAGCGTACGTGGGGCCGACCTGCGAGCTGCCCGATACCGTCGCAACCAAAATAAAATGGGCCGTCCCGTAGTCCGACCCTATCCCGTCATGCACGGGGAACCGTTCCGTCTTGATCGAGTTACCTCGTATTCGCCACTTCAACCGGCTCTCTGGTGCCGAGAATCTAGCACGCTCCGTCCTTAGAGCGTATCGAAATCGCAGCCCACGTAGGCGTTGTCGGTGACGGTCAGAACGCGGGTGGGGCTGGTGTCGATCGGGTCGACGGCGTCGTTGTGGACCGAGCGCAGACCGACCGCGCAGCCGCGGACGTGGTTGCCTCGAACGCCGACCCATGCGCCCACCCGGCCGCGGATCCGGATCCCGTCGACGCCGACGAACCATCCTCGCGACCGGTTGATGCTGTGGCTGCTGCCCTCGCGCACGTCGATGTCGTTGTCGTCGACGCGCACCCGCCGGGCGCCGCCGGCGATGATGCCTCCGCGCTGCAGTGGGAGGAGTGGGGAGTGCAGACGCAGCGCGTTGCCCACGATGTCCAGGCGCTGGATGTCGTCCTGCGCCACGTGTTCTTGCTTCCAGGTTCCGTCGATGCCCACGGGAAAGTTCTCCACCCAGTTGTCGCGGATGCAGATCGTGCCTCGCAAGACGTCAGCTGCCCGCGTGCGAGCCACCCGGATGCCCGTACCGCCCAGCCCGACGACCCAGCGGCCCTCGGTGATCAGCCGCTCGCGTAGAGCGGCCAGCAGGGGCGTTGCGCGCATGCGGTTGACCAGCGTGCCGAACGGGTTGCGACCACGGCCGGGTCGGCGTCCGGGCCGAGACGCGCCGCCCGAGAGCAGCGCCGCGCCCAGGGCTGCCCGTCGCGTCTGGACCTCATGCTGCAAGATGTGCCGCGAGACCTGCAGGTCGCCGGCGTCGGTCGACGTGCCCGCTGGGAGCAGATTTGAGAAGTCCCAGCTGTCCGCGACCTGCCGCATGAGCGACGCCGCCCCCTGGTCCAGCTGTGACCGCCGCGCGTCGAGCCCCGTCGGCAGCGTGCGTGACGAGAAGCCCAGGACGGTGGCCCGGGCGGCCCAGTAGCGTTCGCCTCCGGGCCCGAAGCCCACTCGGTACGCGCGGCGATCGTGGACGCGCTGGCTGTGGTGGAGCTCGAAGCGAGCATAGCGATCGGTGCGCGCGTGCACGCTGCCGAAGTCGAACACCAACCGGCCGGCCCACGACGCCAGCTCTCGGCGCTCCGGCCCGCTGAGCCCGTCGAGGGCGAGGGACTGGGCCCAGTCCTGCAGCACCCGGTTGCCCTCGATCATCGCTCGGTCGGCGTCCTGCACCCGGATCCCGTTCTGCCCACGGGGAGCCGAAATCACGCAGTCGCGGATCCGGACGTCGCGAGCGTCGGACACGTGCAGTGCCTGCCCGTCCTTGAGGCGCCAGCGTGGGTCGACGTACTGGACCTCGATGCGCTCGATGGTCACGTCCGTCGACTGCCGCACCTCGACCACGCGGGTGCGCCAGCGGAACGCCGCGTCACCGTCGTCGTCCACCGCGGGCAGCCGCTGGCCCTCGAGGCCGAGGTCGATCACCCGCAAGCCGCGAAGCTCGACATTGGCGGACCTGCGGACCCGCAGCCGACCGTGGAGGGTGACCGCCCGGGTCTGCAGACCCGTGAGCCGCAGCGATCGCCAGCGGGCAAACGCCAGGTTGCCGATCGGGTGGTCGCCCGGACGGAAGCACAGCGCCAGCGAGTCCCCGGCAGGACCGGGAACCAGCGCCCCGTCGTCGTCGAGGACCGCCGCGTCGAGTCCGAGCAGCAGGTTGATCACGTCGGTGCCCGGCTCGACCGCAATCTCGCCGCAGCTTCCGTTGCCCCCCGGTTGCGGAAGTTCGGTCAGCGGCGGAAACGTCGGGCGGCAGTCGTCGAGCAGTGACCACCCGCCACCGCCGAGCTGAAGTACGGCCAGGCGCCCGTAGTGGTGGGCGACCCCATCGGGGCCCCGCCATTCGTACGCTCCAGCTCCCGCGTCGTACGGCCAGTCGAGTTGACGGTCGGTGGTGCCGGGCAGTGCGGCCGTGCGCGCCGGCAGCTCCCAGTAGTCGCCGGTTCGCGCGATGCCGTCGTCGAAGCGGACCTCGATGCCTGCCTCGAGTCGAATCCAACCATCCGCGGTCACGTCCCCGACGCCGAGCTCGGCGGGCGCCACGGCGAGCGCGCGCGGCTGTGGGCTGTCCCAGCGGCGGACCCTGGGGCGGATCGCGTCGCCGAACGTCGTGGCTAGCTCGCCGCCGAGCGTCCCGCCGGGATCTTCGAGGGTGAGCACCGTGGCGTCGACCTCCGCGACGATGGCGATGAGACCCGGTCGTTCGCTGAGCAGCCAGCCATCGTGCGTCAGCTCGATGCGGTCTCCGGGGGCGAAGCCTTGGGTGCCTCCCGGCCCGAGGCGATCGATCGTGACCCGGACCGCACCGTCGTGGGCGATCCAAGAGGCGACTGTCGACCCGTTGTCCCGACTCCACAGAAACGACGGCGCGATGCTGGCGTCTTCGGCCCCGGGGTGGGTCGGGTCGAAGTTGCCGTCGTGGACTTCCACCCGATACAGGCGGTTCTCCAGCCCGCGATAACCTGCGTCCTCGGGGATGCTGCACGGGTCGTCGGAGGAGCCCTCGGCCAGTCGAACCTGCATGCGAGGCGGTGTTGCGGCGAGCAGAGCATCCCACTCGGGGAACTCGGTCGCGCACGTCGGCGTGGCCGAGTCGGACGTGACCGGAAGGAGCTCGACTTGCGCGACCACTTCGGTGCGCACCGATGGCGCAGGGCCACCGAGGGCGACCTCGCGGATCGTCGGGTCGGAGATCGCATCGACGGGCCGCTCCCAGACGTGCAGCACCGCGAGGTAGAGCCCCGGATCGGTCGGTATCTCGGGCTCGTGGACTTGCTCGCTGAACGCGACGTCCTCGGGCCACTCGATGCGAATACCGTCGAGGTAGTAGCGACCGGCTCCGATGGTGAGGTCGGTGCCCGCGGGCGTGACCTCGAGCCCCGCATTGCCCTCGGGGGCGCCCGCTCGGCCGATGATGTCGATGCGGGCCTGTCGAGCGTCGTGGTGCTCGATGTGGCGCTGCTCGTTGAGGTCCGCGTCGACGACGAGGCCGCCGGCCTCGTGCAACACCGCGCTGAAGTTCTTCTTGGGGTCGAATGTCGACCGAGTGAAGTCGCCGGACATGGGATCAGTTCTCGTAGCGAAGGCCTGCGTCGAGGCCGTGTCGGAGGAATTGGCGGAACATGGTGCGGAGGTTGTCTTCGCGCCAAGGCAGCTGTTGGTGGAAGAAGACCCCCATCTCGAGGCGGTCTTCGCCACCTCGACGAATCTCGATGGGGCATGCCTGCGCGAGCTGAGCGTATGCGGGCAGCGCAGGGTCGAGCGTGGTGAACACCGGGCGGACCCGGGCGAGCACGCGCTGACGCAGCACGGGATCGTCGAGGTCCCCGAGGGAGAGGTCGGGTTGGCATCGATAGCGCCTCGGCGTGTGCGACCCGCTGGGCACGAAGCTGTAGCGGATGCAGCCCTGCTGGGTGTGTTCGGTGTCGACGCGCCCCGAGAAGATGCAGTCCGATGCTTCGAGTACACGGCACGAAGTGGATCCGACGAGCGTGGTGCCCTGCAGCTGCAGGTGAGCCTCCGGAAGGTCGACCGCCGCGTCTGGGCCGTGCACGACACACGTCGTGGCGCGAAGCGTGCGCGTCGGAGCGGTCGCTTGCAGCGATCCCAGCAACGAGGCCTCGAGATCGACCTCGAGGGTCGTGTTCGAGGTGCTCGGGCCGGCGGACTCGACCTGCAGGCCCGTTCCCATCGCGCCCGTCGTGCAGTGGCGAATCGACAGGCGCTCGAGCGCTCCTGGCAGCACGCGCAGCCCGTCCTCGATGACGAGCCCGTTGAGCCACAGTCCACCCGAGCGGGTCGCAGTGCTCGGCACCGTGGGATCGGTGCCAACCGTGAGGTCGCCGAGGATCGTGGGACGCAGGTTGTTCGGGTCGACCATGCCGGGCACGCGGGTCGGAACGCCATCGACGTCGAGTCGTGGCCAGGCCCCCGCGACGATGATCAGGCGGGCCCCCAAGGGGAGCTCGATGTCGACCGGAACGTCGGCCGCGTTGGTCCGTGCGTGGTGGCGCGAGTCCATCACCGCGATCACGCCGGTGACCTCGGGCCCCTCCGTGGCCACGAACGCATTCCACGCCTCGATCGCCTCGCCCAGGGTGGCGAACACCTCTGTGCCATCGGCTCCTTGCCGAGCGACACCCCACTGCGCATCGACGTTCTCGAGCACGACGCCCTCGGCGCGCAGCTGCTCCGCGAAGCCGGCGGTGCGATCCCAAGGCCCCGCGCCGATCGGGCTCGCGTGCCCGATCGCGTAGTCGACGAGCACCGCCGCGGGAGTCGGCGCGTCCGGGTGCAACACCAACCGACCGTTCTCGGGGTCGATGTGCACGATCCGCGGATCCCGGGGCCGGCGCGTCGGAAGCCCACCCGCCCGAAGGTCGGCAAGATGAGCGATACGCAGCCGAGGCGACGCATCGCTGCCGACTGCGACGAGGGGCTGTGGAGCGTCGGGGATGTCGTCGCCGTCGGTGTCGACGACGAGGTCCTCTGCGGTCGAGAACAGCACCTCGTTGCCGTCTTCGTCCAGGGTCCGCACCCGAACGACCGCGTTGGGTCCGAGCCATCGCATGGGCACTTCGCCGCGTTCCTCCTGCGCGAGTTCCAGGCGAGTCAGCGCTCGGGCGACGTGTTCGGGGCCGGCGAGGGCGGTGATGTCGTCCTCGGGGAAGGGGCGCGAGAACAACGTGGTGTCCCGGCCCAGGGGGTCGAAGCGATACCACCCCGTCTCGCCCGCGATCGGCCGCGCCTCGGCTCGTACGATCGGCCGGCTTTGCAGGGTGAAGAGGTGGAGGGCGACGTTGGGGACGTTCCACAGGCCGTGTTCGAGATCGGCTGGGCGCATCGACCTCGCGCGTTCGATGGCCCGGATGTCCGGCACACGGGCGTCGTCGCCGAAGGGGCCGCCGAGGTGCTCGAGCGGTCCGGGGTCCCGGATCTCCGCCGTACGGGCTCCCTGCCGCACGTGCTGCAGATGCGGCGTGACGACCAGGCGCGTGAACGCCTCCGTGACCACGCTGCCGTGCTGGGTGAGGTCCCGGCCGAGTTGCTCGAGCTCCGAGGCGGTGCCCTTGCGCCGGCGATGGTCGAGCAGGTTCGCGACGAAGGCCCTGGTGGAGAAACCCGTGGCGGTCAGAGGTCGCAACCCACGAACCCCCAGGGCCTCGCCGATGTAGGGCACGAGCCACTCGGAGCAGGTCTCGATGAACCAGTCGTCGTAGATGGTCTCGGTCTCGAGCTCGAGGACGCGGAGCTCGGCGGCAAGGATTCGCATCATGGCGCGCAGCGGCTCACCCTGGGCGTGGTCGCGCTGACGCAGGACCGCGGGCAGCAGGCGGTAGAGGCGGTCGTCGGCGCTCATGCGGGCATCTCCGTGAGTTGAATGCCCGCCTCGCGGACCAGAAGCAGCTCGGCCTTGGAGGTGGTGCCGGTGCCGCTCCACTGCGGAAGAGCGGCGCGAAGGACCGCGCGCTCTGGCGCCGGGGCAGTGCCGATCGCGTGGACCGAGTCGACGTCCACCGCCACGACGCCTTGCACGCGATGGATGACCGCGGCCACCTCCGAGACCGCCACGGGCTGCCCGAACCCCCGACGCGCGAAGGCGTAGGTTTGCACGAGCGCCTCCTTTACCCGAGCCTCGACGTCGGCACGTTCGTAGGCCTGCTCGACGCGCAGCCGCGCGTGCACGTCGAAGCGGACCTCGAGATGACCGTCGACCTGAACGACGTGGGTGGGATCCCCGGCGAGGTCGATCGCGCTGCGAAGCTTGCCGAGCAGCGGGTCGGTGGTCGCCAGCGCCTCTCCCGAAGCCGCCGCGACGGTGACGTGGACGAACGCGCGGCGACCGTCCCACAGCTCGGTGGCCCGCGCCTTGCCGATGCCGGGGTAGGCCCGCGCGTAGTCCTCGTAGTCTTGCAGCGACACCAGTCGGTCCAGGGTCATCACGTGCAGGGGCGCCTGGGTGCGGACGTCGTCCATCGACTCCGGATCCGCGCCGCCCCGGGCCGCTGCCGGGTTGCGGACCGCGAACAGGCCTTGGGGGCGGGTCTGAAGCAGTGTGAGACGGCCGCGGTCGAGCTCGCCGGCCAGCCCGAGGCCGACGCGGATCGTCGCGGTGACATTGTCGACTCCGGTGGGGGCTCGGGCGCCGCGGATCCCGTCGCCGAGCACGACCTCCGCCGTGCCGTCCTCGGCGGTCTCGACCACGTACACGCGGTCGTTGGGCCCGGCGTGGAACAGCGAGTCGACGCGCTCCCACAACACGCCGTCGATGCGCAGCTCGAGCTCAGCCTCGGCGCCGGTGTTGGTGCTGACCCAGGTGAGCGGGCCCTGGCGAAGGGAGAAACGCTGACCCGTCGCGGTCACGTCTCCGTTGCCGACCACGGTCTTGGGGACGGTCTTTCCGTGCGTGGCGAGGGCGACGTTGCCTAGCAGGCGGACCGTGGAGCGGCGCAGCGGGGTGTCGATCGAGTCGCGGAGGGTGACCCGCGGGGTGGCACCGCCGGTCCACTGTGCGACGACCGTCTCGAGCACGTAGGTCTCTCCGGAGAGGGCCTCGCCCTCCACGATGACCGCGCGGCCGACTTCCATTGGCGGGACCTCGACGTCGAGGTCGAAGGCCAGGCCGCTGATCGGCGAATCGTCCGGGGCCCCCGAGAGGGGGAGCTCCTCGGAGGCGAAGTGCACGGTGGTGCCGCGCCGCTTCCATACGAAGCTCCAGCGCGGGTTGTCGTAGGTCACGGTGGTGACCCGGGAGGACAGGGTCCACGCGGAGCGTCCGTGGACGCCGACCGACTGCACCCTTCCGAGCGAGTACGAGTCGTGGTCCTCGAGGCAGACCCAGCTGTCGATGCCGAGCCCGTCGACCTCGCGCTCGAGGTGGACCCCGCCCCAGTCGGGCTCATCCTCCGGGGCACCGACGACGAAGTTTGGCCATTCCGAGGTGAGGGGCAAGGCCTCGGCGTCAGACTGCTGGAGCCCATCGGCGATGAGAGCACCGATCCGTGTGGTGTCTCCGACCGTCGCGAACTCGGGTGCGTTGTGGCCGAACAAGCCCGCTCGCTGCCTGAACGCGATGACCAGCGGGTTGGTCGTGCTCGTCGAGAAGCCCGACACGGCGGGCGCAAAACGAACCCGGGTGCGCAGGCCGTCTTGGTCGACCTCGACGGCGGTCACCCGAGCCCGGTGGTTGGGCTTCCACCATTGCGTCCGCCGGGAGGGGTGAGCGATGATGATGCGCTGGCCGGGCTCGAGCCGGGTGCTCAGGCCCTCGAGCCAGACCTCGTCCACCCCGTTTCCCACGACGTGTGGACGCGTCTGCCGGGCGGGGACGGCGTTGTAGTGCGCGAAGGCCTCGATGCGCTCGACCGTTTCGTAGGTCTGCGGGAGCTCGCCTTCGGGAGGAACGCTCATCACCGCGATGCCGGGGCCCAAAGCGACCGCTCCGTCGGTGATCGGCGTGTCTTGAATGTCGAAGGCGAGTCGAACCGACGCCGCAACCCCCGGGCTCGGCACGTAGCCGAGGGCACCGGCGATCTCGACCAAGCTCCGGCGCTCCTTGGCGGTGCCGAGGTAGCCCTCCTCGAGGATGCGCTCGTCGTAGAACGCGAGCACGTCGCAGGCGGCCGCCCACGCGTCCAGCAACGCGATTGTGCCGTCGTCGCTCTGCCGGGTGGTCAGAGCCTGGAGCGGTCGCGTGGGCGCGCTGTCGCCTTCGGGCGTCACGCTCTGGGTGGTCAGCCCCGCGATCATGCGGCGCCGGAACGTGGCCCAGGTCCCCGGCCGGGTGTGCAGCCGCGTCTGTCCGGGTGGCTGTGCACGACGAAGGTCCGCTGGGTCGGTGCAGCAGTGGTCGCGGGTGTCGCTCTTGCTCATGCGGTCACCTCCATGGGGCTTCGGACCCAGAACCGGATCTGGCCGTGCTCGGGCATGCTCGGGTCGGAGTCGCAGCGAGCGATCTCCAGCTCGCCGATCGGTATGCGTCCCGCGGCGAGGGCTCCGTCGTCGGGGGCCCACAGGCGCTCGAAACGATGAGGCGGCTGCTGCTCGGGCGTCGTCGGCGTGGCGTCCAGCCATCGAACCCCCGAAACTTCGGAGGCGGCGGCGAGGATCGCCGAGAGGTACACGGGCTGACCGAAGGAGAACCGGTCGGGGTGAAAGAAGCCCAGGCTGCCATCGGACAGGCGGGCGCTGCTGAATCGGCGCTCGAGCAGGCGCTGGACCTGCTCGGGCAGATAGCCCGGCTCGAGGCAAACCGACAGCGAGATGTCCAGCGGCACGTAGGTCGGCCCGCGCACCTCGAGGTCCATGCCAGCCATGCGGTAGCGGGTGAGATACTCGCGGAGTTCACCCTCGATGGCCTCGTCGACGGGCTCACCGCCGACGAGGTCGACGTAGACGAACACGGTGTTCCAACTCCCGGTCCAGCGGAAGCGAGCGACGGCTCGGCTGACGCGAGGATGCCGGGCGGCGACGTCGGCCCAGTCGGCAGCGGTGACCGCTCTCTCCTGGCGGCGAAAGGCCTGGGGCGCGTACGTCCGGACTTCGTCCACGCGCTCGGGAGCGCGACCGCCGATGGCGGGGAGAGGGTTGCGAATCTCGGCGAGCGAGGCGAGGAGCTCGGCCCGTACGCGGTCGGGATCGGAGACGACGTGAGCGATGGTCTCGGCGCCGACGTTGCCTGCGGGGCCGTTGCCGACCCGATACGAGGCGACGAACGCCGCTGCGTCGGCGCCGGATTGACTGGCTTCGACCGAGGCATCGCTGGGCCGTCGACCCAGGACGTCATCGCCGAACCGAAGCTGCGGCCGCCGGGCATCGTCCATCTCGACGACGAAGTGCGGGGCGCTGGGGCCCGATGAAAGCAGGTCGACGACGGGGCTCCACGTGTCCTCCTCCCCGCGCAGCTCGACGCTCGGCATCGCGGCTCGCGGATCGGGCTCGAGCATCGAGCGTGCGGAGGCGGACGCGGAGGGCTCGGGGGCGGCGAAGGTCAGTGGCCCGAAGCCGAGGCGGCCGAGGACCCCGGAGGGGACGCGGTTGCCGAAGGTCTGAAGCCGCACCGCCTCTCGCGCGGGGAGGCCGTGGTCGACCAGCACGAGGTTGCCGCGGGCGACGAGAAAGGTCTCGGCTTCGCCGACCACGGGCACGTCGCGTGCGGGTGCATCGTCGCCGTGCCAGTGCACCCGTCGCACTCGGATGCCAGGGGTGACCGGGTCGAGAGGATCGAACACGGGGTCGTCGATTGCGGTCAGCCGGACGACCCAGCGAACGTCCGGGTCGGCGTCGGCTTCGCTGCCCGTGGACGGGCCGCGGATCTGCTCGAAGACGAGGAGAGCGCCAACGCCGAGCTCGAGGGGGGCGCCCTCGGGGTCGACGAGGTCCGCCCAGGTCGATCCCGCCTGCAGGCAGCAATCCTCGTCGCCCCAGGTGTGCACGGCGATCTCGTTGTGGGCGTGGGAGAGTACGGGGGCGTCGTGCATGGCCGCGAAGCCCACCGCCGACCCGGGGCGCTGGTCGAGCATCGAGGCCGGGACCACGGTGGGAAGGTCGGCGTTGCGCGCGAGGAAGACGGTGCCTCGCTGTAGCGCGCGGGCGTCGACACGCTGGCCGTCGCGCAGTCCCAGGTGTACGAAGCTGCGGGCGTTGCACCCTTCGGACATCCGGTATCCGAGCATCCGCGCGTGACGGCGAACGCTCTGCCGCAGGCGGGCCGTGCCGAGGTAGGCCTCGGTGGCGACGGCATCCTGGTGGTAGGCCTCGCGGTCGGCGGCGAAGGCCAGGGCTTCGACCACGGTGGTGCGCAGCGTCGCGGGCGAGTGGAGCCGGTCTGCGGGCTGCAGCACAGCCAGTCGCGCCAGCATCATGTCGCGGAACGAGCTGAAGTCTCGTGCCAGGTAGTCGATCTGCGGCGTCGGGGTGTCCTCGGGCGGACACGTCTGCACCGGTGCGCAGTCGAAGCGCGTCGGACACTCGACCTTGAAGGAGAACGCAACCTCGACGCTGCGGGGGTCGAACGCGCTGGCGAAGACGCCGTCCGTGCCGACGAGACGCAGGCGGTAGGTGCTGAAGTCGCCGGGCTCGTCGACGAGCACGAAGAGGGTGCGGGCGGCGACGTCGGATGGGGTCGCGGCGACGAGGTTTGCCACCCACGCCTGGGATGCCCCGGAGAGAGGCGGGACGATTGCGGTGGCATCGAGTCCGGCCAGCGGAGCCGCCCAGCCGACGCGGGGGTCGGTGACCCGGACCCCGCCTTCGATGGCGACGTTCTCGGCGTCGAGCGTAGCGATCGCGTCACCAAAGAACAACCGCACCAGCAGCACGCGCTGTCGGAGCTCGGCGGCGGCGGGGTCGTCGTGGTCGTCGACGACGATCAGGGCGTCGATGCCGTCGAACCGCGAGCCTGGGCCACCATCTTGCGCCAGCAGGAGCGCCCGCCGACGCACGGAGTCACACGTGAAGGACCGGTCTGCCATGATCAATCCCGGGTGAGGGTGGTTCGCTCGAGGGTGCCGGTGCTTCGGACGCGGTAGCTGACGGTGACCGAGAGCGTGCCGTCGCTCGTCTGGACGTCGATGTGTTCGACCTCGAGCCAGTCGGAGAGCCACTGCTGCAGGGCGCTGCGGACGAGGTGCGCCGTGGCTGCGCCGAGCTCGTCGGAGGCCGGCTCGAACACGAGCTGGTTCACGCCGGTGCCGAAGGTCGGACGCATGACGCGCTCGCCCGGGGCGGTGAAGAGCACCATCTCGAGGACCTCGCGAACCCAGGTCTTGGCGTCAGGCGGAGAGGCGGTGCGCCCGGTCGCGTCGATGCGATACGGATAGGAAAGCGGCATCAGATCCCCTGAACCCTCGGCTGGGTAGCGCCCACGATGGGGGGCCCCTGGGGGGCCTGCGTTGCAGCCGTGCACAGGCCGACGCTGGATTGCAGGAGCACGGGCTGACCCATCACCTTCACTCGGGCGGCGGCGACGGTCCATCGCACGGTGACGCAGGGCGAGGGCGTAGTGCTCGGGAGGGTGAACGCACAGCCGGCGATCGTGTTGGTGTCGGTCATCACCAGCACCGGGGAGCCGGAGGCGACCACCCGAGTGTTGGACGGAACGTGCGTGACCACGGCGCCATGAGGGCACTGGACTTGCGAGGCCTGGGTGAGGAGCGCGGGCATCAGGTCACCGTCAGCGCGCCCGCGTTGATGTCGACGACGTTGGGCGAGGTCATCGTGATGGTGGCGCCGCCGGTGTTGACCACGATGCCGGTGGCGTCGATGCGCACGGTGGCGGCGTTGGGCACCGCGGGGGGCAACGCCTGGATCATGACGCTCCCGGCCCCGGGGGTGTCGTCCAAGGTGATGTCGACGCCGAGCCCGGAGATGGTCCGCATGGTGGGGGATGCAGCCTTGGGCGGGATCGTCTGCGTGGTCCAGAAGCAACCGGACCAGATCGGACGATCCGGATCGCCGGCCTCGAACTCGACCCACACGTTGGCCGTGGGCTTGGGCAGCATGTAGAACCCCTCCATCGGCCCCGCAAAGGGGACACAGGGCATGGCCCAGGCCATCACGCCGGGTCCGTAGACTTGAGAGCAGGTGACCTGCAGTCGACCCATGCGCATGGTGTCGAGGTTGTTCACCACCGTCCCGCGATATTTTCCGAAGTACTTGGTCATTGCAGCACTACCCGATTGAGCTTGGCGCCAATCCCTGTCCGCTCGAGATTGAACGCTTGCGTCCAACGACCGCGCGCGAGGGTGTGCGTCACACTCTTCACGTACCAACTTCCGCCGTGGGACCAGCCGACCCCGCGAACCTCCACGACCTGCTGTGCCCGCAGGACTTCGCCGTAGCGCACGGTGTCCAGCTCGCCGCTGGCCGAGGCGGCGCCTTCGAGGCTCGACCAGTGTTGGGCCGTGGCCTTGACGTAGGCGGCGGCGATGTTTCCAGCCTGGTCATCGGCGAGCTTCTGCAGGCCCAGCAGTGGCAGATAGCCGACGGTGGCGGGCACGGCCTCGAGAAAGAAGGGGTAGGGCAGCGACACGACCGGAATGGACGGCGCGCCGCTGATCTGCTCTTGTACGAACCCGTAGACCATCTTGGCTTTGGTGCCGTCGTCGGTGAACGAGATGCTGCTGACGTTGTCTTCGCTGCCCATGCCGAAGGTCAGCGCACGCTGGGGGCGACCGACGTAACCCTTGGGTCCGAAGTACGCGAAACTCTGGCCCCGGATGAAGCCTGGTTGCCAGGCGAACATGTAGTTCGCGTCCTGGGCGATCTTGTTGATCGCCGAGAGGAACGTGCCGTCGATGGTCGGAGGGTTGTCGGTCACCAGCGGGGGGATGTCGCTGGGCGGCGGGATGACGGTGGGCGTGACCCCGAAGGTGGCCAGCGGGGCGAGCATCAAGTTCACGCGCGCAAACTTCGGCATCGCCGGTAGCTGCAGCTGCACCTCGTGCTGGTCGAGCATGATCGTCACGTCCTCACCGCTGACGGTGAGCGTGCTGCCGGCGGGATCGTTGGACGGGGCGAGCTGGTGGTTGGTGATGATGCCGTCCATCAGCGGGTAGGGCCGGTCGCCGAGCGTCGCGGTGATCTGGATGCGGTTGCCGATCCGCAGGGCCTGTCCGGACAACACGGGGAAGTCGTCGTTACCGCCGCCGCGGGGGCGCGAGAGGGCGAGGGTGATCTGGAATCCGCTCTTTCCCGCGTCGTCGAGGGTGACGCTCACTTGCTGCAGGGCGTCGAGGATCACGGTGGGGACGGGCACGGTGACGCCCGGACCCCCGACGTGGAGCGCCAGATGTCCGCCCAGCGCCACTCAGGGGGCCTCCGTCGCAACGAGGAGTTCGGAGCCGGGGAGCTCGAGATCCTCGGGATGCAACGTGGGGGTGGCGTCGCACAGGCGCCACCAGGCCTCGGCGGACCCCAGCGCACGGGCAGCGACGAGGTCGAGTCGGTCGCCGGCTCTCACCGCGACCCGGCCGTTGACGAACATGCGGTCCGTTCGGGGCAGGAATCGTCGCGTGACGTAGACGATCTCCCGTCCTTGGGCGTCGATGTGCACCCCGGTGGGGAGCTTGGCGTAGCGGCTGTGAGGTTCGAACATGACGACTCCGTCCTAGAGGTGAGCGCTAGAGCGATTCGAGGGTCCCTCTTGCGATGGCTGCTGCTGCCTCGCCGCCGGAGACCTCGGCGGCGAGGCTTTCGCGTGCGACCTGGTTGGCCAGGGAGAGCGCGTGGGCGACGTGTCCCGCGGGGAGGTCGGCGTATCGCAGGACCTGCATGCCCAAGGAGATGCGGGCCCGAATCGGTGAGAGGTCGGGCGCGTGCGCTTCCTCGGCGAGCGCAATTTCGGTGAGCACGACCGGCTGAACCCGGGTTGGTCCGTAGACGAAGAGCACCAGTGGGGCCTCCGGTGGAAGAATCTCGATCATCCCCTGGGCTGCGAGGTCGAGGTTCTTCTTGACGTCCTCGGCGCGTGGAGACACCAGGCCGACGATGGCGGCAATGCGGGCGGCGACGATGGTGGTGTCCCTGGAGGCACGCTTCGACGCGTCGAGCTCGACCTCGATCTGAACCGTCTCGACCGGCGCCCCCGCGCGCTGTCCCGCGCCCGCCCCCGACGTCGTCGCCGCCACCGCGAAGCTCCGCTGCACCATCGCGGGGTTGTATTGGAGCGGCACGACCTCGGACTCGAGCGTTGACGGGTCAACCGAGACGAGAGCGCCTCGAGAGACACGTGGAGAAGCCTCGAGCCTGGCCATGACGATTCACGACCGTATCACGCAGCGCGAATTCGATCCCCCGGCCAGCGGGTCGCACGAGAAAAGGCGAGGACAGCTCGACGACGACACCGCCGCGACCTCTGCGATGGCCGGCAAGCCGGTCGGCCAGGAAGGAGACGACTTCGAGGCAGGCGTCTTAGAGCCGGAAGTACGCGCGTGTTCGTGCCACGCCGACGACTCCGCGCGCACGCGGCTGCATCGAGAACTCGTGCGTGGTGAGGTCTTCGGGGCCGCCGGGGCGCACCGTCTCGATCTGGAAGTCGATGCCGGGGGCGGGCTCGAGGCTGCGCAGGTACTCGAGGGAGTAGCGGCGTGCTTCGTCTTCGTCGGCGGCGAGGACGGTGAGGCCGGTCGTGAAGCCCTTGGCGTCGGAGGGCCAGTGGCTCACGGAGTCGAGCTCGTCGGAAACGGACGCCGGGTCGGCTTCGGCGGCCTGGGCCCGAGCCTGGACGGTGAACGTCTCGACCGCAGGTGCTCGGCCGTGGTCGGCCTCGTTGAGGGTGTTGAGCATGTGCGCGGTGATCCAGTCGCGCTGCCCGGCCATGCGGGCGACCTCGCGGGCTTCGCCCAGGCGCTCGTTCTGCCAGAGGGCCTCGAAGACCTCTTCGCACACCAGGCCGGCGTAGTTGGGGCTCAGACCTTCGCCGTCGAGGCGGCGCAGCATGTCGAGCGCGCCGTAGAGGTTGGCGAGCGAGTCGTCGAAGTCGGCGCCCTGACCGGCCGGACACGCCGGATCGAGCGGCGAGCGGCTGCGGGCGAGCTGCCACGAGCCGAGCACCGCCAGGGTCAGCGGGCTCTGCGGGTCGACGTCGCGGGCACACTGCATCGACGCGAGGGCTTCCTCGTGCCGACCCATGCGGTACTGCGTGATCGCGAGGTTGTACCAAGCACCCGCGTGGTCGCTGTCGAGGGTGAGCGAGAGCTCGAAGCGGTCGACGGCTTCGTCGTAGGCGTCGAGGTCGCTCAGGCAGATCCCGTGCTCGACGAGGAGGTCGACGTTGATCGGATCCTCTTCGAGATAGTTCTCGTAGACCGTGGCGGCCTCTTCGAGGCGACCGGTGCGACGAAGCAGTGCACCGAGCGCGGCGCTGGCCTCGAAGAGGGTGTTGCCCTCTGTCTCGATCGCGGTGGCCTCGCGGTAGCAGGTCTCCGCGCCGTCTTCGTCGCCGAGGCGCTCGAGGACAGCACCGAGGTTGTAGAACTGCAGGGCCCCGTTGGGGGCGGCCTCGATGGCGGCCTGAAACGCGTCGCGAGCCGGCTCGAGGTGTCCCAAGAGGTCATAGACGTTGCCGACGGCGATCTGCACGTCGGGCTCGCGGGGGAACTCGTCGGCGGCTCGTTCGGCCAGCGTCTTGGCGTGGTCGAGCTCGCCGATGTCGCAGAGCGCTCGGACCCACATGCAGTAGAGCGGGACCAAGTCGTCGGCACACAACTCGGGCTCCCACGAGCTGCGAAGCATCCTGACGGCGGATCGAGCGGCACCCTCGTCGAGGAGCGTCGCAGCAGCGTCGAGCTGTGTACGGAGCTTCATCGTCGAACTCGTGACGTTTTGTTGCACGATAGCGTCGGCGAATCAAATCCCGTTTTCGCGCAGGAGACAGGGTTCACTGGGTCGGGGGCCGGGGACGTGAGCACGATGACGTCGAGGGGTTGGTGACCTGGCGAGCCGATCTGTACCCGGGCGAGCGCTCGACTTGCGTGACCTCTCGGTCGCATGCGACCGCGTGTCGAATTCGGTTGCACTCGGGCGCCTCGCGCGCTGGGGATGGCTCCATTTTCACTGCGCCGCGCCGGCTTGACCGTGTCCTGCAATCCGTCTCAGCATGGCGAGCATCATGGGTTGGAGGAGCGAGAGTTGGGGTGCAGCGCGAAGCCGCGCGGCAGGCGTGTCGCTCGTCGCGTCGTTGGTGGCGTGCGGTGGAGCAGGGGACACGCCGGGGGCCGACGAGAGCGGTGGCTCCACGTCTTCGAGCGACCCGGCCGCGACGAGTGCCCAGAGCACCGGCACGACGGAGGGTGCGGAGTCGTCGGGAGGATCCACCTCTTCGGTCGACGGGTCGACGTCGAGCGCGAGCTCGTCCGAGGGCGGTTCTACGACGGGCGGTCCCGACCCTGGCTATCCGGCGCCCGGTGACTGGCCGTCGCAAACCGGACCCGGCGGCCCGGCCATCGCGTTCGACGAAGCCGACTTGTTCCAGAACTGCGCGTTCCTCGACGGCGGTCCCCTCGACGCCGACCACCACAACCTGGTCGTGATGTTCGACGGGTACCTGATGATGCCGTGGGCCCCCGAGTGGGGCGGCGGCGGCGTGACGTTCTTCGATGTGAGCGACCCATGCGCGCCCAGCACGGTCGGCAGCACGTTCTCGGGCGACATGCGGGAGACCCACGCCGTCGGATTCACCGAGATCGGGGGCCGCTGGTACATCTCGACCGCGCACGTCGACGAGGGCCTGCTCAACACCGGCGGCGGCGTGATGTTCTGGGACGTCACCAACCCCGCGCAGCCGCTGGCGGTCAGCACGCTCACGCTTCCTGGGCACCTCTACCCCGATGCCTACGCGCGCGTGGTGCAGAGCGGCTTCTGGCAGGGCGACCACCTCTACGTGGGCGGATCCGACAATGGCCTGTACATCGTCGACGCCAGCGACCCCATCAACCCCACGCTCGTGGCGCAAGAGGCGTTCGAGCCGACGCTGCGGGTCGGCCAGGTGCAAGTGGTCGGCAACCTGTTGATCGCGACCGCCGCGGAGGGGCCCCGGACGGTGCTGCTCGACGTGAGCATTCCGACCGATCCGCAGCCGATCGCCGGCGGCGACTTCGTGCTCGAAGACAGCGAAGCCGTGGCGCGTGAGGCGTACTTCGCCAACGTCACCGGCGGGTACGTCTGGTACGCGGTCAAGAGCGGTGGCGGCGGCATCATGGCCTACGACGTGCGCGACCCGTCGAACCCGACGTACGCCGGGCACTTCACCTCGGGAGGCAACGGCGGGTACGTGTTCGTCAAGGACGACATCGCCGTGATGGGCGAGTCCAGCTTCGCGGGCCTCTACGATGTCTCCGACATGAGCGACATGCAGCTGCTCGAGCAGCTCGACCTCGAAGGCGACCTCGACACGGCGACGCCGATCGGCAACGTGATCGTCCTGAGCGTCGACGATGAGGCGAACCCGGGCGAGGCGAGCTCCATCGCGCCCTACCTCGCGCAGCCCGACGCCGACGCGCCCTACGTCAACTGGTCGGTGCCGGCCGACGGCGCGGAGGGCCTCGCGCCCACGAGCCGAGTCGGGGTCACGTTCAACGAGATGGTCGCGCCCAAGTCGGCGTGGGAGGGATCCGTCCGGCTCTACGAGACCGCCGATCCCTCGGTGCGCATCGCGGGCACCATCAGCACCCAGGAGTCGGTGGTGAACTTCGACCCCGACGGCGTGTTGACGCCGGGGACTCAGTACACCTTCGAGATCCCCGCCGGTGGCGTGGTCGACTACAACGGCAACGCAGTCGAGGAGACGTTCTCGATCAGCTTCACGGTGGCCGGCTGATGCGGCGCTGGCCCGTCGCGGTCTTGCTCTGCGTCGCGTGCGGCGACGACCCGACTGCGGCCGACACCGACCCGGCGACGACCTCGGGCGGCAGCACGTCGGGCTCGACCTCGAGCACATCGGGCACGTCCGAGGCGACGGACGAGGCGTCGTCCTCTGGCAGCACTTCGGTGGCGGACACCACGGGCACCACGGGGCAGAGCGAGCCGCTCGAGGCGATCCCGGGCGAGGACCGCTACGCCCTCGCGGGAGAGACGGTGTTGCTCGATGGATCGGCGTCGACGGGGGCGGTGCTCTACCAGTGGACGCTCGACGACGGGTCGCGGCCCGCCGAGCCGAGCGACGATCCCACGCTGCAGATCTCATGGGATACCCCGGGGCGCTATCGGCCCGTGCTCACCGTGTTCGACGCCCAGGGCAACACGCGCTCGGAGGACGTCACGATCACGGTGACCTTCGAGCCCTCGCACGCGCCGGAGCAGAGCAGCACGATCGACATCGATGCCAATGACATCGCCGTGGTGGTCAGCCCCGATGCCGACGAGCTCGTCACGGTGGAGCGGCGCGGGGACGGGTTCGCGCTCGGCGTCCGCGTGCCGACCTGCGCTCGGCCGCGCACCGTCGCGTGGTGGGGCACGCAGGCGGTGGTGTCGTGTCAGGAGGACGACCAGCTCGCGGTGCACGACCTCTCCGCGGGCACCTACGAGACCGTGCCGCTCCCGTGGGGCAGCCGGCCGTTTGGCGTGGTCGTGGTCGGGGACGACGCGTTCGTGTCCATGCAGGGTCCCGGCGCGATCGGGCGTGTCTCGCTCGAGGGGACGCCGGCGCTGGTCGAGACCCTGCCCGCGATCGACGACGCGCGCGGCGTCGCCGTGCTCCCCGATGGCCGGCTGGGCGTGACGCGATGGCGGTCACCCGACGCCGAAGGACAGCTGGTGCTGCTCAACCCCCAACGCGGCGAGCGCGAGCCGGTCTCGCTGCAGTTCGATCCGCAGGCTGCGTCCGATACCGAGGCCGGGGGCGTGCCGAGTTACCTCGCGCAGCTGCTGATCTCCCCGATTGGCGACCTCGCGGCGGTGCCTTCGCTGCAGGCGAACATCGACCACGGGGCCTACGTCAACGGCGAGGACTTCTCCTTCGAGACGACGCTGCGCGGCGTCGTGTCGTACCTGGACGTGGCCGGTGGGCTGTCGGAGGACTTCACGCGTCGGAGGCACTTCGACAACCGGGGGCTGCTCAGCGCGGGCGTGTTCTCCAGCCGCGGTGACTTCCTGTTCTTGGCGTCTCGAGGGTCGCGCGCGGTCGAGCGTGTCGACACGTTCACCGGGGCGCAGGCGGGTGCGATCCTCGACGTCGGGTTCGCGCCCGAGGGGCTGGCCCTCACGGCAGACGACCGCTACCTGTACGTCGAGGCGTTCATGAGCCGCGAGGTCGTGGTGTTCGACGTGAGCAGCTTCGCCGTGCTGCCGACCCCCATCGCGACGATTCCGATCACGAGCGAGGAGCCGCTGGACCCTCAGGTCGCACTGGGCAAGGTGCTGTTCAACGACTCGTTCGACGTGAGGCTGTCGAAGGATGGATACATGGCGTGCGCGCACTGCCACCTCGATGGGGAGTCCGATCGGCGGACGTGGGACTTCACGGGACGAGGGGAGGGTGTGCGCAACACGATCACCTTGCTCGGGCACGGCGGCGACGCCCACGGACCGATGCACTGGTCGGCGAACTTCGACGAGGTGCACGACTTCGAGAACGACATTCGAGGGCCGCAGTCGGGGATGGGGCTCATGGCCGACGAGGACTTCGAGGCCGGGACGCGGAGCGAGCCGCTCGGCGACGCGAAGGCAGGCGTGTCGACCGAGCTCGACGCGCTCGCGGCCTACGTGAGCACGCTGGAGGCGTTCCCGCGCAGTCCGTATCGAGAGGCGGATGGTTCGCTGACGCCGCAGGCCGAGGCGGGTCAGGCGTTGTTCGAGTCGGCGACGCTGGGATGCACGACGTGTCACACGGGTCCACGGATGACCGACAGCGCCTTCGTGGCGCCCGGCGAACCCGTGCTGCACGACGTAGGGACGCTGACCGAGGCGTCGGGGCAGCGGTTGGGGGGGCCGCTGCTCGGCATCGACACGCCCACGCTACGGGGTCTGTGGAACAACCCTCCGTATCTTCACGACGGGTCGGCGGCGACCGTGCTCGACGTGCTGCAGAGCGCGGGGGACGAGCACGGCGCGACATCGGCGCTCAGCGACGCCGAGCGCGAGCAGCTGGCGGCCTACTTGCTCAGCCTCGACTAGTTGCACTGCGTTCCGGGCGAGCCGCACTGCCCGATGCAGATGCAGATGCTGGGGAAGTCGCACTGCGTTCCGCCAGTGCAGTCGCTGTAGCCCCCCCACTCGCAGGAGAGGTTGCACGTGCGGCTGCGCGTGCCGCCGCCACAGTTCGCGCAGCCGTTGTCGACGTCGACCTGGCCGGGCGAGCACACGCCCTCCCCGCTGCACGAGCTCCACGACCCCCAGCCGCAGCTGCCAGTGCAGGTTCGAGAGCGGGTGCCGCAGTTGCCGCACGACTCTTCTTCGGTCTCGCCGGGCGAGCACACACCCTCACCGGTGCAGCTGCCGTATCCACCCCAGCCGCAGCTGCTGTTGCACGTCCTTGTCTGTGTGCCGCAGTTGCCACACGCCTGGTCTTGCGTCGATCCGGCCGCGCACACGCCTTCGCCCGCGCAGGTGCTCCACCCGTTCCAGCCGCAGCTCGCGTTGCACTCGCGCTCTTGCGTGCCGCAGTTGCCACACGCCTGGGTCTGCTCGTCGCCGGAGCTGCACACGCCTTCGCCACCGCAGCTGCTCCACCCGCCCCATTCGCAGCTGCTGTTGCAGGTGCGGGTCTGCGTTCCGCAGTCGCCACATCCTTGTGACTCCTCGTCGCCGGCAGCGCAGGTGCCCTCGCCAGAGCAGCCGCTCCACGAGCCCCAGATGCAGTCGGGCGTGCAGGTGCGGGTTCGCGTTCCGCACAGGCCGCACGACTCTTGTTCGGTCTCACCGGCGGCGCACGGTGCTCCGTCGCCGCAGCCCGAGCCCACGCAGCCTTCGATGTCGAAGGTGCAGTCTTTCGCGCACACCAGGGTGCCGCCGTCGAAGCCCAGAGCGTCACAGTCGGTGTCGTCGAGATCGAGCTGGTCGCACGCCTCGGCGCCTTCCATCACGCCGTTGCCACAGGTGTTGCAACCGGAGACGTCGAGCGTGCAGTCGGCGTTGCAGGCCATCTCGCCCGTCTCGAAGCCCTCGCCCGTGCAGGTCGACCCACCGAGGTTCTCGCCGTCACACGCCTCGCTTCCGCTGACGACGCCGTCTCCGCAGGTCGAGCAGTTGCTGGTGTCGAACGAGCAGTCGTTGGCGCAGACGAGCGCGCCGTCTTCGAACTCGAGCGAGGCGCAGCTCTGCCCCGCGAGGTCGGCGCTGTCGCACGCCTCTTCGCCTTCGCGCACGCCGTTGCCGCACGCCGAGCAGCCCGACGTATCGATGACGCAGCCCTCGAGGCAGGCCAGGCTGCCGGTGTCGAAGCCGACGTCGGCGCAGGACTGTCCCCCGAGGTCATCACCGTCGCAGGACTCCGGCGGGGTGATCATGCCGTCGCCGCACGCGGAGCAGTCGGAGAACTCGATCCTGCAGTCTTCGGTGCAGCCCAGCGGCTCGGTCGGCTCGCCCAGGCCTACGTCGGCGCAGGTTTGCGCGTCGGCAAATGCCGCGCCGTCGCAGTCCTCACCGGCGTCGACCGATCCGTTGCCGCACTGGGTGCACAAGGTCAGGTCGAGCGTGCAGTCGGCATTGCAGCGCACGGTCCCGCCTGCGAAGCCTTCGCTCTCGCAGGTGGTCCCGTTCAGATCGGCGCTGTCGCACGCTTCGTCTTGCTCCGCGACCCCGTCGCCGCACACGGCGGGGTCGGGCATGGGGCCGTCGGTGTCCGTGGAAGGACCTCCTCCGCCCCCGCTGTCGGTGTCGGTGTCGCCGGACGGAGGCAGGCAGAGCCCGGCGAGCGACCCGGGAGCCAGGTCCCCGTACCGCCGGCCGGTGGCACATGTGGCGTCGGGGAAGCTGCAGTATCCGGTCGGCTCGCAGCGACCCTCCTGCCCCCCGTTGGCGCAGGAGCTGTCGTCGAGACACGTGAAGACCGACGGTGAGCTACACGCCGTCAAACACAGCAGCGACAACCACGCCCAGACCCGCACCATCCCCAGCAGGATGCCACAATCGCCCAGCCCCTCGGTCGGCGCGTGCGCCTCGAGCTCCATTGCGGGTTTCCCCCTGGTCGGATAAGGTACGACCATGCGGATGGGTACGATGCGGCACACGGTTTGGATCGGGGCGCTCGCGCTGAGTGGATGCGGCGGCGCCGAGAACCCCGACGAGAGCGGTGCAGGTGCGGGCAGCGGTCTCACGGGCATCACCGCGACGGCGACCGAGGGCGGCTCGTCCAGCGCGTCCGAGAGCGACTCGGACAGCCAGTCGGGGGGGAGCATGACCTCGGGGCCTTCCCCAACGTCGGGCAACGACTCCGGCAGCGGCGGCGAGGACGATGGCCCCAAGTTCGACCTGCCCAACCCCGACGGCGGAAGCGCGTGCGGCGGGGGCAAGGGCGGCGGCGGAGGCGGCTCCGGCACGTTCTCCTATATCTGGATCGCCAACAGCTCCGAGAGCACGGTCTCGAAGATCAACACCCAGACGATGGTCGAAGAGGGTCGGTACATCACCCGTGCCGACAGCATCGGCTCTCCCTCGCGCACGTCGGTCAACCTCAACGGCAACATGGCGGTCGCCAACCGCAGCGGCGGCATCACGGCGTTTTGGGCCAACCCCGAAGACTGCGATCCGATGACCAACGGCGTCCCTGGGCTGCAGACGTCCTCGGGTGGCGGCGACATCCTGCCGTGGGGTCAAGACGACTGCCTGCGCTGGTCGACGCCGATCAACGCGAGCTCCAACCGCCCGGCGGCATGGGCTCCGGGTCAGTGGAGCGACAGCGAGTGCCGCTACGTGAACAACAAGTTCTGGACGGCGGCCCGCGGTGGCGACGACCCGGGCACGCGCGTGATGCTGCTCGACGGCGAGACCGGCGTCATCGAGCAGACGATCCCCATCCCCGAGTTCACCAGCATCACCTACGGCGGTGCGGTCGATGGTGACGGCAACTTCTGGGGTCACCAAAGCGGCGGAAGCCAGCTGTTCTTCGTCGACCGAGAGACCTTCCAACACCAGATCTACGCGGGCCCCGGCGACAGCTACGGCATCGCGGTCGACGACAACGGGTTCCCGTGGACGTGTTACCTGGGCGTGCACCGCCTCAACCCGGCCACGGGCGTCTGGGATCACAACAACACGATCAACAGCTCGTACGGTGGCTGCATGAGCGACGGCAACGGGACGATGTGGCTGTCCCACGACCCGCTGCTGGGCATCGACATCAACACGATGCAGCTGGTGCAGAGCATCGACATCCCGCAGGACATTCACGGCGTCAGCATCGACTTCGACGGCTACGTCTGGGGCGTGCCCATCGCAGGCAGCGTCGCCTACCGCATCGACCCGGTCGCCCAGACCGTCGACCAGTTCGACGGCCTCGTCGGTGCCTATACGTACAGCGACATGACGGGCTTCGCGCTGGCCAACGCGGGCTCGCCCTCCGGCTGATCCCGAGCCCCGAGCACAGCTTGCTAGAGCGAAAGCGCCGACTCGGCGCTTTTTCTTTGCCGGGGGCCGGAAGCCTCAGCCATGATGGTGTCCCATAGTACGAACCATGCGACATCGGACTACCCCATGCGCCCTGGCGGCCGTTCTGGCCGCTGCTGTTGGATTCACGGCCGTCCCGGCACTCGCGGCCCCTGCGACCCCAGTCGCGGCCGAGGCCGAGCAGCCCAAGCAGGTCGCCGCCGTCAAGGTCGAGATTCGCCAGGAGAGCGGTGAGGTCGTCAAAGGCTCCACGCAGCTCGAGTGGAACGAAGACGGCAGCCTGTCGATCGAACAAGACGGCACCAAGCACAAGGTCAAGCTTCGCGTCGAGCGTGAGGGCAAGAGCAAGAAGGTCAACGTGACCGTCGCGTACACCCGCGGCGGCGAAGACATCATCGCGCCCTACGAGTTCAGCGCAAAGGTGAAGAAGCGCGAGGTCCTGCGCATCGAAGGCAACCTCGCCATCGCCGTCACCATCACGCCCAAGAAGGTGGCGCCGCCCAAGCCCAAAGACGACAAGCCCAAGCTCGACCTCGGCGGCGACCCAGACGACCCGCTCGCCGGGCTCGACTGAGGCCGGGAAGGGGAGCCACCTGCCCCCGCAGGTCAGAAAGTCGATTCAGCGCCAAAATCTCCCCCCCCCTTCCCGTTCGGTTCGCGAAAATCGCCTCGCCGCTGCCATCGCCGCGAGCAACGCACTGGGTTCAGACGAACCAGGTCTCATCGTAGGATGGAGACCTGGTGTATCGCATGCGCCGCCTGACCATCGTTGCTGCGGCTGGTGCCGCCTCCGTTCTCGTGAACGCAGCCTGCCAGGACTCCGAGGCGAACCGTGACCTTCAACTCGATGTGGTGCCCAAGAGCGAGTGGGGGCGCTCCGACGTGATCCACGTTCTCGTTCCTGGCTACCCGGAGCCGACGAACCCGGTCGCGTTCACTCTCTTGACCGAGGAAATGACAGGTGTTTCTTTCGTTGAGACGAACGAGATGGTGGGCTCCATTTCTCTCGTATCCATTCGCGACGAACCCCTAGAGCGCCGCGAGTTCGGCGAGTTTTCTTCGGGCACGTGCGCCCCGTGGATTTCGTTCAACCCGACCAATTCCATTCACTTCAGCCACATGCTCGGACATTCGATCGGGTTGGAGCATAGCGACGACCCCTGCAACTTCATGTACGGTCCCAACGGGTGGCTCGAGACCGAGTGTCCAACAGAGTTCGAGGCAAACGACGAGCAGGTCGACGAACTTCGAGCGTACGCCTGGGCCTTGGAGAACGTATGCGACGAGTTCCGCTGAGTGCCGCCGTCGCTGTGAGCGGCCTGCTCTCGGCCTGCACGGAAGACCCTCGACGTGAGGCCAACGTTTTTCGCTACTTTACGCCGGCTCACGTCGATACTATCGATCCGCGCGCCATCGAACTAACCGAGGAGATCTTCGGCGTCGAACTCGTCGAGCATTCCGAAGCGTGGGGCGCGGTGGCAGTCTTTCCCTTCGACAGAGACGACTTCGACGGAGCCTTCGACGGAGAGTTCGATGTCAATGGTCAGGCCCACATCGGTCGATGCACTCCCTGGATTTGGTATGTAACCGACTCGCCGCTGGCGCTGGCTCATGAGATGGGGCATGCCTACGGTCTGGCGCACGTCGACACCCCGTGCAACATCATGTTGCCTGAACTGTCGTGCGAAGATGGCTCGTACGAGGTTACGGATGAGCAAATTCGAACCGTTAGAGATGAATCATGGGATCAGGAAGAAGTATGCGAGATATTGTCAAAGTCGCAGTAGTCTGCAGTCCCATGCTGCCGGCCTCCCTCCTAGCGTCCGCCGCCCAAGCCCAAGGACGACAAGCCCAAGCTCGACCTCGGCGGCGACCCAGACGACCCGCTCGCCGGGCTCGACTGAGGCCGAACAGAGTCGACCGAAAGGGGAGCCACTGCGCTCCCCTTTTTTCGTGTCCGTGACTACGGCTCGGCGTAGGTGACCGAGAGGTCCGCGACCCGGTAGCTGTTGATGCCGTGGTTGTGCAGGTGCAGATACACCGGCGTGCCCGCGGGGGCGTCGACCGACGATGTCCAGGAGGGGTCGAGGAAGTTGGCCTCGGCGGGAATGTCGATCGTGGTCTCGAACACCACGTCGTCGCCGAAGGCGATGGCGAGGTGCGTCTGGGCGTCGGGGTCGGCGGAGACGAGGTTCTCGTGGAGCAGCAGGAAGTCGAGGGTGTCGCCGACGCGGACCGGGGCGAGCAGGGGCTGCATGAAGGCGCCGTGGTGGCACAGGTCGGTTTCGACCTCGAAGAAGCCGTCTTCGAGGCCGAAGCCGAAGTCGCACTCGACGTCGGGCGGGCGATCGAAGGGGTCCTCGGTGTGGGGGGTCTTCTCGAACGCGGCCAGGTCGATGAGGGCGGCGGTGCCTTCGAGAGGCGCTCCGGGGCCCGTGGACGGGTCGATCGAGCCACTCGATGCGCCGCCGGAAGAACCGGGCCCCGCAGCCGGAGGTGGCGTGTCCTCGCACCCGAGCGCCGCCAGGCCCAGGAGCACCGCGAGAACGGACCGCACCCTCATCGGACGGATTGTGTCACAGCATGAGGAATTTCGAGCCCGAAAGGGCGACCGTTTGGGGTGAAGCGAAGGGCGGCTTGGCCGGCCGCAGCGGGAGGGGCCTTTACGAAAGGCCCCCTGAAGATCAGCCGCCGGTGTTGGGATGGAGTATCGTGCGCGCAGTTGGGGAGAGATTGATGCGCACGACTCGTTGGATGGATGGTTCGAAGATCGTACTGGTGGCTGCACTCGCGATGGCGGGGTGCTCCGAGGACGACGCGGGGCCCGCTGGAAACGATACCGCGGGCTCGACGGGGTCGGATGCGTCCGGCTCCACCGGCGACCAAGCCGCCACCGACGGCGAGGACGGAAGCGGAAGCTCGGGCGAAGTGGTCCCCGAAGACGCGCCCACCTGGCACGCCGACATCGCGCCGCTGGTCTCGGAGCGCTGCTCGGGCTGTCACGTGGACGGCGGCATCGCCCCGTACCCCTTCGTCGACTACGAGAGCACCGCACCGCTCGCGCAGGCGCTGGCGGCCGCCGTCGAGTCGGGCAGCATGCCGCCGTGGGGCGCGGCCGTCACCGAGGAGTGCTCACCGCCGCATGGGTTCAAGGACGACATCTCGCTGAGCGCCGACGAGGTGGCGCTGTTCCGTGCGTGGTCCGACGCCGGCGCGCCCGAGGGCGACCCTGCGTTTGCGGCCGAGCTTCCGCCCCCGCCCGACACCCAGCTCGACCCCGTCGACACGGTCCTGCAGATGGACGGCGCCGTCACCATCGACGGCACCACCGACTCGTTCCTGTGTTTCAGCCTCGACCCCGGGGTGGACGAGGACCGCTACTTCAACGGCATGCAGATCGTGCCTGGCAACGACAAGGTCGTGCACCACGTGCTCGTCTACCTCGACGAGGACGGCGAGACCGCCGACGCTGCGGGTCCCGACGGCTCGTTTCCCTGCAGCGGCGGGGCGATCAGCGGCACGCTGCTGGGCGCGTGGGCACCGGGCACCGTCCCCATGCGCACGCCCGAAGACGTCGGCATGAGGGTGAACGCCGGATCGCGCATCGTGCTCAACGTGCACTACCACCCCACGGGCCTGGGCCCCGAGGTCGACGACTCGACTCGCATCGAGCTCGACTGGATGGACGAGCAGCCGACGTGGCGCGGAGAGATGACCCTGGTCGGCAACTCCAACGACCCCGACGTGCTGCTGCCCAACCCCGGCGATCGCAGCGACACTCCAGAGTTCTTGATCCCCGCCGGCGCGCAAGGGCACCTCGAGGAGATGGTCTTCGAGATTCCCGACGACCTGCCGCAGCTGCGCGTGTGGTCGGTGGGCTCGCACATGCACTACGTGGGCACCAGCATGCAGATCCGCTTTCAAGGGCAGGGCTACGACGACTGCATGCTCGAGACGCCCCACTACAGCTTCGAGTGGCAGCGCCTCTACAACTTCGACGCCGCGCTCGACGAGATGCCACTCGCCATCGGCGGCGACCGTATCTATCTGCGGTGTGAGTACGACAACTCGATGAACAACCCGTACGTCGTCGAAGCCCTCCAAGATCAGGGCCTCGATGCGCCCGTCGACGTCGTCCTCGGCGAAGAGACGCTCGATGAGATGTGCCTGGGCGTGTTCGGTATCGCCGTCCCGTCGGTGCTGTAGTCGCAGCGGCGCGCCTCCCCATTGTTCCCAACGAAGATGCGGGTGCGACGACCGTGATCGTTGTGTGTGGCTAGTTCTCGGGGCTCGATGATGTGCCGAACCAAGCTAGGTTTCGTTCTCCTGTTTCTTCTGGCGTGCTCGAGCAGCGAGTCCGAGCCTGAGGACGCGGATTCGTCAACCTCCGCGTTGCCGTCGAGTGACGGGGCCGCCTCGTCGTCGACGACGATGGAGAGCGGACCGTCGGTCACGAGCGACGCGGGCTCGGCCACAACAAGCATCTCGCCGTCTTCAACGAGCGGAGTGTCGTCGTCGAGCGAGGGAGACGCGGGGTCTTCTAGCGGGGGCCTCGACCCATTCGAGATCTGTCGCATGGCGAAACCCGACCCAGGATGCCCAATCGAAATCGGACTACCTGGGACCCATCGATGCCGTGACCTTGACGTCTATATTTACGAGACTCCCGACGAGTGCCAGCCCCCGGTCGAAACCCGGTGCGAAGTACTGCAGTCGGATGTCACCGGAGGCCTCAGCTATTGTGCCAGCGAAGGCATCACCCCCGACGTCAGCCGATACAACGAGGGGTGGTTTCGTGAGGTTGACGACGGCCGACTCGAGTTTTGGGGTGTGCGCTGGGTGGGCAACAACCCCCCTGCAGCGCCCGGGTTCACGCGTTGCTTCGATGCCCCCCAGATGTGTGCATGCGAGTGCGATCTCATCCAACCCGAGTAGTGTGCGCCGTGTGTGCCCTGTGGCTGCTCCTGGTTGGCTGCAACACGCCCGCGTCTGAAGACCGGCTGTGCGCACGGATCGGTGGCCACACGGTGTTGGAGTCCGACCTCACCTCGCTGCGCGCTCATCTCCGACCAGCCCCGCCCAAGTCCCAATCGCTGGCGTTGGCGATCGACGTGCGCACGGCCGAGTTTCTGGCGACTGGGGCGGTGGGCGTACTTGATTGGCCCGAGGCGATTCGCGAGTATCGACGTCAAGTCCGCGAGGCTCGGGAACTTGCTGGGGTCGCCGCCCTAGAAGCTCGCTTTATTCGTGTTCAGGCCCGCTTGGGCGTAGAGACTGGCACCTGCAGGGTCAAGTAGCTAGGCCGAGAACCGGCGAGCCGATGGCGGACGGGCCCCTCGAGGCCGAGGAGGTTTGGGGGACGTGGAAGTGTCCTCTGGGCAACGGCCGTATGGTTTTCGATGCAAGGCGCGAACACGAAGGCTACGACGTAGGCCATGAGGTAGGCTCGGCGCCGATGGTGAGGCGTCGGAGAGTCTTGGGAGGAGCGATCGCGCTTGCGGTCGTTCCATCGGTGGCGCGTGCGACTGGCCGCGCCTCGCTCGGCGTCGAGCCGATCGACGTCGCACGAGGCGAAGACGGTCACGGCAGGACGCGAGCCGCCGCAGACCCCCACGCGCTGGTGCTGAAGTCGGACGCAGGGTGGCCTGCTCGTGCCCTCGATCCGGTCCTCCACGTGGGTGACCTGCACTTTCACGACTACGAACACGTCGATCGCACGACGCTTCGGTTCGTGGTCGACGATGTCCGCCGGCTGGGCGTCGGAGACTCGGTCTTCGTGCAATACGGTGAGGAGACCCGGACCCGCGTTCGGTTGGGCGCGCTGGTGAAGACATGGTGAGGCGGCAGGTTGCGCTCAGCCTGCTCCTGCTGGGGGCCTGTGGGGACGACCTGGCCGAGGCGGAGACCGACGGCGGTACGGGGACGGACTCGGAGGGCAGCAACTCGACCGACCCGACCTCCGACGCTGCGGACGAGTCGGGGACCTCGGGTTGTGGCCCGCTGTCGCTGACGTGCCCCGAGCCGCTCGAGGTCGAGTGCGAGGGGCCGCAGACCGCCGCGACGCTGCAGCCGCCCGTCGTCGAATGCTCGAGCTGGTCCCTGTCCGACGATGCGCCCGAAGCATACGAGGTGGGCACGACCGAGGTGACCTACATCGTGCAGGACGGGGGCGATGCGCTCGACTGCACGACCGAGGTCACGGTCACCGACACGACCGAACCCGCGCTGACGTGCCCGAAGGCGTCGGTGCTCCTGCGCACCGAGATCGGGGCCGTCGCCGTCCCGGGCACCGCGGTCGCGGAGGATCTCTGCGACCCTATGCCCACCATCGCGGTTGCGCCGATGACCCTGGAGAGCTCGGGCATGGTCACCTACGAGGCCGTCGACGCGTCGGGCAACGCGTCTTCGTGCCAGACCGAGTACACGCTCGTCGACGCGTTCGCGGTGCCTGGGTTCCGCATCATCGCCGCACGTGGAGAGGCTCAAGACACCGAGGTCGCCCTCGCGTGGGAGCCGCCCACGAGCCTGGCGGTGGACGGGCTGCGGATCGAGTCCGCCGCCGCCGAAGACGGACCATGGTCCGAGGTCGCCACCGTGGGTGCGGACGAGCAGCTCTACACGGGCACGCTCGATGAAGACGCGCTGTTCTTTCGCGTCGTCAGCACCACCGAGCACGGCGACGGGGGAGCCACCACCGCGCGGCGAGCGTTCCAGGTGAGCGCCGACGCCTACGACGTGCGCGACGTGGACGTGCCCAACGTGCCCTTCGACACCACGCTGTACGGCGTGGTCCGGCACCCGCTCGCCCTCGACGAAGGTCCGTTCCCCCTGGTGGTGGTGCTGCACGGCAACCACGGCAACTGTCGGTCCAACCCCGACGATCCGTTCGACTACTGCGTCACGACCCAGGATCACGACTGCAGCGACCCCGGCGGCGTCACCACGCCCAACGCCGAGGGCTATGTCTACTTCCTCGAGACCCTCGCCGCGCAGGGCTACATCGCGGTGAGCATCAGCGGCAATGCGATGAACTGCCGCAACGACTTCATCTTCGAGCGGGCCGAGCTCATGGTCGAGCACCTGCGCGCCTGGTCGGCTTGGAACGACGCCGACGCGGGGCAGACGGCGAGCTCGTTCGTGGGTCGCGTCGACATGGGGCGCGTGGGGCTCGTGGGGCACTCTCGTGGGGGTGACGCCGCGTCGAACGTCCCGGGTGTGCTCGAGGGCAACCCGATCCCCGGCGTCGACGTGCAGTCGATCTTCGCCATCGCGCCGACCGACTTTCACGACGTCGAGGTGCCCGGAGCCGACTTCGCGGTCCTGCTCCCCGGGTGCGACCTCGACGTCGCCCCGCTGGTGGGCATGAACCACTACGATCGGTCGATCGAACTGGACGACGGTGCAAGGCGCACGCAAGTGTTCGCGCTCGGCATGAACCACAACTTCTTCAACGAGCAGTGGCAGATCTCCGAGTGGGACCTGTTCGGGGTGCCGAACGACCCGTTCTGCACGCCCGACGACGACGCGCTGAAGCTGACCCAAACCCACACCCTCGAGGCGCTCCTCGGCAGCTGGTTCGAGCAGACGCTGATGGCTGAGGGCGAGCCCGAGCCGTTCATGCAGGCCACGTCCCCCAGCCCGTCGTCGTTCGACCTGTGGGCCGAGCAAGATCTCGAGATGCGCTGGTCCTACTCGGACGGATCGGGCGTGATGATCGACGACTTCACCGCCGGGCAGGCGCCGCTGGTGAACACGCTGGGCGGCGCCAACACCTTCACCGACTGGTTCCTGTTCGAGGCCTGTTTCGAGCTCGGCTGCGATCCGTTCTTCAACCACGTCAAGCGGGTGGCCCGCCTGCTGTGGCAGCTTCCGGCCGAGCCCTTGGCCAGCTTTTCGCTGCTCGGCTACGACGCGTCCGGGCACGACGCGCTGGCGATGAGGGTCGTCTCGCGCCGGAGTCTGCTCAACGACGGTCTCGAGCAGAACGACTTCATCGTCCGCCTGCGCGACGAAGGCGGCAACGAGGCCGAGGTCTTGCTCTCCGACGCCAAGCCCCTGCGCCATCTGTATCCGCACTCCGACCCGCTCGAAGTGCTCGAGACGTTTCAGCTGCGCTTGGAGTGGTTCGTCGAAGCGCAGCCGAGGCTCGACCTCGCCAACCTCGCCGCGCTGGAGTTCGACATGACGGCCACCGGCGAGGACGGGTCGGTGATCGTCAGCGACATCGAGTTCCTGTAGCGGTCTCAGGCGCGATCGGACGCGACTTCCACGTTCCGATAGCGCACGTAGAAGAACTGCAGCACGCCGTAGGACGTCAGCCCCACCGCGACCACTGCGAGCACCAGCCAGCTCGCTCGAGCGAGCTCCGAAAGCGCGCCGCCGAGCCCCTTGGCCTGGGACGCGCTGTGGTTGACCGCTGCCGCGATGAGGAAATAGCCGATGATCGGGAACGTGACGCCTCGCGCCCCGTGACCGAACCGACCGACGGTCTCGAGCGCCTTGACCTCCTTGTCGGACATCTCCGCCGTGCTGACCTCGTCCATGAAGCCGAGCTTCGCGGCTTGGATGAGCTGGTGGGCTCCAGCGATGATCGCTCCGAGACCGAGCGCGCCCACGAGCCAGGTGCCCCAGTCCCCCCAGCTCATCGCCGCCGCGAGCCAGGTCTTCTTCGAGGATCCTGCAGAGCCCGCGAACATCTGGAACGCAGCCACCGAGAGGCCGGCGTGCAGAATGCCGCTGGCCGCCCATCCGATCCGCGTTGCCACCTCGGCGCCCGTGCTGTCGTGTGACTGGGGGTCCACGACCGCCTGCGCAAAGCGCCAGATTGCATAGGCTGCGAAGCCGACACCCGCAGCGACGAGAAGCACCCGACCCAGCGGCTGCTGCTCCACCCACGCGAGGACACCCCGGCTGCCGCTCATGCCTCCACCTTCACCGACGGCCGCCATGACGGCGAGCACGCCCAGCGTCACGTAGAGGGAGCCTTTGGCGGCCCATCCTGCCTTGGCGAGGTTCGATAGCGCGTTCATGCTCGACTTACGAGCAAGAAGCGTGCCGCGGCTCCGGCTCCATCGCGGCCAAGGTCGGCGGGGCGTCGGTGCTGCGCTTGCGTTCGATCGGGTCGACGTAGAGACGCCGGACCAAGATGACGCCGACCACCAGCAGCGGGGTTGCGACGAGCAAGCCGAGCACGCCCATCAGCAGACCCAGCAGGAGTTGCCCGCACAGGAGGAACGCGGGGGGGAGGTCGACGGCACGGCGCTCGGCGAGCGGAGTGATGAAGTTGCCCTCGATGAACTGGACGCCTCCGTACACCAGCATCGCCCACAGGGCGGTCATCGGGCTGATCGCGAACGCGAAGGCGATGCCGAACAGTGAGCCGATCAGCGAGCCGAGGTTGGGGATGAAGGACAGCGCACCCGCGATCAACCCGAGCGACGCTGGCGCGGGCACGCCGATCGCCCACAGACCCAAGCTGGTCAGGACCGCCACGGCGACCATGGAGAGCAAGCGGGCGACCAGCCAGTGCCGAAGGTTTGTCACCACCTCGACCCCGATCTCGCGCGCGCGTACGCGGCCAGGCGGCGGAATCAACCTCGAGGCCGGATCGACGTACGCGCTGGGATTGATCGCGATGAACAGCGCGAGGACCATCATCAGCCCGCCCGCAGCGAGGCCTCCCAACGCCGAGGCGAACATTGTCGCGACGTTGCCGACCACCTTGGAGCCCGAGACGAGCTCCTGAGGCGACGGCGCCATCTCGAGCACGCGGTCGAGCACGGCGACGTCTCGGGCCGCACCCACGAGCTCGCGGAATACGCCCGGCAGCTCGTCTTCGAGCACCGAGAATTGCTCGGCGAGCCGCGGTCCCACCAAGAACCCCAGCCCGACGACGAGGCCAACCGACGCGAGGACCACTCCGGCGAGCGCGGCCCGGCGAGGCAGGGGCGTCCGCTCGGCAATCCACCGGGCGGGTGCGTCGAGGAGGATGGCCCCGAGAATCGAGGCGAAGGCGACGAGCAAAACCCTGGTGAGGCTGGGCCAGACCGTGAACACCACCAGTACGACCAGGATTGCGGCCGTCGTGAGGGCCAAGCGTCGACGACGCGGGGTTTGAAACATCTGCATCGGGAGCCGCAAGGAGGGGTCTACCCAGCCAGCGTGGTCGCGCAAGCGTGGCGCGCGTCATCGTGACCGCGAATGCGGGCGCGCGCGCGCAGGCGTGCGCCTGGCCACGCGCGCGTCGGCGCCCAGACGCGCCGGCTCGAGTGCTGCGAAGGGCGATCAGCGGCGGCGCCTACGGTTGCGACTGCTCGCCTTGGGCGAAGCGCTCCGCTTGCGGAAGGCCGCCGGCACGAGCGCGTCGAGCCCCGCATAGCGCTGGGCGTAGTCGTCTCGGGCGCTCGTGAGGGCCTCGGCCAACCCCGGGCACTCGACCGCGCCATCCTCGGAGGCGGTGGTGGGCACGTTGACCTTGTTCAGGGTGCCGAGCAGGTAGCTGTCGGGGTGGCTGGTCGCCGCTTCGAGCGCGGCTCCGAAGGCGTCGCAGGGCGCCTCGGCGGAGGAGGCCTGCCACAGGTCGAGCGCGGTCTGCAGGGGCGCGTTGATGCGTGCGCCCTCGTTGGCCGCCCGGAGGTGCTTGGTCGCCGCGCGTCGTGTCGAGTAGGGCAGGGGGGCCTTCTGCACGTTGACCCATCGGGCCAGGCGCTCGTGGCCACTTGCGCCGAGCAGCTCGATCGCGATCTCCGCCGAGCGACTGCGATGACGCGGGTCGTCGAGCAGATCCCAGAACGTGTCGGCGAAGGCGTCGTCTTCGAGCAGCGCGGGGTCGAGGGCGAGCGCGCTACGGTAGCTTTCGAGGGCTTCCTTGGCGTTGGCTCGTCGGCCGAGGGCCACGAGCACCTTGCCCATCCGCCAGTGAATGCCGGGCTCTTCGGCGTAGACCTCGAGCAGCGGTCCGATGGTGATCTTGGCGGCATCGTACTTCTTGGACTCGATGAGCGCGTCGATCGACTCGAGGGTGGCCTCCAGGGCTCGTTCGGGCTCCTCGGCGGCCTCGGCCTCGGCGGGGAGGGAGCCGCCGTCATCCGCAGCCGGTGGCGGTTGAGCGCCATCGTTGGGCGTGTCCGCCTCGTCCGCGGCGGGGTCGCCCGCGCTCGAGGGTGCGGCTTTGGGCTCGTCGTCGCCGCTGGGCCATGCAGCGACGAGCAAACCCAGCAACGCGAGGCCGCCGATGCCGAGAGCAGGCAGGAGCCACCGGGGGCGTTCGTCTGGCGCGGCCGCGGGTGTGTCGGCCTCGGAAGGCGCCTTGGAGTTGGGTGCGGTCTCGAGGGCCCGCGTGGGGGTGTGGTGGTTGGCCGCGACGGGTTCGCCCTGCGAAGCGGCCGCGGGTGGCGGGTTGGTCGGGGACGCCGCGCGGCGCAGTGCGGCGATGGCAGCCGGCGCGTCGGGAAAACGCTGCTCGGGGTCCTTTTCGAGCAGCTGCATCACGAACTTTCGCAGCGACGCCGGGATCGCCTCGGGGAGCGGGGGCGGGGCCTCGGAGATCTGACGACGCAGGAGGGCCAGCGCGTCCTCGTCCTCGAAGGGCAGCTCGCCCGCGAGCATCGAGTACATCACGACCCCCACCGCGTAGAGGTCGCTGCGGGCGTCGACCTTGTCGCCGCGCGCCCGCTCGGGGCTCATGAAGTGCGGCGTCCCGAACACGACGCCTGCCTGGGTGAGTCGCGACGCGCCTTCCCCGTGCGTGACCATGGCGATGCCGAAGTCGAGCAGCTTCACCCGCTCGCCCGCGTCGTCGTCGACGACGAAGATGTTCTCCGGTTTGATGTCTCGATGGACCAGACCCTGTGCGTGGGCGTGGGCGAGACCCTCGAGGACCTGCTGCACGAGGCCGACGACGCGAAACGGGGGCATCGGCTCGACGATGTGCTCGGCGAGGTCGCGACCCTGAAGGTGCTCCATGACGAGGTATCGTCGGTCGTCCTCGGTCGAGCCGAAGTCCATGACGCGGACGCAGTTGGGGTGGTCGAGCCGCGAAATGGTGGTGGCTTCTCGATCGAAGCGCGCCACCATCTCGTCGTTCGCCGTGAGCTCGGGGTGCAGCAGCTTGAGCGCGACGTCTTTCTTCAGGCCCAGGTGATACGCCTTGAAGACCGCCCCCATGGCGCCGTGCCCGAGCAGCGCGTCGAGGCGATAGCGCTCCGAGAGCGTCTGCCCAACGAGCTCTTCGGACGCGGAGGCTCGGATGTCTCGAGCGGGGAGGCTCATGCTCCGCGGATCTTAGTGCGCCGCGGACCCAGGGTCGAGGCTGCTACGCTCTGCCGCGGTCGATGCTCGTCCTCTTGCAAGCGCTGTTCGTCGTTGCCCCGGCGGTGGTCGACGCGCCCACCGAGGAGATCTCGGACCGGGTGCTGTTGCTCGCACCGCACGCGGGCGCGTCCGAGGGCGTAGCGAACCTGGGCGCGATCGAGGCACACGGCGCGGGGGCCGGCCTTACGTTCGCACGGGGGGACGCCGGCGCTGCGCCTCTGAAGGTCGCGCTCGAGAGGTCGCGCGAGGAGCCGCTGCTCGCGGTATTCTGGTTCGACGTCACGGAGGCTCGCGTTGCGCTGTACTTGTATTCGCCGCGGACCCACGCGGTGTACGTGCGAGAGGTCGGACGTGACGGGACGACCGACGCGGCGGTCGTGGAAGCCGTTGGGCTGATCGCCGCGTCGACGGCCGCGGCGCTGCAATCGGGCGACGTCTTGGCGATGCGCAAGATCTCCCCCGAAGAGTGGGAGGCGCTGCAGCCAGAGCCCGAACCGGACCCGGAACCGGAGCCCGAACCGGAACCCGAACCCCGAGCGCCCGCCGCTCCGAAGCGGCAGACCGAGGCCGAGCGAGAAGACGAACGCCCCGATGCACGGCTCGAGCTCGGCGCCGGATACCGCGGGGCATCCTTCAACGACCAAGCCCCCTGGCAGCACGGCGTGGGCGGTCGTGTGGGCGTACTCGTGGGCGAGGGGGCTGTGCTCGAGCTCGGGTACGGCTGGCTCTCGGCGACGAACGTGGCGTCGAGTACGACGCTGCGCGTTGCCCGGCACGAGCCCGAGGTCGCGGCGGGGTGGCGCTGGTCGTTCGAACGCGTGAGCCTCGATCTGCTCGGCCTGGCGTCGGTGGAGATCGACCGATGGCGCACCGCCGAGCGCGAGTCGACGCGGGCACGAGGCCGACTCGGGGCGGGCCTCCGCCTCGGTGTGCCGCTAGGAGCGGGTGTAGTTCTCGAGGCGCGGTTGGGGGCCCGTGTGGGTCTCAACGCGTTCGACTTCGTGGTCTGTGACAGCCCGGACGCAGCGTGCAGCGGTGACGCGCGGCAGGTCGTGGCGTCGGGCTGGCGGGTCGCTCCAGGGGCGCTGGTGGGCGTTTCGTACCGTTTCGGCGGATCCTCCGGCGCGCGCGAAAAATGATCACCCGGTCGGGTGTGACCGGGTCTCTCCCTCGTGCGGGTGAACCTCGACGCGGCGTATGGCATACCTGAGACGAGCGTGGGAAAGGACGGCACGGCGGAAGAACGCTCGCTGGCCGAACGCGCCGAGCGTGGGGATGCAGACGCTCGGAGGGCCCTCTTGCAGCGGGTCCTGCCCACGCTCCGTTCGGCGGCCGTCGCCGTGCTGGGCCCCGGGGCCGACGCCGAGGACGCGACGCAACAAGCCGCGATCGACGTCCTTCGTGGGCTGCGCTCCTACCGAGGAGACGCGGCGTTGAAGGGGTGGTGCCGAACGATCGGAGTGCGGGCGGCGCTTCGAGTCGCGCGCGGGCGCAAGCCCATGGCCACGGTGCAGCCCGACGACCTCCAGGCGGCCGAGGTGGGCCCGCGGATGAGCGACAGCATTCCAGGCGAGCTGCGCGACCATCTCGACGCGCTCCCGCCGATGCAGCGAGAGGCCGTCGTGCTGCGTCACGGCATGGGCTACACGATGCCCGAGATGGCCGAGCTGCTGGGCACCTCGGTCAACACGATCAAGAGCCGGCTGCTCAAGGGGCGCAAGGCGCTGCGAGCCCGCATCCGACAGCAGTCACTCGTCGCCGAAGCGCGTGCCAAGGGGAGGTCGTCATGACCGACGACGACGCGCGGTGGCAGGCGATGCAAGACGCCTTGGCGGTGGGGGACGCTCCATCCTCCGAGCTCGACGTCGACGAGCGTTCGGAGCCGCTGTGGCGCGAAGAACTCGACTTCTACGACGCGTTGGCCACCCACGCGATGGCGGAGGCGCAGCCGCAGCAGGGCGACCCTGCGATCATCGACGCCGCGCTCTCGGTCGCGCCTGCCTCCGTTGGGAACGCGTCGCGGCGCCGCCCCTATGTCTGGGTCGCCGGGGTGGTCGCGGTTGCAGCTGCGGCGGTGGTGTGGCTCGTGTGGCCGGGCGGCGTCGAACTGGACGGTGCCGACGGGAGATGGGCGAGCGAGGCCGGCGATCTGAACGCAGAGCGCCCCGGCTCGAGCCCCACGCCCGCAGCCACTTCCTCTCCCAGCAAGCCAGAGCCGGAGCCGGAGCCGGAGCCGGAGCCGGAGCCGGAGCCGGAGCCAGAGGCCAGCGATGGAGGCGAGGAGGTCGCGTCTACGAGCGCACATCGGCATCCCGCGCGTCCGGGCCCCGATGCGGCGACGTTGGTCGAGCGGGCGCGGACTGCCCGTGGTGAGGGCCGCCTCGCGAGCGCCGAGCGCAGCTACGAAGAGCTCCTGCGCCGCTTCCCCAAGAGCGCCGAAGCACGGGCGGGGCGGGTCTCGCTCGCGCAGATCAAGCTGCGCCGCGGCAAGTCGAAGGCCGCGCTGCGACTGTTCTCTGCGGCGGCCAAAGCTGGGGGTCCGCTGGCCGAAGACGCCGCGTGGGGCCGGATCCAGGCGCTGCATGACCTCGGCCGCGACTCCGCGGTTCGTGAGGCAGTCGATGCGTTCACGGCGAAGTACCCCACGAGCGTCTATCGGGCGCGAGCGCAGGGGTTGGCCCCGCCATGAGGGGCGCGAGCATCATCGCGATGCTGCTGGTGGTCGCCTGTGACGACGAGGTCATCGGCTTCGACGAGACCGGTGGCGGGTCGACGGAGGCTGCGGTCTCCGAGGGCGCCGCGTCGGTGGCCTCCGAGACCGACTCCACGGGAAGCTCGACCTCCGAGGGGACCCTGGAGAGCTCGTCCACGGGCATTGGCGAAGACCCACCTCTGGGCCCGCCGCAGTACGTCGCCTACGGCCGCGAAGCGGGCCTCGCGGTGTCCTACGACGACGCACAGACGTGGGTCGATGTGCCCGAACCCGCGGGCATGATCGAGCGTGAGGACCTCGCCCGCGGGGAGGAGCGCATCGTGCTCGTTGGCGGCGCGGACACGGCGGTCACCTTCGATGGGGTGAGCTGGGAGCACGCCGACGTCGACGGGCTGGGCTATATCCGCGGTGTCGCCTATGGATCGGGCGGTTTCGTCAGCGTGGGCCTGGACCATCTGGCATGGAGCTGGGACGGCCTCGCGTGGGACGATGTGCGCGAGGGATCGACCGACTTCGACCTGGTCGACGTCGCGTACGCGGACGATCGATTCGTCGCGGTCGGCGTAGGCCAGATGGCGACCTCGCAGAACGGCCAGGAGTGGACCTTCACCACCATCGGCGGGCCGAAGCTCACCTCGATCGCGTTCGGAGACGGTCGATTCGTCGCGGTGGGCGAGGAGGGGCGCATCATCGAAACGCAGGACGGGCTCACGTTGCTCCGCGACGCCTCGAGCGGGTTCCTCAACTTGGGCGAGCTGCACTTCTGCGACGACTCGTTCGTGGTGACCGACAGCGGGGGGTTCTTGGTGAGCCCAGACGCCGACGCCTGGGAGTCGCTCGAGACGCCCAACGACGGCAACTTTGCGTGCTCGGGCTCCACGTACGTCCTGGCCAAGACGGAGGGGCTCTTCCGGAGCGTGCAGCTGGGGGCGTTGGACGCGGTTCACGAGCCTCCCGTGCCGCTCACCCGGGTGCACGCGACCCCGCTGAAAAAATAAGTTCACCCAGATCCGGCTGGCGGTGGCTCACTAGCTCGGATGAAACGGGCAGCAGGGATCACGATCGGGCTCCTGGCGGTGTGGGCCGCAGGCGGCTGCTACGAGGGGGGACGCGCGGGTGGGGACGACACCGACACCTCCGGTGAGGCCGAGGGGGATGGCTCCGACTCGGACGCAGGGTCCGACTCGGACACCGACAGCGGCGGCGGGACCGAAGGCGAGTTTGGCTGCGACCCGAACGTGTGGCCGGACTCGCTGTCCATGCGTCGGCTGTCGCGGGTTCAGTACCGAAACAGCGTCGAGGCGCTCGTGCAGTGGGCTGCGGGACCCGGTGCGTCAGACGTCATGGACGGGGTGTCGCCCGTCATCGAGCGGATGCCGGTCGACGTCCCCCAAGCGGTGCACGGTCCGCGCGGCGGCTTCCGGCGGCTCGACCAAAACGTTCACCAGGAGCACATCGATGCCTCCTACGATGTTGCGGTCGCGGCCGCCAGCCGCCTGACGAGCGCGCATCTCGAGGCCGTCGCGGGTTCGTGCGCGGTCGATGGTGACGCGAGCAACGACGACACTTGCATCGATGACTTCATCGATGCGTTCGGGGCGCGAGCGCTGCGTCGCCCGATGACCGACGAGGAGCACCAGTTCTATCGCGACGTCTACGACGCCGACGGCATCACCTCGGGGGCCGATCCCGAAGCATTCGCCGACGTGATCGTGGTGATGATGACCGCCCCGTCGTTCCTCTACATGATCGAGCACGGCGAGGACGAGATGGCCGACATGCCCGGTGTGTATCGTCTCGGACCGTACGAGCTGGCCTCTCGCCTGAGCTATCAGTTCTGGCAGGCACCGCCCGACGCGGAGCTGTACGAGGCGGCGGCCTCCGGCGCGCTGATGACCGACGAAGGGTACGAGGCTCAGGTCGACCGCATCGTGTCCGATCCTCGCGCGGAGTCTGCGGTGCGCGAGTTCTTCGGGGAGTGGCTGTGGCTGGAGACGCTGCCGCCCGTCGACTCGCGCGTCGGCACGCCAGTCTTCGACGCCTTCCTCGACGGCCTACAGGTGACCCCGGAGACCACGCAGAACATGATCGACGAGGTCCTCGACGCGGCCTCGTACTACATGGCCAACGGCGGCTCGTTCGACGAGTTCTTCCTCAGTGACCGGTCGTTTGCGACCACCCCGGACCTGGCCGAGATCTACGGCGTGCCGGTCTGGGACGGGACGGAGCCGCCGACGTTCCCGCAGTCCGAGCGGGCCAGCTTGATCGCCCGGGCCGCCTTCGTGGCGTCCGGATCGTCCAACACGCGGCCGATCATGAAGGGCGTTCGCATTCGCGAGGCGCTGCTGTGCGACGAGGTCCCGCCTCCGCCCGACAACGCCGCTGGCAATCCGCCCGAGCTGTCGGAGGACAACACCACCCGAGAGGTCGTCGAGATGCTCACCGAGCAGGAAGGCACGAGCTGCGCGGGCTGCCACGCGGTGCTCATCAACCCGCTGGGATACGTCACGGAGACCTTCGATGCGATCGGCCGATACCGCACGCATCAGGTGTTGTTCGACGACGAGGGCACGGTGACGGGGATGCGGGAGATCGACGCTTCATCCGCGCCCGCGATCGTTCCCGGGGACGACCGCACCACCTCGTCGGCGGCGGAGGTCGGAAGCATGCTGCTCGAGAGCGAGCAGGTTCAGGCCTGCTTCTCGCGCAACTACGTGCAGTGGACGTATGGCCGCGCCGAAGACCCGCAGCTCGATGGCTGCATGTTGGAGGACACCACGGACGCGCTCCTGGATGGGGCGTCGATGAGCGAAGTCCTCCGAAGCATCGCGATGCGCGACGAGTTCAAGACCCGAAAGATCGAGGAGTAGACCGATGAGCACGACCCGACGAACGTTCCTCCGTGGTGCTGGCGGCTTCACGCTCGCGCTTCCCCTGCTTCCCTCGCTCATGCCGCGTGGGGCCGGTGCCAAGGGCGAGTGGACCATCCCCCCGCGCTTCGTCTCGATCTGCACGCAGCACGGCGCCGTGTGGGAAGACTTCATGCATCCGAGCGACGACTCGCTCACCGAGTCGATGAACTACGCTGGCCATCAGATCCGTCGTGGAGACCTGAGCCTGTCGGTCGAGGGCGATCGTGCCAGCCTCTCGACGGTGCTCAGCGGGAGCTCCGACATCCTCACCCCCGCGCTCGCAGCGAAGATGAACGTGATCCGGGGCCTCGACATCCCGTTCTACATCGGTCACCACCGTGGCGGCCACCTGGGGAACTGGGCGGCGAACGACGGCAATGGTGAGGACGGGGTCATCCAGCAGGGCAACCCCACCCCGTCGATCGACCAGCTCCTGGCGTGGTCGCCGACGTTCTACGACGACCTGAGCACCACGCTCGAACGCAGCCTCATCGTGGCAGCCAGCCACTCGTACGGCTGGTCGAGTCCGCAGACACAGTCGGGCGAGATTCAGCAGATGGCGTCCGAGTACAGCTCGCTCGCGCTGTTCAACCGGATCTTCGTGCCCGAAGAGGAGGAGACCTCACCGCGACCGCCCGTCGTCGACCGCGTGCTCGAGAACTACAACTCGCTGCGGCAGAGCGACCGTCGCCTCTCGTCGCGAGACCGTCAGCGGCTCGACGAGCACATCGAGCGCATCGATGAGCTGCAACGTCGGCTCTCCGTGCAGGTCTCGTGCGGTGACGTGGACGTTCCGCGCCAAGATGCCGATCAGATCCGGGGGGAGCCTTCGTACTACGTCGACCCGGACCTTCAGGCACAAGCGTGGTCTCTGTACAACGACGTGATCGTCACCGCGTTCTTGTGCGGCACGTCGCGGATCGCGGTGCTGGGTATCACCGACCACTTCTCGCCCTTCACGGGTGACTGGCACCAAGACGTGGCGCACCAGGCCCACCTGCCCGACGGTGATCGTCAGGCTGACCTCATGGCGGGCAACCAGGACACCTTCGAGTCGGTGATGCTCGACCTCATCGCGAAGCTCGACGTCGACGAGGGGGACGGCAGCACGCTGCTCGACAATACGCTGGTCCAGTGGACGCAGGAGTCGGGCCCCTTCACCCACGAGTCTATCGACACGACCGTGGTCACGGCAGGGAGCGCGGGCGGATGCGTGCGGACCGGACAGTACATCGACTACCGCAACCTCGACGTGCTCGCCGAAGAGGAGTTCTACCAGGACACGCCCGTGCGTCTGTATGCGGGGCTCCTGCATCAGCAGTACCTCGCGACGACGCTGCAGGTCATGGGGCTCTCGCCGGGCGAGTACGAGATTCAGCCCGGCGGCGGGTACCCGGACTTGTTCATTGGGGAGGGCCGAGGTGGGCTCTATCCCGAGTCGGTCCGAAACGTCCGCGGGGAGATGCTCCCGTGGATCGAGAGCTGAGCTCAGCCTCGTGTGCGGCGGGCGGACCGCGTCGCTGCCACGCCGACCGCCAGCCCGCAAAGCCCGGCCGCGACGAGCGACCCGATGTAGAGCACTGAGGCGCCGGTGTTGTCGGCTGCGATCCCGACCAGCGCCCACACGAACACCGCCGCGTACACCGGGTCACAGCGGCGTACGGCGATGGACGAGCCGAAGACCGCGGCGACCGCGACGATGCCGAGCGTCAGGCCGGGGTCGGAGAGGGGCTCGGTGAGGCCCAGCGTCCAAAGGACCACCGTGACGTTCGCGATGGTGGCGATGCTGATCCACCCCAGGTAGAGGCTGAAGGGGGCTCGAAGCGCGACGAATGAGAGGCCGTCGCGTGGACCGATGTGGCCGACCTTCGAGGCGATTGCGACCAGCGTCCCGAGCAGGCCCAACATCAGCAGGAGCGAGAGCCCAAAGCGCTCGTGGTGCCACGCGAAGATCCACGTCGCGTTGAGGAGCGCGTTGGCCACGTACCACGGTCGTACAGCTGCGAAGTCGGGGTCTTCCGCCCTCGAGGGCAGCGCTTGCACGACCGAGAAGGTGACGAGCAGGGCGTAGATCAGGCCCCAGATGGAGAACACATAGCCCGCTGGCGTGAACAGGATGTCGAATCCATCGGAGATGTCGCCCGTCGTCTTTCCGTTGATCGGCAGTGCGTTGGCGAGCCCGTTGACCGTGATCATGACGATCGTCGCGAGGATGGTGAGCCAGCGGAGCACAGCGTCGTCCTAGCAAGCGATCGGGACGTGGCCAGCGCCGTGTGCGTCATTCGAAGGTGACGCGGAACGTGGTGGACTCCGGCGTCGTCGAGACGGCGCGGGAGGTGACGTCCTGGTACCCCTTGACCTCGAGGGCGGCACGAAGCGCGGTCGCGTAGCACCGCGCGAGCAGGTCGGGCAGGAGCAGGGGGGGGTGCGTCAACGTCGCGATCCACGCCTCGGGCTTGGGGTCGACCGAGAGCTCCAGGCCCCGATGCATCTGCGAGAATACGGCCGCCGTGCCCTTGGCAGCCCTGGACGGGTTCACCACCCGCATGAGGATCTTGTACATCGGCTTCTCGAGCAGCCGAACGTTGCGAAGGAAGGCGTCGTCCACGAAGGCGTCGTCGCTGGGAAAGAACAGCTCCCGTATCGCGAGGTAGATGCAGGTCGCATGAACCTCGGAGACCCAGCGCGTGATCGGCACGCCGTCTTCGAGCAGCGGGTGGACCTCGCGCGGCACGACCTTACGCAGAGCTGCCCGGTCGTTGCCCTCGAGCCACGCCCTGACGACGGAGTACTTCCCGACGAACTCGGGATACGCAGCGATACCGCCGGGCAACGCGTCGAGATACGCCTGGACGCGAGCGTTCACCGAACTCGACACGGGGCCTCACGATACCCCGAAGCTTCGCCACCCTGCTACCGTGCGGCATGGCCACACGAGCGGCCCAAGCGTACTGGGTGACCCGAGCCGGCGTGGGGGCTCTCGAGCCCGCCCTCGTCCCCGAACCGCAGCCGGGACAGGTGCTCCTACGGGCGCTCTACTCGGGCGTCAGTCGCGGTACGGAGTCGCTGGTCTTTCACGGCCGCGTGCCCGCATCCGAGCACGAACGCATGCGAGTCCCCCATCAGGAGGGCTCCTTCGACTTCCCGATCAAGTATGGCTACTGCTTGATCGCAGAGGTGATCGCGGGTGTCGGGGTCGGGCGGACGGTGTTTTGCTTGCACCCGCACCAGAGCTGGGCGTGCGTGAGCGAGGACGCGGTCACCGAGCTTCCGGGGAGGCTGCCGGCGGGTCGCGCGGTGCTGACGGCCAACATGGAGACGGCACTCAACGCGGTCTGGGATGGACGCGTGGGACCTGGCGATCGGGTGACGGTCGTGGGCGGGGGAGTCGTCGGGTGCTTGGTCGCCTACCTTTGCGGGCGCATGCCCGGGACGCGGGTCCAGCTCGTGGACATCGATGGGCGTCGGCGTGACGTGGCCGCGGCGCTCGGGGTCGAGTTCGCGGACCCGTCGGGGCGGTGGTCCGAGGTCGACGTTGCGTTTCATGCCAGCGCCACCGGCCCGGGCCTGCAGTCGGCGATCGACGCGGCCGGCGACCAGGCGCGCGTGGTCGAGCTCAGTTGGTACGGGGAGCAGGAGGTCGCCGTGCGGCTGGGCGGGCACTTCCACCCCGGGCGCGTGCAGCTGGTCTCGTCGCAGGTTGGAAGCCTGCCCCCCGAGCGGGCGCCTCGATGGACGTTCTCGCGGCGTCTCGGTGTGGCGCTCGAGATGCTGTGTGACGACGCGCTCGACGTCCTGATCACGGGAGAGTCGCGGTTCGCGGAGCTGCCCGAGGTCATGCCGCGCATCCTCTCACCCGCGGCGGAGCGCTCCGATCCGGTCTTGTGCCACCGAATCTGCTACTGAGTGCGCATGTTCACCGTCAGCGTTCGTGACCACGTGATGATCGCCCACAGCTTTCGCGGCGAGGTCTTCGGCCCTGCCCAGCGCCTGCATGGCGCGACCTACGTGGTCGACGTCGAGTTTCGCCGGCCCGAGCTCGACGAAAACGGGCTCGTCGTCGACATCGGGCGCGCATCGGATGCCCTGAAGGCGATCGTTGGGGAGTACGCCTACCGCAACCTCGACGAGATGCCCGAGTTCGAGGGCATGAACACCACCACCGAGGCGCTGGCCAAGGTCATCTTCGACAAGATGAAGGCCAAGATCGACGCGGGCGAGGTCGGGCCGGGCTCCGACGGGCTCGCGTCGATGAAGGTGGCGCTGCACGAGTCGCACGTCGCCTGGGCGGGCTACGAAGGCGCCCTGTGAACGCGTCGCGTCGCCCGACGCTTCGGCGAGTGCTTCGCGTCGTGGCGACGCTGAGCCTGCTCGCGTTGACGGCCGTGTGGGTCGACGTCGATGCGGTGCTCGATGAGCTCGGCCGAGCCGACCCGTGGCCGCTGGGGGCGGCGTTGATCCTCTCGTTGCCGCTGGTCCTCGTGCTCGCCGCACGCTGGAGCTTCACCGCCCAGCGCATGGGCGTCGACATGCCGCTGTCGGTCGCGGTGGGCGAGTACTACGTCTCCACGCTGCTCAACAAGGTGCTTCCCGGGGGCGTGCTCGGTGACGTTGGCCGAGCGCTCCGCGGCAGCAGGCGCAACCCCGACGCCAAGGGCGTGGCCGTGCGCAGCGTCGTGCTCGAGCGGGCATCGGGCCAAGTCGCGCTGTGGGGCATCGTGGGCCTGGCGCTCGTCGGCTGGGGTGGTGACGAGGGCATCCGGGTGGCCGCGGTGCTCGTGGCGGTGCTCGTGACGCTCGTGAGCGCTGCGGTGCTGGTGCCTCGCATCCCCAGCGTGGCAGGCAGTCGGGTGGGCCGAGCGTGCACGACGTTGGTGGCGGAGGTGAGGCGATCCTTCGTCGCTCGGGGCGCCTGGGCCGTGCAGCTGAGCCTCTCCGTGCTCTCGGTCGCGATCCTCATGGCGATGTATGGGGCTTGTGCGGCTGCCGTGGGCGTCGCAGCCCAAACGCGCGAGCTACTGGTGATCGCCCCCGTACTGCTCGCCGTGTCGTCGCTGCCTCTGTCGGTCGGCGGATGGGGGATTCGCGAGGTAACCTCGGTCGCGCTCTTCGAGACGGCTGGCCTCGACCCCGCCGCGGGCGTCGCCGCATCGGCAGCCTTCGGCGCGGTCAACCTCGTCGCGGCGCTGCCGGGCGTGGTCGTCCTGGCGCGGCGACCATCGGCATCGGCGTCCGACGACGAGCATCGGGCGGAACGCGAGTGACGCGGCCCGACCGGCGCCGACGAAGTCCGAGCAACAGCATCAGCATCGTCCCGCCCCACGCGGGGCTGCTGCCGCGGCCGAGGGTGCAAAGCCCTGCCGAGTCGTCGTTGTCGGTCGAGACGCTGCCCGGGTCGCCCTGGTCTCCCGTGGGCGTCGAGCAGTCCTGGTTGCAGTACGAGCAGGCGCCGGGGTAGCTGGCGTCCCATCCCGCGAGGATCGAGCACGTCGCATCGACCGCACCCTGGTCGCCCACGCCGCAGTACGAACATGCGGCCGCGCACTGGGACCAGATCTGGATGTCCGCCGGGAGACCTGGGTAGCCGGATGCATCGGCCGAGCACGTCCCGCCACCGCCACTGCCACCGCCACCTCCACTGCTGTCGCTGCCGTTGCCGTTGCCGTTGCCGTTGCCGCTGCCGTTTCCGCTGTCGTTGCCGTCGTCGCCACCACCCCCGCAGGGGTCACTCGAGTTCGTGCTGCAGGTGCCTTGGGTCGCGCAGTGATACGGGGCTTCCGACGGGCAGCATGTGTTGGTGCCGGGCGTGCCGCAGACCGAACCCGCGGGGCAGCATCCTCCGTCGCACGGTGTCGCGCCGGGGTCGCATCCGCCTCCGCCTCCGCCACCCGAGTCGCCTCCGCCTCCGCCACCCGATCCACACGTCGACTCGGACCCACACTGGTTTGCCGGGCAGCAGTACGGGTGGCTGTTGGGGCAGCAACCATCGCCGCAGTCCAGCGGCGCGTGCGAGGGGCACGTCCCCCCCGCTTGCGGATCCCCCCGCGCCGTCAGCTCCTCACCTCGGGGCTGCGCCGCAGAATCCAGCCCGTACGATGGCGTCTCGAGCGTATACAGCTCGTCCACGGAAGTCGGAGTCAGAGCGAGCAACAGGCCGGCGAGGAGTGTCATCGCGCCAGGTAGTGCGCCGCGCCAGCCGAACCGTCACCACGAAGATCGCCGGGGGGGACACAGAGATATTCGGATGTGGTAGGGGATCGGCTGGTCACGGATGCACAGGTCAACCCATCGACGTACTCTCGACCACGCTCTTGCGCTGGGCGCTGGGTTCGCTTGGGCTGGCTTCAGCGGCCAGTTTCGACCGTTGGCGTGGGTGAGTGCATGGATGTTCGGTTCGTGGATCTGGAGTGCCCGCGGAACGTGGACTCCAAGGGGGCGGTTCGGGGCCGCCAACGGAGTAACCGCGATTCGTCTGGCGCTCGTATTCGCCATGATGGCGCTGCCGTTTCACCTCCGACAGCCCTGGGCCGGACTGTTGCTGATGGCGTTTTTTGCGCTCGACGGCCTCGACGGCAAGCTGGCTCGGCGGTCGGGACTGAGTTCGGAGTTCGGCGCCGAGTTCGACATGGAGACAGACGCGTTCATGACGGCTGTGGCGTCGCTGGTTGCGGTCGACTTGGGTTGCGTCGGGCGCTGGATGCTCCTCGTCGGTGGGATGCGCTACTTGTTCGTCGTGCTCACCTATCGAGTCCGAAGCGAACCCGAGCCTCGGCGCTCGACCGCCCGTTGGGCCTTCTCTCTGCTGATGGTCGGGCTCACAGCGATCCTCACCGTTGACTGGATTGTCTTCGAATGGGCGGCGGTGCTCGGGGGGTGGGTGGTGCTACTGTCATTTGGTCGTTCGTTCGCCTGGGTCGTATCGCATCGCGAACACCGACTTCGACCCGTGAATCACGGCAGAAGCTAGCTGGGGTGCGCGAGTACGTCGCGGCTGCGACGGATTCGAGTCGTTTCATCGCCCCTTCGCTTGCCTATCGAGGCAGGCAGCAGAAGGTGTGCGGGTCAGATGGGGCGGCCTCACCAATGGCTTCACCGCCCAAGGGAGCGCAGGAAGCATCGGCTACGCTGATCGAACCTCGGTCCGCGGAACTCACAGAGTCTACGGACGCGATGCAGCCTCCACCGACTGGAACGGTCCCCGCAGCTAGCCCGCCAGAACAGTCATCGGAGGGCCAAAGGCGGACGTTTCCGACGCAATCCCCTTCAGGCGAATCGCAGCTACATGCGCTGCAGTCTCGGTCGTCGGTAAACGTGGAATACCTGACGAACTGCTCGGTGAAGCCTCCTGCCGGGCATTCGAATGATCCAGGACGCCAAATGCAGACGCTTGAGAACGAGTCTGATGGAGGCGTCGGCACACAGGTCCGGCCGCCTTCACACGTTTCATGGCGGGATGACGCCATTCCGCAGACCAAGGTGTCCGTCGTCCAAGTTGGACCGGGAACGGTTGTTTCTGCCGTAGGACTGCATGCACCGCCGACGAGTCCTGGCTGGTCTACGCTCCAGAAGCGCGAGGAGTTGGTGACAGACGGCTCATCTTCGCACGACGACCCGATTACGTACTCGTCGTTTGCGCCTCCGAGGCAGGTCGAGTCTGCCCCATGAAACTCGAGCACTAGTGTGTCACATGAGGCTCCGAGCGCGTCGCCGCATTCGCAAGCGCACTCAGCCGCGGGGGCGACGAGTTCGTCATGCAGCATCGCGACTTCCTCCGGGAAGGAGTCCGGACAGCCGGGTGAGTCGTTCGAGTCTTCACTGTCGACGAAAACCGCCGGACCGTTCCAGTCCGCTGGGGCAGGGGGAAGACAGACTCCGGCCACGCATTCGAGCGCGCCAGAGTCCGTGACGGGCATTGTTTCGACCGCGCCACCCTCGCTCGAGTCGAGCGCGCCGGAGCTCGATTCAGCGCCAGTTGTAGAGGTCGAAGAAGCCCCACTGGCGGACGTCGTTCCGTTAGTCGCCCCCATGCCGCCTTCTCCAATCAGCGGATTCGGTTCGAGACAACCCGGAACGGCAAAGGCAGCCAAAGACAGCACTACGCCGAATACACTGAACGACGTTCTCCGAAGCTGTAGAATTTTGCAGTAAAGAGGCACGCTTGACTTATCCTTCAAGAGTCGGAAGCTCGGCTGCTCGGGCAGCGTCTAGTCCAGGTTGGTCACCTGGCTGATGCAAGAACCGTCGGCGTCTGGTGGCACAACGTTGGGTTGGTTCATGGCGAACATCGAGTCACTGCTCGTCCAGATCCCAGCTGTGCTTTCGCAGCCAGCTTCATCTGCGTCCCACCAGCAAAGAGACACGCCGCCCGTGTTACCCCCGCTCGAGGACTTGGGCTGGAAGCACGAATCCGCCGATGCTGCGTCACAGATCGCCTGATCTGCAGGAGAACATATCAAGTTACTCGCGTGGGAAATACACACGCCTGGCTCTGGGACGAAGATCTCGTTGATCTCGACGAACGGGGCGTCGAAGGGGGTCCATACGCCAGCGGTTTCGTTGCAGTCACCCTCAGAATCGCTGTAGTCTGGCCAGTAGCACAACGCCCCGCCTCCCTGGTTCCCGAGGAGCCTGGCGCAATCAGCGCCAACGGCTTGACAAGGGAGCGCTTGGGCGTCAGTGCACGACGCTCCGGTACCTGTGTAGAACTGCGGCTCGCACTCGTTCGAACATGCATCCTCAGGGTCGAGGTTCCCGTCGTCGCATCCTTCGCCGTCCTCTTGGATCCCGTCTCCGCAGACCGCCACGTCGGAGCCTGTCGTGCTTGAGGACGCGGATTCACCGTCAGAGTCGGTACTAGAGGAGTCCCCCATCCCGCCGGTTGTCGTCGGGGTTTCCGAGTCTCCGGTCGTTCCCGAACCGCTCGTTCCGGAGTCATCAATGTCGGACGTGGTGTCGCTCATTGTGCCACGAGTCGCCGAGGTTTCGCCATTGCTCGAGGAGGAGGCGGTGTCAACGTCGTCCGTCGTTGACCCCTGCCCGGTGACGTTGTCATCGACCGTGCTCGTGCACGAAGCGACAGTGAGGATGAATGCGAGAATTGTCTTGTGGTCTTTCATTGTTCGTCCTGATTCTGAAAATGGAACTCGAGGTAGATGCTAGAAGTTCGAAACTTGGGAGATACATGCTCCATCCGCGCCCGGCGGGACGCTATTCGGATGGTTTTGTTGAAAAGTGGAACCGGCGGAAGTCCAGAGTCCAGGGGTGTCGTCACAGCTTTCCTGTGAAACGTCCCATGCACAGATGGGAACCCCGAGGTTGCCGACACCGTCCACGTCTTTGTCTTGGTAGCAAACTGTGGCGCCGGCGGCGTCACAAGTAGTCTGGTCCGCGGCGGCGCACCCGAGGTTTGCGACAAAGTTGATACAGACGCCCGGTGCCGGGATGTGCACATCGGCCTCCTTGGAAAAGGGTGCGTCGTCGGGGGTCCATGCGCCTGGTGTCTGGTCACAGCTTGCTGCGGAGTCGCTGTAGTCTTCCCAGAAGCAGACAGCGCCGCCGGCGGCTGGTGATTGAGTACGCTGGCATGTGCCTGCGAGAAACGCACAAACCTCGGACTGCTGGACGGTGCAGGGGGTTGAATCGCCGGCGAAAAACTGCTCTTCGCAGGAAGATGAGCATGCGTCGTCGTCGGCGAGGTTCCCGTCGTCGCACTCTTCGCCAGGGTCTCTCGTGCCATCTCCGCAGCTCGACGAGGTGCTGCCCGTCGATGTGTCTCCGACAGGGTCGGTGTCTTCCGAACTCGTGGTTTGCGTCGCAGTGGTGGTACCGCTGGAGTTCGCTGTCGTCGTGTCCCCGGGTTCGGAAGATGTCGATGTGGTCGCCGGTTCGGAAGAAGTATCGGTTCCGCTTGATGATCCCGACTCGTGCGTGTCCGAAAGCGTCGTGCTGCTATCGATTGGGGCCTTTGGAGAGTAACAGGCCCCGAGGCCGAGAATGAGCAGCGTCGCCGGCGAGGTCCTCAGGCGTGGATCCATGAGCCTCAGTTACCACGCGGTCTCGGATCCTGCTACACACGTCCTTCCGAAGGGACAGGTTCGGGGTCGGGAACTCGTAGTCGGCGTCCCGACTCGTGGGCGCGCCTCTTATTCCTCTACTAGCGCTTCAGCTCGCAGTCGAACAAGATGTCCGGACCGAGGGAAAAGTGGCGGCACGACAGGCGGCGTGCCTCGTCGATGGTGGCCACCTCGGGCAGCGTGAGCGAGGGGCGGCCAGAGCCCATGAGCACGGGCGCGACGGTGAGGTGCAGGCGGTCGAGCACGCCCGCGTCGAGGAAACCCGACACCGTGACGCCGCCGCCTTCGATGAAGACGCGGCGCAGCCCTCGGCCCGCCAGGGCTTCGAGCAAGGTGGGCGCTGCGATCCAGCCGCCCGTGACGTCGCACTCGAGCACCTCGACGTGTGAGCCGGCCTGGAACGTGGCTTGGCCTCGTCCGCGGACGACCAGGGTGGGGGCGTCGCCGTCTTGAAACACCCGGTGTGATGCAGGCAGGCGCCCCGTGGGGTCGACGATGATCCGCGTGGGGTTGGGGCCCGGGGCGAGGCGAGTGGTCAGGCGCGGGTCGTCGTGCTCGACCGTGCGGGCACCGACGAGCACGCCGTCGAAGAGCGCGCGCAGACGATGGGTGTGGGTGAGGTCTTCGCGACCGCTGATGAACTGCGACGAGCCCGAGTTGGTGGCGACGCGTCCGTCGAGCGTCTGCGCCAGGTGTGCGACCACCATGTCGGGGGCCCGGGTGCCGACACAAAGAGGCACGAAGAGGTCGAGCAGGCTGACCGTCGAGTCGGGGAGCAGCGCCTCGTCGGACGTCGACCAGCCCGTCGGGCGCGCCGGGTCGAGGACGAGCTCGGCGTCGGCGGCGGGCAGCTCGACGAACCGGTCTTGCGCGTCGAGACCGACCCCGATCGGGTGGACCACGGGTCCCCGGGTGCGGACGCGTTCGACGATGGCGAGCAAGAGCAGCCACCCTCGCTTCGGTCCCAGCGAGCTGACGCAGTCGGGCACGGTCAGCATGCGCTCGGTCGTGCGCTGTCCGTCGAGCGAAGAAGAAGTCATGAGCAAGCCGCCCCGGAGGGCATTCGACGAGAGTAGCAGCACTGCGATGCACGTGCTCGATCCGGCTGGCGAGGCCGAGATCTCCCCGATAGGCCACCCCTATCGTTGCCACTGTCCACGGTTATGGGTCCGGGCGGACGCGCCCTGCGCCATCGAGTTTCTGCGGCGGCCATCAGCCCAAAGCAAAGCTATTCTCCACCGCTCTGCCTGGCCTGCTTCCCAGCTTCATGATCATCGGCGAGCGCAAATGCGGGACGACGTCGCTGTATCACTACCTCGTCGAGCATCCGGCCGTTCTGCCGTGCTCCGTCAAGGAGACGCACTTCTTCTCCCAGAGCACGCGCCGTGTTCGGCGAAGTATCGAGCGCTACCGCGATTTCTTCCCCTCTGGAGACGAGGAGGAGGTCGAGCTGCAGACCCTCGACCTCGACGGCCACGATCGGATCGTGGAGGGCAGGCTCTCCAAGCGCGTGGAGGAGGGTAGGGCGTACATCACCGGAGAGGCGTCGGCGAACGTCTTGATGACCGTGCCGCCGCAGCGGGTCTTCGGCGTGCTTCCTGGGCTCAAGCTCATCGTCGCCGTGCGTGACCCGGTCGCGAGGGCGTTCTCGCATCATGCGATGCACCTGCGTTTCAAGCGAGAAGGACGCTGGCTGTTCCGTTTCGTGACCGACTATCGGCGAGACTTCGAGCGCGAGAAGGCGTTGTCCCGGATAGGGGTTCGCGGGCCCTACCTGGGGCCTGGGCGCTACATCGAGAGTCTCGAGCGGTGGCTCGGCGTGTTCCCGCGCGCGCAGCTGAAGGTCGTTCGGACCGAGGATCTGGCCCTCGAGGCGACCCGCGCCGACGTGCTTCGCGACCTGTGTGACTTCCTCGAACTCGAGCCCTTCGACTTTGCCGACTCCGCCTCACCCAAGCGCAACGTCGCGAGTCACGTGGCTCGTGATGACGACACCGCCGCCATGCTGCGGGCGTACTTCCAGCCCTACAACGCGCGGCTCGAGGCGCTGCTCCGTCGTTCGATGGGGTGGTGAAGCGCCCCCGGTTGATCTACGGTCCTCGTTCACGTGCTGAAGACGCTCACAGAGCATCCCCAGGCTCGCGCGGTGGGCCCCTGGTTGGCGCTGCTGCTACTCAACGCCATCTTCGTCGCCCCCGCCGTTGCGCTGGACGTGCCCGAGCATCCCAGCAGGTTGTTGATGCTCAGCGGCGAGCTGTTCGTGCTGGTCGGGGTCGGCGTCTGGGCGCAGGGGTGGCGGCCTGGTCCGCTCCGCCGCACGATTCGGTTTGGGCTCGTGTTCGCAGGTACGCTGCTGTGGCTCTACCACTGGGACGAGCTGCTCACGCGGGCGATCATCAAGCAGGCTCCGCCGCTGTACGACCAAGCGTTCTTGCTGCGTCACTTTGGCGTGCTGATCTTCGACCTCTGGAACTGGAAGGTCGGGCTTGGTGTGATGGGCGGGCTGTTGGCGCTGGTCGCCGTGGTGAAGCTCGCCCGCGCGCTGTGTCGCGCCAGCGTGGCGGGCATCCACGCGCTCTCGCGGCGCCGACGAGCGATCGCCGGGGGGGTGGTCCTCGCGGTCTTGGTCGCGGGCACGGCCTACGAACGCTCGAAGGTGCAGCCGAACCAGCCGGCGTCCAAGGCCACGCTCGTTCGCTGGAGCTCTCCCCCGCTCGCGCGGAACGTCGCCGCATCTTGGCGGATGTATCGGGCGTTGCAGCGAGGCATTCGAGATTCCCCCTACGCCGGCTACGCTCAGTCGATTCCGCTACGTCGAAAGCCCGACGTGCACCTCTTGCTCGTCGAGAGCTACGGCCGCTTGCTGATCATCGATCCCGAAGCCGGCCCGGCCTGGCGCGAACAGGTCACCGGCCTCGAACAGCGGCTGCGGGCCAAGGGTTGGGACATGGTCAGCGCCTTCTCGCGTGCGCCGATCTCCGGAGGCCGATCGTGGCTGGCCGAAGGCACGCTGCTCACCGGCATCTATGTCCGCTTCGAGGCGATCTTCCAGCACCTCGTCGCCGACATCAGCCAGACGCCCAACCTCGTCTCGTATCTCGACAGCCAGGGCTACGAGACAATCGTGCTCGCGCCCAAGGTCCGTCCACGGCCGGGCATCGAGCTGATCAATCGCTACGACTACGACCAGCAGATCGGCGCCATCGAACTCGACTATGACGGGCCCCGGTATGGCTGGGGCATCATCCCCGACCAGTACAGCCTCGGACACACCCAAGAGAACGTGCTGTCCAAGGTGGAGGGCCCGCTGTTCTTCAACTTCCACATGGTCAGCTCGCATGCCCCTTGGCAGGTCATCCCGCAGATTCAAGATGACTGGCGAAGCATCGAGACGGGCGAGGCTCCCGAAGGCCACGAAGAGCAGCCACGCTTGGCGACGCCCGGCGAGGAGATGCTCTCTCGTATGCGGAGGTATCAGCGGAAGCAGCCGCAGTACATGTGGATGGGCTACGCCGACGCGCTGAAGATCGACGCCTATGCAGCTGCGGTGAGCTACGATCTCGAGCTGCTCACGCGCTTCCTCGAGGGCATGGAGCGCGACGCGCTCGTCATCATCATGGGCGACCATCAGCCACCGATCCTGTCTCGGGAAGACAGCAGCTTCGACGTGCCGATGCACATCTTGGCGCGGGACCCCGCGCTGCTCGAGGAGTTCCGCGAACAGGGCTTCGTCGACGGGCTGGCGCTCAACTCGGGTCGCCCCACTCTGCTCGCCCACGAGGGCCTGTTCTCGATGATGGCGCGGGCGTTTGCTCGGTGTTGCAGCGATGGTGCCGAGCTGCCGCCGTACATGCCCAACGGCGCGCCGGGCATCGATGATCGTGGCCGTCGCGGTGGCTGACGTGGAGCGGCATCACTGGTTCGTCGCGCCGCCGCTGGACGGTCCGATCACGGGGGGGACCCTGTTCAACCGCTTCCTCGTCGAGGCGCTCGAGTCGCTCGGGGACCAGGTGTCCGTGGTGGGCAGCGTCGACGCATGCGAAGGCTTCGCGTGGATCGACAGCTTGTACCTGCCGCGCATGGAAGGACGATGGACGCAGCAACCCGCGGGGCTGTTCGTGCACTACCTGCCGTCGGTCTTCGAGGGCCGCTCCGAGCTCACCCCCTTCGAGGTCGATGCGCTCGCGGGTGCTTCAACGCTGATGTGTACCGGGGCTTGGATGCGAGAGGCGATCATCGGGTTGGGTGCCGACGCCGAGCGAACCGCGGTGGTCACTCCTGGGGTTCACGCGGTCGAACCGGTCGCGTCCTTGCCCGAGTCGCCCGTGGTGGCCGTCGTCGTGGGAACGGTGACGGAGCGAAAGGGGATCTTGCCGCTGCTCGAGGCGCTGCGAGTACGCATGCCGGTGGGGTCCTGGCGGCTCGAGGTGCTGGGCGATCTTCGGGCCGATGCCGACTATGCGAGCGCGTGCCAGCGGACCGCAGACGGAATGCCTGTGGTGTTTCGAGGCGCGATCCCTCCTCCTCGGGCGCGTGAGGCCATCGCGGCGAGCCACATGTTGTTGTCGGCCGCGTCGGTCGAATCGTATGGCATGGCAATCGCCGAAGCGCAGGCGTTTGGCGTCCCCGTGGTCGCGCGTCGTGGGGGGCACGTGGCGCAGCTGGTCGAGACGGTGCCTTCGGGACTCCTCGCCGACGATGCTGCCGGGGTCGCGCGTGCATTCTGCGAGCTGGTCGAGGACCCCGCGGGGTTGGCCGCGCGACGGCATCTGAGCCAAGGACTGCGACCGCGTCGGACGTGGCTGGACGCAGCGCGGGAGTTCAGGCTTCTTCGCGCTTGCGCCAGCTGACGATCCGGTAGGTCACCAGCCGTCGCATCAGCAGCATCTGAAGTGCGTTGCCACCGAGCAGGTTCAACCATCGTGGGTGGCGCGTGGGGATGTGTCGCCCAAGGCGGACCAGCGCAGTGATCGCGAGGTCACGCGGTCGACGAAGCTCGACGTGTTCGGTGACGTCTTCGTCGCTCCTCAGCTCGAAGCCGTGTCGAGATGCGATCTCGCAGGCGCGGCTCATCGGAATTAGGGAGCTGGCGCTCCAACCTTCTCGGAACTCACGGGCCCACCGTCGCTCGCGAAACGACAGCCCGGGTCGTTCGAGGCGCTCGGATGCGAAGTCGTCGACGAGTGAGAGCACGCCGCCTGGTCGCAGCGCTCGGCCCGCTTCCCGAAAGAACGCGTCGGCCGAGGGGGAGTGCAGAAACGCTTCGATCGCGTAGGCGAAGTCGAACGTACCCAGTTCGGCGGGCAGGTCCGTGTAGTCACCCTTGATGCAGCGGGCCCGATCGCCGAGTCCCGCGTCTGCAAGTCGCCGGTTGGCGAGTTCGACCTGGACGCCGCTGAGCGTGATGCCCACCGCCTCGATGTCGCGCCGGCGCAGCATGTACTCCAGCGAAGCCCCGACGCCGCAGCCGAGGTCGAGCGCCCGCCTCGTCGGCTCGGGCGCCTGCTCGAGCAGGCGCTCGTCCGAGTAGCGAAACGCCTGCTCGCGCGTCGTCACACCCGGACCCCACACCGCGCGGCGAATCACCCCCACGCTGCCTCCCTGACCGAACTCGAGAAAGCTCCTCGTGTTGCTGTCGTAGTACCCCGCAACGTCCCCGCTCACGCCCCCACCCTACCTAGAATCCCGACCCAGGGTTGTTTCGGCGGGGGTGCCGCCGCGGTGGCCCAGTTGGCCAGGGTTTGGCCCACGGGTGGGCCACCACGAAGGCGGGAACGAAAGGTCTCCTGAAATCGTTCTTTTTTTTGGCGACGAGGCGGTGGCGCGCTGCTTGCTCTACCGAGTGGTGATGCGTACCGCATTCCACCTCGGCCCCGAGCGCGCGCGCGACAGCGACTGCGCGGGGTCCACGTGGAGCACTGGGAGGTTCTCGTGACCCGGCCGCGGATGGTGAAGCCTGGCGAGGTCGTGATGGGGACGCGCAAGTGCAGCGAGCGTCGGTTCTTCTTGCGGCCGGACTCGCTGACGGACCAGCTCTTCATGTTCTGCCTTGCACGGGCGGC
>JANSYI010000087.1 GCA_024742475.1 bacterium | reverse complement strand
TTGCGATCACGGAGAACATCAGTACGAGCAATGTGGTGTCCATCACCGGGCCACTGTACGCAGACTGCAACCCTGTGCCAATGGCATCGGTCATAAGCGCGGTGGGCCCTGCGTGCCCCGGCGGCACAGACGGCAGCGTATCGTTTGAGCTGGAGGAATCAGGCTGTGCGGGCCGCTACGCGTTGTACCTGGAGCAGGCTGGCAGCGATATATTGGTTGCAGCGGACACGACGCTTGCGAACAGCTTCAGCGTGAGCGGTCTTGGCGAAGGCAGCTACAGCCTGCGGGTAGAGCTTCTGGACACGCTGAGCTGCGGCTACGGCGTAGGGTGCTTCCCGCTGGAGGTGGAAGATTTTGTGTCGCTGTCCAATCAGGACATGGAAGGCCCGTCGCTGGAGGTTTCAGCGCAGGGCGGCGTAGGGCTGGGCTCTGGCGCGTCGTTCACTTATACGCCCCCAGAAGGGGAGTGCGGCGTACAGCTGGAGTGGCTGGCGGTCGCTACGGACAACTGCAGCGCTGTGGGTTCCATCGGGCTGAGCGTAAGCATAGAGAGCGATGTGGCAGGCGTGAGCCCGTGGGCAACAGCCGTGCAGACGAGCTCCGGCTATGCGGTGAGCATCCATGCAGGCATAGGCACGAACACAGTGGTGCTGGCCGCCACAGACGAGGCGGGCAATAGCACGGAGCTGTCTTACGAGATCACGGTAGTGGACAACCGCGCCCCTGAAATCTACGGCCCTGGCGACATGCAGGTGCAGATCCCGGGCTGCGAAGACAGCGCCCCTGTGAACTGGCAGGTATCAGCAATAGACGACTGCGGCCTGGATGTAATACTGGAGCAGGTCAGCGGCCCCGAAAGCGGCAGCGCCCTTGCACCGGGCATGTATACGGTGGCCTACGAGGCTACAGACGGCTATGGCAATACGAGCCAGTACAGCTTTGACATCACCCTCACGCAGGCGCAGAGCCCTGCCCCGATCGTTGACGTGTCCGGCAACGGGCAGTTCGTGATCGAAGACTGCGCGGAGGACGGCTTTATCGTCTTCTCGGGCCATATCTACGACTGTGAGCTTCAGCCGGGCGATGTGCTAGACGGGCTGATCAGCATCAGCGGCGCGCCGCTGGAGCTCACCTACATCCAGGTGGACGAGGGCTATGCGTACTTCGAAGCCACGGGCAGCCTGAGCGCCGGCAGCTACCTGATCGTTACCAGCTACGAAGGGGTAACAATAGACCATGCTGTAGAAGTGGTGCAAGACCCGGATACGCCTGCGGTAATGACAATGCCCGGCAACCTGGCCTACCAGGTGCCGAACTGCGAAGGCGAGGCAGCGGTAAGCTTTGCGGTACAGCTGGAAGACGACTGCGACGAAGACTTCAGCAGCGCGAGCTTCACGGTGAACGGAGCGCCAGCGCCCCCATTCGACGCAGCGCTGTCTGACCCTGCAAACGGCTACTTCGCGTGGAGCCTGAGCCTGAGCCCGGGCGTGTACACCATCGTGG
>JANSYI010000030.1 GCA_024742475.1 bacterium | reverse complement strand
AGGTCGGAGACTGGTCGAGCCATCACATCGACGGCCAGCACCTCGTCGTCGTCCATCACCCCCCCGGCGCATCCCGGACCGTGTCCGTCTTCAGCCTCGCAGACGGCCGCCTGCTGGCCCGCAACCCATTCGGCTGAGCGGGCAAGGGCGCGGGCGTGTCGGGCTGCGAAGATGGCACGGCGTGATCGTTTCTGGGTTCGCGGCCACTACCCGTCCATGAACCGACCTCTCCTTAGTCTGGCGACGGCCGCTGCGGTCTACGTGGCGTGCGGAGTGCCCGATGCAGATGCTCTCGAGTGCTTCGAGCCGGCCGAGTGCGTCTGCAGGCCCGGCGTTTCGACGATCCTCTACGTCTCGTCGGCGGTCTACACCGAAGACAGCGACTTGGAAGTCGACGTGATCGAGGCCTACGGTGAAGACATCGGCGCGGAGCCGGGTGAGACGATCGTCCTGCCAAATCGACCCGAGGCTGGCCCGGGGGAAAACCTGCTCGTCTACGTCGTCGATGGCGAGATCGACCGGACGCGAGCGGTCGACGAGGGGGGAGTCCTCGACTGTCCGACGAGTGAACCCCTCGACATCGAGCAAGCGGTGGAGATCGGCCTTCGCCAGGACTGCAGCGACTACGTCGAAGAGAACCTCACGCCCGACGACTCCTGCCCGACAGGCGCATGTGAGGCCAGCGTGGGGGGCAAGCCGGGCGCTCTGGCGACCCTGCTTGGACTCTTCGGTTTCGGCCTGTTCGCCCGGCGACGCCCGGATGCCCTACGGAGACATCCATCGTGATCGGCAAATCGTCGTCGTAGCGAATCGCGAGTGCACGGTCCCTCAATCAACCGACCCCTGGGTAGAACGTCGTTTCCGCTCGAGCTCGTCAAATACGACAACATGTCGCATTTCGAGCGGTTTCGCGCGTCCGTCAGCTCGAGTGTCTCCTTCGGACACCATCACCTCGCGGACGTCCGACTGGTAGACTCGCCTTCTGTCCTCCTCTTCCGACGACGCCCTGCTCAATGAACGCCTCCGGACGCTTCTCGAAGCCACGCCGGATCTGGTGGGGTTGGCTGATGCGAGCGGGATGCCGACGTATCTCAATCGTGGCGGCCGCGAGCTGATGGGACTGGATCAGGACGCCGACGTCACGACGCTACCGGCTCGCGGATTTCACCGAAGCGACTCGGGCGACAAGGTCACGAACGCGGGCGTTCCCGAAGCGACGCGAACGGGCCGTTGGTCGGGCCGGTCGATCCTGGTCAATCGAGACGGTCGCGAGATCCCCGTCTCCCAGGTTCTGGTGGCTCACCGCAACGCCGACGGCGAGGTGGAGTACTTCGCAACGATCATGCGCGACATCTCCGAGCAGCTCACCCTCGAGCGACGCGTGAACGAGGCCGAGAAAGTGGAGAGCCTCGGCCTGATGGCGGGTGGGGTGGCCCACGACTTCAACAACCTCCTGGTGGGGGTGTTGTGCAACGCCTCCCTGCTCGTCGACGACTTGCCCGAACGTTCGGAGAATCGCGCGCTGGCGCTGGACATCCAGCGGGCCGCCGAGCGAGCCGCCGAGCTCTCTCGCCAGATGCTGGCCTATGCGGGCAAGGCTCGGGTGGAGTTGGTCGACGTCGACGTGTCCAGCTTGGCCGCGCGGTCTCTCCCGCTGCTGCAGGCGTCCATCCCCGCGCACGCCCAGATCGTCTCCAAGCTCCAGCGGCCGCTGCCCATCCTGCGCGGCGACCCCACCCAGCTCGAACAGGTTCTCTCGAATCTGGTCATCAATGCTGCCGAGAGTCTCGGCGACGAAGCCGGCGAGGTCGAGATTCGGACCGAGCACCTCGAGCACCCGTTCGGCGAACTCCTGCGGGACGACCTACCCGAGGGTTTGCAGCACGGGGTCGTGTGTCTGAGCGTCCGCGACACCGGCGCGGGCATGACCGAAGACACTCGCCGCCGAGCCTTCGATCCCTTCTTCACGACCAAGTTCACCGGTCGCGGCCTGGGTCTGTCGAGCGTCATGGGCATCGTTCGAGCGCACCAGGGCGCCATCGCGGTGGAGTCTCGTGTCGGGGTGGGCACCGTGTTTCGGCTCTTCTTTCCCGCGGCAGAACCCACAGCGTCCCATCGACCCCCAGTCTCGACGTCCAACGAGCACGTCACCCGAAGACGAGTTCTGCTGGTGGACGATGAGGATGTCGTTCTTCGAGTCGCCGAGGTGGTGATCCGCCGAATGGGGCTGGAACCGGTCTGCGCCAACTCTGGCGCGCGGGCACTCGAGCTCGTTCAGCGCGATCCCGCCCGCATCCACGCGGCCGTCGTCGACCTGACCATGCCGGGGATGGACGGGATCCAGCTGGCGCGGGCCCTCAAGGGTCTCAATCCCTCCATCCCGGTGCTCCTATCCAGCGGGTACCCCGAGTCGAGGGTCGACGAGGTCGACGAGGTCGACGGCTTCCTTCCCAAGCCCTACACGCCCTCGCAGATGACTCAGGCCCTGCAAGCACTGCTCGACGACGCCATCGTGGCCCCCCCAGACTGAGCCCGCGTGGGCGCTGCTTCGCGACTTTTCTTCACGGATGAGCCCCCGCGGCCGGACTGTGGAACGTGGCCCCTCGATTCGTCCTCCCGATCTTGGCGTGCCTGGCCGCCTGCGACCCGTCGGCCGGGACTGCCGATGCGTCCACATCCGGGCCAGGCCCCGGCTCCACGGGATCGGTGATGACGACGGCGCCATCGAGCAGCGAGAGCTCCTCGACCGGCGACTCAGACACCGGCCCCCTCGGGACCACCGGCGGCGCCGACACCCAGGGGGACGACACCGAGACCACGACCGGGTGGCAAGCCTCCTCGACGACCGGTGAGAGCACGAGCACAGCCTCGACCAGCGGCGGCACCGGCGACACCGACACGACGGGCGGCACCACCGGCGACACCGAGACCACCGGCAGTACCGGCGAGGCCGAGTCCTCCTCATCCTCGGGCGGACCCGACCTGCCCGACGCGATGCCGCCCGACTGGTCGGTCACCTTCGAGGACTTCGACGGCTACGCCGTGGCGCCCCTGGGCGACGGGACGATCGTCGTCGGCGGCCGCGAGGGCGACATCGGGATGCTCTACATCTTGGACGCGACGGGCGACGTACTCTCGACACACCCGGTCGATCCGTTGCAATGGGAACTCCCACTCGAGAACGAGGCGGTCACCGGACTAGGACTCCTCGCGTCCGGGAGTCTGGCGGTGCTGGTCTCCCGCGGGCTCGCGACCGACTTGGAGACGCTCGACGGCGTCTTCGAGTTCGATCCCGCGACCGGCGAAGTCGGGTGGTCGGTCGTCCTCGAGAGCGACGTGCTGCAAGACCAGCCCGACTTCTTCGAGCAGGCCTCCCCCGGACGCACGGATCAACTCGTGACGACCGACGAGGGCGACCTCTACCTCGCGGGCCACGGGTTCACCGTCCAGACCTCCACCGACTCCCCCACCCAGGACTGGAGCTTCTTCTGGATCCAGCGCCTAGACCCCAGCACCGGGGCGCGACAGTGGATCTACCGACGGCCATTCACGCCCGGTGGCGACGTGGTGTACCGAATGCTCATCAACGATCCGCTCGATCGCGTGCTGATCCAGGCCAACGACACGAACACGTCGAGTGGCAACTGCTTCTGGTGGGAGCTCAGCCCGCAAACGGGGGCGTGGATCGACACCGATTTCTCGATCGGGACCGGCTTCGAGTACTGCTGGCCTGGCGACACGTTCGGCGATGGCAACGTCGGTGCCCCAGCTGGGATCTACACCGACGGCGCCAACGACATTCACGTCGGCGGCCCCGGCGGGTTCGAGGCGTTCCCCCTCGCCTCCACCCACTTCGCGGACGCAACCAAGCTCTACGTCGGCGGAGACGATGCAGTCTATGTCGAAGGCGCGGTGGAGGACTTCGATGCCGATGCTCTCGGTCGAATCGACCTGGGCACCCCCCCCACCTCCGAGCTGCTCCTCGCCTGGCCGGCCGCAGGCTATGGTGTCCCGTCTCCAATTCGCGCCGTCGCCTTCCCCACCGGCGGCGTCCTCGTGCTACGTGCGACCGACGACGGCACGGCGCTCGAGTACCGCACGACCGAGTGAGGCTCTCCCGCGCCCGCCGGGATGTCGAACGTTGGCGAACAGAGCGGGTCTACGACCAACGAGGCGCCACCGCTGTATCCCGGAGACACCTCGGAGAGCTCTGTGGACCAACCTGAGCTTCCATCGGGACTCAGGGCGGCCAATCGAAGTCCGTCCTCCGTGCCATGTAGGACGAGGAGCGAACCGCTCGGGTGGGTCACGATGCCGGCCCTTCCGATATCCTGAGCGAGCTCGTTGACCCAGGAGAACTCGGTTGCAGGGGGCTCGAGAACTCCGACCCAGGCGCTGGGGCTGAACTCACCGACGAGCGCGAGTCGTCCCGACGAAGACGACGCTGAGCATCATCGGAGCGATCGACCAGCAGATCGAGATCGATGACCTGTCCGAGGGGAACGCCGAGCGCGTGAAGCAGCTCGTGACCGCGACTACGGCTCAGCCGGGCACGTGAATCACACGCTTGCCGAACGCCTCACCTCGAAGCAGCCCCACGAGAGCGGCGGGGGCCTGCTCGAGACCTTCGATGATCTCCTCGCGATAGCGGATCTTCCCTTCCCGCACCCAGCCACCGACGGTCTTGGCGAACTCGGGGTAGAGGTGGCCGAAATCGTCGAACACGATGAACCCCCGCATCGTGGCCCGGAGGCGAAGCAGCTGCGCCATCAGGAAGTTCATGCGGTCGGGGCCATCGGGGAGGCGAGTCGCGTTGTACACCGAGATGACGCCGCACAGCGGAATGCGAGCGCAAGGGTTGAGCAGTGGAAGCACGGCGTCGAAGACCTTGCCTCCGACGTTCTCGAAGTAGATGTCGACGCCCCGCGGGACGGCAGCCTGGAGCGCCGTCTCGAAGCCGTCGGCCTTGTAGTCGATGCACGCGTCGAAGCCGAGCGTTTCGACGACGTGGGCACACTTCTGTGGACCGCCCGCAACTCCGACGACATGGCAGCCGAGGATCTTGCCGATCTGCCCGACCGTTGCGCCGACGGGACCGCTCGCCGCCGCCACCACCAGCGTCTCTCCCTCCTTCGGCTGCCCGATCTCAGTGAGACCCGCGTACGCGGTAAGACCGGGCATGCCGAGGACGCCGAGGCCCCAGGTCGGGTTCTCCGGGTTCTTGCCGAGATTGATGAGCCCGCGGGTCCCGACGACTGCGTAGTCTTGCCAGCCCCCGAACGCGACGACCCAGTCACCCGGCTCGAAGCCGTCCGCGTTGGAGGTGACGACCTGGGAGATCGTCCCTCCGATCATGACCTCGCCGATCTCCACCGGCTCGGCGTAGGACTTCGCCGCGCTCATTCGGCCACGCATGTACGGGTCTAGCGAGAGGTACTCGTTGCGAAGCAAGAGCTGCCCAGCGCCCGGCTGGGGGACCGAGGTGGTCTCGAGGCGAAGCGTGTTGTCGTCGGGCTCCCCCTTGGGGCGCTCCGCGAGAACGAACTGACGGTTGACGGTGTTGGACTGCGTCATGGGCTGGCTGGAACACTATGGCTGCCTCCCGCCGGGCTGTCCGCCCCCATGGCGGCGGAGTCGGTGTCGGTTGGACTCGAGATCATAGTCCTGGCTCGCCGTCCAGGCGAACTGCGGGCCGCAACACCCAACGCGCGATTGCCCGCCCCCAAGCTCGAAGCATACGACCACCTGCGCCGCCAAGTTCGTGGTACGCGCTCCGAACATTTGGTACGGCTTCGCTTGGAGCGGCGCGACGCGCTGAACGGGGAGAGATTCGTTGAACCGACACAAGACAACTTTGGCCGTACTTCTTCTGCTCAGCGCAGGCTGCGACGACGCCACGGCCGAATCAGGATCAGCCGGCGCCTCCACCTCGGGCGAAGCCACCTCGAGTAGCGACCCCACCCCTGGAGCCTCCTCCGACGGGTCGTCCGCGGGCACTTCGAGCGCAGCGACCTCGACGGGACGCTCGAGCTCGAACGCGACAGCGAACTCCGAAACGGGGGGCGAGGGCAGCACGACGGCCGATACTCCTGGAGATGACGGGTCCTCGGGCGACAGCACCGGCGGTCCTCCGAGCGACAACCACTGGATCCTCGAGCACTTCGCAAAAGACCCCGTGATGACTGGAGACTTCGACAGCCGGACGGTCGTAGAGATGCCTCAGCTCGTACACAACGCGACGGGTACCAACGCGAAGTATGCGTTCACGCCCCTCAACCAGGAGGGACCCGAGGATAAACGAGTCGCGTTCATGAACGTGCACATCACCGACTTGGTGAGCTCGGATGCCTATGGGGGCGGCATCGCGACCAACAACGCCGATCCGGGCGTTTCGATGTATCTTTCGAACGTCTATATCGAGCCCAACTGGCCCGAGTGGCAAGACTACGAGTCGACAAACTACGACGGCATCGTCCTCGACGGGTCGTTGGAGTTCTACGCCGAAGACCTCACCATCGTGAACTGGAACGCCGACTCGGCGATCGACATCAAGAGCCAGGTGGCGCAGCTGTCTCGGTTTCACTCCGAAGGCGGGGGAAACCGCACCCTTCGTTTCTGGCGAGAAGGCCCTCACTACATCGTGGAATCGACCGTCGACAACCCCACCGGCGGCATCCTCTGGTTCCGATACTGCGACACGACCACGTTGTACGTTTACGATTCCACATTCAACGGCGAGGCGCAGGTCCCTCCGAGCCGGGTTCAGTGCGACGAGGGAAGCTCGCCGACGATCATCTACCTCGACGAGGATCCCCGGGCCTCGGGCGAGATGCACCCGATGTTCGCACCGTAGCGCCTAGCCCTCGGTGAGGATGCTGGGGGCGTGTGGTTCGTTTGAAAGCCTCCGTTCTGCGCTCTCGCTCAGCGCTTGCGGAGGCTCAGTACCGTCGGAATGAGTAGGAGCGTGATGAGCGTCGAGGCGGCGAGGCCTCCGAGAACGGCACGGGCCATGGGGGCCTGCGCGTCGGCGCCCTCGCCGATGCCCAGAGCGAGCGGGAAGAGTGCGATGACGGTCGTCAACGTGGTCATCAAGATCGGGCGAAGGCGAAGTCGTCCGGCTTCGACGGCGGCCCTGGATGCGGACATGCCCTCGGCCTGCAGGGATCGAGCGCGGTCGACCAGGAGGATGGCGTTGTTGACCACGATGCCGCCGAGCATGATGCAGCCAATGTAGGACTGGACGTTGAGCGTGGTGCCCGTGGCCCACAGCACGCCGAAGACCCCGATCGCGGCGACCGGAACCGAGAGCATGACGACCAGGGGCTCGAGCAGCGACTCGTACTGGGCGGCGAGCACCATGTACACCAGAGCCAGCGAGAGGATCAGCGACAGCAGCAGCTCACCGAATGCCTCCTGCTGCTGCTCGTAGGCGCCGGCGAGCCGGAACGTGTAGCCGTCCGGTCGCTCGATGGTGGCGAGCTCCGCCTCCACATCGGCCGCAACGGAACCCATGTCGCGCTCCGCGACGCCGGCCTTGATCGTGACCGCCCGCTGCTGCTCGCGGCGACTGATGACGATCGGGCCGAGCGTGGGGGCCGGCTCGACGACCGAGCGCAGCGCCACGGGCGAGCCGTCCGCCCCGCTGATGGTGAGGTCGAGGATCTCGTCGAGCGTGCGGTGCTCGACGTCGGCGAGCTGGACGAGGATCCGGTAGGCGTTCCCGCGGTCGCGAAAGTCGCCCGCATCCGCCCCCGCGACCGCCGTCTGCAGGGCGGCCGCCACGTCCGAGGGGCTCAGGCCGAGCGCCGCCGCCCCGTCTCGGTCGACGCGAAGCTCGGCCGTAGGCACCCCCGGGTCGAGGTCGACGTCGAGATCGGTGATGCCAGGAATGCGCCGGACCTTGGCGACCGCCTCGGTCGCCAGCCGGTCGAGTTCCTCGAGCGACCACCCTCGAACCTCGATCTCCAAGCCGTCCTCCTGGCCGAGTACGCGCTCGAGCAGGAATTGCCCCTGCGGTGCGCGGGTCCGGATCGTGACTCCAGGGACCGTTCCCTCGAGCGCCTCCCGGAGCTCCTTGGCGATCTCCGTGTTGGATCGATCGCGCTCGGTGGCGGAGGACAGCGTCAACCGGATCTCGCCGCCGTAGGCCTCCGCGGGGTTGCGACCGCCCCCGCCGACGCTGACCACCGACGCACGCGTGTCGGGCACGCGCGGGTAGACCTCGGCCTCGATGCGCTCGATCTGGCGGTCGAGCACGTCGAGACGGGTGCCCACCGGCATCTCGGCGTTGACCCGCACCTCCCCCTCGTCGGAGGGGGGCAGGAACTCGCGCCCGAGTGCGTCGAACAGCAGCACGCTCGCCCCGACCGCGACGGCGGCCATGGTCAGGGTGGCCGCCCGGTGCTGCATCGCGCCGACAAGCACTCCAGCATAGCTCGACTCGAGCCGGGCCTGCGCCGACGTGGCGGCCTTGGCGAGCGTCCCCTGCCCCAAAGAGCGGCCGCGAAGCAGCCGTGCCGCCAGCATGGGCACGATCGACAGCGACACGACGAGTGAGCACGCGAGCGAGAAGGCGACGACGATCGCGAGGTCGGCGAACAGCTCGCCCACGACACCGCGCACGAAGACCAGCGGCAAGAAGATGACGAGCGTGGTGATCGTGCTCGCCGTGATCGCCCCGGCAACCTCCTTGGCACCCGCGACCGCGGCCACGTCTGCCGCTTCGCCGCCCTCGTCCCGGCGCCGATAGATGCTCTCGAGGACGACGATGGAGTTGTCGACCATCATGCCCACGCCGAGCGCCAGGCCACCGAGCGTCATCAGGTTGATCGTCAGCCCGCCGAACTGCATGAGCGCGAACGTGGCCAGCATCGAGATCGGGATCGCGATGGCCACGACCAGCGTGCTTCGCAGGCTCCGCAGGAAGAACAGCAGCACGACCACCGCGAGCGCGATGCCGTACCCCACCGACGCGATGACGTTGTCGATCGAGCGCTCGATGAAGTTGCCCTGGTTGACCACCGGAAGCACCGACAGCTGCGGAAAGTCCTCATTGATCGCCTCGACCTCGGCCAGGACGGCACGCGACACCTCGACCGTGTTGGCGTCCGACTGCTTTCGAATCGCCAGGCGAAGCCCGCGCTGGCCGTTGATCCGCGCCAGGCGCTCGCGCTTTCGGTAGGTGTCCCGGACCGTGCCGAGCTGGTCGATCCGAACCGGCGCCCCGTCGCGAACCGCGACCGTCGTCTCGCGAATCTGCTGCAGGTCGTCGAACTGCGCCGGCGCCCGCAGTGTCACCTCGTCGTTGCCGCGCTCGATCGATCCAGCGGGCAGGTCGAGGTTGGCCTCACCGAGCGCATCGACGATGCGGTCGAGCGGCACGTTCATCGCCCGGACGCGCTCGGGGTCGAGCTCCACCCGAACCTCTCGTTCGAACTCCCCCCACGGGTCGACCTGGGCCACGCCCGGCAGCTGCGAGAGCCTCGGCCGCAGCTGCTCGTCCATGATCATCGTCATCTCGACCGGGTCGAGGTCGCTGGAGATGCCGAGGATGACGACCGGGAAGCTGCCGACGTCGAACTTGGAGACCCGCGGCCGAAGGATGTCGTCGGGCAGCTCGCTGATCTCCTGCTCGAGGTTGGATTGCACGTCGATGGCGGCGGTGTCGATGTCGTTGCCCCAGCCGAACGTCACCTTGACGCTGCTGTTGCCCTCCGACGACGTGGACTCGAGCTCCTCGACGCCGGGCACCGTCGCGACGATCTCTTCGACGATCGACGTGACCTGCTGCTCCATCACCTCGGGCGAGGCGCCGTCGTACTCGGTGCGCACGGTCAGCGTGGGCAGCTCGATCGCGGGCAGCAAGTCGACCTGAAGCCGCTGGAGCGAGAATGCGCCGAGCACGACGACGATCAGCGCGGCCATGACGCTGAAGACCGGACGGGCGACGCTGAAGGAGGCGAGCTTCACGGGCCCTCCGCCGAAGCCACGACGCGCACGGCGTCGCCGTCGGAGAGGCCGTCGACGCCCAGGACCACGACGGACGTGCCGAGCCCCTCCCCTTCGACGGCCGCGGTGTCGTCACCACGCGCCCGCACCCGGACCGGCACAGCACGCGCGACCCCGTCTTGGACGATGAAGACCACCGTCTCGCCGCCGCGCTCGACGACCGCGTCGGTGGGCACCGAGGTCGCCTCGGGGATCGCGTCCAACACGGCGCTGACCCGGACGAACATGCCGGGGGTCAGCTCGCCCTCGGGGTTGGGGATGCGCATCTCGACTCGGGCCTGGCGAGACGAGGCGTCGAGCACGGGCGCGATGCGATCGACGCGCCCCTCGAACGTGGCGTGCGGAAGGCTGTCGGCCCGGACCGTCACTGCCTGCCCTTGGCGTAGGCGCACGTGGTCGGCCTCGGTGACGTAGACGACCACGATGACCTCGGAGAGGTCGACGACCGTGACGACCGGCGCATTGGCGGCAATGGTCTCTCCGGGATCGACGTGCCGGCGGCTGACCACCCGCTGGTCGGGGCCACCGTCCCACGCCAGAACGACGCGTGCCTCACGGGCACGGGCGGCCGCGGCTCGCACGGCGGCCTCGGCACGAGCGGCACGCGCCCTGGCCACCGCGACGTCGGCCTCGGCGTCGAGCTTCTGCGCCTGCGCAGCGTCGAGGTCTTGGCTGGAGAGGACGCCCTGCCGGGCCAACGTCTGGACCCGATCGTAGTTGCGCTCGGCGATGGTCAGAGCCTTCGAGGCCGCGACGCGCTCGGCCTTCGCCACCCCGAGCTCCGCCTTCATCACTCCGAGGTCGCGCCGAAGCGTGGTGTCGTCGATACGTGCGACCAGCTGGCCCTGCTCGACCTCGTCCCCGAGGTCGACGGCGACCGAGACCACCCTTCCGCCGACCCGCGGCGCGGCGATGAACGAGGCGACCGCCTCCAGCGTTCCCGTGTAACGACGCCGTAGCTCGAACGGCCCGCGCTCCACCTCCACCAGCTCGACCGCGGTCGGCGACGCAGCACCGCCCGCAGCGGGAGCACCGGCCGAGGCGGCGAGCGCCGAACGCCGTGCCCACCAGGCGCCGCCGAGCAACCCGCCCGAGAGCACGATCACCGCCCCCCAGACCAGAGCGGCCCTAGACCGAGGCGGCTGATGGGGCGCATCCATCGCGCGCGAACATAGACCATCGGTTGCGAACCCGCCCCCGTGGATCCCCTGCACCCGCGCCTGCAGAAAGCGCGGGGACCCCCGGGCTTGCTCGATCGGGATCGTGGTGCTCTGCGAGTCGTCATGGCCGACACGCCCGCGCACACTGCGGACCAATCACCACTGGCAAACCGCCGACCTTGCCAGCGGCTGCGGTGACGTGCCGGGGCCCAGAGCAGCCGAGGGGCATGGGCCGAACGCGAGAACCAGCAGGGCGCACGCGAGCGTTGCTGCTTCGACCGAGCCCGCCTGGGGGCAGCGGAGTGCGTGAGCGCTACTTCGCGGCCTCGGGCCACTTCGAGAAGCCGCCGTCTTGCTCGAACCAGTCCTCGATCGCAGCACCCTCGCCCACGGTGTCGACCTTGGACACCAGCACCTCTGCCCGCTTGGCGTCTGCAGGTACGCCCATCCCGGTGCCGCGGACCTCGAGCACCGTGTTCTTCTTGGGCTCGCACGCGAACGAGAGGCCGGACATCGAGGTGAAGGTGTGGTCGTCTTCGAAGGGCGTGCCGGGCTTGACCTTCAGGACCTTGTCGTCGCCGTCGTAGAACTTGAACAGGAGCATGTAGCCCACGGCTTTCTTGTCGCCGTGGTTGTACAGGCGGACCTTCATCCCGCGATCCTCCCCGTCTCCGGTGAACTCGATGAACTCGGCGGAGACCGGGCTGCCGTTCGGAGCCTTCTCGAGCACCTTGACCTCCTCCTTGGCGGGCGCGTCGTCCTTCTTGTCGTCGCAGCTGACCGAGGTCGCGAGGGTGAGCATGGCGAACAGAGCGAGTGCCTTCGAGTTCATCATGAGCCCGAACCTACCAGCCTCTGGTATCGCAGGGCGGCCTCATCGGCCCACAGCACGTGAGCCACGTCGTCACCATCGAGTGTCATCATGAACTCGCGAACGCCGGTGGCGATCGTGACCTCGCCGTCGGGAGACCCGTAGATGAGGTCGGTGTCGACGGAGAGCACGTAGTGCAGCCCGCCTTCGGCATCGAACGCGATGTCACCGATGCGGCTGACCGGTGCGTGCAGCGTGGTGGTGACGAGCGGCGCCTGCCCCGGGCTGGCCGTGACGAACGCGTCGTCGCGATTCTCGAACGCCAGTCGCACGTCACCGCTGGGCTCGATGCCGAGATAGGACGTGTCACAGCAGGAACCGTCGTCGAGCGCTACGGTCGTCTCCCACGCGCCTGTGCCACCGCTGGCGTAGTGGACACCGAAGTCGAAGTAGCTCAGCCAGGTGGCATGCAGCGTGCCCGAGGAGTCGAGCTTCAGCGTGGGCAGGGAGTAGCGGTTGTCGTCCGACTCGACCAGCGTCTCGTAGCGCCACTGCCGGCCGTCGTGCCAGATGTGACGCACGAACGCGTCGTTGGTGCCGCCGTCCTCGATCTGGAACGCCACGTGGACGCCGCCCGCCTCGTCGACCACCACCGATCGACCCGAGAGCTGCGGGCCGTAGCCGAAGGCGGAGCTGTAGAGCTGCTCGCGCTGCCAGAGCCCATCGACGGGGCGAGCCAAGTCGACGCTCCAGTCTGCGCCGCGATAAGCCACAACGGGCTGGTCGTCCCCGTCGATGGTGATCGCCGAGCTGTACTCGTTGCCGTCGGCGCCGATCCCCTCGACGGCCCAGCCCGCAGGCGTGAGCCGAGCGTAGGTGAGCGCGTAGGTGTCGACCATGAAGCTGACGTGCGGGACGCCTTCGCCATCGACGGCGATCGAGAACGCCGACGCGTCGCCTTCGAAGACAACGCCGGTGTCGAGCTCGCAGCAGCCGGCCTCGCACGCCTCCCAACCGTCGTCGCACACAACGCCGCACACGCTGGCTTCGCACGTGGCGACGCCGCCCTCGACCGAGGGGCACGCATCGCAGGCTTGACCGCAGTGTGCCGGGTCGTCGTCGGCCACGCAGACCCCGTCGCAGGCGTGGCTTCCCGCCTCGCACGCGTCGGTGTCGCATCCGTCCATGCAGGTGACGTCGCCGGAGGAAACGTCGGGCTCCGGCTCCGTCGAGCTTTCACCGAGGGCAGTTCCGCCCCCCGACCCACCGTCCGTGTCGACACCAGGGCCGGCGTCGTTGCAAGCCAGAGTCAGCCCCGCGAGCAAGACGAGAGTGCGCCGCATGCAGGAAGGACGTCGGCCTCGAAGGTTGGTTGCAACGCTTCGCGCGGATCACACAGGATCGATGTCCAGCACCTCGCCCGCCGCGTCGAACTCGACCACCCAAGTCCTCGTGGCCTCGACGTAGACCTCGAGCAGCGCCTCCTCGGCGTCGACGTCGAGCTCGACCGCCAAGCCGCCTGCCGCGGACTCGGCGGTGTCGACCAGCGCGCTCCAGCCCGGTGAGCTGCGGACGAGCGCCGCCGCGGCACCGGCCTCGATCGCGTCCTCGGCGTCGAGACGGTCCTGATCGGTGTCGAGAATGGAGCCGTCGATCTGAGAGACGTAGACCTCGAACTCGATGCCATCCTCGTAGAGCTCGATCGCCCAGCGGTTCCCGCCAGCGGGGTACGCCTCGATGATCGTCGCCCCGGGGAACTGCTGTTCCGCAATCTCCAGCGCGTCGCCGAGGTCGATAGGCGCTTCGTCCGCGTGGTCGCTGGGCACCGGCTCGTCGGTGCCCTGATCCTGGCCGTCGTCGAGGCCATCGTCACCATCCCCCTCGTCGCTCGCGTACCCGTCGTCATCGTCGACGATGTCGAGATCGCAGCCGGGTACTGCGATCAGCAGGCCTGCGGCCGCCAGCGGTCCAAACATGGGGGTGAGGGGAGAGGACGGTCGTCGCTTCACGCTGTTGGGATAGGTGACCGGGCCGGATCCACCACCGCAAGCGGATCGGGTCCCCCATAGAAAAAACAAAGAGGCGCGTTCCCCCACCGAGCCCGGCGCGTGGATGTTCCCCGGTGAGGCGATGCGTTGTGCGGAACGTTCTGGGACCGAGCGGTACCGCCGCGTGCAGGAGCGACTCTCATGCCACGACAACACCTCATCTCCTCCGTCCTGGGTCTCACCGCCCTCCTCTGCAGCGCGTGCGCCGAAGGCCCCGACACGGCCAGCGAGCCTGGAAGCCTGCGCATGGGCGTGGTCGGGCAAGACGGCGCAGGCCAGATCTACCGGCTTCGCGACGGCGTCTTCGACATCGACGGCCCCGAGGCCGTGTCCGTCTCGACCGAGTCGAGCCCCATCTCCCTCGAGACCCTCGACGTGGAGCTCGCCGCGGGCAGCTACGACGTCACCCTCGGCGGCGGCTGGCGGCTGGAGCGCTGGGATCCGATCTCCGACGCCACGCTCGATGTCGCGGCCACCCTGACCTCGGCGAACCCAGCCACCGTGTTGGTCACCGGCACCGAGACCACGTCCGTCGTCTTCACCTTCTCGGTGCCCGACGCCGGCCCCGTCACGCTCGGCGACGGCGAGCTGGAGATCGACATCGAGGTCGACGTCGACGATCCCGGCGGTGAGCTCACGCCCTGCGACCCGCTGAGCCCAGCGTGTGCGCCGGGCGAGGGCTGCTACCCCGTCGGCGGCGACCCCGTCGCGTTCGGGTGCGCGCCGATCTACGACGAGGCCGGCCTTCACGAGCCGTGCGAGTTCGTCAACGGGTGCAGTGCCGGACTGTTCTGCTCCGATCCTTCGCTCAACACCAGCTGCCCACCGGACCTCGGCTGCTGCCTGCAGTACTGCGACGTCTCCTCGCCCGCGTGCGGTGCCGGCGAGTTCTGCCTGGGCTTCGGCGCCGAGAACCCGGACATCGGAGTGTGCGGGACCTGAGTGTCCCGATTGAGCGCGGAACCCGGCCTCAATGTGACAGCGTTCGTGCCGATGCGATCGGATCGAGGGGCCATGTCCGCCGAAGTCCTATCCGAGAACCCGACCCCGCAGTCCGACGCGCGACTGCGTACCGAATCGAACCGCGCGTTGATCGAGCGTGCCGTCAAGGGTTCCGTGTTCTACCCCGTGGTCATGCTGGCGATGCTGCTGGCCACCGAGTGGTCGGTCGAGCATGTCGCGGTGGGGTGGAGCGTGTGGGCTGCGACGTTCGTTTCGTCGTCCATCCGCTTCGTGTACCTCAAGCACCTGCTTCGACACCCTGCCTCCTACACGGACCGCGCGCCGCGACCGCTGCCGCTCGTGCTGTTCACCCCCTCGGTCTGCTTCGGCGCCTTCGCGGCGCTTTCGGTGCTGTGGTTCGGCACGGTCTCGATGACGGCCGTCTTCGTCATCGTGATGACCCTGGGCTTCGCGGCAGGCGGCACCAGCTCGCTCGCGATGAGCCGGCGCATGCACCTCGCCTTCCTCACCACGCTGCTGCTCCCCTACATCGTTGCAGCCGCATCCACCGGCACCCGAGAGGGGATCTCGTTGAGCGTGCTCGCGATGCTCTTCGTCGTCTTCATGCGCCGAGAGGGCGCGGCCGCTAACGCCGCCTTCGTCGGCCTGTTCGAGCGAGGCCTCACGCTGCAGAACGCGCTGGCAACGCTCGAGAGCAAGCACGATGAGCTGACCCGGACCAACGACAGCATGAAGCTCGTGCTCGACAACATCGAGCAGGGCCTGTGCATCGTCGACGCGACCGGGGTCATCGAACCTCAGACGTCCCGGGCATTCGACGCATGGTTCGGTGCCCCCGCGAAGGAGACCCGCCTGCCCGACCACTTCGACGACGAGGCCTTCGGGGCGCAGTTCGAGGTGTCTCTCGACATGCTCGCCGGCGACATCTTGCCTCCGGACGTCGTCATCGACCAGCTCCCTCGCACCCTGCAGGTCGGAGAGCGACACATGTCGTTCGGCTACCGCCCCATCGAACGCGACGGCCGCGTGCTGGGCCTGCTCGTCGTCGCCACCGACGAGACCGACACCCTCGCAGCCCGCGAGGCCGAGCGCGAGCAGAGAGAGCTCGTCAAGATGTTCCAGCTCCGAGCCCGCGGACCCGTGGCGTTCCACGAGTTCCGCAGCAGCTCGACGCGGCTGGTCGGGCAGATCGCAGCCGCCGACGCCACGCTCGAGCAACAGCTCCGCGCCCTTCACACCCTCAAGGGCAACGCCGGCGTCGTCGGGGTCGAGTCCCTCGCAACGCTGGCGCACACCCTCGAGGACGAGCTCGCCGAGACTCGCAGGCCGATGAACGCCGAACAGACGACGCGCCTGGAAGCGGCATGGGCCGAGGCCAGCGAACGCATGGATGTCATCGCAGGTCGTCGGCAGGACGCCATCGAGATCTCGACCGTCGAACACCAGCAGCTCCTCGACTTGATCGCCTCGAATGCGTCGCATGCTCAGCTGTCCACCGTTGCCGAGAGCTGGACGCTCGAGTCGGTGTCCTTGCGATTCGAGTCGATGGCTCGGCGCGCTCGGCAGCTGGCTGGCAAGCTGGACAAGACGCTCGAGATCCAGATCGATGTGCCCCCGCTCCGCCTTGCGCGCGAACGGTGGGGCTCGCTGTGGACGGCATGCATTCACCTGATCACCAACGCGGTCGACCACGGCATCGAACCGGCTGACGCTCGCGAGGCCGCGGACAAGCAACCCAACGGCCAGCTGAGCCTGTCCGCCCACGACCTCGACGGTGAGGTCGTCATCCGCGTGCGCGACGACGGCCGAGGCATCGACTGGGCACGCGTGTCAGAGAAGGCCGAGGCGCTGGGACTCCCGGCCAAGGGCAAGAGCGCGCTGCAAGACGCACTGTTTGCGACCGGCATGAGCACCCGCGACAACGTGACGACGACCTCCGGCCGTGGCGTGGGCCTGAGCGCCCTCGCAGCCGAAGCGCACGCCCTCGGCGGCCGCATCGAGGTCGAGAGCACGCTGGGCGAGTTCACGGAGTTCCGCATCCGGGTGCCGAAACACGCCCCCGCCACCGCGGCGGCGTGAACTGGTCCCGCGCTACTCCAGCGGAACCGGCAGCAGCACGATGTCGTCGAGCTCGTAGCTGCATTCCACCGGCGGGGCGTCCGGGGCCGGAAACCAGGGACCAACGTTGACGTCGACGGTGGCCCCGGGCGGCTCGAAGCCGGGGAGCGAGATCGTCTCCGACATCCCATCGGCTCCGCCGATCTCGATCGAGGGTCCGACCACGTCGGGCCCCACCCGCAGCAGTACCTCGAGGCGCCGCCAAGCGTCGCCCTCCTCCACCAGGACGTCGAACGGCCCGTGCTGCGTGGCACCACCTCCGTTCGGGAAGTAGAACAAGCGCACGCTGTCGGGCGACACCTCGACGGTCACGCTCACGATATCGTCGTTCGCGAACTCATACTGCGCGGCAAAGACCCGCACGGGCCGATTGCCGCAGTCCTCCCCAAACGAGGGCGGGAAGCGCACCGCGAAGCTCACGCGCAGGCCCGCGGTGCCGCTCGTCAGGACGTCCTCTGCACCGTACAGCGCTTGCAGCGGGTCGCCGCCGCCATCGTCAACCGGATCACGCGAGAGCCGGACGAAGCTTGGTGAGCTCGACGCCGGAGGGTCGTCGTCGATCATGCGTCGGAAGCCGACCAACGGCAGCTCGGGCCACTCGATGCCGCGCTCGACGTCGAAGTCGGTGCAACGAATGGCCGCGGCGTTGTCGGCCTGGCTGCAGAACGTATCGAGCGGACGGTCGGTGTCCGCAGTGTCGGTGCCGGTCGTGCCCGGAACACCGGTGCTCGAGCTCTCGAAGAACCCCGTCGTGGTGAACACGCCCGTCGAGGAGAAGTCCGCATCGCTGGTGCTCGAGGCAACGCTGGTCCCGCTGGTCCGAGTACCGTCCTCCCCCTGTGCCCCCGACGATCCTCCCGAGGACGCGCCCGGCGGTTCGGAGAAACAGCCGGCAAGCGCCAGGAGCGAGAGCATTCCCATCCATCGCATCTTCATGGAGCGTACCTCACCACGTGACGCTAGCCGAAGCTCCACCCTACGATGAACCGGGCGGACATCGCTTGGTTCCAGGTCGGCAGGGCTGGGTGCCGAGACGGAAAGAACGCCCAGTCCAGCCCAACCTCGCCGCCGAGCACGAGCCCCAGTTCGCGCGATGGGTGGAACATCGCCCCGAGCGACACGCCCAGCGTCATGCCGTGCTCGGTGGTTTGCGCCGCGCCGCAGGGTCTGCGCACGCAGCGGAGCGTGGCGGTGCGAATCGCGTAGCCCGGCGAGGCGCCCAGGTAGCCGAACGCGACGTCGTTCTCCACGCCCAGCCGCGCAGTGGGAGTCATGCGGAATAGCTGGCCCCGAAACGACGCCGGCTCGGTGCCCGCGTTGGGTCCGGTCGCCGCGACAACCCCTTCGTCCGGGTCGCCCAACCATCCGTGCACGACGTGCTCGAATCCCAGCCCTAGCAGCGCCTTGAAGTTGCGCTGGCCGTAGATTGCCGCGCTCACGACGACGCCGTAGGTCGGGTGTCGGCGAGGCACCTTTCGCGCGGGCGGGTAGAGCACCTCCGCCGCCACCCCGGCCTCGACCACGACGCGCTCCTGCCCGGGTTCGGATGCAGCGAGGAGCGATGCCCCAGCGAGCGCGACGGGCGTCAACATGCCCCTAGAATCAACGTTCTGACGCGTAGAACGAAATTCTCGACGAAGCCAGACGAGAGATCGTGCACTCACCCGTTGCGGCGACGTACGATGGCAGTAGCGATGCGTACGGGATTTCTCGAAGCACTGTCTCGCGTTGGAGTCGGCCAAGAGAGTCTCGACCACACCCTCGACCATGCCCCGTTTGGGGTCCTGATCGATCACCCCGAAGAAGGCTGCATCTACGCCAGCGACGAGGTGCTGCGGATCTTCGAGATGGAGTGGGAGCAGCTGCGCGGCTTCGGATGGATGGCGGCTGTCTTGCCCGAAGACACCGAGTCGCTTCGCGGCACCTTCGAGCGCTACCAGCGGGACAAGAAGCCCATCGAGGTGCGCTACCGGATCAAGACCCCCGGCGGCGACGTCCACCACATCACCTCGTTTGCCAACCCGATCCTCGACGCGTCTGGCAAGCAGCTCGGCTCGCTCATCGTTGGTCGTCGTGCTCCCGAGCGCCGTCTGACCGAACGCACTCTCGAGACCCAGAAGCTCGAAGCGATCGGCCGGCTCGCGGCGCAGGTCTCGCACGACTTCAACAACATCCTCACGCCGATCCTCTGCTCGGCCGCTCTCCTCGACTCCGACTCGCTCAGCCCTGACGACCGAGAACTCGTGGCGACGATCCAGCAAGGGACGGAGCACGCCGCCGCGCTCACGCAGCAGCTCCTCGGTCTGTCGAAGCGAACCGGCCACGGCCCGAAGTCGTGTGTCATCGACCTCGAGATTCGCGAGCTGCGGCCGATGATCGACAAGCTCATCGGCGAGCGCCTCGAGCTCACCCTCGACCTGGGCGCGGCCGACGCCCGCGTGGTGCTCGCTCCACACGAGATCGGGCAGGTGCTGCTCAACTTGTGCGTGAACGCCCGCGACGCGGTTGCCGGGGTGGGGAAGCTCGCGATTCGCACCTCACTCGACGGTGATCTCGTCACCGTGACGGTGCACGACAACGGGCGCGGCATCCCACTCGACGTGCAACAGCGCATGTTCGAGCCCTTCTTCACCACGAAGAGCCCCGACCGAGGCACGGGCTTGGGGCTGTCCTCCACCCGCGACCTTCTGCGCCGCGCCGGCGGAGACATCGCGGTCCGCTCCGAGCTCGGCCGGGGCACCCAGATGCAGATCACCCTGCCGCTGGCCTCCATGGCGCCCCCCGCAGCATGTGCCCCCAGCGGTCAGGTCGCCCCCTCGGTCGATCCGCAGCGAATCCTGCTGGTCGACGACAACGACCCACTCCGACAAACGTTGGCCTACGTGCTCGCGATGCGTGGCCACACCGTCGAGACGTCGGCCACCGTCGAACGCGCCAAGGCCCTCCTGCAGGAGCAGGCCTTCGACGTTCTCGTCTCCGACATCCTCCTGCCAGACGGACGCGGCGAGGAGCTCATCTCCGCCGCGCCGGACGACCTGCGCGTCCTGTTCATCTCCGGCTACCCCGGCGAAGAGATCGGCCCCGACCGCACCAACGATCCAAGGTTCGGCTTCTTGCCCAAGCCCTTCCGCCCCGAGGCGCTCCTCGTCGCGCTGGCCAGCCTGGTCAACGCCCGGCAGGCCGACGCGGGCTAGGGCGCGAGCTTTGCCAGCCACGCGGAGATGTCGTCGAGCGGACCGGTCCAGCCCCCGAGATAGATGAAGTCGTCCTCGTCCATCGCGAGAGCGTGGCATGCCCGGCCGTCTGGGCGCTCACTCCAGATGATCCCGCAGTCGTCATCCACCTCGGCGACCCACGCGTTTGCGGCTCCAGGTTTGCCTCCTGGGTCGAGCCAGCCACACGCGACGGTGCGGCCGCTTGGGCCGACCACGATGTCCTGCACGGTGTCGAAGAGTCCGTCCGCCAAGTCATGCTCCGCCACCGCGAGGACGGCACCATCGTCGGCCGCAAAGCGGTGCATCACGACGTCCCACGAGGACGTGTCCGCGCCAAGCTCGAAGACGGGACCCGTCGTCCGCAGGTTGCCTTCGTCGTCCAAGGCGATCGCGGCGATCCACGTTCGACGATCTTCGACGGACCAGGTCCGGCTCCACTGCTCCTGCCCCTGCGCATCGAAGCGAACGAGCCAGGCATCCGCTCCAGCGCCTCCCGCCGCGTACACGTTGCCTGCGCCGTCGCTGACGATGTCGAGGGCCGTGTGCGAAGGGTAGATTTGGGACCACTCGACGGTCGTCGAGGCAGAAACCCTCGAAAACCTCGCGTGGCTTCCGTCGACCTGTCCAGCCGTGAACACCTCACCGTTGGGCAGGATGGCCACGCTCAGCAGGAAGGCGTTGGAGGTGCCGGTGTAGGACGACTGTAGCGAACCGTCGAGGCCGTAGACTCGGAAGTACTCGTGACCGGGCATGGAAGTCGCCTGATAGCTCCCCGCAACGACGAGCTGCTGCCCCTGGAGCGCGAGCCCCGAAGCCCATGTTCGTCCGTCCTCCGGCCCCACTTCGTCGCTCCACTGGTCGGCCCCGTCGGCGGCGTCGACCGCCCACACGGGCAAACGGTAGGTCCGCCCCCCGTTGTCGGTGATGCCGGCGGCGTAGACCCCCCCCTCGGGCGACACCACCACTCCCCCGACTTGACCGCTCCCGTCGGTCTCGAACTCGCGCTCCCAGACCGTGGCGTGTGGCATCCACGTGCAGTTCGCGGCGCAGCCGTCCTGCCCGTCGCACTGCTCGTCTCGCCCGACGATCGCGTCGCCACAAACGTTGCCCGCCCCGGTGCTCTCCGCGGGTCCGTCGTCACCGGTCGACGCCGCGCCGGTCGTCGACGTGCCGCCCGTGTCGGCGCTCGACGTCGCGTCATCCCCCGTCGCGCCGCGCGACTCCGCGCCCGTCGACGACCCGGATTCGCTCACCGCCTCGCCCGAGCTCGAGGACATGCCTCCGTGGCCCTCTGACGTCGAAGCCGTCGAATCGCCGCAGGCGACCGCCGCGGTGAGAAGTCCGAGAAGTACGTGAGGCCGATACCGAGTCATGCTGGCGAGACGGGAGGAAACGAAGGAAGTTGCGGGTTTTCCCCAAAGCTTCGAGCACGGGCAATCGCATCGCGCCGCCGACTAGCACACGACGCCAATCGAGCGTGTCAAGAGCACGCTCGCGGCACTACCACTCGGGCACGCAGATGCCGAGGCCCTCGATTGCGGTCGCCACTTCCACGTCCGGTTCCCACAGCGATTCACACACTGTCCCCTCAGGGCAGTCAGGCGCCGCAACCTCACAGTATTGCGTGCAGCATCCAGGTCCGCATCCGTCGTAGTAGTGGCAGCCCAAGCCGGGGTTGCATGCGTTGGGGAATTCGCATTCGTCCCCGAGACCGCCCGGGTCGGGGTGGATCGGAGCGCAGTGCCCCATGTTGTTGAGGATGTAGCAGGCCTCGCCTTCGGCGCAGTCGTCGCCGAGCGGGTCGCAACTCGACTTGCAGATGCAGCTGCATGCTTGGCAGCCGATCCACGGCACCGCATCCGGATCGGAGCACTCGAAGTCATCGGTGTAGGGCTCGCAGAACTCTACGCACGTTCCCACGCCATCTCGGTTGATGTCTTCGCACATGCTGCCTGCCGGGCAGTTGTCGTACCCCGACCATGGATCTCCCTGGTGTTCGCATGGGTCACCGATGCCCACCGGCTCGGGATGGATGGGAAAGCACCCCGAGTTGTCCCAAGGCGACACCCCGGAATCGCCCCCGGGCACATAGTGCGTGCACCGGTACCCGCAGCCGCAGTCGAGCCCGTTCGAAAGGCACTGGCTGTCGGGGGTGTCGGGGTCGGGCTCGACGGTGGGCCCCACGTCCACGCACGTCCCGGTGCTCGAGCCGCTCGACTCTGCGCCGCTGCTCGTCGAGGGGGGCTCCCCGCTGCTCGTGCTGCTCGAGCCACCCGTGCCCTCGGGCGACGGGCTGGTGGGCGTCGAGGTCGCCGCCCCGGTCTCCGAACCCGCCGGCGTCGTCGTCGCGCCCGATGAATCCTCGGGCGACTGCTCGACCGCAGAACCGCAGCCCACGGTCACGCAGAGCATCCATCCGAGCGCGGCACCAACTCGGTGGGCCTTCGCCCCTGCAAGATCAAACGACATATCTCTCAGGAAGAAGAACGCACAAGTCAAACACCGATCTGGCGCATGCTCGTGACGCGCCACGATAGAGCGCGAGCGGGCCCGTTGGATCACGACGATTCGACCTCTTTTTCCGGAGCCCCGCGGGCGAGCGCGCGAGCGCGCGCAAGGTCGCTGCGCAGCGCCGCGCGGAGCTCGGCAGCTCGACCTGCGTCCTTCGCCCGCAGGGCCGCTGCAGGGTGAACGGTGACCAGGGCGTGGGGCGCCCATGCGCACGCACGGGGCGTGCCTCGATCTCTCATCACGCGAACCTCGACGCCGAGCAGGGCGCGGGCCGCCGTTGCGCCGAGGCACACGACGACGCGCGGACGGATGCGCTCGAGCTCGGCGAGCAACCATGGCCTGCACGCGCGGATGTGCGTTGCCCGCGGCTTGCTGTGCAGCCGGCGTTTTCCCGAGGGCGCGTAGGAGAAATGTTTGACGGCGTTGGTCAGGTAGACCTCATCGTGGGACAGGCCCGCGGCCTCCAGCGCTTGGGCGAGCTCGCGTCCCGCCGGGCCCACGAAGGGTCGCCCGGCGCGGTCCTCGAGATCGCCGGGCTGCTCACCCACGAGCACGATCGGCGCGTGGGGACTGCCGCGTCCTGGCACCGGTGCGGTCGCGGCTTCGTGCAGCTCGCAGCCCCGGCATGAAGACAGCGCTTCGTGCAGCGACGCCAGGTCATCGAGCTCCGACACGAGCGCGTGTGCGGTCGGTCCCTCGGGCGCGCTGGGCATCGCCAGCATGGCGTCGACGCGTCGCGCCGAGTCGGCGAGCAACCCGGGGATTTCGGACGTTTCGGGCAGCGTGTGCCAGTGCCGCTTGGGCATCTCCGAGGTCATCGCCTTCACCATCACCCGGGCGGGGTTGAAGATGGCGCGGTAGTACGTCTTCCATAGCGCCTCGAGTTCGTCGTGCGTCGGCGCTGCGCTGCGCGGGCGGCCCGGGCCCAGCGACCAAGACTTGCCATCGTAGTGCAGCGACGCGTCGGGCGAGAGGATGGACCAACGCATGTCGCTGAACCGCTCGGCGAAGAACTCACCAAGCAGCGGAAGCACCGGATGGTCGGGCTGAATCCACGCGACGAAGTGCTCGCCGTCCTCGGCCTCGACCTTGCGAAACCGAACGAACGCCTTGGTCTTGTGCGCGCTACGACGGACCTGAGCGTCGAGCGTGCGAAGCTCGACGACATCGGGATCGGCCGCCGACTCGAGCAGGCGCGGCTCGCCGTGCGTCAGCCTCCAGAGCACGCGATACAGGGTGCTCGCGCGTCGGTCGTCGCGGTGATGCGCGACGCGCCGGGCCACCTGCATGAACCGACGCGGCACGGTGGGCATGGGCGCTGGCGCTTCGGGCTTGGGCACACCGAACGCGGAGAACAGACCCTGCGGCGCGCCCCACTCGACGCGGCTCGGCTCGAGGCCCGCGGCCAGGCAGTCTCGCGCCACGTCGCGCCACGCCGAGAACCCCATCTGAAGCGGGGCAAAGACGATTTCAGCCATGGGTCTGGCCGAACAGCGGGAGCTGGGTGGCGGGAAGCAGCCTGCGGCGAAGGTCCTGTCGGTCGAGGAGCTGCGAGGCGCCGTGGTGCGCGTCGGAGGTCACGATGAACGGCGAGACCTTGCGAAGCGGGACCCTCAGCGCGCGCAGCGACTCGAGCGTGACCTTGTGCTGCCGCCGCATCGAGAGGATGCGCTGCACGCTGCGGACGCCCAGGCCCGGAACTCGCAGCAGCATCTCTCGCGGCGCGGTGTCGAGGTGGACGGGAAACCGCTCGCGGTGCGCGAGAGCCCAGGCGAGCTTGGGGTCGATGTCGAGATCCAACGCGGGTGCGGAGCTCGGCGTCACCTCGTCGACGTCGAACCCGTAGAACCGAAGCAGCCAGTCCGCTTGGTAGAGCCGATGCTCGCGGACGAGCGGCGCGGGCTTGGTGGGCAGCGCGAGCGAGGCGTGGGGGATGGGGCTGAAGGCCGAGTAGTAGACGCGCCGCAGACGATGGTGCGCGTAGAGCCGCGAGGCGGTGTGCAGCACGTCGCGGTCTTGGGCAGGCGTGGCGCCGATGATCATCTGCGTGCTCTGACCTGCCGGCGCGACACGGGGCGGCTTGGCGCGGGCCCGACGGCGCGAGGACCGGCTCTCGTCGATCGCCGAGCGAATCGCCGACATCGAGCCCTCGATCTGCGAGCTCCGCTTCTCGGGCGCGAGACGCTGCAGATCCGTGTCCTTGGGCAGCTCGATGTTCACGCTCACGCGGTCGGCGTAGAGTCCGGCACGCTGGGCGAGCGCCTCGCTGGCGCCCGCGACCGCCTTGAGGTGGATGTAGCCTCCAAAGGACTCACGCTCCCGCAGCAGCCTCGCAACCTCGATCATGCGAAGCAGCGTGTCGTCGGCGCTCTTGCGGATGCCGCTGCTGAGGAAGAGCCCCTCGATGTAGTTGCGACGATAGAAGTCCATCGTCAGCCGCACGAGCTCTTCGGGCTCGAACGTGGCCCGCTCGACGTCGCTGGACCGGCGGTTGATGCAGTAGGCGCAGTCGTAGACGCACACGTTGGTGAGCAGCACCTTGAGCAGCGAGATGCACCGTCCATCGGGCGTGTAGCTGTGGCAGATGCCCATGCCCTGCGTGCTGCCCAGCCCCTTGCCGCCCGATCGCTTCGAGCCGCTGCTGGCGCACGACGCGTCGAACTTGGCGGCGTCGGCAAGGACGCGAAGCTTCCGACGGATGTCCGGGGCTGCCACGGACATCTACATATACGTTCAGTGTCCCGCTGACAAGTGGGCACGCCGCGCCGGGGGCTACGGGGCCGCGGGAAGCGCCCCGGGAGCGGTGGGTCGCACGCTGATGCTCAGACGGTGTCCGTAGCGGGCATAGGCGCCGTGCTTGCCGATCGGATAGCTCTGCGCCATCACCACCTCGGCGCCGCGGCGCAGGTTCAGATGCAGCGTCGCAGGCGGGCCCGGTTCGGTGTGCACGACCGCCTCCCATCGCTTGCCCTCGTGAACGAACTCGACGCTCGCCTCCTCATCCCACTCGAACGCCCGGAGCACGGTCGCGGGCCGGTCGCTGCGGGTCCCGATGCGCAGCTGCAACGCACCCGCCAAGGCGTCTCCATCTTCGTGCGGGGCCGCGGCCGTATCGAGCAACGGGCTCATGTCCAACTGCAGCAGCGCACCACCCCCCGAGGGGGCCTCACCAACCGGATGGATCGCGCTGCAGCGGTCGCGATCTCCGTCGCGCGCGAGCACCTCGAAGCCGCGTCAGCTCGAGCCGCCGATCCCCGCCCGTGCACCGCCACACGCGAGCAGGCACGAGACGACGAACACGATCCACATCCGCACGGATGTCTTCGACGACTCCAGCAGCGGACTTCTTTGATCCAATCGACACGAATGCGCGTCTCGAATGCCCGCGAACCCAGCGGGGGTCGAGACGAAGGGGTTCCCCTCGAAGGCGCGGCGAGAGATCCAGCGGACTCGGACTCGATGCAACGTGTACCCGGGGGGGGGCTGTCGTCCCTAGCACTGTGGGCTGCGGAGGTTCAGCCAGACTCACGGCAGAAGGTCTCGCGGAGTTCGTGACCGGCCGTGGCGCGAGCGGGTTGGCGGTGATACACCCCCGCCCATGATTTGCTTACTTAGACATGCTGCTTTTGTTCTATCCGCCGGTTTGCTGCTCACGGCAGGGTGCGAGAGCGAGCCTGCCGCGACCTCATCGGGGAGCACCGACGCAAGCACGGGACCACAGATGGGGAGCTCGTCGGGCGATGCATCCCCGGAGTCCACCACGACGAACGACCCTGCGGACCCTTCAGGCTCCTCGAGCGGCGGAAGCAGCAGCGAGTCTTCCAGCGCCGGCCTGCCCGCGGATTGCGATCTGCTCGACGAAGGCATCGACATCCCGCGGCTGGACGTGCTCGGACCCAAGGCATGGATCGACGACGTCCCGTGCGAGGTTACGGACGATGGCTTCCTGTGCACCTTCGACGAAGGCGAGCAAGAGCTCGTCGACATCGACACCGCCTTGGAAGGGTTCGTCTCGCTGCCCTGGCAAGCCGGCGAAACCGTGGTGCTCGGCGGGATCACCAAGCCCTCGTCCGCCTACGAAGCGTACCTCCGCGTCTCGAATCCCGACGGCGTTCTCCTCGCGCTGGTCGTTTGGAACATGCGATACCTCAACGAGCCCTTTGCGCTCGAGATGGCCGACATTGGCTGCGAAGACAGCAGCGCAGCGATCAACTATCTCGAGGCGACGTACCGCCACGCCGAGGATTCCGTGACCATCTTGGGCAACGGCACCGGCGCGCTTGGCGAGTACACCGTCGTGCAAGCAGAGGCGACGGACTACTCCCCCCAGTCCGGCGGTGAGCTGGGGCATGCCGCGACGTTCGCGATCGTCCTCAACCCGTAGGGTGTAGCCGATCCTCTGCAGCGACAGCGCACGCCGAAGGTGCGCTGTCGCTGGCTCAACCGGAAGGCGGCGACTGCTAGAGGAACGGTCCGCCGCCCTCGAGCACCAGCCCCTCCATTCGGCTCACGCCTTGGGCGGCAGCACGCCGGCGTCGAGGGACTCGAGCGCGCGCTCGAAGGACGCTTCCGCCGCTTCGACCTTGCGCTTCACCTGCACGCGCCCCACTTGCACGCCGAGCCCGAGGGCGAGCAACACGATCGGCCCGGCGAGCAGGCCGGCGAGCAGCCCCTTGCCGAGCAGGCCGAGCACCATCATCGAGACCATCGCGCCGGCGGCCATGCCCATCGTGGCGCCGACGCTCATCGATGCGCTCGCGGTGTTGACGAAGCGCTCGCTGATCTGCACCAGCGTCCCGCCGGCTTCGGGCTGGAGGGTGACGACGATGTGCCGAGCCGTCCACGTGGCGTGCCCCGAGTCTTCTACGCGCTCACCCTTGGCGCAGAAGAGGGTGTCGAGCCGGGCGAGCAGGCGCGCGCGCGTCGGGGCGACGGCGACGTCGGCATCGATCCATCGTCGGCGAACCACTCGCGTGGGCACACCGAGCATGCGCGGAGGGGGGCCGTCATCGAGCGCATGCTCGAGCGCCGCTCTGCGCACCATCGCTCGATCGATGCCCACCTCTGCGGCCGCATCCTCGAGCAGCACGAGCCGGTCTTCGTCGTCGCGCGCCTGCTGCATCTGAGCCGCTCGCGCGAGGATGCGCGCCATCTTCGAGTCGTCGCTCATCCAGCCGTGCTCACCCTACCGCGCTGGACCCTCGAAGATTCCCTTCGGCCCGGGCGAAGGGGGTGGCGGGTGTCGTCGCCACCCAACGACCGTGGCCACCCCCTACCTGCACCGCGGAGGAGAAAAGCGCAGTGATTCTGCGTCCGGCGTCGTTGGCATGAAGCTCGCAGTCTAGTTGCGCGTCCAGGCAACTGGGCAACAACACAATCCAACCCTCCGATCCGTTCAAGTCTTCGGCCGATACCTCCCCGGGTATCGGCCGCAGCATTTTATCGCGACTGCTCGACCCGTCGCCGCGAGGCCACACCCTCAGGGTGTCCCAAAGGACATGGCTCGAGCACTGTCCACCTCACCGGCAGCACTCGTAGCCACCTACGCGTCTTCCGGCTGAGTGCCCGCCCAGAAGCGCAACGATTTCAGGCGCGGCTTCTTTGGCACGCACCTCGCACTCCTCTCACACGTCCGGGCAACTGGACGACACAACCCAACTCCAAATCCTCCGATCCGTTCAAGTCTTCGGCCGACACCTTCCCGGGTGTCGGCCGAAGCATTTAACGCATCAGGCTGCGACGCGGAGCGTGTACTGGCTGTTGTCGGTCTCGACGACCAGCGCGTCGGGCTGCCGCTCGAACCGGCGGACCACGCCAGTCTGCACGACGCCCTTCTCTCCGACGATCACCAGGCTCAATCCAACCTTCGGCTCGCCGAGCACGTAGACCCGCCCGTCGGGCATCTCGGGGCGCGTCTTCGTTTGGGGGTTCAGCGGCAAGCGATGCAGGGTAAAGGCCTCGTCCATGGGGGAGTCTCCTCGCGCTGGCTTCTGCATGGATCGGGCCTGGGGCGACCTCGCGCATGGAGGCCCTGTTTCGGCCCAGCATGGGCCCGAGTCGGCCCAGGGCATCCCGATTTCGGCCGTCGCTCGGTCAGCATCTCGTCGGGGCGCCAACGCGCTGACTGCCCGACGCACCGGCTGCTTTCGTAGCCACCCTCCGGCTGGTCTCGCCGCCACCTGCCGCCGCGCCTGCGGGTGGTGCGTTCGAAAAGCGCAGTGATTCCGAGCCGGGCGTCCTGGCACGCGGCTTGTACTTCTCCTGTGCGTCCGGGCAACCGGGCAACACAACCCGACTCCAATCCTCCGATCCGTTCAAGTCTTTGGCCGACGCCCTCCCCGGGGTGTCGGCCAGAGCATTTAAGGCGTAGCGCTTCCGTGTCGGGCTGCTACACGAGCCCGACCATGAGCGGGCGAGGCGACGCATGGACCGAGCTCCGCGCACTGTTGCGGCTCGGTCTCCCGGCCGCGGGCACCCAGCTCGCCTCGATGCTGCTCGGCGTCGTCGACACGATGATGGTCGGTCGTCTCAGCACCGCCGCGCTCGACGCCGCTGCGCTGGGACACCTGTGGATCTACGGGACGATGATCTTCGGCATGGGGCTCCTGTGGGGGATGGATCCCCTGATGTCGCAGGCCCACGGCGCGGGCGACGGACCCAAGGTCGCCCGCACCCTTCACGCCGGATTACTCCTGGTCGCGTTCCTCGTCCCGCCGCTTTGGTGGGCATGGGCCGAAACCGAGACGGTACTGCTGCTCTTCGGGCAAGAGCCGCAGCTCGCCGCGATGGCGGGGCTGTACGTCGAAACTCAGACGTACAGCATGGTGCCCTTCCTGCTGTTCTTGGCGATGCGGCAGTACCTCCAGTCGCGCGGCATCGTCATGCCTGCGCTGTGGGTCGTCGTCGTGGCGAACGCGTTCAACGTCGTCGCCAACTGGGCCCTCATCTTCGGCAACGCCGGCTTCGAACCCATGGGCCTCGAGGGCGCCGCCATGGCCACAGCCGCCACCCGAAGCTTCACCTTCTTCGGCCTCCTGGGCTGGATACTCCTGCGCAAGCTCCACCTCGGCGCCTGGGTCACACCCACCGCCCAGTCCCTGTCGCTGGGCAGCGTGTGGGAAATCGTGAAGCTCGGCCTGCCCATCGGCGCGCAGTACATGCTCGAAGGCTGGGCGTTCCAGCTGAGCACGCTGCTGTCGGGGCGCTTGGGCGAGACCGAGCTCGCAGCCCACACCATCGCCCTCAACCTCGCATCGCTCACGTTCATGCTGCCGATGGGGCTTTCGCTCGGCACCTCCACGCGGGTCGGCAACCTCGTCGGCGCGATGCAACCCACGCAGGCGGAGCGCGCCGCACGGCTGTCCCTGGCGATGGGCGCGGGCATCATGGTCGCCAGCGCCATTCTCTTCGTCGTCGGACGCGACGCCCTGCCCTACCTGTACACCGAGGACATCGCCGTCGTGGCGCTATGCGCGACCATCCTACCGATCGCCGGCGCGTTTCAGGTGTTCGACGGTGTGCAGGTCGTCGGCGGCGCGATCCTTCGGGGTGTCGGCGCTACCCGCCCCGCCGCGGTCTTCAACCTCGTCGCCTACTACGCCCTAGGGCTCCCGCTGGGCGTGGCCCTGACCTTCGGCCTGGGCTGGGGGCTCCAGGGCATTTGGACGGGGCTGGCCGTTGGCCTCGCCATCGTCGCCGCCATCTTGCTGTGGTGGATCCGCACCCGCGTCAGCTACGTCCCGCTCGCGGGTGCTGATCGAGCTGCTATGAGGAGGGCATGAGACCGCTCCGCATCGAAGTCTGGTCCGACATCGCCTGTCCGTGGTGCTGGGTCGGAAAGCGCCATCTCGAGGCCGCGATCGCCCAGGTCAACCACCCCGTCGAGGTGGCCTGGCGAGCGTTCGAGCTCGATCCCAGCGCGCCCAAGCGCCACGACCCCAGCGTCGACTACGTGGCGCGCCTGGCCAGCAAGTACGGCACCACCCGCGACGGCGCGCAGCGGATGATCGACCGCATGACGTCGGTGGGCAAGGAGCGGGGCCTCGACTTCCGCTTCGACCGCGCCAAGCCGTCCAACACCTTCGATGCGCATCGCCTGCTCGCTTGGGCCGCTCGCCACGGCAAACAGGGCGAGCTCGGCGAACGCCTCTTCAAGGCCTACATGAACGAGGGCGTCTGCGTGGGCGACCCCGATGCGCTCGCCGAGCTCGCCGATGACGTCGGTCTCGACGTCGAGGCCGCACGGGCCGTGCTCTCGGGTGACGACTTCGCCCAGCACGTCCGCGACGACGAAGCCCTCGCTGCCGAGCTCGGTGTGCGGGGCGTCCCGTTCTTCGTCATCGACCAGACCCTCGCCGTTCAGGGAGCTCAGCCCACCGAGGCAATCGTTGGTGCGCTCGAGCGCGCACTCGGGCAGCAGGCCGGCCTCGAGCAAGTGAATACGCACGACGCCTGTGGACCCGAAGGCTGCTGAAACGCGGAGGCTAAAAGCCGGTGACTCGCTTCGCGAGCTCGACCACGGGGTTGCCCAGCCGCAGCACCGCCCCGTTGACACGCTCGAGCAGCGGCGACTTCGCCTCGGTCAGCACGCGCACGGCATCGATGCGATCGTAGCTGTCTTCTTGGGACACGATCATCCCCTCGTCGTCGTACGCGATGTTGGAGATGCCGCGAAACTCGAAGTGACTGCCATCGCGGCGCAGCTTCGGCAGGCGATTGAGCCACTGCGTCACCACCCGGTTCTCGTCGATGGCGACCCACTGCAGCGGAAACACCCAGTCCTCGAGCCCGCTCATGCTCGAGCGCAGGAACTCGCGGACCTCTTCGCGTCCGTCAATGCGCCCGAAGAAGGGCTCCCAGTAGTAGCCCTCAGGGTGGAAGAGGTCCGCCAGGTCGGTCCAACGACGCGCGTCGTGTAGGGCTCGGTGCCGGGCGTAGGCGGCTGCGGTGTCTTCGCGACTGAGCGTCATCGGCGGGAGCCGACCATGGCAGGCGCTCGGGATCAATCGATCCCCGCGCGTTATCGCGCCATTCGTCGAATGCCGTGAGCCACCGCGCAGATTCACACATTGTCATACATGTCGCATGGTCGTACGCTTCAACCGTGCGGAACTTTGCTGGACTCGTGGTTCGAAGCGCTCTGGCCCTGTGTGTGGGGCTGACGGCGTGTGACGGTGGCTCCAACGCCGAAGAGAGCTTCGACGAGGAGCTCAGCCCCGGTGGCGAGCTCGGCAAAGCCGACGGGGCCGGTGTCGCCGCGCTCCCCGTGGACGGCGACTACAGCGAGACCGAAGTCTGGGAGGTCCGCAACCAGTGGGAGGACACCGACACCCCTGCCGCCCGCGAGGCTGGCATGGCGTGGCCCGCCGACAGCGGCCTCAACTGGGACGAGAAGTACGCGCTGTGGGTCGAGTCGCTCGAGACGATCGACGGCTTCTACAACGAGTCGTTCGAGATCACCACGCCGTGGGGCAAGACGCTCGAGGCCGCCAAGCTCGACTGCGCCGACGTTGCCCTGGCGATGCGCGCGTCGTTTGCCGCCTGGTACAACCTGCCGTTCTTCATCACCGCCTACGACAACGGTACGCCTGTCCATTTCGGACACTTCGGCATTCGCACCGCCGACGGCATCTGGAACAACATGCCGCGCTTCGCCCAGTTCGAGGACTTCTCGGACTTGGGCGCCGATGCGCTCGATGACTGGCCCCGAGACAACACGCTGCGCAGCCGCGGCGTGCAAAACGGCGACGATCAAGACTTCCTCGGAGAAGGGTCCCGCACCGGTACCTGGCTCGACGAGCTTCACCTCAACAAGAGGGCCGGACGCTTCATCCGCTTGATGCTCATCTTCACCGGGTCTCCGCACCTGGCCGACAGCCGGAACATGTTCAACCTCGAGGCCGACGCGATCCGAGAGGGCGACGTGAACCTGCACCGCTGGCAGGCGCAGGGCGTGGGGCACACCATGTTCATCATCGAGGTCGACAAGCTCGAGGCGGGCAAGATCGACGCGCGCATCGTCGAGGGCAACCTGCCTCCCGCGCAGCCGCGGCTTCTCGATGCGGTCACCTCCAAGCTTCGACTGGTGAGTACCCACGGGGGCGGAGCGGGCTTCGAGGCCAACAACGGCGGCCTCAAGCGCTTCCGCGTGGCCAAGAACATGGGCGGTTTCTGGACCAACACATGGATGTCGGCCGACGAGGCGTCGTGGATCAACGACACCGACCACGAGGCGATGGCCGCCCGCATCGACACGCTGCAAGGGCTGTTGGGCGAGGTCTCCCCCGAGGAGAAGCTCGCAGCCCTGCTCGACATCGTCGAACAGAAGCGGGACCACCTCCGAACCAAGCCCGCGTCGTGCTCGGCTCGCACCAAGCGAGAAGAGGCGTTCGCCGAAATCTACGCGCTGGCCGCGGCGGAGTTCGACATGACGCAGGCCGAGGTCGACGCGATGTACCGCATCGAGGACGACTACATCTTCGCCGAGCTCGTGTACTCGCAGTCGAAGACCTGCTGCTGGCTGGGCAGCACCGAGGCGATGTACGAGACGATCATCGCCGTCAACGAGCTGCGCCAAGAAGAAGCGCAGGCGTGCATCGAGCCGCTCGTGTTCAAGGCCGTCGACGGCGAGTACGAGGAGTTCCGCAGCCACGCACCCGGCACGTGGGCCGCCTACAGCAACGACGAGAACTGCCCGCAAGGCGACCTGCCCAACCACGACGACGTCGAGGCCGCGCACGAGGGGACGCCGTACTGCGAGTGGAAGGCTGGCGACGAGGGCGGCGGCGACGACGGCGGCGGCGACGACGGTGGTGGCGAGCCCGATGCCCCGTCCTGCGAGCAGCACTGCGGCGGTCAATCCGACGGCTGCTGGTGCGACGCGGCCTGCGAGCAGTACGGCGACTGCTGCGACGACTACGCGGACCACTGCGGCTGACCGCAAAAAACTCGACCTCTGTGTCGATTCATGCCTTGCCTACACTGTAGGATGAGGTATGAACATGTGTGTAAGGCACCGGCTGAGGGCAAGCGGCTGGTTTCTCCTCTCCTGATTCGTTTCCGTTCATACGCCTCTGCACATCCCGCTCCTATCGTGCAGAGACTTCCGGAGCGCCTGGGTCACTTCCCGCAACTCGACCCAGGCGCTCATTTTTCTTTAAGGGGCCTTTCGCAAAGGCCCCTCCCGCTGCGGCCGGCGAAGCCGCCCTTCGCTTCACCCCAAACGGTCGCCCTGTCGGGCTCGAATTTGTCCCCGGGGGTTTTCGCTCGTTCGGGCCCCTCCCGCCCTCCGCTTCACCCAAACGGTCGCCCTGTCGGGCTCGAACTCGTCCCCGGGCGCCGTCGAAATGGGCCCGCACAAAGGGTCGCTCTGTCGGGCTCGGGGGTCTTCTCCGGTTCGGATGCCTCCCACTTCAGCCGGCTGTGTCCTCGCGAGTTCCTTGGCGGCTGCGGTACGGTCGGGGGCGATGACGACGGTTGCGCTGCAGATCGGTTCCGCTTCGGCGACGTTGGACGCGAGCCGTCCGCGACACATCATCGGGCGTGACGAGCAGTCCGCGAGCATCGTGGCCGCGCACCCGACGGTCTCGCGGCGCCACTGCGAGGTGTATCTGGAGAACGGCTACGCGCTCATCCGTGACATGGGCTCGAGCAATGGCACCTGGATCAACGGGCACCCCGTCGGGCAGCAGCCCGTCCAGCTCGCGCCGGGGCAGCATGTCTTCGTGGGGCACATGCCGCTGAGCGTGACGTGGTCCGGTGGCGGGCAGCAGCAGGGCGCCACGGTCATGGGCGAGCTGCCCGCCGATCTCAAAGCGCTCATCGACGCCCGCAAGCAGCAAGCGGCCGTGTCGTACTCCACGCCGCCGGTCGTCGCCTCGTCCGAGGCCCAGAACATGACCTACCGGCGTCAGGGATCCAACGACAACGGCGTCTTCATGATCGCCCTGCCCAACGACGACTTCACCAACGACATGACCATCAAGGGCTTCTCGGAGTTCACCGCGATGGACAGCGAGACGGTCGACGAGATCACCATCGAGCTGGTCGAGGTGCACAAGAAGGGCCCGCGCAAAGGCCACGTGTGGGACCGCGTGCTCGTCAAGAAGGGCCCGTGGAAGTGCAAGAAGAACGACCGCGTGCCGATGCCCTTCGAGCTCCGCGTCCCGCAGTCCACCTCGATCAGCGGCAAGGACGTGCACTGGGAGATCCGCGGCTGCGTCGATATCGCCTGGGCCTACGACGTGGAGGTCGAGGTCCCGGTCACCATGCACAACGCCGACGTCGAAAAGGTGCGCGATGCCATGGGTGCGCTCGACCTGCGCGTCGACTCCATCGAGAGCAAGCCCATGGGTCAGCAGTTCCTCGCCCGCTTCGAGCCCCCGGCGCAGTGGCGCACGCAGTGGAACATCGACTCGGTGAACCTCGACATGCAGTACCTCGGCACGAACTTTCAGATCATGCTCGAGGTCGACAAGAAGGGCGCGTTCTCCAAGGACCGCCGCACCCAGTACAACGTCGAGCTCTCGACGCTGCGACAGGCGAGCCTGCAGCAGGTCAGCGAGCAGCTGCTGGCGCTGATCCAGCGCATGCTCAGCCTGTAGAGGCGGACCGGGGAAATCCGGACCGGAGGTCTCCGAAGGCGCCGACCCCGAACTCGCGAGCCAGACCCCTTCGTTCGTCCAAGATCCGTCCTGGATCACCCGAAGAACGAAGGCCCGAGAGCGCAACGAAGCGCTTTCGGGCCGACACGAGGTCGCGAACCAACCCCGAACCAATGCCTGAGGGCGGCGACGCTCCAAGCGATGCCGTCCTCGGGTCCATGACTACCGATCAGGGCGGCTTTTCGACGGGCACGCCGTAGATCGTGGGCAGAAAGTACGCGCCCGCGGGGAGCTTGGCAGGACGACCCTCGATGACGTTGGCGCGCTGCTCGGCGTACTTGGCTTGCCACTGCGCATCCCGCTTGATCTGCGCGATGCGCCGCTGCTTGGTGGACGCGGCGACCCTCGGGATGGTCGTGAATCGGTCTTCCCACGACCTGGCGCGCTTCCACCACTTGGTCTTGGCGAGCTTCTTGAGACCCATGAAGCGGCGGTTCTGCTCCTTGTACTCGGCCTGCTTGGTGTGCTGGATCTCCAGGCAGCGCTTCATGAGCTTGGCGAAGAGCTCGTCGTCGGAGAGCTCCGGGTAGATGGGCGGCCGAATGCGGGTGAGCGTGATGGTCTCGGGATTGTCGCAGTTGTCGGAGTCGTAGTACCAATCCGGGCGCGTGAAGGTGCGGCTCTCGCCGAACTTCCAGCCGTAGGTTGTGAAGCCGGGCCATAGGTGGGCCCACTTGACGAGGCCGGAGGTGACCGGATTGCAGTCCGCGTAGGCGAGGTCCTCGAGGGATTCCTCGTCGGACGGGGCGACGGTGTCGCAGGAGCCACTGCCGTTCCAGACGCTGTCGAAGCGGCCGAATCGAGCATTGAGGCCCCGGGCGAGGTTGCTGTGCACGGAGTTCTTGAAGTTGGGGCGATTCGCATGCACGTCGGTAATGCTCAGGTGCAGATGGTTGCCCATCTGCATGCCCGCATGCATCTCAACGCCGTACTTGAGGGTCGCGCGGGCGAGCGTGTACCCGAAGAAATTCTCCGTCTCCTCGGGTATATGCCCCCGACCCGGGTCACCGTGCGGCGAGAGGAAGAGTCGGCGGTCGTGACATCGACGCGTAATCAGCACCCGCTGGCCCGGCAGCACGGCACGCGCGCGTACACGGTCGTGCGTGCGCTTCGATGCTCGAGCCCGGTTCTGCTCTCGCCGGGCCTTCGAGGCTGCTTTGCGGGACGGTCCCACTCGGACGGTAGGTCGACCACCGCCGCAGATCGGTGCAGGATTTCTCTACGCCGTGAGCACGTACGGCCGTGAGGGACAGGCCTTGAGTTCACGGTTTCGGAGACCCTACGTCCGGTGTCCCTCTCCGGTGTCCCTCCGGTGTCCCTGTAGCGAAAGCGTCTAGCGACTGCGAACGGCGATCGGCTGCGGCGCAGGGCGCCTGTCCCCCGCTACGGCTCGATCACGCGCGTCGACTCGGCGACCGCATCAACCTCGGCGCGCGAGAACGGAAGCGCCGTGTACTCGTCTTCGAGCCAATCCTCGAGCGTGTCTTGAAAGTGGGGACTCTGGGGGTCGGCCGAGTTGCCCGGCGGGAAGTTGCACAGCGCCTGGGGTGTGCCGTCCTCGGCGAAGGTCGTCACCACGCGAAAGAGCGCGCCGTCATTCGAGTCGAAACGCTCGGCGATGCCGCCGTTTTCGTCGAGGAACCCGCTCGCGGAGACGTTGACCGTGTCCTCCCCGCCGTCGCTCGGCCACCAGCCGCCGTCGAGCTCGCCGCCGAACGCGTTGTTGAACGCGGTGCCGTGCATGTCGCCCCACTGGTAGCCGGCAGGGTCGACGTCTCCGAAGCGGTCTTCGAGCACCCCCGCGACGCGCGAGAGCGTCTCGAGCAGCACGACGTTGCGCGACGCCCCGAGCAACGCGTCCGAGTTGGGGTAGATGCCCTGCACGGCGAGAAGGGGGAACTTGATCGCGAACGGGGACTCCTCGCCCAAGATCGTCGCGTAGAGCAACGACAACTCATCGCGGGCGACCTCGTCGGTCAGCAGCATCAGGTACAGATGGAACGCGAGCGCACCGGGCCGGTCTCGCTCCATCCGCTGGTCCCACGTCTGCGTGAGCAGGGTGTAGAGCGTCTCCAGCTCGGGCCGGTCCGCGTACGCGGCCAGCTCGGGGTCGGTGGGGATCGCCTCCCACGCCTCGGTGAGCAGGGGCAGCAGCACCGCGGACGTGGGGCTGTGCGTGTCGGACTGCAGGGCCTGCATGTCCTCGAGCGTGATCCCTCCTCGCGCGGCGAGCCGCGTCAGCTCGTCGTCGATGCGCTGGGCTCGGTGCCCCGCCGCGTAGAAGTAGCCGAAGTACCAGGGGTCGTTGGAGACGTCTCCGTCGAAGGTGAAGCCCCACGGGTCGTTGTTCGCGGTCGCCAGCCACCCGCGGCCTTCGCCTCGGCTTCGCGGGAGCTGCTCGGGCGCCAAGAACGTGCCGTCCCAGAAGCTGCCCGCGTCGTTGCCATCGACGACCAGGAACGGCATGGGCCGGGCGCTGGGATCGCCGCGGTCGGGGATGTCGATCTGCACGCGATACGTGATCCCCTCGAGCGACGCGGCCATGAAGTTGAACCCGCCGACCTGCATCGTGTCGGCGGCCGCTTCGAACTCCTCGAGGCTGCTCGCGGCGGCAATCTCCACGAAGGTGCGCTCTTCGGAGGTCGCCTTGAATCCGGTCCAGTTGAGCAACAAGGCGTTGCCAGGCGCGGCGATCGGAAGCGGGACGATGTCGGAGGGCAGCAAGATGCCGTAGCCGGGGACGTCGACGACCTCGAGCACCACCGTCTCGCCGCCGGCGACCTCGATGGGCTCTTCTCGCCGCTGCACCTCCACCATCTCGTCGCCGACACGCACCTGGTCGCCGTCGAGCTCGACCTCCCAGATGTCCATGACGTCGGCAAAGTTGGTGGTCGCCGTCCAGTGGATGTTGCGGTTGTGGCCGAGCTGGACGCCCGCTGTCCCTGCAAACGCCCACCCGATCACGTCGAGCTCGCCGCCTGCGTCGGCGCTGTTGAGGTGCTGCGCGTACATGAGCGAGGGGCTCTGGAGCGGCTGGTGCGGATCCCCTGCGATGAGGGGCCGGCCAGTGGCGGTGAGGCTCCCGTCGATCGCCCAGTTGTTGCTGCCGACCAGGGGCAGGTGGGCCATGTGCGAACGCAGGGTTCGAACGCCTTCGAGCAGCTCCTCGTCCGAGGCCGGGATCGGCGGCTTCGCGGGGCTGCCCAAACCTGGGAGCATGGGCCCCGCCATTGGAAGCTCGCCCGGCGGCATGGTCGTCACGTTGAACGCTGGGCGCGCCAGCTCGATGCGCTCCCACGCGTCGGCGAAGTTTCGCTGCACGATCGTCGCGAGCAGCTCCCGCTCGAGCGAGTTGGAGTTGCCCAGCATGTACAGCTTGGCGATCGCCGAGTGCTCCTGCATCGTCCACCGCTCGGGCATCGTGTTGGTCTCGTCCGGACCAAACCCGTAGGGCACGGGCACCTCGCCTGCGTTGACCTCGTCGATGCGAGCGTTCACGCCGGCGAGCCAAGCGACGATGAGCCGGTAGGTGTCCGGGTCCTCCTCCCGCAGCCGCTCCACGTTCGCGGCTCCCCAGCGCTGCAGGTCGAACAGGCGCGAGGTCTCGTCCTGACCGACGAAGTCCGGTCCGAGCACCTCTGCCTGACGACCCAGCGCGCGGCGGCGGACGAGGTCCATCTGGAACAGGCGGTCGGTCGCCTGCTGGTAACCCGAGGCGTACAGGACGTCGAGGTCGGTCTGCCCGTAGATGTGCGGGATGCCCCGCTCGTCGATGGTGATCTCGACCGGCGCGCTGAGGCCGGGGAACTCGTCGAGATCGACATCACCGCCGGAGCTCGAGTCCGCTGCCCCGCTCGACGATGACGAGGTCACGCCGCCGGTGGTCGACAACCCGCCAGACGACGAAGACCCGTCCGTGCCTTCGGCCGTCGGCGCGTCATCGCCACAGGCCCCGAGAACGAGAAGCATCACCAACGAACGACTTCGGAGCCACGACACAGGCCCACCTTGCCATGACCGGGCTTGGCTGCCTCGACGGATTGCGGCCTTTGAAAACCGAGTCTGCGTGCATCTCGCCACGCCCGGGCTCAACAGCCACAGGGCCGCTCGTCGATCTTGAACACCAGACGTCTCAGCCCGCGCGCAGCGATCGGAGGCGAGCGATGCACGGCTCCGAACCCGCGGTTGCGTGCGAACGCCTCCCCCTTGAGCAGGATGATGTCGCCGGCCTCGCACTGACGCAGGGCGTCGGGGTGCCGGAGGACGGAGCGGTTCGCCTCCTCGAGGGACACGTCGACCCGCCCGAGGTTCTCTCGCACGACGCCGTCGTCAGGCACCCACTGCGTACCGGGACCCGCGTATGTACACAGCAGACGAATCGTGACGTTGTCGGCGTGAAGTTTGCGACACGCGTCGTGGGCGACCACGGCGAGTTGGCCGTGAAGGTGCCGGCGCCCGAGCAGAGCTCCGTACGCCTTCGCGAGCGACGCGATGTCGTGCTCGAGAAACGAGCGCGCGACGGGGCCCACGATCGGTTCGAGTAGCGCATCGGTGCTGACCTGCTTCGCGTCCAGCGTGGCGCTGTGCTCGAAGACCTCTCCTTGCGCGACCTCGTCGAGTGCCTCGGCGACGGGCGCACTCAACCTCCGAGGGAGCGGCAGGGCACTGACCCCCGACTCCAGTACGGAGGCGAAGGACAGCCTACTCGGCGCGGAGGACGACTCCCGAAGCGCTGGGGCAACGAACACGCCTCCATTGAGACGCAGTCCGAATGCTTTTGCAATCGAATTGCGAAAGCTCGACTACGCGTCGGGTGACTTGGCCGACGCAAACAGGTCGACGAGCTCGCCCGACGCGTCCATCTCGCGCACGATGTCGCAACCCCCGACGAACTCACCGCCCACGTACAGCTGCGGGATGGTGGGCCAGTCGCTGTACTCCTTGATGCCCTCGCGGACGTTCATGTCCGAGAGCACGTTGAACGCCTCGAACGGGACGCCGTGCTTCTTGAGCACCTCGACGACCGCCGCCGAGAACCCGCACTGCGGAAACATCTTGTTGCCCTTCATGAACAACATCACCCGGTTGTTGGTGACGAGGTGCTCGATGAACTTGTGGGTCTGGTTCTCTGCCATGGTCGGCCTCTTGCGTGAGGTGCGCCCGTTGCGGGCCCACACCCCCCCACGATAGGCAGAGCGAGCAGGTTTGCAAACACCCGTTCGTCCGGGTCGCGAAATGCCCAGAAACGCTGGGGCGTGCAAGCCTTCGGAGCCCCTGCCATGGCACTGACTCGAAGAGCCTTCTCCCTCGGCGCCCTCTGCCTCGCCGCGACGCCTCTGGCCCGTAGGGCCTCCGCAAAGGACGCCGAGGCGAAAGGCCCCAAGATCCTCCTCGCGGGCGACTCGATGATCGCCGGCGGGTTCGGCATGTTCCTCGAGCGAGCGCTCCGCAAGACCCACGGCTACGACGTGGCGCGGCGAGGACGCAGCAGCTCGGGCATGGCCCGGCCCGACTTCTTCAACTGGACCAAAGAAGCCAACGCCCTCGTCGAGGCGCGCAAGCCCGACGCCACGCTGCTCATGTTCGGTGGCAACGACGTGCAGGGCCTGTACATGGGCAAGGGCGAGTGGATCCGCTGGGGCGAGGAGGGCTGGAACGAAGAGTACGCGCGACGCGTCAACGCGCTCGCCGACATCTTCGCGCCCGAGCAGCAGCAGCTCTTCTGGGTGGGGCTGCCGATCATGCGACCCGAGAAGTTCCGCAAGCGCTGCGAGATCGTCAACACGATCTTCCGGGCCGAGATGGCCCTGCGTCGCAACGCCTTGTTCATCGACACGTGGGATCTGCTCACCGACGAGCAGGGCAACTACATCGACAAGATGCCGGTCAAGGTCTCCGAGGACGCCGAGCCCAAGGTCATGCGCGTGCGGGCGCACGACGGCATCCACCTCTCGGGCGACGGCGCCGGGGTGGTCAAGCGACACGTGCTCGCCAAGATGCTCCCCATCCTCGAGACGTTGGCGTAGCAACCTCGCTAGTCGATCGGATAGCGTGCACGCACGAGCGCCGGGCCTTCCCAGCCCCGGCCACCGTTGTCGGGCATCGAAGGCCAGGTGCGGACCCCGGACTGCGTAGGCTGACCGTCACAGTCGAGCGCACCAACGGGCGCACCGCAGCGCTCCCAAGACGCAGCCGGCACGAGCGCGCCGGGCGGGCCCCAGTTCGCGGGGTTGTTTGGGAACTCTGCCACGCTGGAGATCCCGGGGACGGGCTCACAGACGCTCTCCTGCTCGTATCCCAGCGCGAGCCACTGCTCGAAGTCCGTCGGCGCTTCGCCGAACACCCCGGTCGAGCAGACGTCGGAGGCGTAGACGTTGCCCCGAAGCGCGAGGTCGTCGAGTTGCCCGAGGTCGTCGGTCTGATGCACGGCCGCCCCTGCGTCGGGAATGACGAGGTTGTTCTCGATGCTGCCGCGGGCTTGGCCGAGCCACAGGGTCCACCCCTCGCCTCCGCCTGCGAAGGTGTTGCCCTCGACCTCGAACTCGGCCTCTCCGCCTCCCGCCCCCACGAGGAAGGGCAGCGAGGCGCCGAAGACCAGGTTGCCACGCACGCGCACCTTGGCGTCATGGCTGACGATCAAGGCGCCCCACCAGCCGCCTGCGCTCGGGGGCATGAACGTCGCACCGTCGATGCCGCCGATCATGTTGTGCAGCAGCCAGCCGTAGCCCCGGCCTTGAAACCACACACCCTGGCGAACGACGCCGGTGATGCGGTTGCCGAGCACCTTGAAGTCGCCCACGCCGTCGCGGTTCGAGAGCACGATGCCGCGGTCGGTGGGGCCTTCGGTCGCCGGAGGCAGCCCCACGAGCACGTTGTCGACGATGTAGTGGTGGTCGCCAATGTCGGTCGAGTTGGAGTTCCACCAGTCGTCGGCCACGACGATGAGACCAGGGTCGGGTGACGTCTCGGCCGAACGGACTCGCTCGACGCGGTTGTCGATGATGACCGTGTGCTCGGCGCTGTAGTGCAAGCCGATGCCTTCGCCGATGACGTCGTGAACGTAGTTGTCTCGAACGATGACGTGGTCGACGAACTGCGCTCGGATCCCGCTGTTCTCGCCGAAGTCGGTCCCATCGATCTCGAGATCTCGGACGGTGACGAAGGTGCTGTTGTAGACCCGAACGCGCGCCAGCACGGGAGCGTCTCCGGTGCCGTACGCTCCCAACACGATCGGGGCGTCCTCGGTCCCCACGAGGTCGTCGAGCAGGAGGCTGTCGCTCCACCGCGCCCCGCGACGCAGCAGCACATGGTCGCCAGGCTGCTGAAGCGCGGGGTACTGGGCCTCCAGCTCGTCGAGCGTGCTCCATGGAGCGTCTCGTGAGCCGTCCCCCCCCTCGGGCGCGCCGGAGTCGACGTGAAAGCAGCGCCAATGCTCGCAAGGGTCTCGCACGCACGTTGGCCCTGCAGCGGCATACAGCCCGACTCCGCAGGCGCAGGCGGCTTCGTCGTCGATGAGCACACACTCCCCCTCACCGCAGTCGGCCGCGTCGCAACCGATCGGCTCGCCTCCCGACTCCGAGGACTCGTCCCCCACGCTCGAGGTGCCGGTCGTGCCCGACGTGCCCGACGTGCCCGACGTGCCCGACGTGCCCGTCGTCGCCCCGAGACCGTCGGGCTCGACGCACGCGCCCGCGATCGTGCCGACCGCGATGTCGGAGTAGCGGAGCCCGGACATGCAGTCCGCATCGGGATACGCGCAGCCGAACGACAGACAGACGCCGCCTGCGTGACTGCTGCAATCTCGGTCATCGGAGCAGGCGAACGCGTCGGCCCTGTAGCATCCTGGCATCATCAGCAGCAGCGCCGCCCAGCAATCTCGCCCCCGCACCCCCCCATCGTCGGCTCGAACGCGGCCGCAGATCAAGCCGCGTGCTACTGTGCGGCTGGGTGACCGCTTCGGTTCCTACCGACTTCGAGCTGCTCGAACGCTGGCGCAACGGTGACCAAACCTCGGGCAACCTGTTGTTCGAGCGCCACTACACCTCCGTGCGGCGGTTCTTCGATCTGCGGCTCAACCGCCTCTCGGAGGACCTCACGCAGCGCACGTTCCTCGCCTGCGTCGAACAGCGCGAACGCGGGCCTCACACCAGCTTTCGAGCGTATCTCTTCGGGATCGCGCGCAACCAAATGCTCATGTCGCTGCGCAAGGAGAAGCGGTTCGACCGGGCGATGCGCTTCGAGAACGAGCCCACGATGCTCGCAACCTCTTTGACAGGTGTGTTCGCTCGACGACGTGAACAACACTTGTTGCTGCTCGCGCTGGTCCAGCTCCCCCCCGAAATGCTGCAGGTCGTACAGCTGTACTACTGGGAGGCGCTGTCCACCGCCGAGATCGGCGAAGCGCTCGACATCAGTCCCAGCGCCGTCGGCTCACGCCTCCAGCGCGCGCGCGAGCGCCTGCGGACGATCCTCGAGTCGATGAAGCTCACCGACGAGCAACGCGCCATGCTCCTGGACAACGTCGAAGCCCTGACGCGCTCGCTGACCGACCCCGCGACCTCGTGAGTCCGTTGCTCGCGTGTGCGTCGCGCGGCTACTCTTCGTGACGTGGGGAGACTGGCCTCGTCGCTCGATGCGTCGTTGACGCTCGCGCCCGGCCGCCGGCTGGGGCGCTACGCCGTCGTGCGCCGGCTGGCCGTCGGCGGCATGGCCGAGCTGCACCTCGCCCGCATCCTCGACTCGACCGAGCCCAACCCCTACGTCGTCATCAAGCGGGTGCTCCCTCACCTCGCGCTCGACGAGCAGTTCGTCGCGCTCTTCCGCAACGAGGCGCAGATCTCGGCACTGCTGCACCACCCCAACATCGTCGAAGTCACCGAGGTCGCGCAGATCGAGGACGAGCTCTGCTACGTCATGCGCTACGTCCACGGCGAGAACCTACGCAAGCTGCTCAAGAAGGCGCAGCCGCACGGCGGCATCCCATTGCACGTCGCGCTCTCGATCGTCTGCGCGGCGGCCCGAGGCCTGCACCACGCGCACGAGCAGCGGGGCATGGACGGTCGTCCGCTCGGCTTGGTGCACCGCGACATCACGCCCTCCAACCTCCTCATCGGATTCGACGGCCGCGTTCGGGTCGCGGACTTCGGCATCGCCAAGGCGGTCGAGCGCACCGAGCACACGCGCGGGTCGATGATGAAGGGCAAGGTCGGCTACATGTCGCCCGAGCAGTGCCAGGGCGCGAGGATCGACCGCCGCAGCGACGTGCACGCGTTGGGCATCCTCCTGTACGAAGCCACGACCAGCGCGCGCATGTTCTGGGCCGAGGGCGACTTCGCAATCCTCAGCAAGATCGTGACGGGGGACTACGTCGCCCCGAGCGAGCGCAGCGAGGGGTATCCCGATGCACTCGCGGCGATCATCGAGCGCGCGGTACAGGTCGAGGCCGAACACCGCTATCCAACGGCCGCCGCGTTCGGAATGGCCGTCGAGGGGTACGCGTTCGCCCACGGCATCGACCTCTGCGAGACGCACGTCGCTGCCTTCATGCTGCAGGTGCTCGGCTCCCGGCCCGAGCCTGGTGCCGAGCTCGCCGACACCCTCGCCCCCATCGCAGCGTCCCCGCTGTCCGACGCCGGTCCGCGCCCACGACCGGCCTGGGTGCTTCCGTTGGCGATGGCCGCCACGCTGGCCGGAGGGGTTGGCCTGGGGCAGTGGCTCGATCGAGGTGATGGCACGACGGCGGAACCGGCGGTCTCGGAACCCGACGCCGCACCGAACGCTCGTCCCGTGGCCGCGCCGCCCCAGCCCGTCGTCGCCGCTGCCGAGCCCGACCCCGATCCCGAGGCGATCGTCGTGGAAGAGCCCGCCGCGTCCGAGCCCCCCGCGACCTCGACGAAGCCGAAGCCGAAGCCGAAGTCGAAGCCGAAGCGCTCCCGCCGCAAGTCCCGTAAGAAGCCGAAGCCGGACGCGTCGAAGTCTCTCTTTCCCGACGAGTTCTAGCGCCCCCTTCATGAGCACGACGTGCATCACGGCGACCCTGGTCGCACTCGCGGTCGCCCCCGCCTCCCCACAGGTCCGCCGAGAGATTCAGGACCTCTACGACGGCGGCGAGTACGAACAAGCGCTCACCTTGACGATCAACGAGTACCGGGCATCGGGCGGCGAGGGTGTGTTCCTCTATGCAGGTGCCAACGCGGCCAAGGCCCTGGGCGACTGCCCGCAGGCCACCGAGCTGTGGGAGCGCGCGCTCGCCAAGGCCGACAACCCCAGCATCAAGGCGTCGATCGCCGCCGAGATTCACGCGTGCCGCGACGAGGGCAGCGGCGAGTCCAGCCTGCCCGCAACCTTCGTGGTGCGTTGGGCCGACGCCGAACGAGCGCTGGGTCGATGCGACGAGGCCACCGCGAGCTACCGACGCGCCCTTCGTCGCCGCGCCACGGCCGAAGAGGCCGCCGCGGCCCGAGACGGCATCGAGGCTTGCAAGCCCCCTCCCCCGGTGGTCGAGGCCCCTGCGCCCGAGGTCGCGGCGATCGACGAGACGCCGCCGCCTCCCCCTAGAAGAGACCGCCTCAGCCCCTTCCTGCTCGGTGTCGGAACCGGAGTGACCGGCATCGGCGGCGCGCTGATCGGGGGCTCGGTCATCACCGCACGAGAGGCCGACAACGCCGGCGAGCAGCGCTACCGCGACCAAACCGCGCGCGCCAATACCATGCTCGCAACCGGGATCACGGTCGCCAGCGTGGGCGTCGGCATCCTGCTCACCGCCACCGTCCGATGGATCACCTTGCGCCGCCGTCCCGCCCGGCCGTGACCCGAGCCTGGGTTCCCCGCAATATGGGTCACCACCGGGTTCATCACGGCCAGAGTTGGAACCCAGCACCGCCCACGAGTGTGAGACGCTTCCACCTCTGGACCCGAGCGCGAAGCGAAGCGACTGGCTCGTCTTGATGCCGCTGTGGCTGATGGTGCTCGCCGTCAGCTCGCAGGTGATGGTGGTCTCTCCGGTGCTGCCGCGCATCGAGGCCGAGCTCGGCATCGCCGAGTCCAAGCTGGGTTTCATCGTCTCGGGCTACGCGATCTCCCTGGCGGTGTTCGCCCTGGTGGTGGGACCGATCAGTGACCGCGTGGGGAGACGCCGCGTCATTCTCGCGGGCACCGGAATCATGACGGCCGCGCTCGGCATGCACGCCTTTGCGAACGACTTCTGGTCGCTCGTCGGCGTGCGCATCTTGGCGGGCGCGGCCGGAGGCGCTCTGACAGGCTCCGCCGTCGCCTACGTCGGCGACTACTTTCCGTACACGCGCCGAGGGTGGGCCTCGGGTTGGGTGATGAGCGGCTTCGCCGTGGGACAGATCCTCGGCGTTCCAAGCGGGGCGCTGCTGGCCGAGGCGTACGGGTTCCGTTCGGCCTTCGTGTTGTTCGCCCTCGTCTGTGCGGTCGCCTTCGTGATGACCCTGATCTTCGTGCCGCAGCCCGATGTCGAGCGTGGAGGTAGCGCTGACGTGCGCAGCGCGCTGCGTCGGTATCGCGCCCTGTTGCAGCAACGCTCGGTCGCGTACTCGGCCATGGCCTACGCCACGATGTTCTTCTCCGTGTCGAGCTTCGTCGTCTATTTTCCGAAGTGGGCCGAGTCGAGCAAGGGCCTGACACCGGGCAACATCGCGTCGATGTTCATGGTCGGCGGCGTCGCCAGCGTCATCTTCGGCGTTCAAACGGGCAAGCTCAGCGACCGCGTGGGTCGCAAGCCCTTGATCCTCGCCTCGTGCTGGGGGACCACGGCACTCTTCCTCGCGGTGCCCTGGTTCGTGGTCGGCAACCTCACCGCCCACGTGTTCCTGTTCCTCGCCATGGTGCTCGTGGCCATGCGGGTCTCCCCGTTTCAAGCCCTGCTCACCGCGCTCTCGGGCGCGCGCGAACGTGGCTCTCTGATGAGCCTCGTGGTCGCGCTGGGTCAGCTCGGCGGAGGTCTCGGCGCCGCGATGGCGGGCTCGACCTTTGGGCGATTCGGCTTCACGGGGTGTGCCGTCGTCGCGGCCATCAGCGTCGCGTTCACGGGGGTGTTCGTGCTGGTCGGCGTCCCCGAGCCCGAGCCCGAGGCGGCGTAGGCTTGCGCTCGAAGCGGGCTCGGGCCAGGGTGAAGCGCATGCGAAGGCTCGCGCTCGTGCTGGGCATGCTCGTGCCCTCGGCCGCCAGCGCGTCCAATGGTGCGGGTGTCCGCACCCCGCCCGTGTTTCCGCTCGCGGCGTGCATCACCGACGTCGACCGCAGCCAAGACCCTATCTTTCACCTCGACATCGGGCTCGCTCGTGAAGACTTCATGGTCACCGCCGACGAGCCTCCCGACTCGCGGCGGTTTCAGTTCTTCCTGGTCTGCGAAGACGTGCATCGCGACGTCCTCGACCTCCCCAACTGGATCACCGTCGCCGAGGCCGAGGACGCGCTCGCCCGGGGCACGATCACCGCGCTGCCGCCCGACGAGGACATCCTCGAGCGACGCGACGACCTCGCCGGCTGCGTGTTCCCCATGCAACCGGTGAGCGAGCGCATACCCATCACCTGCGAAGCGACCCGCGACGGCCTCGACTTCGACACGGGGGCAATCCCTCCGGGCAACTACGTCGTTCGCGGCTACACGTACGAGCCGCCGCTCAACCTCTGGAGCGTCCGGCGAGGCGTCGTCCGAATCTACGACGACCCGAGCGACGCGCTCCCCAGCGTGGGGCTCCGCAGCCCGTCCCTCGACGGAACGCAGCTACGCCCCGGCTCACCATTCTCCGTTCGAGGCTGCGCCGCCGCGACCTGCGACGTCGAGCTTCAGTTCGCGTCGCTCATCGACGTCGGCACCCAAGACGAACGGTGGCAGACCTTCGCCACCGTCGGCGCGGGCCCGTTCGAGGTCGACTTCGATCCCCCCGAAGACCTCATCGGCCAGCCCTTGCTGTTCCGCGCCGTCGCGGACCCAGACGGCCCGACGCCGTGGATCGATCACGCCGAGGGCACAGCCTTGGTGTTCGGCGACGACAATCCCAGCGACGCACCCTTCGGCGAGCCGCTGGAGATCTGCGGTTTCTACGACCCCGCAATCGAGCCGACCGCACCTCCAACCGCGGGCGAACTCACTTGCTCCGACTCCGCCGACGACGAGGCCGGGGCTTCCGCCGGCGGTGCAGGCTGCGCATGCGCTCTGGGTGGACCACAGGCAGCCGCTGGCCCGCCTGCCGGCTGGCTGATCCTCGCGCTGTTCGTGCTCGGCTGCCCTCGCCGCGAGCACCACCGAGGGGCTCACGCGCAAGCACGGCCCGCACGGTAGAGGTGGCTTCTAGGCGCCGATTCGTGCAAGAGTTGCGGCCGTTTGGCCGGGACACCCCCACTGCGGGACCGTTGGATCGACTGGGTCCTGCGGCGGCACCGCGCGATCCTCGTCGTCGCTGTTCTGATCACGGCGTTCGCGGCTTCGCTCGCGTCGAAGCTGGAGGTCGACAGCGACCTGCGGCGGTTGCTTCCGCGCGACCACGAGGTCGTCGTCGCGCTCGAGTCCATCGAGGAGACCTTCGGGAGCACGGGCAGCGTCAACGTCGTCGTTCGTGGCGAGGCCGAGGCGCGCCACGCCTACAGCGACGCACTCGCCAAACACGTGGCCGGGCACGAGCTGCTCGGGGACGTCGACTACCGGCTCCCGAGCGACTTCTTCCTCGACCACGCGCTGTACTACCTCGCCGACGAGGAGCTCGAGGAGCTACGCGGGCTGATCGACGCCTGGCTTCATGCCGAGACCTGCGCAGCCGAGCCCGACCTCTGCCTCACCGAGCCCAAAGAAGGCGCCAAGGAGGAGCTCGAAGACTTCATCGAGACCAAGCGCAAGGAGTCGCTGGCCCGCACGGGCTTCGAAGACCTCTACGAGCGCGAAGGCACCGACGCCAACGTCATCCTGCTGCGGCCGGTCGAACCCGCGTCGAGCCTGGAGTTCTGCAAGCAGATCTCCGACGAGATGCGGGCGGCAGCCAACGAAGTGCTCGAGCGCGAGGGCGCCCCGTGGTCCGGAAAGATCACGGTCAACCTCGTTGGCCCCTACATCAGCAAGGCCGACGAACACGCCATCGTCCAGCGCGACACCATCCGCGCCGGAGCCGTGGCGCTTCTGGGCGTCATGCTCGTCCTGTACGGCCTGTTCCGCTCGGCACGCGCGGTCCTCATCCTGCTCGTACCGCTGACCTTCGGCGTGGTGTGGTCGCTCGCCGCAACGTACGTGCTCATCGGCGACCTCAACGTCATGACGTCGATGATTTCGACCGTCGTGATGGGTGCGGGCATCGACGCAGGCATTCACTTCTTCCTCCGCGCCCGCAAGGAGCGACGGGAGCACGAAAACGACGAGGCGATCCGGCTCGCCTTCCGCAACCTGGTCGTGCCGCTGCTCGTCGCCTCGAGCACCACGGTCGGCGCGTTCACGATCATGGCGACGTCGGACTTCCCCGCCTTCGCCGAGTTCGGCGTGATCTCGGCGATGGGCGTGGCGCTGTGCCTGGCGGCCATGGTCACCGTCCTTCCGGCGCTGAGCTGCCTCGTGGGCATCAAGCGCGCCAAGCCGCCTCGTCTGCGGCGCGGCGTGGTCTCCCAGATCCTGCTCGCCCGCCCTGGCCTCGTGCTGGCGATCCTGGGCGCCCTCACGGTGTTCTCCGCCATCGAGGCACCCAACGTCGGCTTCGCGTACAACGCCCGCGAGCTTCAGTCCGACTACAGCCGCCAAAACTCCGAGGAAGACGTCGCCCTCATCTCGGAGATCTTCGGACGAGACATTCACGCGGGCATCTTGGTGCGCCAGAGCCTCGAGGAGGCCCGCGCCACGCTCGACGAGGCCCGCGCGTCTCGTCAGGCTTTGCTCGAGCGCGGCGAAGAATCCGTCGTCGCCGAGCTGTTCGCCGCGCCCGACTTGATGCCCGATCCGAGCATCGTCCCCGCCGAGCGCGAGCGCGACATCCTCACGCTCCTCGAGCCCTCCACCATCGAGGCGATGGCCGAGTCGGCCCAAGTCGACGCGACCGAGCTCCTCGCGCGCGCACGCGAGGTGTCTGGGGACGAGTTCGACGGCAGCGAGTGGGAAGAGAGCGAAGGCACCGAGGACGACTGGGACGACGGCGCCGCGGGCTCGGGGGCTGAAGGAGCGCGTATCGACGAGGAGGACGCCGCCAACCTCATCCGCATGCTGTCCGCGCGCCCGTTCGGCATCGACGACCTCCCCCACGAGCTGCTGCACGCCGTGCGGACCGACGACGGGGCCTACGGCGTGTTCGCCTACCCCGCCTTCGACGCCGCCGACATGCGCAAGGGCGTCGACTTTCGTGAGGAGACGGCCCAGTACCTCTCGAGCGGCGAGCTGTTCGTCGGCGAGACCACGGTCTACGCCGCCATGTTCACAATGCTGCGCGAGGAAGCACCCGTCGTGCTCGGGATGGCGGCTCTCCTCGTCGCGCTGCTGGTCTACTGGCAGCTTCGATCGGTCAGGCAGGCCATCCTCACCTTGCTGCCGCTCGCGCTCGCGCTGTTGTGGCTGGTCGGCGCGATGGCGATGCTCGACCTCGAATTCACGTTGTTCAACCTGCCCATCCTTCCCGCGATCCTCGGTATCGGCGTCGACAACGGCGTCTATCTCACCGACAAGATCCGCCGCACCAAGGGCGAGGCCGACGGGCTCCTCCTGTCGTTGGTCGAGACCGGCAGCGCGATCATGGCGGCGATGGCTACCACCGCCATCGGGTTCGCCGCCTTCATGGTCGCCGACTCGGCGGGTGTGCGCGGCATCGGCGAGGTCGCGGTCCTCGGCATCGTTCTGGCAGCCCTCGGCGCCACGCTCGTGCTCCCCTCGCTTTCCGGGCTCGCCCGCGACTGGGCCGCCAAGCGCCGCTAAACGAGAACGCGGCCACCTCACCTCGGTGAGCGTGGCCGCGCGATGGGTTGGTCGCTGCCGGAGACGTCGCTAGCGACGCCGCCGAGCCCGAAGGCCAAAGCCGAACATCACGCCGAGGAAGACGAAGCCCCAGCGGTCGCCACCCGACCCCGTGGTGCAGGCGCATCCGTCCGCCGTCTCGTTGGCGAGACCGTAGCCCGGTGGCAAGCCCGAGCCTCCCGACTCACCGGGGAAGGCATCGCTGTCACTGCCGCCGCCATCTCCACCGTCTCCGCCGCCGTCGCCGCCGTCTCCACCGTCGCCGCCGCCGCTTCCGTCCCCGCCGCTGTCGCTGTCGTCGCCGCCATCACCGCCGTCGCTTCCGCCGCTCGTCGCGGGCGGAGCAGCATCGGCGTTGACGTAGACGGTGACGACATCGCTGTCGGTCGAGTTGCCCGCCGCGTCCTCGACGGTGATGTACATCTCGTAGATGCCCTCGGGCGTGTTCTCGGCGGGGAACGGGCCGAAGGGCGAAGAGGTATCCGTACTCAGCGCGCTTCCGTTGGCGTAGAGCGTGACGCTGGCCACCTGCACGTCATCGGAGACTTCGACTTCGATGGGGAAGGTCGCTCCGACGGGGAACGCCTCACCGTCGGTGGGCGAGACGATGGCCGCGGTCGGGGCCGCCGTGTCGGGCACACCAGCCCCGAACATGTTGAGGATGTGCTGGTGCGAGTTCTGCGTGCTGCCCCCGCAGTCGCACGACCGAGGCGAGTACTCGCCACACTGCGAGTCGTTGTCCTGGAACGACTTCGGCCAGCACGACCCCTCGTTGCCGAACGGGCTGTTGAGGTAGGTCATCGGGTCGTTGCACCGCAGCAGGTGCTCGAGGCCCCACGCGTGCGCAGCTTCCTGGCCGACCGTCGCCACCATTTGGTCGACGTCTCCACCGTAGACCTGGGCGAACGTGAAGGTGATCGCGTTGGGAATCTGCCCGCAGCTGAAGGGGGCAACGCCGCCCACTCCGTTGGGCATGCCGATGACGCCGGGCGTCCCGCAGACGATAGCCTCGTCGTGGGGTGCCGGGGAGGGGTCGACGTCGGTGACCGTGATGGCGTAGGGCTCGAAGAGGGCGCGGGTCTTGTTGACGAGCTCGTTCCAGCTCGCATCGCCGTAGGGATACTCGGGGAACGTGCCACCACCGACCGTCGACTGGTTGTTGGTGGAGTCGTTCTGCCCGCTATGCGAGATGGTCAGTCCGCCCTGGCAGCGGTTGAGGTACAGGATGTGGGTGCCGCCGAACTGGACGTCCGGAACCTCGGGCACCTGGTCCACTTGATCCACTTGATCATCGGTCAGCCAAACGTACGTGCCCCGCGGCGGACCGTCTTCCCACGACGGGTCCGGATTCTCGAGATCCAATCCGCCAGCATTGGCGGTGGCCGGTAGGCCTATCGCACCGAAAAGAACTGCTACCCAGAGTTTGTTTTGCATGTCTCCAACCCGTTCGATCTCCGCTTCCCAAACCCCGCCACACAATAGCGGAACGCGAGAAGACACACGACCCCCCTTTCGGACGGTTCGGCAGTTTTGAACGGTTCGTTTCGCGCTGTAGGGCACCAAAAGATCGCCGTCTGCCCGCGGGGCGACGTGGACGTTCGAGAACGCGCGGCGCGGCGCGTTGCTCGACTTGGGCAGCGCGTTGCGCAAGTGGCTCCCGCCCCGTGTTGCACAACTCGAGTAACTAGCCGGAATCGCTACGGGGCACCCAGGGAATACCGCTTGCTCTTACATCCGGGCGTCACCGCAACGACGCGGTCACCAACACCAACGCAACGGAACAAGGAAGCAACGAATCATGGGCGGCATCATCACCATTTGTGGCGGAATCCTCGCAGCATCGGCATTCATCATCGCGCGCAAGCCGAACGCCAAGGAGCTGATCGACAAGCTCACCCCCTACGAGGGGTGGATCGGAGCGCTCATGTTCTTCTGGGGCGTCTGGGAGCTCATCAGCTGCGTGAGCAGCATGTCCCTGCTCAGCGAGGCGCCCCTCACTTGGATCTTCTGGACGCTCAGCGGCGTGGCCGACCTCCTCGTCGGCTTCATCCTCGGGTTCAAGCTCATCAGCAAGTGGGTCCTCAGCAAGAACGAGACCGCGATGGCCAAGGGACAGGAGCTTCGCCTCAAGCTCTCCAAGTTCCAGGTCCCGCTCGGCTTCTTCGCCATCGCGATGGGCGTGCTCTACACCGTCTGGGTGTTCGTCCTCTGATGCTCGAGGGGCCTCGGCAGGGGCCCTTCGCTTCGCTCTCTCATCCCTGGAGCCCGTCGCGCATCCGACCGCTTCGCTTGCCCCGAGCGGCTCCAGACGCTCGGCGGGCCTCTCACCACTCGCACGCGAATCGCGGCAATCATGGTACGACTTTGGCTCGGCGCAGCACGAATGGCAGACGAACCGCTCGGACGAGAACTCCCGACGATGGACCCCGGCTCGCTCTCGGTGGAGCTGGGCCGGTTCAAGCTGCTGGTCATCAGTGATCGAGATCCGGTCGCGCACCAGCTCCCCGAGCGCGGGCGCGTGACGGTCGGCCGCTCCGAGACCGCCGACATCCAGGTCCCCGACCCCCTCATCTCGCGGGTGCACGCAGCGATCACCCTGGGCGAGACGCTGATGGTCCGCGACCTTGGGAGCTCCAACGGCACGGTCGTTCGAGGTGAGAAGCTCCAGCCAAACGTCGACACGGCGATCAACGTCGGGGAGACCATCGATTTTGGATCAACCGTCGTCATCGTGCAGCGAGAGGTCCTCGGCGGCCAGAGGGAGCCCGACGAGGCCGCGCTCCGCGACGATCGCCACGAAGGCCAGAGCGACGCAATGCAGCGCCTCAACCGGCTGGCGCAGCGCGTCGCGTCGAGCAAGATCAACGTGCTGTTGCTCGGGGAGACCGGCGTGGGCAAAGAGGTCATGGCCTCCACGCTCCACCGCATGTCGCCGCGAGCCTCGTCGCCGTTCTTGGGCATCAACTGCGCCTCGCTCACCGACAGCTTGTTCGAGAGTGAGCTGTTCGGCTACGAGAAGGGCGCTTTCACGGGCGCGACCTCGGCCAAGCCGGGCCTCATCGAGGCTGCCCACACGGGCACGTTCTTTCTCGATGAAGTCGGCGAAATGCCGCTCTCGGCCCAGGCGAAGCTGCTGCGCGTCCTCGAGCTGCGCGCCGTGCATCGCGTCGGCAGCATCAAGCAGACGCCGGTCGACGTTCGATTCGTCTCCGCCACCCACCGCAACCTCGCCGAAGAGGTGGCAGCCGGCCGGTTTCGAGAAGATCTCTACTATCGCCTCAACGGCATCTCCCTCGTCATTCCGCCGCTGCGGGAACGCCTCGACGAGGTCGTTCCGCTCGCCCGCTCCTTCCTCGCCCAGGCCGCCCGGGACGCCGGGTTTGGCAGCGTCCCGCTGCTCGCGCCCGAGGCGATCGCGTGGATGCAGTCCTACGACTGGCCCGGCAACATTCGCGAGCTGAAGAACGCCATCAATCGCGCTGTCCTCCTGTCGACCAGCGGCATCGTTCAACCCGAGCATCTCGCGGTCGAGAACCAATACTCGCCCGGTCGCAGCTCCAACGCCCCACCCGCTGGCGTCGCAACCCCCGCGCGAGGCACTCCGGCCATGGCGAGCGACGAGCGGCAGCGCATCATCGACGCGCTGGCAGACTGCGGCGGGAATCAGACCCGGGCCGCAAAGCAGCTCGGCATCTCGCGGCGCACCCTCAGCAGCCGCCTCAACCAGCTCGACATCCCTCGCCCTCGGAAGAAGTGAGTCGATCGCCCCGGTGACCGCGGGCCGTCAGCTGTTCATGTAGGCGGCGACACCGGGGGGTCGTTGGCACGGAGCAACGAGCGACGTATCGTCAGGGAGTCGTGAGCGGACCGCCCCGTCGCCCGAACCCTCCTCCCCTTCCGCGGCCCAAGGCTGCAAAGGCGCCGGGGTTCGATCCGAGCAAGCCCCTGATGGAGATCGATGAGCCCGCGACCGCACGGTTCGACTCGGGCAAGCAGCAAGCCATCGATCCGCTCTTGCCCAGCCTCGAGCTGCCCAGCCGCAAGGGCACAGATCAGAGCATCGGGCTGGGCGCGGTCCCCATGAGCGACCCTCTGCAAGACGCGAAGACGCTCGTCTCCACCCCCAACGCGATCCTTCCACCCGAGGGGCCCAGCGTAGGCGGCACGCAGGTGGCACCGCCTCCCCTCCCGCCCGCGACGCCCACGCCGACCATCCCGCGGGTACGACGGGCCCATCGCTCGCCCATCCCGTTCGTCGTCGCCGCCGCCGTCGCCGCCATGACGTGGGGCATGGCCGGAGCCGCAGGCGTTCTTCACGAGCCGCACGTGCTTCCCGATCTCGTGGGTGCCGAGGCCCCGTCCGTGCCCGCAGCGCCCACATCCTCCGCCGCGCCGCGCCCCTCCAGCGCGACGCCGCCCCAAGCGGATGAGGGCTCACCGCAGGAAGCGTCCGCGCCACCACCGGCCGCCACGTGGAGCGTGACCGCCGAAGCGCCTCCGGTCGCGCTCCGGCTCGGCGGTTCCACCGTCATCGCAGCCTTCGAAGGCAAGGTCGTGGGCTATGCCGACGGCAGCGCCGCGTGGACCTTCGAGGGCTCCCACGAGGGCGTCTTCGTGTTCGGCGGTGACACCGTCGCGGTCGCGCTGGACACCGAGGTGAAGCTCCTGTCCTCTACAGACGGGTCCGAAACCTCGGCCGTCCCCCTGCCGATGCGCGGCAAGAAGCCGGTCGACGTCGTCGCTTCCGATGCCGACGAGACCCACATCCTGCTCGCGCTCTCCGACGCACGCTTTCTCCAGCTGACCCCGACCGCCTGTGCGGAAACAAGCGCCGACGCGTGCGTTCGCGAGGTCGGCCGCCTCTCCGGCGAATATCTCGAGGCGGGGTCGAAGGTTGCCGTCGGTGAAGACGGAACCCGGTATCTGGCCGAGGAAGACACGATGCGAGGGTTCGACCTCGACCTTCGGACGGTGTTCGAGGCCTCGGCGCCCGCCGACATTCGAAGCATGGTCCACGTGCCGGGCAATCGACTCGCGCTCCAGTTCGGCCAAGAAGCCGTGCTGCTCGATCCCGCCAGCTGCAGGGGCCGCTCGGAGATTCGCCTTCGGACCGGTGAGACCCAGGCCCCCTCGGGTTGCGTCCTGTGGCGCTACGGCAAGGCCATCGACCCGGTCCGCCCTGCGGCGGTCGACACCTCGTCCCTTGCGCTCAACGAGCGAGGCAAGCTTGCCGTCGTGGCCGAGGGCGACGACGCATGGAAGATCCCGCTGGGGGCGTTCGGTCCCGTTGCGGCGGGCGATGGCGCTCTGTACACGCTCGCCGCTGACGGCGAGGCCATCGTGCTCGCGGAGGTCGACGCCGCCAACGGCACGGTGAAGGCCAAGCACGCCCTGCCCTTCGCCTCGAGCGAGGACGACCGCGGCGACACGAAGCTCGTCCGCGAGGGCAACACCATCGCGGCATCCATCGGAGCTGCAATCGGCGTCGTGTCGCTTCCGGGCTGACTCCCGGTCACGGCGTACAGATGTTCTGAACGACCGCGGTCATCTGCACGAGCAGGTCGTCGGCCACCGCTGCGCTGTCGCGTTCGAGGCTTCGGCAGATGTTGAAGCGTCGAACGTTCTCGCCCAACCCAACGTTGGTGAAGCCGCGGTCGATGAACTCCTGCACGCGACACGATGGATGCGCGTCGCATGCGTTCGGATCGTCGTCCGGGCAGCCCGAAGCATCGGCACCGATGAGAAACAAGCCGACGTTCTCGAGGCTGGTTCCCTGGGTTGCCACGGCCGACGTCACCGCTTCGAGCACGCTCGCCTCGCTCTCGTCCTCCGCATCGATGATGAGGACGATGAGCAAGGGGTCGGGCGACCGGTGAAAGTCCTCGTTGCAGGCGGTGAGCGCGGGGTCGTCCTCGGCCTCGAGCAGCGCGACGATCGAGTCGAGCGTACGCGGCGTCTCGTAGCTCGGGTCCCATTGCGCGCTGATGAGTCCGCCGCCCAGGCACGTGAGGCCGGCCCCGAGGTCGTCATCGTCGGTCAGGTAGGGGCGCAGCTCGAAGTCTTCGGCGCATTCGTCGACGCCGCGGACGAGCGCCCCGAGTTGGGTGCAGCCCTCACCGCCGGCAGGGATCTCGTACGCCTGCTGGTTGACGACCGGCGCGACGTTGTAGCCCAACGCGATGTTGAAGGTGCCCACGCCCTCGAACGCCTCTTCGATGCGCGTGCCGATCGCGAGCAGGACGTTGATGATGCCGCCGGCCAGCGGTGCCATCGAGCCGCTGACGTCGGTGAGCACGAGGATATCGAGGTGCTCGCAAACGAGCGGAGCACCCGAGGAGGAGTCCCCATCACTCGACGCAGCGACGAGTCCGGTGCTCGTGACGGCATCGACCGCCCCAGTCGTGGAGGACGCGTCGGTCGCGGTTGCCTCAGGAGGCAGCGCTCCGAAACACCCCGAGACGGACAGGGCGACCGCCGCCCCGACCGCGCAAGTGCGACCCTCCGACATCGAGGACAGTCTACCGCCCGCCGCCAACGCGCACACGTTGACGAAACGAGACGGCCGGCCCAGCGCTCACGTTCACCTTTCCGAGCGCACGCGCGACGCACTTCCCCAGCACCGACCCGGCATACGGCGGCTTGATCTGGGTGCCCTGCAGGTCGCCATCAGCCGCGACCTCGACCTCGATCGAAACCAACGCACCCCCGGGGGGCGCATAAGCGCCACAAACGGACGCCGCCTTGCGAATGCCGCGCGACACACGGCGCTTCCGCGACGCCTTCTTGTCCCGCGGACGCGCGGGCGCGGGTTTGGCTTCGGCGTCGGGAGTACCGGGTCCCGGCGCTTCGTCGTTCTGCCTGGCGGCGTCCTCGCCGGGAACGTATGGCTCGGCGAGCGGCGAGGCCGGCGACACCGCGTCCTCGGACGGCGGCACTGGTGGGGTCTCCGGCAGCTCCAGCCGAAGACCGGAGAGCATCGGCTGCGACGAGACGGGGTCGCCGGGCACGCTGGATGCGATGCCGACCGCACCGAGTCCGATCACGAACGCTGCGACCGCCGCCGCGATCCACACGCCCGGGCGAAGAACGCCAGCGGCGGGCGCCGCCTCCATCGCCCGCAACTCGGCAGCGAACGCACCGGCATTGGGCGGCCGGTGATTGGGGTCCTTTGCAAGGACCCGCTCCATGAGCGCGGGCAGTCCATCGGGGAGCTCGGAGACGTCGATGATCGAGGACAGCGGTGGCGGAGGCTCGGTGACGTGCGCGCCCACGATCTCGAACGTGGTGCCGTCCTCGAAGGGGCATCTCCCGGTGAGCATCTCGTACAAGACGATCCCGGCCGAGTACACGTCGGTTCGTGCGTCCGTGGTCGCACCCATCGCTTGCTCCGGCGAGAGGTAGTGCGGTGTCCCCATCACCCTCCCCGCCACGGTCACCTGCGTCTCATCCAGGACCCGAGCAATGCCGAAGTCGAGGAGTTTGAGATGCTGGTTGTCGCGGAGGATCAGGCAGTTGTCGGGCTTGACGTCGCGATGCACCGCGCCGGCCGCGTGTGCGACCTGCAGCGCATCGAGCACCTGTAGGATCAGACCGGACGCCCGCGCCCACGGCATCTGCCCCTCGGAACGCAAGACCTTGGAGAGCGAGGCGCCGTCGAGCAGCTCCATCGCGATGAAGGGGAGCCCCCCCTCGGTGACCCCGATGTCGAACACCTCGACGATGGAGGGGTGGCGCAGGCGCGACGCGAGCCGTGCCTCCCGCTCGAATCGCACCCTCGCGTCGCTGACCCCATCGAACAGCTTCGGGTCGAGGACCTTGAGCGCGAGGACGGAACCCAACGCCGCATGGCGGGCAGCGAAGACGTGCGACATGCCACCGCGCGCGATGAACCGCTCGATCGAGTACCGCTGTGCGACCACCTCACCGACCTGCGGAAGCGTCGAAGAGGCTCGAATGGCAATCGGGGCGGTCATCGAGAAGGGTGGCCGTGCGCCTGACGCGCTCGGCACTCGGGGGGTCGCCGTACTGAAAGTCTATCAGGTCCGGTCGGCCGGAAACTGGAGTGCCGTACTCCCGTTTGAGACCATGCCCCGATGCTGCTCCGCGCCGTGTCGCTCGTGCTCGTCGAGACGATGGTCTCCTCGACGACCATTCAGCCCGCGCAGCGCAGCCCCATCATCGCCGCACGACCCGCCGACGACGTCCAGACGCTTCACCGCAAGGGTGAAGAGCTCTACGACTCAGGGGATTACGGAGGTGCTCGGGAGGCGTGGGTCGGGGCGTACGCCCAGGTCGAGCCGACGCCCGAGCAGTGGCCCTACCGCACCACGCTGCTCTCGCTGATCGTGACGACCACCTTGGCCGAGTTCTCCGCCGGCGGCGACAGGGAGCGCGTCCGCGAGGTCGCGACCCTGCTCGACGAAGCGCTCGAGGCCGAGCTCGAGGAGGAGCTGCACGCGCTCCTCCAGGGCGAACGCGACCGACTCGACCCCTACCTCGATCCCGAGCCGCCACCGCCAACGGCGGTCGAGGCACCGCAAGACGTCGAGCCCGTCACCTCGCCTCGCAAAGAACCACCCGAGCGCACCATTCCCAACCCGGTGTGGATCGCCGGCGGCGGAGCTCTGCTCGCTGGCGGCCTCGCTGGAATCATCATCGGCTCTCGCTTCACACCCCGGGCAGAGCAGATGGTCATCGACTCGGGCATGCCCGCCAACGAGCCGCCCTCGAGCACCTTCCTCGACGAGGAGCGCAGCAAGGGCAACGCTTGGATGATCACCGGCAGCGTCCTCGCTGCGGCAGGCACCGCCGCGCTCGTCGTGGGGATCGTCCGACTCGTGCGAGACCGCTAGAGCGCGCTCTCGAGCTCGGGCAGCAGCGGGCTTCGATCGCCCGTGTTTACCATCCACAGCTGATACGCGGCGCGGGTGACCGCGATGTGCATGAGGTGGCGGGACTGGTCGTGCGCGGGATAATTTTGCCGGTTGGGCTCGAGCAGGACGACGTAGTCGAACTCGAGGCCTTTGACCTGCCGGACGTCGGTGACGTCGATGCCTGCGGTGAAGGTGAAGTCCTGTCGCCGAACGCGGCGAAGCTTGGGCACCTCGGCCACGCGCAACGCTTCGTAGTAGGTGTCGGCTTGCTGCGGGTAGCGGCTGATGAGCGCGACCGATGCGGTGGGCTCGCGACGCACGAGGGAGCGCAGCGCCTCGCCGAGGAACGCGACCGCTTCGCCCGTGTCGGTGAACTCGAAGTACGAGACCGGAGCGCCCTCGCGCGCGATGAGCTGATCCTGCGGGTTGTGCAGATGCCCCAGGACGTGCTGCGACAGCTCCATCACCTGACGGGTGGACCGGTAGGTGATCTTCAGCGGCTGAATCGCCGTGTGCGGCAAACCTGCCCCCTCGAGCAGCTGAGGCCAGTCCTGGAACCCGTTGTCGAAGACCATCTTCTGAGCGCGGTCGCCCGCGATCGTGACGCTCTTGCCACGGCTGACGGCGTCGAGCAGCACGCGTACCTCGAGCGGGCAGAGGTCTTGGGCCTCGTCGAGCACGACGTGCTCGTACTCGTAGCGCTTGCTGCCGACGAAGAGCCCCCCGTGCTTGAGCTGCATCAGGCGCAGCAGCGCCGCGTCGTCCTCGGGGTCGAGCGCGACGTCGTCGGGCTTGGCGTCGGGGTCATCGGGATCGATGTCGAGGTCGGCCTTGCGAGCGCACCACTTGATGATGCCCTCGAGCTCGGCCGGCGTGAACGCACCCTCGGCGTGTTTCGCGACGGCTTTGCGAATGCGTGAGGCGTTGGTGTTCACCTCCAGCCAGTCACCGACGATCTCCCGCATCGTGTCGCGAGCGACTCGCATGATGCTGACCGCGGGAGTGCGGGTCTTGGGGTTGAGGCGGCTACCCACCCCTTCCTCGAGCCAGCGCTGCATCCGCTCGACCTGGGTGAGCGCTGGCATCTTGGAGAAGCTTCGCCACGCCTTGACCACCTCGACACCACCCGGACGCGAGGCGACGCGCTCTTGCAGCTCGTCCTCGATGTCCGCCCGGTGCTCGTCGACGAGCTCCTCGAGCATCCGCATGAACACGGGGTGCTTCTTGAAGCGCGAGACCGGCTCGGGGGTTCCGATCTCGTGCTTGAGGTCGATCCCGATCTTCATGCGCGCGAGCAACTGCGCGGTCCACCGGCGGTAGGTCGTCACAGTGACGCCTTCGACACCGAGCGAAGGCAGCACGTGGCGGATGTACTCGACCAACGCCTCGTTGAAGACGACGATCAGCATCTTGTTGGGCGCGAAGCGGCGCGGATCCTGGAACGAAAGGTACGCGACGCGGTGCAGCGCGACCGTGGTCTTGCCCGAGCCTGCACCACCTTGAATGAGCACGATGCCCGAGTCGCCGTGCGTGATGAGCTCGAACTGCTCCTTGTCGATGAGCGCCGTGATCTCCTGCAGCCGCTTGTCGGCCCGCAGCTGAGCGTCGTCGCCCTGCACGCCGAGCTGCTTCTTGTCGTAGCGGATCGCCGAGCCCGAGCCGCCCTCGAGGGTGGGGCGTTCCGAGACTCCGGACTCACGCCACTTGCCCTGCTGTCCGCGGGCAAACGTGCCCTGCGGTGCGGCGATGCGGCGCAGCGTGCCATCGGTGACCGCGAGGCTGCGGCGCTTGAGCACTCGGCCTTCGACCGTGCGCTCCCCGAACTCCTCGTCGTACTCGTCGTCCTCCTCGTAGCGATAGTAGAGGCGGCTGACGGGCGCGTTTCGCCAGTCGACGATCGACAGCCCGTCACCGTTGTCGAGCAGCGTATGGCGCCCGATGAGGACCTCTCGAGCCCGCCCGGTGCGCGCGTCTTCGAGGCACAGGTGGCCGAAGTAGGGGCTCTGGGGATCGATGGGGATGCTCCGGCCCTTGCCGCGCTTGCGGCTGAGCGCCGCGACTTGGTGCATCTGATCGATGAGCGAAGCGACGTCCTCCTCCTTCGCCTCGGCGATGGCGTCCCGCAGCTCGATCATCTGGGCGTCGAGGTCCTCGATGGCATCGGGACTCTCGGCAGCTTCTCGCTCGAGACGAGCGCGAATGCTCGCCAGGATCTCGGTCTCTTCGGCGACGATCTCTCGGGCATCCTCCGAAAGATGAGCGAGTTCGACACCCGGCTCGGGCCCGCGCTGGACAGCGTCCGTCGACATAGACGGTACCGATAACAATCCGCGTCGCCCCTTGCCAACTCGATTCTGCCCATCTCGATCACGGAGGGTTGGACGTGAGCAAACCTCGGCCGCCATGAGCGCGGAGACTGCGTCGACTTGACGCGTGCCACGCCGATCGTCGTCCGGGCACGGGCCAGTTGCTCTTGCTCGCGAGGACGGGCACTGTACTCGGCTGCCGGCGGTGCCGGTCGAGCGCAGACGCGTGGGCTAGAGTGCGCCGTAGATGGCCACGTCGTTCGCGTTCGACAATACGTTCGCCGCCCAGATGGACGGGTTCTTCCTCCCCGCAGAGGCCGCCGCGTTCCCCTCGCCAGAGCTCGTCGTCCTCAACGAGCCGCTCGCGATGACGCTCGGGCTCGAGGTGCAACCCCTGCGAGACGACGCAGCAGCGATCTTCTCCGGGCAGTCGGTCCCCGAGAACGCAGACCCCATCGCGCAGTTCTACGCCGGGCATCAGTTCGGCGGGTTCTCTCCTCAGCTCGGTGACGGGCGAGCGCTGCTGCTCGGCGAGCTCGTCGACGCGGAGGGTCGGCGCTTCGACCTTCAGCTCAAGGGCTCGGGACCCACCGAGTTCTCTCGCGGAGGAGATGGCAAGGCATCGCTGGGCCCCATGCTTCGCGAACACGTGATCAGCGAAGCCATGCACGCGCTGGGCGTTCCGACGACCCGCTCGCTCGCGGTCGTCACCACCGGGGAGCCCGTCTTCCGCGAGCGCCCTCTGCCGGGGGCCGTCTTGGCCCGCGTGGCTGCCAGCCATCTCCGAGTGGGCACCTTCGAGTACTTCGCCTCGCGCCAGGACATCACGAGCACGCGGCGGCTCGCCGACTACACGATCGAGCGGCACTACCCCCACCTCGCCGGCACGCCCAACCCCTACGTCGGTCTGCTCAACGCCGTCGTCGACGCGCAGGCCGAGCTCATCGCGCAGTGGATGATGGTGGGCTTCATTCACGGCGTGATGAACACCGACAACGTGGCCCTGTCGGGCGAGACGATCGACTACGGACCTTGCGCGTTCATGGACCGCTTCGACCCGCGAACCGTCTACAGCTCGATCGACCACCGGGGGCGCTACGCGTACGGCAACCAGCCCGGCATCGGGCAGTGGAACATCGCGCGGTTCGCCGAGACGCTGCTTCCTCTGCTCGACGACGACAAGGACGTCGCGATGGAGCACGCCCGCAAGTCCCTGCAGGCTTTCGCACTGCGCTACCAGACCGCGTGGACGAAGGGCATGCGTGCCAAGCTCGGCATCGTCGAAGCCGAAGACGAGGACGAATCGCTCGCGACCGCGTTGACCACGCTGCTCGAGGGCGCTCGACTCGACTACACCAAAGCGATGCGAGGCCTCTCGAGCGTGGCACGCGGCAGCGACGACATGTTTGCCGACGTCGAAGGCTTCGACGCGTGGGCGGCGCGGTGGCTTGCCCGCATCGACCGCGAACCGGGAGGCCGGGGCGGCGCGGCGGAGCGCATGGACACAATCAACCCGATCTACATTCCGCGCAACCACCTGGTCGAAGAGGCGCTCGGCGCCGCCGTCGATGGCGACCTCGACCCCATGCACCGGCTGCTCGAGGCGGTGACCGACCCCTTCACCCGACGCGATGGTCTCGACCGATACGCCGAGCCAGCCCCCGAGGCGTTCGACGACGGCTACAAGACGTTCTGCGGCACGTGAGCAGCTGCGGCTCGCTCACTCCAGCACGTCGGCCACCGAGTTCGCCGAGATCGCACGGCGAGTCCAGCGGTCGAGCAGCTCCACATCATCACACCCAAGGATCGCGGCTCGCTGCCCCGCACCGATGACGAGCTCGCGAGCCTCGAGAATCGTCAGCAGCGCCTGCGCCTTGCCTTCGGCCAGCCCCACGGCCTTACCTTCGGCCAGCCCCACGGCCTTACCTTCGGCTCGAAGTTGGTCTGCGATCGTCGTCATCAAGATTCCACCAGCGATTGGCGCCGCTTCGCTGAGGATGGCATGGATCTCCGACAGCTGCATGTCCTCCCCCGCTTGCAGGACATACTCGAGCAACCGGGTGAGTTTCTCGCGCCCTCGGGGGTGCCTCTCGAGACGCGCGATCACATCGAGCCAATTCGAGAGGCCGGCCGCAAAAGCCACCGCGTCACGGATTTCTCTCATCAGCCACAGCGCAAGCTTCGCTTCGTGTGGGATTGGAGCCCGCCGAAACTCCGCGCCTGCTGTCGTCCGAACGTCCAAGACCAGGTAGCGGAAGTCGGGGATCGCATCTGGCATGAGTCGCCGGACGTCGGAATCGAAGAGAGCCGAGAACTGCTGCTCCGCCGTCCAACCAGACGTCGCGTGCGACAGGACGAGTGGAACGAAGTGCGTGGACGAACACGCCCCGCGCGTTGTCGAGCTCGCTGAACACTGCCTTGAAGAGCGAGTCGTGCGGACTGGCCATCACATCGTGCTAGCCCGACGGTCACAGCGCCACCGCCCTTCCACCTTCGCCTGGCCATTGTCCTTCGGGGGCATGGCCCGCACGGTCGTCGAGACGTGGCCACCGGTACCGGAACCGCCCCCAATGAAGAAACGCCGCCGTGGTCACCCACGACGGCGTCGCTCATGCAGCCCGAAGGCGCTTACTTGCGGCGACGGACGAGGCCGAAGAGGCCGAGCATGAACATGCCCCCGAGCCAGCCGGAGCCCTCGTCGTTGCCGGCGGAGCAGCCGCAGCCGTCGTCGTCGATTGCGCCCGCGGAGTCACCACCGCTGGACTCGTCGCCGCCGGACTCATCGTTGCCGGTGACGTTGGTCGGGTCGTTGGTGGGGTCGGGGTCGTCGGTCGTCGAGTCGTCGCCAGCGCTCGAGGAGCTGTCCGCAGCGGGCTCGCCGGAGGAGCTGCTGCCCGCCGGAGGCTCGCCGCTCGAGGAGTCGCCAGAGCCGGAGGTGAGCGAGGGGCCGGTGCTGTCGTCACCGGTGGTCTCGCCCGGACCCGTGCTGGTCTCCTCGGGGATGGGGTCGGGCTCGCCCGTGGTGGGCTCCGGGTTGAACGAGCAGTCGTTGAACCCGCAGCAGGGGTCGAACGTGATCTGCTCGATGATCGTCTGCAGCGCGTCCTCGAGCTCGGTTTGGTTGGCCGCGGTGAAGTAGTCGATCGCGCCGCCGTTGCACGGGATGCCGGTACCACCGGAGCCCCAGCAGGCCATGTTGCCCAGCTCGACGGGCGCGAGCTGTTCGTCATCACCAAACCCGATCACGAACGTGGTCGTGTTGTCGTTGGTGTACATGTCCGTGAGCTCGGCCGAGACCTGCTCGTCGGTCGACCAGCCGTTGAGGCTGTACGCACCGTCGGTGATGATGATGTTGAAGAACTGCGTGCTTCCGTCGACCGGGTAGAGTTCGGGCGGGCTCATGCGGTAGGCCTCAGCGTTGGCGTTGGCCAGCGCGAGCCCGGTGTGGGTGGCCGTGGCCGAACCCGTGCATGCATCCAGGTCGAACATGCCCGTGTTGCAGTCCGGCATGGTGCTGTAGGTGTCCTGGTCGAAGCCGGGGTAGGCGGCATCACCGGGGCCGACGGGCGACCAGATGATCGGAGGACCGCCCCACGGATCCGCGCAGCCAGGGCCGCACGTGGTGTTGGGGTCGAGCGCCCAGCCGAAGTTGTCCTTCATGCAGGGGCCGTAGTCGACGAGCAGCTGCTGGTCGCCTTCGGTGCCGAAGGTGATGAGACCCAGGTGCACCAGGTCTTCGACGGGCTGGTTGTTCACGCCCGGAACGAGAACGTCGAACAGCGAGGAATCGCCCGAGAGGGCGTCGCGCGCCTGATCCCAGCCGGTCATGCCCATTGCGCCGGCGACGTAGTTGTCGGGGTCGAGCGGGTTGCCCGTGTTGAGCATGGAGCTCGACGCGTCGCGCACGACCATGATGCGGGGGAGACCACCGGTGCACTCGGGGATGATGATGGTGTCCTCGATGTCTTCGATGACGGTCTCGAGCGCCGGGACGAGCTGACCCGCGCCCGCGTCGATGGCTTGGACGGTGCCGCCTGCGTTCGCGAGATCGTCGGCAAAGCCTTCGCCGAGGGCATCACCGAACGCGACGACGTATACGGGAACGTCGTCGGTCGCGAACAGGTCGCCGCCGACGGGAACGGGATCGAACGCCGCCTGCTCGGTGGCGTTGGCCGGAGCCTGACCGGTCTGGGTCGTCCAGACGCCGTCGGTCATCAGCATCACGAAGTACGCACGCTCGTCACCGGGCGTGAGGTCGTCGGGGTGATCGGCGCGGGTCTGTGCGATGTAGTCGCGCGCGGCGAGCAGGGCCCCCTGCGTCCAGGTACCGATACCCGCGCAGTTGAGGCCGACACACAGCGGCGGCTCGACGCTGTTGAGGAACGTGGAGATGTCCTCGCCCGTGCACTCGAAGTAGCCCGACGGGTCGTTGTCGGCGTCGTACCAGGGCACGTCGAGCGCCTGACCATCGGTGATGCCCGAGGGATCCGTCTGACCCGAGACGGTGATGATGGTGCCCTCGTTGTCCGGGTCGGGGTCGTGTCCGAACCGCAGCAAGCCCAGGTGCATGCTCTCGTCGAAGAACCCGTTGTCGGTGGTGACGATGTTGTCGATCGCTTCGACCGCGGCTTCCCACCGGGTCTGGCCGGGTTGGAAGTCGTCGTTCATCGACGACGAGTAGTCGAGCACGATGAGGAGGTTGGGCTTCTTGAACGAGCAGGCCTCGTCACCGACACAGTCGGCGCCCGCTTGTGCCGGCTTCTCCGACCCCCCCACGAATGCGAGACCCAACCCCGCCAACAGGCCAGCCTGGACGCCAAGTCGCTTCCAAGACCCAAACAATGCAAGTCGCTTCATTTTCGTACCTTCTTCTCAGGCGGGGCCTCATGACCCGTGATTGACAGGGGACTCCCCGCCTGCGGCGGTTCCCCGGTTGAACCCTGCGTGCCCCCCGACAGGACAGGAGTTCGGTCGGTTTGTGGACGGTACGCTGCCCGAGCGAGAGGCGTCAACAAAGGACGCTACGCTCGCAACGGGAGGTGAGTCATCACACCCGCGACTACCTCGCGGTCTTCGGCACGTGCCGCCGGACGCGGGGTCTACTCCGGCCATGCGACAGGGCATCGGCATCCTCGTCACGATCGCGCTGGCATCGTGCCGGCCAAGCGGACCCACCCCCCCGGGGCCGAGCGATACCAAGCCCGAGCACCCTCAACCCGCTCGAATCGAGCCTGCGCAGATGATGGCGACGATCGAGGCGCTCGCATCCGACGAGCTCGGCGGTCGCTACAGCCTGCACTCCGACATCGATCGCGCGGCCTCGGTGCTTGCCCAGAAGTTCGAAGCCGCCGGCGTCGAGCCCGTCGGTGACGATTTCCGTCACCCGTTCGACATCACCGTCGGGGCCGACCTCGTGTCCGATCCCGCGATTTCGATCTCTCGCGGGCCGCGGGTCACGGAGGCACCCGCGGGCAGCTTTGGCCCCATGCCGGGCAGCGCCACCGGCTCCGTGAGGGGACCTCTGGTGTTCGTCGGCTACGGGGCCGCTGCGAACGATCCCACCGACTACGACGATCTGGCCGACGTCGACGTGACCGGGGCGATTGCGGTCGTGTTGCTCGACGCGCCGCGCCGCCCGGACTCGCGCGCCCTGTACGAGCGCATCCGCTCCATCGGTGATCGCTACGAGTCGCAGGCCCGCCCTTTGCGGGACGCGGGCGATGAGGACGCGCTCTCCAAGCTACAGCGGCTCACTCGCGACGAGCTCGGCGCGCTCATCAAGCCCTTCCTCGGCGGTGCTCCTGTCCCCGAGGCCCTGATGCAGGTGCCCGACGATCCCACCGCGCCGCTGCAAGCCGACGCGTTCGCCTCCGCACTGTTCATGCCGACGGCGTCGGACGGCCCCACGTTCCCGTTCTCGGCCGGCCGGCTCCGCAACAAGCTCGCCCGGCTGGTCGACGCGGGGGCCATCGGCATCATCACGGTGCGAGGCCCCAGGAGCTTCATCGACGACGCGTCTCGGGACGAAGACCCGCTGCCCGAACTGGCCACCACTCGCCCGGCTCGGGACGTCGGCGTGCCGGTCGTGCAGATGAAGTGGCGCGAAGCCGACCGCATCTTGAAGATCGGCTCACGCAAGCTCTCGTCGCTGCAGGGTCAGATCGAACGTGAGCTCGAGCCCGCATCGGCGGGTCTGAAGGCCGAAGCCACGCTCTCGGTCGAGCTCCGCCCCCGCAACGTGCAGGCGCCCAACCTGCTGGGCCAGATCGTGGGCAAGCGGACCGACGAGTTCGTCATCCTGGGGGCGCACTACGACCACATCGGCACCGACGAGGACGGCCGCGGTCACTGTCGCGCCATCGTCGAAGGCGAAACGAAGGACGTGGTCTGCAACGGCGCCGACGACAACGCCAGCGGCACCGCCGTCGTGGTGGAGGTCGCGCGCGTCCTGGCGTCCCGCCCCGAGCCTCCCGAGCGCACCGTCGTCTTCGCCCTCTTCGCCGGCGAAGAGCTCGGCCTGCTCGGATCCCGTGCGATGGCGGCGAGCCCTCCCGCCGCGTGGAAGGGCGCGACGCCGGTCGCGATGGTCAACATCGACATGGTTGGCCGCCTGCGCCCCGACCCCGGCCTCCTCGTGGGCGGCGTGGGGAGCAGCCCGCAGTGGATGGGCCTGTTCGAGACCGCCGGGTGGGGCGACATCCCGATCACCTTCGATCGCTCCATCACCACGAGAAGCGACCACGCTGCGTTCTACAAGCTGGGCATGCCGGTGATCTTCATGTTCACCGGAGTGCACGGCGACTACCACGCGCCCGGAGACGAAGCCTCGCGCATCGACCCCGTGGGCCTGGGCAAGGTCGGTAACCTGACCCTCGGCGTGATCGAGCAGATCGCCGGCGGCGCGGCGATCGAGTTCGCCGAGCCCGCGACCCCCGAAGAAGGGCTCGTGCCGGCCCTGCCCGGCGACATCGAGGCCACGATCGAACGCAGGGTGAACTACGCGCCGACGCCGTAGGCTAGACCGACTCGAGCGTGAAGCTCAGCGTCCAGTACTCGAACTCGGTCTTCGTGTTGGAGCACGTGAGTTGCCACGTGCCTCCGTTGAACATCTCGTCCTCGATGGCGATCGTACAAGCTGCCACGGTCTGGTCGAAGACTGCGTCGGAATCGATCACCGTGAAGACCACGTTGTCCTGAAGCTGCGCCGTGCTCACGCTTTCGAGCACGACTTCGTTCCAGACCGGGAAGACTGTGTTGTCTTCTACGGCCGTCTCGCCCGACATCCCGACGACTTCCACTTCGACGTAGGGGTCGGGCAACCCGTTGAACGCATCCCAGGCGTCTCCATTCTCGTCGGAGACGGGCAAGATACCGTCCAGGACTTCCAGGTTCCAAAGCGCCATCGGGTCGGGGACGCAGCCGGTGGCTTCGCACACGGTGTTGGGCCCGCACGCTTGGCACGTGGCACCGTCGGCGCCACACGAGCTCTGGTCGTCGCCGCCGAGGCACTGATCGCCGTCGCAGCAGCCCCCGCACGTCGCGACGCAGGCCGTCGAGACGCACTCGCCGCCCACGCATTCGAAGCCGTTGCCGCAGGGCTGGCACGCGTCGCCACCCATGCCGCAGTTCTCGACCGACAGCTCGTCGAAGTCGACGCAGGTGTTCCCGTTGCAGCAGCCATCGCAGCTGTCTTCGCACGCCAGGTTGCACACGCCCGCGTCGCAGCTGGCGTTGTTGGGGCAGGTGTTGCACTGCCCACCGTTGACGCCGCACGCGCTGGGCACGTTGCCTTCCACGCAGGTGTTCCCGTCGCAGCACCCGTTGCAGTTGCCCGGGTTGCACTCGGGCGGCTCGACACACTCGCCCTCCGCACACACGGAGCTCCCTTCGCACGCGCTGCACGCTTCACCGAGCACGCCGCACGCCTCGTTGAACGAGCCGGGCTGACACTGGCCCGCAGCGTCCACGCAGCCGCCACAGCCGTCCGTCGGGTCCGAGGTCGGGTCATTGGTGGTGTTGGTCGGATCGGAGTCCGTCATGCCGCCACCGTCGTCGTCGTCGACGGGGCCACCCGAGCTGTCGATCGGCTCGCCGCCGGTCGCAGAACCGTCGTCACCACAGCCAGGCGCAAAGGTGATGCAAGAGGCCAGTAGAGCAGCAATCGCGGGAGCGCGCGGCGGCAAGATCATTGCCCGAGCTTTGCATGCTTTTTGGCGCGCGCGTGCGCACTCCTGTGACTTTTTGAGCGCCCTGTTCGTCACGCTCGCGTTTGCGAGCGCACGATCGCGTCGGCGACGCGGATGCCATCGAGGGCGGCGCTCATGATGCCTCCGGCGAACCCCGCACCTTCACCGCAAGGGAAGAGCCCCTCGAGCGTCGGGGACTGGAGCCCTTGGGGATTGCGCACGGTACGAACGGGGCAGCTGGTACGCGACTCTACGGCCACGGCGATGCCGGCGGGTCCAGCGAACCCGCGGATGCGTTCGTCGACCTGGCGCAACGCCTGCCGAATCGGGTCGGCCAGGGTGCCGAGCACGGGGCCGAGATCGGTCGGCTCCACGCCTCGCCGGTAGCTGCATTCTGGCAGCTGGGTCGAAACTCTGCCCGCGACGAAGTCGTCGAGTCGTGCGGCGGGCGCGACATAGTCACCGCCGCCTGCACCGTAGGCCCGCATCTCGAGGTCGCGCTGGAAATCGACGCCCGCAAAGGGGTCGGAGGGGTCGAGCCCGTGCGATGCCAACACCGACGCGTCGACCTCTGCGACGAAACCACTGTTGGCGAACGCCCCCGCGCGCGACGAAGGACTCCAGCCGTTGACGACCTGACCGCCGAGTTCCGTAGCGGCAGGCGCGATGAAGCCCCCGGGGCACATGCAAAAGGAGAATACTCCGCGCTCTCCGACGCGCTCGACCAGGCGGTACGCCGCAGCTCCCAGCGCCGGATGCCCCGCCAGCGCGCCAAACTGCGCGGCGTCGATGAACGCCTGCGGATGTTCGACCCGCACGCCCACGGCGAACGACTTTGCCTCGACGGTCGCACCCGCCTCGGCGGCGAACCGGAAGACATCACGGGCCGAGTGCCCGACCGCAAGCACGACCGCGGGCACCTCGAGCACGTCTGCGTTCGCGAGGCGCACTCCACGAACGCGGCCGTCCCGAACCTCCAACGCCGCGACCCGCGTTTCGAACCGAAACTCGACCCCTGCCGCTTCGAGGTGCTCGCGCATGGTGGTCACCACACCCGGCAGCTTGTTGGTGCCGATGTGCGGGCGGCCGTCGACGAGGATGTCGGGCGAGGCGCCATAGGCGACGAACGCCTCGAGCACCCGGGTGACATGCCCGCGCTTGCTCGAGCGCGTGTAGAGCTTTCCGTCGCTGAAGGTCCCGGCGCCGCCTTCCCCGAAGCAGTAGTTGCTCTCGGGATCGAGCGCTCCGCGGCGCATCAGGCCGGCGAGGTCGAGCCGACGCTCACGAACGGGCTTGCCCCGCTCGAGCACCACGCTGCGCACGCCCGCGAGGGCCAGCGCCCACGCACAGAACATCCCCGCCGGGCCCGCGCCGACGATCGCCACCGAGGGTTCACCGCCGAGCGTCGGCAGCACGGGCGGCTCGAACGAACGTGACGCAGGGACCTCGCCCTTGAGGCGAAGCTCCGCGACCACGTGCACGCGCACCTTGCCCTTGCGGGCGTCGATCGTTCGACGGACGACCTCGAACCCAGCGACCGCCCTGGGCTTGAGTCGTGCCTTCGCGATGACCGCCTCCGCCAGACGGGCCGGGTCGAGCAGCAGATCCGGATGGACGTTGAGCTCGACCCGCATTCGAGCGCGGAGCCTGCCCTCCTAGGAGGCCTCGCGCAACCCTTCGACCGCGCCGTCGTCGGCGAGCAGCGGCTCCATCGCACGGGTCGCGGGGTTCCAAACCGTCAGCCGCAGGCACGCAAGCACGTCGCGGAGGCGCCACGACGTGACGGCAGGGGACTGCAGCTCGGGCATCGCCGCCATCGCCTCGGCCGAGCGATACGTCGGAATCTTGTGGTTGAGGTGATGCACGTGGTGGTAGCCGATGTCGGCGGTCATCCACCGCATCACTGGGCCCATCCGGAAGTAGCTCGACCCTTGCACTGCCGCGGAGCCGTAGTTCCACTCCTTCGAGTCGAAGAACACGGTGCCCGGGAAGTTGTGCTGCGCGTAAAACAGGTACGAGGCCACCGCGTGGTTGACTGCGCAAGGCACGATGAGGACGAGGGTCGCCGAGGCCAAGCCCATCGCAGCGGCCAGACCCGAGAAGATCGCGACGTGCAGCAAGAGCGCCACGGGGCCCAGCCAGTTCTTCTTGGGCGTGCGAAGAAACGCGTTGATGCACATGCCGCCGATGCCGATGAACACGTAGCCGAGCACCATCTTCAGGACGTGACGCGACATCAGGTAGCGCCGGCGCTCACGCGGGGTCGCGGCCTCGTACCGCTCGCGCGTCCACACCGGGTACGAGCCGATCGACGTCCAGGCGATCTTGCCGTTGTTGATGTGGTGGAAGTTGTGGGTCTGCAGCCACACCGAACGCGGCACGAGAATGAGCACGCCCAAGACGGCGAACAACCACCGCGCCGGCTTGGACCTCCACAGCAGCGCCTTGTGCAGGTGGGCGTGAAACAGCGAGAACATGCGGAACTGGATCAGGCCGGCGATGAAGGCGAACCCGACCCGTAGCGCCCACGCGTCGGCGGCGACGAGAGCGGCGATGGCCGCGCCGTAGGCGACGAACGTGCTCGTGATCTCGAACCAGGAGCGAGCCACGGACTCCTGCTCGAACTCCTTCGTCGCCAAGATCAGGGCTTTTCCGGCACGGACGTCCATCGGCGCTTCCACCGTCGGGTACCCCCCGGTGCGGGGTCAATCGCCCACACATCTCGTCAGATGACACGGGGATATCAGCGCGAATGCGCTCCAACCCTCGACAAAGAGTCAACGACCGGTTCGACAGTCAACGTCGTTCGGCGACATCATCCGGAAGCACACCTGTCCCTGCGTGACACAACCCTGCAAGGTTCGACGACGCCTACATGGCTCGCCGCGGGGACCCAGCGCGCATCGGCAAGGGTTCCGGCCCTACAGCCCGGGCCCGCCGAAGATCTGATCCATGAAGGCGTTCCAGAACACGCGGTCGGGATCGAGCCCGTCCCGCCACGCGAGCCACCGCCTGAGCCGCTCGCCGTAGATCCCTCGAATGTGCTCGAACACGCTGGGGATCGCGCTGAAGTCCTTCCCCCAGTGAGGGACGCCGCCCAGCTCCATCCACCGCGGACCCATCTGCGCGAAGAAGTCGTGAAACTGCCGCACCCCAGGGCTGAGGGTCTCCAAGTGTCGAGGCTGAAACGTGAGGCCCTCGATGTAGCAGTAGTGCGTCGGGCTTCCCGCGGGCGCATGAGACGGAGAGAGCAGGGCCTGCGAGTTGCGGATGAAGCGTGCATGCAGGCAGACGTTGATCGGGTACTCGTCGCGCTCCGCGGCCTTGCCGATCGCATCGACGAACGACCACCACGCTTCGTTGGCCTCGCTGAAGTCGGCGACGCCGCCCTCTCCCACGGAGATCGGGATCGCGAACGAGATGTCGGTGACCGGGAACGTGTAGTGCTGGTAGTGAAACACGTCGGTGATCGGGGCGATGTACTCGTCCCGCGTGGGCACCAAGTCCCAAAGCAGCGGCATCAGGGAGGGCGTGCTCTTGGGGTTGAGCGTGACCTCGTAGTAGGGAATTTGTCCGAGCTCCGATTGGATCCGGTCCCACACCCGCGTCGGGATGCGTCCGTCACAAGGTTCATCGGTGGGGCGATAGTGCTTGAACCACACCTCGCCCTCGAGCGAGCCCTTGGTGTTGAACGGGAACCAGAACAGCTCGACGTAGGGGTTCTCGGACGAGGTGATCTGGTCTCGCAGCACCGTCGGGTCCTTGCGAGACAGCAGCGCCTCCATGGGCTTGGTCTCGTCGACGGCGTGCGCGTTACACAGCGGCACCGGCTCGAACTGCAACTCGGTGATGATTCCGATCGAACCGAGGTTGACCCGAGCGAAGTCCATCTCGTCGGGCGTGGCCTCCTGCGAGAACTCGCGAACGCTCCCATCGGCCAGGACGACGCGCATGCCGGTGACCAGATCGGACACGGTGGGCTGCTCCCAGCCCGTACCGTGGCAGCCATTGGCGATGAAGCCTCCGAGCGAGATGTCGTAGACGACGCCGAGAGTGGGGAAGGCGAGGCCGTGGGGCTGCGTGACGTGCTGCAGCTGGCCTTGGTTGAGGCCGGGGCCCACGCGCACGACCGGCGTCGCACCGCCGGTGTCGACGAACGGCTTCCCGCTGCCGGGCCTCGTGAGGTGCTCGGTCAACATGATCACCCCGTCGGTGGGCACGCCCGCGGACCAGGAGTGCCCGGTGCCACCGGCCCGCACCCGGCGTCCGTCGGCCACGGCCTTGCGCACGATGTCCTGCACGTCCTCTTCGGTCCGCGGTCGTGCAAGCACGTCGGGCTTTGCATCGAGTGTGTGGGCCCAGTTGTGCCAGCGCGGACCGAAGATGCTCATCGCGAGCATCGTAGCGGGAAGACCTCCGCTCAGGCCCGCTGACTCATCAACACGCGCGCCACCGCGCCGACGCCCGGAAGCTTGCGGACCGGCCTGAGCCACAACAGCACGGGCAGCACCCGGGTGAGGGCAGCGGCTGCGGCGTTACCGGTCAGCCGCGCCCCCTGGTGCTCGACGCACAGGGTCTCCGCCGGCACCGCGTCGTCTTCGACGAAGTCCACTCGCTTCCCGAGGTCGAGCATGCGCACCAGCGTGGCTCGGCGAACGCTGGCCTCGCTGGGGTTGTGGCGCACGACGTAGCGCGGCCCCGATTTGCGAAAGTGAAACCAGTCGTAGGGCGCAAACAGAAACGCCTTCCATCGGGGCGAACGCGCCGGTCGATCGCCCTCACCAGGGGCGCAGCGGCGCTGGTAGACGAAGAGCCAGAAGGACTCGATCTCCTTGCCGCTGAGCCAGCACAGGTAGACGGTCATCATCACCTCGGCGAACGTGCCGACGTTCATGCCCAGGTCGATGCCGATGTGCAGCAGCAGGCCGAAGAACAGCCAGAAGCGCTTGCCCAGCACCCAGTGGCGGATGAACGTCAGCACCTTGGGCGCGAAGAGTCGCAACACCCAGTACAGCGCAATGCTCACGACTGGCACCGCCATCACCACGCCGCTGTACAGCGCCTGCCGCTGCGCGGGGTGAACGTGCGACTGCACCTCGGGCGGCAAGAAGTAGACGCCGGCCACGCCGAGCACCCACGCCATCATCGCCCACGCCGCCAAGAAGACGCCGAGGCTGAGCAGCTTCCGCCACAGCGCGGCCTTGGGCCACTCGCCGGAGGCCCGCTCACGCTCATAGGCATTGAGCGCGGCTCCAATGCCAACGAGCGGGAAGAGGACCTCCCACCAGCGCACGAAGATCGCGGTGTTGGGCAGGATCAGCGACCAGTGGGCCGCGGTCACCACCCCGGTCATCGGGTAGCGGTAGAAGTGGTCCAGGTTGAGCGCGTAGAAGAGCGCCGTGCCGTCCTTCCACGTCGAGCCCGACTTCAAGATGCCCGTCGCGCAGTAGATGATGCACAGCTGCAGCATCATCAGCCGAAACGGCCAGGCGGGGACGGTCCGCAGTGGAGGCACGCGCGACGCTCCCCCCGCGAGCACCGCCTTGCGTCGCCGCAGCCAGCTGTCGACCGAGTACGCCTCGCCCCACCGGCTGAACATGCCCAGAAACAGAAACACCCGCACGACCGTGTCACCGCCGGTGTAGAAGATGGGGCTGTATCGGTAGAAGCTCTCGACCAGGATGAACGCGACGATCGTGACCAGGCGGGTGCGGAAGCCGAAGATCATCGACACAACGCAGCCGAGCATCACGATGTACAGCGTCATCGAGAAGGGCGGATCGGAGCGGAGGTGGAGGAAGGTGAACTTCCCCCACATCGCCTTCAGCGGGTCGTACCAGTGCTCGAACCCGTGCTGCGGATCGTAGAGTTCACGCAGCTGCCCGCCGTAGTTCTGACGGGCCATGTCGGTCATCCACAAGCCCTCGTCGGTGAACAAGAACTTCGCGACCGAGAACTCCAGAGGGTTCATCGGCCACAGCAGGTCGTAGAACGTGATGAACACGACCAGCCCAAACCCGATGCGCATGAGCGCGCCCGGCCGAGGGTCGACCCGGGTGAAGAACAGCCGCCGCCACAGCTCGGGCCGAATGATGAAGAAGAGGAACAGCAGCCCGATCCCGTAGAGGGAGAGGTCGGTGGCCTGCTCGATGTGCGCGGAGACGTCGACGGTCTCCTTCTTCATCATCGCGACGAGCACGGTCTGGGAGAGCGTCACTTGGAGGGCCCTCCGTCCCGCGCGGGCCGAGCGGGCTGCCCGGCCACGCCTTGGGCTTTGCGTTCCTTTGCACGCCGAGCGGTCTCCTGCTTGTCCCACCAGGTCCGGTGGACCACGGGGCGGAACACCTTGCTCTCGTCTTCGAGCAGCGGGAGGCCGTAGCGCTCACGCAGCTCGTTGGGGAGCTGCGCGTTGCGGGTGGTGCGACAGCGGATCGCGCCTTCGTCGCGCTGGAAGAGCTTCAGCTCCATGGGGTCGTAGCCCATCTTGAAGGGGTTGCCGCCGGCTTCGGCGATGAGCTTCTCGGGCGGGGGCACCCGGGTCCACATCTTGACGAACTGGATCTCGATGGGCGGCTCGCCGCCATGGGTCCGCTCCCACTCACGACACACCCAGGCCGCGTAGTGCCGTCGGTAGCCCTTCTGCTCGATGATGCGGCGGTTGATCTTGCCCATCCGATCGTAGAACAGATACGGATACCGACGCCGCCCATAGATGTCGTGGGCCATGTCCCAGACGTCTCCGTCTTGGTCCTTGACCATCACCTTCATGAAGCTGTTGGAGCGATGGGGGTTGGGCGCAAACATGGCCCAGCTCTGCGTGTTGCCCGTGGCCTGCATGTACGTGCGCATGTCCAGGTTGGGCGTCCACTTGGTCCCGAGGATCTCGACCTCGTGCTCCTTGTTGAACCAGTTGTGTAGCTCCTTGGAGAGGCCGCCATTGGGCAGGTTGTGCACGAGCAGAACGGTGGCGTGATAGGCGACGAACACCGAGATCAGCGCGATCAGCCAGTTGGCGTACGCCCACTTTCGGGGCCGCTCGGGCTCGGGAATCGGCTCGTGCAGCAAGCCCTCGGCGAGGCTCTGCGGCCCAGGTTCGGTGCGCTCTTCTTCGCTCATCGGCTCGGCGCCCTCACTCCTCGTCTTCTTCGACCCCACCGTCGTCTCCCGCCTCTGGCTCGTCCTCCTTGGGGTCGCTCTTCATGCGGTTGAAGTAGCTGGCGGCCCCCGTCGCGGGCCGAGCCTTTGTCTTGGGGGTGGTCTTCTTCTTGGGCTGGGCGTCCTCGGCAAACCATCGGCCCCAGTCCTTGCGCCGATCCCAGGCCGCCTTGCGCGAGGAGAACTTGCGCTTGCGCTGCTGCTCGGCCCGCTCCGCCGCGGCCTCGTCCTCGCCCGTGATCTCGTACCCGTAGCGCTCCTTCATCCGCAGCGGCAGGTCTTTGTCCTTGCACTTGTGGGTCTGCACCGCGTGCTCTCGCGTCTTGAGCTTGCGTGGATCGTAGGGCTCGCCGACGGTCGCGCCCGAGGAGCGGTCCTTGCGGCCCTTGAACTTCTTGGGCACCCAGTAGCTCGTGACCTTGGGACCGGGGATGCGGTTGACGTACTTGCGAACGTCGATCTCCTTGGGCCACTCGCCGTGCTCGAGAAACCACTCTCGGCAGTGGTAGTCGGCCCAGTAGCGCAGGTACCACTTGCCCTTGCCGACCATCCGGCGCTGCATCTTGCGCATGCGATCATTGAAGATCCACGGGTTCGGGCGCGAGCTCGTCGATCCGGGTTGACCGTAGTGATACGCGTTGTTGCGCAGGTCCCAGCGGTCACCGTTGTCGAGCACGACCACGGTCTTCATGAACGTGTTCGAGCGCGGCGGGTTGGGGGCAAACATGCGCCAGCCCTGCGTGGCACCGACGCCCCGGAGCCAGCTGCTGTGGACCTTCCGCGCAGGCGAGCGCCACTTCGAGAAGATGGGGTAGCTCGGGAAGAGGTGAAGCGCGACGGCGCTGGCGTGCCAGACGACGGCAAAGAGGGCGAGTGAGCGACCCACCGCCGTGTACGCCAGCGGGGGATTGCGGCGCCCGGTGAGCATGCTCGGCTTGGGGGGCCACAGGCGGAACCCGAGAGAGACGGCCACGATGGCGGCGAGCCACCAGTAGGTCGCCGTCTCCACCCACTCGGTCTCTTGGACCTGCTCGTAGATGAGCCACGCGCCGGCGAGCCCAAAGCCCAGGACGACGAGGTCGGGCACGCTGCGTCCGCGTACCTTCACCGTGGCGGGCGCCTGTGCGTCCTGCAGCCACCAGTCGACGCCCGGCGCCTTCCTGCGCAGAGGGCCGCGAGCGTGCCTGCGCAGCCACCGGAACAGCCGCGTCCACTCGTCGCCGCGCACGAACCCGGCGTAGGCCATCAGCATGATCGGGGCGAACATGCCGATGTTCATGAAGAGAATCAGCGTGCCGTGAAAGATGAAGCCGATGGTGAGCCAGACGCGTCGGCCGAAGAACATCCACCGAAGGGTCTCCTGCGTGATGCGAACCTCTGGCAGCTTCAGCCACGCGAACTTCTTGGTGAGTGGCCCCAGGCGCTTGCCCCCGCGGAACAGGGTGAGCGGCCAGCGACCCAGGGCGATCCACAGCAGTGCCCACAGCGGGAAGATGCCCGCGAAGAACAGGTGGATCATGAAGATCTTGTGGCTGGTGTCTTGGATCTGGTCCTTGACCAGCGGTGTGCAAAACGGCGTGACGATGAGGACGATCCGGTAGATGAGCAGGTATGCGCCGAGCATCGCCGCCCACGACAGGACGCGTCGCCACAGCACGTCTTGCTTCTTGAACCAGGGCTCACCGCGATGTTCGAGGTTGAACTTCAGCCCGACGCCCAGCAGCACCAGCGGGAACAGCCGCTCCCAGTAGTGCGTCACCCACGAGTTCACCCGAAAGAGGTTCAGCCCGAAGACGGAGCTGGCCCACTGCGTGAACCCCTCGAAGCGGTAGAAGTGATCCATGTTGAGCGCGTAGTAGAGGGCGTCGCCCTCGGCCCACACGCTGCCGGTCTTGACCGACCCCGTCGTGATGTAGATGGCCGACAGCTGCAACATGAAGAGGTAGCGCGGCCACGCGGGGATGCGGCGGTAGACAGGCTCCTTGTGCGCTTCGTCGATCTCGCCGGTCGTGGCGGCCTTCTTGCCGCGGGCCCGAACACCGAGCACGGCGAACGAGCCACCCGCCGCGAAGCCTGCGACCCACACGACGGGAATCTCGAGCGCGACGGTGCCCAGCCCCAGCGCGCAGAAGGCTGCGGCGATCCCAAAGTAGACGACGCTGTCCGCGGGCCCACGTTTGGGCGCTTCGGGCTCATGCAGCCGCCCCTGCGCTCGCAAGCGCCGGCACCGAACCCAGTTGTCAAAGCTCCACGCGTGCCCCGTCTTGGCCCACAGGAGGATGAACCAGAACGTCCGGTAGACGGTGTCGGTGCCTTCCCAGTACAGCGCGTTGCGGTTGTAGACGCCGGTCATCATGAGCCACGCGACCACACCCATCACCCGCGTGAAGACTCCGGCCGTGTACAGCAGCAGCACGGCGAAGAACACGATCATGTACGAGACGACGAACGACGGCGACCCGTAGAAGTAGTGCAGCGAGGGCTTGTTCCACAGGAACACCCCGATCGACCACAGCCGCCACTGCTCGAAACGCTCGGCAAAGGAGAGGTCGATGTCGACGCCAAAGACGTAGGGCAGGAACACCTCGCCGGTGTGAAGCCCGAAGAAGCCGTCCTCGGGCGTCCACGCACGCAGCGCGCCCCGACCCAGCCGGTCCTGGGCGTACGCCAGGTCGAACACGCCCTCGTCGCTCCACAACATCCGCCAGTAGGGGTAGAGGTTGAGGAAGCAGAAGATCGTGAACAGCCCGAAGCCAATCCGAAGGATCGCCATCGTCCTGGGGTCTTCGAGGGCCAGGAGCGCACGCCGAACCGAGTGCGCCCGCGTCCACGCGTAGAAGCACACGAGCGCAACGGCGGCGAAGATCATCCAGCCAACCTGCGTCGCAAACTCGGGGGGAAAGTCCGGGTACTTCGGTGTTTCCTTGAGGAAGAATGCGACGAGACCGTAAGCCATGGCGATGCGCGTTCGGCGGCGCGGACGATAGCACGCGCCACCGCAGGGTATGGGCGCCGCCGACCAGGGTTAGACCCGTGGGCAACCTGGATGAGCAACGCCTGCGCGGCGACGGCGTGAGCCGACTCGCAGGCATGCGGGTGGGCGCCGGCGACGCTGAGGGTCAGCCACCGAGCATGCCGCCACGCTCACCGCGGTGAACGGAGCCCTCAACGACAGCTACGGCGACTTCAAAGTCGCTCCTCGCAGCGCCAGCGAGCTCGAGGGCTACATGGCGTTCTCCATTCAGGAGGGCGGCCTGTTGCTTTCGAGTGGAACCGTCATCGGGCACTCTGGAGTTCAGTGCGGACCACGGTCGTCCTATCGGTGCTCTTCCTGATCGCGATGTTTGCGATGATGGAAGCCGAAGTGCTCATCGCGTGGTTCGGGCCCTGGCTGACCATTGCTCCGGCGATGCTGTTGTTTCGCCGCTGGATGAACAGCCCGTGGGGATTCGGACTGTCGGTGTACGGGTTTTCGATCGTGCTCGGCGTCGTCGCGATGGAGGGCTTCGGCATGAGCAATCGCGACTCGGCCCGACTCGCGGGGTGGGTGTTGCCACCTGCGCTCGTGCTGTCGTGGCTCGCGTTCACGTTCTTGGTACGGCTCCCCGGAGTCGGAGAACACCCGCGGCTGCAAGCGTTGGCCGAAGGGCTGGGCTCGGCCGGCCGTCGGATCGGCGGCGCAACGCTCGGAGCACTGCTCGGGGCGTTGGTCGGTGCACTGATGTACTACGTCTGGGACATCGGATTGTTGGCGGACGTCGTCTTGGCCGACCACGCCGACACGGTGCTCATCACGGCGAACACCGTGGGCGGAGCGCTGTACGGTGCCTGGGCGGTTGGCGGCTCGTCGAACGATGCTACGCGTGACGCGGGTTGAAGCGCACGCGCAGAATGCTCCCTACGAAGTCGTTGCTGCGGCCAGCCAACACCATCACGATGCGGCTGAGGGAAACCGCGGGGCTGGATGAATGGACCGCGGCTCGACGACGTTGGGTTGCGCGGGGCCGGCCCCAGAGTCGCCATGATCAGAATCGTCACCACACACGAACCCATCGCGCAACGCATCGTGGACTGCGCACATCCGGATATCCCCGATGAGAAGGTTCTGCTCACCGTCCATCAGCGCATCGCGACGTTCGCGTTCGGACGCTACGTCTCCGGCGAGCTGTCTGGGACGGCGGTGGGAGCGTACTCCGGCCGAACGCTCGATGCGGCTTCGTGGACACCGGAGCTCGAGCAGGCCTACGCGCGATTGGAGGCCGTCACGACGCTACGACCGACTGGGTTCACAATGTCCCCCGTCGGCTACGGGCTGACCATTGTCACGCTCCTCGCGGCGGGCGCTCTGGTGCTTGGTCTCGCACAGCCTTGGCTAGACGCTCGCGCATCGGCCACCCCCGAAGACGCGGAGGCTCGTGTTGTCGAGGCGTTCGCTGCGCCTGCACCCGGGACCCTCCTCTTGCTCGGTGCGGCCGACGGCCTGGGGTTCCGCTGGTTCCGTATCGACGCAGTCGACGCTGACACGGTCGCGTGCTCGGGTACGGCGGCGATCTACGATCTCGACTACGGATTGCCGGACGCCGATGCGTTGTCCTTCGACGGTCCTCGACTGACGATTCCACGGAGGGACTTCACCCAGCGCGGCGGTGTCCTACTTCTCGATGGTTCAACCCGGCTGGTCTCGAATGCAGCGCCGCGCTGAATCCACTCGGCACCAAGTGCCCTCCTCTGGCCGGGCGCGCGTGAATCTGCTGGCCGGGGTTTTTGTCGCCTGCGGAAGCTTTTCGGCCGCGGCGATCGCTCACACCGAGTTTCTCGCCTACGAACGAGGCGAGGGATCGGGCGCCGTCATGCCCGCCCCCGTCATCCACCTCTATGAGCTGGTCGGCCGAGTTTGGACGACCGCGGCTTTCGTGGCGTTCGGAGTTGCGATGCTGACCGTCGGCGTCGTGGCGTGGTCTCGCGAACGCGCCAAGTGCCGTCGGCAAACACGCCCATGAAGCCGCCGTCCCCGGAGCGTCACTGAGCCGCTGCGACCACATCTCCGCCCCAGTGCTGGGGTCGACGCGGTCAAGTGCCCCGCGAGGACACCGTAGTACCGGACGGCGTGAGCCGACTCGCAGGCATGCGGGTGGGCGCCGGCGACGCTGAGGGTCAGCCGCCGAGCATGCCGCCACGCTCTTCTGCCTTTTCCCACATGCGGATGTAGCCCTCCGCGCTGCGGAACAACGGCTCGAGATCCGCCTCGTCGATCGCATCGGCGCGTGCATCTTCGATGAGCTCGGGGAGCATGCCGATGTGCACGAAGCCCTCGGTGTTGAAGTCGAGGACGCGGTCTCCCACGCTCGGCTCGGTGAACGTGACGTCGCCGGCGAAGGATTGGAACGGGTATTCGATCGGGCCCTCCTGCATGCCGTCGCATGCTTCGTCCCCAAACCGGGGCCCTGGCGCGCCCGCGAAGCCGTTGAGGTCGAAACCGAAGCCTTCGGCGGGGTAACCACCGGCGTCTTCGATCATCGCGATGCGCTCACGCAGGCGCTCGGTCATCGCGCCGGGGCCGTCTGACGAGCGGCACCGACCCAGGCCCGTCTTCGAGACGCCGCCCAGCTCGTACAAACGACCCTCGAAGTTCGATCCGTGCGTCCCCGCGGCCGGGTAGTCGTTGGCTTCGAGCAGCTCGAAGGCGCGCTCGTAGGAGCGACGCGAGAAGTGGTCGACCTCGATGATCATGCCCCGCGCCATCATCTCGGTGAGCAGCGTCTCGCCCAGCGGTGTCAGGCCGTGGTTCTGGCAGAAATCCCCTTCGAGGGGGTCACCGATGCTGCCGAGCAGCCCGATGAGCGTGCCCAGCGGGTTGGTCGGGAAGTTGGTGACGTCGATCGGAGGATCGGAGAAGTACTCGTCGCGCGGCATGTTGAGGCCGCCGAACTCGATCGGACCCGAGTCGAACACCGCGGGGACGTCGGGGCAGCCCTGCTCGGTGAAGTTGGACCAGTGCCCGCTGTTGGCGATGTTGCCGATCTCGATGAACGCGCGGTCGCCATCACCCGCCGAGAACGCGTTGTCGTACTTGTGCACGGGGAACAACACGCGAACGCCCCGCTCGTAGTACGCGTCGAGCTGCTCGATGACGTAGGCCTCGTCACACGTGGGGAAGCCCTCGCGCGGCACGGACGTGCACTCGAAGAGGTTGGACGTCTCGATGCCGAGGATGACCGCCATCTTGCCCTCGGCGATGACCTCTCGAGCCTGCGCGGGCGTGGTGACGATGCGGAACCATCCCTCGCCCGGTCCACCAGCCTGCGCGTCGATGTAGCGCTCCATCGCGTACGTCTCGTCGATGATTCGGTCGACGGCCGTCATGTCCTCGCAGTCGTAGCGGGACTCCTGCGCGCCCTGCCCGATGGTGAGGTGGCAGATGATCGAGTTGGTGGTCGCGTGCTGGACGACCAGCCGAAGCCCGCCCTTCCACGCCCGCTCGAGCCACTTGTAGTACTGCGTTTGGTGGGTGGAACGCGTCGGCGCGTTGGGCCACTCGGTGAACGTCGGGTAGCCGTCGGTGATGTGGTTGTCCTCGGAGAGTTCGCCCATCGCAATCGCGGGCAGCAGCGCACCGAGGTCGACCGCGTCGGCCCCTGCGGCGTCGAACGCGAATCCGAAGAAGTCACGGCGGCCGTTCTCCCCGTGATAGATGCTGCAGTCGGGCAGCGCGTGCTCTACGCCCAGCGGGTGGAACGGGTGGCCGTGGAAGATGCCTCCGCCCCCGAACGCAAAGTTGCTCAGGATGTGGGAGTGCGTGTCGACGATGCCGTAGAGCGACCCGTCGTCGAAGGTCGTCCGCTGCACGTCTCCCTCGGCGTCGACGGTGAGCTCGGGGAAATCGGCGCAGCCCGAAGCTTCCTCGAGTTGGAGCGGCCCGCCCATCATCACGGTGTCGGTGCGGAGATTGCGGAGTTGGTACGCGGACGGGTCGTCGTCCGACCTCTCGAGCGTCCAGATCGCGCCCGATACGTACTCGTCGTCGATCAGCGTCACGTCCGAGTCGAGCATCGTCGCGCGACTCATGTCGTTCATGACGAACCCGGCGTCCGCGTCGAACAAGAGGTAGGCGCCCAGGTCGGCAGCCCGCATCCGAAAGGCGGTGCCCCCGCCCGCGCCGAACGCGTAGCTCGTGCCGTCGCGGGTGAGCGCGCCATCCCCGGAGGAGATCGTGTAACAGCCCCCCGCGAAGTCGTAGAGCTCGAGCTCCGGAAGGGTCTCGGTGTCGCTGCCCGTGTCGGGATCGATCGACGTGCTCGCCGTCGAACCCAGCCCAGTGCTGCTCGAGCCATCACCGCCCTCGGTATCAGCCGGCGCATCATCCCCGCACCCGCTCACTCCAATTGCACAAGCCAAGACGCCCCACCGAATCCCGCGCATGCTGCGGAGAGTATCGAAAACACCCTCTGGCGCCTACCGAGCACGAAAACCCGAACCGTTGCGCGTTTCGCCCACAGCAGTGCGCACTCCACGAGCGGCGCACACGGCACGACGGACGGAGCGCGGTGGCCGACGCGCCCTCACGGCGGACGCCGTATCGCCATTGCATCCCCAGTACGCCCGCAAGAAATGCGTGTGCGGCGTGAAGAGAAGCACGGCGCCCAGCCGTCGTTTCGGAACCCGGCTCGGCGGGCCTCGATCGAAAGTGTCCGCATATGCGGACACCTCTTCTCGACGGCGTCGTCACACGGACAGCGTCGACCGCGAACATGTTGCGCATGCAACGACGTGTGGCATCTCGTCGCCTTGCCGACGCCGAGATTGTGGGCGAAGAATGGAGCAGATGAGTGCCGTCGAAGACGCCGCCGATGAGATCGAGTCCCGCTGCCTTGGAACCAGAATCCGAGTCCTCGATCGCACGTTGAGCACGCTCTTCGATCGTCACCTGCGTCCGCTGGGCATTCGCATCACGCAGCTCACCCTCCTGACCGCCATCTCGCAGATGGGAGAGACCGGCCCTCGTGAGCTCGTCCAGCGACTGCGCCTCGAGAAGTCTACCGTGAGCCGAACCATCGATCGTCTGATCGACCTGGGATGGATCACCACGACGGCGGCGGACGACGGACGCAGCTACCGGATCAAGCTGACCCGCAAGGGACGCAACAAGCTGGTCGAAGCGCACCCGGCGTGGCAGCGCGCGCAGGCCGAGGCCGAGCGGATGCTCGGAGCCTCCCACGTGAGCGCGATTCGCAAGGTCGGCGACGCGGTCGGTGGGAAGACTCGCGGCCAAAAGCGGTAGCCCAGCGCGGACGGAGCGAGAATGGGACCGTCGCGGGAACTCTGCGACTCGAACGCTGTCATGGTAGGCGGCGATGACTCGACTCCAGACACTGCTCTTGGTTGGGACCTGGAGCCTGTTTTCGTGCCGACCGACGCCGGCGCGGCCCGACCTAGGTCAGGCCGGAGACCCTGCTCCACCGAAGGCTCCCATCCTCGAGACGCTCACCGACTACGGCATCCTCGAGGGCGACGCGCGGGCCGGGGTCGAGGCGCTCCCCGAAGGCGCGGTGGTGTCGGTGTCGCCCGAGCAGGAAGCGTACGAATCCGAGCCTGTGGTGGTGGAGTTCAGCACTCCCATGGAGGAAAAGAGTGCGGGTGTGGAGTTCGCGTTCGATCCGCACGTCGGCGGAGAGCCGAAGTGGACGTCGCCGACTCGGCTCACGTTTCAACCGACTGACGTGTTCTTGCCCGCCCGTGCTTACACCGTCCACGTCAAAGGGGAGGCCACGACGCGCGGAGGCAAGCCGGTCGCGGTCGATGAGCGGTGGTCCTTCGAGACCCCCCGCCCGACGGCGAAGATCGACAGTGGCTACGCCGCCTACGGTGGCGAAGAGCGCGAGCGCGTCTCGTGGGACACGGGGTTTCACATCAGCCTCAGCGAGGAAGCCTCGGCCGACCAGCTCCGCGACGCACTGACGGTGACGCAGGAGGGGAAGGGACGGGTTCCCTATCGGCTCGTCGGAGAGTTCCGCTCCCCCGGGGATTCGACCGCGCGCACGTGGGAGGTCCTCCCTCGTGGTCATTGGCCCGCCGACGCAACGATCCGGGCCACGCTCGGCGCCACGCTCACCACGATGGCGGGCCCACTGCCCACGGGCGAGGAGGTCTTCGCCACCCTCCGCACGCGCGCCGGCGTCATCGCCAACATCGAATGTGACGACGAAGCGAAGGATGGCTGCGTCATGGGGAGTTTCGGGCTCAGCTTCGATGCCCCCGTGCCTCTCGCCGTCGCGAAGCAGATCCGCGTCAGCCCAAAGCCCAAGGGCTTCGACCCAACCCCGTGGACATGGCGTGACGACGGCACGTTCAGCAACATGACGTTCTTCGGCGAATTCGAGGCCGGAAAGACGTACACGGTGCGCTTCGGCAGGACGATCAAAGACGTCTACGGACAGTCGCTCGCGGGGTCCCGCACCCGGAAGATCTCCTTCGTCGCCCCTCCCCCGCTCCTCGACTTTCGCGGCAGTGGAACCCAGCTGAAGACCCGCGGCGGCAACGTCGGTGTCGAGTCTCGCTCGGTCGAAGACGCGACGTTGTTCGTCACCACCCTCGACAACGACGCGCTCGCCGCAGTCGCCCAGCGCGAGAGCGACAACCTCGCGCGCCCGACCGAAGGCGTGACCACCCAGCGCGTCGACCTCGACCTCACCCCCGGCGGAACATGGGGCTGGGACGCGCGCGAGTTCGACCTCGCCAAGACGCTCGGGGCGAACACCGGTGCGGCCTTCTTCGACCTCGTTCCAGGAGAGGTTCTCCAGTCGCAGCGTGGACGCGCCGACCTCAGGGACCGGAGAGGCTTCGTGCAGCTGACCAACCTCGGAGTGATGGTGGCCAAGTCGCCCGTCGGGGGCTTCGTTCGCGTCCTCTCCCTGGACACGGCCGAGCCGGTCGCCGGTGCGACGGCCCACGTCTACGGCAAGACCTTCCCCCCCACCCTCATCGACAGCTTCGGACCCTCCGACGCACGAGGCATGATCCGCCTGCCCAAGGGCACGCCGCTGACCGGTGGCGTGGTGCACGTGGTCGTGGTGGAGACCAAGGACGACCGCGTCGCGCTGGGGCTGCACGGAGAGGGTCAGGGAGCGTGGCGTTCGTATGGCTTGCCCCCCGAGGGTGCCGAGTTCGACGTCGGCGTGCTGATGCCCGACCGCGAGCTGTACCAACCAGGAGAGCGAATGCGCGTGATGGGGTGGACCGCACGCAGCACGGTCGACACGGCGGCGGGCATCGAGGGCTCGGGCAAGCGGCCCGTGCTCGTCGAGCTGACCGACGCGTCGGGCGAGGTGCTGACCAGCGCCAAGGTCCGGACCAAGAGCTACGGAAAGTTCTGGGCGACGCTGAACATTCCCAAGGACGCCCCGCTCGGGTACACGAGGATCCGGGCGGTCGTCGACGGCAGCGAAGACCGCGAGTTCACGCGAGCCGTCGCCCTGCGCGAGTTCAAGGCGCCTGCGTTCGACGTGAGCCTGGCACTCGAGCAGACCGAACTGCGACACGGTCAGAGCACGCACGCAACCGCGCTCGCGCGCTATCTGCACGGCATGCCGCTACCCGTCGCAAAGGCAAACCACCGGGTCGCGTGCCGGCCCAGCTATTTCACCCCCGTCAACGCGGACGAGTACGATCTCCTCGTCCCCGAGGCGCGACCGGACTACCCCGAATCGTCTTGGACCGCCCTCGAGAAGGCTCCCGCGCACGACAAGGGGCGCGTGTCCTTTGGCGTCGAGCCTCGACGACTGACGCCGGGGCATCCCTACCACTGCACGGTCTCCGTGCTGGCGATGGACGCCGCGCGACAGGAGCTCAGCGCCTCGGCCACCGCGTGGATTCACCCGTCCCGCTACATCATGGTCGCGCCGGAGCAACGATCCACACACCCCGGGGAGCGACGAACGCTGCGCGCCCGCGCGGTGCTTCCTTCGGGCGCCCCGACCACCGCAAAACCGCTGGAGGCGGTCATCACCTACCGCCAGGAGGGCAAGGACCCAAAGAAGGTTCACTCGTGCTCGCTCGCGTTCGACGACGCGGGAACCGCCGACTGCTCATGGACCGCGCGCAAGAGTGGCGCCTACGAAGTGGACGTCAGCGGAGAGGTCGACGGCGTGACCGTGCGAAGGCGCTACACCACCCACGTGTGGGCTCGGATGCCCAAGGTCGAAGCCTCGCCGCAGTTCCGCGTCGACATCCCCCGACAGGCCAACGCCGGCGACGCCATTCATGTCGGCGTGCAGACGCGACGCCCCTCGGGCCGCGGACTCGCCGTCGAGGTGCACGCCGGCATCCGGGCACACCAGGACTTCACCGTCCGCGACCACCGCGGCGCCTACGACCTGCAGGCCACCGATTCCTGGGTCCCGCGGGGCTACATCCACACCGCCGTCGTCCATCCAGACGAAGACCACAGGCTTCCGAGCATTGACTACGCCTTCGACGCGGTCGAGCTCGGCTACGACTCGCGGGCACTCGAGGTGCTGGTCAGCAACGCCGAGACCGCCTCGGTCGGCAGCACCCTCCCGATCGACATCTCGGTCGTCGACCCTCGCGGCGAGGCGGTCGATGACGCGCACGTGTCGGTGTGGGCCGTCGACGAGGGCATCCTGATCCTTCGCGAGTGGAGGTTCCCCGACTTCACGCGCGCCCTGGCCGTCGATCGCGGACCCGAAGCCCACTACTACGACGGGTACGCTGCGCTGCGTCGCCCCTATGTCCTGCGCAGCGATCCCTACGAACCAGGCTCGGGCAGCTTTGGCTCGCTCGGAGGCAGCATCGGAGGATCGGGCTTTGGACGCGGCGGCGGCGGCGGATCGGGCAGCGCAAGCCGACCACAGACGCGCCGCAACTTCGACCCTGCCCCGATCTTCATCGGCGACGTGACGACGGGGCCCGACGGGACCGCACGGGTACACGGGGTGCTCCCCGACAACCTCACCACGTTCCGCATCGCCGCTGTGGCCACGGCCGAGGTCGCGGGCACCGGAGCGTTCGCCCGGGCAGGTCGCAACGAGAGCCGCGTACGGGTGACCCAAGACCTTGCAATCCGGCCCGTGCTTCCGCGGGTGCTCCGACCCGGCGACGAGGGCCAGCTCGGCGTGCTGGTCGACAACCTCACCGGCGCCCCCGGAGACCTCGAGATCGAGGTCGAGCTCCGCGATGCCCGAGGCGTCGCGCGCATCACCTCCGAGCACACGTACCGCCAGCGACTGGAGAACTCCCAGGTCCGCGTGCCCGTCGACGTCGAAGCGCTCCGCCCCGGCGAGCTGCGCGTCTGGGTCAACGCGACGCTGACCACCGACGACGGGCGAGTGCTCCAAGACGCCAGCGAGCTCCCGCTGGAGGTCCGGGCCGAGCGCACGCTGGTTCGCCACGCGGCCACCTACGGTTCGTTCGACGACCAGGACGCGGGCGCTGTCGCCCTCGACGTTCCCGAGCACATCCCGGCCAGCGCCGAGGCGAGCGTCGACGTCTACGCGTCCATGCTCGGCGGCTACGAGGGCTCGGCCGAAGACCTCGTGCACTACCCCTACGGCTGCGTCGAGCAGACCTCCTCGCGGCTGGTCCCGCTCGCGGCGCTGCACGGGCTCGGTGAGTTCGATCTCGGCGTCGAGAACGTCGACGCCTTCATCGAAGCGGGGCTCGTCCGATTGAAGTCGATGGCAACGCCCAGCGGTGGGTTCGCGTACTGGCCCGGCGGACGCGAGCCCCACCCGTATGCCACGGCCTACGCGATCTGGGTGCTCTCCGAGCTGAAGCGAACCGGCGCCCAGGTCGACGAGACGCTCATCCAAAACGCCGCCGGCTACCTCGAGCGCGAGCTCGATCGCATCCGGGACTACGCGACGCCCACGACCTACGACGACGTGCGCGCCGCAATGGCCTTGATGGCCGTGGGCTCGGTCGGGCGCCCCAACCCAACGCTCATGAACGCGCTGCTCGACCGCGCAGACCGGCTTCCAGTGTTTGCGCGGGCGATGCTGGCGATGGCGCTTCACGAGGCAGACCCCAGCGACGCTCGACTGTCATCGCTCGTGGCCAGCATTCGCGATCGCGTGGATCTGCGCGGCAAGACGGCGCGCTCCAAGGCCGAATCCAAGCGCTACACCGAGTACTTCGACTCGCCAGTTCGCACCGACGCGATCATCCTCCTTGCGCTCGCTCGCGTGTCGCCCGACGACGCGCTCATCGAGCCGCTCGCCCGGGGCCTCACCGAAGCCCGCTACCGCGGCGACCTCCGCAACACCCAAGAGAACGCGTTCGCGCTGCTCGCAATGTCCGACTACACGCAGCTGCGCGAGTCGGTCGAGCCCGACATGGACGTCCGCGCGTGGATCGGCGCCGACATGGTGGTCGACACCGCGTTCGAGGGGCGCGACCTGTCGGTCCTCCGTGGTGAGACGCGCGTCGAGGGCGACCCGCTCGTCACGCTGCAGCGCCTCGGCGAGGGCCGGCTGTACTACCGCGTCGGCATGTCTTGGGCACCCAACCCCGAGACCATCGAGGCGCAGGCCCGAGGCATCGCAATCGAGCGCGTCCTCTACGACGCCAAGGGCAAGCTCGGTTCACGCTCGCTCGTTGCTGGCGACAGCGGCACGCTCGAGGTGGTCGTCACCGCAGACGCCCGTCAGCGCTACGTCGCCATCGAGGTGCCCATCCCCGCGGGTATCGAGACCGTCGATCGATCGCTGGGTCGAGGCGGTGTCACCATCGCCTGGCCGGGCTCGGCAAGCGGCGCGTGGCTCCCCTCCAGCCACCACGAGCTGCGTGGTGATCGCGTCCTCGTCTTCGTCGACCACCTGCCGGCAGGCACGTACCACTACCGCGTCCCATACCGCGTCACCCACGAGGGCACCTACTCCATGCCCCCGGCGACGGCGCACGCCATGTACTCGCCCGAGGTCGCCGGAAACACGGGCGGCCGCCAAGTGCGAGTCGTCTCGCCCTAGTAGCAGCCTGTGGTGCAACTCGCCACGCGGTCTGACTTGTCCTTTTCGCCCCTGGCGGTGTCGCCAAACCTTGCAGTAGGCCCGCTACACCTGCGCTTTGGCTCCTACCCAGAGGCGAAAACCCCTGCGCCAGCCCACGCGCCGAGTTGCACCACGGGCTGCTAGCCGTCGAATCGCGCCCCCTGTACTCTGCGCGGCATGGCTCGCGTTGCGGTCACCGGGGGAACAGGACACGTCGGCGCATGCCTCGTTCGGCAGCTGCTCGCCGATGGGCACGAGGTCCGCGCGCTCGTCCGCGGTGAGGGCACCCCCAAGCAGCTCGAGGGCCTCGACGTCGAGCTCGTCCGCGGGGACATCTGCCAGCCCAGCAGCCTCGCACCGCTCGTCGACGGCGTCGAGCGTGTCTACCACCTCGCGGCGCTCATCTCGATCGTGGGTCCGATGGGCGGCAAGGTCCGCGCGGTCAACGTGCACGGCGCCCGCAACGTGGGCGAGGCAGCCCTCGAAGCCGGCGTCGCAAAGATGGTGCACGTCAGCTCGGTGCACGCGTTCGAGCTCGGGGACGGCGCAGAGAGCCCCAAGACGATCGACGAGACCTCGTCGCGCTCCCGAGAGGAGACCTGCCCCGCCTACGACGCGAGCAAAGCGGCGGGTGAGGCCGAGATTCGCAAGCTGGTCCAGCGAGGTCTCGACGCGGTCATCGTCCACCCCTCGGGTGTCATCGGGCCGTTCGACTTCACCCCCTCGCGCATGGGCAAGGTCCTCCTGTCCCTGGGCAACGGGCGCATGCCCGCGCTGCTCGGCGGTGGCTTCGACTGGGTCGACGTCAGAGACGTCGGCAACGGCATCCGCGCGGCGGCGGAGAAGGGCCGCACCAACGAGAGCTACATCCTCTCGGGCCACTTCGCGTCCATCCCCGACCTCGCCCACGTTGCCACAACCGTCACGGGCGCCCGCGTCCCCAAGGTCACGATGCCCCTGGGGCTCGCCAACCTGTTTGCGCCCGCGGCCGAGGCCACGGCGAAGGTCCTGCGCATGGAGCCGCTGTACACTGCCGAGTCCCTGATGGCGCTGCGCAGCGACGTCCGCTTCGACCGCAGCAAGGCCTGCGAAGACCTCGACTACAGCCCGCGCGCGTTGCTCGACACCCTCCGTGACGCGTACGCGTGGTTCGCGGCGCGGGGGCTGTTGCGCAAGCCCGCAGCGTCGCTCGAGCCGCAGGCGGTCTCGGTGGTGTGATGCACGACCCCGACTTTCACGCCTGGATGACATGGCTGGAGATCGGCCTGGCGGCGGTCACCCTGCTGGCCCTTCTGTTCATCAACGCACCCTATGGTCGACACGTTCGCCGCGGCTGGGGACCCGAGATCCCCTCGCGCGTGGGCTGGATCGTGATGGAGTTCCCCGCGGTGGGCGTGTTCCTGTGGTTCTACGCCCAGGGTGTGCACCGCTGGGACCTCGTGCCGCTGGCCCTGCTGTCCTTGTGGCAGGTCCACTACATCCACCGCACGTTCATCTTTCCGTTTCGGCTGCGCACCAAGGGCAAGACGATGCCGGTGTTGATCGCTGCGATGGCCATCGCCTTCAACGTGCTCAACGCCTACGTCAACGCGACATGGCTGAGCCACTTCGGCGCGTACGACGTGTCGTGGCTCTGGGATCCGCGCTTCATCGTGGGCGTCGCGGTCTTCGCCGCCGGATTCTTCATCAACATCACCTCCGATCAGATCCTCATCAACCTGCGCAAGCCCGGCGAGACCGGCTACAAGATCCCCAAGGGCGGCCTCTTCCGCGTGGTCAGCAGCCCGAACTACCTCGGCGAGATCGTGGAGTGGACCGGCTTCGCCATCGCCACTTGGTCGCTCCCCGGCCTCGCGTTCGCGCTCTACACCGCCGCCAACGTGGGCCCACGTGCGCTCGCCAACCACCGCTGGTACCGCGAGAAGTTCGAGAACTACCCGTCCGAGCGCCGGGCGCTGATTCCGTTCGTACTCTAGCGGCCTGATGCGCGCATCATGCAGCGTCCACGGAGCTCGCCGCCCTCATCGATGGCGATCGCGCGCGCCTCGACGCCGCCTTCGACCCTGCCCGTGGGTGAGATCGTGAGCTTGCCGTCGACGCCGAGGTTTCCGACGACCGAGCCGCGGATGGTGACGTCGGCCGTGGCAGCGATGTCCCCCTTGATCGCGCCGTCTTCCTCCACGGTGACGGCGGTCCCGGCGACGTTGCCCTCGATCTCGCCGAGGACGACGATGGCGCTCGTGCTCGCGAGGGAGCCCGCGATGTGCATGTCAGCGCCGATCACGTTGGTTGCAGGGCCTGGCTCGGGCGCGCTCGGGGCAGGGGCCTCGACCTCGGCCGAAGCCTGCTCGACGAGCATCGCTTCCACCGCGTCCTTGAGGACCTTGTCCTCGGCGCTCTCGCTTGGCGTGGACGAGGGCTCGGGAAGCGCCTTGGGCTCCTCCTCGGTCTGCGCCTCCTGAGGCTGCTTCTTGCGGAACAGACCGAACATGGCTCGACCTTATCAGCGGGCCTGCCCGCGTTCCACCGGCCGGATCAACGGGGAGCGTCGCTGGGCCTGATCCCGAGCGTCTTCAGGCGCGCCGCGAAGTCGTCAAGCTCGAGATCCTCTGCGGCGCCGCGCCCGAGCACGACCTCGATGAGTCGATGGCTCGGGTCGAACGCGAGGTACGCTGTGGCACCGGTCGGAGACTCCCACACCGACGTCTGCGCGGTCGGGTTCATATAGTGCCATCCAGCCAACACCTCCCAGGCCAGCTCCTCCACGTCGTCTCCACGACGAAACGCATCCCAGCCTCCGGGGGGTTCCCAAGTCTCAGACCGCGTGGACATCGGCGCCGAGTCTACGTCCGACCCTGGGCGGCAGAAAGTCCCAAGGTCCGGGTGGCGTGAAACCTCGGCGCGTCGCGGGTGTCGGTACCGGAGGTGAGGCGCGCAGCGGCAGTGTGTGTGTTGAGCGCGGTGCTCGGGTGCGGTGACAGCTCGCAGGCCCCGGCGCCAACACCCTCCCCACCCGCGCGGGCGCAGCCCTCGAGAGCGCTCGACAACCTCTCGGACCTGCCGCCCGCGGCTCGCCGTGCCTTCGAGTCCCACCCCGAAGACTTTCGCCCCCTTGCCAGCCCGGGGCCGAACGACTGGCTGAGCGTGCACCCCGAGGAGCCGCAGAGCGTAGGAGACTTCTGGCTGGCCGGACCCAACCGACCGGGCGCGGACGGCCGAGGCACGCTCTACATCCAGCCGCTCGGAGTCGTGCCCGCCACCGACTCGTTGCGCGCCTTCGCCTCCGACTACTTCGCGCTGCCCGTCGTCGTCCTCCCCACCCTCGCGCTGAGCGAACTCGAGGTCCGACGACGCCACAACGCGGGCCGCGAACAGTGGCTGGCGCCCGAGATGCTCGGCCAGCTCGAGCAGCGACTCCCCGCGGACGCCTACGCGATGATCGGCCTGACGATGGTCGACCTCTACCCCGGCGAGGATTTCAACTTCGTCTTCGGCTACGCCTCCACGCGCAACCGGACCGGCGTCTTCAGCCTCGCGCGTTATGCCGGCGAGCCGCGCAAAGCCAACGAGCGCGCGTTCAAGATCCTCGCGCATGAGACGGGCCACATGTTCGGGATGGCACACTGCACCCACTACGCCTGCATCATGAACGGCGTGAACCACGCCGAGGAGCTCGACCGCTCACCGCTGTCGCTGTGTCCGGTCTGCCTGCGCAAGCTCCACAGGCAGACCAACTTCGACCCCGCGGCCCGCTACGAGTCCCTGCTGAGCCGCTACCGCGAGGCCGACCTGCACGACGCCGCGACCTTCGCCCAGCAGCGGCTGTCGCGGATCGAAGAATGACTCACTGTGCTGCGGCGGCCTTGGCCACTGCGGCGAGGAAGTCGAAGCGCGCCTGATAGACCTGCACCTGAAGCGCGAGCCCCTCGATGTGGTGGCCCTGCCCTTCGATCTCGACGTACTGCACCGGCTTTTCGAGCTCGCGCGCCGCCTTGGCGAACTGCCGGCTCTCATCGACGGGTACGCGCCAGTCCTGGCTGCCGTGCGTGAGCAGGAGCGGCGCCCGCAGCAGGTCGACGTGTTGCATCGGGCTGCGGTCCTTCATCGTGGCGAGCTCCTTGGCCACGTTCGGGTCGCCGCTCTCGAGCACGACCCAGTCGGGGATGTTGGTCGCGTCGTAGAAGGTCTTGATGTCGCTGAAGCCAGCGTGGGCCATGCCGAAGCCCAAGGGATACGACTCGTTGCGTCCGTTCGTGGTCGGCGGGAACGTCAGCGCACGCATCGTGGCGTAGCCGCCGTGGCTGCCTCCCTTGACCCCGATGCGACGCGGGGAGAGCCCCGTGCGCTCCTCGAGCCAGCGGGCAGCGTAGAACACATCGACGATCTCGTCGCCGCCGAGGTCCTTGTCGTTGAGCGAGTAGAAGTCCTTGCCAAAGCCCGAGCTGCCGCGCACCGCGGGGCTGAGCACCGTCAGGCCGGCGGCACACATGATGTTGTCGAACTTGCTGTAGCCGTTTCGCCCCCCGTAGAAGGCGGTGATCATCGCCATCTGCTGCTCGGGCGGGAGCGGGTCACGCGGCTCGAGCAGGAACGCGTGCAGCGTACGGGTCTTGCCGGTCTCGGGGTCCTCGTCGAACGTGGGGATCTCGACCGTGCTCGCCTTGCACGCGACGAGCTTCTCTTCGAGCGCGGGGTCGAGCGAGACCACCGTCTCCATGTCGCCGAGCACGTCGCCGCCGCGACGCATGGAGTAGCCCTCGAGGTAGATGTCGGGCGAGGTTTGCGTGAGGTAGGCGCGGTCGCCGTGCGCGTCGGCCAACGAGACCGAGCCGCTGAACTTGCGCTGCTCGAGCACCTTGGAGGTCTTGGGATCGACGAGCACCACGGTGGACCCGGCCGGCGTCTTGTGCACGCCGAGCACCTTGTCGCCGCTGCGTTCGGCGGAGAGGTCTTCGGTGAACCGGGTGATCTGCCGCGTCTTCTTGGTGACGCGGTCGTAGGCGTAGAGGTTGCTGTAGCCGTCGTCGTTGGCCGTGTAGAGCAGCTCGTTGCCCAGCCAGCCCTCGAGGGGCGAGGGCGAGTTGCGCGACACCTTCGCGTTGGTGACCAGCTCGACCTTGGGCTTGGCCTTACGCAGGTCGACCCGCACGAGCTGCCCCTTGGTGCGGTCGCCGCTGACCTGGGCGTTGAAGAACACCTCGTCGCCGTCGGGCGTGAATCGAATGTCCGACCAGGTGAAGGTGAGCTTGGGAGAGTCGCACACGACCTCGCGCTCCTTGCCGCTGGCGACCTCGCGCACGCGCAGGCAGGTGGAGAACGGCGCCTTCTTCCCCGCGCGCGGCAGGTAGGCGACCTGCGCGTCGTCCTCGCTGAAGCCGTACCCATAGACGTAGTCGTGCTCGGTGATCTGCTCGAGCGCGCCCGAGTCCAACGAGAGCGTCCACAGGTTCATGACCTCGTCGTTGGACGCGTCTGCGTGCAGCCACAGCGTGTTCGACGGGGCGTGCAGGTGGAGTCCCCACAAGCTGCGCTTGGACCAGTCCACCTCGGAGATCGTCGCGCCCGTCTCCAGAGCCCACCGCCCCGACTTGGGGATCTCGAGCATCTTGAGCGTGTAGCGCTCGCCGAGCTCGTAGTAGAAGAGCTTCCCGTGCTCGAGGTCGACGCGCATCCGGCCGTAGGGGAAGCCCGCCAAGAACGGCGCGAGGTCGACCTCGCGGTCGAAGTACTTTGCGATGCCCTCGACCGCGGGCGCTGACTCGGGCTCGGGCTCAGCGTCGGCTGCGGGCGCTGCCGCACCCACCTCGGGCGCGGCCGACGGGTACGGCTGGGCGGCGTTGGGCGGGGCGCAGCCGAGCGCGAGCAGGAGCGACACCAGGCAAACGGGAGCCGAGCGAGTCATCGCCGCATGAGACACCGCGACGACCCGCCTGGGCAAGCGCTTACTTCTTCCGCTTCCTGTAGGCCTTCGCCTTGGACTTCTTCTGGTACAGCTTGCGGCCGATCGCGCTGTCCTTGGCCTCGTCGAGGCCCTTCTCCGCCTCCTCGAGGTCTTCGATCATCGGCGCGTAGTTCACGTCGGGGTTCTCTGCCGCCTGCTTCCGCAGCGTCTCCGCCTTCTGCTGCAACCCCTGACGCGCGTCGTCGAACCGGCCATCGTTGACGTGCTCCGATGCAGACTGGAGCGCCGCGGCGACGTCGATCTCCTGGGCGCGCACCGTGACCACATAGTTCTCGGACGCCTCGGCCGCCGCGGGGTCGTCGGTCACCCCGACCGAGGGCTCGAGGACCAGCTCGACCGGCTTGCCATCGTCGAGGACGTCCCGGAAGCGCAGCGTGAAGGTGCCCAGCGCCATGCTCTGCCCCTGCGGCGGCGCGTAGTCCATGCGCACCAACAGCTCGCGCTTGCGACCGGCGGACAGCGAACCAACCTTCGCCACGACGGCGTCGCCGTCGATTGCGTTGGGGTAGCCGGGAATCTCCCCGACCTCGATGCCCGCGGCGCCCTCCACCCCGACCGTGACGTTGCGCGCGACGGTGGCGGTGAGCCCAGCGAACTCATCGCCGAGGATCTCGGGGACCTTCGAGCCATCCTCGATGAAGTGGTATCGCCCCCCGCCCGCGTCGGCGATCTTGGTCATGAGGTCTTCGTTGTAGTCGAGGCCGACGCCGAGGGTGGACGTCGCCACGCCCCGTCCGGCGGCCTCGGCCGCCCATGCCGCGAGCACGTGCGGGCGCGCCTCCCCCTCGTTCGCCTGCCCGTCGCTGAGCAGCATCAGGTGCGCGAGGACGTCGTCGCCACGCTGCGCCCCGGTGAGCTCGTCGAGCCCGCTGCGCAACGCGGGGCCGAGGGCCGTGCCGCCACCGTCGTCGATGCGGAGGATCTGTCGCCGCAGCGCCTTGCCGTCCCCCACCTTGGCCCGGTGCGTGTGCACTCTGACGCGGTCGTCGTACGAGACGAACGTGAGGTGGTCGTCGGGCTCGAGCTTACGCACCGTCTCCATCGCGGCTTGTTTTGCTGCGGCCAGCTTCTCCCCGGCCATGCTGCCGCTTCGATCCAGCACCAGGGCCAGGTCGAGCGGGGGCCGTTCGGCACCGGGCACCTCATCGGCCTGCAGACGCACCAGAACGTCCATGTGACCGCGGTCGCCCGCGACGACCTTCGCGTACTGCGGAATGATCTCGACCGAGAGGCTGCCCGCGCGGCTGGGATGGTTCGAGGGTTGGGCCGGCGGGTCCGGGGTCTGGGGTATCGGTGCGTTCTCGACCTCGAGCGGGGCGGGCTCGGCCGTGTCGGCCTCCACGGGTGTGCAACTTGCGACCACGCTGGTCGCCAAAGCGGTCATCATCCATCGTCGTTTCATCGTCATCTCCTCCTACGTCCGAAGACGTGGCGGCTGTGAACGCACCGCGACACGATTCGGCTTCCCCTTCGCGTCGTTTCTTGGACCCAAAAGATGCGCGAAACAAACACCCTGCGCGGCGTTACCCGGGGGAGAATCGACGGATACACTGCGGGGGTGAACCCCGAGGATGAGACCGCGCAGGCGACCGCGTCGACCATCCAGCCCCCCGACGCGAACGCCGAGACCGCGCTCTCGGCCGGCGGCGGCTCCCCAGCGCCACCGCTTCGTCGCGGCACACAGGTCGGGCGCTTCATCACCGTGGACCAGCTGGGCGCCGGTTCGATGGGTGAGGTCGTGCTCGCCTACGACCCCGACCTGCACCGTCGGGTCGCGGTCAAGGTGCTGCGGGCGGGGCTGCTGGCCACCGGTGGAACCGCAGCGGTGCACCGGATGCTCCGCGAAGCCCGAGCGATGGCCAAGCTCTCCCACCCCAACGTCATCACCGTCTTCGAGGTGGCGCAGATGGACACGGGCCAGAGCTTCATCGCGATGGAGTACGTCGACGGAGGGACCCTGCGCGACTGGTCCAAGCAACCCCGGCAGTGGCGCGAGGTGGTGAACGTGTACCGAGCGGCCGGAGCAGGGTTGGCGGCGGCCCACGGCGAAGGGCTCGTGCACCGCGACTTCAAGCCGGACAACGTGCTCATCGGTAGGGATGGTCGGGTGCGCGTGACCGATTTCGGCCTGGTGGGTGCGCTCGGGGAGCGAGACGAGACGGACGACGACCTCCTCTCGGCGCAAAGTGGCGACGCTGGCGCTGCCGACGTCACGCTCACGCGCACCGGCAGCTTGCTCGGCACGCCCGCCTACATGGCCCCCGAGGACGCAAAGCAGCTCGACGCCAAGTCGGACCAGTTCTCGTTCTGCATCGCGCTGTACGAGGCTCTGTATGGCCAGCGCCCCTTTTCGGGCGACTCGCTGGCCGAGCTGAGGCGCAACGTCTGCACGGGTACGCGCCGGCCTCCGCCCAGCGACGCCGACGTGCCTCGCTGGCTCGCCGAGGCCATCGACCGCGGGCTCGAAGTCGATCCCGACGCGCGCTGGCCCGACATGCCGTCGCTGCTGCGTGCCCTTCATCGGCAGCCCGGCCGGAGGCCCCGCCAGGTCGCCTACGGGCTCGCAGCGGTGGGCGTCGTCTCCGGTGCGCTCGCGGTCGCGATGAGCCGCCGCGCCCCACCGCCCCCCTCGTGTGACGACGGGAGCGACGAGACACGAGCCGTCTGGAACGACGCCCGCAAGCGCTCCCTGCGATCCGCGTTCACCAAGGCCGACCCCGCCGCCTCCGCCGTGGCCATCGAAGCCGTGGAGGTGGCCGCGAGCGCGTTCGTCGACGACTGGCAGGCGGGCCACCTCGACGCGTGCGAAGCCCACATGCTGCGCAACGAGCAGTCCGCCGCCCTCTTCGACCGCCGCATGCTGTGCCTCGATCGGCGGCTCGAGAAGGTCGACATCTTGCTGTCGGTGTTCGAAGAGGCCGACGCAACTGCCGTGCAGGCAGCCACGCGCATCGAAGGCGCGATGCCCTCGGTGAAGACCTGTGCCGACGCAGAGGCGCTTCAGTCTCTGGTGCCTCCCCCCGACGCTCCCGCCGTCCGCAAGGAGTGGAAGCAGCTGCAGCTCGGGGTCGACCGCGCCGACGCTCTCGGCATCGCAGGGCAGCAGATCGCCGCCCTCGACGTCTACGCCGGGCTTCGCGATCGTATCGAGGCCGTGGGGCACCCTCCCCTCACCGCGCGGTATCTGCAAAACTACGGCAACGCGCTCATCCGGGTCGAAAAACACACCGAGGCGATCGAGCTGCTCGCTACCGCCCCCGAGGCCGCGGCCCGAGCCGACGACGCTCGCCTCGAAGCCAACGTGTGGCTGCTGCTCGCGCGCGCGCATGGCTACGGGCTCAACGACGCCAAAGCGGGGGCCTGGGCGGCGCGGGCGGCCGAGGTCGCGGCCGTGCGTGCGCGCGACCAACCGATGATGCAGCTCAACATCCAGTTCACCCAGGCGATCCTCGCCCAGAACGCAGGCGACTTCGGGCAAGCTGCAGCCTCCGCGAGGCGAGCGATCACCAGCGCCGAGGAGGTGTACGGCCGCCAGCACCGCAACACCTCGGCCGCGTGGGGCACGTTGGGCAACGCGCTGCACCACCTGGGCAAGCTCGACGAGGCACGCAAGGCCCACGAGACCTCCCTCGAGATCGACCGCGGCCTGCACGACGGCCCCCACCCCGACGTCGCCGCGTCCCACCTCAACATCGGCCTGCTCGACGAGGAGGTCGGCGACTTCGATGCGGCGCGAGCCCGCTACGAGAAGGCGCTGGCGATCTACGAACAAAGCGTCGGCAAGGAGCACGGGGCCTACGGCACGGCGCTGCTGAACCTGGCCTCGAACGCCGCCAACCGGGGCGACTTCAAAGAAGCCGAGGCACGCTACTTGGGGGTGCTCGCATTCTACGAGGCGACGCTCCCCGAAGGCCACGCCGACTTCGGCACCGTCTACGTCGACCTCGCAGAGGTCGCTCTCGCCCAGGGGGAACTGGACGAGGCCCTCGCCCAAGCGCGACGTGGCGTGGCCAACCGCGTCGCCTCCTACGGTGACGCCCACCCCAAGGTCATGCTGGCCCGCACCACCCTCGGACGCGTCTTGCTCGCGCGCGGGGCCTTCGAAGACGCCGAGGCGGAGCTTCTGGCCGCCCAACGCATCGCAGACGCGACCCTCGACCCCACCCACACCGACCACATCGACATCTTGGTCGCGCTCGGGGAGGTCCTCATCGCGACAGCTCGAGGACCGCAGGCGCGGCCTCTTCTGCAGCGGGCGGTGAAGCTCGCGGCCGAGGCTCCTCCGGCCAAGCTCGCGCGCGCCCGAGCAGCCCTTCAGCACGCGGGCTGACGAGCCGGTTCGCGGGCACACGGCAGCGGAACGCCGTTCGGAGAGATAATTCGACGACTTTGTGATCGCGGGGTCGCCAGGCGCCTCTTGCCTCGCGTCACATGGGTTGTTCAATCTCCACTGAGTCCCTTCTCGTCGAACACCTCGACTCCACGTCGTGCCCGCCCGCGTTTCGAGACGAGTATCGGCAGGAGACCGCCGTCCGCATCCTCACTCGTCTCCGCAGCGACTCGCCGCCCACGATCTCTCGTGCGTACGTGCGCCGGGCCGCGCGAACCGTCGCGATCGATCGATGCCGCCGGGAGGGCCGGCGTCGGGCGCTGCTGGACGCGAACACCAACGCCGCGCAGTGGAACCGAGCGCCTCGGGATCCGGAGATGCAGACGCACGCGCGCCAGGTGGGCCAGATCGTGCGCGAAGAGCTCGCGCGGTTGCCGGAGCAACGACAAGAGCTCCTGCTGCGCTTCATCGCCGGACACGGCATCTCGGAGCTGGCAAATGAGCTCGGCCTCGACCGGAAGCGGGTCGACAACTGGGTCTACCGCGCGCTTGCCACGCTGCGCCGCCGCCTCAGCGAACGCGGACTCACCCAACAGAGCGTGCTCGGGGCGTGAAGCCGACGTTCAGGTGGCCTCTGCGTTTCTTGTACGCGCGCCTCGGCTACCATGCTCCGAGCGTGACCGACGACCACGACCTCCTCGAGCGCTGGCGAAGCGGGGACACGAGCGCGGGAGAGAAACTCCTGCGTCGGCACTTTCGAAGCGTCTACGCCTTCTTCGCCAACAAGATCGCCGGCCCCCCCGACGACCTCATTCAGGAGACCTTTCGTGCCTGCGTCGAGTCGCGCAGCAACATCCGCGACGGGTCGTCGTTTCGCGCCTACATCCTCGCGATCGCCCGCCGCGAGCTCTACCGGACCTATCGGCAGCGCGCCGTCGTGCAGGAGTTCGACCCCAGCCGCGTCTCGGTGTCGCAGCTCGTTGCGTCGCCCACGGCCATCATCGCCAAGGATCAGAACCAGCGGTTCTTGCTTCAGGCGCTGCGAAGTCTCCCGCTGGATTTCCAGCTCGCGCTCGAGCTGACCTACTGGGAGCAGCTGCCCGCGCACGAAGCTGCCGAGGTCCTCGACATCCCGGTGGGTACCCTCAAGAGCCGCATCCGCCGGGCGAAGGAGGCGCTTCGTGAGATCTTCGCCAACCTCGCCGACGGTGGCGGGGTCGACCTCGCGACGGCCGACGACCTCGATCGCTGGGCGGCGTCGATCCGCGAAGAGCTCGACGCCCGCAACGCGCGGGACACCTGAACTCGAAGGGCGGATCGCCCTACACCGCTTCGATGCGGGTGCGCAGCGACGTCTCGAGCCCGGCGATCGACTCGCGAAGCTTGGCCGCCTGGCCGTCGGCGGCGGCGACGGGGACGTCGATGTACAGCAGGCCGACGTCGTCGTTGGTGCCCAGCGACTGACCGACGATGTTCACGCCCGAGTCGGCGACCACCTGGTTGATCTCCGAGAGCACGCCGGGGACGTTGCGGTGGATGTTGATGATGCGGCTATGGGCATGCGACGCCGCCGGGACGTCGAGGTTGGGCAGCGTCACCGAGCCCTGGGTGCCTCCGAGGCGGCGGAAGCGATCGAGCGCCGTCGCGACCTCGAGGCCGATGTTGGCCTGTGCTTCTTGGGTGCTGCCACCGATGTGCGGGGTGAGGATGACGTTGTCGAGCCCCTGCAGCGGGCTGACGAAGGCCTCGGCGTTGCTGGCCGGCTCGCTGGGGTAGACGTCGACCGCCGCGCCCGCGAGGCGCTCTTCCTTCAGAGCGTCGTGCAGCGCGTCGATGTCGACGACCTTGCCGCGGCTGAGGTTGATGAGGTAGCCGCCGGGCTTGATCTTCGCGATCTCTGCGGCGGTCATCATGTTGCGCGTGAGTTCGGTGTCGGGGACGTGCAGCGAGACGAAGTCCGACGTGGCCAGCAGCTCGTCCATGGTGCCGACCGAGTTGGTGTTGCCCAGCGGGAGCTTCTTCTCGATGTCGAAGTACTGGACGTTCATGCCGAACGCCTCGGCCAAGATCCCCAGCTGGCTGCCGATGTGTCCGTAGCCGATGATGCCGAGCGTCTTGCCGCGGACCTCGTGCGCACCCACGGCGCTCTTGGCCCAGCGCCCCGCGTGCGCGTCGGTGCTGCGCGGAAAGATGCGGCGCGCCAGCATGACGATGTCGGCCATGACCAGCTCGGCGACGCTTCGCGTGCTGGAGAACGGCGCGTTGAACACCGCGACGCCGCCCGCACGAGCGACGTCGAGCGCGACCTGGTCGGTGCCGATGCAGAAGCAGCCGATCGCGTCGAGTCGCGGCACCGCCTCGAGCACCTTGCGGGTGATGTGCGTCTTGCTGCGAATGCCCACCATGACCGGCCCCTCGGGCATCGAAGAGAGCGCCTCGATGAGCTCATCCTCGGACAGGCCCTTGTTGATGCGCTGGACCGTGTAGCCGCTCTCGGTCAGCGACGTCTCGGCGGTGGCGTGGACTTTCTCGAGCAGAAGCGCGGACGCAGTCACGAGCCGGACTATGAACCAACACCTCGGCGAGGGCCACCAGGGGGGTGGGATCGACGCGGGGCGCGGTTCCCGGAGGGGCCCTTGGGCCGCCGGTTGCGGTAGCGACCGCGCGCCGCAAGCACTATCGTCCCGGCGAATGGCTGCACGTGGGCCCAACCTCGGGCGTCTTGCCAAGACGCTGCGTCGCCACGCGCGAGATGGCTGGCAGCGCGCAGTCTTCTCGCGCCCCGGTGCCGAGGGCGAGGAGCCCCAGGTCCTCGAGGGCGGCACGGTCGATGCGCTGGTCGAGGCCGCAACCGAGGCCGCGAACGCAGGGCGCGTGAAGCAGGTCTTGGTCGTCGACGCCCGGACGCGAGTTCGCATCGACGCGCGCTACGGCAAGGCCAAGGTGCACACCCTCGACGCGGCCACCAAGGCGAAGGTCATGGGAGGCAAGGCGCGCGTGCTCGAGCCGGACCGCAGCGCCGACCTGCTCCGCGTCATCGGGATCATGAACCCCGACGGAACGATCTCCGCCAAGTCGGCCAAGAAGTACAAACAGGTCAATCACTTCGTCGAGCTGTGCCGCCCGGGGTGGGAGCGCCTGCTCGCCCGCCGCACCGCCACCCCCGACGACCCGCTTCGCGTCCTCGATGTCGCCTGTGGCAATGGGTACCTCACCTTCGTGCTCACCGAAGCGCTGCGCCTGGCGGAGATCCCCTCGGTGGTCGCGGGCGTCGACCTGCGCGAGGACGTGATCGGCAACTGCACCGAGCGCGCCTCAGCGCTGGGGTGGACCCACGTCGAATTTTCCGTCGCCCGCATCGCCGACGTGACGCCCGAGCCGACGCCCGACATCCTGCTCGCGCTGCACGCGTGCGACACCGCCACCGACGAGGCGCTCGCGCTGGGCATCGGCGCGAGCATTCCCGTGCTGCTCGTCGCGCCGTGCTGCCAGCGCGAGCTCGCCGCGCAGCTGGCCTCTCGCGATGATGGCGCGCTGACCAAGCACGGCCTTCTGCGCCGTGAGTACGGCTCCACGCTCACCGACGCGCTGCGCGTCGAGCTGCTCGACGCCTTCGGATACAAGGTCGACGTCGTCGAGTTCGTCGAAAGCACGCACTCCCCGAAGAACCTGCTCCTGCGCGCCCACAAGCGCCCAGGAGCCGACGGAGCGCCGAGTGCCGACAAGCTGGAACAGGTCCGCGCGCGGTGTCGCAGCCTGGGTGTCGAGCCCACGCTGCTTCGGCTGCTGCTCGCGCGCGCAGATCGTGGCACCCTCGAAGGGTGAGCACTCGGGGGATTGTCATGGGGTTGTCGTTGTTGGTCGGCTGCGGCGGTGAAGACGGCCGCAGCAGCACGGCGACCAGCCTGACCACTCTCGGCAGCGCGTCGGCCAGCGCCAGCGGGTCTGCGACCGACGGCACCACCTCGCAGAGCACGAGCGGGCAGCCGACCGGAAGCGGCCCGACGTCCAGCGCCGACGACACCGGCGGCGCGCCGCTGTTCGACATCGGCACGATGCCCGACGCCGGAGGAGGCCCCATGGGACCCGTCATCCCCGAGACCTGCGAGCAGGCCGAGGCCGGCGAGTCCTCGGTCGGCTGCATGTTCTACGCGGTCGACATGGACAGCGCCTCCGACGGCCTCCCCTACGCGATCGTCACCGCCAACGTGCAGACCGATGTCCCCGCCAACGTGTCGATTCAGACCCGCGAAGGCGGGGTGTGGACCGACACCCAAGGGCCCATCCCGATCCAGCCGCTCTCGCTCAACGAGTTCATGCTTCCGGACCGGCACCAAGAGGGCACCGGCATTCGATCCGCCGGCGCCTACCGCATCGTGTCCGACGTCCCCATCGTGGCCTACCAGTTCAGCCCGATCGACGGCGCCTCCTCGTACCTCTCGGACGCGTCGATGCTCTACCCGGTCCCCACGCTCGACTCGATCAATCACGTGATCAGCACGCGGTTCGTCTCGTCGTCACCGGGCGCCGGCTACCCGTACATCACCATCGTCGGCACCGTCGACGACACCACCGTGCAGTTCACGGCGACCAACGCCACGACGGCGGGCGGCGGAATTCAGGCGGCCTCGGCAGGGCAGACGATCACCATCGCCCTCCAAGATGGGGACATCGCGCAGATCGTCGCGGCCAGCGAGTCGCAGTCGCTGACCGGCTCGCGGATCGTCACCGACGACGCGCACCCCGTCGCGGTGCTGCCCGGCCACACGTGCATCAACATCCCCGACAACGTCTGCTGCTGCGACCACCTCGAAGAGCAGCTCTCGGGTGTGCGCCAGTGGGGCCAAAACTTCATCGCCGCACACATGCCCGTGCGCGCGCCGGGCAACCCCGAGGCGACGTTCTGGCAGGTGTACGCCTCCGAAGACGACACCACCATCTCGCTCGACTACGACCCCGGGCTCACGGGTCTACCCGGAGCGTCGCTCAACCTCGACGCGGGCATGGTCGGCGAGTTCATGGTCACCGCCCCGGCGGGTACCGAGGCCGACTTTGGCATCAGCGCCAACAAGCCGATCGGCGTGGTCGGATACATGGTCAGCGCCGAGGCGCTCGGCTCGGACATCGGCGATCCCGCGATGGCGCAGTACGTCCCGGTCGAGCAGTTCCTGCCCCGGTACGTCGTCCTCGTGCCCAACACGTGGGTCAACGACGTCTTCGTGCTCACCCGCCCCGCGGGAGCCACCATCACCATCGACGGTGTGCCCGTCGACGACGGCCTCTTTGCGCCGGTGGGCTCGGGCGTCTACGAGGTCGCGCGCGTGCCGGTCGCCGACGGCGTGCACGTACTCGATGGCGACGACGAGAAGTTTGGCGTGGTCGTCGTCGGCTACGACCAGCACGACTCCTATGCCTACATCGGAGGAACCGGGACGGGCATCATCAACCCGAACCCTCCGGGATGAGAATCCACCCAAACGACGCCCGCGCATCGAGGCGGGTCGGCCCGGACACGACGGTGCAGATGTCGGCGACGCTGGTGCTGCGGCACCTCGACGCGTTTCGGGCCGAGGTCGGCTCCAACACCGTGGATCGTGCGCTCGCGAGCCTGCCCGAGGCCGTCCGAGACGAGGTCGACGCGCTCGTGCCTGGCGCGTGGCTCGACTGTCCTCGTATCGACGACATCTACGACGCGATCGCGCTCGAGGCCGGGGACTCGGTGGAAGGGCTGCTGCCGGCGGTGGCCGAGCGAGGCACACACGATGCGTTCAGCTCGGTGTGGCGAGCCCTGCTTCGCATGGCGCCCGGGCGGCTCGTGGTCAAGCGGGCGGCCTCCCTGTTCGAGAAGTCCTACACCCACGGGGTGCTCTCGGCCGTGAACTCCCCCGAGGGCATGACGCTCGAACTGACGCACTGGCCGGGCGTGCCGCGAAACCGCTTGCTCGGCATCGCCGCTGGCTCGAGGGCTGCGCTGCGTCTCGCGGGCAAGTTCGAAGCGTCGATCGACTTTCAGACCAGCCCCGACGGCGCCTACTTCTTCGTCAAGCTCTGAGGTGCTTCGAGCACGTCGAGCAGCGCGGTCAGCTGAGCGTGCAGAGCATCGATCCGCTCGCGCCCGAGCTGCTCCGCGAGCTCCGCTTCGAACTCGATGAGCACTGCGAGCCCCTCGAAGAGCACGAGCTTTCCGTCACGCTGACAGAACCGAACCAGCTTTGCGCGGCCATCGGACGGGTCGGGCACGCGCTCGACGACCTCCATCGCCTCGAGCTCTCCGACGAGCTGCCCCACCGCCTGCTTGCTCATCCCCATGCGCGCCGCCAACACGGTCAGCCGCGTCCCTTCGAGGTCGATGTGGGGAAACACCGCGGTGTGAGCGGGGCGAAGATCCTGCTCCGTCCGCGCGCGCACCCTGTCGATCGCCTGCTCGTTGAGCAGCCGCGCCGCCTTCATGAGCACCTGCCCCAGGCTGGAGCGCTTGCGGAGCTCGAACTCCTCCTTCTGGACTTCGTCGACCGTCACCTCGAAATATAGTCAACCACACTTGACTATTTGGTCAACCATGCTTGACTATCTTTCGAAATGACCGTAAATCGGCTGGAATCGATCGCTGAGGGCCTGTGGGGCGCCGAGCATGACCTGTTCATGAACGGCGTCGTTCACTTTCGAGGTCGCATGACCGTCGTGCGGCTCGAATCGGGCGGCCTGCTGCTGCACTCGGTCGTACCGATCGACGACGCCCTCGCGGCCGAGCTCGCCGCCATCGGTCCGGTCGAGCACTTGGTCGCGCCCAACCTCCTGCACCACGTTCACCTCGCAGACGCCGTCGCCCGCTATCCGAACGCGACGCTCTGGGGGGTTGTGGGTCTGCCCGCCAAGCGCTCCGACCTACGGTTCGACGCCATCGTCGGCGACACGCCCGCCCCGTGGGCGTCCGAGTTCGAGCCCCTGCCCATCGAGGGCATTCCCTGGGCCACCGAGACCGTGTTCTTCCACCGCGCCACGGGCACCCTCATCGTCACCGACCTCATCTTCAACATTCACGAGGCGAAGGGCTGGCTCACCCCGCTCATCCTACGCATGGCCGGCGCGTACCAAAAGCCCGCGCAGAGCCGCCTCCTTCGTATGTCCATCAAGGACGCGGATGCTGCCTCCGCGAGCGTCGAACGCATGCTCGCGTGGCCGATCGACCGCGTCGTGATGGCGCACGGCCACGTGGTCGAGACCGACGCCAAGCAGGTGCTGGCGCGCGCGCTCGCCCCGATGATGCGGGCACGCGCGATCGCCTCGGCAAGCTGAGCCCTCACTCGGCGGGCGGCGGGGCCGACGGTGCGGCGGGCTGCACGGGCGCGGACGCCTCGTAGCGGATCATTGCCCAACCCTTACGAGAAGCGCCGCTGGCGGGACACGGCCGGGCAGATTCTCGGTAGACACGTAGACACGGTACGGTCGACTCCTAGCCTGGGTCCCAGGCGTGGACCTTCGCCCATTCCGCATCGCGGCATCGCGCCTCCCAATCAGGCCCTTTAGCGGGCGAAAGAGGCTAGCCTGAATTCACTCGCGTGTCTTTCGGCCAGTGTGTGTCAGGTAGGAACGAGGGCTTCGGGTCGGAGAGGCGGAGGACAATACTACCAGCGCCAAGACCTGCTTCTCTGCCTCTCGCTTCTCTGCTTCGACCGGTTCCATATTGTGCAACTTGCAACGTGCAACTGCGCAACCGCGCGACACCTCGCCTCGGAGACTCGGAGATGTCCGCCGAAGGACCCTCCTCGGCACCTCGCCACCCGGTATCTGTGTAAGCCCTCTACAGGCCGCCTCCCCCCGAATGCGGCGCACTTGGTGTAGCCGGAAGGCATGGCGAGTCGACGTCGTAGCAAGTCTGAGCGCCGAGAGTGGGCGCGGAAGTTTCGAGCGAGCGGCCTGAGCGGAGCCGAGT
>JANSYI010000010.1 GCA_024742475.1 bacterium | reverse complement strand
GGCGGGGGCCTTTGCGAAAGGCCCCCTTGAGAAAAGGAAGCCCCCAAGTCGAGGGCCCGCCTGGGCCCGACCGTTTGGGGGGAAGCGAAGGGCGGCTTCGCCGGCCGAAGCGGCGGGGGCCTTTGCGAAAGGCCCCCTTGAGAAAAGGAAACCTAAAACGGCATCGAGAAGGCGAGGCTGCCCAGGGCGCGGATGGGTCCGAAGCGGTTGGTCTGGTGGACGTAGTTGTACGTCGCCTGCAGCCACGCGCCTTCGAGCCACGCCATCCGCGTCTTGGAGGCCAGAGCATCGAGCCCGTAGGTTAGCTGAACCCCGCCGGTATGGGAGTGCCAATCGTCGGCCTTCACGTCGGCGCTCGCGCAGCCCTGCGGCGTGGCCCGAGAGCACGGCGTGTCGGTGTCCATGTACTGCATGTCGTCGCGAAAGAAGAACGCCTCGGACTGGGTGTAGAAGCGGTACCGAAGGCGAACGCGCAGGTTCGGGGTGAGCCGAACGTGGACGCGCGGGTCGAGCGAGTGCGCGCGGATCGCCCAGTCGTCGGTGTAGAACCGATACCGCGGCTCGAGCGTCATGCGGGTCTTGGGGATGTAGTAGCGCAGCGAGCCGAATAGCGTGACGCGGTTTCGTTCGCCCGGGTGCTTCTCGAACTCGATGCCCGGGAGCTGCTCGCCACGGTAGGGGTTGTCCATGGGACCCTGGGCGTTTGCGTATTCGACCGTGAGGATCGACAGCAGGTTGCGGGTGAGGATGTGGGTGTAGCCGGCCGAGACGTAGTGGGTTCGCAGGAGGTTGGAGCCCTCGCCGAACCCCCCGTCGCGGCACTGCGGCTCGACGTTGCCCCCGCACCACGGCAGCCGCCTGCCGAAGCCGTCGAAGATGCGAAAGACGCGGTCGAAGTTGAACGCGTACGAGAGCGAGAGGTTGACGGTGCGCTGCAGCAGGTCCCGGCCCACGCTCATCCCGAGGCTGCGCGACTGCCAGTCGGTCTCGGTCGAGTAGCGAAAGAACGCGCCGAGCTGCCAGTCCTCGAGCTTCGACGCGGCGCTGACCGTGGCTTCGTGCCGGATCTCGGTGAACGTGAAGTCGCCACCGGTGACCGCGGTCGTCCCCGTGGCGATCGACGCCGAGGTGACCGCGTCGAGGAGGTAGGCCGCCCCGAGGGTGAGCCGCTCGTCGGGCACGTCGACGCTCATCTTGAGCTCGGGTGAGAGCACCCGCGTGGACTGCTCGCGATAGTAGTTGCCTCGGACCGTGACGCGGTCTTCGGCCGACGCGGTGCCCGCCGGGCCCCACCACACCACGAGGGTGAGGAGCCACAGCCACAGCGTCAGCCGCACCCGCATCCGCCCCCAGCCGCGCCGTGACCTCCCATGCTCCCCTCGCGGGCGGCTTCCACGTGGGTGTGGAAGCTCTCCTCGTCGGCATCGGAGGCCGGCGTCATCTCGGGTTTGCTGAGGTTGGCGCGCTGCGCCGGCGTGACGGTGACGCAGCCGGATGCGACGAGCAGGGGTGTGGCTGCAGCCATCATGCCGATGGCGCGAGCGAGCGGGCGCGTCCGGGTCATCGCCGGTACGCTGCCCGACTCGGGCGCGTGGGGCAAGCGCGCCCTCGTGGCTTGTCCTCCCGCCGATTTTTGGCATCATGCGCGGCGGTTTGACGGACGCGGAACAACCGGCGCGGGTCGTGGTCATCGATGGTCCTGCGGGTGCAGGCAAGTCGACCATTGCGCGGACGCTCGCGCAGCGGCTGGGCTTGACCATGCTCGATACCGGCGCCATCTACCGCACGCTCGCGCTCGTCGCTTCGCGCGTGGGCGTGTCCTGGGATGACGCGGCGGGGCTAGCCACGCTGTGTCGCGGTCTGCCGATCCGCTTCGAGACGCTCGCAGACGGTGCGCAGCGGGTCCTCCTCGGGGACGAGGACGTCAGCGAAGCCATCCGTACGCCGCAGATCAGCGCGGGGGCGTCGGTCGTCTCCGCCCACACCGCGGTCCGCGAGGAGCTGCTGGCCGTGCAGCGAGCGCTCGGCGCTCAGGGCTGCGTGGCTGAGGGGCGCGACATGGGCACGGTCGTCTTCCCCGACGCCACGCACAAGTTCTTCGTCACCGCCTCACCGCAGGTCCGCGCCACCCGTCGACGCGACGAGCGGCTGGCCCGCGGAGACCGTGATGTCCCCTCGGTCGACGACGTTCGCCGCGCCATCGAAGAGCGGGACATGCGCGACTCCACGCGGCAGGCGTCACCGCTGGCGCAAGCCGACGATGCCGTGCGGGTGGACACGTCGAACATGGCCCCGGACGCCGTCGTCGACCACCTGCTCACGCTCATCGAAGCCGCGCCCGAGGGCTGAACTCGCCCGCAGGCGGCCGCGAGAGGCTCCGTATCGACCAGTTGACCCCCGGGGGCAAACCCCCTACGGTCCGCCTTCTGCCCGGGAGCCACCCGGCTGCGTCTTCAATGGTGGAGACGGGCCTTCGATGGGTGTCTCAATCCCATCCGGGCTTCTCGAAAGTCCAACCCAAACCATGAACGAACTACAAACACACGGCGACGAGAGCTTTGCCGAGCTCTTCGAAGGCGTTACCGAGACCAAGCCCGAGATCCGCGAAGGATCGATCGTCAAAGGGACCGTGGTCGACATCATCGGCGACTACGCAGTGGTCGACGTCGGACTCAAGGCCGAAGGCCAAGTCCCCCTGCGAGAATTCCGAGACGAGGACGAAGACGAAGTCCTGCTTGGCGAAGACGGCGAGCCGCTCGAGCAAGCCGAAGCCAAGGACACCAGCGTCCCCGTCGTCAACATCGGCGACGAAGTCGAGGTGCTCCTCGAGACCGCCGAAGACCAGCACGGCCTGGTCATTCTCTCGAAAGAGAAAGCCCGCAAGCGCAAGGTCTGGGACGAAATTTCCAAGGCCGTCGACGAGGAAGGCCTCGTCATGGGCACCATCACCGCGCGCGTCAAAGGTGGCCTTTCGGTCCTCCTCGCGGGCGGCGTCAAGGCGTTCCTGCCCGGTAGCCAGGTCGACCTCCGCCCCGTGCGGAACCTGGACACCTTCATCAACCAGGAGCTCCAGTTCAAGATCATCAAGTTCAACAAGAAGCGCGGCAACATCGTCCTCTCGCGGCGCGTGCTTCTCGAAGCCGAGCGGGCCGAGCTCAAGGAAGATACGCTCGCCAAGCTCAAGGAAGACCAGATCGTCGAAGGCGTGGTCAAGAACCTCACCGATTACGGTGCGTTCATCGACCTCGGCGGCATCGACGGCCTGCTGCACATCACCGACATGAGCTGGGGCCGGGTCAACCACCCCTCGGAGCTGTTCCAGGTCGGCGACAAGGTGCAGGTCAAGGTCCTCAAGTTCAACAGCGACTCCGAGCGGGTCAGCCTCGGACTCAAGCAGATCACCCCCGACCCATGGATCAACGCCGAGGAGAAGTACATCCCCGGTACGGTCGTCCAAGGCAAGGTGGTCAGCATCAAGGACTACGGCGCCTTCATCGAGCTCGAAGAGGGCATCGAAGGCCTCGTGCACGTCTCCGAAATGTCGTGGACGCGCCAGGTCAAGAACCCCAAGCAGCTGCTCAAGATCGGCGACGAGGTCAAGGCCGTCGTTCTCGACATCGACGTCTCGCAAAACCGCATCTCCTTGGGCATGAAGCAGCTCGAGGAGAACCCCTACGAGAAGGTCGTCGAGAAGTACCCGCCCGGCACCGTGGTCGAAGGCGTCATCCGCAACATCGCCGACTTCGGTGTGTTCGTGGAGCTCGAGCCCGGCATCGACGGTCTCGTGCACATCACCGACCTGTCGTGGACGCAGCGCGTGCGCCATCCCTCCGAGCTCTACAAGAAGGGCGACGAGGTCAAGGCGATGGTGCTCAACATCGACAACACCGGTGAGAAGCCCAAGATCAGCCTCGGCATCAAGCAGCTTCAACAGGATCCGTGGGATCGCATCCCCTACGACTACCCGATCGGCAAGATCATCGACGTCAAGATCCTCAAGCTCGCCGACTTCGGTGCGTTCGCCGAAATCGAGCCCGGCATCGAAGGCCTCATCCACATCTCGGAGATCACCGACGAGCGGATCGAAGATCCGGCGCAGGTGCTCGACCCCGGCCAGACGCACCGCGCCGAGGTCATCCAGATGGACGCCGCCGAGCGTCGCATCGGCCTGTCGATCAAGAGCGCACGTCGCCAGGATCAGCTCGCCGACGCGCAGGGCTTCCAGAACGCCAGCGAGGCGGGCGCCACGCTGGGCGACCTGATGTCCGACCAGCTCAAGGGCGTGCAGGCCGAGTCCGACGAGTAGGCGGACATTGACGCGGCGGACCTGCTCGCAGGCCCCGCCCGCGTGAGGATCGGGCGCTTGGGAGAACTCTCCCAGGCGCCCTTTTCTTTGGAGCGCGGTGGAGCTGACAACGGGCCCGGAGGCCGTGGTAGAAACCGCCCATGCCCGATCCGCTCGACGGTGTGCGCGTCATCGAGGGAGACCTCGATGCCAAGGGTGCTCGGTTCGCCATCCTCGTGAGCCGCTTCAACAGCTTCATCACGGACCGCCTCCTCGGCGGGGCCGTCGATACGTTGCGGCGCCTGGGTGCCGAAGCGGAAGACATCACGGTCATCAAGGTGCCCGGGGCCTGGGAGCTGCCGCAGACGGCCGCCCGCGTGCTCGAGACCGAGAGCTACGACGCCGTCATCGCGCTCGGCTGCCTGATGAAGGGCGACACGATCCACTTCGACCTCATCGCGTCCGAAGCCGCCAAGGGGCTCTCCGCCCTGGGGCAGCAGTCCAAGATCCCGGTGCTCTTCGGCGTGCTCACCACCAACGACCTCGAGCAAGCGGTGCACCGCGCCGGTGCGAAGTACGGCAACAAGGGAGCCGAGGTCGCTCAGGCCGCGGTCGAACAGGTCCGCGTCTACGCAGCGTTGGGTCGCAAGGGCACGCGTCGTCGCAAGAAGTAGGTCCCTCCTTGAGTGCCTCCCACCAAAGCCGCCGGCCCGACGCGCGCGGGCGAGGTCGCGAGCTGGTGCTCGCCGCGCTGTGTCACCTCGAAGACGTGGCCGGACCTTCGCGTCCGTCGGCGCTGCAGACCCTGCTCGCGAGCCCCCCCAGCGGCGACGAAGTCGGTGAGACTCGGTTCGCCGAGCTGACCGAAGACCGCCAGGCGAGGAAGTTCGCCGAGGCGCTGCTCTCGGTGTTGATAGAGTCGTGGACGACCCTCGACGCCGACATCACTGCCGCCTCGAAACGCTGGCGCCTCGAGCGGATGGATCGCGTCGACCGCAACGCGCTTCGGATCGGGGCGGCGGAGCTCCGCCTGCGCCCCGAGACGCCGACAGGCGTCATTCTCTCGGAAGTCGTGCGGCTCGCGTCCACCTACGGAAACGAGCGCAGCGCGGCGTTCGTCAACGGTCTCACCGCGTCCCTCGCCTCGACCCTTCGACCTGGGGAGTCGCGCTCATGACGCAGCCCCCGGCTCCGGGCGGGCGCGTCCTGGGCCGCAGCCGGGTCCGACTGCAGCTCGAAGCGCTCGGTCGGCCCGCGCTCGATGGCATGCCCGACGCGCCGGACGGGCCGCGGGTGCGGAGCGATCTTGCCATCATCCCGTGGTTCGAAGACGAGCGGCCCTTCCAGGGGCTGCTCGGGCTGTTCGACTGGCGCGCGGACGGGGCCCTCTCGGCGCTGGCCCGCGACGGGGTCGCGAGCGGAGGTTGGGGCGAGTCGATCCTGCTGCCGGGGGCCTCGGGCCTGCCGGTCGCGCGGGTGGTGCTGCTCGGGTGCGGGCGTCTCGCGGACTTCGACGCCGACGCGGCCTCCTCGCTCGGGGGCAAGGCGGCCTCGGTGGCGCTCGGACTGCGGCCGCAGAGCGTGCTCGTCGGGCTGCCGAACAACGGCGCGGAGCGTGATGTGCTCGAATCGCTCTTCCTTGGTCTCCTGCGCGGGATCGAGGACGCCTCGGCCGAGGAGCCCGAGGCTGTCCTGACCACACAGACGCACCCTTGGTGGGTCGTGGTCGACGACCGCCACATCCCGCGGCTGCGTCGTCTGCTCGACGGCCCCCTGCGGCCGGCGGTCGAGACCACCTCCTCCTCCTGAACGCCCATCGAGTGGGTTCAGCTCGGGCCGATACGAACCCGCGCCCCTGGTATACTCGCGGGCGATGGCGCAGCCCGTGCTCCTCGTGGAGGACTCCCGCGCGGTCCGTGCGTTCGTCAGCTCGATCCTCGAGTCGGCGGGCGACTACGACGTGCACGAGGTCGAGAACGGCTTCGAAGCCCTGCGCGCCCTCCCGCGCACCGACTTTGCGCTCATCGTCACCGACGTGAACATGCCCGACGTCAACGGCATCGAGCTGACCCGGTTCGTGCGAGGTCAAGCCAAGTTCGCCGAGATCCCGGTGCTCGTCATCAGCACCGACGCCTCGCACCCCGACACCCAGCGGGCGATGACGGCGGGCGCGAACGCGTTCCTCGCCAAGCCGTTCACCGCGCAGCAGTTCCTCGACGCCGTGGCCCGCGCCCAAGGAGGCCAGTGAGCGACCCTCCGAAGCCATCCGCCGAGTTCTTGTCCGAAGCCCAGGAGGTGATCGAGGCCTTCAGCCGAAACCTGCTCCAGCTCGACGCGCAGCAGCGCACCGGCGAGTACGACCCCGACCTCCTCAACGCGGCGTTCCGAGCCATCCACTCCCTCAAGGGGTTGGCAGGTCTCTTCGGGGCGTCGCGTGTCAGCGCCCTCGCGCACGCGCTCGAGAGCACGCTCGACAGCCTGCGGCTGGGCCGCCTTCCGCTCTCCCAGCCGGCGCTCGATGTGCTCTTCGAGGCGGTCGAGGTGTTTCAGAGCATGCTCGCCGTGTTCGGCACCGAGGACGCCGAGACGGTCTCCACCGACGCGTTGCTCAGCCGCATTACGGCGCTGTCGCCCGATGCCGAAGATGGTGGGGAAGGCAGCGATCTCGTCGGCCTCGACCCGGCCATCCTCGGCGTGCTCACCGAGTACGAGGAGCACCGCCTGCGCGAGAACGTCCGCCTCGGTCGTCGTCTCTTTCGCGTGCATGCAGCGTTCGACCTGCTCGCAATCGACGTCGGCATCGAGTCCCTCAAGGGCAAGCTCAAGGAGTTCGGCGAGGTCATCACCTACCTGCCGAGCGCCGACTCGGGATCCGACGACCGCATCGAGCTCGACATCCTGCTGGGATCCGACGCGACACTCGCGGACATCGCGACCGGGGTCGCCGAGGACGGTGTGCGTGTCTTCGCGCTCGAGACATCCGCCGCCATCCCCGAGACGCCGGCCCCGGCGACGGTTGCCGACGTGGCGCCCACGCCCACGCCCACGCCCGCGCCGGTGCACGACGACGTCGACATGGTCGACGCGAGCACGGCCATGTCGCTGCGTTCGATCTCGCAGACCGTCCGGGTCGACCTCGAGCGCCTCGATGTGCTCATGAACCTCGTCGGCGAGCTCGCGCTCGTTCAGGCCAACCTCTCGGGCACGCTCGAGTCCGTTCGGGCGATCCGGGGCGCGGCCGACGTCTCGCGTGAGCTTCAGACGCACCTGCGCACCATGGATCGCAAGCTCTCGCTCCTGCAGCAGAGCATCCTCGACGTCCGCATGGTCCCGCTGGGGCAGGTCTTCGACAAGCTCGCCCGAGTGGTGCGCAAGCTCGGCCGAGAGGCGGGCAAGGACATCCGGCTGGTCATCACCGGCGCCGAGACCGAGCTCGACAAGCTGATCGTGGAGGAACTCAGCGACCCGCTGATGCACATGATCCGCAACTGCATCGATCATGGCATCGAGACCGAGACCGAGCGCACCAGCCTCGGTAAGGGAGCGACGGGCCACATCGAGCTGCGTGCGTTTCAGAAGGGCAACCGGGTCGTCATCGAGGTCGAAGACGACGGTCGAGGCATGGACTGGCGCCTGATCCGGGACAAGGCCGTCCTGCGCGGCCTCATCGACGATCTCGAGAGCCGCGAGATGTCCCGCCAAGAGGTCATCGACCTCATTTTCGTGCCCGGTTTCTCCACGAAGGACACCGCCACCGAAGTCAGCGGTCGCGGAGTCGGCATGGACGTGGTCAAGACGAACATCGCCCGGCTCTCGGGGTTGATCGACGTCGACACGACGCCCGGACGCGGCTCCAAGTTCTCGATCACGCTCCCGGTCACCTTGGCGATCATCCAGGCGCTCGTCATTCAGACCGCCAAGCAGACGTTCTGCATCCCGCTCAACTCGGTGCTCGAGTCGATCATGGTGAGCGAGGCGGACATCGAGACCGTCGAAGGACACGAGGTGGTGTCGCTGCGGGGCAAGACGCTACCGATCCTCCACCTGTCTCGGATCTTCGGGCTGCAGACCAACTACCGCTACCTCGACCCCGCGCGGATCTACGTGGTCATCGTCGGGCTCGCGCAGCACCGCGTCGGCATCGTCGTCGATGAGCTGCTCGGGCAGCAGGACGTGGTGATCAAGCCGCTGGGGCGCGCGCTGCGGGGCGTACCGGGCATCGCCGGCGCCACCGAGCTGGGGGGCGGGCGCACCGTGCTGCTGCTCGACGTCTCGGTGCTCGTCGAAGAGGCGCTCGGCCGCAGCGACGCCACCCCGACCGATCCCACCCCGATGGAGGCGGCCAATGCCTGAGCGCGACCCCGGCGAGCGCACCGAGGACATCTGGGACCAGTTCTCGCCGACCGGCGAAGCGTTGGCGACCGAGGAAGACTACGAGCACGGCTATGCCCGCGTCGTTCGAGTCGATCTCCAGCAGCACGTCGTCTTTCGCGTCGGCGATGAGACGTACGGCATCCCGATCGCCCAGATCGGCGAGATCTCCAAGCCGATGTACACGACGCCGGTCCCGCGGACGTCCGACTTCGTCATGGGGATCGGCAACGTTCGGGGTGTCGTCATCCCCATCGTCGACCTGGCGACGCGGCTGCGATTGGGCACGTGTGCGATGGCCCGTGAGGCCCGCGTCCTGATCGTGCGACACGCGAGCGAGCAGACGGGCCTGCTGGTCGACGAGGTGATCGGCGTCATGTCGATTGCGCCCGAGAACCTCGAAGAGGCACCCGGAGCGCTGGCGGGTGCGCGCGGCGACTTCATCCGCGCGCTCGCGCGCTGGGACGGGCGCATCATCATCATCCTCGACCTGGGCACGGTGTTGGCGCCCGGGGACTTCTTGGCGCCCGGCGTGGGTCGCTCGGTGGGACGGAGCGGTCGCGGATGAGCGAGGGGCGTCAACGCAAGAGCGACGCCACCGTCCTTCGACGCCTCAGCGTCGGACAATCGATGGCCCGCGACGGCTGGGATACGGCCGACGAAGTCGACGACGACGTGCTCAAGCTGGCGGGCTTCCACGTCGGAATCGACGTCTACGGCATCGACATCATGCGGATCAAAGAGGTGATCCAGGCACGCCCCTATCCGGTGCGCCCGGTCCCGCATGCGCCCGACATCGTCGAAGGTGTGATCGCGCTGCGCGGCGTCGTGATTCCGGTCGTGGATCTGCGCAAACGCTTCGGCGTGGCTCGGTTCGAGGAGGATGAGCGGGTCGAGCGGCTGCGCAAGCTCATCATCGTCGCGGTCCGGGGGCGGATCGTCGGGCTGAGGGTCGACCAGATCGTCGGCGAGCTCCGCGTGCCCTCGGGCGCGTTGCGCCCCGCGCCGTCGATGCTTCGTCCCAGCGGGCCTGGAGGTCCCGAGTTCTTCTCGGGGGTCTTCCGCAGCGAGGAGACGATGGTCTTCGTGGTCAATCTCGACGCGCTGCTCGACGTGCGGGTGCAGAGTCTCCCCGAGCGAGAGGACGCTGCCCCGCCGCGCGTGGGGTCCGAGGAGGACGCTCAGGCGTGACGGCGGTCCTGTTCGCGCACGAGCGACCGTCCGTCGCCCGCGCCGTGTGTCACGTGCTGCGCGCGCGCGGCTTCGACGTGGAGTCGGTGCGCGATGGCGAGGCTGCGGCCCGGGTGCTCGCGTCGCGTCACTTCGGGGCGCTGGTCGTCGATGTGGCGCTTCCGGGAAGGCCCGGGTACGAGCTGGTGGAGGTCGCCCGCGCGGAGCAGAAGCGGGCAGGGCGGGGTGCCGACGTCGTCGTGCTCGTCGCGTCGGTGTTTCGCAAGACGTCCTACAAGCGTCGTCCCGCTCGGCTCTACGGCGCCGATGACTACGTCGAGCTGCATCATCTCGGGGACATGCTGCCGGACAAGCTCGACCGGCACCTGGGCACGCGCTCGCCCAAACACGACGAAGCGGAGCGGGTCGCCACCGAGGCGGTCCTCGACATCGCCGACGCCCGCATGGAAGCCGAGACGACCGACGAACTCGCCTCGCTGATCATCGCCGACGTCGTGCTCTACAACGGAGACCGGATCGCGGACACACGAACGCTGGCGCAGGCCCGTACGGCCCTGGCCGATGATCTCGACGTTGCGACCGACCTCCTGCGCCAGGTGCAACAGGCGCGCGCGGAGACGGTCGACGCCGCGCAGGCCATCGAGGCGGCCTTCACCCGGCTGATGCGATCGATGGGCCGACGGGAGGAGGCCGGATGATCACGCTGCCCGAGCCCTATGCCAAGCTCGTCGAGCGCCTCTCCGCGCCCCGCTGGCGGGAGCGCAAGGACGCCGTGGGCAAGCTGCGGTCCGCGGTCGCCGACGATCGCGGCAGACCCGAGGTGATGGAGCCGCTGGCCGAGACGCTCGTCGACGGCTTGCTGTCCCCCGAGGGGCTCGAGGGGCGCGCGGCGTGTCACGAGGTCCTCGTCGCCATGGCCCCGACCTCGACGCGGGCCGTGATGGCGAGAATCGAGCAGTCGTCCGTACCGCCGCGGCTGCTGGTCGATCTGCTCGGCGAGCTCGGCGACCGGGTGGCCGTGCCGCGGTGCGCGAGCCTGCTGCGCGACCAGGACGCCGACCCCAACCTCCGAGCGTCTGCTGCGACGGCGCTGGGCAGGCTGGGGGGGGTGCACGCCCAGGCCGCGCTCAAGGAGGCGCTGCACGATGCGTCGCAGATGATGGTCGTGCACGTGCTCGACGCGTTGCATGCGATGGGCGCGACCGTCGAGGTGGTCGACCTCGAGCGCTTGTTCTCCGACCCCTTCACGCGCAAGCCGGTGGCGCTCCTGCTCGGGCACAGCCGAGACCCCGCGGCGCTGGCCCTGCTCGTCCAGGCCGTGGAGGACTCGATGGCTGGCGTGCGCGCGGCCGCGGTGTTGGGGCTTTGCAAGCTCGGCGAAGGCATGGCCCGCAGCAAGCCCGGGTTGGTGCCGGCGGCGCTCGCCCGCCTCGCGGAGTCGACCAAACGCAGCATTCGCGCCTTGATCCTCCACGACGACCTCGAGGTGTGCTGCGCAGCGATCCGTTTGGCGACGTGGGGGCGAGACGTGCAGGCGGCACCCCGAGTCCTCGAAGCGATGGACGACCCGATGGTGCACGAACTCGCGTTCGAGTTCGTCGCCAGTGCGGGCGCGGAGGTGGGCGAGGTGCTGCGTGAGGCTGACGCACAGAGCTCGCACGCGCGCCCCGAGCACGTCTTGCGCTTGTTGGGCGCGATGGACCCCGCGATCATCGACGAGGCATCCCTGGACGTGCTGGCGCAGGGGCTGGCCGATGCCGACGAGGAGACCTCGCTCGCGGCCGCCGAGGCGCTCGCGGCCGTCGGGACGCGTTCGGCCCTCCCCGAGCTCTATCGGGCCATGGCCGAGGATGGGCGCCGTGGAGAGGCGGCCGCCGAAGCGATGGCCGCCATCTTGAGGCGGCTGGGCGATCCCGTGCACACCGAGGTGTCGATGATCGTCGGCACCCACTGGCCCGACAGCGGGGATCTCGCGCGCAACCTGTGCCGCGTCGTCGGGTCGCTCGGTTCGGCCCGGTACGCCTCGCGCTTGGTGTCGATGATGGGCTCGGCCGATGTCGGGGTCCGCATCGCGGCGGCGCTGGCCGTGGGGCAGCTCGACGGAGAGCACGAAGGGGTCGGCGCGCTGTCGTTCGCGCTCGCCGATGAAGAACCGCAGGTCCGCGCGGCGGCCTGCCGCAGCTTGTCCGGGGCGCCGGCGGCCGTCCCATCGTTGCTCTCGGCCACCTCCGACGACTCGCCCCAGGTTCGCACGGCGGCCGTTCAGTCCCTCGTTGCGCTCGACAACCCCGTGGCGCTGGCCCGGCTGCGAGCGATCATCGCCGAGGAGCCCGTGCCGTCGGTCGTCGTGGCCGCGATCGCGGGACTGGGGAACTCGGCCCTCGAGCAGGACCTCACCATGCTGATGAGCCTGTGCACCTCTGCCGACTGGGAGGTGGTCAAGGCCGCCGCGCGAGCCTTGCAGAACTTCGGCGCGCACCGAGCGACCGCAGCGCTGCTCGGCCTGCTCGCGCACGAGCGGTGGGACGTCCGCTGGACCGCCGCCGAGGTCCTCGAGCGCCGCGCCGATCGGACCGCGGCTGCCGCGTTGATTCGCGCGCTCTCGCAGGAGACCGATCGTCAGGTCCGTGAGGTACTGGCGCGCGCCGTCGGTGCACTGGAGGGGCGCTCCCCGTGACGCGTCGGCGTCGTTGGACGGACACGGGGTGGGGCCTGGGCGACGACTCTCGGTCGAGCATGACGCCCGAGGAGGCGCGGCTCATTCAGGAACTCATCGTGGAGTTCTGTGGTCTCTCCTATGGGCTCGACTCGACGTTCTTCCTCGAGCGGCGCCTCGGCCCCAGGCTCGAAGCGCTCGGCCTGCAGAGCGCGCGCGACTACTACCACTACCTGCGCTACGACCCCAACGGACCTGGGGAGATCGAGACCCTGGTCGAACGCCTGACGACGCACGAGACCTACCTCTTCCGAGAGTCGTATCAGCTCGATGCGTTCCGCCTCGAGATCGTGCCCGAGATCATCCGACGCGACGACGGGGCGAAGAGCATCACGGTCTGGAGCGCGGGTTGTTCGACCGGAGAGGAAGCCTACACGCTGGCGATCTTGCTCAAGGAAGATGCGCGGCTTCGCGACTGGAATCGCAGGGTGATCGGCAGCGACATCTCGCGCAAGGTCGTGGCGGCCGCGCGACGGGGCCAATATGGGCCGTCGAGCTTTCGCGCGACCTCCGAGTACTTCCAACGCAAGTATTTTCGCGAGAAAGAGGGCAAGTTCGCGGTGCGGGACGATGTGCGCTCCCTGTGTTCGTTTGGGCAGCTGAACCTGCTCGCCACCGAGCGGTTTCGCGTTCTTGGTCGTTGCGACGCCATCTTCTGCCGAAATGTCCTGATGTACCTGTCGACCGAGGCGCGTGAGCGCATCGTCGATGCGTTCTATGATTCACTGAACCCTGGCGGCTACCTGCTGCTCGGTCACTCCGAGAGCCTCCTCAACGTGACCACTCGGTTCGACCTCGTGCACCTCTCCCGCGACCTCGTCTATCGACGTCCCCTCTGAGCGACCCATGTCTGGCTCCGACAAGCTCCGTGCCCTGGTGGTGGATGACTCCGCCTACAACCGGCGCACGATCACGTCCATGCTGCATGGCCAGCCTGGGGTCGAAGTCGTCGGGCGGGCGATCAACGGCAAGGAGGCGCTGCGGATGGCGTTCAACCTGCGCCCCGACGTCATCACGCTCGACCTCGAGATGCCCGAGATGGATGGGTTCTCGTTTCTGCGGCTGCTGATGAGCAAGCAGCCGACGCCGGTGTTGGTCGTCTCGTCGTACTCGCAGCGGGAGAATGTCTTTCGCGCGCTCGAGTTGGGGGCGCTCGACTTCATCGCGAAGCCGACGCGAGAGGTCTCGCCGGACATCCGAAACATCGAGCACGACCTCCGCCAAAAGATCGAGATCGTGCGCAAGCTGCAGGTCGTGCGGCTGCGCGAGCGCGCGCAGTCCCTGGCGGGGCTCGATCGCACGTTCTCCGCCGAGCCGACGCACCCTTCGGCGGGCGAGCCGACGAACCGTCCGGCGGGCGAGCCGACGAGCCACCGAGCCGCCGAGCCACCGAGCCGTTCGCCGAGCGAGCCGACGAGCCACCGAGCCGCCGAGCCGCCGCCGCAGGGGACTCCGGCCCGTCGGGCCATCGCGGTCGCCGCGTCCACCGGCGGGCCACCGGCGGTGCAACAGGTCTTGTGCGCGCTTCCGGCCGACCTGCCCGCGGCCATCCTCGTCGCGCAGCACATGCCGGCTCGGTTCACCAAGGCGTTCGCCGACCGTCTCAACCGATTGGTTCCGATGCGCGTCGTCGAGGCGCAGGATGGTCTCCCGGTCGAAGAGGGCACCGTCTACATCGCGCCGGGCTCGGGCAACCTCGAGGTCTCGGGGTCGGCCGGGAACGCGCGGGTGCGCATCGTCCCGCCCACCAAGCCCGCACGGTCCGGGCCAGTCATCACGCCCTCGGGAGACCATCTGTTCAAGTCGCTCGCGGGGGTCTTCGGGGTCGACTTGTGTGCAGTGGTGCTCACCGGCATGGGGTCCGACGGCCGGGAGGGGTGCCGCGTGGCCAAGGAGCACGGCGCTCGCGTCTACGCCGAAGACCCCGACTCCGCGGTCATGCCGGGCATGCCCCACTCGGTGATCGAAGCGGGACTCGAGGACCGCATCGTGGCCATCGAGTCGCTGGCGACCGCGTTGCTCGAGTTCTGCCATCCGCGTTGAGGACGGCCAGTGCAAGCGTTTGTGTTATCGTCGAGTGGTGAGCGGTGACGACGCGTCCGAGACCTCGCTCGAGGCTCGCACACAGGCGTTCCTGGCTGAGTTCTTCAACCGCGGCCAAGAGCTGGTCCGCGACCTCATCCACGAAAACGAGGCCCTTCGCTCGCGGTTGAACGCGCTTCAGGCCAGCGCGGACCCCACCAGCGAGGTCGTCGAGCGGCTGCGCAAGCAGGTCTCGGAGCTCGAAGCGGAGTGTGAGCGGATGCGACGGCTCGCAGGCAGCGTCGAGCGAGAGTCGGGAGGTTACCGCCAACGCCTCGAAGAGCTCGAGGTGGCGCACTATCACCTCGCGTCCCGGCAGGTGTCCGCCGAGCAGCTCCGTCGCTCGGGCTCGCTCGAGGAGGTCCTCCGCTCGACCACCGAGATTCTGCTCAACCTCGTTGGCGTCGGACGCTTCCGCATCCTGGGCATCGACCATGAGCGGGGCGTGCTCTTCGAGCTGCGGACCGAGGGTCGCGCCGCCGATGGCGAGGACGACCACAACGAGATCCCGCTCGACGGCGAGAGTCCCGCCGCCGCGGCCGCCCAACGCACCGTGCCGTGGACGCCACCGGCCGGCATGTCGTTGCGACTCGACGAGACGCTCGCGGTCCCGCTCGTCGGAGGCGATCGCGCCTTGGGGGTCGTCGAGCTCGTGCGGTTCTTGCCGCAGAAGACCGATTTCACGGATCATGACTTGGCCTTGCTGGAACTCATCTCCTCTGAGTCGGGTGCAGCGATGGACGCGGCCTGGACGCGGGCGCACGCGCCCGAGGTCTCGTTTTCACGCCACCGTGTGGAGGAACTACTCGGATGACTGACGACAAGAAACTCAACGCGCTGGTGGTCGAGGACAGCCCACCGATGCGAAAGATGATCGTCTTTGCGCTCTCTCGCGTCCGGGAGCTCAGCGTCGTGGAGGCCGATGACGGCGTCGACGCCTTGCGCCGCATCGCGAGCACGAAGTTCGACATCATCATCACCGACATCAACATGCCGATCCTCGACGGGCTCAAGCTCGTCAAGCGGCTGCGCGCCGACGAGGCGTACCGGTCGGTGCCGATCATCATCATCACGACCGAAGGCGCCGAAGAGGACCGTCAGCGGGCGCTCGCCCTGGGCGCCAACGCGTACATCACCAAGCCGATTCAGGCGCCGCAAGTGATCCAGCTGGTCCGCGAGACGCTTTCCCTGCACGAGGGCTGACGTGGCGCTGTCGCTCGACGACGCGGTCGACGACTACCTCGACCACCTCAAGGTCGAGCGCGGGCTGGCGCGCAACACGATCTCGGCGTACGCGTCGGATCTGCGTCGCCTGTCGTCGTTTGCGGAGGCCGCAGACGTGGAGACTGCCGAGGCCGTCGATACGCCGCTGCTCCTGCGCTACGTCGGGCAGCTCGTCGACGATGGGCTCTCCGCGCGCTCGCAGGCCCGGGTCCTCGTGGCCGCTCGTGGGCTGTTCAAATACCTGCGCCGGGAGAACCGGATCCCCGCCGACCCAACGCGGGGGGTCACACTCCCGAAGTTTGCGCGCCGGCTCCCCCAGCTGCTGACGCGCGCGGAGATCGACGCGCTCTTGACCGCGCCGGGGGTCGACACTGCGTTGGGGCTGCGCGACACGGCGCTGCTCGAGTTCATGTACGCGACGGGGTGTCGGATCTCCGAGGCGCTCGACCTTCGCTGCGACCAGCTGCACCTCGACCAGGGAGTGGCGCGCGTCATCGGAAAGGGCAGCAAGCAACGCGTCGTGCCCGTAGGGGACATGGCGCTGGTCGCGATGGCGGCGTGGCTCGAGCGGGGGAGACCGGCGATGTGCCGCGGCAAGAGCCCGCAGTCGCTCCCGTACGTGTTCCTGAGCACTCGTGGGCAACGCCTGCGGCGGCAGTCGGCGTGGGCGCGGCTGCGCAAGCACGCGAGCGCGGCAGGCATCGACCGGGCCATCTCCCCGCACAAGCTTCGCCACAGCTTCGCGACGCACCTGCTCGAGGGCGGCGCCGACCTTCGCTCGGTACAGGCGCTGCTCGGCCACGCCGACATCTCGACGACGCAGGTCTACACGCACGTGAGCGACGCTCATGTGCGCGCGGCCTACGATCGTCATCACCCAAGAGCCTGACGCCGCGCGCGTGCGTTCGGTCACTGCGGGACCAGGTGTGGCCCGCAGCCGTCCGCTGGAGCCATATCTCGTGAGCCAGACTACTATGGCGCAAAACACGCTCTCTTCCGAAGAACGCTTGCATGGCCGCGCGCCCGTCAACTACTTTGCCAGCCACGGATCACGACGTGATCCAGGAGGGCACCATCTTGAAACTTGCAAATCTCACCCGCGTCCAGGGCCGTGTTCTGACGGCCTTCGCTGCTGCCGCGCTTCTCTTGCCGGGCTGTGACTCGGACGGCGACGACAGCGGGACCACCGACACCGAGACCGCGTCGTCGGACACCCCGACCACCGAAAACACGACGGACGAGTCCGACACCGACCCGGCCGGGAGCACCACGACCGACCCGTCCGAGTCCGAAACGACCGATCCGACCGATCCGACCGAAGACTCCACGACGACCGGGACCGTCCCCGAGGGCTTTGGCTGTGACATGCCCGTCGCGTGCGACAAGGGCGTGTACGAGGGGTCGCCGACGGTCACCACCCAGGCCGACGTCGAGGAGCTTGCCGGCTACACCGAGATCACCGGTCGGCTCGCCATCGCGAACAGCGAGCTCGAGTGTCTGAACTTCCTGTCGTGTCTCACGTCGGTCGGGCACGACCTCAACATCTTCAACAATGACGCGTTGGTGGATGTTTCGGGCCTCGACAACATCGAGATCATCGGCGCGATCACCGACGGGCCGCTCATGCCCGGTGGCACGCTGACCATCTCTGAGAACGAGTCGCTCGTCGACTTCGACAGCCTCAACCTGATCGAGCAGACGCCGATCTCGTTCTCGATCTCCGAGAACCCGAGCCTCGAGTCGATCTCGGGCTTTCAAGGCTTCGTCGGGACGCAGCGCAACTTCGAGATCCGGTTCAACGAGAACCTGACCAACATCGCCAGCGACGGCCTGCGCGAGATCCTCTTCATCGGCGGCGAGTGCGTCGTGACCAACAACCCGAGCTTGTGCATCTCGACCATCGAAGACATGTGCAGCGTCGGGGTCAAGCAGGGTCCCTTCGGCGGCAGCACCGTCAACAACGACAACGGCTGTTGAGGCACGCGCGGTGCGCCGCGCCGCCGACGCATCGGAGCCCGCCCGGCGCTTGCTGCCGCGGCGGGCTCTCGTGCGTTTGGGGGGCGGGTCCACAAAGTGCGGCCTCGGCAACGCCTGGGTGTTACCTTTTCATCCGCGCTCGCCGTGAATGCCGCACTGCTGACCTTGATGCCACTGTTGGCCGCCGACGGTGGGCCGTTCTCGCACCAGAACCTTCGGTTTGCGGGCCTGTTCGTGATCTGTCTGATCATCGCGATCGCAGTGCACGAGTTCGCGCATGCGTTCGCCGCCGACAAGCTCGGGGACGGCACGCCCGAAGCCGAGGGGCGCCTCACCCTCAATCCCGTGGCGCACGCCGACCCGATCGGCACGCTGATCTTGCCGCTGGTGCTCACCGTGATGCAGACCGGCTTCCTGTTCGGTTGGGGCCGGCCGGTCAACACCCAGCCACGCAACTACACCCGAAAGGTCTCGATGCGGGCAGGCATGGCGCTGGTGGCGTTTGCGGGCCCGCTCTCCAACCTGCTGCAGGCCGCCTTGGCCATCGCCCTGGCTGCGGGCCTGTCGGCCGCTGGCGTCGCGATTTCGACCGACGTGAAGGAGAGCCCGCTCGCGCTCTTCTTCACCCTCAACCTCGTGCTGTTCATGTTCAACCTGCTGCCGATCCATCCCTTGGACGGCGGCAAGGTGTTCAGCTGGGCGTTCGGCGCGAAATGGGCGCCCGTCGACGAATTCCTGGGTCGCTACGGGGGCATCGTCATCCTGGTCCTCGTGCTTTCGCCGATTCCGATTCTGGGGTATCTGCTGTGGCCGGTCCTGGACTTGGGGCAGCGTGCATTCGCGGCTGTTCTCTAGGCGGGCCGCCGACCGACGGTGAGCCACCCCGACGACATGACCCCGTCATCGCCTCCTTCGGGCGAAGACGGGGCGGACGACGATCGCGTCGCCGAGATCTCCGACGATGCCGGGGCACCCGCGGCGGCTGAGCCCGTCGTGTCGCCCGAGGGCCCGGAGCCGGAGCCGGAGCCGGAGCCGGAGCCGAAGCCGGAGCCGGAGCCGGAGCCGGAGCTGAAGCCGGAGCCGAAGCCGGAGCCGGAGTTGAAGCCGGAGCCGAAGCCGGAGCCGAAGCCGGAGTCGAAGCCGGCCGCGAAGGATGACCTCGCGCCGTCCGCGGCGCTCAGCGACCCCGCGCCGTCGATGCTTGGAGTCGCCGGCGAGACGCGCTCGTGGCTGCTCGAGCTGCCCGACTTCGAGGGCCCGCTCGACCTGCTGCTGCACCTCGTCCGTCGGCATGAGCTCGACATCCTCGACATTCCGATCTCGTTCGTCACCGAGAAGTACCTCGAGTACCTCGCGTTCATGCAGGCGCTCGACCTCGAGGTTGCCGGGGACTACTTGGTCATGGCGGCGACGCTGGCCTACCTCAAGAGCCGCGAGCTCGTACCCACCGAGCCCTCGGAGGTGAGCGAAGAAGGCCAGGCCGAGGACGACGGACCGGATCCGCGCGAAGAACTCATCGCGCGCCTGCTCGAGTACCAAAAGTTCCGGGCGGCGGCGTCCGACCTCGACTCGCTGCCGATGCAGGGGCGCGACGTGTTCAGCCGGGGTGGCCGCATCGAGCTGCCCCCGGTCGACCCGGGGCTCGCCCCCTTGACCCTCTTCCGGTTGGCCGAGGCCTACCACCGCGTGCTCGACCGGGCCCGCATCCACAAGTCGCACGAGGTCGTCATGGAAACGGTCTCGGTCGCGCAGCGGATGAACCAGCTCACGTCGATCTTGATCGAGCGCCAGCGGGTCGAGTTCGAGGCCCTGTTCCTGGGGCAGTCGTGGAACAGCGAGGCGGAGCTCCGCTCGATGCTCGTCGTCACGCTCATGTCGATCCTCGAGCTTTCGAAGCTCGGCGTCATCTTCGTGCACCAAGAGATTGGGGCGGAGACCATCATGCTCGAGCGCAAGGCCACGCCCGAGGAGGCCAAGCGCGCCATCGCCGGATACGACGAAGCCGTGAGCTTTGGGCAGGCCAAACCCGGGGTTGCGGAAGCGTCCGGTTCGGGTGAGTCTGCGGGGTCCGGCGAGCCTCCTCCCGAGGCCGAGCCTCCTTCCGAGGCCGCGCCCCCTAGCGACGCCGAGCCCAAGAGCGATGTCTGACCCTGCATCCGAGTCGACCAAGGCTGCCAGCGGCAAGCCCCAGAAGGCCAGCCTCGAGGATCTCGTGGCGGCGCTCGGGCGACCGCGCCCCGACGATGACGACGCGTTCGCCGAGCTCGACGCTGAAGAACTCGACGGCGAGCCGACGGAGGGCGCCGAGGGCGAGGCCAACGCCCAGGCCCATGGTGACGCCGATGGTGAGGACGCCGCCGAGGACGAGGCTCGGGCCGATGGCGGGGACGAGCCGGACCCCTTCGCCGAGTACGCCGACCTCGATCTGGCCACCTCGCTGCCCATCGACCCCGACGACAACCTCTCGAAGGTCGAGGGCGAGGCGTCGCCGCGGCTGATGTCGATCATCGAGAGCCTGCTCTTCGCCGCGGACAAGCCGATGACGGTGAAGATGCTCCGGCGGCTGCTCAAGGAGCCCACCAAGCGGCAGATCCAGCTCGCGCTCAAGCAGCTCATCGTCGACACCCAGCATCGAGGCGTCGTCCTCGGCCAGGTCGCGGGCGGGTTCCGGTTGCGGACGCATCCAGACAACGCGCAGTTCGTGCAGAAGATGCTCGCAGGCAAGCCCGTCCGGCTGTCGCGCTCGCAGCTCGAGTCGCTCGCCGTCGTCGCCTATCGGCAGCCGGTGACCAAGGCCGAGCTCGACCACATCCGGGGCGTCGACTGCGGCGCGGTGCTGCGCGTCCTGCTCGAGCGCGACCTGGTCAAGATCGTCGGACGCAAGGAGGAGCCCGGTCGACCCCACCTGTACGGCACGACCGTGGCGTTCTTGGAGTTCTTCAACCTCAAGGGGCTGCGCGACCTGCCGGATCTGCAGGAGTTCAAGGAACTCAGCGAGGAGTCCGAGGCGACGCTGCGCCACACGATGCACGGCTCGACCCTCGCCGACGAGCAGGAGGCGATGGGCCAGTCGCGGATCGAGTTCCCGCAGGACGCGGCAGATGCCGGCGGCGAGTCCGTTGCCGTGGCCGATGCGCCCGAGGAACTCTCCGCGTCGGCAGGGGAGGGAGACGCGGTCGTCTCCTCCGAGCCCAACGAGGGAGGCGAGCCCAACGAGGGAGGCGAGCCCAACGAGGGAGGCGACACCGTCGCGACCGAGGCGAGCGCCGCCGTCGCGTCTCCCGAGGGCGAGGGGGTCCTGGCGGACGAACCACCACCCGAGCCCGAGCCCGAGCCCGAGCCCGAGCCCGAGCCCGAGCCCGAGCCCGAACCCGAACCCGACGCGGAGCTGGACGAGGCGTCGACCCAAGACGCCGCACGAGCGCCAGTGGGTGCCGATGCGCCCGAAGACTCCGCACCGAACCAAGACGACGCGCCGAACGAGGAGGACGCATGAGCCGTCAATCCAGAGGGCCCAAGGGGCCCAAAGGCCCTAGACAATCAAAGCCCCAAGGGGGCCGACGGGGCGCCGCACCCAAAGCTGCCCCCGATCGCGCGCGCGACATCGGGGAACTCTCGGGCGAAGTGCGTCTGCAGAAGGTGCTGGCGCGCGCGGGTGTGAGCTCGCGTCGCGGCGGCGAAGCGCTCATCTCGGCCGGTCGCGTGAAGGTCAACGGCCAGGTCGTCACCGCGTTGGGCACCAAGGTCGATCCGCTTCGGGATCGCATCGCGGTCGACAACAAGCTCATCGAGGCCGAGCCTCCGATCTACCTCGTGCTCAACAAGCCCGACGGGTTCGTGTGTTCGGCGGAGAAGAAGGTCGACGACCGCGGCCGCCCCACCGTGATCTCCCTGCTGCGGGGGGTCGACGCGCGGGTATTCCCCGTGGGTCGGCTCGACTACCACACGCGCGGTGTCTTGCTCATCACCAACGACGGAGACCTGTCGTCCCGTCTGCTGCACCCGCGCAGCAAGGTGCCCAAGACCTATCACGCCAAGTTTCAGGGGCGGCTGGACAACGAGGCCATCGACAGGCTGCGTGAAGGCGTCACGCTCGAAGACGGCACGGTCACCCGTCCGGTGGACGAGCTGCTGGTCATTCGGGATACCGAGACCAACACGTGGGTGCAGCTGACGATCAGCCAGGGGCTCAACCGTCAGATCCGGCGGATGGGTGAGGCGATCGGGCATCCGGTGCTCAAGCTGCTGCGGGTGGCCTTCGCTGACGTCACGGCGGACGACTTGCCCGAGGGGCAGTTCCGCAGGCTGCGCGAAACCGAGCTGGGCGATCTGCGGACCCGGGTCGGTCTCGGCGAGGGCTGAGAGCTCGGCGTCATGCGCGCTGAAGGGGGCTCGGGGCGTCGGAGAGGGCTGTTGGGGGCCGTGTCGTGCCGCTTCACGCCACGAGAGCTGTCTCCGACGAGTCGTGTTCGACAGGCCTTGCGCCCCCCTGGGCCTCTCGTGTAGGTTCTCGCGCTCCAGACCGGCCGCTTCGGTGTCGGTCGAACGCCTCAAGAGACTTCAGTCATGGCCAAGCTTTCCCAAGTCCTGCGCGACCAAAAGCGCGACAAGCTCATCGCCAAGTACGCCGAGAAGCGTGCCGAGCTCCGCAAGAAGATCAAAGACCCCAACCTCGACCCCGACGAGAAGTGGGAAGCGATCGACGCGCTGAACAAGTTGCCCAAGAACTCCTGCCCCACGCGCAAGACCCGGCGCTGCGTCCTCACCGGCCGCAGCAAGGCCGTCTACCGCAAGTTCGGGCTCTCCCGCATCATGCTCCGCGACCTCGCCCTCGCTGGCGACCTCCCGGGCGTCACCAAGTCGAGCTGGTAGTCCGGCCGACCCCACGCGAAAGGGACTCAGCATCATGAAGATGGGAATCCACCCCGAGTACCACAAGACCTTGTTCGTCGACACGTCGACGGGCAAGGAGTGGGTCGCCTTCTCCACCATGCGATCCGGTGAGAAGCGCGAAGTCGACGGCGCCGAGCTGCCCGTCGTCAAACTGGACATCTCGAGCCACAGCCACCCGTTCTGGACCGGCCAGGCTCGGACGGTCGATGCCGAAGGCCGCATCGATCGCTTCAAGCGCCGCTACGCCGGCCGCACGAAGAAGTCGAAAGCGAAGTAGTCTTCGCTCGTGTCCGAGGCACACGGTCAACCGAAGAACGGCAGCGCCGCAACCGCCACGACGGGCGGCGTTGCCACCAGTGAGGCTCCGTTCATGACGGGGCCTCACGCGATCGACGACAGCTTGATCGCACGCGCGCTCGGCGTAGCGCTCGAACAAGGAGGCGACTTCGCCGACCTGTACTTCGAGTACCGCCGGGCGGCTTCAATTTCCATGGAGGACGGACGCGTCCGCAGCGTGGGCGGGGGCATCGACCTTGGTGTCGGGGTCCGCGTCGTCAACGGCACCGCGGTCGGCTACGCCTACGCCGAGAGCCTCGAGCCCGAGGAGCTGCTCGCGGCCGCTCGGACCGCGGCCCGCATCGCCACGGGCGGCACTGCCGTCGCGCCGCTCGCCGTCACCCGTCTCGCAGCGCCCAGCCGCTACGCGGTGGCGCAGAACCTCGTCGATGTCCCCGGAGCGGAACGTGTCGCGCTGCTGCGCCGCGCCGACGAGGCCGCGCGCAAGGCAGACAGCCGCATCGTTCGCGTCGACGCCTCGGTGGTCAGCGTGCACAAGGAGATCCTCGTGGCCAACAGCCGCGGGGCCGTGGTGCACGACATCCAGCCGATGACCCGCATGGGTGTGTACGTCGTCGCGAACGAAGGCGAGCGCACCGAGTCGGGCAGCAGCGGTGGCGGTGGCCGCTACGGCATCGAGTACTTCGAGAGTGTGTCCCCCGAGGACCACGGCAACGAAGCGGCCCGGGTCGCGCTGGTCAACCTCGACTCCCGCCCCGCGCCCGCGGGCACGATGCCGGTCGTGCTCGCGCCCGGCGACTCGGGCATCTTGCTGCACGAAGCGGTGGGCCACGGCCTCGAAGCCGACTTCAACCGCAAGCGGACGTCCAACTACACCGACCGCGTCGGAGAGTCGGTCGCCTCCGCGCTCGTCACCGTGGTCGACGACCCGGCCATCGAGGGCAGCCGAGGCAGCATCAACGTCGACGACGAGGGCGAGGTCCCCAAGGAGCATCGCCTGATCGAAGGCGGCGTGCTGCGCGGCTACATGCACGACCACATCAGCGCCACCCACTTCGGCGAGGGCGGGTCGGGCAGCGGCCGCAGGGAGAGCTTCCGGGATGTGCCGCTGCCGCGCATGACCAACACCTTGATGGCCGCCGGAGACGACGACCCGCAGGACATCATCCGCTCGGTGAAGAAGGGCATCTACGCCAAGAAGTTCAGCGGCGGCCAGGTCAACATCAGCAACGGCGACTTCGTCTTCAGCCTCACCGAGGGCTACCTCATCGAAGACGGTAAGATCACCGCGCCGCTCAAGGGGGTGAACCTCATCGGCAACGGCCCCGAGGCGCTGGCGACGGTGTCGATGGTGGGCCACGACTTTCAGCTCTCCGACGGCATGTGGACGTGCGGCAAGGACGGTCAGTCCGTCCCGGTCGGTGTCGGCATGCCGACGGTCAAGCTCGACGAACTCACCGTGGGTGGCACCGAGGCGTGAGGACCAGGCCAATGGCGAGCACCAGCAACACCCCCGAAATCCTCAGCCGTCTTTCTGCCTCGGCCGAACACGCCATCGCGACCCTTCGCGGGCTCGGCGTCGACCATGCCGAGGTCAGCGTCGGGGTGGGGAACGAGCTCGAGGTCGGCGTGCGCAAGGACGAGCCCGAGCTCGTCAAGGAGGCCCAGAGCAGCGGGCTGTCCGTGCGCGTGATGCGGTCCGAGCGGGTCGCGACCAGCTCCACCACCGACCTCTCCAAGGATGCGGTCGAGGCGTTCCTCAAGACCGTGGTCGAGATGGCGGAGATCAGCGAGCCCGACCCCATGGCTTCGCCGCCCCCGCCCGAGGAGCTCGCCGACGGCAACGCGCTGCCCGAGCTCGACCTGTTCGACCCGCAGACCGATGGCATCGACGCCAAGCGGGCGCTCGAGCTCGCCCAAGCCGGGGAGCGTGCCGCCTTTGCGGCCGACGAGCGCATCACCACCTCCGAGGGGGCCAGCTTCTCCCGCAGCAGCGGTCACGGTGTCCTGGCCACGACCGGCGGGTTCGTCGGTACGCGGTACGGGACCTACCAGTCGCTGGTCGTGCAGGCGGTGGCCGATGACGAAGGCGGCAAGAAGCGCAACGGCGTCTACTGGACCGGAGGGCGCTTCTTCTCCGACCTCGAGGCGCCCGACGCCGTCGGAGCCGAGGCCGCCCGCCGAGCCGTGCGCACGCTCGGCGCGTCCAAGATGGACACGGGCCAGTACCCGATCGTCTTCGACAAAGACGCTGCGCGGGCCATCGTCGGGCTCGTGGCGAGCTGCATCCTCGGAGACGCCGTCTACCGCAAGCGCAGCTATCTCGCCTCGTGCATGGGCGAGTCGGTCGCCGCGTCGGGCGTGACGATCGTCGACGATCCGCTGGTCGCCCGCGGCCCTGGCTCGCGCCGCTTCGACGGCGAGGGGCGGGCGGTGGCGCCGATCAAGGTCATCGAAGACGGCGTCCTGCGCTCCTTCCTGCTCGACACCTACAGCGCGCGCAAGCTCGAGCTCTCGCCCACGGGGTCGGCCTCGGGCGGAGGCGGCATCCCGCACAGCTCGGTCAGCAACTTCTACCTGCTCGCCGGCGATACGAAGCCTCAGGGGCTGCTCGAAGGCATCGAGACGGGACTGTACGTCTCTCGCATGATGGGCTTCGGCTTCGACCCGGTCACCGGCACGTTCTCCCGAGGTGCCGAGGGGTTCCTGATCGAAAACGGCGCGCTCACCCGACCCGTCGGCGAGATCACGATCTCGCGCAACCTGGGCGAGCTGCTGCAGGGCATCGACCTCATCGCCGACGACCTCGAGCACCGCACGTCGACCGCGTCGCCGAGCTTTCGCGTCGACCACATGACCGTCGCGGGGAGCTAGGGCTCGCCACTGCGGGGAACCTCTCGGTTCCCAACGCTGCGGGGGCGGAGCCCCCTTCGCGTCTCCCTCCAAGTTCGGGCGCGGAGCGCCCTCGCTCGCGGCCGTGGGCCGCTCCTCCGTGTTCTCCGCGGCGGTGGGAGACGTGCCCCCTACGCGCCGAGCCAGCTGTCGGCCAACGGCGCGAGCGCCTCGAGGATGGTCTCGTGGCGCGCCCGGCTGCACGCCACGACCCCGCAGGGATGGGTCACCGGTGGCGCGCTGAAGTCGAGCGGGCTGCCTCGAAGATCGCTCACCACGCCGCCGGCGGCGAAGACGAGGGCGATCGGGGGGCAGGTGTCCCACATCTTGGTCTTGCCCGGCGCTTGCACGTAGCAATCGGCCTTGCCTCGGGCGACCGACACCATCCGCACGCCGACGGACCCGACCGTATGCACCCTGCTGCGGGGGATGCCCAGGCGCGCGTGCACCTGGCGCTGGCGGGAGAAGGGCGAGAGCTTGCCGCCGATGATGTGCATCGCGTCCCAGGGCCGCGTGGAGACGCGGAGCGGCCCTGCGCCGGCGGGCGTCTGGGTCTCGCCGATCCACGCCGTGCCCCCGGTGTCCTCGAGGCACGCCCAGCTGACGCGGCTGTGTGCGGGCTCGGCGACCACGCCGAGCACGGGGACGCCGTCGATACACAGCCCCAGCTGCACGGTCCAGCCTGGTGTGCCGCGCGCAAACTCCCGCGTGCCGTCGATCGGGTCGACGAACCAGACGCGCCCGCCCTGGGTCCAGGGGGCCTGTGACCAGCTCTCTTCGGCGACGATCGGGTCGTCTGGAAACGCCTCGCGCAGCCCGGAGACGATGTGGTCGTCGACGGCTTCGTCCGCGGCCGTGACGGGGCCACCGCCCAGCGGCTTGTTGCGCAGCCGCAAGATCCTCGTGCCCCCGCGCTGAAACCGCTGCGCGATGTCGGCCCCGGCACGGGCGAGCGACACGGCCAAGCGGCGTTCTGCGTCGAGCGAAGCCAACGCCCTCACCGTAGCGCTCCGGCCCGGCGATGGCGACCGGCGACGCCGCAGGACAGGCCGGATCATCGGTCTCGGGTCGCGGCAGGGCGCCGTGCGGGGCACGCCAGCGGCCCAGGCGATGCCGGGTTGAGTCGACCGCGGGGCCGCTCCTACACTGAACCCCATGCGGAAGGACGGTTGCGGGTGGAGGGTTGCCTTGGGTCTGGTGGCGGTCGCGGGGTGTTCATCGCCCTCGCCCTCGACGGACACGAGCGATTCCGAAACGGCGGTGGATTCGCTCTCGGGCACGGAGGGGAGCTCGGACGGGTCGGGGGTGACCTCCGACGGTGAGACCGGACAACCCTCGGGCTCGGACGTGACCGGCGGGCCCGACTGCGAGGACGGCGAGCTGCGCTGTGGCGCGGCGTGCTGCCCCGGCACCCAGGTGTGTTTCGAGGGCGCGTGCGCAGACGACTGCGGAGGCGCTGCGGCTTGCGGTGTCGCGCGCGAGTGCTGCGCCGCCGGGGACGCGTGTTACCTCGGACAGTGCGTCACCCCTGCGGGTCCGTGTGAGAACAGCGGCTGCGCGACGCGGGTCGAGGACAGCGACTGTGGCGATGGTTTCATCTGCGCGGGGGACCTAGCCCTGTGCGTGCCATCGATGGCCAACCCGGCGTGCGAGTACGTGCCTCCGCCCGCCGAGTTCGCGCCGCGGCCTCGGTTCACCTGGGGCGTTCGGGCGCAAGAGCCGTGCGTGGAGGACTCGGAGTGCCAGACCGCCGAGACGTGCCTGGCCGGCATCTGCTCGCCGACGTGGACGCATCGCGACCCCGATGTGTCCCCCGAGAACTATCAGGTGTCCTCGATCCCCGTCGTCGCGGATCTGGACGCCGACTGCACGCCCGAGATCATCTTCAACTCGTACATCGACGCGACGATCACCTCGCAAGGGGTCGTCCGCGCGATCCGTGGGGACACGGGCCTGCCGGTGTGGTCGGTCACCGACCCTGCGTTCCAGTCCAACTCCACCGCGAACCCGGCGGTGGGCGACATCGACAGCGATGGCCTGCCCGAGGTCGTGGTGGCCGGCGTCGGCTCGACGCTCGTGGCGATCGACAGCGACGGCACGCCCCTTTGGGTCTCGGACACCTTCACGAGCGCGAACAGCAGCGGCTCGGTCGCCATCGCCAACATGGACAACGACGGCGACCCCGAGCTGGTCTTCGGCGCCGCGGTGGTCGACAGCAGCGGCGCGCTGGCGTGGGAGGGGTCCGCAGGCATCGGTCGTGACGGGCAGGGGCCGATCTCGTGTGTGGCGGACCTGGACGGTGACGGTCGACCCGAGCTCATCGGCGGCAACACGGCGTACTCCACCACCGGCACGGTCGCCGGCGGCGACTTCACGGGGTCGGTCCTCTGGCAGGCCGAGGTGGGCGATGGCCGCTGCGGGGTCGCAGACTTCGACGGTGACGGCATGCCCGAGGTCATCGTGGTCCGCGGCGGTCAGATTCACGCGCTGAGTGGGCAGACCGGCGCGACGTTGGCCAGCTTCGCCATCCCCGGCACCGACGACCGAGGCGGAGCGCCGAACATCGCCGACTTCAACGGCGACGGAAACCCGGACATCGCCACGGCGGGCGCGTCGTTCTACGTCGTGGTGGAGTTCGATGGCGCCGCGTTCAGTGAGCTGTGGCGTGCAGCGACGGAGGACGACTCCTCCCGCGTGACGGGGTCGTCGGTGTTCGACTTCGACGGAGATGGCACCAACGAGGTCGTCTACAACGACGAGTACTTCATCCGAATCTACCCCGGCGTCGAGCCCGACTGTCAGCTCATGCCGCCGGGCCCGGGCTGCGACGGCATCATGACCGACGAAGAGGTGCTCTTCCAAGACCCGAACACCTCGCGCACACGGACGGAGTACCCCGTCGTGGCGGACGTCGACGGCGACTTCAAGGCCGAGCTGGTGTTCTCCAACAACTCGGACGTCGGCTGGGGGCTCGATGGCGGCATCGAGGTCTGGGAGGACCAGCTCGACAACTGGGTCGCGACGCGGCCGGTGTGGAACCAGCACAGCTATCACATCACCAACGTCGAGGTGGACGGCACGGTGCCGGTGACCGAGCCCGACGCGTGGGACACGCCCGGCTTCAACGCCTACCGCCGCAACGCCCAGGGCCTGTCCAACTTCTGCGCGCCCGATCTCGCCCTGTTCGACCTGCGCGTCGACCAGCCCAGCTGCCCGACGCTCGACATCAGCGTCGATGTCGCCAACATCGGGTGCCTTGGGGTGGGCCCCGGTGTCGCGGTCTCGTTCTACGAGCAGGACGCGGGGCTGCTCGGGACGGTGTCCACGGCGGGGCCGCTGCCCGCCGGCGCCTCCGAGACGGTCACCCTGCAGACGGGGCAGGACATCGCCTCGGCGACGATCTACGCGGTCGTCGACGACGATGGCATGGGCACCGGAGCGCTCAACGAGTGCGACGAATCCAACGAGACCGAGCCGCAGCTGGTCTGCACGCCCGTGGGCTGAGCCCGCCCGCTCAGGGCTCCAGGGCGCGCGGGTCGATGGCGTCGCGCAGGAGGGCTTCGGCGTCAGCGACGCGGCCCTGAGAATACAGCGCCTCGCCCAGGGCCTTCGTCGTGGCGAGGTAGGTCGCGCGCAGGTCCGAGGCGAAGGGGTGGCCGTCGACGAAGGGGACCTTGGTGAGCAGGCCGTACGTCTTCAGGGCGGCGCGGTGGCGCGCGAGCACGTCGTCGAGGGGCGGGGCGGGCAGGCGCGGGTTCACCAGCCGCCACAGCACGCCCTCGGGCACCCGCTCGAGTCCGACCGAGTGGCGCGAGAAGTCGTTGGTGAGATACAGCGGCACGTCGTTCCAGGCGGGGTCGGCCTGGAGCGTGGTCAGCAGCAAGACGGGCTTGTCGATGTCGGGTAGCGCGGGCTCCTGGGCGCGAAGCCGTGCGCGGTACCAGTCGTGAAAGAGCAGCGACGCGTCGATGTACAGGACGTTGCGGCCCTCGCCGAGGACCTCCTGCGCGTACAGCAGCGGGAAGGTCCGGTGGTCGTCGGTGCCGACGACGATCGCCCGCGGGGCCTCGGGGGTGCGCAGGACATCGAGGGCATAGCGCTCGACCCACGGGTTGCCCGACGGGAGGCCGTGCCAGGCCGTGAACAAGAGCTGCCGCGCGACGAGCAGCACGCCGGCGACACCGAGCCCGAGGCCCGCGCGCCCCCGATCGGCGACGGCAGCGGGGACGGGCGCGAGCGCGACGGCACACACGGGAATCATCAGCGCGAGCGGCAGGAGGTCGAAGCGCTCGAGGATCCACTGGCCGAAGGGCGAGGTGGGGTCGAGGTTGTGCGCCAGCGGGAAGACCGTGCCGGCCAGCAGGGCGCTCCCGACGAGGCCGATGCGGACCGCCAGCGGAGGCGCGCCTCGACGGATCGCCAGCGCGCAGGGGACGAGCACGAGCAGCCCCGATGCCAGCCAGTGGGGGCTCAGCTGCCCGGACAAGGCGGCGCCTTGCGACTGCCATGCGCGGCGCAGGTAGGCCCAGGCGGGGACCCGGTTGTCCTGCAGGCTGAGGTCGAGGACCCCGTAGTCCCCTCGGGACACGTGGTGCAGCCACCCGGAGAGGGTCGTGGTGTCGCCCCACGCCCACGCCGCGTCGGTGCCCTGTGCGCCGAGCATGAGCGTGAAGTACATGAGCAGGCCCAGCGCGCTCCCGGCCACGCCCTCGAGCCCGGCCCGTACGACGGCGGCGGGCTTGCGCGCGCGAGGCCACGCGGCCCCGACGGCCAGGGGGACGAGGAAGACCGCGGTGAGGTGGTGGCTGACCGCGAGTCCGAGCGCGAGGCCCAGGACCCAGGGCCGAGCCCGGCGCACGAGCGCCAGGTAGGTGAAGCCGCCCGCGGCGAACACGAGCGGACCCCACACCTCGCTGTCGAAGACGTGCAGCGCGAACGCAGGGGCCGTACCCACCAGGAGCGTCAGCACGGCGGCGATGACGTCTCGGGCGCGGGGCGAGGCGTCGGTCACCATGTGCAGCGCCACGCGATGCAGCAATAGCAGGCCCGCCACCCCGAGCAGCGCGCATGGCAGCGCCGCGGCGATCGTGGGGGGCACGCCCGCGCTCCACAGCGCCCGGGAGAGCAGGCCCAAGACGCGCATCCACGGGTAGCCCGAGGGGTGGGGGATGCCGCCGCGCAGCATCACGGTCGCGAACTCGCCGGCGTCTCCGGGCTGGATCGCCCGCGGCATGGCCCAGGCGGCGACGGCGAGGAGGAGGGCGGCGGTGACGAGCGTGCCGTGCAGGCGTGGTCGCGGCGTCTTGCAGGGCGCGGTCATCGGGCGATCAGGTCGTCGAGGGCTAGCATCCACGCGCCCGAAGGGGTACGGACGAGGCTCTGCGGGCGCAGGCGATCTCGAATCGCAGCTTCGAGCCCCGGGGTGCTCAGCGCGAGGGCGCGCGCGTCCAGGAGCGTCTCGAAGCTCGTGACGTCTTCGCGCAGGGCGGCGCATCCCTCGGGCCAAGGCGCGAGCGTGAAGCGGCGCCCCTCGCGGTCGAGGATCGGCTGCAGCCATGGAAACACGTGCTGGCTCAGGGCGTCGAGCTCCGCGTCGGTCCACGACTCGGCCGCGTCGACGACGATGCCCGTGGCGAGCAAGGCCGAGGGGCTCTCGCCGGGGTCTGAGGCCTGGCCCGCCGTCATCGAGCTGGACGCGCCGCCGAGCTCGTGGACGTCGGCGACCTGTCTTCGCAGGACACGGAGCGCGTCTTCGGCCCGGGGGCGATCTTCGGGGTCGGGGCTCTGCAGCGCCCGGGCGATGCGGTCCTCGGGCGTGGGGTCCTCGGGCGGCGCGGCCCGCAGCTCGCCGTCGAGCAGCCACTGCAGCAGCACGCCCACCGCGAACAGGTCGCTGTACGCCGTCGGTGCGGCCCCCTCGCGCAGCTCGGGGGCGGTCACCGCCATGAGCTCTTCGAGACCGCCGGTGTGGGTCGCAGTGAGGCCCGAGAGGTAGTGCCCACCGAAGGGGGGGACCAGGGGGCGGCCGGCGTTGTCGAAGGTGATCAAGCTCGGCAGCAGCCACCCGTGCACCAAGCCTCGCGCGTGACCGGCCATGAGCCCCTCGAGCAGGAACGCGATCCATGCGCGCGCCCTCGAACGTACGCGCCGCATGCCGGGAGGCCGCAGCAGCGCACGCAGCGACGTGCCTTCGGTGCGGGGCATCACCAGCAGGCCCGCGCGCGGATCGAGGCGCAAGATCGGCCGGATCGCCGGATGTCCAAGTCCGGCCGCCGCCTGCGCGACGGCGGCGAAGCGGTCGAGCTGCACGGCCACGTCGGCATCGAGCTCGCGGGCGTCGGCGTGCTCGGCGAGCAGGAGGTGAAGCTCGACCTCCTCATGCGTGGCGCGGTCGAGCGCGAGGTAGGTGCCACCCACGATGCCCGTGCCGCCCAGGCCCGTGACGCGGTATCGACCGGGGCTGACCGCGTCGACGTTCTGCGCCGGTTGGTCGCGGAGCACCATCTGCGCGGCCAGGTCATGGCCGAGGGCCGTCAGCGCGCGACCGAGCTGGTCACGCGTTTCGTCGTCGTCTTCCTGCAGGCGCAGCGCAGCCTGGGCGTGGCGGGCCGACCCCTCGGCGTCTCCGAGCTCCCACGCGAGCGTGGCAGCGAGCGCGAGGGCGGCGTGCGAGTGCAGCTCGTGGTGGGTGATCAGGTCGAGGGCCTCCTTGACCTCGCCAGCTTCGGCGAGCGCGCGGGCTGCTCCCAGGGCATCTCCGCCGCGCTCGAGGGCGCGCGCTTGGGCAGAGGGGTCGTCGCGCAGCTCGAGCAGGCGGGCGGCCTCCATCGGGCGTCGGCGCGCTTGCAGCAGCGCGATGGCATGTTCGAGCTCGTCGGCGACCGCATCCTCTTCGATGTCCGAGAGCACGGCGTCGAGGTGTGCGGGGGTGCCGGAGTCGAGCGCGATGCGCAGGGCGTCGAGCTTGAGGTCCGCGTCGCGGTATGCCGCCAACGCGCCGTCCCATGCCCAGATCTGCTCGAGCACTACCCCGGCCAGGTCGGGACGTTCTCGGCCGCACAGCGCCTCTGCGACCTTTTCGTGAAACCCCGCGGCGAGCTGCGCACGTTCGGCCTCGGTCAGCTGAGCCTGCAGCGCTCGTTCATTCACGGCGCGGGGTCCTTTGTCCCGGGCTCGAGTGGTTCGACGACCCCGCGGACCGGGGAGGGGAACTCGGTGGGGGGCGCGGCCACGCGTTCGAGCAGACCCAGCGGCAGCCACCAAAGCTCGTCGAGGGGGACGACCCCGGCTGGGCCCATGAGGACGCGGGACAGCGCGAGGCCCTCGAGCGCCTGGCGCGGGCGAGCTTGCGCGCGATCAATGTATGAGGGTGTCTCTGCAGGACAGTATCGGTCCAGCCGCTCGGACAGCGCGGCGTCGTCGCCGAGCTCGGCGTGGATCCAAAGCGCCGCGGCGGCGAGGCACGCCGCATCGAGCTCCGCCTCGAGCGCACGGCTGGCGGCGGCCGAGAGCGCGGGGGCGCCCAGCAGGAGGGCGGCACGCAGGGTGTGGGCCTGGCTGCCGCGAGCGATGCGTCCGCCCAGAGACGACAGCAGTGGCGGCATCGCCTGCTGCGATGCGCGTCGGCGGGGATGGACCAACGCGGCGTCGACCAGAGCGATGCGCAGCCCGGGGTCGTCGAACGTGGCCGTGCCGACGCCCGCGACGAACTTTGCGCAGTCGAAGTCGCCCGCGTCGAGTGCATCCTGGGCGGCGACCACCGGCTGGATCTCGGACCAGGCGGCCTCGCACCGCTGTGCCGTCACGGCCGAGGGCGTGCCGGCCTCGAGCACGGGGTGCTTGGCCGACAGCGCAGCCAAGGTGCTGACCGCGGCGCCCAGGCTCTTGAACGCCTCGGCGGGGGTGTCCGCGATGTTCTCCTCGACCTCGAGCACGCGCTGCAGGGTCTTGGCCCCCCAGCGCGGGGGCGCGGCCGTGTCGACGTCGTCCATCGCGGTGGCGAACGCCTCGAGTGCTGCGGTCGCCGACGTCTCCGGGGCGGGGAGGGCCCGGACGCGGTCGGCCAACGCTCTGGCGTCGGCGGCGGCCGCGGCAGCGCGAGGCGCCGACGTGGAGCGCACCGCGTTGGCGGCCGACTCCAGGGCAGGGGCGATGTCGGACAAGGCGGCGGCGCAGTGGGTGCAGGTGCCGCTGTGGCGGGCCGAGACCTCGAGCGCGGCGACGAGCACGTCGACCTCCCGGGTGATCCACGTGGGGTCGTCCAGCCAGGGGGCGGCGCGCACGTAGTGGTCGCGCGCGCGGTTGATCGCGAACACGGACGCGAGCGCGAGGGTGCGACCGCCAGGGTCGAGCAGCCGCGGCGTCAGCCCCTTGGCCTCGCGCGAGGCCTCGTCGAGGGCGGTACGCAACGCCGCGCGAGCCTTGGTGCCCACCGGCGGCATGCGGGGCGCCGAGCCGTCTCGAATGGCCGTGGTGACCGGGTCTTCGAGGGCGGCCAGGGCTGCGACCTTCGGCGCCAAGCGCTCGAGAGCCTCCTTCTGCGCGGTCTGCCGGAGCTCGAGGGTCTCCTCGGCGGCCGACGGCTCCGCTTCGACGGGACGCTCGACGTCCTCGCGCGGACACCCGGCGAGCAGGGCCGCGTGCGCCGCGAAGAGGAGGAGCCGTGGGGCGAGTCGAGGCACGTTCAGTGCGAGAGACCCGGGGCGGGGAAGGGTTGCAGATACTCGCGCACGCGTCCGGCGAGGGAGGTGGCGAACGCGTCGGAGACGGCGCCGTCATGCTTCGCGGCCTCGCGGATGCCCTCGTCGATGAAGCCGGCGACTGCGTCCATGTGCTCGGCCGCGAGCCCCCGCGAGGTCAGCGCGGCGAGACCGATGCGCACGCCCGACGGGTCGAAGGGCTTGCGCTTGTCGAACGGGATCGAGTTGCCGTTGAGCTCGATGCCGCAGCCGTTGAGCGCCTTGGCGGCGACGCGCCCGGAGATGCCGGTCGCCGTGAGGTCGAGCAGGAGGAGGTGGTTGTCGGTTCCGCCGGTGATGAGCGCGTGGTCTCGAGCGAGGAACGCCTCGCCCAGCGCTTTGGCGTTGGTGACGATCTGCGCCGCGTAGTCCTTGAACGACGGGTCGAGGGCCTCCTTGAACGCCACGGCCTTGGCGGCAGTGGTGTGGTTGTGCGGGCCGCCCTGCAGGCCGGGGAAGACCGCCTTGTCGATCGCCTTGGCGTGCTCCTGCTTGCACAGGATGAGGCCACCGCGAGGGCCCCGCAGCGTCTTGTGCGTGGTGGTGGTGACCGCGGCCGCGTGCGGAACGGGGGAGGGGTGGGCACCTCCGGCGACGAGGCCCGCGATGTGGGCGATGTCGGCCACGAGGTGGGCGCCGACTTCGTTGGCGATCTCGGCAAACGCGGCGAAGTCGACGGTCCGCGGGTAGGCCGAGTGCCCGCACCAGATCAACTTGGGTGCGTGCTCCTTGGCCAGGGCGCGTACCTGATCCATGTCGAGCCGGTGGTCGGACTCGCGGACGCCGTACTGCACGGCGTTGTAGTAGATGCCGGTCGCCGAGACCTTCCACCCGTGGGTGAGGTGGCCACCGGCCGGCAGGGACATGCCCAGGATCGTGCCGCCGGGCTCGACGAGGGCGAGCAGGGCCGCGAGGTTGGCCGGGCTGCCGCTGTAGGGCTGCACGTTGGCGTGCTCGGCTCCGAAGATCGCCTTGGCGCGATCGATCGCGAGCGCCTCGAGCGGATCGATCACGTCCATGCCCTCGTAGTAGCGACGTCCGGGGTAGCCCTCGGCGTACTTGTTGGTGAGCGAGGCGGCGCTCGCCTCGAGCACGGCTCGGCTGGCGTAGTTCTCCGAGGCGATCAAGCGCAGGCTGTCGCGCTGACGCGTGTCCTCGCGGGCGATGAGATCCGACACTTCGGGATCGGCGTCTTGGAGGGCGGGGTCGAAGGTCACGAGCGGACGGTAACCAATCCGGCGTGGGGGCGCTATCGTGCCGGCCGTGGACCTGTTTCCCGCGCAATCTGAGCTGCGCGCTCGCCTCGCGGCGGGCCCGGCGGCGGTGGTGCCGTTGTGGACGGAGGTGCTGTGCGACACGCAGACGCCCGTCGGGGCCTTCGCACGGCTTCGGGCCATGGCCGACACCCGCATCCTGCTCGAGTCGGTCGTCGGCGGCGAACGCTGGGCACGCTACAGCTTTCTCGCGATCGGGCACCGGCTGCACGGGCGGGCGTCGTGGGAGGACGGCGATCTGCGCTGGACGTGGTCGGCCCCCGAGGGGTTCGAGGCGCCCGAGCTGCCCGAGCGTGGACTCGAGTCGCTGCGGGCGGCCGGTCGCGCGCTGCGAGGCGAGCCGCAGCCCGACCTCCCGCGGTTTTGGGGTGGCTTGGTGGGCGTGTGCGGCCACGACTTCGTGCGCGCGGTCGAGTCGTTACCTCCGCCGGCGGATCGCCAGGCCGACGGGGTGCCTGGCGTCGAGATGATCGCGACCGACGTGCTGGTGATCTTCGACAACCTGACGCAGCGGGTGAAGGTGGTGGGCAGCGTCTGCCCGGCGACCGACGGTGGGTTCGACGCGGGCTACGCCCGAGCGGCAGCCCGGGTACGAGAGGTCGCGCGCACGCTGCAGGGCGATGGCCGCGCGGCGCCGACGTTGCGGCTTCGAGAGCCCGGCGCGGGCACCTGGGAGCGGGAGCCGAGGCCGCCGTGGTCCCGGGTGAGGCACATCGAAGCCGTCGCCAAGGCCAAGGAGCACATCGCGGCCGGCGACGTGTTTCAGGTCGTGCTGTCGCAGGCCTTCGACACCCCGCGGGATGGGCTCGACCTGCTCGACGTCTATCGGGCGCTTCGGGTGACCAACCCGGCTCCGTACATGTACGCGATGGAGCTGCCCTCGGCCACGCTGGTGGGCGCATCGCCCGAGGTCCTGGTGCGGGTCGATCGTCAATCCCGCCAGGTCACCGTCCGGCCGATCGCCGGGACGCGCCCTCGCGGCCGAACCGAGGCCGAGGACCTCGCGCTCGAACGCGAGCTCTTGGCCGACCCCAAGGAACGCGCCGAGCACCTCATGCTCATCGACCTCGGGCGCAACGACGTCGGCAGGGTGAGCACCGGCGGCTCCGTGCGCATGACCGAGCGCTTCGCGGTCGAGCGCTACAGCCGGGTGATGCACATCGTCTCGGAGGTTACCGGGACCCTGCGGCCCGAGCTCGACGCGATCGATGCCCTGGCGGCCACGTTTCCCGCCGGCACGCTCAGCGGCGCGCCCAAGGTCAGGGCCCTGCAGATCATCGACGACCTGGAGGTGCACGGCCGAGGCTGGTACGGAGGCGCGGTGGGATACCTGGGGTACGATGGCGGGGCCGACTTCGCGATCTGCATTCGCAGCCTCGTGGCCCAAGGAGAGACGCTGCGGGTGCAAGCCGGCGGCGGAATCGTCTACGACTCGGATGCGGAGGCCGAAGACCAGGAGTGCCGGAACAAGGCCAGCGCCGTGCTGCGCGCGATCGCGATGGCCAAAGGCGCCCGAGGGGAGACGCAACCATGAAGACGCTGCCTGCAGGAGGTCGCCGCTACACGCCTGCCGACGCCGGAATCGGCGCGCGCGTGCTGGTGGTCGACAACTACGACTCCTTCACGTTCAACCTGGTCCAGTACCTGCTCGAGCTCGGGGCGGTGGTCGACGTCTACCGCAACGACGCGCTGACGCTCGAGGCGATCCTCGCCGATGCGCCGAGCCACATCTTGATGTCGCCGGGCCCGGGGCGTCCAAGCGACTCGGGCGTGTGCATGGACGTCTCGCGGGCGGTGTGCGGTCAGGGGCCCCCCATTCCGACGCTGGGCGTGTGCCTGGGCCATCAGACGCTGTGCGAGGTGCACGGTGCCGAGGTCGTGCGCGCCGATCGGATCATGCACGGCAAGACTTCTCCAGTGCACCACGACGGCTCGGGCGTGCTCGCGCGCATTCCCACCCCGTTCACCTGCACCCGCTACCACTCGCTCATCGTGCGGGAGGCAACGCTGCCGCCGAGCATCGTGGCCACGGCGCGAACGGCCGAAGGAGAGCTGATGGCGGTCCGGCACGCGCAGCGCCCAGTGTTCGGCGTGCAGTTCCACCCCGAGTCGATCCTCTCCGAGGCGGGCCACCAGCTGCTGGGCAACTTCCTCGCGTACGAGGCCGGCGATGCCTGATGCGAACGTTCGAGCGGCCCTGGCCGAGCTCGTGGCCGGACGAGATCTCTCCCGGGAGGGGATGACCGCGGTGCTGCGCGAGATCATGGCCGGTCACGCCTCCCAGGGGCAGCTCGGCGCGCTCTTGATGGGGTTGGCGGCCAAGGGGGAGACGCCCGAGGAGATCACCGGCGCTGCCGCGGCGATGCGCGAGGCGATGACGCCCGTGCCGTGCACGTCGGTCGACCTCGTGGACACCTGCGGCACCGGGGGCTCGGGAGTGCCGCGACGCAACGTCTCCACGGCGGTCGCGATCGTGCTCGCCGCGTGCGGCGTGGCCGTAGCCAAACATGGCAACCGCGCCGCGAGTAGCCGGAGCGGATCGGCGGACGTGCTCGAGGCGCTCGGCGTGAACATCACCGCGGGCCCCGAGGTCGTCGGCCGCTGCATCGACGAGGTTGGCGTGGGGTTCCTCTTCGCCGCCGCCCTGCACCCGGCGATGAAGCACGCGATGCCGGTCCGCAAGGCGCTCGGCGTGCGCACGCTCTTCAACCTCTTGGGACCGTTGACCAACCCCGCCGGCGCGACGCGCCAGCTTCTCGGCGTGTTCGACCCCGCAAGGTGCGTCCCGCTGGCCTCCGCGCTCGCGGCCCTCGGCAGCGCCAGGGTGATGGTGGTGCACGGGTTCCGCGCGGGCGTTTCGGCGGCCGAAGACGCGCCTTGGGGCATCGACGATCTCAGCCCCGAGGGCGAAACCCTCGTCGCGCACGCGCACCGCGGCGCGGTCGAGCGGTGGGTGCTGACCCCCGAACAGGCGGGCCTGGAGCGGTTCGGCGTCGACGAGATCGCCGGGGGCGATCCCTCCGAGAACGCCGAGGCGCTGGCCGCCGTGCTTCGCGGCGCGCCCGGCCGCTACCGCGACGCGGTGATCTACAGCGGCGCTGCGGGGCTGCTCGTAGCCGGGGAGGAGCCCCTCGGTGCGCTCCCGACCTTGGCGCGGCGCGTCGCTGCGGCGCTCGATGACGGGTCGGCCGCCGCCACGCTCGACGCGCTGGTGAAGGCCTCGAAGCCAGCGTAGCCTACCGACATGTCCGACTCGACCCATCTGGATCGAATCATCACCGCCAAGCGAGCCGAGCTGTCGGCGCGCAGGGGTGATGGCGTCGTGTCGGCGCGAGAGCTCGAGCAGCAGCTCGCGGGCCTACAACCGGTCCGAGACTTCGAGGCTGCGCTTCGAGCAGGGCCCGCGCCTCGGATCATCGCCGAGTTCAAGCGCGCCTCGCCCTCCGCGGGGCCGATCCGCGAGGGCGCCGACGTCGCCACCATCGTCAAGGCCTACGAAGACGCCGGCGCGGCCGCGGTCAGCGTGCTCACCGACCGGCACTTCGACGGCAGCCTCGCCGACCTCGAGGCCGCCCGCGCCGCCACGTCTCTGCCGATCCTTCGCAAGGACTTCATCCTCGAGCGCTCCCAGATCCTCGAGGCGCGACGCGCCGGGGCCGACGCGGTGCTGCTCATCGTCGCGGCCCTCGAAGCGCCCACGCTCAAGCAGCTCATCGACTTCGCGCGTGAGGTTGGTGTGCACGTGCTTTGCGAAGCCCACGACTCGCACGAGGTCGACCGCGCCATGAGTGCCGGCGCTCGCATCGTCGGCGTGAACAACCGCGACCTGAAGACGTTCGAGATCGATCGCAACGTCGCGCTCGAGCAGCGCCCCCGCGTGCCGCGGTCGTTCACCTTCGTCGCCGAGAGCGGCATCGAGGCGCCCGAGCATCTTCGCCAGCTCCGCGACGCGGGCGTGGACGCGGCGCTGGTCGGCACGCTGCTGATGGGCGCCGAAGACCCGGGCGCCGCGCTGGCCTCGGTGCTCGACGCGATGGGCTGAGCCATGGCCGGGCTGAAGGTCTGCGGCATCACGAGGCGCGAAGACCTCGAGGTCTGCGACGCCCTGGGCGTGGACGCGGTCGGCATCAACTTTTGGAGCGGGAGCAAGCGGGGCGTGTCGGTCGAGCACGCCCAGACGCTGCTCGAGGGGAGCGCCGGGGGACAACGCGTGGGCGTGTTCGTCGACCACCGGCCTTCCGACGTCCTCGCGATCGCCCGGACGCTGCGGCTCGACGCCGTGCAGCCCCATGGCGACGCCGACCCCGAGCCCTTCGCGGCGCTCGGTCTGCCGTGGGTGTGGGTCGTCCGCGGCACGCCCGACCTCGCGACCCTGCGCGTCCCCACGCCAGCGCCCGCGTGGATCCTGCTCGATGCCGCCGTCCCCGGGTTCGGGGGCGCGGGTGCAAAGACCGACTGGACCTGGGCCGCCCGCGCCGTCGCCGTCCTCGCGCCGCACCCCGTGTGGCTCGCCGGCGGCATCACCCCCGACAACGCCGCCGCCGCGCTCGCCCAAGTCCGCCCCGCAGGTCTCGACGTCGCCAGCGGCACTGAGCCCCCCGGCGCCACCGGAGGCGAGAAGGACGCCGCCCGCATCCGAGCCCTGCTGGCCGCCGCCCACGCGCCCTGACACGGCGCGGCGTGGCCGTCACACAACGCGAACTTCCCAATCCCGCGGGTTCCATGGCCCCGGCCTCGGTGAGCCTCCCTCGACCTGCCGTCTGGGGAAGTTCCGCGGCCTTGACTGCGGCGGGCTGGCAGGCGGCTCAGCCGGTGGCTCTGGGTGTTTGGGCCGGCACGGCGGGCGTTTGCCATGTGTGCAGGCGAGGGTCGAGCAGACATCGGACCGCATGGCGCAGCGCGCTGGGGTCGGCGCGGCGTCGCAGGGCGGGCAGGGCGCGCCGCGAGACGCCACACGCGGCCGCGAGCGCGGGCGGTCGTGGATGACCGACCGCCTCGGCAAGACCCACGAAGGTCGATCGGCAAGGGTGCGCCTTGCGAAAGCGGTCTGATGGCGTGCATCGAAGCGCTGACGCCGACGCGGCTGCGATGGCGTCGAACGACGCCGCGATCGGAGGCGCATCCTTGGGCCTGATCAGCAGCGGGTCCTCCACCATGCCGGCACGGACCGGGTTGAGCCAGATGTAGCGCGCAGTGCGGCGCGCGATCGCTCGCGAGTGCACGGGCTGTGGCGGCCCCAGGTCCCACTGAGTGCGGAAGACGCGGCCGTGGTCCTGCAACACGCGCCGCAGTGCATGCCGCCGGCGCTCGTCCAGCGGGGCGAAGGTGTGCGTGTGGTTGGGCATCAAGAGGCAGGCGGCAGCATCGGGAAACACCCTGCGCATGCGCGGCCAAAGCCATGCCGCGCTCGTCCACGCCGCGACGCCATCGAACCCGCCCCGCGTATGGGCAACGATGTGTGTCCACTTCATGCCGACCGGGTCGGCCGACGCGGCCGCGCGTTGCAGTCTTTTCTCCCGGGGGGTCCCCACTGCGAGCCAGCACGGCGCAACGTCCCGCGAAGGCGGCTCGGGGCGGGTTGAGTGGAGTCGGGGCGCGGCGAGCTGCCGCGTTGGGAAGTTCTGCGGCGCGCAAGCGGTGCTGCGCGGGCGGGGCGGCCCGGGGACTGGTACAACGGCTCGCGATGGCCAACCCCTCGCTCCAGTTCGGTGAGTTCGGCGGGCGCTACGTCGCCGAGACGTTGATGCCCGCGGTCGAAGCGCTTGCGGAAGAGTGGCCCAAGGCGTGGTCGGACCCCACGTTCACCGGCGAGTATACGGCGATCCTGCGGGACTACGCGGGCCGGCCCTCCACGCTCACCGAGGCCAAGCGGCTGGCCGACGCGCTCGGCATGGAGCCGGGCGGGCGGCTGCTGCTCAAGCGCGAAGACCTCAACCACACCGGGTCGCACAAGATCAACAACTGCGTGGGCCAGGTCTTGCTGGCGCGACGCCTGGGCAAGACGCGCATCATCGCCGAGACCGGGGCTGGGCAGCACGGCGTGGCGACGGCGACGGTGTGCGCGTACTTCGGGCTGCCGTGCACCGTGTACATGGGGGCGCGTGACGTCGAACGCCAGGCGCTGAACGTGTTTCGCATGCAGCTGCTCGGCGCGACGGTGGTGCCGGTCGAAGCCGGCAGCGCCACGCTCAAGGACGCGATCAACGAAGCGCTGCGCGACTGGGTGGCCAACGTGGACGACACGCACTACGTGATCGGCTCGGTGATGGGTCCCGACCCGTACCCGACGATGGTCCGCGACCTGCAGCGAGTGATCGGCGACGAGTGCAAGACGCAGGTCGCCGCGCTCACCGGCGGTCTGCCCGATGCGGTCGTCGCCTGCGTCGGCGGAGGCTCGAACGCGATGGGCATCTTCGCGGCGTTCGTGCCCGACGCATCCGTCGCGCTGTACGGCGTCGAGGCGGCCGGTGAGGGCCTCGAGGGCAAGCACGCGGCGACGATGACGGCCGGCAAGCTCGGCATCTACCACGGCATGCGTTCGCTGGTGCTGCAAGACGCGGGCGGCCAGCTGCAAGAGGCCCACTCGATCTCCGCGGGGCTCGACTACCCCGGCGTGGGTCCCGAGCACGCGCACCTGCATGAGACCGGTCGCGCGAAGTACCTCAGCGTCACCGATGCGCAGTGCCTCGAGTCCCTCTCGCAGTTGGCCCAGACCGAGGGCATCATCGCGGCACTGGAGACCGCCCACGCCTTTGCAGCGCTCCCGGCGATCCTCGACGAGGTCGGCCGTGACAAGGTCGTGGTCGTCAACGTCTCCGGTCGCGGAGACAAGGACATGCACACGGTCATGGACGCCATGAAGCCCGACACCGATTCCTCCTCCACGGAGCAGCCCTCGTGAGCCGGATCCGCAGCGCATTCGAGAACGCCAACGCCGATGGCCGCGCGGCGCTCGTCGGCTACCTCACCGCCTACGACCCCGATCTCGATGGGTCGCTCGAGCGGATCATGGCCGCGTGCGATGCCGGGCTCGATGTGCTCGAGCTCGGCGTGCCCTTCTCGGATCCCACCGCCGATGGCCCCGACGTCCAGGCCGCGATGCTGCGGGCCTTGGCCGCGGGCGCGACGCTGCCGAGGGTCCTCGACCTTGCGCGGGCGGTACGCGAGCGCACGGACATCCCCATCGTCCTGTTCAGCTACGCCAACCCGCTCGTGCAGATGGGCAGCCGGCTGGGGGCCGCCGCGGCCAACGCGGGCGTCGACGGGCTGCTCGTCGTCGACTGTCCGCCCGCCCACGCCGCCGAGCTCCGGGACCCGGCCGTCGCGCGTGGCCTCGACTGGATCGGCCTGGTCGCGCCCACGACCAATGAAGCCCGTATGTCTGCCGTGGCCGAGGTCTCCACCGGGTTCGTCTACGCCGTGACGCTCAAGGGGGTGACCGGCGCGGAGCTCGACGCCGACGCAGAGGCGCTGTCCGCCCAGCTGGCCGCGGTGAAGGAGCGCTTCAGCATCCCGGTCGCAGCGGGCTTCGGCGTGCGCTCCGCCAAGCAAGCGAAGGCACTCGCGGGCAAGGCCGATGGCGTCGTGGTGGGCTCGGCGCTGATCCGGGCCGCTGCGCAGAGCGTCGGAGCCCTGGCCGACCTCGTGCGGGACCTGCACGCGGGGACTGAACGGTGAACCTACTTGCGGAGCCGGCCCGAGAGCGCCATGCGGGCGTTGGCCATCATCTTGCGCAGCGACGGGTCGGTCACGCCACTGAGCGCGTCGACGGTGTCGCTGGGCGGTTCGCTGGGGAGGTCGACGATGTCGGGCTTCGGCTCGGGCGGGGGAGGGGGTGGACGCTCCGGGACCTCGCCCACGCGCATCCGAATCGAGGACACCGGACACTCTGGGCACCGCTGCGCGATGCGGTCGCGCAGCTGCTCGACCATGTACGACAGCTCGTGCTGCCACTGCGTATCGCGGACGTGCAGCACGAGCTTCGTGCCCCGCAGTGCGCCCGGCCACGCCACCGCGCGGATGCGTTCGCCGACCATGGCGGGCCACGCGATCTGCAGCCGCGTCAGTCGGAGCCGCTCCGTCGGCACGATCGTCTGCACTGCGTGCTGGGCAAACTCGCCCGCAGCTCGACGCTGGCCGTGGTTGGTGCGGCGCGGCATGGACCGAGGCGAGTGTGCCACGCCGCGGTGCCGGTGGCTGCGCTGCTCGTCGCGACCGGCTGCGCGCCGCGCAGCGGCTGGCAGCGCACGGACCAGGTCTGCCAGCGCGCGGACCCGCCGCGGATCTGTTTCGAGGCCGATCCCGACGCGCCGCTGACGCTCGAGGTCGGGTCGGTGACGCTGGTGCCGGGCGAGTGCGCAGAGGCGCCCAGGGGACGCACGGCGCTGCTGCGGTACACGGTGGTCGATGGCCGCGCGGGGCGCATCGAGGAGCGCGTGGGCATCGGCCGCGCGCGCGCGCTCGTGGTGACCGCGTTCGAGACCGACGAGGGCCTGCAGACCGACACCAACCGCGTCGGCTGCCCGTAGGCTCCGCTCAGCGGGCGAGCAGGCGCCCGAGCCCGCGCCCGAGTCGGTCCAGCCCCACGAACACCAGCAGCATGGTGAGCGCGAGGGTGGACGCGCGCTCGAGCTGCCAGAAGCTCATCGCGCCGTAGAACGACTCGCCGAGTCCACCTGCGCCGAGCATGCCCAAGGCGTAGGCGGTGCGGAGGTTCGACTCACCCTGCAGGGCCACGTGCATGCGCAGCGTCCCGGCCAGGCGGGGTAGCGCGGCGAAGACGAGCCAGCCCGTCCCCGCGGCGAGCCCGGGTCGCTCGCGCGGCCGCGGGGCGAAGCGGTCGTCGACGGCCTCGGTGAAGAGTCGGGTGAGGACGCCGGCTCCGTGCAGGGTGAGCGCAAGCAAGGCGGCAGCCTGGCCTACACCCATCGCGGCGGCAAGCAGCAGCAGCCAGGCGACCTCGGGCACGCCACGCGCCACGAGGGCGACGCCGCGAAGCAGCCAAGACCGAAGCACTGCCGCGGCGCGGGTCGCAGCGGCCGGGCCCCGAGCCCGCAGCCGGACCACGCTGCTCGTCCACGGCAGCACGCCGAAGGCCACGCTCGTCGCCAGGAGCGTCGAGAGCCAGGCGAGGGCGAGCGGGGGACCCACGCCGAGCGCGGCCTCGCGCAGCGTCGATACCGAAAGATCAGGCCTGAGCAGGCGAGAGAGCGTCTGCGTGGCGACGCGGGGGTCGAGCCTGGAGAGCGTCACGCTCAGCGTCTCGAGGGCTGGCAGCAGGGGAACGAGCGCCACCACGACCACGATGAGCGCCACGCGAAGGGCCGCGGTGCGCGTCGCGACGCCCGCGGCGGAGAGCCGACGACGGAGCACGGACGCGCCGGTGTCGGCCGCCAGGGTCAGGACCAACAGGCCCAGCAGCAAGGTCGCCATGCGATCCATGCGTCCGTAGCCGAGCTCTTCGAAGAGCTCCGCGCCCAGGCCTCCGCCTCCGACGACCCCGATCACCGACGCGTTGCGCATCGAGCACTCCAGCCGCGCGAGCCCGTACGACCATGCGGCCGGGGCGACGCGAGGCAAGCGTCCGTATAGCAGGGTCGCCGCGGGAGACCCCCCGAGGCGTTCGATGGCGCGAACGCTGCGTGGCGGCACGGCGACGAGCAGGCGGCCGAACGCCCTGCCGAGGATCCCGGTGACCGAGACGGCGATCGCGACCGTGCCGGTGATGGGCCCAGGTCCCAACACGAGCAGGACGGCGAGCGCCCAGACGAAGTCGGGCAGGGCACGCAGCCCATCGAGCAGCAGCCAGGTCGCCTCGGCTGCCGTGCGTCGGGCCGCGCTCGGGGAGCGTTGGGCGCAGGGGGAGGCTGCGAGCACGGCCAACGCCAGCCCGGCGACGGCGCCCATCGCAGTCCCGACGACGGCGATCGCGGTGGTCTCGGCCGCCAGCGTCGCGACGCGCCGGAGCATCGTCGCGCCGAGGTCGGGGTGCCCGATGCCCGAGAGCATCGCCCGCACCGAGGCGAGCGCGCGCTCGCCTTGTCCCTCGTCGCCCAACCCGGGGAGCGTGAGGTCCAGCCCTACGAGGCAGGCGAGGGTGAGCGCGAGGCCCACCGGGGCCGCGTATCTCATGGCCGCGCCTCGTAGAGCTCGCGCCGTGCGTCGGCGCCGAACGTCTCGGGTGTGCCGTCGAACACCAGCGCGCCGTCGCGAAGTCCCCACACGCGGTCGACGTCGGCGTCGAGCAGCTCGAGGTCGTGCAGGGCCACGACCGCAGCCGCCTCCGCGTCGCGCACGTGCTCGATGAGCAGCGCGAGGGCGCGTGCGCGAAGCCGCGGGTCCAGCCCGGCGGTGGGCTCATCGGCGAGCCACAGGTCGGGGCGCTGGTAGGACAGCCGCGCCAGGGCGACGCGCTGGGCTTCTCCGCCGGAGAGCTCGCGCGGGTCCGCGTGGAGTCGATCGCCGAGCTCGAGGCGGTCCAGGATCGACTCGACCTCGGCGACGTCGGGGGCGCGAGGGCGCAGGCGGTTGCGCAGCGCGAGCCAGGCAGGCCATCGACCCAGGCGCCCGGCCATGACGTTGTGCAGCACGCTCAGCCCCGGCGTGAGGTTGTCGTGCTGGGTCAGCATGCCCACCCGGTCGCACGCGGATCGATACGCTGCGCCGCGCAGCGTTGCGAGGTCGTGGCCGCCCGTCGAGACCGTGCCCGCCTCCGGCGCGAGCTCCCCGGCGGCCAGACGCAGCAGGGTGGACTTGCCCGCGCCCGAGGGCCCGACCAACGCGACCACCTCGCCCGCACCGAGCGTCGCCGTCACGCCTCGCACGCCCCGTCCGGTCGAGAACGACCGATGCACGTCGGCGAAGGCGAGCGCTGGGGTCATTTCAGCGCACCCGCGTCCTGCAGCGACGCCAGCACGTCGCGAATCCCGTCCCAGGACGACGGCGTGACCCGGACGAAGCGCTCGGCTGCAAAGGCGGCGAGCACGGGAGCGTGTCCTTCGTTGGACGCGTCGAGGGCAAGGAAAGCGTCTGCGAGCGCCTCGGCCTGCGCCTTGGGCATGGAGCCCCGAGCGACGAGGCAGTAGTCGACGAACTCGGGCGTCACGCCCAGCACGGGCGCCTGGGCTTGGAGGGCGGGGTCGGCCTGCTCCCAGCTGGCAAAGTTGAGCACGCCGAAGTCGACCGCCCTCGACGCGACCGCCCGCAGCGTGGCCGCGTGACCGCCCTGGGCCTGGTAGACCGGGCCGCCAGCAAAGTCGGACTCGGGGTCGAGACCGACGGCTGGATCGCTGAAGAAGGCGCGCGGCATGACGTGTCCGGAGGTGGAGCTCTTCGAACCAAAGCTGAACCGTCGGCCTCGTAGGGACGTGGCGAGCGCGGCCAGGCTGGCGAGGGAGCCCGGGGCACGGGAGGTCAGCGGCTGCAGGCCCAAGGACTCGGCGACGGCAGCGTTGCCGATGATGTAGCTCTTGAAGTGGAGATCGCTCGCGCGCGCCGCCACGAAGTGGACGCCGTCGGGCGTTCGCTGCTCGGCCTGCACGGTGGTCACGCCACCGAGCCACGCGAAATCGATGCCCCCGTTGGCAAGCGCCGTCACGGCCGCGGTGTAGTCGGGCACGGGCGTCGCCTGCACAGGGATGTCCATGGCCTTCGATAGGTACGCAGAGACGGCAGCGTATCCCTCTTTGAGGGCGCTCTTGTCTCCGTCGGGGATGCCCGAGAAGCGCAGCGCGGTGCCGTCCTTGCGCCCGCACGCGGTGGCCGACCATGGCAACGCAGCGAGCCCTTGCAACATTCGGCGGCGCTTCATCGCGGCGCAGCCTACAGCAGCTCGCCACCCCCCGCATCTGTGCATGGATCTCATCGATGCGTTGGGCGAGCCGCATTGATAAGGTCGATTCGAGGCGCCTAGCTGGGCGTGGGCGTCCGTCGCGATGGTGTGGTTGAGCGCGCGGTCGGAGCTGAGGTATCCGGCCGGCTTCGAGGTTCACCATGTTTGCCACGTTCTTGCTTGCCGCAGCCGCAGGGCTCGGGTCGCCCCAGTCCACCCAAGGGGGCGAGCCTCCCGTCGACTGCACGACGCTGCCCAACCCCGTCTACTTTCCCGCGACCACGCTGCTCGAGTCGCTGCTCGCCGAGCTTTCGCCGCAGCTCGCCGACCCGGCGATCATGGGTGATGACGCGATGACCATCGTGCATTTCCCGCTGTCGTCGTGCATCACCTACGACATTCACCGCGAGCAGATGCCGCTGACCGGCACCGCCATCTACTACGATGCGGACGGAACGCAGGGCTCGTGCAACATGCCGACGGACGTCGAGCTGCACTCGGATCTGTCGGCCATGGACGTCGGCGGCGCGACCTGCCTGGGCGGCGAAGAGCCTCCCGCCGACATGTTCGAGGTGCCCTCGTACGTCGAGACGCTGGGCTTCGTGGTGCCTCGAAACTCCTCGCAGACGGCGATCACCGCCACCGAGGCCTACTACATCCTCAAGTTCGGCGGAGAAGAAGACCGCCAGGTCGAGCCGTGGACGGACCCGAACTTCGTGCTGGTCCGCAACCCGGGCTCGAGCACGCAGCTGACCATCGGCGCCAACGTCGGCATCGCAGGCACGATGTGGAACGGTGCGCTGACGGGTCACCAAGGCTCCTCCGACGTGCGTGACGCGGTCATCGCGGAGAACACCACCGGCAACGCCGAGCGCGTCTTGGGCATCCTCAATAGCAGCAAGTGGGAGGCCGCGGCCGACGACATGCGCGTCCTCGCGTTCCAGCCCTTCAACGGCTGCCTCGGGGCGCTCTACCCCGACTCCACCTCGACGTCCCGCGACAAGCGGAACGTGCGTGATGGTCACTACCCGATCTGGACCAACCTGCGCTTCGTCCTTCGCGTCGATGGTGCGGGCAACCCCGTCTCGGACAACGGCGACGACGCGGCCGCGCGGGCGCAGCTGTTCGTCGATCTGATGAACGGTTCGACCGAGATCGACGGCGTCGACGTGGCCGGAGCGGTCATTGGCGTAGGCAACGTGCCCAGCTGCGCCATGCACGTGCAGCGCGAGGTCGACGGCGGCGTCATCATGCCCTTCGAGCACCCCGCACCGTGCGACTGCTTCTTCCTCGAGGAGAACGGCATCGACAGCGGCTGCACACCCTGCACCACCAGCGACGAATGCGACGGCGAGTGCCGCTTCGGCTACTGCGAACCCCGCTAACGAAGGACGAGATCATGAAGACGACGATGCTTTCTTGGACCGTGATCGCGACCCTCGCGGGGTCGCTGTGCCTGACCGCCTGTGACGGCGGCGAGGGAGACGAGGGTGCCGACACCGACGATAGCTCGGAAAGCGACACCGACGCCGCGCTCGAGTGCGACCCTCAGGGGCCCAACCCCGAGCAGGCCGCGCTCTTCAACGCGCCGCTCGAAGACGACGTCGAGGTCGTGGAGAAGGTGCCGCAGCACCCCGGCGATCCTGGCCCCGAAAACCTGCCCTAGCGGGTAGAACGTCGACCTCGTGAGCGCATCGTACTCGGCTCTGGCCTCGTGGCTGCTTCGGGCAGCGGTGCTCGCCTCGGCGCCACAGCCCGACGAGGTCGAGGCCGTGGACGAGGTCGAGGCCGTCGTGGACGAGGTTGAGACCGTGGAGGCGGCCCCTACGGTGGACGCGGCTCCTACGGTGGACGTGGCCCCGGTCGTCCGCGATGCGCCTGCGCCGGCTGCAGCCAAGCCGGCGGGATGGAAACCGAAGACCCGGGTGTTCGGGCTGCTGCAGACCGACTTCCTCATGCTGCAGCGGTCCGAGGACCAGCTCGACGACGGGTCGGCCCAGCCGCTCAACGAGGATGGCTTCCTGCTTCGCAACGCTCGCATCGGCGGCGCGGCGGATTGGCGGTACTTCGGCGTGCGCGGGGTGGCGGAGTTCTTCAGCCGCGGCGGCCCCGTTCGGCCGCTGACCGCCGACGTGCACGCGCAGCTTCCGGGCAAGGACGGCAACCCGCCGTTGGTCCGGGTCTCCGCCGGACTGCTCCGCGTCCCGTTCGGCTTCGAACTCTACGGAGAGACGGACGGCCAGCGCTTCTTCGGCGAGCGCACGCTGATGTCCGAAGCGCTGGTGCCGGGCGTCTTCGACGCGGGCGCGGCGATCTCGGGCAACGTGTGGGCCCTGCACTGGGTCTTGGGAATCTACAACGGTCAGCCCACCGAGGCGCCGGGGTTCGGGTTTCGCGATCCGAACCGGGCCAAGGACCTCGCGGGGAGGCTGCACATTCGCGACGACGTCTTCGGCTGGCTCGACGCCGCAATGGGCTTCTCCTTCATGCGCGGCAAGGGGTTCTCCGCCGGCACCCCGCCGACGAAGGACGACTTCGAGTGGGTCGACCTCAACGAAGACGGCAGGGTGACGCTCGCCGAGCTCATCCCGATCCCCGGCAGCGCGGGGCGACCCTCGGAGAACTTCTCGCGCTGGGCCGTCGGCGCCGACGCCCAGTTCCGTGCTGACCTCCCCGCGCTGGGCGAGCTGTTGGTCTACGGCGAGTTCGCGTATCTGAACAACTACGACCGCCAGGTGGCGATCGCCGACCCCGTGCTGCTCGGCCGAGACCAGCGGGGTATCGGCTGGTATGCCGGGCTCGTCCAGGCGCTCACCCGCCACGCAGGCGTGGGGGTCCGCTACGACGAGTACTACCCGCAGCTCGACAGGCTCGAGCCGTACGAGGGCACGGTCGTCGTCACCCGCCGCAGGTTTCGCACTCTGACCTCTGGCGTCTCGGGCTATCTCCGTCACTCGAGCGCGATTCGAGCCCGGCTGCTCGTCGAGTACGCCTGGCAGATCGACAACGACCTCGGCCGTGACCCCAATGGTCGCCCGGCCAAGCTCGACAACGACGTGTTTCGCGTGCGGGCGGAGGTGGCGTTCTGATGCGTCGATGGGCGCTGTGTGTGGCGCTGCTCGTCGGAGCCTGCGGCGAAGATCCGTCGCTGCCCGGGATGGGGTTGGGCCTTGCGGTGCGGGTCGCGGACGCCTCGCTGCAGCGCGGCGGGTTGTTGCCGCCTGGTGGCGGGCCGGCCGTGACCCAGGTCAGCACGCCCCAGCTGGTCGTACGGCGCGGGGAGGGCACGGTGCAGCTGGGCGGACGCCTCGGGGCCCAGGGCGTCTCGCTGCTCGTGCACGCGGCGGGAGACCCCCACCACTGGCAGGTCGCGCCCGACGGCTTCGACTTCGTCATCGCCGACGAGCTGCTCTTCGGCGCCGAGCTCGAGTTCGCGCATTCGATCGCGTCCGAGCAGGTCGACGTCGAGCTGCAGGCGGTCGACGGCGAGGGCAGGGCGGGGCAAGTGGTGGTGCGTACGTTCGAGGTCTCTTCCGACATCCCGCCCTCGCAGCTGCTCGTCTCGTTGGCATGGGACGCGCCGGTCGATCTCGACCTGCACGTCGAGTTGCCTTCGGGCGTGGTCGTCGGTCCCAAGAACACCAACGCCAACGAGCCGATCCCCGGCATGATCACGCCGCCCGATGGCGCGATGCTCGGCGGCTATCACGACTACGACTCGAATCAGCACTGCGGTCTCGACCTCCGCAACCGCGAAAACGTGATCTGGGAGATCACGCCGCCGCGGGGGACGTACCGCGTCTATGCCGAGCTGTTCTCGGCGTGCGACGTGGAGGCCGTCAACCTCGAGGTCGGCGTCGTGCAGGGCGAGGACTCCATCGCGGGCGCCGGGGCGACGATGTACCGGTTCGACGCCCGCAAACATGCTCGAGACGGCGATCCTCCGGGGTTGCTCGTGCTGGAGTTCGAGGTGGAATGAGGCCGGTCGCCGGGTGGGTCTCGGTGCTCGTGCACGGACTCGTCCTGGGGGGCTTGACCGCCCGGGAGGACAGGGCGCAACCGCAAGAGGAGCCGCCGATGGAGCTGCGAACGATTGAGCTCATCGAGCTGCCCGCAGCGCCGACCGTCGTCCCCGAGCCCGAGCCCGAGCCCGAGCCCGAGCCCGAGCCCGAACCGGAGCCCGAGCCCGAACCGGAGCCCGAGCTCGAGACGGAGCCAGAGCCGGCGCCGCAGCCGAAGCCCGAGCCGCGTCGTCGTTCCGATAGGCCCGAGCCCGCTGCCGAGCCCGAGCCCGTCGCGGAGCCCGAGCCCGCTCCGCCGCAGCCCGGGCCCGACATTCCGGCGAGTGGGCAGGGGGGGCCGCCACCGGGCGACGGTGCGCCGAGCTCCGAAGCCCCAGCCCCACCGCGCAAGCTCGGCAAGCGCTTCAGCAACGCCAAGCGGGCCGGGTCGGGGCAGCGCGCCGGCACGGGCTGCGCGGAGAAACCGTCCAAGCCGACGCCCCGCCAGAAGGTCAGCCCCAAGTTCCCGGCGGCCGCGCTGCGTTCGGACATCGCCGGTCGGTTGGTGCTTCGCGCCTCGGTCGACCCTCGCGGGGCGGTGACGAAGGTGACCGTGGTCGAGTCGCCCGGGGCGTCCGTCGAAGGCCCGGCGAAGGACGCGTTCGCGCGCTGGCGTTTCGACCCGGCCACCGCGTGTGGAAAACCGGTCCCCGGCGCGTACACCAAGGCCTGGACGTTCAAGGGAGGCGGCTGAGTGTCGGCGTCCGTTCTGCTCGCGGGCGTCCTCGCGCTCTCGCCTCCGATCGTCCCGCCCGAGCGTCTCGACGATGTCGAAGCCACCCGGCCCGCGGGCGTCGAGCCCGACGCCGTAGCGCAGGTCGTGCTGGCGCTCGTCATCGACGCGCAGGGCGTCGTGCAGGAGGTGCGCGTGGTGGAGTCTGGGGGCGAAGCGTTCGACGCCGCGGCCCTCGATGCGGCGCGTCGCTTCCGCTTCAGCCCAGCCCTCGAAGGGGACACGCCGATCCCAGTCGAGATCGAGTTCGTCTACGTGTTCGAGGCGCAGCCGCTCCCGCCTCCGGTCTCCTCGGACATCGACGAGGAGGAGACCGTGCAGCTGGTCACGACCCCCGTCGAGGCCACGCGGGCGGAGCTGCGCGGGGACGAGGGCGAGCGCATCGCCGGCAGCCAGGGCGACGCCATCAAGGCCGCGCAGGTGCTCGGGGGCGTCGGGCGCCCGTCGCTGGGGACCGGGGAACTGGTCCTTTGGGGCTCGGCACCCTCGGACACGCGCCGGCAGGTCGATTGGATCCTCGTCCCGCGCCTGTTCCACCTCGGCGGCGGGCGGTCGGTCGTGCCCTCGCCCAGGGTCGACACCGTCTCGGTCGTGCCCGGCGGCTTCGGGCCCGCGTACGGGCGGGCAATCGGGGGACTCGTGCTCGTGTCCAGCGCGGGCCCGCCTGAGCGCGCGGAGCGACTGGGCGCGTATGCCCGCCTCGACCCGATCGACGTGGGCGCCGGGGTCGACACGTTCGCCGGGGAGCGAGGACACCTCTCCATCGCGGCAAGGCGCAGCGTGCTGACCCAGACGTTCGGCCGCGTCGCGCCGACCTCCACCCGCGAGGTCGTCCCGCTGCCGGAGAGCTGGGACTACCAGAGCCGTGCCGACGTCGCGCTGCGCTCGGACCTCACGCTGACGGTGCTGGGGTTGGGCGCCGAAGACCGTGTCACGCGGACCCTGCCGGCGCGGACCGACGACGTCGCCTTCTCCGAGCGGGCCTTTGCGGGCTTTCATCGCCTGGGGACGCGCCTGGCGTGGACGGGCACCGACGGCAGCACCGCCGAGGTCGCCACGTGGTTCGGGGTCGACCGTGACCGCACCCGGCAGGACTTCACCACCGTCGCCGTGGGGGCTCGGACAGACACCTGGCGCGGCGGCGTGCGGCTGGCCCAGCAGCGTCCGCTGCGATCCTGGCTCGAGCTTCGCTGGGGAATCGACGCGGAGCTCGCCCGGGCCGCGCTCCGCCGCGAGGGGGCGCTGACTCTGCCCGCGCGCGAGGGTGACATCATCGTGTACGGGCAGCATCCCGGAGACCGGGTGGGGAGCGATGCGTGGAGGTCGACCCAGGGATCGATGGCGGCCCACGTCACCACGGCATTCTCGTGGGGAAACGGCCGCTGGAGGCTCGAGCCCGGCCTGCGGGTGGAGCCGATGGTGCAAACGGGCGACCGCATCCTCCCCGTACGGCCGGTCGAGCCCGAGGTCGGGTACGCCGACGTCGAGCTCGCGCTCATGCCCCGCGGTGAGCTGGTCTGGTCGCCGCTCGATGCGTTGCGCTGGTTCGTCGCGGGAGGGCGCTACACCCAGGCGCCCAACGCCGCTGATTTGAGCCCGATCTTCGGCAACCCGAAGCTCACGCCCGCGACGGCCGACCACGCGGTGCTCGGCGGTGAAGGCAGCCCGGTACGCTGGCTGTCGATGGGGGCGACGGGCTTCTTCATCCGCAGCCAAGCCCGCACCGGCCGGCACCCCGACGCGACGCCCCCGACCGCGCAGCTGCTGCTCAGCGAGGGCCGCGGGCGCAGCTTCGGAGGGCAGCTCGCGGTGACGGCTCGACCGACCGACGCCATCGATGCCCGCTTGGTCTACGCGTGGACGCGTTCACAGCGACGCGACCCGGGTGCCGACGCGTGGCGAAGATCCGACTTCGACCAGCCTCACCTGCTGACGGCCGTGCTCGGGTGGAGGCATCGCAGCGGCGTGTCCGTGGGCGGACGGGCCACGCTCACCTCGGGCTTTCCCAGGACGCCGGTCGACGCTGCGGTCCCCAATGTGCGCGCCGCCGCGTGGGACCCGGTCTTCGGGACGCACAACACCCAGCGCTTGCCGACGTTCTTCGAGCTCTCGCTTCGGGCCGCGTACGCGCATCGATGGTCGAGGGCCGCGCTGTCGGTGTGGCTCGACGTGCAAAACGCCACCCACCGCACCAACGCCTACGAGTTCTTCTACAGCGTCGACTATGGCCAGCGTGGCGTGGTGCGAGGTCTTCCGATCCTGCCGCTGCTCGGTCTGGAGGTGCGCACGTGAGGCGTCTGGCCGTGCTCGTGGCCCTCGGGCTGGGCGCGTGCACGCCCCGCTTCGAAGACGCGCCGTGGCGCGTGGAGCAGACGCGGGTGTTGGGCATCGCGGCCGAGCCCGCCGAAGCGCGGCCTGGCGAGGTCGTGCAGCTCTCGGCGCTGGTGGCATCGCCGGATGGAAACGTGACCGCGGCGCCGTCGTGGAGCGTCTGCACGCGGCCGCGCACGGCGGCCGAGCGCACTGCGGTGACCCAGCGATGTCTCGAGGGGGACGCGCTCGAGCCCGCCGGAGCGTCGTGGTCCGTGCTCTCCGACGCGTGCGCGCGGTTCGGCCCCAACGTTCCGCCGACCGAAGACGACGGGGTGCCGCAGCGCCCTTCCGACCCCGACGCGAGCGGCGGCTACTTCGTGCCGATGCGCGCCGAGGTGGCCGACGCGTCGTCCTTCGGCGCCCTACGGATCCGCTGCGATCTTCCCGGCGTCACGCGGGCGATCTTCGAGGCGTACGAAGACCGCTACGCGCTCAACCGCAACCCCGAGATCGAGTCGATCGTCCTGCGCGACCCGGACGCGCGACCCCTCGGCGACGCCCCCGTGGCCGTCGCCGCGGGGGCGTGGGTGGACCTCCAGGTCGTGGCTGGCCAGACGGCGGCCGAGGCGTACGTCCGCTATGACGCGGGGGGCGGCGTCCTCGTCGACGAGCGCGAGTGGCTGCGCTTCGAGTTCTTCGTCACGGGCGGTGAACTCGAGCGAGGTCAGGTGATCGTGTCGCCCGGTGATGACCCCGACGAGCCCGTCGTCGTCTCGTGGCTCGCGCCCGCCGAGGAGGGCGTCGTGTCCGGGTGGGTCGTCGTCACCGACGCGCGCGGCGGGGCGAGCTGGCGCGCGTTCGCGGTCCAGGTGGACGGCTGAGGAGCCTCAGCGCGCGGCGTCGCCGGCTTCCCGAGCCATGGCGGCGAACTGCCGTCGCGTCGCGGCCTCGGGGTCGGTGACCACCCGTCCGTCCGTGGCCGCCTTGCGACGCAGCCACGCCAGTCGACCGTCATCGAGCTCGTCGAGGACGCTTCGTAGCAGGGGCAGGGCGGTGGCGATGGCGGGGTGGGTGCTGTTGCCGGCGCGATCGATCGCGACGCGGAGCGCATCGGGCCGGGCGCGAAAGACGAGGACCGCGCGGCCCAGCGCGTATCGACGCGCGAACGGAGAGGGCGCGCCCTCGAGCGCCTCGAGCTGCTCGCGGGCCACCACGCTCGCCGAAGGCCAGTTGGGGTCTGCGGCGTGGTCGAGCGCGGCCGGGGGCGCGCTGCGAGAGGCGGCGCGGGCTCGTTTCAGCCGCGTGTCGAGTCGCTCGAGGTACTCTTCGCCCTCGGCGTCGGTGAGCCCGCGACGCAGGAGCTGGTCGATGTCCGCCAGGGCCACGTTGCCCCGCTTGCGCAAGGTCAGCGCGCGGGCGATGGCGAGGTCGACGAGCCCGTGCTCGAGCAGCCGCGGAATCGCCTTGGCGATCGGCTCGACGCGGGTGGGCGACAGGAGCCCCAGGTCGCGCTCGTGAGCCCGCAGCAGCCGCTTGTTGACGTCGGGTCGCTCCAGGTACTGGCGCCCCATCGACAGCTCGTACGCCACCAGGGGTGGGTCGCCGACGCTGGCGTCGGCTTCGAGCACGAGCACCGCGCGTAGGATGGAGCGCTCGGTCTCGTTGAAGAGGGTGCCGAGCCCCGGGACCCGGCGCCGCCAGTAGGCGGTGCAGAACGCTCGGCCGTAGTGGATCGCCAGGGCCGCGAGCTGTCGCCCCAGCGGCCCCGGTGGCCGCGTCGTCTCGATGCCGAGCTGTCGCAGCGCGTGCGTGTGCACCTTCGCCAGGTAGCCCCGAGCGCGGGTGCGGGCCTCCGAGCCCAGCCCTGGCGCGCGGACCTGGGAGCGGGCCAGCGCCGCGGTGGCGAGCACCGTGTCGGACAGCGGCGTGACGATGGCGGTGGCGGGGCTGGGCAGGCGCGCGTCGATCTCGACGTCGACGTCGACCTGGGCGACGAGCTTGGCGAGCGCCGCGAGCTCGGGGAACTCGGTCAGCAGGGGGATGCGACGGCGTGCGGCATCGGCCGAGTCGGCGGCGAGCAGCGCCTTGCGAGCGGCGACCGCGTCCAAGGGGTGCTCGGGACAGAGCACGGGCACGAGCGCGGCCGCGTGGTCGTCCTCGGCCGCCAGCGCGGTGAGGGCGGCGCAATCTTCGGGCAGCACCACGGGCGCGGGCGCAGGCGTGGGGATCGGGGTCGAGAGGGCGGACTGCAGGACGGACCCTGCGTCGTCGCTGCACGACACGGCTCCCGCTGCGAGCAGGCTACTGCTCGACCAAACGACGAATGACCTCGCGTAGGCGGTGAACACCGCCCATGTCGCGGGCCATGAACTCGAGGCCGACACCATCGGGATGGTCCGTGTTGCGCACGACTGATAACACCTCGAGCGGACGCTCGCTGCCCGGAGGCATGATCTCGATGATCACCTCCTCGCCGGAGGCGGGGCGGGAGTCGTCGGGCGTCAGCAGCAGCGCGCCGCCCTCGGAGATCTCCGAGAGCGCGGCGGCGACGAAGTCGTTGGTGTTTTGGCGTCGCCAGCGAACCTCGACCATGACCGGGAGCCGCACGTGCCGCCGTCGGGCCGACAGCTTGAGCTCGCCAGCGCCCACCTTGCGAAGGAACTGAAGCTTCGTCCACTCCGTGCCAGTACAGCGCAGCACCCCCCCGGCACGGACGCGCAGTCGCGGCCGGGCGGGGTGCCAGTCGCGGCCAATGGCCCGCACCATCATCTTGCCGGGCAGGCTGGGAAAGTGGACCTCGAGGAGCACTTCTTCGCCCGGTTCGAACGCGTCGGTCGTGAACACCTGGAGCGCGCACTCTTCACCGGGGGCGTCGATCGCTTCGACGAAGGCCTCAGGGGATGCGTAATGGCAGCGAATTTTCCGCAATGTCCGGTACAGCTCCGGTTGGTGTAGCTATACGTACCACATCACATTCGGCGCAGGGCGTCGCGCTTGCGAGATCAGCGCGAGCGACCCCGAGCGTCCCGGATTTCGGCGAGGCCGGGCAGCGCCGTATGATGCTCAACACGTGACTTCGGCGGCTTCAGGGGACCCCGCGGCTCGGCCCGTGGTGCTGGTCCCCACGTACAACGAGCGCGAAAACATCGACACGATCCTCGCGGCGGTTCGGCGTGCGCAGCCCGCGTTCGACGTCTGCGTCATCGACGACGCGAGCCCCGACGGGACGGGCGCCATGGCCGACGCCTGGTCGGCGCGCGACGAGAAGGTGCATGTGCTCCACCGTGCGGGGAAGGAGGGGTTGGGGCGCGCCTACATCCACGGCTTCGAGTGGGCGCTCGCGCACCCCGCCGGCTTCACGCACGTCTTCGAGATGGACGCCGACGGAAGTCACCCGCCGCGCTTCCTCGGCGATCTGCTCGCGGCGACCACCGAGCGCGGAGCGGACCTCGCCTTGGGCTCGCGTTACGTGCCCGGCGGAGGCATCTCGGGCTGGGGCCCGCATCGGCTGGTGCTCTCGCGCGGCGGCAGCTTCTACGCGCGCTCGGTGCTCGGGGTGAAGGTTCGCGACCTGACCGGCGGCTACAAGTGTTTCACGCGGCGGGTCCTCGAGGCCCTGCCCATGGACGAAATCCTCACGGTCGGCTACGGCTTTCAAATCGAAGTGACGTATCGAGCGCTGCAGGCCGGGTTCGTGGTCGAAGAGGTCCCCATCGTGTTTCCCGATCGCGAGCGGGGCGAGTCCAAGATGTCGATGCGCATCTTCTGGGAGGGCTTCACGTCCGTGTGGCGTCTGCGGACCAGCGCGCCGAGGAAGAGCCGATGAGCAGCACCAAGGTCTATGTGTCCACGCTCGACGCCGTGGTCGACCCCGCCGACGCCAAGGTCAGCGTGTTCGACCGCGGGTTCCTCTATGGCGACAGCATCTACGAGACCATGCGGACCGCCGGCGGCGGGAGACCGGTCGAGCTCGAGCGGCACCTGCAGCGACTCACTCGCAGCGGCGAGGGCATCTTCATGGACCTGCCGCTGACGACCGACGCGCTCGGCGAGCTGATCGCCAGGACGCACGCCGCGACGGGCAACGACGAGAGCTACGTGCGGCTGATGATCACCCGCGGCGCGGGACCGATCGGCCTCGACCCGCGCAAGTCGGACGCCCCGACGATCGTCATCGTCGCGCAGCCGCTCGCGTTGCCCTCGGAGGAGACCTACCGCCGCGGGCTGCGGACGGTGCTCGTTCACGTCGACAAAGCCGGGGGAGGCCTGATCGATCCGGGCATCAAGACCGGCAACTACCTGAGCAACATCATCGCGCTGCGTGAGGCGATCGCCAAGGGTGGAGACGATGCGCTCCTGGTGACCTCGGCCGGGGAGGTCGCCGAGGGCGCGACCAGCAACGTGTTTGCCGTCATCGAGGGCGAGCTGTGCACGCCGCACCTGCGCGCCGGGTTGCTCGCGGGCATCACCCGCCAGGTCGTGCGCGAGCTCGCGGCCGACATCGGCCACCCGGCCAAGGAATGCGTCGTGCGGCCGCAGGCCCTCGCCAGCGCGTCCGAGGTGTTCCTCACCAGCTCGGTGCGCGGCATCATGCCGGTGACCGCGATCGACGGAACCTCCGTCGGCGCCGGCGAGGTCGGCCCGGTCACGACGGCGTTGCGGGCCCGCTACGAGGCGTACATCGCCAGCTACGGCTGATTGCGCCGCGGGTGGCGGTGGAGGGGCGAGGCTGCTAGTTTCGCGCCCTTCCGATGATTCCGATCGAGATTTGCAAGCACCTGGGCAAGGAGCGCACCGACGCGTTCTACCAAGAACTCTCCGGCAAAGAGGTTCGCGCCGTTCTCAAGGCGGGCGGCTCGCACTCCGGCGTGCCCTCCACTGCGTTCACGCGCGCGCAGCGACTCAAGGCGTGGCGCAAGCGCTTCGACGCGGAGTTCGAGAAGGAAAACCAGCAGCTCGCGCTGGCCTTCCTCGTCGAGTGGCTCATGCGCCACCACCGTCAGATGCTGGTCGACTACCTCGACTTCCTCGAGGTCAAGCACAACCAAGGCGAGACCGACGAAGACTTCTGCGAGACCAACTCGCCCGAGAAGCTCCGCGAAGGCGCGACGATGCTGCTGGGCAAGTACGAGAAGCACGAGGTCGCCGTGTACCTGCTGCTCGTCGGCCACCTGCAAGAGACCCACGTCTACGACCAGACCCCCGAGATCCTCGAGGCGCTGGGTATGTCGGCGGCGGACGCCAAGGCGTACGTCGAGCAGCACATCGCTGACAACCCGCCCAAGGCCGAAGGCGCAGCCTGACGCCTCGGGCGTGCTGGCACACGGGACCACACCACCATGGACCGGCTCGGCATGTTGCGTACACTGGCGGCGGCGAAGCCCGACGATCCGTTTCCGACCTACGGTCTGGCCATGGAGCTGACCAAGCAGGGCGCCGACGACGAGGCCCGCGAAGCGTTCGCGGGGCTCGTGGCCCGGCATCCCGACTACGTGCCGACCTACCTGATGTTCGGCAACCTGCTCGCCAAGCTCGGGCAGCGAGACGAGGCGCGATCGATCTACGACGCGGGCATCGAGGCGGCCGGGCGGGCGGGCGACGACCACGCCCGTGGCGAGCTCGAAGGTGCGCGGGCCGAACTGGCGGGAGACTCGGGCGCGTGAGCACGCTGCCCGAGCTTCGCTTCGCCTCCCCGCGCAAGCTCCCGCGGGCGGGCTCGCTCGACGGGCGCGTGGTCGTGCTCGACATCGCGTTCGCGGCCGAGGGCCTCGGCAAGGGCTTCGAGAAGACCACCGGCAAGTTCATCAAGAACCTGGACGCCCGGCTGGCGAAGTGGGTCGATCACCACGACCACCCTCTGCACGAGCGCTTCGCCTCCGACGAACGCTTCGTGCTGGCCACCAAGGCGCAGCATGGCGCCTGCCCCGAGATGATCACCCCCGAGATGGTGGCGCAGACGGGGCCGGTCGACACCGTGCTCAGCCACTTCGATCTCGACGGCCTCTACGCGGCGGCCAAGTGGGTGCTCGGTGGCAAGGAGCCCTACCCGGGTGCCGACGACGACGCGCGCGCGGTCGACACCCGGATCGGCCAGGCCAGCCCCGAAGCCGAGCGCATCGACCACGCCCTGCGGGCGCACTGGCTCGACGACACGCTCAAGCGCCGGGTGGTGCTCTACCTCGTCGGCGGACTCAAGCCCGGCGTGGAGCGAACCTCCATCGAAGAGGCGGCCGCCGACTTCCGCCGCATGGCCGACGCGGCCCGTCGCCTCGCCGAGGACTACGACGTCGCCGACGGCATCGCGTACATCGAGCTCGGGTCCGACGCGCCCAAGTGCGACAAGACCGAGCTGCTCCTGCTCGGCCAGCAGCGCGCGACCGTCTCAGTCGTGGTCGACGCCGGCAACGCGACGATCGCCGCGCCCTTCGAGAGCGGGCTGAACTTCGTCACGCTGCTCGGCCTCGGCGGGGGAATGCCCACGCGGGTCAACATCCCCAAGAAGCGGCTGGCCGACGCCATGACGGCGATCAAGGCTACGCTCGCAGCCCGCGGCTGACTCGTCGGCGTGGGGGCGTACACTCGGCGGCGATGAAGCGCGTCGGCGTCCTGGTGTTGTCCTGCGGTCTGCAGCTCGGGTGCAAGGTCTCGTTCGGGTCCGACCCGGTTGCCAAGCCTCCTGGAGGCGAGGGCGGTGAATCGTCGCCGGCGGGGGCGAGCGAAGGCGCAGCCCCGATCCGGACATCGCCGGACGCATCCCCGTCGACACCCGAACGCACGAGCCCCCCACGATCGAAGCCGGCGTCGTGGTCCGAGGCCTTGGCGGCGCTCGACCCCGAGGCCGAGGGCGCGTTCGAGGCGGTGACCACGGTGTTCGTGCAGACCCACCCACAAGGCAGCACGCGCGCGTCGACGGTCCGCCTCGACCTCGCGCAGCTGATCGACTTCGTGGCGAAGACGGCGGACGTGGCCGACGCGCGCGTTCGGGCCGACCCCGCCCTGCGCGCGGCAGCGTGCGAGAGCGCGGGGTATGGATGCGGCGAGACGACGCCCCAAGCCAAGGCGGAGATCGTCGCGCTGCAGGCTCGGGGCGTCCGTTTCAACTACGCGGGGGAGGGGACGATGCAAGTGGGTGTCGACCACGCGGCGATCGCCACGGCGCTCGAGGGCGGTCTCGATGCGCCGTCGCGGGCATACCTCGCGGCGCAACACACCTCGGCGTTGTTCCGCCAGCGCTTCGACGAGGGCGGATATGGAGGCACGCCGGCGCTCGCCGTCGACGCGCTGCTGGCCGCGGAGGCGCTCGCGGCCGATCCTGGACCCTACGCCGACATCGCGCCCGAGGCCGCCGCCTCCACCCGCGAGGCGTATCTGCGGCTGTGCGACGCGGGCGAGTTCGAGACGCCCGCGTGCACCGTGTCCAAGGCCGAGCGCGCGTCGTACACCGGGTTTGCGGCGGCACATCCATCCTCGCCCTCGGCGCCCGCCGTCGAGGCGTTCGTCGCGGCCATGAGGAAGCGGCGGTGGAAGGCCACGGCTGCGAAGCTCGACGCGGTCGTCGCGAAGGCGCTCGCAACCGAGCCCACCTCGTAGTGCGCGGGCCCTCGCGCCTTTCGCCTCGAGAAAAGATGTAACGCCTCGTGCGTGTCCGGACACCCACCGCCGAAGCCGACGACACGGCACCGACAAGGGCATCGACATGAACAAGTTTTGCATTCTCTCCTCCCTGACCCTCACCCTCTTTACCGTGGCTCCGACGCCTGCGCTTGCGGGTGGTGGTGGCGGCGGCGGAGACACGGGCGAGACCGGTGGCGGTGGCGATACGGGCGAGACCGGTGGCGGCGGCGATACGGGCGAGACCGGTGGCGGCGGCGATACGGGCGAGAGCGGCGGCGGCGACTCTGGCGAGAGCGGCGGCGGTGACTCTGGCGAGAGCGGCGGCGGCGACTCTGGCGAGACCGGTGGTGGCGACTCTGGTGAGAGCGGCGGCGACTCCGGAGAAAGCGGCGGCGAGACCGACGGAGGCGGCGAGACCGGTGGCGGCGGGACTACGGGAGGCGAGACCGAAGGCGGCTGGTGGGAGACGACCGGCGAAAGCGAGTCCGCCGGTGACGAGGGCGGCGGCGAAGGTGGCGAGGGCGACGAGGGCGGTGCCGAAGGCGGCGCGGACGAAGGCGAGAGCGCGGACGGTGGTGAGACCGGAGCGGACTCCGAGGACGCCGAAGACGCGAAGGCGGAGGACGCGGACGAGGTTGCGGCCTGCAGCGTCGGCCGGGGCAACGGCCCGGGCATGGCCATTGCCCTGTTCCTCGGTCTCGTCGGTCTGCGACGCCGCCGTAGCGTATGATCTACGGCGTGTTCCTGCGCGCACGACCACTCGCCGCCGCGGGGCTCCTCGTGGCGGCCGGGTGCGTGAACGACTACGTTCGCGGCGAGCTCGGCGAGGGCGGCTCGACCGCGGCGGTCGACATGCCGCGCACGACCGGCGGCGCCTCGACCAGCGGCGCTTCGGGAATGAGCGAAGCCAGCGCGGGCGGGGAGGGGAGCACGGACGCGTCGAGCTCGTCGTCGAGCACCGGTGGCGGCAGTGGAGACGTGCCGACGAGTTCGGCGGGCGGAGATGGCTCCGGCGCGAGCTCCAGCTCGGGCGAGGCGCCCCACTTCGAGCTGTGCGGTGGGCCGTGTGATGCCGACGCGCAATGCGGCCTCGAGCCCGACCTGTGCGTGCAGCTGACGCGCGGCGCCGAGGGCCGGTGCCTGCGGCGCTGCGGCCGTGGTTGCCCCGAGGGCTACACGTGCCTGGAGCGGACCTCGGTCGAGGGCGCGTCGGCCGAGCAATGCGTGCCCGATGACAACATGTGCGCGTAACCGCGCGTCGAACGTTTCCGATGTAACGAACCGAAGGTTTCGCGCCACACACCCTCAGCCATGCGTTCCTCCACCGCCAAGGCCCAGGTCGTCCCGCTGCGACCGGACCACGCTCCGCTCCCCGAGCCCGATGGGCACGGTGTGATCGAGGCGGCGCGCAAGGGGGACCTCGTGGCGTGGAACCTGCTGTACCGGCAACACTACGCCGCGGTGCTGCGGCACCTGTGCGCGCTGGTGGGTCGGCGGGAGATCGCCGAGGATCTGGCGCAGGACACGTTCGCGCGGGCCATGGCGTCGATCGAGGGCTACTCGGGTCGATCCTCGCTGAGCACCTGGCTGCACGGCGTGGCGCTCAACGTCGCGCGCAATCACTGGCGATCCAACGAACGCGCGACCCGGGCACAAACGCAGCTGGAACTACTCGAGGCCTGCCGCGACCTGCGAGCCGGGCAGCTCGACCGTGTCCACCAACAAAAGCTTCGCGTTCGCATCCTCTTTCGTGTGCTCGACGAGCTGTCGACCTCGCTGCGCGAGGCGTTCGTGCTGCGCTACATCGAAGGGCTCGGCGCAACGGAGGCCGCCGAGCGCCTGGGCATCGAAGCGGGCGCGGTGCGGGTGAGAGCCCACCGCGCGCGTCAGCAGGTCGAGACGCGGTTGCGGGCGCTGGGTTGGGTCAACACGGAGGCAACGCCATGAGCGACGACCCGCTGCACCCCGACGTCTGCGCGTGGCTCGACGAGGCCGGTTCTGCCCCCGTGGGCGACTTCGTCGACGTCCTGCGCCGCGCGAAGGCGCTGCCGGGCGTCGATCTGAGCGAGCAAGACCTCGAGGACGCGGAGGCTCTGCCGACCGATGAGGCCGAACTGCGGGCGCGCCTGAACTTCGGCACCCTCGAGGATTTTCTCGATGACGCCGCGGCGTACGTGGCCGATCAGGGGCACGAAGAGCCTCCCACGCCCAACTGGGCCCGAACCGAGCGTCGCGGAGGCTGGCGCTGGGTGGCCGCGGCGACGCTCGTGGCCGCGGCGGCCCTCGTGTGGGTCGTGCGCCCGCTCGGCACCGCTGGGACGCGAGACGCAGGCGCGACACCGTCGGCGGCTGCCGATCGATCATTCTCCGCCGAGGGGAACGATGCGCGGGTGGTCCCGCCTCGCGAGCCCGGGCCACCCGAGCGCGAGGCGATGCCCGAGCCCGAGGTGGTGCCCGAGCCCGAAGTGACGCCCGAGCCCGAGGCGATACCCGAGCCCGAGGAGCCGTCGACGATGCGTCCGCGGCAAACGGTGGCCGCGCTGGACGCAGAGGCGCGCGCTGCCTGGAAGGCGGGAGACCTCGGGCGCGCGCGTCGGCTGTTCGAGCGCGTCGTGGCGCGGGCCGGCCGCAGCGAGCGTGGCGACGTGGCGTACGGCGACCTGTTCACGCTGGCGCGGCGCCAAGGCGACTCGAAGGGGCTGCGGCGCTACTGGACGCGCTACGCCAAGCGGTTCCCCCGCGGGCGCTACATCGACGACGCGAGGGCGGGGTTGTGCCGCGCCGCGCGTGGAGACGCGCAGCGTCGGTGCTGGTCCGCCTACCTCGAGGCGAGACCCGAGGGGACCTACCGCGCCGACGCCGAGGCGGCGCTTCGGGGCCCTTGAACCCGTAGACTCTCCCCGACGATGGTGCCGCTGCTCTGGGTCGCTTGCGCTTGCTCGGTCGCCGCCGTGGCCCCGAAGGCCGACGCGTCGCCGCTGGTCCTCGGTGGTGGGCTCGCCGACGACGCGGCGCTGCGCTCCGAGCTCGCGCTGCGCCTACCCGACCACGCACTGGTCTCCCCCGAGGACCGCGGGGCGCTGCCTTCGGGGTTCCTGTGGATCGAGGCCGCGCCCAGGGAGGGCGCGCTCGAGCTTCAGGTCATCACGTCCGACGGGCGCCTGTATCGCAGGACCGTGCCGCTGCCCGCCCAAGGCGACGCCGCGAGGATCACCGCGGGCGCCGTGGCCAACCTCGTCGACGGCATCGCCCAGCGGACGCTGACGCCCGACGCGGTCGATGTCGCGGTTCCCGAGCCCGAGCCCGAGCCCGAGCCCGAACCCGAGCCTGAGCCTGAGCCCGAACGACCGGAGCCTGAACCCGAACCCGAACCCCGACCGGAGCCGGAGGCGGAGCCCGAGCCGCCGCGCACCTTCGTCTCCCTTGGCGGCACGCTGCCGCTGGGGCTCGGTGCGCCATCGTCGTTGGCTGGCCTCGTCGGCGGTGGGGTCTCGCTCGGCGCGTCGCGGCGCGTCGGCGCGGGCGGCACGATGATCGGGGGCAGGGTTCGCGGTCTGGGCAGGGTGGCCTCGGGACTCTCGCTGGCGCGCGTGCAGCTGTGGCTGCACGTCGGACAGTTGTGGACGTGGGACCGGTGGTCGGCGGGCGCGCGCGCAGGTCCGCTGGTCGAGGCGTTGGTCTTCGACGACACGATCCGCGAGGCGAGCGGGCGGCGACGGGCAGGGGTTCCCCTCGTCGGGCTGGCCGCGGCGGCGGGCCCACGCTGGAGGGCGTGGCGGGGCCGAGGCGGCGCCTCGCTGTGGCTTGCCCTCGACATTGAGGCATCGGTCAGCGCCGAGGCCCGACGCCCGGTGGGGATCGTGCAGGTCCGCGACGCAAACGGCCCGCTGCTGCGCGCCGGCGGCCTCGAGGTCGCGCCCACCCTCGGCCTCCAGCTGCGGATCTAGCCCGAAGGCTAGACCCCAGGCGGGTCGAGCTCGGGGCGGAGGCTCGCAAAGCCGATGGAGCCGCGGTCGGCCTGCAGGCGGCGGATCAGCTCGGCCTGGCCTTCGGCGTGATAGCTGCTGCGCACCAGCGGACCACTCTCGACGTGGGCGATGCCGCGGCTGCGCGCGTAGTCGGCCAGCTCGGCGAACTCGTCGGGGTGCACGTAGCGGTCGATCTCGAGGTGCTTGCGGCTGGGCTGCAGGTACTGGCCCAGGGTCAGGATCGTCAGGTGCTTCTCGCCGAGCTGGTCGATGACCTCGCGGACCTCGCCCAGGCTCTCGCCGAGGCCGAGCATGAGGCCGGTCTTGGTCAGCGCCCCGCGACGCGCCGCGTGCTCGAGCACCGCGAAGCTGCGGTCGTACTTGGCCTGCACGCGGACCTGCTTGCTCAGCCGCGGTACGGTCTCGAGGTTGTGCGCGAAGACGTCGGGCCCCGCGTCGAGCACGACGTCGGCGTCGGAGAGCACGCCCTTGAAGTCGGGTACGAGCACCTCGATGGTCATCCACGGGGCGCGCTCGTGGCAGGAGCGCAGGGTCCGGGCCCACACCGACGCACCGCCGTCCTTGAGGTCGTCCCGGTCGACCGAGGTGATCACCGTGTGGCGCAAAGAGAGCTCGCCGAGGATCGTGGCGACGCGGTCGGGCTCGCCCTCGTCGACGGGCAGGGGACGCCCCGTCTTGACGTCGCAAAACCGGCACGAACGGGTGCAGATGTCGCCCAAGATCATGATCGTGAGCGCGCGGTTGTTCCAGCACTCGCCGATGTTGGGGCAGCTCGCGCTCTGACACACGGTGTGCAGCTGCAGCTCCTTGACCCGCTTGCGGAGGTCCGTGTAGCCCTCGCCGCCGGGCATCGGCACGCGCAACCACTTGGGGTGCCGCTTGCGCGGACGCTCCACGGGCGCAGACGACACGACGGGCAGGTGCGTGGCCATGGCACCCCTCTACCACGGCCTGAGCTGTCCTGCCCGCGCTGCTCGGCTACAAGACGAGCGACGCGCGAGGGTTGGCGCTGCCTTGCAGCTCGGTCAGCAGCTCGAGGAGGCGCTCGTCGCCCTCTTCGGGCAGCTTCACGTCGAGGGTGACGAGCAGGTCGCCGGCGGGCTGTTTGCCCGAGGGTCGCACGCCGCGGCCGCGCAGGCGCAGGGTCTGCCCGCTCTGCGATCCGGGCTTGAGCTTGACCGTCACCGTGCCCCAGGGCGTGGGCACGTCGAGCGGGCCCCCGCGATACGCCTCGAGCGCCGTGACCGGCAGGCGCAGCCGCAGGTCGTTGCCCTCGCGAGAGAGCAGCTTGTGGCTGCCCACTTTGACGGTGAGGATGATGTCGCCCGGGGGCGATCCCGCGCCGCCTTTGCCCCGCAGCCGCAGCTTGCCGCCGCTCTTCATGCCCGCGGGCACCTTCACGTCGAGCGTGCTCATGCCGCCGTCGGCCGAGTCGATGCGCAGCGGCACGGTGGTGCCGTGCAGCGCGTCGTTGAAGCTCACCGAGATGTCCCCGCTGATGTCGGCGCCCCGGCGCGCGCGGGGCTGCGAGGGGGTGCTGCGGACCCGGCCGCCCCCGAACAGGCGCCCGAGCAGGTCGTCGAAGCTGGTGGCCTTGGCGTCTCCGACGTTCTCGAAGATCGACTCGTCCATGCCGAACCCGCCGCCGCCAAAGCCGGTGCCGGCATAGGCCCGCTCCTGGTTGGCCTTGTACGCGCGGGCTCGCTGGGCGTCGAAGCCCTGCGTGAGGCTCATGTCGCCGAACTCGTCGTAGTTGGCCCGGCGTTCGGTGTCGGAGAGGACGTCGTAGGCGCTCGAGACCGCCTTGAAGCGCTCCTCCGCGGCCTTGTCACCGGGGTTCTTGTCCGGGTGATACTTACGCGTGAGCGAGCGGTACGCCTTCTTGATCTCGCTGGCCGAGGCTTTGCGCCCGACCCCGAGGGTCTCGTAGAGGTCTTTCACGGTCTCCTGGCATGGTAAACCGGCGCAGCAGACGCGCAAGGGGGGCGCGCGTCGTCGCGCGCTCACAGCCCCGTGTGCACACCCCGCGGGTCGAGAGCCACGCCGGGACGATGGCGCCCGGCGGCCGCCTGTGGCAGTAGTGGCGGACCATGAGCGCTGGACGCATCGAGCCCCCCGCCGTCACGGCGGCCGCGTTGTCCGAGCACCCGTACGCCGGTTTCTTGACCAGCGTACAGAAGCCGGGTCGCTACCTCGGTGGTGAAGAGCAGCAGATCCTCAAGGAGCACGACGGCCTGGCGTGCACCTTCGTGCTCGCCTTCCCCGACATCTACGAGGTCGGCATGAGCCACTTGGGCACCCGGATCCTCTACGACCTGGTCAACAAGGCAGACGACCTGGTCTGTGAGCGAGCGTTCTCGCCGTGGGTCGACATGGAGAAGGAGCTGCGCGAGCGCAAGCTCCCGCTGGTGTCGCTCGAGTCCCGCGTCCCCCTGTCGGAGTTCGACGTGGTCGGGGTGAGTCTGCAGTACGAGCTCTGCTACACGAACGTGCTGCTCAACCTCGAACTCGGCGGGGTGCCCTATCGCGCGGATGCCCGCGGTGACGCCGACCCGATCGTGCTCGCCGGGGGCCCCACCGCCACGCACCCCGAGCCGCTGTCCGACTTCGTCGACGCGTTCTTGGTCGGTGAGGCCGAGGAGGTCCTGCCGGATCTGCTGCGCATCATCGGCCGGCTGCGCCGCGAGGGGGCGCCGCGCGCCGCGGTGCTCGCCGCGATCGCGCGCACGCCGGGCATGTACGTGCCCTCGATGTACGTCGTGTCCGAAGACCCGCGCACCGGGTTCGAGGTCGTGACGGGCCTTTCCGAGGCGGGTCAGGCCGCGGGCGTCGAGCTGTCGGTGCAGCGCGTGTTCGTCCGGGACTTGGATGCGTTTCCGTTTCCCGAGCGCTTCCCCGTGCCCTACGCCGAGGCGATCTTCGATCGCGCCTCGGTCGAGGTGACCCGCGGCTGCACCGAGGGGTGCCGCTTCTGTCAGGCGGGCATCATCTACCGTCCCGTGCGCGAGCGGACGCCCGAGGCGGTCAAGAAGGCCGTGCTCGGGGGCATCGACGCGGGCGGCTTCGAGGAGACCAGCCTCACCGCGCTCTCCACCGCCGACATCTCCTGCATCAACCCGCTGATCAAGGACCTCGTGCCCGAGCTCGCCGCGCGCAAGGTCAAGCTGGGCATCGCGAGCCTGCGCGCCTACGGGCTCGAGGGCGCGCTGCTCGACGAGATCAAGCGCGTGGGCATCAGCGGCCTGACGTTCGCGCCCGAGGCGGGCACGCAGCGCATGCGCGACGTGATCAACAAGAACGTCACCGAGGAGGACATCCTCGACTCGGCGCGGCGCATCTTCGAGCGCGGCTACGACCGCATGAAGATGTACTTCATCATGGGGCTGCCCACCGAGACCGACGAGGACGTCGTCGGCATCATCGAGACGGGGCGCCGCGTCAAGCAGGTCGCGCGCGAGTTGGGCATGCGTCGCCCGCCCAACATCACCGTGAGCGTGTCGCAGCACGTGCCCAAGCCGCACACGCCCTTTCAGTGGGCGGCGATGGACTCGATGGAAGACCTGCGCACCAAGGTCGACATGCTGCGCGGTCTCGCCAAGGCGGCCAAGCTCAACCTCAAGACGCACACGATCGAGGACAGCTGGCTCGAGTGCCTGTTCGCGCGCGGCGATCGCAAGATGGGCAAGGCGCTGCAGCACGCCTACGAGGCGGGCGCGCGCTTCGACGGCTGGCAGGAGGTCTTCAGCTTCGATCGCTGGCTCGACGCGCTCGAGTACGCCGGCATCGACCCCACGCACTACACGCGCACGCTGCCGATCGACGGGCGGCTGCCGTGGGACCACATCGACATCGGGCTCGAGCCGGGCTTCCTCGCCGGCGAGTATCAAAAGGCGCTGCGCAGCCGCCTGTCGCCGCCGTGTGGCAAGGCGGCGGGTGACAAGATCCACCACACCAACTTGCCCGACGCGCAAGCCGACCAGCGCAAACTCGTCTGCTACGACTGCGGCATCGCCTGCGACATGAGCGAGATGCGAGACGAGCGCATCGTCGCTCTGCGTGCGCTCCGCTCCTCCCGCGAGGTCCGAGACGCGCAGGTGCAGGTGCAGGCGCCGGCGTCCGCGGACCCAGCGCTGGTGCCCGCCGAGGCGCTCGTGGGCCGCATGGCGCCATCGAACCTCGAGGAGGGCAACGCGTGGAAGGCCAACGCCGAGGCGGCGCACTCCCGCCTTCGCCTGGTGTTCGGCAAACACGGGCCGCTGCGCTTCCTCAGCCACCGCGACCTGCTGCGCATCCTGCCGCGCATGTTCCGGCGCGCGGGGGTCGAGCTGGCCTTCTCGCGCGGCTACAACCCGATCCCCCGGATGACGTTCGGGCCTGCGCTCGCGCTGGGTATGGCGGCCGACGAAGAGGTCGTCGACATCGACGTGCTGCTCGATCGCTCGCGCGAGGACCTTGCGGGGATGCTCTCGGACGAAGAGCGCAGCGCCATGGGCGACGCGCTCGTCGAGCGGATCCGCCAGGCCGCGCCTCCGGGGCTGACCATCGTCAGCGGCGGCCTGCTCGAGCCGGGCGCGGTGAAGCTGCCCAAGCTGATCGAGGCGGCCGACTACGCGGTCTCGCTCGAGCCCGATCAGATCGCCGCGGCGCAGGAGCAGGTGGCGCGCCGGCTCGCGCTCGGCGAGCTCACGGTCACACGCGCGGTCCACAAGAAGAAGCGCGGCGGCAAACGACGGCCGCCTCGCAAGGGTGACGCACCGATGGAGAAGGTCATCGACGTGCGCGAGTACCTGATGGACGCCGCCGTGCAGGAGGGCGCGCTCACGTTCCGTCTGCGGGTGGGCAACCAGGGCGGGGTGCGGCCGCGCGAGGTGGTCGAGGCTCTGCTGCAGACGCAGGTCGCCGACCACCGGATGCGGAGGACGCGTCTGCTGACCCGCCGCGGTGACGCGTTGGTAGGCTTCGCGCACGCGTGAGGATCGGGCTGCGGGCGCTGTGCGTGGGCGTGCTCGGGTTGGCGACCGGGTTCGCCGAGCCGAGTGAGCCCGAGCCTGCCGAGGTGGCCGCGCGGGCCCGGATGCTGGGCGCGAAGTTCGGCGGAGGGCGGCGCTGCGACCCCGCCGCGTTCGTGGAGGTCGCAGCGCTCCGGCGCGCGCACGGTGTGCAGGGGACCGTGGGCAAGGCGGCGGCGCTGGCGTATCGGGGCTGCGACGACGCGGTGGCGTGGGCGGAGCTGTTTGCGGCGCGGATCCGCGACGACGACACGGACGCCGACCGGATTCAGCTCGCGGCGGCATGGATCGCCGCGGGTCGCTTTGCGCAGGCCTACGCCGTGGCGCTGCCCCTCGCTCGAGCGCACGGACCCCAGTCGCAGGCCGCCTGGCTCACCGGGTATGCGCTGTTCGGTCTCGATGACCGCGAGGGCGCCGCGCCGTGGCTGCTCGGGGCGCGCGGCACGGTCGAGGGCAAGAAGCGCTCGGATGCTCCGGTCATGCTGGCGCTCGTCCAGCAGCACGCTGGGGACACGGACGCCGCGGTCGCAGAGCTGCGCGCTGCCATCGAGCGCATGCCGCAGAGCGCCTCGTTGCACGCGGTGCTGGCCGCGGTGCAGCAGGCCGGGGGCGACGAGGCTTCGGCGCGGGACTCCGCCGCGATGGCACGGCGGCTCGCGGAGGCGTCGGAGCGCGAGGCTCGGGCGCGGGCTCGCCTCACGAACCTCGGCGCGAGCTGGCGCGAGGCCTTGCAGACGGGAGACCCGGGAGCGGCGGGGCTGCTCGATGCCCTGGTCGAGGCCGGCCCCGCCGACCGGGTCCGCGCGCTGATCTCCGCCCAGGTCCGCGAACTCCAAAGGGCGGGGCACACAGACGCTGCGGGGGCCTTGCAGCAGCGGATGCGCACCCTGCCGGTCCGCTGAGTCTGCGTTGCGCTCGGAGGCGGTGGCTGCGATGCTCGTGGCTCGTCCCGCCGGATGCGGGCCCATGGACGGGACATCGAGGTTCGCTTGGTCGCCATCGCCCACACACGCTGTGCCCTGACGCTGGCAGCGTCGTTCACCCTGTCTTCAACCGCCTGCGGCGACGATGTGGCGGGAGCGGTGCTGCCCGCCGAGACGACCGGCGCGGGCACGACCGCAGACGAGACGTCCGGCAGCGGCGGGGGGTCGACGGGCGCGCCCGGGGCGAGCACGGGGGGGCAGAGCGAGGGCAGCGGGGCGGGGTCGACGGGGACCGGTGCGCCGCAGGGCTCGACGGGCGCCGCCGGCGGATCGTCGTCGTCGTCGTCAGCGGCGTCGTCGTCTTCGGGGTCCTCGGCGCAGTGCGGGGACGGCGTGGTCGAGGGGGATGAGGCGTGCGAACCCGGGGCTGGCCTGCGGGAGGCGTGCCCAGTGTTCGGGGAGGCCGCCTGCGCACAGGACTGCACGCTCGACCTCTCGCAGTGCGTCGACACGCTGGTCGTCTGCAGCACGCCGATGACCGGGCTCAGCGGCACGTCGCAAGCGTCCCCGCTGAGCGATCCGATCCTCGTCGAGGACGACTTCTTCGTCGCCGACGTCGACGTGACGGTCGACATCACGCACCCGTGGATCGGTGACCTCACGGCGGTGCTGGTGACTCCGGACGCGCAGGCGCAGTCGGTGCTGTTCGACGGCCCGTGCGGGTTCGCGGCGGACATCGACGCGCGCTTCGACGACGACGGGTTCTCGCCCGTGTGCACCGCCCCGCCGGCGCTCTCGGGCGACGTGACGCCGCTGACGGAGCTCAATGACCTCGTGGGGCTGGGAGCGATGGGCGCGTGGAGCTTGCTGGTGTGGGACGCGTTTCCCGACAGCGGCGATGGGACGCTGCAGCAGTGGTGCGTGGAGCTCACGCTCGCGGCGGACGACCCGGTGAGCTGCAGCGACGGTGTGGCGCACTACGGCGAGGCGTGCGACGGCACCGACCTGGGCGGGGCCGACTGCGCGAGCCTGGGGCTGGGCTTCACCGGCGGGGTGCTGGGCTGTCAGGGCGACTGCGCGGGGTTCGACACGTCGGGATGTTTCACCGAGGTCTGCGGCGACGGTGTGGTCGGGGGCTCCGAGCCGTGCGACGGGGCGGACCTGGGGGAGGTGGCGGGCTGCGACGACATCCCAGGGTTCAGCGGCGCCGGCGGGGTGACCTGCACGGAGGACTGCACGTTCGACACGAGCGCGTGCATCTCCGAGGTCATCACGGTGTGCTCGACGCCGGGCGCCGCGATCTCGCACGAGCTCCCGCCGACGGTCGACGCGGTCAGCGTCGCGTCGGCGCAGACCGTCGCGGACGTCGACGTGTTCGTGGACATCACGCACAGCTGGACCAGCGACCTCGACATCGCCCTGGCCAGCCCCGGGGGCACGTCGGTCGTGCTGATCGAAGACCCGTGCGTGGGCGTCGAGTTCGACGACCTCAGCGCCACATTCTCCGACGAAGGCGACCCCGCACCGCCCGAAGGCGAGTGCAGCGAGACACCCCCGGCCGTCGCGGGGACCATCGTGCCTGGTGGTGCGCTGTCGGACTTCGACGGGCAGAGCGCCGCGGGGGACTGGGTGCTGACGGTGGTCGATGACGATGACGGGGACGACGGCACGCTCGTGGAGTGGTGCGTGATGATCACGGTGGATTGAGGCCGGGCGGTACTCGTCGTCGCCAGCGCGGGCTCGTGCCGCGTGATGCGGAGGCCGCGGGACCGGTTGGCGCTGGCGACCGCCCCGCCGTACGACGAGCACCAGCCCTCGGACGACGGGCATGCCGCTTGAGGGGGAGTGCGGGCGGCGTTGGGACCTCCACGCGAACTCGCTTGGCCGCGAAAACCGCCGGCCGGTAGTCAGAGAGGGGAGGGGGCCCCTGCCCGGGGCAGTCGCTGGCTCGAGAACCATCCTGTCCCTGGAATGGGCTTCGTGTTGTGACGGGGAAACTCGTCGCATACGTTTCGCTCCGAAGGCACAGCCGCTTTCCAAGCAGAGAAGGAATCATCAATCCTGCACCGGCAGACATCGAAGCCTCGAGATATCTCTACGAGGGGCGCGAAACCCGGGTCGAGTCGCCCACGGGCGACTCCGTGACCTACGAGTCGAACGCCGCAGGCTTGTTGGAAAGCGTGGTCGACGAGACCGGCGTGCGGACCTGCTACTACTTCGGGGGCCTGTCTCGCGTGCGCGATGTCGTGGTCAATCCCGAAGCGGGATTTTGCGACGGGAGCTTGCCAGCAGCTAGCACCGAGCGGACCTCGACCCACTTCGAGTACTCCGACCTTGGCCATCCCACGCTGCGAGAACTGCCGGGCAGCGGTGTCGAAACGCTCGACTACAACGCTTTCGGTGAGCCGTGGCGCGTGGTCACCGAAGCGGGCACCTCGAGCACCGTGCGAGACGACCTCGGTCGAACGCTCCACCGCTTCGACAGCGACGGGGCGAACGCACACTTCTTGTGGGACGCGAGTCCAACGTGCACGGCTCCAACCGGATCGTTGTGCCGGACCACGTCTTCAGACGGTGCAGAACGTGAGTTCCTGTACGATGCGCTCGGCCGCGTCGAGGAGTCGGCGGTCACCATCGATGGCTACACGCTGCGCGGTGGCTATGGGTACGACAGCTTCGGTCGCATCGGAAGTGTCTGGCACGAAGGCGCTCCGACGGTTCAGAACGACTACGATGCAGTCGGCGCCCTGTCCAGGGTGTCGGTCGTCGAAGGCAAGGAACTCTGGCGGGCGACGGACCGCGACGTCGGTGGCGCGATCACGGGTTCCGTCTACGGGAACGGAGCGACGTTCTCGCGGACCGTGATTGACGGGCTGTTCCGCGAGATGACGCTCGAAGCGCCGAACATGACGCCGGCCTTTCCGGGTGCCGAGACCTCGTCGGTGACGATCGATAGCGCATCGGTCGTCTACGACGTGGGCGGAAGGCTCGAGTCGAGGGAAATCCCGCATCTGGGGTTGCACGAAACCTTCGTCTACGACGGCGATCAGCTCACCGGGGCGTCGATGCTGCACGACGGGGAGTCGTTGGGCAGCTGGAGTCAGTCGTACACGCCGACGGGTGCAGTCGCCAGCCGGTCGGGCATCGGCCAGTTCGAGTACGGCGATCCCGCTCATCCGCTGGGCGTGACCCAAGCGGGAGGCGTCAGCTACTCCTACACCTCGCACGGACGGCAGCAAAGCCGGGCGGGCAACGACTTCACGTGGAACGTCAGAGGGAGGCTTCGCGCGGTCTCGGGCGCGTCTTCGTTCACCTACGCGTACGACGCCCAGGATGCGCGCGTTCGGAAGGTCGAAAGCCTCAACGGGGTCGATGAGACGACGTACTACGGGCTGGGCGAGGAACTCGAGTTCTCCGCCAACGCGACGACTCGGACGATCTACGTCGGTGGTGCCGAGGGGCGTGTGGCCGCGCTCCGCTCGACCGACGGGTTCGGCTCGTACGAGGTGCTCTACATGCACGACAACGACCTGGGGAGTTCGTCGGTCATCACCAACGCCGCGGGCGAAGTGGTACAGCGGCAGGACTTCGACGCATTCGGGCGCGACCGGGGCCTGTTGTGGGACGGGAAGTTCACCGAGTTGGCCGCCGACCTCGATGTCGGGTTCACTGGGCACCGCGTGGAGGAGGCGTACGGGCTCATCGACATGGGGGGGCGACACTACGACCCCCACATCGCGCGGTTTGCCTCTCCCGACCCGGTGACGGCGGATCCACTACGGGCCGTGGGCTACGACCCGTTCGCCTACGTGCTCAACCGACCGCTTCGGTTCACGGATCCAACAGGGTTCCTTCCTGAGTCCGACGTCAGCTTCTCGCTCGAGGAGATGGAGGAGTATCCGGAGGCGCATGTTGCCTTCGGCGACCCGAACTTCGGGGCAACGAGTCGCAGCACCGGCTTTGGCGACACAGTCGTCGAGTACAATTATGGGCTCCTCGGGGGCGACAAGCCTGACGACACGGCAGCGCTTCAGATCGAGCTGGAGTCGATGACGGTCGACGACAGCATCGGCACGGATGAGTTTGCGGAACGCTACTTGCCCGAGCCGCCGCCCGAGAATCCAGACCGAATCACGCTGCCAAGAGTGCCCCTGCCGGCTCCGCCAATGTTGGTCCGCGTCGCGTACCCATTTCTCGGCGACCTCAACGGGAACACCGCGATCGGGGTGGCCGAAGACCTGATCAACGCTCAGTCCGAGTTCATTCTCGCCGAACAGGAGATTTGGGACGGCGCGGTACGGATCAGTCGGGGAGACACCCTCAACGGCGCCGATAGCGTGGCCTACGGGGCCGGTCGTTGGGGGCACACCTTCCTCACCGTGTACGGCGCCGTCGAGGTTGCGGCGGCGGGTGCTGGGGCTTCGCCCGGCGGCGTTGCCAAACCAGCGGTGAAGGGCGGGGATGGTCTGCCGGGAAGTCGGGCCTTCTCCTCTGGGAAAGGACCGCACTCCGCTTCGGTCACCGTCTACCGAGATGGCAACGTCGCGGCCGCAGAGGAGATCGTGAGCGGTAGTATGACCGCCGCGGAGAAGGCCCTGGGATTCCCGAGGTCGTCTCTCGCCACGCACACGGAGTCGCGCGCCGTACGGCGGATTCCGCTGCAGAAAGGCGACACGATGATCATCGAGGGGAGCTATCCTCCATGTCCATCATGCAAGGGAGCCATGAACAAGGCGGCACGCGAGTCGGGCGCCACCATTCACTATCTTTGGGAGAATCTCTCCTGGGTCGCAGGAGGCGGGTGAATGGCGACGCTTCACGCTAAGGCTGTGTTCTGTGGCGAGCTCTCCGAGGGGGTTGTTGGGATCATCGCTGCGGAGGAAGAATCCGGGGATGGAGCCCGTGTCGAACTCATGCGGGCGACCGGTTTCGAGGAGCAAGACCGCGCTCTTGGTCAGGACACATACTGCCTGAGCCTCCACACCGGCGCGAGCGTGTACGGGGGCGTTGCCCGGTGGTTGTTGGCCCCTGGCCAGCTCAAGCTAGAGTTGTCCGAGGAAGCTGCCGATGCTCTTGATCTCGACGACCAACTGACGATCGAGTTCGATGCTGAGCGAGGCACCGACCTCAGCGTGTGGTTGCCCAAGGTTCTTGGGTAGGACAACGGCGACGGTACGAGCCGACAAGAGCTTGGCACGCGTACATCCGAAGAAGAGCGACATGCCCAGAGCACGACACCCAATCGCCCGGACGTTCCCCGTCCTGCTGGCCGTCCTCCCCGGTTGCTCCGACCCCATCCCGACCGGGTCTTCGTCCTCATCCTCGAGCACGGAAAGCACGGGCGCTGCGTCGAGCTCGGGTGGCACCGGCGGGTCGGGCAGTAGCTCGTCGACGGACCCTGGACCGTCCGTCGACATCTGGGACCCGAGCCTGCGCCCGTACTTCTTCGCCACCGGCGTCAACGGACGCGACGCGACGTGGCTTTCGACGGGCTTCACCATCGCCGAGCAGCGTGGCGTGACCACGTTCGACGAAGACGGCGATGCGGTCGTCTTCCACGACATCGAGCGTGACGTCCTCGGGGCGACCTTCGACGGTGAGCGTGTCGTCGTCGCCGATACGGCGAAGTTCACCGTCCTCGACGCCGAGCTGTCCTTGAGCTCCTCGGCGAATCTGGTCGAGGCCTGTGTCGGCCTCGCCGTGCTCGACGGGACTCATCTCGTCTGCGGCACCCAGCGCAACTACCATCAGGTCTTCTACACGTTCGACCTCGACACCGGAGAGCTCACAGACCTCAACGAGGAGTCGTTCACCCCCCTCCAGCACATGCGCACGGTTCCCGGTCGGCGTCGCTTCTCGAGCACCCCGATGCGCCGCTCTCCGGGCAAGCTCGAGCTTTGGGACTTCGACAGCGGTGCAGTTGTGTTCAGCGGCACGTCGCCGCATCACGGCGACTTCCTCATGAACACCCAGTACGCGTTCCTTGGGGAGCCCGCGACGCATCTCGTGGCGCCGGGTGGAGAACTCGTCCGCATCCTCCCCGACATGGGAGGCTGTACTGGGTCGTCCAACATCACGCCGGGCGAGAACTGCCTGACGCGCGACGGGACTCTCGGGCTGTTGCCGGCCGGAGCGAAGCGTTACCTCGACGTGCAGACCGGGGCTGACGGCTTCGTGTACGGGCTGTACTCGATAGACGAGGACGGCTTTCGTCCCGGTTGCGACGACGAGGGGGCCTGCTTCCTGCAGCGTATCGACGTGGACGGCCGCTCGGTCATCGACGAGCGGCCGGCGCTGCTCGACGACCGCGAGCACTTCTACCTCTACCCTCACCCCGATGGCCGCGGCGTGGCGATCATGAGCCACGAAGAGGATCGGTGGAGGTCGATAGAGCCCCACGCCCCCTCGGGCGGGTGGTCCGCGTACTACGCTGGGCTGTAGCACCGCGCCCGAGCGGAACAGCACGGAACTGCTCAGGCCGCGGTCGTCCCCAGATTGCGCAGCCGGGTCTCGACCGCGACCACCACACCGCGCCCGAGCACGAGCGGGACGGCGAGCATCAGCGCCCACGCGAAGGGGGACGCAGCAATCGGCAGGGCGCGAAGCAGTGCGTCGGGCCGCATTGCGCCATCGATGGTCTGCAGCGCCCCGGCGGTCTCCATCAAGCCGAACGTCGCTCCGAGCACGCCGCACAAAAGCGCCGCGACGGTCAGCGCGGTGACCAGCCCGAGGTCTCCGGCGGCGCCGACCGGCTTGGCCGAAAGCACCCTGTTGGCCAGCGTGCGAAGCCGAACGGCCCGGGCTGCGAGCATGCCCGCGGCGGCGAGGGAAAGTAGGGTGACCAGGTGCATGAACACCCCGCCTTGCTGATAGAACTGTCCGAAGTTCGACATCGTTGCCTCCAGCTGCACTGAGGCAGCCGCGACACGCACGGTTTCGCCGCGCACGAAGAAACCGGCGAGCGCCCCGTGGGGTCCCGCCGGTTTCGTGCCGCTGCGCCCGTTATCCCAGCGGGTTTTCGAACTGGGCCGGCTTGCCGCGCAGCATCGCCTTGACCCCGATCGCGCTGCTGCTCATCGCCAGGCTCTTGGCCGCGTTCTTGGCCTCGAGCGCGGAGCCGTCGGCGTAGGGCAGGGCGTTGGCCTGCTCGATGGTGGCCGCGAGCAGCTCGCGGAGGTCGGCGTCGAGCGGCACGCCCGCCTCGTTGGTCGTGGCGACGGTGCGGTCGACCTCGAGCCGAGCAGCGTCGTCACGGAACGCCGGCATCGCGACATCCCCGCTCGCCAATCCGGCCGCCAGCTTCATGCTCGCCGCTGGAAGGTCCGCGATCGCGACCACGTCGGTCACGAGCCCCATCGCGTGGGCCTCGTCCGCCTTGAAGCCGTGCCCGGTGAGCAGGATCTCGTTGATCCGGGCGTAGTGCTCGGGCGCGCTGAAGCGGTGCGCGTGGTGACAGCCGCCCAGGCCCGGGATGACGCCCACGGTGGTCTCGGGGAACTGCAGGCGCGTGCCCTTGCCCGCGATGCGTGCGTGGCACGACAGCGCGAACTCGAGCGAGCCGCCGAGCACCCGGCCGACCAGCGCGGCGACCGTGGGCTTGCCCGCCCGGAGCTTGGAGAGCGTCGCCTTCCACCCATCGATGAGCGCCAGCGCCTCGTCTTCCTTGCCCAGCACCGGCACGAAGTCCAGCAAGCTCGCCCCGTGGCCGAACTCGCGGCTGAAGCTGCCGTCGGGCGCGATGACGATCGCCCGCACCGCGTCGTTGGCCTGCAGGGCGTCGATGGCCCGGTCGAGCTCGGCGATGAAGGTGTGGCTGATCGTCGTGCGCTTGAGCGACAGCAGCCCCACACCGTCGTGCACGGCCGTGTGCACGTAGGCGTTCCACCACTGCACCGGCTTGCCCGCCAGGCCGTCCTCGGCCAGCACCGAAAGCGGCGCGACCTGCTCGGCGTGGGTGATCTTCTGCCCCTCCAAGAACCCCTGCGCGATCGCTTTGGACTTCTCGAACCCGAGGTTCTCGATGAGCGCGGGCAGGCCTTCGCGGAAGGCCAGCGCGTTCTCGGCCAGGAAGTTGATCGCGTCGAGGGACGCGACGTCGTTCTTCAGCATGTACGCGGTGAGGCTGATCAGCATGCCCAGCATGCGGTCGCGCGCCGCCTCGAACGTCTCGGGCGGACACTTCTGCCCCCGCTCGTAGGGCCACTGCTTCTTCGGGTCCTCGATGTAGGGCTTCCACACCTCGGGGATCGAGAACAGCGTGCTGTCGACCTCGCCCTGCATCAGCTCCATGCAGTGCGCCGAGAGGTAGTTGGCCCCGGGGATCAGGTTGTGCACGAAGAACGGCGAGGTGCCCAGCGTCTTCTTGCACACGTCGTCGACCTCGGCCGGCGAGAGGCCCAGGTCGTCGTGAATGCGGACCGCCTCGAGCATCATCCCGCAGAACAGCCGGTCGGCGGCAAAGGAGGGCACGTCGGCGGTGGGGATGAGGTTCATGCCCAGCCCGCCCAGGAAGCGCTTGATCGTCTTCAGCTCGTCCTTGCCCGTGACCGCACCGCGGACGGGGACCTCCCACAGCTTGTTGGTCAGGTGCGGGAAGAACGGGTGCATCACCCCGCACCGCTCTTTGCCCTCGAGCTGGTCGAAGAGCATCGTGCTGGGGAAGCCGCTGGTCGCCGAGAAGATGAACGCCTCGGGGTCGCGCTTGCGGATCGCGGCGTAGAAGCTGTGCTTGATGTCGAGCCGCTCGGGGATCGCCTCGAACACGAAGCCCACCTTCATGTCGGCGGGCAGGTCGTCGATGCCGCCCTGCACGATCGTGATGCCGTCCATGATGGTCGCCACGGTGTCGGCGTCGAAGCGGCCGCCGTAGGCTTTCTCGAGCTTCTCCTTGACGCCGCTGACCGCGTCCGAGAGGTCGAGCGCGACGACCGGGATGCCCTTGGGCGCGAGCAGCCGCGCAAACTGCCCAAGCTTTCCAAAGCCAACGTTCCCACAGGCGCCCGCGACCACGACCGCCCGGACGGGGCCGTCGGCTTCGGGCTGGAAGACGGGGCGAAGATGGGCGTCGGAGAGTTGCGTCATCGCCGGCAGGATAGGGTTCTGCGGTGTTCCGGTGAGGCCGCGGTCGGTTGAGGAATCCCACTTCCGGCCCCGCGCGTTGAAGCACGGCGCGCGGATGCAGTACCGTGTCCGCCGCCACGGAGTTCCCGCATGAACGCAACTCGATTCACGATTCTCGGAGCGCTCGCCGCGTCCCTCCTTCTGGTCCCCGCGTGCGACGACAAGAAGGCCGCCGCCGATGACAAGAAGGCCGCTGACGGCAAGGACAAGAAGGCCGACGCCAAGAAGGACGAGGCCGGCAAGGACGGCGCCGCGAAGGACGACGCCAAAGCGGGCGACGCCGCGGAGGCCGACGCGAAGCCGGGCGACGCCGCCGCCGAAGGTGGCGCGGATTCCGCAGTCGACGGCGCGCTCCCGAAGATCGGCGTCGCCGTCTGCGACGAGTACATCGAGAAGTACGGCAAGTGCATCGAGGACAACGCCCCCGACGCCACGAAACCCCAGATGAAGGACGCGCTCGCCAAGAGCGCAGAGCGCTTCAAGAAGCAATCCGAGGGGCCCGAGAAGGACACCCTCGAGCAGTCCTGCACCGCCGCGCTCGAGGCGGTCAAGAAGACCAGCAAGGGCTGGGGCTGCACGTACGATTGACCGCGTTCGACCCGGAAATGGCGCGGCTGGGGAACAACCCTGGACCGCTCATGGTCGAACATTCGTTTTTTCGAACCTGATGCACTATCTTACGCGTCCTAACGGACGATAGCGGCCCTCGAGGCCGCGCTCGCAACCCGCGGGCCAACGCTCTGGCTCGCACCAACCGATTCACCACGGAGTCAACATCATGAAACTCACCAAGCTCATCCTCGCTGCCTCGCTGTGCACCTTCGGCCTCTCCATGTCCGCCTGCGACAAGAAAGAAGAAGCCAAGAAGGAAGAGAAGAAAGACGGCGAAGGCGACAAGAAGGACGAAGAGAAGAAGGACGAGAAGAAGGAAGAAGAGAAGAAGTAGTCTTCTCTCGGAATTCTTCCGAGAACGGGCGATCTGCTGCACGCAGGTCGCCCGTTTGCTTTTGTGCGCAAAGGCGAAGCGAGCCCCCGTGCGCGCCTGCTAGGGTGCGGGCCCATGCGCGCCGACGGACGCTCGTTCGACCAGCTTCGCCCTTGCTCCATCCAGCCCGGGTTCACCCGCAACGCGCTCGGCTCGGCGCTGATCGAGGCCGGCAACACGCGGGTCATCTGCACCGCGAGCGTCGAGTCGCGCCCCCCGTCCTGGCTCGACAAGGGGGGCTGGGTGACTGCGCAGTACGCGATGCTGCCTGGCGCGACCCACCCCCGCGGCCGGCGCGATCCCGGCGGACGCGGCAAAGAGATCATGCGCCTGATCGGACGATCCCTACGGGCCGCGGTCGCCCTGGACCGCCTCGTGGACACCTCCGGCGACGCGATCTCGATCGTCTGTGATTGCGACGTCATCGACGCCGATGGAGGGACGCGGACGGCGTCGATCACGGGGGCCTACGTGGCGCTGGAGATCGCGGTGTCGCGGCTGATCGCGCAAGGCCGGCTGGCAGCGTCGCCCATCCTCGGGCAGGTCGCGGCCGTGAGCGTGGGCATCATCCCGCACGAGGGCAGCGCGGTCCCGATGCTCGACCTACCCTACGTCGAGGACAGCGCGGCGGAGGTCGACCTCAACGTCGTCATGCTCGGGACGGGCGGGCTGGTCGAGGTGCAGGGCACCGCCGAGGGCCAGACGTTCTCGCGGGCGCAGCTGACCGCGATGCTCGACCTGGCCGAGGGCGGCATCGATGCGCTCTTCGCCGTCCAGCGAGCGGCCGTGGAGGCGTCTCGATGAGCGGCCCGCTGCGGCTCGTCGTGGCCTCGGGCAACCGTCACAAGGTGCGCGAGCTGGCGGCGATGCTCGAAGCCGCGCCGACGCCGGTCGCGGTGCGGGGCCTGGATGCCTTTCCCGATGCGCCGTCGGTGCCCGAGACGGCCGAGACGTTCGAAGGCAACGCCGCGCTCAAGGCACGCGGCATCGCCGACTACCTCGCGACGCTGGCAGAGCCGGGCGACACCGTCGTGCTCGCCGACGACTCGGGCATCGCCGTCGACGCTCTGGGCGGGGCGCCAGGGGTCTACAGCGCGCGCTTCTCGGGCGAAGGGGCGACCGACGCCACCAACAACGCCAAGCTCGTGACGTCGCTACAGTCGCTCGGGCGGACGTCCAGCGCAGCTCACTACGCGTGCGTACTCGCGCTGTGCCGGGTCGATGGCGCCACGATCGGAGACGAGGCGATGCTGCATTTCGAGGGGCGCTGGAACGTCGAGGTGCGGGTCGAGGCGCGCGGAAATGGTGGGTTCGGTTACGATCCGCACGCGTGGATCGAGGACGGCGCGCGCACGGTGGCAGAGTTGGGTGGGGCCGAGAAGGCAAGCCGATCGCATCGGGGAGCCGCGTTTCGAGCGCTGCTGGAGGCATGGCCCTGGGGGACGTGATCGCGTGCTAGCGTGAACGGGTGGCAGTGGATGATTTTGCGTTGCTGGACCAGTGGGGTGCCGGCGATCGCTCCGCGGGCAATACGTTGCTGCAGCGCCACTTCGACACCGTCTACCGCTTCTTTGCGGGCAAGATCGGCGACGATGGTGAGGTCGATGACCTGATCCAGCGCACCTTTCTCGCCTGCGTGGAGGCGCGAGAGACGTTCCGTCGCGAGGCCGCGTTTCGGACGTTCCTGCTCGCCGTTGCCCGCCACGAGCTGTTCGGGCACTTTCGACGCAGCCGGACGCAGGAGGCTCGTTCGACGCCGCTGGGCACCATGAGCGTCGCTGAGCTGGGCAGCTCGGCGCGCTCGGTGATGGTTCGACGCGAGGAGGAGCGGCTGCTGCTGTGCGCGCTGCGGGAGATCCCGCTCGACCTTCAGATCGCGATCGAGCTCCACTACTGGGAGGGGCTGTCGACCAGCGAGCTCGCGCGCGTGCTCGAGATCCCGCAGGGCACGGTGAAGTCCCGGTTGCGGCGCGCTCGCGAGGCGCTGCACGAGGCGATGGCTCGCAGCGCCCGCGACTCGGCGACGCTCGAGTCGACGCTCAGCGACTTCGATCGCTGGGCGGTCGAGGTGCGGGAGCGCCTCGGCGTGTCGCCGTAGCCCTCAGGGCGCGGTGGGCTGCGCCTCCGCGGCGGTGCCCTCGAGCACCTGCGCCGTCCAGCCGTCGATGGCGTCGCGCAGGGGCTTGCCGGGCTCGAAGTCGGCGATGAAGGCCTTGGCCTCACGCGCTGCGGCCGCGGCCGCCTCGGCGTCGTTGGGCGCGAGAGCGCGTGCGAGGGCGAACTGGAACTCCGCCCGCTGCATCGGGTGGGTCTTGGGCGTGTCCAGGATCTCGAGTCCCTCGCGAAGCACCCGCGCGGCGTCGTCGAACCGGCCCGTCGCCGCGTAGGCGTCGGCAAGCGGGAGGCGAGGGTCGGCGCGGCGAGGGTGCTGGCCTTCGAAAGCGGCATCGACGATGCGAAGCGCCCACTCGCCGTGTTTCGTCGCGTCCTGCAGCTTGCCCAGCCGCAGCTGCGTGCGGTTGAGGTCGATGAGGGCCTCGACGAGGGCAGGGTGGTCCTTGCCGTGGTTGTGCGCATGAATGGCGAGACCCTCGAGCAGGTCGCGCTCGCCGTCCGCGGGGTCTCCCATGGCGCCCTGGATGCCGCCGCGGTCCGAGAGCAGCTGGCCTCGCATCGGGTGCTTGGCGTCGAAGGCCTGCTCGACGATCTCGGCGGCGGTGCCCAACGCCGCGGTGGCCTCGGGGGCGTTGCCCATGTCGGCGTGCATCAGCCCCATGTTCGCGTGGCGTCCGGCCAGCTCGAGCGGCTCGACCTCGGGGAGCGCAGCGACGAGCTCCAGCGCCTTGGCGTGGTGCTCGAGGGCGCAGGGGGTGTCGCCCAGTTCGCGACACGCGGCGCCGAGGGTGGAGTGCACGCGCTCTTGAAAGCGTGGCGGGCGGGCGCGGTCCTCCTCGAGCATGGCGCGGAGCTGCTGCGCGGCCTGCTCGGGCGCGCCGCGCTTGATGGCGACGTGCGCCTGGCTGACCCGGATGTCGTCGAGGGTCTCGCGCTGTGTCTGAGGCTCTCGAATCTGCTGGGACATCGCCTCGGCGAGGCGCAGCCTCTCGGAGGCTTCGGCGTATCGCTCGCCATGGATTGCGGCCTCGGCGAGCGCGTAGAGCGTCCTGGGGGTGACGGTGCGCGAGAGCGAGAGCGCGGCGCTGGGGAGCGCGCGCTGCAGCGCCGCTTCGGCGTCGTCGACGTCGCCGTTGGCGAGCATCGCTCGGCCCTGCCAGTACGCGCCGATGGCGACCGCGTGGGGCAGCGCGTGCGTCTCGCCGAGCGACTCGAGCTCGGCTGCGGTCTGCGACCACGCGGTGGGAGGCTCGTACTGGTGCAGGCGGATGAAGGCGACCTTGCGCTCCGCGTCCACCCACGCCGCCTGGCTCTCGAGGGAGTCCTCCGCGCCGTACACGAGCGATAGCTCGCGGAGCGCGTTGACGTCTTCGCACTCGGCCAGGGAACCGAGCGCGGTCGGGACGGCTCGGACGCGATCGGCGGTCGGAGCGTTCGCGAGGGCGTCGGCGGCGACGTCGAGGCGGCTGCGAGCGCGGTCGAGGCAGGCCGTTCGCAAGTCCAACACATCGGTCGAGTCGCGGCCTGCGACCAGCGCTGCCTCGCAGCTGTCGACCCGCATCTGCGTCCAGTCCTCGGCGAACGCGTCGAGAGCCGTGGTGATGTCGGTGGACAGGTTCGCGGCGTGCAGGGCGGACGTGACCGCGTCCTTGCGCTCGGAGCTCCACGCCCGATCGACGGCGCTCGAGGCTTCGTCGCAGGGCTGTTCGTCGAGGGCCTCCGCCGCCTGTGCGCCAAAACCGACGCTGAGGGCTGCGACGAGCGCCCCGCCGGCGAGGAGGCGGTTGCGCATGCGGACCCGCAGCGCGGCGTCGAGCCGGTCGGCGAGCGCGTGCATGGACGGGTGGCGATCCTCGACCTTGGGTTCGAGCCCTTGCAGCACCACCTCGACGATGGCCTTGGGGACGTCGTGCCGGGCCGGCAGGGTCTGTCGGTCGTTCTCGAGGACGGCGACGGCGAGCTCGGTCACCGAGTCGCCTTTGAAGGGGCGGAAGCCGAACAGCGCCTCGAACAGCGAGACGCAGAACCCGAACTGGTCGGAGGCAGGACCGACGTCGACGCCCGCGAACTGCTCGGGGGCCATGTACGCCGGCGTGCCGCAAACCTCTCCGGTGCTCGCGAGCGCGTCATGGGACTGGAGCTTCAGCGCGCGAATCGAGGCCTCGCTGCCATCGCCGAGCATCTTCGAGGCGTCGCGGGCGGACCAGCCTTCAGTGGGACGTGCGAGCCCGAAGTCGGCCACGCGCGGCCGGCCGTCGACGCCGAGCAGCACGTTGTCGGGCTTGAAGTCGCGGTGGACCATGTCCGCGTCGTGTGCCGCGGCCAGGCCCCGGGCGATCTCGAGGAACAGCGCCGTCACGTCGCGCCAGCCGTGCCGCTCCTTGATCCAATCGGTCAGGCACGAGCCCTCGACGAACTCCATCGCCAAGAAGACGTCGCCGCGGTGCTCACCGACGTCGTAGACGGTGACGACGTTGGGGTGGCCCAGGGCCGCGGCGGCTTGGGCCTCGCGCTCGAGACGTGTCTGCGCGTCGCCCATCTCCGAGCCGAGGGCGGAGGTGTCGACGAGCTTGAGCGCGACCTTGCGGTCGAGTTTGGGGTCGTAGGCGAGGTAGACGATCCCCATCGCCCCTTGGCCGAGCTTGCGGATGACGACGAAGCGTCCGATCTTCACCGCCTCGGGCTCGACACCGAGCATGCGCTCTTGCAGTCGGGCGAGCGCGAGGTTGCGGTCGACGCCCTCGGGGGCCTCGACGGGGCGCTTGCCTTCGGCCAGCAGCGGCGGAGCGGAGCGCTCGCGGCCCGAGGTGCTCGCGGCTGGGCCCGACCCGCGCGTCATGGTCTGGGTGACGGGGGTCTGGGCGGAGGGTGTCTGCGGGTCCGCGTCGAGGACCGAGGCCGGTGGCGCCTCGCGGGTGGCCAGAGGGTCGTCCTGCGGCGTCTGTGCCATGGTGTCGACCACGCTCGGGCGGGGCGTGGCGACCGGGGTGGCGACCATCGTTGCGAGGGCGCTGGGGCGCACGGGAGGCGCGGCGAGCGTGTCCAGGGCGCTGGGCCGACGCTCGACGTTGGTCTGCGCGGGGTGGAGCACGGGCGAGGTGCTGCCCAGATGGGGGACGCCCTTGGGAGGTGCGGGCGCGGCCGGGGCCTTGAACAGCTCGTCCAGCGCGTCGGGAGAGACGGCCAGCGTGTCGACGGTGCTCGGAGCGGGCCGGCCCGGGAGGGTCTTGGACGTCGCGGGGCGATCGCCGTCGGCGTGCTCAACTCGAGGATCAGTCTTTTCCATCACGTACTCCGAGGGTCAACGCGGCGCGCTGGCACGACACGGTGACGGGCCATCGACTCCTTCGATGACCCTAGCAGGATGCCGATGCGAGGTGGCCCGCGCTACGCCGCCGTGGGGTGGGGACCGCTGTGCGCGCGCAGGTGCAAGGGGAACAGCTCAGCCCGCGCAGGCGCAGAAGCAGAGGCCGTGAACGGTGACGTCGGCGATCCAGACCAGCTCGCCCTTGTCGTTCTCGCCGAGGCGGGGTGGCTCGACGATGATGGCGAGGCCGTTGTCCTCATTCTGGAAGACCCACGGCTTGTCGCCGTACCAGGGCTGCCGGAGCGCCTCGCCGAGCGAAGGAGGCGCGTCGGGACAGTCGATGGTGCCGTCATCGTGGATCTTGCACGTCTCGCATACGACCACCTCGTTGTCCCATTGAAGCCCCATCTGGCCGCACGTCTCCGAACACACCTCGGCGGTCTTGTCCGACTCGAGGCAAGACTGCTCGTGAAAGTGCGCCGCGTTGACGGCCGCGTCGAACCGCAGCTCGGTGAGGAGGTTGACCATCTCGTCGAGCTCGGAGGCGGTGGCGCCCGCCTTCATGGTGAGCTGGAAGCCCTCGTCGGTCTTGGATGAGGACGAGGACCCGCCGTTGTCCTTCGACTTCGCGGCGAACGTCGTCTCCGAGGAGCCTCCGGTGCTGTAGTAGCAGCTCCGGCCCCATCGGTCGGCGGTCGGTCCCGCGTCGTCCGCGGCATCGCCGCAGCCGGAAAGAATCATCGCCCCAAGTCCCAGTAGAAGTGTCCGTGTCATCGCCATCGTCCCGCGTCAGTCGTTGAAGGTTGGTCAGTCGAGGAGAGCCTGGCGGCGCTTCCTCCGTCGTCGCAGGTGTTAGAGAGCCAACCTCGGAAACGGATCACGAAAAAATCGAATCACGGCGATTTCAGTGTGTGGGTGTCCCCACAGGTATTTGGAGGCCCTACACCGCGAACCGGCCGCCTCGGGCCCTCGATTGGCCGAACAACGTCTTTGACGCCGCAGGGCCCCTCGGCTATGGTCTGCGCCGCTTCGGGGTGTGGCGCAGTCTGGCTAGCGCGCCTGTTTTGGGTACAGGAAGCCGGAGGTTCGAATCCTCTCACCCCGACTCGGCCCCGCGCCGCCAGCTTCAACGCTGGCGGCGCGGAATCGGCCATCTTCTGCGTCCGTAGCTCAGTTGGATAGAGCGCCGGCCTTCTAAGCCGGATGCCGCAGGTTCGAATCCTGCCGGGCGTGCTGCGTCAGGACCAAGTTCTGCCCCCCGGCGCGATCGCTGGGGGGCAAAGCGGGGGGCAACCTGAACGCGGTGATCGACACGTCGAGTCGGGCCCGATTCATCACGCGATCACCCGAGCCGCGGACTTGATGTCGTCGGCGAGCCGGAGAAGCTGACGCGCGATGCTACCGAGGTCGCGCCCGGCCTTGAGGTCGCTGGCTGTGGCGCGCAGGGTCGAACTCCAACCGCTGCGAAGGATCCCCTCCAGCGCGGTCGCGGGGTCGGCCTTCGACTTGGGGGCCTTTGCCTTCGCGGTGGTCGCCTTCGCCTTGGACGAGGGGGCGGGCTTGGAGGTGTCGGCCGTGGCCGTGGTGGCGGGTTTCGACGCAGTGGTCATGCCCCTGGTAGACGGGATTCTCATCCGTGCGGCCAGACCTTCCGTGGCAGGTCGCGGAGAGAATGAAACCTGGGGCAGGACTGAGTTCACCGAGGACGCCGCGCGTACTGGCCGCGGGCTACGCCCACGCCGGTCGCCTACTGGGGTTCGCGAAGCAGCTCGAACGGCTCAACACCGAGGACGACCGCCACCTTCGCCAGCCAGTCGGTCGTTGGAGCTGCCTCGCTGGCGAGCACGTTGTACGCGTGGGCCCGATTGACGCCCGCGAAGTCGGCCATCTGCGGCGTCGTCATCCCGCGGCTCTTGCACAGGGATCGGATGTTCGCGCCAACGATGCGGCGTAGCTCCTCCGAATCCACGCAGAGAGCATCGAGGCTCGTCGGCGCGGTGGATTCTGGCATACAAGAATCTGTGCAGAGGCTGTTCGTAGTGTCTGTGGTGGTGTTGTCGGCGTGTGGCCCATCTGCCCTTGCGACGCTCACCAGACCGGCCCCACCACCAGCCACAACCGCCCCGGTTGGCGAGGTACCAGAGTGCGTGGAGACCTCGGACGGCCCAATGCCGCCGCCTGGCGCAGCAGAATGCCGCCCTGCTGATGCAGCCGCTCACGAGCGGGAACAGCTCGAGCGGCACCAGGCGCTCGCGGCCGGACGCGATCCGGACGCGGAGCAGCCCGCAGAGAGCGAAGAGTGCGCCGAGTTTCGGCGGCAACGAGCCGCGTTCCAGGCCCAGGCGGCAGAAGACGCGGAAGCGGCGTTCGAGCAGCGCAAGGCCGAGCTTCAAAGCGTCGACGATGCCGAGTACTTCGAAGGCCGCGTGAACGCGCGGATGGCTCGGGGGCAAACGTTCACCGACGCGGTGATCGGTGCGAACGAAGATCTGAGCCACCGCAATGTCACGAGTGCGGATGGCCGGAGCGCGGGGGCATTCGCCGCCAAGGTCGGGTGCGACTAGCCCAGGGCTATCGCCGCCTACCGGCTGCTCTGCGGACCCTCTCTGCGCGCATCTTCTCGATCGCCTCCGCTCGGACCTCATCGGACACGACGCCCTCGGCGAACACGTAGCCGCAGGTTCCGCACTCACACTCCGGGTAGGTCCCCGGGCGCGGCATGGCCTCGCAGAAGAACATCCTCATGCCGAAGCACGAGGGACAGTGGAGCCGGCCTGCGGCGTACATCAGCAGTCCCCCCGCACGTCGATGTTGATCCACCCAACGCAGCCCCGGCGTCGGAACCGTTGCTCGGCGGGGTCCGGGAGGATTCCGTACTCCTCGGCCAGCCACGCATCCTCGGCATCGGCGGCGCCGTCGTAGTCGGCCAACACGTCGAAGGCCCGCGCGGCTACTTCGCGGGCGATCAAGGCGCTCATCAGCACGTCGGACGCGTGGGACGAAGGGCTGTAGCCCTTCATCCCGGCGATCAACTCCGCCACCTGGGCATGCTCAGGCTCGCCACCCTCACTCGGTAGCAGCCACCGGGCGGACTCCACCTCGTGGGCGAAGGCCATCATGCCGAACCGCTTCAAGTGGGCGTCGGTGACGATCTTCTGGGTGGGTACGTCGGCGGCCAGGTCGGCGAGCAGTCCCTGCACCGCGTTTGATTCGACGCCCATCACCCCGCCGTAGGCGCGGTAGACGGCTCGCATCTGCGCCACCAGCGTGGTGCCCGACCAGTCACCCGATCGGATGTCGAGGATGCGACGGGCACCGTCGGCGAGGATGGCGATCGTCGTGATCGCGGAGCGGTCACGCCCAACCCCGCCCCCAATGTCGACGCCCGAGTACACCTGGGCGGCCCCGGGCGGGAACGATGCCACCAGCGATAGGCCGTCACCTGCACGGAGGCAACGCTCGATCCCCGTGTCGGTGAACATCGAGGCGCCGGTCCGCGGCGTCTGGGCGTCGACCATGGCCGGGGCGAACGGCCCCAGCTCGGCGCGCTTGCGGGCAAGCTGGGTCTTGGACATGAGGTCGGGGACGAGAAGGCGTCCGCCGTCTTCGGCACCACGCCGAAGCAAGGTCCAGCCCGGCATCGTGCCGAACACCTCGGGTAGCGCTTCCTGATGGTGCGGGTTCGCCAGCACACGGACCTGCAGGCCTTCGACGGCGGCACGGGTGAGGACCGCGCTCTGGAACCAGCTGATGATCTTCTTCCTGGAGGCCTCGGTCAGCGAGTTGGCGAAGGTCGCGACGTCATCCGCAATAACGTGGGTGAGGCGGGCGCCCTGGATTTCCCCGGCGCCCACGCCGAACACCTTGAACGTAGGATCCGGGCCGCGGTCGGAGCGCTCCACGCGGAACGCGTCGACGGTATCGAGGGGCTGGGTGGTCGACATGCGCAGCCTGGGGAACACCTCGCGCACCTTTGGCTCGTCCTTGATGTACGCGCGGAGGGTCGACGCCGACCCCGAGTCCCTCGGTCGCGCTGATGAACGCGATCTTGGCGTCGGGGTCGGTGCCGATGTCCCACAGCAGCCGCAGGACGTTCTGGAAGCTCTTGCCCGACGCCACGGACGCGTACACCACCGAGCGGCTGTGGTCGGACCACAGCCGCTGCAGCTCGGCGTGGAAGCCGTCGCAGGTGTACCCGAGGTACTCGACGAAGGTCGCAGGGTCCCGGCGGGCCGCCTCGATGGCGTCGGCCTGCGCGTAGTCGGGGGCGATCACAGTGGGCTACTTCTTGAAGCTGGACCCGTCCGACTTCGCCGGCTCGTCGAGACGCGTCGGCGGGTGGTCGGCCTTGCCGTAGCGCGACCCGCCCGACGCGGGATCGATCCGCTGCGGGCGCGGGTTGGCGAAACGCTTGCGGCCTGCGGCCGCAGCGTCGAGATCGGCGTTGCCGGTGCTCGGGGGCTTCTGGCCCGTGCTGGAAGGAGAACCGGGGATCGGGTTGGGCTTGCTGGTCTTGGCCATGGTGGTGGTCCTATCGGCGGTGGTGCTCCCGAACGCCGGGAAACTGGAGGAGGAAGGCGAGCAGGTCCTTGCGGGCCCGCAGTGCGGTGGTGACGAGATCCGGGCCCCCGGCACCGAAGCGCTGGGCGTGGTCCCGCCAGCGCCGTTGGCCGACGAGATCGGTACGCGCGTCGAGTTGGCCTGCGACGTGCGCCATTCGCCCGGCGAAGGCCTTGAGCTGCTCGGGGCTGCCGTCGACGATCAACTCGTCGAGATCGGTGACCAGCGGGTGCTCGCTGATCTGGGCGCGCAGCCACTCGTCGTGCTTCGAGGCCGTGCTCTTGAGCAGGCCGGCACGCCCCCGGCGGGCGTCCTTGATCGCCTTGTCGGTCTTGGAAGTGGCCATGATCAGAACCCGTGCACCCGCTGCCGATACGCTCTGTACTGCTGTGGGGTCATCTTCGCGGCGTCGGTGGTCTCCACCTGCCCGCGCTCGGCCGCGATGCGTCGGCGGGCGACATCGATCGGTAGGCCGGACTTGGCCGACAGCGCGGCGGGCTCGGCCTCCTTCTGGGCTTCGGCTTCGAGCTGGTGGGCGAGGTTGGCGCGAGCTTCCCGGACCCGATCGAGCTCCGCCTGTGCGGCGGCCTCGGCATTGGCGAGACGCTGGTCGCGTTCCTGGATCTGCTCACGCGTGGTCATGGGCTGGGGCATGGTCGGTGTCCTTCTGGGTGGGGGTGTTGGCGGCGGTGACCACCGCCTCGATCTGGTCGACGGGGTGCCGTTGGTCGATCACGGCGTAGCCCTCGTCGGGCGGGTCGCCGTACTGCTGGGCAACCTCGAGGTGAGCGCTGCGGCTGATGAGTCGCGACAGGTCGGCCTTGCTCAGCTCCATCACGGGCGCCCAGCGGGCGAGCCATTGGCCGGCGACGCCCGGGGGCGCCCACCGTCCGGTGGCGATCAGGGCCTCGCGTACACCGGGCTCGCCGAGGTTGCGGTCTCGCTTGAATCGCTCCACCTCGCGCTCGCGCAAGGCGGTGAGCATCGCAGCCTCGTCCACGGCCTCCATTGCGTCGAGGGCGGCCGCGGCGGTCTCTGGGTCCTTCAGCGCGCCGGCGATCGCCGAGGCCGACAGCCCGGTGTCGGTGTCGGACTCGTTGAGCTTCTGCAGCAGGCCGCCGACCTTCGCCCAGTCGCTGGACGCAACCGTCTCCCCGGCCTGCATGCGGCGGACGAGGCCACCGAAGGCCTGGAGGGCGCTCTGCCGAGCGAGCTGCCCCAGGTCATGATCGACCGGCGCCCTCGGCGGGGGCGCGGCAACCCGAGCCTCCTCGCGATCGGCAGCGATCTTGTCAACCAGGTCCGAGAAGGTCGGATGCTGCGCCCACCGGGCGATCGTGCTCGGTGACTTGGCGATCTTCGCTGCAACCTGGCGCTGGGACTCGCCCCGGGCCAACAGCTCGGCGGCGTGGCGGTGCTGTGGACTCAGTTCCATCGAACCTCCGCGGGGTGGGACCGTCGAGCCAGTTCGGCGTTGATGTCGAGGACGACGCTGAACATGGCGGTCGCCTCAACCTCGGCGAGAGTCGGATCCTGCAGCCCGAGGACAAGCTCCCGCATCACACCCAGGAGGGTCTGGTCCGCGTGCTTCGACCAATCGAACGGGGTCACGATGCGGCCTCCCCCTGAGTGTCAGCTTCGGCTTCCAAATCACGCAGCCAGCGACGCACCGCCTGACGCACTGCGGCGGAGCGAGTCAGGTCGCGCCGCTTGGCGGCCTCGGTGAGGCGTCGATGCAGGTCCGCAGGGCAGTGGGCGCCGATCATCTTCTTGTCGGACATCGAGAGAAACTCCTAGAAACGGCCAGTAGGCGGTGATTGCCAGTTCCGGAGCCAACCCCGACTCCGTCGAGAAGTCCGCCCACCGGCCGTTCTCCAAGCTACACGAATCGTGAAGCGATCAACAGCCAAGGGGGTTCTATAATGCCCTCTGCGGCTGAATTCGGCACTTTCGCAAGACCTTCAAGGTCTGCAACGCGGACGGCTACGCGTCGCTGCTCAGCCCGCGCTTCAGCAGCCGGCAGATCGTCTCCGGCCACCATCGTGCCCCGCGGGGACAGTGGCCTTCGCGGGTAAGTTGCTCCGCGATCGCCTTTGGTCCGAACCCGCACTCGTGCAGCTCGGCCATCCGCCGGAGCGCTCGGGCTTCGTGGGGATCGGGCTCGACCATGGCGGGGTCGTGGGTGTGCTGCCGCGTTCCAAAGGCGTAGGCCCCCGTTCGCAGCCCCTCACGACGACGACGAGCCAGAGCCGCCCGAGTACCGCGGGAGATGGCCTGGCGCTGCTGATCGGTGCGTCGCACCACGACAGTCTACGCCGCCTGGCTACCATCACCATCGAGGCGGCGGAGCAACCGCTGCACCGACGTTCGATGCCACCGAGCGCCACGACATGCCCCCGGGTGCTCCGCGTTGAGGATGTCGACCAGGGCCCGCTGTGATGTCCCCTCGGCCCGGAGGGACCGGATACGTGTCACCACAGCCTGCTCGGCCTCGTCCAGCTCGAGGTGCACACTGTCATCGGCCAGTCGGTGGCCGTATGGGATACCGCCGACCCGTTGCCCCTTGACCGCCTTCGCGGCCAACGCCGCCCGGGTTCGTGCTGCGATCAGCCCGCGTTCGTACTGGGCGAAGGCGTCGACCATGGTCCGCATCAACGCCGCCTCGGGCCCGTCGCCTGCACCGACTCCATCGGCGGTAACCACGCGTGCCCCGGCCTTCTCGGCCAAACGCTCGACCATCGCGGCTACGACCACGTCCCGAGCGATGCGGCATCGTTTCGCAGCCACGAGGTAGGCGCAGCCGTGGGCGTTCACGTCGTCGAGGGCGGCCAGCAACCCCGGGCGGCGGTCGAGGGGTGCACCGCCCGACACCCCGATGTCCTCGCGCCAGGCGACGACCTGGACACGCTCACGGGTCGCCCACGCTTCGATGGCTGCCCGTTGGGCCTCGGGTCCGAGATGCTGGTCATCCGTGGACACGCGGAGGTAGGCGATCGCGGTGGGGCTCGATTGACGCACCGTTTTGAAGTGAACGGCACCGCCAACCCCGGCAAGGTAGGCCGCGAGCACGGCTTGGTGGATTCACGTCCGCCGGGGCCCGATCTTCGAGGCCACGCGCTGGACGGTTCGTGGCCTCAAGGAGGTGGTGCGCAGCGGTCGCGGCGGGCGGACCCGTGGATCAAGCGTGGTTCGCGCCTGCGCTGGGCGAGGTGAAACAAACGGAACGGTGCCCGGCCGGATCGGGCCACGCCATCGAGCGCCCGAATCGTGGGGCTACGGGGCCGTGGGTGGCCACGTGCGAGCGAGTTCGGTCGGCGGAGCGATCAGGTGGGAGGTTGCGGCGGACGGGTGGACGCCGAGGCCGCGGTCACTGCAAGCGGTCCACCATGTCTCTCAGCGCGTCGCGGTCCTCCTGCTTGAACTCGTCGTCACCGTGCCAGTCCTGCCCGGGCTTGCCGACAGCAAGCGTGTGTGTCTCGGCCCCTTCGCTCATCCACACCACGTGGGGGGACCCCACCGGAACCGCGACCCCTTCGCCCGGCACCAGCTGGCGGACACTGGCCTTTCCCCCCTTGACCCAAACAACCTTCACCTCGCCCAAGATGCAGAAGTAGTGTTCCTCCAGTTCTTGGTGATAGTGCGGGTTCTCCCAGCCACCCCCCTCCTTCACGCAACGGGTCAGAATGTACTTTCCCCCGTTTGGTCCGGTGAGCGACCACCGGAGTTGGTCCGGCGGACCATGCTTCGCGGGGTCGTACTTGTTGTCGTCGGAGAAGGCAACGTCCTCTGTTCCGTACCGTATCTTTCGAACATCGAAGCCAACGTCCTCGTCGACATCGGCCCATTCTTCCTTCGGGGCCCGGAACCACCCGAAGCTTCTGCCGAAGATCCTATCCGCGATCGTCATGGCCCTGTTTTCCCATCCTCGACCTCCGACTGTCACCTGTCCGATTTTGGCCGCGAGCCCACAGGCCGCCAGGAACAACGGCCCCGAGAACCGCAGCTACCGAACGATGGGGTTCAGCACGGTACCGCTGTCGATCCCCCGGTAGCGTCGATGCAACGAAATCACCTCCGCCTCCGTCATTGAGACCAAGGCATCGGTGACCCCTCGCTGGATGTCCTTCGCGCCCGTCACGAGCTCGCGGCACCGAGGCGGAAGAACCCTGGGGTTCTTGTTCCCCGCGTCCAACATGTCGGTGAACAGCTCTTCGAGCACACGACGTTGCCCGTGCTGGACCGCGGCAAGCGAGGGGCTGTTGATCACGTAGCGTCGTGTGAGCTGCTGGAGCAAGCGGACTTCGTCTCGGACGTTGTCGGGACGCTCCAGGTCGCCCGTGTTCGAGTCGTACGTCGTGTACTTGAGCGCGCGCCCGATCAGAGACGAGGTCCAGAAACGGAGCTTCCGACGCTGCTCCATGCCACCCGTGTACGGAAGCAAGAGCTCGGGCGGTAGCCAGTCTTTGACCCGTCCAAGTGCGTCCTCGATCCGTTTCCGGGCGTCGGCTGGCGCGTTGTGCCACCTCTCGACCGTCTCGTCGATGACGTCCGCCGCCTCGCCTTCGCCGAGTATCTCGGCCCAGCGGATGAGCCCTGCCCGATAGAAATCTTCCAGGTCATGGACCGAGTACGCGATGTCATCGGACCAGTCCATGATCTGGGCCTCGAGAGTACGCTCGTCCTCATCGAGACCCTCGCGCGCAAACCGGAACTCGCGCTCGTCGTCCGCATACGCAGCCCACTTCTTGGACTTCTTCTCGTGGCCGCGCTGATAGAGCCAGGGGTACTTCATCGTCGCGGCGAGCGTGGCGCGGGTCAGATCCAGACCTGCGGCCCCGTCGAAGCGCACGGCCAAACGGACAAGGATTCGGAATGACTGTGGGTTCCCCTCGAAGCCCTCGGGATGGCTGTTGTCGCCCAACATCTTGTTGAGCACCGCCTCGCCGACGTGTCCGAACGGGGGGTGCCCTAGATCATGAGCAAGTCCCGCGGCTTCCACGACGTCCGGGCTGATGTCGAGTGGTATCCGGAGTTTCTTGCACTCCACCAACAGCTTCTCGGCGATTCGTCGCGCGATCTGAGCCACTTTGAGGCTGTGGAGCATGCGGTTGTGGAACATGACCCCCTCCGACGCGCTTACGACCTGCGTCACCCCCGCGAGTCGCCGGAAGGCGCTGCAGTACAGGATTCGGTCGCGGTCGCGCGGAAACGGTTCTCGTTGATCTCGCCCACCCGCACCGTGTAACCGGGCGTCGCGGCTCATTTCGCGGCTTCGAGTCGCATGTCCAAGTTGAGTTGGAGCTTGCCGCTGTCGACAAGCCGCTCAACCGCCGCACGGGCTTGGCTGGCGTCCACAGTAGGCGCCTTGGCGACCTGTGCCACGACCTGCTTGATGCTCGCGGGTTCATCCCCGACAGCCGACATGATGCTGCTGTTCAAGTCCTTCTCGGTCACGGTCAGCACATTACAGCACCGACGCTGTACACCGCCAAACGAAAGCGAAGTCACAGAGGGATGCGCGGCCTGGGGCAACAGCGGGCCATGGCGGCACCGACTCGTACTTTCGGGACTCCTGATCCCCGAAAATCCCAAAACAGTTTCGCTCCGACCCGAGAGCCGGAGATCTAAATCCGCACGATCCCCCACGCGTTGCCCTCTGCGAGTGGCGTGCTGCTACCGTCTCGCGTGCCGAGCGGAACCGACCTTCAACTGTTGACCGACGAGGTCGCCGCCTTCGTGGAGGTGGTCGACAACCTGTATGGCGTCTACCTGGATGCAGGCCTCGGGTTCATGGCGATCGCCAAGCAGGTATGCGAGGGACAGGACAAGGTCCGTGGCGAGTTTCCCCCTGGCACCGACCTCGATGCCCTCCCGCAATTCATCGGCCGGGGCAGCCCGAACGACGCTGGCAACGTTATGCAGCACAAGACCACCCAGGGGCAGTTCAAGGCCCGCAACGCGAAGGGCGGGCACAACCAAGTCCTGCTCGGTCAGATGCTGCTTGTCCTACTCTACGAGCACTGGGAGAGCGAGCACCGGGCCCGGGTGGCCGCCGCCATCGGCATACCGCGCAAGGACCTGAAGGCCTCCCTCTTCGGCGACCTGCGGCTCGTTCGGAACGACATCATCCACTGTCGCGGGATCATCCAAGAGAAGACCATCGAGAAGCTTGAGGTGGTCCAGGGACTCGTGGTCGGCGAAGTGCTGCGGCTCTCGGAGGACGCCGTTGAAGAGACGGTGCGCGCCATCAAGCGCGTGCTCGACAACCTCGTCGTCGAGCACGGCGGCGAGGATCCCAAGCACCGGACCGTCTGGCGCGTGCGCTAGGGACAGCTCCCCGGGAAACTGTGCTTCACTTGGGCGATGCCTGCGCCGATTCCTTCCCTCGATCCCGACGCTGCCGCCAAGATCGCAGCCCTCGGCGCCGGGCTCGTGGTGTTGGATACCAACGTCGTCATGGAGATCGTGTCGGTCGACCTGATGGGGAAGAACGAAGGCTGCTCTACCCCGGAAGCGCTGCGACGTAGCCCCGACTTTCGGGCCCGCCAGCTGCGGGCGAAGTACTCAAACTTGCTGGCGTGGCACCTGGCCAGCGAAAGCCGTCCGATGCTCGGGATCCAGGGCGAGGTGGTTCGGACGCTAACCACCAAGGTCGCGCCCCGGGACGGCAGCGCGATCGAGGCGTTCACTACGATCATCGCGCACCAGGTGCTCGACTCGATGTACGGCGACCACATCAGCTGGTTGCGCGACGACGAATTCTCGCCGAGCGGCACCAACGCGGACCGATGGCTCGTCCTCCTGGCTTCCCACCTCGGCGCTCCCTTGATCACGAACGAAGGGGTCACGTCCGACGGCATCAGCGACCGCAACAAGAAGGGGAAGAACGTTCGCGCTCGTGCAGCCGAAGCAGGTGTCCCGGTCTACTCGCCGTCCCAACATCTCGATGATCTTGGGGTGGACGTCGACCAACTGTCGCTGGAGTTCGTTGAAGCGGTGACGGACTGCCTTCGGTCAGCTGTCACCAGTGGGGCGATCTCTGGTTGGGCAGCCCCGGAGGCAGCGTCACGATTGGCCGACGTCTACCGCTTCGTGATGCTCGATGAGGTCGACGACAGCATCGCAGGGATCATGCCTCCCGCGATTCCCTGGGAGCTTTGAAAGGGTCGCTACCCCGGCTCGCCTTCGTCCACCGCGTTGCGGTGGCCACGGTACGTGTTCCGCTCGAAGGCCACGCGGTCGTGGACCCCGACGACGAACGGCCGCTCCTCGCACCCACCGATCCACCTCGGGACGTCGACCATGCCATGGGTGATCCCGACGTGGTCCAAGGGCAGGGCCTTCCACTGGGGATCCCCGCCGGCCTCGACGTGGGCGATGAACAGCGCGATCTCGCGGTGCCAGAAGTACGCGTCTTCCCGGAGTCGGCGGAGATGCGCGAGCTGTTCGCGCTGACGGGCCTGACGTCGACGGACAGGGGCGAGCGCCCTGACACGGCGGCCTCGCTACCCCGAGGGGGCGGACGCGACCTGGGCGGCTCTCGTGGCCCCAGCGGCGATGGCCTCCGAGGGGCTGAGGTGGGGGACATCGACGATGCTCACCCCGGCCTCGGGATCCTCAAGCCGCCGCATAGCCTCGAACCCCTCCGACTCGATCTCGTCGATGAAGTCGGCCAGGTCCGCGGAGGGCACGGTGCAGCGCAGGGTCGTCATGCTGACGATCATCATGCCCCCGACGGACAGGTGTTGCAGCTTGACAACTTCGGCGTGGTTTGCGCAGACTCCACGCCCCGCAGGATCCTCAGGCCGCGCTCGACCTCGTCGATGTCGGCCGTGGGCACGGCAAGCTCCTGGTGCGCCGGGCCCAGCTGTCCCCGGTGCCAGCCGGGCAGCAGGAGACCCTCGTCGGCCAGCTCCGCGAACTCGGAATCGGTGACGGCCAACGTGAAGACCCTCGGCGGTTCTTGATCGGGCGCGGGTTCAAGTTCTCCCTGTTGGTCGACCTCGCAATCCGCCTGAGCTTCCAAAGCTTCACCCGGGGGAACTTCCCGGGCGCAGGAAGAAGAGACCAAGGACGCAGACGCACCACCCGCGTAGCGGGTGGTCGCGATGCGGCCGAGGCTATGCGGTTCTGAAAGAACCGCATGTTCACCCCTAGTAGTACTCAATTCCTTTTGGGTACCCACAGCGGCGTGTTGGCCCTTCGATTGCGGTCGATTCGCGCGAGGGGGGGTACCGACAGCGGCGTGTCGCCGAATCACCCCGAGCCGCTTCTTCAGCCAGGCCGGGGCGGTGTTGGTCTTGATGAAGGGGTCGGGCCGACACCCGACCTTCCGCTGGCGCCGGGTCGAAATCGCATCGCCCCAGGTCGGGAGGTAGTAGCCGACGGCGTGGTTGCCGCGGATCAGGTCGCACCTCCGGGCGCTGTCGAGGACCTTCTTGGCCCATCGCTGAGCGGCGGTCTTGTTCCCGCCCCGTGTGCGGGCGGCGAGCTGGCTTCGGTACCCGAGCAGTCTCGCTCGGCGGCAGCCACGGTGTCGGGCGCGATGATTGTGCCGGCCTTCTGCCTGGGTCGTCTCGTCGTCTTCCAGCCGCGCCAGGAGCACGTTGACCAGCTGCCCGGCCCACCAGTGGTGCGACCCGGCGCCGGGTCGCACCTCGCCGTCGTGGCGGTGTACGAGGACCCACGCAACGGCGAGCAACTCCCGAGCCTTGTCCTCGTCGACAACGTGAGGGGCATCCCGACCGGCCTCCGCGGCAATGTGCTCCGCGAGCGGGGAGATCAACTCGTCCCAGCCGATCCGCACGCAGCCGGCGCGCCTGGCCTTCGCGTGGAGCGGAGGCACGTATCCGATCGTGGCATAGGCCTCGTCGTCGGCGGGGTCCCAGCGGGCATAGCGGGCCAGAGTTGCGCTGGTGGAGGGAGGGGGGCATTCTCGGGACGTAGCGGCGTGGGTCATTGGGGATCCGTGCGGCTAGAGGACCTCGTGGGCGGCACACCCCGAGGTCTTCGCGTAACGCGTCGACCTTCCATCATGCACGTCGCGAACCCTGAGGCGAGCCGATCGCGGCAAACACGAGATTCGTGCACTGAGCGCGAATCTGCGGCTGTCGACGGCCAGATATAAACGGGGACCGACCGACGCACCCGCCCAATCGGGCGGCTACTCAGCGGGGCGGATCGCCACCGAGGCAGCATTAGCCGCAGCCCGGCGCCGCTCCAACGCGGACGCGTTCTTGTACCAGGCTCGCGTGGTCTCGATGGAGGCGTGTCCCGCGTTCTGCTGGACCAAGTCCTCGGGGATACCGGCCTCGAGGGCGTGGTGGACCATCGTATGCCGAAGCGTGTGGAGTGTCGCCCGTTCTCGTCGCGTCATCCCTGGCCGATTCAGCCCCAGTCGATCGGCGAGCCTGTTCCAGGCCCGGGACAGGTTGTCGACCGTCAGCGGCTTGCCCGTGCTGCACGCGCAGATGAACCCGAACGGGTTGGGCCCCTCGGCAAGGAACTCCATGGCGCGGTCGCTCAGCATGATCGTCTTCGGCCCCGCGAACCCGAGGTGGGCAGTCTTGTGTTCCTCCACCCGCAGGACTTGGTTCTCGACGTCGATGTCCTCCCAGCGGGCGTTGAGGACCTCGCTCGCTCGCGCACCGGTCTCCACGATGAGCTGGAGCGCTACGACGTAGTGTGGCGCCAGGTACCCGCGGGTCCTCGGCTTGCGGGATGGCGCGGTTTCGAGCTCGTCCATCACGCGCCGTACCTCGTCCTGGCTGAGCACCCGGTCGTGCTTCTCTTCCCGCGGCATCCGGAAGAAACCGGCGGGGTTCTTCCGCGTTTGCAGCGTGATCGGGTTCGTTCCGGGTGGTCGCCAGCCGAGGCGCTCGCCGTAGGAGAACGCGATCTTGAGGATACCGAGCAGCTTGCGCTTTGCCCCCCGGGAGGCCGCGTTGATGATGGCGGTGAAGTCCTCGGGCTGGGCGTCGCTCACCTTCATTGCCAGGACGCGCCTGCGCCGACGGTCGAGCGACGTCGCGGCCTTGACCTCCTCGGCGGACGCGTCCTCCCGGAATCGCTGCCAGCGCTGGTCCGACCAGGGGCGTAGGTGCTTGTTGACGTAGGCGAGGGTGGTGCCGGGGTCGCGTTGTTTCGGAAGGTGGTGCTGCTCGTAGTCGTCGAGTAGTTCGCCCACCGTGCGTCGCTGGGCCGCGATACCGACGGCTGGGTCCGCTCCCGCGGCGATCTGTTCGTGGTGCTCGGCAGCCTTCGCTCGGGCCGCCTTGATCGACAACTTTGGAAAGTGTCCGAGTACGATTCGGCGGCGCTCTCCGGTGGCCGGCGCCACATAGCGGTACTGCCACGTCTTCCTCCCGCTCGGGCGGATCCTCAGTTCGAGCCCGTGAAACGCGCCGTCTGTGAGGTCGTACGGCGACTTCCTGGGCAAGGCGCGGTCGATCTTCGATTTGGTGATTGGCTCGGCGGTTCGGGGCATCGAACGGTCCTCGGGGGCAAAGCGGGGGGCAAAAGGGGGCAAAAAAACGCCCGAATCCGGGCCCGTTTGGACCCGGTTCTTATACCGTATTCTTAAGTTTAGAGGCTCTATATGCCCGAATTTGGCGTTCCTTGGCCTGTCCGAAGTCTAGCACAATTGTCCTTCTAAGCCGGATGCCGCAGGCTCGAATCCTGCCGGGCGTGCTTGGCCCCACTTCGGTGGGGCCTGCTCACTCCCGGCAGTGTTCAGGCGGGCGGACGTTCGCCTTCGGCGAGCCGTCCTTGGGCTCGAATCCTGCCGGGCGTGCTTGGCCCCACTTCGGTGGGGCCTGCTCACTCCCGGCAGTGTTCAGGCGGGCGGACGTTCGCCTGCGGCGAGCCGTCCTTGGGCTCGAATCCTGCCGGGCGTGCTTGGCCCCACTTCGGTGGGGCCTGCTCACTCCCGGCAGTGTTCAGGCGGGCGGACGTTCGCCTTCGGCGAGCCGTCCTTGGGCTCACTCGATGTCGACGCGTAGCTCGAGCTGCGCTCCATCGCGCTCGACGAGGAACGTGATGGACTCGACGTCTTCCTTCGAGAGCTCCGTGTAGAGCTCCAGCGCGCGTTCGATGCTCTCGAGCGTCTTGCCCTGCACCTCGAGGACCTTGTCGCCGTTGCGAAATCCGATCGCCCGCAGCGGGCTCGACCGGCGGACGCCGTAGACCTTGAAGCCTCGGGTCTTGCCGTCCTCCTGCCAGGGGACGATGCGACCTGCGCGAGCGAGGGTCGACGGGTCGGCCAGGAGCGCGCGGAAGTCGGCTGCTTTCACGGCGACGTGGTGCTCGCCTCGGGTCTCGAAGATGCTCGTCGCGTCGACCTCGGCGTCTCCGTCGGGCGGTGCGCTGCCGAGCAGACGCCTCGAATACTTGAACGTCGCGGCCTCTCGGATCTCCTGCAGCGTCGCGTCCTCGATGAGACCCGTGACGACCTCGAACTGCAGCCGAAGCTCTCGGTCGCGGTCGGCCACGAGCAGCTCGAAGGCGCGCTCGCCCGAGCGTCCCGCGATCATCTCCAGCGCGGCTACGCGCCCCCGCATGCCCACGTTCTCGCCGTCGACTCGCCGGACCGACGCGCCGTCGGGGACCCCGAGCGCGTGCCACAGCAGGTCCTTGTGCCCGATGTTCGGGTGCTCGCCGAGCAGCTCGAGCAGCGCGCGGTCGACCAGGCGCCGCGTTGGGGCCTTCTCCTCGACGCCCAGATGCGCCAGCGCGCCGGCGAGCACGAGGGGGTTCGCGCGTCGGGGCCCGCTCACCCACACATGCAGCGTCTGGGTGCTGCCACCGCGTTCGCGGACGATCGAGGCCCAGCGCGTGCGGTCGGCGTCGCTCCACGCCTTGTGCAGGTTCTCGGCGGTCGGCGGCGTGGCCGTCCCGAACGAGCGCAGCACGTCGCCGGGCGAGAGCCCTATCTGCTCGGCGACGCTCCCTCGCCCCATGGCGACCAGCCGCATGCCGTCCTCGGTCGGCGCGGTCTGGACGACGCCCGAGAGCAGCTCCAGTACCAGCTCCGACCATGCGGCGTCGTCGAGCTGGTGCAGCCGCGGGTGCCGCTGCGTGACGCTCCACTCGCCCGCGGGTGCGTCGATCGTAGGTACCGGCTTGGGAGCGGGGCTCCGCGAAGCGGGCGGGGAGACCTCGGTGGGCTTCGAGGTCTCCGTCTCCTCGGTGCGCGGGGAATCGCAGGCGAGGGGCACGAGAATCAGGCAGCACAGGGCAGTCGCACGCATCTCGTCGCAGACCGTACCCCACTCCGCCTCCGCCGCTGCGCGATCGCGTACGATGGCTCCATGTCGTCGCGCCCGTGGAAGCTCGGCCTGGCCGCGGTCGCGGCGGTCGTGGTGGGGTATCTGGCCTGCGCGCCCGTCGAGGCCGAGCCCGTGGCGTGGGACCCCCCGCCCGCCGAAGCGTGGGCCTCCGAGCCCATCGCGGTGATGCGGCTGCTCGAGGGCGAAGGCGTCGGGCCCGAGGACATCGCCGTCGACGCGCAGGGGAGGGTGTACACGGGCTACGAAGACGGCCGCATTCTTCGCGCTGAGCCCGACGGCTCGGACGCCCGGTGGTTCGCGACGCTGCCGCAGGGGCGTCCGCTGGGCATGGAGTTCGACGCCAAGGGGCACCTGATCGTCGCCGACGGCCAAGCAGGCCTGGTCACCGTCGACCCCGAGGGCGTCGTCACCGTGCTCGTCGACGAGGTCGATGGTGAGCCGCTCGTGTTCGCCGACGACCTCGACATCGCGCCCGATGGGACGATCTGGTTCTCGGAGGCCTCCCGCCGGTGGTCCGTGCACGACTCCACCCTCGACGCGATCGAGGGCGCGCCCACCGGCAGGCTGCTCGCCTATGACCCGGGCTCGGGGGAGGCGACCGTACACCTGCGCGAGCTCCGATACGCCAACGGCGTCGCGGTCACGCCCAGTGGCGACGCCGTGCTGGTGGCCGAGACGTTCGGCTATCGCGTCCGCCGTCTATGGATCGAGGGCGAGCAGGCAGGCCGTGACGACATGTTCGTCGAGGCGATGCCCGGCATGCCCGACAACGTGCAGATCGACGATGAGGGGCGCGTGTGGGTCGCCCTGGTCAAGGAGCGCAGCGGGTTGCTCGACGGGCTCGGCCCATACCCCCGCGTGCGCACGGTGCTGTTCCGCATCCCACGTGCGGCGCTGCCCGTACCTCCACCGGTGGTCTGGTTCGCGGTGTTCGACGCCGACGGCCAGCGGCTCGGGACCTATCGCAGCGAAGACGGCTTCGGCGACGTCACCAGCGTCAACCCCGTGGGCGCGTCGGTCTGGCTCGGTAGCCTGACGATGTCCGCGCTGGGCAAGGCCCCGCGCCCCCAGCTTTGACGCGGGCGGCGCGGTCCTGTCGGACGCCGTTCAGACCCTGATCTTCGAGGCCGCGCTCGTCATGATGTGTCGCGCCATGCCCAGGTTGCCCTGCTTGCGGTCGATTGCGAGGTAGAGGAACAGGTTCTGCCCGATCGGCCGGATGAGGTGGAGCTGGCTGGACAGCGTGATCAGGATGTCCTCGATCCCTCCGTCGATCTCCAGCGCCTGCATGACGCGGAGCTTCGCGCGGACGACCTCGGTGTTTCCAGCCGCCGCGACGTCGAGGTTGAGGCCGCTGCCGACCGTGCCCAGTGCCATGCCCGACTCGTGGTCGACCACCGCTGCGCCGAGGAAGCCGGCGACGTCAGAAGAGAGTTTCTCGAGTGTCTGTTGTACGTTCTCCATTGGATTCTTCTCCGTGGGTTCGAGGTGACGCAGCGATGCGTCGTGCTGCTCGCGCGCAGGGCCCTCAGCGGCAGTCCGCGGCGGCGATGTGACAGACATGCCTGCGAGCCATCGCGAGGTTGCCCTGCTCCCGGTCGACGACGAGGTGGATGAAGCGGCCTCCGTCGAGCGGCTTGAGGATCCAAAACCATCGCGTCATGGTCACGAGCACGTCGTCGAGTGCATCGGAGCCCGTGAGCGCTTCGACGCTTCGGGCCGTGACCGACATGAACGCGGCCACCTCGCTCGCGGCTCGATGCATGTCGAGCGCAGCGGTCCCCGAGTGGACCCCGATTCCCCGCAGGCGGTCGACGACCGCGGCCGCGACGAACCCCCGCACGCCCGCCTGCAGGCGACTGAGGGTGTCTTGTGCCCCCGAGAGGTCTGCGTGGCCCTGATTGGCCGGGGACGGCGAACCGAGGTCGTCGCACGTCAGCACTTCCTCGGGCACGCGCTCGGCCATCGCGATCGCGTCGGAGGCCACGATCACGTCGGCGCGCCCCGCCCGAAGCCCGAGCTCCTCGATCCGCGCGTCGTACATGCCCTCGGACAGCTCCACGCACATCTGACGGTGGGAGCGACGCATGAGCGAGCGAACCTCTCGCTGCGTCTGGCCGGCGAGCTGTCCGTACTCGATGCGGCGGTAGGCGACGACCGTGCCGGCATGAAAGATGTGCGTGTGCACGTAGTGCTCGGGCGATCCCGAGTCCTCGGTCTGCACGTGAAACGTGAGGTCGAGGTGACGGAAGTTGTGGTTGTAGCCGAACCCGATCTTGCGGCTGACTTCCTTCGTCGGTGGCGAAAAAGGGCTGGGCTGGGGGGTCATCGCACGGCGTCTCTGGGTGCCAGGGGAGCGTAATGACGGCAATGTCGGTAATGCGAATACATCAGCAGACACCACAGCGTTGCGCAGAGCCGAAGAGCGGCCGAAGGGGGCGACGATGCGACCCACGAACCAGCCCTTCCGGGGCTGGTTTCGACAGGACCGTAGTGAGCGCCAATATCACCGTCAAGGAAAATTGCGCAACCGGCCTTACACGGATGCGTAGGGGGGCTCGGGGGCCCGATCGGGATCGGCGCGCCGTCTGGTGCGGCGGGAGCGTGGTGCGTCAAAAACGCTGTTCAGCGTGCTTGCAACAGTGTTCAAGCGTTGAATGCCGTGCTCTGGGAGGCGCTCGCCGAGGACGCCCGAGCGCGGCCGGAGGCTAGAAGCGGACGGTGTAGGTCACGGCAGCCGAGGTCGGGGCCGCGTCGTTGGCGTGGCGCTTGTCCTTGCGCTCGCCGAGGCCGAACGCGATGCCGAAGCCGGTGACGGCGCCCACGCCTGCCCCGAGAACGACCGCCCCCGTGACGATGCTGTCGTGCACGTCGCGGCAGGCGTTGCCCAAGGAGGGGTCGGGGTTGGAGAGGTCGGGGCAGCGACCGTCGATCGCGATCGCGAACACGCCACCGGCGACCGCCACCGCGCCGAGCGTCATGCCCAGGATGCCGGCCCATCGCGGCAGCTTGCGGCCGCTGTCGCCCGCGGCGACACGCCGCTCCCCTTCGCCGCCATCTGCGGTCGGGGGCGCGGCCGGGACGGCGAACGTGAGCGCGGCGCTGGGGCTGGCGTCACTGAGCGTGAGGACCTGCTGCTCGAACGCTTCGTCCCCCGCGGGGGTGGCAGCGCCCGCCGCCTGCGGCTCGATGCGAATCACGTGCGGGCCCAGCGGGATGCCGGTCGAGCTGATGTCGGTCCCGGTGCCGATGACGCGGCCATCGAGGAACACGCGACACGGGCCGCCGGTGCAGGAGACCTGGACCGCACCGGCGGGGCGAAGCTCGGGTGCGCCGCGGCGCTCGTCGTAGAGCTTCTCCAGGCTGGGGCCGAACTTGCCGACGCTGGCGACGTTGCCGCCCGAGACGCGGATGGCTTCGTCGATGGCATCGACGGCGCCGCTGCGGTCGTCGAGGGCGAGCAGGGCCCGGGCGAGGTAGAGCAGCCCCTCGATGCGCAGGGACTGCAGCTTGGGGTTGCGCCCGACGACGCCGGGCTGGCGCGCAACATCGTCGAGCGCTTGGCGCAGCGCGGGGGCGTGCACGTCGGGGTCTTCGTTGGTGTCGTCGATCGCCGAGCGCAGCGCACGGGTGAGCTCGTTGGCAGAGGGCTCGGCGTGCCGCACGAACGCGGCCGCGGCCGCCGGGGGAGGCGGCGTGGGTCGGGCGTGTGCCGGGGTCGCGAGGGCCGGAACCAGGAGAGCGGCCAGGGCCAGACGGGACGGACGGATGCGGGAGACGATCATGACGGTTGGGCGGACGATCCTGCGTCCAGGGCGAGTTGGCCACACGCCGCGCCGATGTCGTCGCCGCGTGGGGTTCGAACGTGCACCGCGACCCCACCGCGACGCAAGCGCTCGACGAAGCGAGAGACACGTTGGGCGCTCGGCCGGCCGTAGGGGGCGCCCGCGTGCGGGTTGAATGGAATCGCGTTGACATGGGCTCCCGAGCCCTCGAGCAGCCCGATGAGCCGGGCGGCGTCGGCGTCGGTGTCGTTGACGCCGTCGAGCAGCACGTACTCGTACGTGATGCGACGTCGCCGGTTGGCCGGCAGGGCGCGCACCGTGGCGAGCAGCGTTTCGATGTTCCACTTGGTGTTGATCGGCATCACCTGGTCGCGCACCGCGTCGGTGGTGGCGTTGAGCGAGACCGCCAAGCCGACCTCTTCGGCGAGCCCCTCGCGGCCGAAGCGTTCGATCGCCGGGACGAGGCCCGCGGTCGACACCGTGATGCGCCGGCCCGCGATGCCGGCGCCTCGATCGTCGGTGAGCAGGTCGATGGCGCGGCGGACCTGCACGAAGTTGTGCAGCGGCTCGCCCATGCCCATGAGCACGAGGTTGGTGATGCGCGGCGCCCACTGGGCGTCGTCCGCCGCCGCGTCGTCGGCCAGCAACGTCTGGGCGCGGTAGACCTGATCGACGATCTCCCACGCGGCGAGGTTGCGCTGGAAGCCCAGCGTCTGCGTTGCGCAGAACTGGCACGTCAGCGAGCAGCCCACCATCGAGCTGATGCACAAGGTGAAGCCGCGGCCATCGTTGGGGATCAACACCGACTCGATCTGATGTCCGTCGCTGGTGCGCAGCCTCAGCTTGCGCGTGCCGTCGACGCTGCGCAGCACGGTGTCGACGTCGAGCCCGCGGACCGTCGACGCCTCACCGAGCGCGGCGCGCTGCGCCTTGCCCAGGTTGGTCATCGCCTCGAACGAGGTGACGCGGTGCTTGTGCAGCCACTCGTAGACCTGGTCGGCGCGATAGCGGGGTCCGCCGAGCGTCTGTTGGACGAACGCGGCGAGCTCGTCGGGCGACATGCCGCGCAGGTTCGGACCGGTTTCATCGGTCCGCGGCAGGCCAGTGCGGGGCCGCCGGATGGCAACGAGCTCGCTCATGGTGGAGCAGTCTAATACGAGAGAACCCCCAAACGCGTGGTGCCACGCGCCTGAGGGATGCATCGGGCGGCCGAAGCCGCCGAGGACCTCGGGGAGGCCCGAAACTAGCGGAGCTCGAGGCCCGCGAAGAAGTATGCGGTTTCGAATGCGGCGGTGTCCTCGGCGTCGGAGCCGTGCGTCGCGTTGCGCTCGATCGAGGTACCGAACTGGCCGCGGATCGTGTCGGCGGGGGCTTCGGTGGCGTTGGTCGGGCCCATGAGGTCACGCCAGCGCTTGATCGCGTTCTCGCCTTCGAGCACGAGCGCCATGATCTTGCCCTCGGTCATGAAGGTGCACAGGTCGCCGAAGAAGGGGCGCTCCTTGTGGACGTGGTAGAAGCCTTCGGCCTGGCCGCGGGTCAGGTGCAGAGACTTGGCCGCGACGATGGTCAGTCCGCTCTCCTGGATCTTGGCGAGGATGGCCCCGGCGTGGCCGGCGGCGTAGGCATCGGGTTTGACGAGAGCAAGCGTACGTTGCATCGCGGCGGACGCTAACAGAGCGCCGCCGCGGTGGAAGCCGGATTTCGAGGGGCGCTCGGTGTGCCGGCTCATGCTGCGGCGAGGGCGCAGGTGGCAGGCAGGGCCGAGACCATGTCCCATGGGGCGCCCCATGAGCCCCCGGGGGCTCCGGCGCAAAGGCGCCCGAATCCCTGGGGCCGCGCCGTTGGCATCAGTCCTGCTCCTTGGCGGGGCATGTCCCGAATCGTTCTGTTGAGAGTTCTTGGCATCGGCGCGTTCCTCGTCGCCGGTGCCGCCGCCGCGCCTGGCTGCGACGCCGAGGAGGCGCCGGTGGAGCAGCGCCTCTGCGAGCGCTTCGACGCCTGCAACTACTTCGCCGCCGGGCTCGATGTGGGCGACTGCACCGACGTGATGACGATGTGCGCAGACTCGCTCGTCCGCTCTCGCCGCGACGACTGGGTCGCCGACGCCGAAGACGCGCTGGGTCGCAACAACTGCGGCAACTTCCTCGAGACGTACCAGCAGGCCAGCGCCTGCACGATCTCGCCCGAGGGCACCGTGTCCGACTCCGGCGGAGGAGCGTCCCCGACCCCGCAACCCAGCGGTTCCTCCGGCGGGGCGCCGAGCGATCCGACGGGCGAGACCTGCGGCGAGGACGTGTTCGCGTGTGCCAGCGACGACATCATCGAGGGGTGCCTCGACGGCGAGCCGTTCACGCTCAGCTGCGACCTCGTCTGCGACGAACTCCCCTCGGATGGGTGCCGCTACGACCCCGAGGCCGACTCGGACCTGTGCATCTGCATCGTCGAGTCCGAGGACCCGGGGCCCGAACCCGAGCCGCCCGGTCCGGGTCCTGGTCCCGCGCCCGGAGGGTGACTCGAGGCGCGTGGCGGGTTGCACCACGGGCTGCTAGGGTGCGCCGCCGCCCGTGAAGTCGCTCGACACCGACGCGCTCGACCCCGACGCCTTCGATGACATCATCGACGTGCGCTCTCCGTCCGAGTTCGCCGAGGACCACATCCCCGGCGCGATCAACCTGCCCGTCCTCGACGACGCGCAAAGGGTGGAGGTCGGGACCCGCTACAAGCAGGTCTCGGCCTTCGAGGCGCGCCGCTTGGGTGCAGGGTACGTGTCGACGAACATCGGCCGGCATCTGGCCGGCGTGCTCGCCGACAAGCCGAGCAGCTATGCGCCGCTGGTGTACTGCTGGCGCGGTGGGCAGCGCAGTCAGTCGATGGCGCACGTCCTCGAGCGCATCGGTTGGTCGGTCTCGCTGCTCGGCCAGGGCTACAAGACCTACCGTCGGCGCGTGCGTCTCGACCTCGAGACCCTCCCCGGTCCGCTGCGGTTCCACGTGCTGGCCGGGTACACCGGCACGGGCAAGACCGCCATCCTGCACGCGCTGCGCGACCGCGGCGCCCAGGTGCTCGACCTCGAGGGCCTCGCCAATCATCAGGGCTCGCTGCTCGGCGAGCCGCCCGAGGGGCAGAACGTGTCGCAGAAGTGGTTCGAAAGCCGCTTGTGGGACGCGCTGCGGCGGTTCGATCCGGCGCGACCCGTGTGGACCGAGGCCGAGAGCGCGAAGATCGGAGAGGTCTCGTGCCCCAAGGGCGTGCTGCACGGCGTCCGCGGTGGCATCACCTTCGAGGTGGAGGCGTCGCTCGACGAACGCGCCCGCTTCCTCTCGGCGGGGTATCGGTGGTGGCGCGAGAACCCCGAGGTCTTGATGGCCAAGCTGCGCCGCCTCGCGCCTCGCTACGGCAACGACGAGATCGACCGCTGGGAGGCGCTGGCAGATGCGCAGGACTGGCCCGGCTTCGTCGGCCGCGTGCTGCAGATGCACTACGACCCGGCCTACAAGCGCAGCCGCAGCAAGAACTACGCGACCCCTACGGCGCGGGTGCAGGCGTCGGACCTGCTCGGCGAGGGCGCGCAGCGAGCCGCGACGCAGCTGCTCGCGCTCGCTTGATCACGGCTGTGGTCACACCAGAGGGCTCACGCGCCCGTCGCCTCGAGCCTGTCGAGGCGCCGCTGGGTCACGAGCGCGCCGATCATGTCGCCCTCGACGTTGACCGCGGTGCGAAACGTGTCGAGCGGCCGTTCGATCACCATCAGAATCCCGATCGCCTCGAGCGGAATGCCGACGGCCAGCATCACCATCTGCATGCCGCTGATCGAGCCCGAGGGCATGCCCGGGGCGCCGATCGACGAGACGATCGTCATCAAGAACACGGCCACGAGCGACGCGCCCGAGAGCTCGATGCCGAAGAGGTAGGCGAGGAACACCGCCGCGACGCCCTCGAACAGCGCGGTGCCGTCCATGTTCATCGTCGCGCCCAAGGGCAGCACGAAGCCGCTGACGCCCTTGCTGACCCCGAAGCGTTCCTCGCACGTCGCGATGGTGACCGGCAGGGCTGCCGAGCTCGAGCTGGTGGTCAGCGCGACGAGCAGCGGTGCCCCGGCGTGGCGGAGGAAGTGCAGGGGGTTTACCCGGCCGAAGAACCAGCCCAGCGTGGGCAGCACGACCAGCCCGTGAAACATGGTGGCGCCGAAGACCACTGCCGAGAACGACAGCAGCTCGGTGAACAGCTCGCCGCCGGCGCGCAGCGAGAAGTCGAAGACGATGCCGAAGATGCCCAGGGGCGTGAACAGCAGCACCCACGAGAGGACCTTCGAGATGATGAGGTTGACGTGCTCGACCCCGGTGACCAGGGGGCTGTCCTTGGGCACGACCAAGATGAGCGCGAAGCCGGCCAGGAACGCGTTGGTGACGATCGCGAGGATGTTGAGGTTCGCCAGCGCGCCGAAGGGGTTGGACAAGGCGGTGCCCAGCATGCCGTGCAGGATCCGAAGCACCGAGTCGCTGCCGGCGTCGATGAGCACCGGCGGCGGGTCACCCGTGGCCTGCTGCGCGGCGGCCAGGTCATCGACCGAGAGCGTCAGCCCGCTGTTCTCCCAGGGGTGGATGAAGGTGACGACGAACAGCCCGATGCAGATCGCGATGAAGGTGGTCGCGACGTAGTAGGTGAGCGCCACGGTCCCGATCTTCTTGAGCCGGGTGACGTCGCCGAGGCCCAGCAGCCCGCCGATGAGAGAGAAGAACACCACGGGCGCGACCAGCAGCCGCAGCGCCGAGATGAAGGTGTCCTTGAGGAGCAGGACCAGCTCGTACAGGGGCGGGGGCTCGGCCATCGACGGCCAGCTCCGATCGCCGATCGTGACCGCGGCGAGGTAGCCGAGCAGGCCGGCGACGAGTACCCAGAACGAAAGGTTGCGATGTAGGGTCCGCAAGAACCCCCGGCGCGGAGCGGTCTCGGTCTCGGTCACAGGCCGCCAAGCCTACCGCGACCCGCGCGGCCGAACTCCGCCGCTGATGCCGCAGGAGAGATCTCCCCAGCAAGGCCGCATACCGGGTCACCGCCGCGGCGCCGTCACGACACAGCGAGCAGACCCGTCCCTCGCAGCCTCCCCGCAGGAGCCCCCTCTGCGCAACGGTGAGGGGGCGACGACGGGGAGGCGTAGCGCGCTCTCCCCGAGCCCCGGCCCTTAGGCTAACGTGGCGCCAGGATGAGTGCGCTCAACCCCTCGATCTTCGGCGGCCTGGGCAGCGTCGGTCCCAGCGACTTCGCACACCTGCACCTGCACTCACAGTACAGCCTGCTCGACGGTGCGATCCGCACCAAGGACCTGTGCAGGACGGTCAAGGAGCGTGGCATGCACACCGTCGCGGTCACCGACCACGGCAACATGTTCGGCGCCGTCCAGTTCTACGAGGAGGCGCGCAAGCACGACATCAAGCCGATCCTCGGCTGCGAAGCCTACATCTCGGATGGTCCGATGGACGTCCGAAAGGACCGCAAGAACTACCACATCGTGCTGTTGGCGCGGAACAACGAGGGCTTCGCCAACCTGCAGCGCTTGGTGTCCTTTGGGTACCTGCGCGGCTTTTACTACAACCCCCGCATCGACCGAAAAGTGCTCAAGGAGCACAACGCGGGCCTCATCGGGCTCTCGGCGTGCGTCTCTGGCCACATCTCGCGCCTGCTGCTGGCGGGCAAGATGGACGAGGCCAAGGCCACGGTGCTCGAGTACAAGGAAATCTTCGAGCCCGGCTGCTACTTCCTCGAGCTTCAGCCCAACCGTCTGGCCAACCAAGAGAAGATCAACCCGCTGCTGGCCCAGCTGGCCAAGGACTGCGGCGTCGGCATCGTCGGCACCAACGACTGCCACTACGTCAACCGCGAGGAGGCCCACGCGCACGAGATCCTCATGTGCATGGGGCAGGGCCGGACGCTCGACGATCCCAAGCGGATGAAGCACGAGTGCGACGAGTTCTTCATCAAGCGCCCCGACGAGATGACGCCCTACTTTCAGCAGTATCCCGAGGCGATGGAGAACGCGGCGCTGATCGCCAAGGCGTGCAACGTCGAGCTGGATCTGGGGACGCCCGAGCTGCCCGACTTTGCGCTGCCACCGGGCGTCGAGGGTGACCTGCCCGAATACCTGCGGGAGGTGGTCCTGGGGGGCCTGCGCGAGCGCTTCGCAGAGCTCCGTGCGCTCGGGTTCCGGCCCGACGAGGACAAGTACCTCGCGCGGGTGGACTACGAGCTGGGGATCATCAACAGCATGAAGTTCCCCGGCTACTTCCTGATCGTCTGGGACTTCATCCGGCACGCCAAGAAGATCGGCGTCCCGGTGGGGCCGGGCCGAGGCTCGGGGGCGGGGTCGCTGGTCGCCTACGCGATGCGCATCACCGACCTCGACCCGCTGCAGTACAACCTGCTCTTCGAGCGCTTCCTCAACCCCGAGCGCGTGTCGATGCCCGACTTCGACATCGACTTCTGCATGGACCGGCGCGAGGAGGTCATCGCGTATGTGATGGACCGCTACGGGCACGACCACGTGGGCCAGATCGCGACGTTCCACTCGCTCAAGGCTCGCGGGCTCGTCCGCGACGTCTGCCGCGTGATGGGGTGGACGGTCCAGGAGACCAACGAGCTGGCCAAGCTCATCCCCGAGGGCCCCAAGGTCACGCTCTCGGCCACCATGGCCGATCCGGCCCAGATGAAGAAGGAGATCAAGGCCGATCCGAGCAAGGCCAAGAAGTACAAGGACGCCCTGCCGATCGCCGAAGCTGCCGAGAAGCTGCGGCGTCGGGTTTCCGAGGACGAGGCGTCGGGCAACGCGTATCGCGACGCCTCCAAGGTGATGAAGGTCGGCACCTCACTCGAGGGGCTCAACCGCCACGCGGGCATGCACGCGGCGGGCGTGGTCATCGGCAACCGCCCGCTGTGGGAGCACGTGCCGTGCTTTCGCGCCGACGGAAAGATCGTCACCCAGTACACGATGGTCGACGCCGAGAAGGCGGGCCTGGTCAAGTTCGACTTCCTGGGGCTCAAGACCCTCACGGTGATCAGCAACGCGGTGCGGCTGATCAACGACGGCAAGCTCTCGGACCTGCCGCCGTGGCCCCCGATCGAGAAGCCGGTCGAGCGGACCGAGGACCATCCCGAGGTGCCCCACGGCGCGGGCAAGCCGGCGTTCGACATCAACACCATCCCGATGGACGACCCCGACGTCTTCGCGATGATCAGCCGCGGCGACACCACCGGCGTGTTCCAGCTGGAATCCTCGGGGTTCAAGGAGCTGCTCACGCGCCTCAAGCCCGACCGCTTCGAGGACATCATCGCTGCGGTGGCGCTGTACCGACCCGGTCCGCTCGAGGGCGGCATGGTCGATCAGTTCATCGAGTGCAAACACGGCCGACGCAAGATCGAATATCCGCACGATCTGCTCGAGGACGTGCTGCGCGAGACCTACGGGGTCTTCGTCTACCAGGAGCAGGTCATGCAGGCCGCGCAGATCCTCGCGGGCTTCAGCCTCGGCGCTGCAGACATGATGCGCCGCGCGATGGGCAAGAAGAAGAAGGCCGAGATGGACAGGCAGCGCGCCTTGTTCGTCGAGGGCTGCAAGAAGGTCAACGACATCGACGACAAGACGAGCAACGAGATCTTCGACTTGATCGACAAGTTCGCCGGATACGGCTTCAACAAGTCGCACTCGGCGGCCTACGGCCTGATCACCTACCAGACGGGCTACCTCAAGTGTCACTTCCGCACCGCGTTCATGGCGGCGCTGATGACCTGCGACAAGGACAAGAACGAGAACGTCGTCAAGTTCATCGCCGAGGCCCGGAGCTCGGGCATCGGCGTGCTCCCGCCGTGCGTCAACGAGTCCGAGCGCGACTTCTCGGTCGTCACGCGGCTCAACGACGACACGCAGCAGGTGGAGCAGCTGATCCGCTTCGGCCTGGGCGGGATCCGGGGCGTGGGCTCGAACGCGGTCGATTCGATTCTCGCCGCCCGCAAGGACGAGGGGCCCTTCATCTCGCTGTTCGAGATGTGCCGGCGGGTCGACATCAAGAAGGTCAACAAGCGGACCATCGAGGGGTTGCTCCGAGCCGGAGGGCTCGATGCCGTCTCCGATGGGCACGGCCGTGCTCAGGTCATGGCCGTGATCGAGAACGCCGTCGAGCAGGGGCAAGGGGCCCAGCGGGACCGCGAGTCCGGACAGGTCGGGCTGTTCGCGGCCATCGCCGAGCCCGACTCGGTGTTCGTCGAGGAGTATCCCGACATCGAGGACTGGTCGCCCAAGGAGCGCCTCCTGGGTGAGCGCGAGGCGCTGGGCTTCTACCTCACCGGCCACCCTCTCGACCGATTCCAGCAAGACGTCGAGCGCTTTGCGACGAGCCACGTCGGCAAGCTGCACAAGGGCCTCGACGGCCAGGAGATCGTCGTCGCAGGGGTCATCTGCGAGTTCCGCGAGATTCAGACCCGCAGCGGCAAGGGGCCGATGTGCTTCTTCCAGCTCGAGGACCAGTACGGCCGCATCGAGGTCATCGTCTTCCCCAAGACCTACCAGCGCGTCGACGAGGAGACCGGGCTCTCGCTCGCCGACGAGCTCGAGCGCGCTGCCGAAGAGCCGGTGCTCGTCAGCGGCAAGGTCGAGGTCGAGCGCTCCGACGAAGGTGGCGTCAAGCGCTACAAGCTGCTGGCCGACTCGGTCCGCCTCATCGCCGAGGTCCGCAGCGAGCGGACGCAGAAGGTCCACCTGCGGATCTCCGCCGAGCAGCTCAGCGACGACAAGGTCCTCGCGCTCAAGCAGCTCGTCTCCGACCACAGCGGTCCCTGCACGATGGAGCTGCAGGTCACCGTCGACGGCAAGTTCTCCTCGCGCATCGTCTTCGGCGACGAGTTCGGCGTCACCGCCGACGAGAACCTCATGCTCGCGCTCGAGCGCATGTTCGGGCAGGGCGCCGCGACGATGCGCTGAATGAGCGACGCGCTCGACGTCCCCGGCCTGCCGACGCGCTATCGGATCGAGGCACCGTTGGGCCGTGGCGGGCAAGGCCTCACGCTGGCCGCCCTGGACACGGCCACGGGCATGCCCGTGGTGGTCAAGGTGTTTCGCCTCGCCGGGTCGGAGGCGTGGAAGCGCTTCGAGCTCTTCGAGCGCGAGTGCGCGGTGCTGCGGTCGATTGCGCACCCCAGCGTCCCCGCCTACGTCGAACACGGCGGGGATGAGGACACCGGCACGTTCTGGCTCGTGATGGAGCGTTCGCCCGGGGAGAGCCTGCAGTCGATGATCGATCGCGGCGCGCGGTTTTCCGATGCACAGCTCGACGCGATTCTTCGTCGGCTCCTCGACGCGCTCGCGTACCTGCATGCGCTCAACCCTCCGGTCATTCATCGCGACGTCAAGCCGGCCAACGTGGTGATCGCGGCCGATGGGCACGTGTCGCTGGTCGACTTCGGCAGCGTGCGCGCGGCGGTCGTCGACACCCGCCAGTCCACCGTCGTCGGCACGTACGGGTACATGGCGCCCGAGCAGCTTCGGGGCCAGTCCTCGCCTGCGTCGGACCTCTACGGCCTCGGCGCGACCCTGGCCGCCGCGGCCACCGGAACCGACGCGGCGAAGCTGCCGTCAATCGGCCTCGACGTCGACCTCTCGACCGTGATCAAGCCCGGGCCGCTGCGCGACCTGCTGCAGTGGCTGCTCCGCGCAGACCCACAACAACGACCCGCGAACGTGGCGGCGGTGTTGCGGCCGCCTCCTGCGACCAGCATGCCTGCGCTGCCGCCCGTCCCGGCCCCCGTGGCGCTCGCACAGCCGCAAGCGCCGGCGTCGACCCACAACCCCGGGGCGCTCTCTCATCGGCCTTCGGCGGTGCCGGCGACGAAGGGGAGCGAGCTGAGTCGGACGGCGTTTTGGCTCGCGGGCGTCATCGGCATGGCGCTCTTCGTCGTCGCGGGCGGAGGGATGGTCGGCGCCGTGTTGGGGTTCCTCGTGGGCGCTCTCATCTTCGGCCTCGGCACGCAGTCCAATGTGCAACGATGAGTCGCGGGGCTGATGCTCGCGCTCGAGCGCATGTTCGGGCAGGGCGCCGCGACGATGCGCTGACTCAGTTCAGGGCGGGTGAACTTCGCAGACCGCGAAGTTCGGGGCCTCCGGCGTCAGCTCGGCCATCGTGAACTTCGCGAAACGCGAGGTTCGACGCGGCTGAGCGTGGTCCGAGTCGTCGGTTGCTCACGTGCCCGAACGACTCGCGCGCCCAGATCCCGGGGCGACTCATCCGAGGAAAGCCGTGACACCGTCAGCGGGGTGGTGGCGAAGAGAGCCGAGAATGCGGCGGCGCCGAACGGCGCGAGGATGAGCCAGAGCAACGCCAGGAGAAGGGAGCGGCCGCTCTTGGCCCGTCGTTGCATGCCAACTGCCCCGGTTCAGCTCTTGCGTCGGCGTCGGCGGCGGGGCTTCTTGTCGTCTCCCGCGGCGGCGGCCGGGGTCTCGGTGGGCGCTTCGTCCTCGGCCTCGGCGGCCTCGGCGGCGTCGGCGAAGAAGACGCCGAGCTCCTCGTCGAGGGAGAGCTTGAGCTCCTCTTCGAACTGCGTGGCGTCGCGGCAGACGCGGGCGATGTTGGCGACGTAGATCGCGATGCCGGTGAGCGTGAGGGCAGGGGCCTGCGGGTCCAGCCGGGTGCCCAGCGCGAGCGCGGGCAGGCGTGGGTCGATGCCTTCGGCGACGAGCTCGGGTGCGGGTCGCTCTTGGATGAGCACCGCGATCGGGCGGTCGTCTCGAATCGCCTGCTGGATCGCCGGGATCTCGACCCTTTGTAGGGTTTGCAGCACGCGGCGCTGCAGTCGGCCGACGGGGGGCAGCCAGCCGGGCAGGGGCGTGCGGGTGTCGAGCTCGAGGGTGCGGAGGCTGGCCTCGGTCGCGCGCAAGACGTCTTGGCTTCTCAGCCGCGCCTCACCGAGCAGGTACCAGGCGTCGGCCTCCTCGGGGAACCACGCGGTGAGCTTGCCGAGCTGCTCGGTGGCGCTGGCGATCTCGCCCAGGTCGAGCTTGAGCCGAGCCCAGCGCATCAGGAGCTGGAACGCTCGAGCGACCCGGTCGCGCTGCTCGTCCTCGTCGAGGCGGTCGCCCTCGTTGTCGAGCATGAGCGCCTCGGCAGCCTCGACCAGCACGGGGTCGCGCGCCTCGAGATCGGCGTCGGTGGGCCCGCGCGCGGCGAGCTCCAGCGTGGCGAGGACCACGGCGAGATCCTCGGCTTGGCCAAGTTCGGGCGTTTCGGCCCCCAGGTCGACCGGCTCGAACCCGCCGGCGCCTCGGGTGCCCTGCTGCGCAGCGCCGGCGGCCGCCAAGACGCACTCGGCCTGCAGCAGGCCAAGGTCCAGCGCTTCGAACGCGGAGAGGTGCTCGAGCTCGAGCGCGTCCTCGCAGAACCGCAGCGCCCGGCCGGGATCTTCGAGATCGAAGAGGCACACTTGGGCGGCCGCGACGTAGGGCTCGAGGTATTCGGGGTCGAGCTCGGCGGCCCGCTCGTAGCAGCGTAGCGCCTCCGCCGGGTCGCCCTCGGCCAGCGCGATCGCGCCCAGCAGGACGCTCGCGTCGGGGTCGTCGGGTCGAACCTCTTGGGCGTGCTCGACCGACGTACGTGCCGCGACGAGGTCGCCGCGGTCGAGCAGAGCCCACCCGCGGTCGAGGTGCGCGGCGTAGCGGCTCGATTCGCCGTACCCGCTGTCGAACTCTTCGACGTCCCGACCGACCATGGACGTCTGATATATCATGCGCACGGATGATCGAGCCCTCCTCGCGCGTTCGGTCGAGCAGCTTCCCCGTGTTGTTCCGCAAGCTCCGATGGGTCGCCCTGGCGGCCGTGCTGACCGCGCCCGGCTGCCGCCGGGGTCCGACGACGATGCCCACGTTCCTGGGCGAGGGCCGCAAGAGCGAGGTGGACACCGCCTCCCTCGACCCGGCGCTGGCCGACGCGTGGACGCGGCTGCAGGACGCGTGGAAGGACACGCCACGCTCGGATGAGGTCGTGGCGATCGCCGACGAGATACTCAACCAGGATCCTCCCCCCACGCTCGCCCGGGAAGCCCTGCACGCCAAGGCCGCTCGGGCCTACCTGCTCGGGCAGGACGTCGACGCGGCCGCGATGGCCTACCGCGCGCTGCAGTGGGAGCCTCCACCGCCTGAGCCCACCGACTTGGAGCGTTCGCTCACGCAGATCCGTCTGCGCGCGCTGGCCCGGGGTGGGGACCCGCAGGTCGCGCTGCGCGAGCTCTCCGACCCCACCGTCGTCGCCCTCAGTGGACTGGAGCCCGGGCCCCTCGAGGGTGTGCGTGCCGTCGCGCTCGAGCGTGACGCAGCGTTCGGCCCAGCGCTCACGGCGTACGCGCAGTGGCGCGCCTCGCTGCCCGACGACACCGCCGCCGCGCTGCACGCCGACGCCCGCATCGCGTCGTTGGGGCGCACGCTGCCCGGCACGACGCTCGAAGAGGAGGCGGCCGGCCTCGAGCCCGGCCCCGCGCGAGCGTGCCTCGAAGCGCTGGCGAAGCTCGCCCGGCCCGCCCCCGATGCCCCACCGTGGGTGCGGGCGTGCGCGGGCCCGCCCGCGAAGGTCGGAGTCCTGCTCCCCCGCAGCGGCCCGCTCTCGGCGTTCGCCGACGCTCAGCTGGCCGCGGCCTCGGTCTCGGCGGTCTCCCTCGCCGACGCCGAGATGGCGGGCTTCTTGTGGGCCGACGCCGGCTCGAACAAGTCCTCCGCCCGTCGAGCCGCGCGAAGCCTCGTCGACGATGGCGCGACCGTGTTGGTCGGGCCGATCGGGGCCTCGAACGTGCGAGCCGTCCACGAGGCGGTCGGCGCGGACGTCCCCGTCATCGTGCCCGGAGAGGCCGTGGGCGGCGCGTTGGGGGTCGCACCCAGTCTCGAGGCGCGGGTCGAGGGCCTCATCGCGCTGGCCCGCGACCGTGGCGCGCGGCAGATCATGGTGCTGGCGCCGGCCAACGGCTACGGACGCCGCGCGTTGCGGGCGATCGAGGCCGCCGTCGGCCCCGAGGGCGTCGACGACCTGGTCGTGCAGACCTACCCGCCGGACACCACCAGCTTTCAGCCCCTCATCACGCCGCTGCTCGGCGGGCTGCGGTCCGGCGGCGCGGTGATCGTGCCCGACCACCTCTCCCGGCTCGAGTCCGTCGTGCGGCAGCTGATCCGCCTCGACCTCGCACCTTCGGCGTCCGGTGAGGAGGGCGTCATGGTGCTGAGCACGGCCGAGGGGGCGAGCGCCCACGCGCTGATCGACGCCCGCAAGATCCTCGCCGAGGTCTGGATCGCCCCGACCGCCTGGAGCTCCGATGGCACCGCCGAGTTCGAGCAGGCGTACCTCGACGCCGAAGGCCAGCCGCCGGGCGACCAGGAGCTTCTCGTGTACAAGGCGCTCGAGCGCGCGCTGCAACCCACCGACCCGGGCCCGCCCCGGCTGACTCTCGCCCACGTGGCTCCCGATGGCGTCATCCGAACCGCCCCGCAATAAACCTCGTCGACGCTCGAAGTCCAAGGCTCGCCCTTCCAAGGGGCGGGGCCGACCCGCGCGCTATGCGGTGCCGGGAGAGCGCGCCGTGGTCGAGCTCTTCGACGCGGCGTCCGATCGGATCGAGCGGATCCTGGTCGACGAGCGGCGCGACTTCGAGGTCTCGCAACGCGCCGCCGCGCTGGGCATCCCGGTCGAACACGTCGACCGCGACGCGCTGCAGCTCGCGGCCGGCGATGCGGACCCCCGGGGCATCGTGGCCTTGGCCGCGCCGCCTCCGTTGCTCGACCTCGCCGATCTCATCGCGCGCCCCAGCGAGGCACCCCGCAAGGTCCTCGTGGCGCTCGACGGCGTGGTGGACCCCCAAAATCTCGGTGCCATCCTCCGTAGTTGCGAGTTCTTCGGCGCAAGCGGTGTATTCTGGCCCCGCGACCGGGCCGTGGGCCTGACCGCGACGGTCGCTCGCGCCTCGGCGGGCGCCAGCGAGCGCTTGGCCATGGCCGAGGTCACCAACCTCGCGCAGGCCCTGCGCACCTGCAAGGAGGCGGGTCTGTGGGTCGTGGGGACCGTGGTCGATGCGTCGGAGGACCTGGCGGGGCTGTGCCGTGCCGACGCGATACCCGAGGCGGTCGTGCTCGTGCTCGGCAGCGAGGGCCGGGGCATCCGTCGGCTCACCGCGCAGTCGTGTGACTTCCAGGTCACCTTGGCGCGCCATGGACGACTCGGCTCGCTGAACGTCGCCGCAGCCGCGGCCGCGAGCCTCGTCCTGCTGATGACCTCGTTCGAGTCCGCCGCGAAGAATCCCCCCGGTTCTCGTTGAATGCGGCCGCGCCGCAGGCGTAGAGTTGCGTCCCCTCCGTCCCCCCGAGGGTCGGAGTCGGCGACGGGGCGTGCGATTGCCTCGCGCCGCCTCGCTCGCCGCGTACACGATCGAAACACGACGACCCATGGCCGAAGTTCGCTCTGCTCTCGCCCAGCTCCTCAGCGCCGATGACGACGATTCCCGCACCGCCTTGGCGGCGGCTGTCGACGGTGTCGACCTCGCTCAAGCCCGAATCGAAGCCAAGAACAATCCGGACTCTGCCGAGGCCGTCGCCACGGTCTTGGCCGTGATGCTCGTCGCCGGGGCGGAGACCCCCGAGCTCGTCGACACCGCCAAGGCGGCCGCCCAGCGGGCACCCCGAGACGGCAGCGGGAACGAGGCCGTGCTCACCGCCGCGTCGGTGCTCTGGCGTCGCGGCGACCAGCCGCAGCTGGCCGAGCCCTACTACCGCCGCGTCCGTCGCACCGACCCCGCGCACCCCGAGGTGCTCGGCTTCTATCGAGAGCTGTTCGGCGACGACAACAAGACGACCCAGCTCATTCAGGTGCTGGTTCAGGCCCGCCGCGCGAGCAAGGATCCGCAGATCCGCTTCGCGCTCGCCGAAGAGGTGGCGACGCTGGCCGAGGAGCGGCTCGACTCGGGCGACCGCGCGATCGAGATGTGGCGCTCGGTCATTCGCGAGGACGGGCACGACCCCCGGGCGTCCGAAGCCCTCGTCCGCCTCTACCGGGCCGGCGGCAAGTGGACCGCGCTCGTCGACCTCCTCAAGGACGAGCTCGAACGGCTCGGGGCGGGTGAGGACGTCAAGGAGCAGCGCATCGCGGCCCTCCTCGAGATCGCGGCGCTGTACCGCGACAAGCTGCGCCTGGACACCATGGCTCTGGCCACGCTCCAGCGCATCCTCGAGGTCGACCCCACGCACGAGGAGAGCCTCGACGCCCTCGCGGAGACCTATGCCAAGGCGGGGCGCCACGCCGACCTGCTCGGCGTCTACGAGAAGCGCATCGCCGCGGCCGGAGCCGATGGCGACACAGAGCGCGAGTGCGAGCTGCTCCGCAAGATGGCCACGATCTGGGTCGAGGAACTCGGCAACCCGCAGCGCGCCCTCGAGCCGCTCGAGCGGGTGCTCGCCATCTCCCCCAAGGATCGCGGAGCGCGGGCGCTGCTCGCTCGCATCCACGAGGAACGCCGCGACTTCCGGGCGCTCATCGCCCTGCGCCGCGAAGAGCTCGACGACCTGCAGGGCGAAGAAGCGCTCGCCGCTCGCATCGATCTCGCGCGTCTGGCCGAGGACCGTCTGGGCGACCGACGCGAGGCGATCGAGGCGTGGAACGACGTGCTCACCCATCACGGGGACGACGACCGCGCGCTCGCGGCTCTGGCTCGGCTCTACGAGCGAGAGTCTCGCTGGGCGCACGCGGCGGAGATCCTCCATCGCAAGCTGCGGACCTGCGAGCGCGATCAAGCCATCGCGCTGCTGCAGCACCTCGGTGGCCTCTACGGAGAGCGGCTGCAGAACCGCACCAGCGCGATTCGGGTTTGGACCGAGGTCCTCCGGCTCGAGCCCGGCCACGACAAGGCGACGCGCCGACTTCGTGACGCGTTCGTCGCCGACCGCCGCTGGGACGACCTCACCGGGCTCTACGAGCGGCAGCGTCGACTCGCCGACCTGGTCGAGGTGCTGCAGAGCGCGGCCGACCGCATCGCCGACATCGAGGAGCGCGTGCTGCTGTACCGGCGCGTCGCTGGTCTGTGCAACGACCGCCTCGGACAGCCCGAGCGCGCGCTCAAGGCTCTCGAGCGTACCCTCGCGATCCAGCCCGACAACCTCGACGTCGCGCGGGAGCTGCTGCCGATCTACCGCGAGCAGAGCAACTGGGCGCGCTTGATGAGCACCTACGACGTGCTCTTCTCCGCGGCCACCGACGCCGACGAGCGGCTCGAGCTGCTCGCCTCGATGCGCGAGGTCGCCGAGGATCGCCTGCACTCGCCTGCGCTCACGTTGCAGCTCGCCTCCAAGGCGTACCACCTGCGCCCCGAAGACGAGACGCTGCGCGAGCAGCTCGAGCAGTCGGCCGAGCGGGCCGATGGTTGGGACGAGCTGACGACCATCTTCGAGGAGCGCATCGAGGTGCCCGGCGTCGGCGACGACGAGCGGCTGGTCCTGCTCGAGAAGCTCGCGGTGATCGCTCGCGACCGCCTCTTCAAGCCCGACGATGCGCAGCGCTACTTCCGACGCATCATCGAGCTTCAGCCGACCAACGCCGAGGCGATGGCCGCGCTCGAGGACATCTACTCCTCGACCCGCCGATGGGACGACCTCAGCGAGGTCTACCGGCGCCGGCTCGACGTGACCGACGACATCGACGCGCGTCTGGCCACGCTGCGCGGCTTGGCCAAGCTCCAAGAAGAGCAGCTCGGCGACCTGGAGGCGGCCGCGGAGAGCTACCGCACCATCTTGACGCTCTCGGAGAACGACGCCGCGTCGCTCGACGCCTTGACGCGGATCTATCGCAACCGAGGCCACTGGGCCGAGCTGGCGGCGATCCTCGAACAGAAGCTCGAGCTGTCCTCTTCGGACACATCGCGGATTCCGCTGATGTTCGAGCTGGCGCAGCTGCACGCGACGCGCCTGCAGGACTCCGACCGCGCCGTTGGCGGCTTCTTGTCCGTGCTGGAGATCGATCCTTCGCACGCGGACACCGTCGCGGCCCTCGAGGAGCTGCGCGCCGCCGATCCGAGCACCTCGCTCGCGGTCATGCGAGGCCTGCTGCCGTTCTACAAGCGCACCGAGAACCGCCCCAAAGAGGCCGAAGCGATGGAGGTCATCGTCGCCGCCGAGGACGACGAAGCTGAAAAACTCGAGTTGCTCACCACCTTGGCGGGGATCTACGAGCGCATGGAAGAGCGTCGCGACGACGCGCTGCGCATCCGCGACCAGCTGTTCCGGGCCGACCCGGGCCAGTGGGAAGCGCGGCAGGTGCTCGCGCGGCTCGGTGGTGAGCTCGGCCGCATGCAAGACGTTTCCGACGCCTACGAGGCCGCCTTGGCCGGCCTGGCGCAAGAGGCGGAGTCGGCCGAAGCGGAGGGGCGCACCCTGCCGCGGGAGCGCGCCAACCTTCGCCGCGACCTCCTGCTCGAGCACGCCGTCATCCTTCGCGATCAGCTTGGAGAGCGCGCCCGGGCCGAGGCGGCGTTTGGTGTGGTGCTCAGCCACGACGAGACACATCAAGGCGCCTACGAGGCGCTCGAGACGCTGCTGCGCGAGCGCGACGCCCACGAAGAACTCGTCGCGCTGTACCGCCGCCGGGTCGACGTGACGTTCAACCAGCGCGAACAAAAGGAGCTGCTCTCGCGCATCATCGAGCTCTCGCGCAACGTGCTCGGCGACCGACGCATGGCCGTCGCCACCGCCGAGGAGCTCCTCGACCTCATCCCCGACGATCTGGCGACGATCGGCCTGCTCGCCGAGATGTATGCCGAGGGGACGGAGACCGATGACTACTTCAAGCTCGAGGAGACGCTCGGGCGTCAGGCCGAGCTGGTCGAAGACGCGTCCGACGCTCGCGAGCTGCGGGTGCGGCAGGCGAGCCTGCGCATGCAGTACCTCGGCGACGCGTTCGGTGCGGTCGACCTGCTCGGCCAGGTGCTGGGCGAGGACCCCGACCACGAGGAGGCGCGGCGGTTGCTCGAGGAGCTCCTGGGCATTCACGAGGTCCAGCTGCAGGCGTGCGCGCTGCTCGAGCCCCTCTACGCGCGTCTGGGAGACCACCTGGGGCGCATTCGGGTGGCGCAGGTCCGGCGTGAGCACGCCATCGCCAACGGCGCCAGCGATGACGCGATCGGCTACCTCATGCAGATCGCTCGCGTCTACGAGACGGACATGGGCGACCCCGGCACCGCGATGTCCTACGTGCGCGAAGCCTACCTGACCGACCCGACGCGCTTCGATACGCGGCAGGAGATCGAGCGGCTCGGGCTGGGCCTTGGACGCTTTGCCGAGCTGTCCGAGGTGTGGAAGTCGGCCCTCGAGCACGAGCGCGTCGTGGATTCGGCGCTGCGCATCGATCTGACGACTCGCCACGCCCGGCTGCTCGACCAGCATCTGCGCGACCAAGAGGGCGCTCGGGAGGCCTACAGCCAGCTGCTGGCGCTCGACCCTCCCGACGCCACGCTGGCGCACGAGGCCGTCTCGAAGCTGTGCCGCCTGCATCTCGAGGCCGGCGACGGCGTCGCGCTGATCGAGGCCAAGCGGGCGTTGCTGCGCTTCTTGGACACGCCCTCGCAGCAGGTGGACGTGCGGCTGGAGATCGCCGCGGTTCAGCTGGAGCTCCGCGACCGCGTCGGTGCGGCGCTGACCTTCTCCGAGGTCCTCGACCGGCAGCCCGCCAACGCCGTCGCGCTCGACGCTCTCGAGCGGTTGTTCACCGAGGAGGAGGAGTGGGCGCGTCTGGTCGAGGTGATCGAGCACCGCATCGGCGTCACCACCGACGCTCGCGCACGGGCTGCGCTGTGGCGGCAGTTTGGCGAGCTGCAGCGGGACAAGCTCGACGATCCCCACCGCGCCATCGAGTCGTTCCAGTCGGTCCTCGACCTCAAGGTCGGCCGTGACGAGACGACCTACGCTCTTCAGTCGCTCACGGACCTGCACGAGTCGCTCGAGCACTGGCCCGACGTCGAGGAGTGCCTGCGTCGTTTGACGACCATCGCGCAGACCGAAGAGATTCGCGTCGGCCTGCTCACCCGCACCGCGATCGTGGTCGGCAAGAAGCTCGGCCGTGGCGGCGACGCCCTGGACCTGCTCAAGCGCGTCCTCGATCTCGCGCCCACCGACGCCCGCGCGCGCTCCGAGGTGGGTGGCTACCTCGAGGCCGACGCCACGCGGGAGCGTGCGATTCGCATCCTCACGCCGCTGTACGAAGCCGAGCAGAACTGGCCGGCGCTCGTCGAGCTCGAGGAGCTTCAAGCCCGCAAGCAGCCCTCAGGGCGGCGCAGGCTCCAGGCGCTGCTCAAGGTGGCAGCCACGCAGGAAGAGAAGCTTCAAGACGCCGACAAGGCCTTTGGCGTGCTCTGCGAGGCGATGGTCGAGGCCGCGGACCAGCCCGAGCTCGCGTCGATCCTCGAGAAGGTCGAGCGTCTCGGCGCCGAGGACGAGCGCGGCGAGGCGCTCCTGGCCGCGTACTCGCAGACGGTCGATCACATCCTGGACTCGGGCCTTCAGATGCGGGTGCTGCGGAGCCAAGGCAAGGTCGCCCTCGAGCGGCTGGGCAAGCTGGACGAGGCGCGGCGCGCCTACGAGCGCGTGCTCGACATCTCGCCCGACGCCACCGAGGCCGCCGACGCCCTCGAGCAGATCTATCTTCGCCAAGACGACTTCGAGCCGCTGTCGGCCCTGCTCGTCGCGCGCGCTGACCGGGCCAGCGACGAGGCTCGCGACGCCGCCCTCACGCGGGCGGCCGAGATCAACCGCGAACAGCTCGGACGCCCCGAGGACGCCATCCGCTTGTACGAGCGCCTCTCGCCCGATGCGATGGCGCGGCCCGAGATCCAAGACGTGCTCGAGCCGCTCTACGAGCAGACGGAGCGCTGGCGCGAGCTCGCCGCGCACCTCAACCGGAAGCTCGCGCGCCAAGACAGCACCGAGTCGGTGCAGACCCACCTGCGCCTCGGTCGGCTGTACGGCGGCCGGCTCGAAGACCCCGAGACGGGCATCCACCACCTCAGCGCCGCCCTCAAGCTCGATCCCGACCAGGCCGTCGCGACCGAAGAGCTCGATCGCTACCTCGAGGACCCCTCGATGCGCACCCGCGTCGCGGAGCTGCTCGAGCCCGTGTTCGCGGCCGTGGCCGACTGGAGCCGCCTGATCCAGATCCAGGAGATTCGGCTCGAAGACGCCAACGACGATGCGTCTCGAATGCGCATCTTGATGCGCATCGCGCAGATCGAGGAGGAGCAGCTCGAAGACCTCGAGCGCGCGATGACCAGCTACGAGCGGCTGTTCAAGGAGCAGCCGACCTCACGTCGCGTCCGAGACCAGCTCTCGCGACTGTCGGGCGTGCTGGGGCAGACCGAGCGCTACGCGGCGCTGCTGACCGAGTACGTGCAGACAGAGGGCGCCGACGACAACACCGACGAGATGCTCGCGGTGGTGCGTGAGGCTGCCGATCTGTGGTCGGGCGTGCTTCGGCAGCCCGATCGCGCCGTGCCGCTGCTTCAGCGGATCCGGGCGGCCAACCCCGAGGACCGGCAGGTCTTCGCCTCGCTCGAGTCCACGCTCACCCACGCCGAGATGTGGCCCGAGCTGGGCGCGCTGTACTGGTCGGAGGTCGACGGCGCTCTCGAAGAGGACCGCCAGATCGAGGTCCTGCGCAAGCTCGCCACGCTGGCCCAAGAGATGCTCGACGACCCCGACGAGGCGGCGCGAGCCTACCGCCGCATGCTCGACATTCGGCCGTCCTACGAGCTCGCGCGCTCCCGCCTCGAGCAGATCTACGCCGACAACGACAAACACCGCGACCTTCTCGACCTGCTGCGCGAGCGACTGGACCAGAGCACCGACGTGCACGCACGCGCCGAGGTAGCGCTTCGCATCGCCGCGATTCAGGACGGGGCCCTCGACGAGCCCGACGCGGCGGTCGATACGATCGAGATGCTGCTGGCCGACGCGTCCGACGACGCTGACGGGGTCCTCTTGCTCGAACAGATCGCACAGCGCCGAAGGGAGCTTCGGGCGCGGATCCTCGACATCCTGCGGCCGATCTACGAGCGGGCGGGCAACGTGCGACGCCTCGTCGAGGTGGACGAGTGGCGCCTGACCCAGACCGAGGACCCCGTCGCGCGGCACGAGCTGTACCGCGGCATGGCGACGCTCCTCGTCGGCTCCCCCGACACGGCGGAGGCGGCCTTTCGGACGTTGTGTCGAGCCCTCGCCGAGCCTGGCCCCCAGGATGCGCTCGAAGACCTCGACCGCGAGGTCGAGCGCATGGCCGAGACCCTGGAGCTGCGCGGTGCGTTGGCCGAGGCGCTCGTGGCCGCCGCGGACGCGGAGATGCTGCAAGGCGACGAGGACCGACGTCTCACGCTGATGGTGCGCGGCGCAGCGTTGCTGGGCGAGCACGGGGCAATGGAGCGCGCCGTCGAGACCCTTCGCGCGGCGCTCGAGCTTCGCGACGACCACGCCGAGGCCCTCGCCCGCCTCGATGGGGCTCTGACCGCGCTGGGCTATCACGAGGAGCTCGCTGGCGTGCTGAGCAAGCGTGCCACCGTCGCCGAGGACGACACCGACCGGGTCGAGCTGCAGCGACGCCTCGCGCGGCTGTACGAGGAGGTGCTCGTGCGGCCCGAAGCCGCCGAGACGGCCTGGAAGGGCCTGCTCGACATCGAGCCCGGTGACAAGGAGGCGCTCTCCCGCCTCAGCCGCGTCTACGAGGCCTCCGGCTCGACCCGCGCGCTGATCGACGTGCTCGAACGCCAGGTCGAGAACTCGCTGGACGAAGCCGAGCGCCGCGACCTTCGCATGCAGCTGGCGAACCTGCAGCGCGAGACCCTCAAGGACCGGGGCGCCGAGATCGACGTCCTGCGAGCCCTGCTGATGGACGCCCCGAGCGACGACGACGCGATGGCGGCGCTCGCCCGGGCCCTCGAGGCCGAGGGGCGGCACGCAGAGGCGGCGGACGTGGTGTCCGAACGGGCCGCGCTCACCCAGAACGAGGAGCGTCGCGCGTCCTTGGTCCTCGATGTCGCCCGCATGTACCGGGGGCCCCTCGAGGACGTCCCCGGGGCGCTCGAGCGCTACGAGCAGGTCCTGGCGATCATGCCCAACCAAGACGGCGCGCTGACCGACCTGGTCGCGCTGTCGAAGGAGGCGGACTCGTTCGAGACGGCGAGCATGCTGGTCATGGAGCCGCTCGAGCACGCCGGGCGGCTCAACGAGCTTGCCGAAGTGTTGGCCGCACGCGCCGAGCTCAGCCAAGATCCGACCGAGACGGTCGAGGCCCTCCAGAGGTTGGCCCGCCTGCGGGTCGAGCGACTCGACGACCTCGCCGGTGCCCTCGAAGCTTCGAACGCGCTGCTCGACGTGGTCGATGGCGACGAGGCGTTGTCCGAGGCGCTCGACCAGGGCGGTCGCCTCGCCGTGCAGCTGGGCACCGGTGGTGACCACCTCGATCTGCTCGCCGCCCGGGCGAGCGACGAGAGCCTGCCCCCGGACGCGCGCGTCATCACGGCGATGTACGCGGCCAACCTGGCCGAGGAGGTTCTGGGTGATCCAGAGCGCGCGTTGGGCTTGCTCTCGCCGCTGGTCTCGGCCGGTCTTGCAAACCTCGAGGTCTGCCTGCGTGCCGAACGTCTCGGCAGGGCGGCCTCCAACCTCGACGCGGTCGAGGCCGCGCTGGTCGAGGGGGCACGGCTCGCGCCCGACCCCTCGCAGCAGTCCGAGCTCCTCGTCCGTCTCGGCGACGTGCGTCGCGAGCAGGGCCAAGCCGGAACCGCGCTCGAGGCGTACCGGGAGGCGTTCGACATCGACGGCGCGAGTGCGGCGGTGCGCGGCATGGAGGCGCTCCTCGAGGGTCGAGACGGCGCGCCCTCGAGCGCCCTGCTCGACGCGCTCGAGCAGGCGTACCAGTCCGCGGGCGACCGTCGGGGTCAGGCGAGCGTGACGGCGCTGCGCCTCGAGGTCGCCGATGAAGGCGATCACCCGCGTTTGCTCGAGCAGCTTGCGACGCTGCGCGAAGAAGGTGGCGGAACGCCCGACGAGGCGCTCGACGCCTGGGGCCGGCTGCTGGTGTTGGACCCCGACGCGACCAACGTGCTCGAGCGACTGCTCGCGCTGGCCGAGTCGGACCCCTCGCTCACGCGCCCGGCCGTCGCCAAGATGCTCGAGGCGGTCGAGGCAGCGCGCAGCCGGGATCATGTGCCGGTGGGCGTGTGCGTTCGGGCAGCGGGGCTTCAGCTCGAGGCCCTGCGAGACCCGGCCGCGGCGATGGAGACGATTGCCGTCGTCCTCGAAGAGCAGCCCGACATGCCCGAGGCGCTCGACCTGCTCATCGCGTCGTCTCGCGCGGCGGGAGAGGCTTCGATGCTGCACGACGCGCTGGCTCGCAGCGCGGCGCTTCAGGTCGATCCGGTCAAGGCGGTCGAGCTGTGGAACGAAGCCGCGACCGTGGCACAGAGCGCGCTCGCCAACCCCGATCAGGCCCTCGAGGACCTCGAGGCGCTGCTCGCCGTCGATGAGAACGACACGCGCGCGTGGCAGACTCTGCTCTCCCTGCGCAGCGCTGCGGGCGATGCGGGGGCGCTTGCCGACGCGCTGGGCCGCAGGGCGGGCATCACCGCCGACGAGGACGAGCGACGCGAGCTCCGCTACCGCTTGGCAAACCTGCTCGTCGACAAGCTCGAGCGTCCCGAGGACGCAATTGGTGTCTACCAGGACATGCTCGCCGACCGTCCCGACGACGTGGGCGCGGCGGCCGAGCTCGAGATGCTCCTGCGCCGCATGGAGCGGTGGCAAGACGTTCGAGACGTCCTCGAACGCAAGCTCGAGCTCGCCGACGGGGACGACCGGATCGCCGTGCTCGAGGACCTCGCCCAGGTCGCCGAGCATCGGCTCGACGACACCTCCGACGCCATCGAACGCTACCAGCAGATCCTGGTGGAGCGTCCGCGCTACGGCGCCGCCGAGCAGGCGCTCGAACGCCTGCTCACCGCGGAGGAGCGCTGGGTCGAGCTGTCCGAGGCGCTCGAGAACCGCATGCATGATTCGAGGGAGCAGGGGGACGTCCCCACCTATCGCGCGGTCACGTCTGCGCTCGCGACCCTGCTCGCATCGGAGCTCAGCCACCCCGAGCGGGCCAAGGAGCTGCTCGACGCCCTGCTCGAAGACGACCCGGGCTACGTGCCCGCGTTGCTCGGCAAGGCGGCGGTCTACGAAGCGATGGGGGAAGAGGGGGCGATGCAGCTGACGCTGCGCCGCGCCGCCGATCTCGACCCGCAGGGACCCGAAGGCGCGGCCCTTCATCTTCGGCTCGCCTCGCTCGAGCGCGACGCGGATGCGCGGCAAGGCCACCTCGAGCGCGCGCTGCAGCTCGACCCCGCCAACCTCGACGCAGGCCGAGCGCTGATCGACCTGTATCGAGACTCCGAGAGCTGGGACAAGCTCGCCCACGCGCTGGAGATGGTGGCCGGCCGCACCGAGGACCCGTCGGTGCGCCGGGAGCTGATCCTCGAGCGTGTGGACGTCATGCTCGGTCGCATGGATGACGCCGACGGCGCGCTGCGGGTGCTGCATGGCCTCTACAAGGAGGTGCAGGACGACATCGGCATCAACCGACGCATCGCCGATGCGCTGTATGCCGCGGACCGCTACGACGACGCCTCCAACATGTATGGCTGGCTCGTCTCGGTGGGCCGGCAGTCCAAGCGCAACAAGGCGCTCGCGCATGACCTCACGCGCTTGGCTCGGATCGCGCTGGCCAGCAGCGAACCCGACGGCGCGAAGGAGCAGCTGCTCGAGGCCTATCGGATCGACACGACCAACGTCGAGACCCTCATGGTTCTCGGCGAGCTGCACGAGCAAGAGTCGGACTGGCGCGACGCCCTGAAGATCTATCGGACGATGCTGCTGCAGAACGCCGATCAGTCAGGGCTGCTGCGGCGTGGAGACATCTACGTCAACCTCGCCCGCGCCCACGTGGCGCTCGACGAGAAGCCCAAGGCTCGCGCCATGTTGCGACGCGGCTTGGAAGAGGACGGCGAGCACCCCGAACTCTCCGGCCAGCTCGCCGCCCTCGAAGACTAGCCAGGGGCGAGGGCTGCTATGGGGAACCTCTCGGCTCCCTCGCTGAGGCCGGCGTTCGCCGCCCTACGCTCGCCCTCCTCGTTCGGGCGCGGAGCGCCCTCGCTCGCGGTGGGGCTGCTATGGGGAATCTCTCGACTCCCTCGCTCCGGCCGGCATCTTCGCTAGGGCGCGTAGCTCTCGGGCTGCAGCTCGAAGCGCTCGAGCCACCGCTGGATCTGGTAGGGGTCGCGCCCCATCGCGCTGGCGATGCCGTCGGTGTCGCCTTGAAACTTCGCCAGATGCCGCACGAGGTCGGCCCGAATGCGGCGGACCTCGTCGGGGCTCTGGGGCAGGCCGTCGTCCTGCTCGAGGATCTCGGCGAGCGCGTCGGCGGTGATCGTCCCGTCGCCGCTGGCGAGCAGGCTGGCGGTCGTCATGGTCTGGGTGAGCTGGCGGACGTTGAACGGCCACGCGCGTCCCAGGATGCGCCGGAACGCGTTGGAGGTGAGCCGGGTGGGCCGGCCGTCACGCTGCAGGTTGGCGATGAAGGTGCGGCAGAGCAGGCCGAGGTCCTCCCGGCGGGCGCGAAGCGGCGGGAGCTCGGCCACGAAACCCGCCAGACGGGAGTAGAGGTCGGGGCGGAAGGCGCCGGCCTCGACGCGCTGTCCGAGGTCCTGCAGCGTAGTGGCGACCAGCCGGACGTCGAACGCGTCGCGTCCGGTGCCCGTCGTCGCGCGGGAGTCGGTCAGCACCGAGAGCAGCTTGGACTGCACGGCGCTGGAGAGCTCCCCCAGCTCGTCGAGCATCAACGTACCGCCGTCGGCCTGCTCGAAGAGGCCAGGGCGATCGGCGGTGCCGAAGAGGACGGCCTCGACCCTGTGCTCGGACATCGCCGCAAGGTTCGCGACGACGAACGGGCCGGGGCGCCCGCTGACGCGGTGGATCGCACGCGCGAGGTATTCCTTGCCCGTACCGGTCTCCCCGCGCAGCAAGATTGGCACCGTGCTCGGGGCGAGCCGCTTGAGCGTCCGCTGCAGCTGGTGCAGATGCGGGCTGCAGGTGCTCGAGGGATCGAAGTCGGACGTCTTGGGCTGCTCCAGTTTTCCCCGGATCGCGCGGACGGTCCAAAACGATCGTCCAACCTCGAACACGTCGCCGGGCCGAAGCTTGACCGAGCCGGAGATGCGCTCACCGTTGACGAGCGTGCCGTTGCGGCTACCGAGGTCGCGCAGGGTGAAGCCGAGGCCGCCGATGCGTGGCGTGACCTCGAGCTCGGCATGTTCGCCGCTGACCCAGCCGTAGGGGATGCCGACCTCGTTGTCGGTCTCCGCCTCGAAGTAGCGCAGCTCGTCGGAGCTGTCGTCGCGGCCGAACTTGACGCTTTGGCCGACGCCGAGCTCGAAGGTCCGCCCCGCGTGCGCGAAGCCGTCTTCGGGTGAGCCGATGGAGATGAGCCAGGCGCGCTGGGCTCCGCTGCCGTCGCTGGACTCGTCTTCGACGAGGGTGTCGTTCTTCGAGTCGATCATCGCGGCTGCCATGATCGTACGGACCCGAGGCCACATCGGTCAACGGTGCCGCGGGCCGCGTAGGGCGGTGTGGTTGTTCAGTCAACGACCCGGGGCGGGCCCGGGAGGCTCACGACGGTGGAGCCGCACATTCCTCGTCGATCTCGTTGTCGCAGTCGTCGTCGAGGCCGTTGCAGATCTCGGCGCCCGGCTGGGTGTCCTGAATGCAGCGGACCTTGCCCTGGACGCACTTGTTGGTGCCCGCGTTGCAGACCCCGGCCTTGCCCGTCGTGCAGGTCAGCCGGTCTTCGGAGACGGCGTCTTCGTCGATCTGCCCGTCACAGTCGTCGTCGAGTCCGTTGCACGTCTCGGCGGTGGGCTCGACGATCGGGGCGTCGCAGGTGCTGCTGGCTCCGTCCTCGGAGCAGCGCCAGCGGCCCTGCGTCCTACACACGCCGGCGGCGCCTTGGCGGAAGCACAGGGCCCCCTCGCGCTCGAAGCCGTTGTCGACCACGCCATCGCAGTCGTCGTCGACGTTGTTGCAAAGGTCTTGCGTCGGGATGACCTCGCCACCGCACGCGCCCCAGACCCCGTTCTCGCAAGTACGCTGCCCCAGGCGACACGCGCCTCGCCCCGCGGTCCCGTCGGGGCCGGTGTAGCAGTCCTCGGAGACGCCGCTGTAGCAGGCGGGCCCCTCGTCGAGCTCCTCTTTGCGGCGCTGCTTCTCGAGCATCTGGTCCGACGTGGCGCACGCGCCCCCGACCATGCCGGCGAGGACGGCTCCCAGGACGGAGACGGACAACAGGCGGGGAGTAGCCGTGGAGGCGTCGGGTCGGGCGACCATGGCGGGAAGATACACCGGCTGATATCGTGCGCCCAATCCGTGACGGCTCTGGGCAAGGTCTACCTTGGTGTTTCGCTCACGCTGGTCGTGCTCGGAGTGCTCTGGGCCAGCACGATGCTGCAGTCCAACTCCGCGTGGGTGGAGGTGGTCGTGTCGGTGCCGCGCGCGAACTTGCTCGCCCCGCTCACCAACGACCGCTACCACGTGAACCTCGCAGGGTTGATGGCGGGCTGGATCGTCGCTGCGTCGCTGCTGGCCTTCGCGGCCATTCGGGCTCCGTTCCGCATCCGAGCGGTCGCACGCACGCGCAGGCGCATGAAAGAGCTCGAACGCGAGGTCCTCGACCTGCGTCGTCTTCCGCTGCGGCAGCAGGAGGAGGACGAGCTGCTCGCCGCCGAGGCCCAGCTCGAAGACGGCACCAAGAAGGTGATGACCGAGAAGTTCATGCGCGACGACGCAGACGGCACGCCCGAGCGCGGGGGCCGACGATGACCACCGTCTTCGTCGCGCTGCTGTGCCTCGCCGCGGGCTTCGGCGCAGGGTGGTGGTACGTGGCCCCGCGTCGTCAGGTCGTCGAGGCGCTCGCCCGGAGATCGCGCGTCCTGTACGAGCTCGCCGAGGGCGATCTCGAGAACGTCGCCTCGGAGCTGGAATCCCTCGCCGAGGCCGAGCCGGCCGACAGCACCGCGTTCTTGGCCCTCGCTGCCCTCGACCGGCGGCGCGGCAGGGTCGAGCGAGCCAAGGCGATTCACCGCACGGTCTTGGCGTCGGCGGACCTGCCCGCCGACCAGCGCGTCGCTGCGTTGGTGGGTCTGGGCAGAGATCTCCTCGCCCAGGGCAGCGAGCGCGCGGCCGTGGGGGCGCTGATGCGCGCGGCCTCCCTCGCCCGGGCGTCCGTGGCCACGCTCGAGTCGCTGGCCCAGGCGCTCGAGCAGGCCGGGGCGTGGGAGTTCGCGGCGGCCACGTGGGAGCGACACGAGAAGCAGGTCGAGGGCCGCCGACGCCGCGAGAGCCGGATTCGGCGGGGGCATGCCCTCGCTGGACAGGCCGCGATCGCCCTGGCCGAGGGCGACGACCGCAAGGCGAAGCGGCTCGCCGATCGGGCGACCGAGCTGGCGCCCGACAGCGGCCACGTCTGGACCACGTCGGCGCGCGTGGAGTCGGCCGGGGCCGACGCGCGCGCAGCCCTGGGCGCTTGGCAGCGCGCATGGGAGCTGGCGCCCGCCGGCGCGCACGTGATCGTGCCCGAGGCGTGGCGGTGGGCCACGGAGCAGGGCAGGGTGGCCGACCTGGTCGAGCGCATGTTGACCACCCTCCGCACGGTCCAGTCGCCCTCGCTGATCGTCGCGCTTGCCGACCGCGTCGCGCGTCAGCACTCCGACCAGGCCGCCGCGGCCCTCGAGCGGGCGGCGGAGCATTCGGCCGAGGCCAAGCTGTCGCTGGTGCGGCTGCGGCTGTCCCGGGGCCAGCGCGACCTGGCCCGGGAGGCGGCGATGGGCGAGCTGCCGGGGCACAACCTCCTGTGCGACCGCTGCGGCGTCGCCATGCCCCGTTTCCGCTTCCGCTGCGACAGCTGCGGGGGATGGGACATCGCCACCGACCACGGCCTGGACCGCGCCGCAGCCGAACGCGCGCGTGACGTCGACCGCGACATTGCCGGCCGCCCGCTGCGATCGTGATTCGGGGCCGCGTGGGTTGTGAGACCGGCTGCAGGTGTGCGATCCCAGGGGAGTCGCCTCGATGAGCGAAGAACCCAGTCAGGAAGGGGCGCCGCCCACGTCCCGCCGGCGTCCCGACACGCTTTGGCAGACGCTCCGTCGATTCGGTCGGCTGTGGGGCTTCGGGCTGTTCCTCTTCGCGGTGGTGCTGTTGTTCCGAGGCATCGCGCTGCCGTTCATCTTCGGGGTGCTGCTCGCCTACCTGCTCGCGCCGATCGTCGCGCGCATGCAACCCCGAATCGGGCGTGTCTTGTCGGTGGTGGCCTGCTACGTCGCAATCCTCGGCGCGCTCGGAGCGTTCTTCGGGTTCCTTCTGCCCGCGGTGGCCAAGGACTTCGCCCGGCTCCGTGACACGGCACCGCAAGCCCTCGCGCGGCTCGAGACCGAATACCTCCCCCGCGCCGAGAGCTGGCTGCACGACGAGTTTGGCGACTTCCTCGATGACGGGGCGGTGAGCGATCCGGTGCCCGAGGGGCTGCCCAACGAGCTCGTGGTGCGCCCGCTCGAGGATGGATCGTTTGCGGTCGACCTCGATCGCGTACAGCTCGCCGCGGTGCAGCGCGAGGACGGCACGTGGGTGTTCGGGCGGCCGCGCGAACCGGCGGAGGACGACGCCGAGCTCGGTGGCACGCTCAAACGCTTCGTCGCCCAGCAGACCGGCAAGCTCGGCTCGTTCATCGGCCCCGCTCTCTCGGCACTGGTGGCCGGCGTCGCCGACTTCCTGACCAACTTCGTGATCACCTTCATGATCGCCGCCTTCATCCTGGTCGACCTGCGCCGGGTCAATGGGTTCGTCAGGGGCCTGGTGCCGCTCGAGTACCACGCAGACTTCGAGGAGCTGTGGGCGAGCATGGACCGGGGCCTGGGCGGGGTCGTGCGGGGACAGCTGCTGATCTGCTTGGTCAACGGCGTGCTCACCTTCATCGGCCTGGTGATCTTCGGCGTCAAGTACAGCTTCCTGCTCGGGGTGATGGCGGGCGCGTTCAGCCTCATCCCGATCTTCGGCACGATCATCTCGTCGATTCCGATCGTGGTCATCGCGGCGGCGAGCTCAGAGCAGGGCCTGTCGCTCGGCCCGGCGCTGGGCATGCTGGCCTGGATCGCCGGCATTCACCTGCTCGAAGCCAACGTGCTCAACCCCAAGATCATCGGCGACTCCGCCCACATCCACCCGGTCATCGTGATCTTCGCGCTGCTGGCCGGAGAGAGCATGTTTGGGCTCGTCGGTGCACTCCTGGCCATTCCGGCCACCAGCCTCATCCAGGCGTTCTACGTGTTCATGCGTCGGCGCAGCCCCGTGTTCGCGCGGGCCGAGTCCGAACCCTGAAGGACCCATGGCAGCTCAAACTCCCCAACGCCCGCCCGGCGGCAAGAACACCCTGTTCCTGTTCGACGGGTACAACTTCATCTTTCGGGCCTATCACGCCATTCCGATGCTCAACGCGCCCGACGGCACACCGACCAACGCGGTGCAGGGCTTTGCGCGGATGGTGCAGGCGGCGCGGCGAGACTTCGGTCCGCAGGCGCTGCTGGCCGTGTTCGACGCTGGCGGTGACGGTGGTCGCAAGGCGGCGTTTCCCGACTACAAGGCCCAGCGTCCGCCACCGCCCGAGGACCTCGTGCCCCAGTTCAAGCTGGTGCGCCAAGCGGTCGACGCGTTGAACCTGCCGCGCGTGGAGCACCCCGAGTTCGAAGCCGATGACCTGATCGCCAGCTACGTCGTCGAGGCCCGGGCCGCGGGCATGACCACGGTCATCGTCTCCTCCGACAAGGACCTGATGCAGCTCGTCACGCTCGGCGAGGAGGACGGCGGTCCGCCGGTCGTGCTCTACGACACGATGAAGGACGTTGTGATCGGCCCCGCCGAGGTGGAGGCGAAGTTCGGGGTGCTGCCCGAGAAGCTCGGGGACCTGCTCGCGCTCACGGGCGATTCGTCGGACAACGTGCCGGGCGTGCCGGGCATCGGCCCCAAGACCGCCGCCACGCTGCTCGGGGAGTACGACACGCTCGAGGGGGTGCTCGCGGCGGCGCCGGACATCAAGCAGAAGAAGCGTCGGGAGCGGCTCATCGAGCACGCCGAGGATGCTCGCCTCAGCCGCGCGCTGGTCGAGCTGCGGCGGGACGTCGAGCTCCCGGCGCCCTTGCAGGAACTCGACGACCCCGGCTTCGACGAGGACAAGCTCGTCGAGTTCTTCGAGCCGCTGGGCTTCAAGCAGCTCATCCGTGAGATGGGTCGGGTCCCCAGCCGCGGCGCGGCCGAGCTCGAGGAGGACCCCGGGGCGCTCGAGCTCGTCCCGATCAAGACCGACCCGCCCGAGACCACGACGTTCGAGACCTGGACCGGGGCGCATGCCGAGCAGCTCCCCTCGCTCGCCGAGAGCCTGCGCGAGGCCGGCAACGTGGCGATCTACTTGGTCAACACGGCGCCCAAGGGGGCAGGGCAGACCGAGGCCGCCCTCGGCGCGCGTCCGTGTGGCGTCGCCGTCGCAGCCGCCGGCGTTGCACCGAAGTACCTCGCGTTCGGCCATCTTCAAGCCGACCTCGCGCTTGGACCCCTGCTCCCCGAGGACGGGGTGTGGTCGGCGCTGCGGCCCCTGCTCGAGGACCCCGAGGTCGCGCTGTCGATTCACCACCACAAGGACGCCGCGCACGCGCTCGCCAACGTCGACATCACCCTGCGTGGTGTGACGTTCGATCCCATGCTGGCGTCGTATTCGCTCGACCCGGCTCGCAGCTCGCACGAGCTCGACGCGTTGGCCAAGGACGTGCTCTCGCATGGGCTGGCGAAGGCGGAGTCGATCACGGGGAAGGGCCGAAAGGCCAAGCCCTTCGAAGCGCTCGGGCCCGGCGAGGTCGGTGTCTGGGCATGCGAGCGCGTCTGGGCCGTCTTGTCCCTGCACGCCGCCCTCGGGCCTCAAATCGAGGCCGCTGATGAAGAGGCACAGGCGCTGCTCCGCGACGTCGAGATGCCGCTGTGCGGTGTGCTCAGCCGGATCGAGCGGCGCGGCATTCGCATCGACACCGAGGTCCTCGGGGCGCAGGCGTCCGAGCTCGAGGGCAAGTTGGCCGAGATTCAGGCCAACCTCGCCGAGGAGTCCGATGGCCCGGTCAACCTCGACTCTCCGCTGCAGCTGCAGAAGCTTCTCTTCGAGGACTGGGGGCTGCCGCCGTCGCGCAAGATCAAGACCGGCTACTCCACCGACGCCAACGCGCTCGAGAAGCTCTCGCAGCTCGATCCGCGCGTGAAGTACATCCAGCAATACCGCCAGCTCAGCAAGCTCAAGAACACGTACGTCGACGCGCTCCCGCGCTTGGTGCGGGAGGACAGCGGCCGGCTCCACACCACGTTCGCGCAGGCGGTGGCCGCCACCGGGCGCCTCTCGAGCGTCGACCCCAACTTGCAGAACATCCCCATTCGAACCGCGGAGGGGCGGCGGATCCGAGACGCCTTCGTGGCGGCGGAAGGACAAGTGCTCGTCGCCATCGACTACTCGCAGATCGAACTGCGGGTGCTCGCGCATCTGTCGGCCGACCCCAACCTTCGCTCGGCGTTCATCGACGGCGTCGACGTCCACCGGCGCACGGCCGCCGAGGTGTTTGGCGTGTCCGAGGCGGAGGTCGACGACGAGCAGCGTCGCATCGCGAAGGCCGTCAACTTCGGCGTGGTCTACGGACAGACCGCCTACGGCTTGGCCGAACAGCTGGGCATTCCGCGCGGCAAAGCCGGCATTTACATTCGTGGATACATGGAGAAGATCCCAGGCGTCGACCGCTACATGCGCGAGCTGATCGGCATCGCCAAGCGGCGCGGCTACGCCAGCACGATCCTCGGCCGGCGCCGCCGGATCCCCGAGCTGGCCCGCAAGGGGGCCGCGCGCGCGCATGGTGAGCGGATGGCCCGCAATACGCCCATTCAGGGGAGCGCAGCCGACATCATGAAGGTGGCGATGATCGCGGTCGACGAGGCGCTCGCGCAAGTGGACTGGGCGCGCGTCCTGCTCACGGTGCACGACGAGCTGATCTTCGAGTGCGACGAGGCGCGCGTCGATGAGCTGATCGGGCTGTGCAGGCCGCTCATGGAGGACGCCGTCGAGCTCGAGGTGCCGTTGCGCGTGGATGCGGGCTCCGGCCTGACCTGGGGCGCCTGCAAGGGGTGAGGGCCTTGCGCAGTGCGCCGAGCGAGTTTCTCCGGCGGCGGCCCTTCAGCCTGCGGTATTCTCGACGCATGGCTTTGCAGGACTGGGGTCGCGTCGTCGTCCTCGCCGCAGTTGTCGTCCCGCTCGTCGGATGCACCGACTTCGTCGGGGTCGCCCCGACCTCCACCGGGACGTCGGAGGGCACATCGACGGGGCCAAACGCGACGGCGGGCGAGTCGAGCAGCTCGGGCGCCGATTCGAGCACCGATCCGACGGTCGACCCTGCGACGTCGAGCAGCTCCTCGAGCGGCGACGCCGAGACCACCGACGGCACGACGACCGGTACGCTGTGCGGCAACGACTCGCTCGACGGCGCAGAAGAGTGCGACAACGGGCCGGACAACGGCACACCGGGCGACCAGTGCACGATCGACTGCACGAACAACGTCTGCGGAGACACGCACGTCGGGCCTGGTGAGGTCTGCGACGACGGCAACACCGTCGATGACGACGCGTGCCCCAACGACTGTCAGGACCCCGACTGCGGCAACGACTTCGTCGACGAGGGCGAGGAGTGCGACGGCGCGCAGCTGGCCGGGCAGAGCTGCGAGGGGTTGGGCTTCGCCTCCGGCGACCTCGCGTGTGCCGCAAACTGCGAGTTCGACGTTTCGGCGTGCGATGCCTGCGGGAACGGCAACATCGACGCGGGCGAGGACTGCGACGGCAACCAGCTCGGTGGCGAGACGTGCGTCTCACAAGGCGCAGGTGGTGGTTCACTCGCATGCACGGGCGACTGCCAGTTCGACTTCGGCGGCTGCGACAACTGCGGCAACGGTGTCATCGACGGCGCGGAGCCGTGCGACGGCAACAACCTGGGCGGCAACACGTGCGAGTCCGAGGGCTTCGACCTCGGGACGCTCAGCTGCACCGGCTCGTGCTCGCTCGACACCGCCGGTTGTGCGTACGAGTGCGGCGATGACGAGACCGACCCCGGTGAGACGTGTGACGGCACCGACGTGGGCGCCGCGACGTGCCTGAGCTTGGGCTACGACGGCGGCACGCTCGGATGTGCGGGCGACTGCAGTGCGCTCGACGAGAGCGGCTGCACGTACACCTGCGGCGACGACGGCATCGACCCGGGCGAGACGTGCGATGGGGCCGACCTCGACGGGATGGACTGCACCGACTTCGGCTTCGACGGCGGCAGCCTGGGCTGCATGGCCGGGTGTGGAGCGTTCGACACGAGCGGCTGCACGTACGTCTGCGGCGACGACGGCATCGACCCCGGGGAGATGTGCGATGGGGCCGACCTCGCCGGGCTGGACTGCACCGACTTCGGCTTCGACGGCGGCACCTTGGCGTGCCTGGGAGACTGCTCCAACTACGACACGAGCGGCTGCATGCTCGACTGCGGCAATGGCGTCATCGATGGCGGTGAGGTCTGCGACGGCACCGACTTCGGCGGGGAGACGTGCGAGACGCTGGTCGGCCCCGAGTTCACCAGCGGCGATCTCGCCTGCAATGGCGACTGCGACATGATCGAAACGGCCGACTGCTGCGTCGAAGTGGGCGGGGCGTGCGGAGCCGGTGACTGCTGCGCGGGCCTGACGTGTGACGTGGGCGGCACCGACCAGTGCGAGTCGACTTGAACCGCGGCGCGCCTCCTGCCGACCTCCCGCAGGCGCACGAGCGCTTGCGCAACGCAAACGTGCCGGCGGAGATCGTCGACGTCGCCGGCACGCTGCAGTCCCACGGGCATGCGGCGGTGCTCGTGGGCGGCGCGGTGCGGGACGTCCTGCTCGGCCTGGGCGTCAGCGACTGGGATCTGGCGACCTCGGCGACGCCCACCGAGGTGCAGCAGGCGTTCTGGCGCACCGTGCCCACCGGCATCGACCACGGGACGGTGAGCGTACTCGTCCGGCAGGCGGGCGCCGAGGCGGCGACGCCGGTCGAGGTCACCACGTTTCGGGGGGAGGGGACCTACGAAGACGGTCGGCGGCCCACCGAGGTCACGTTTCTTCGAGACCTCGAGGACGATCTTGCGCGGCGTGATTTCACGGTCAACGCGCTGGCCTGGGACCCGGTGCAAGGCGTCTTCTCCGATCCCTTCGGCGGGCTCGAGGACCTGCGCGCGGGCATCGTGCGGGCCGTCGGGGATCCAAGCCGGCGGTTCCTCGAGGACGGCCTGCGGACGATGCGTGCGGTCCGGTTCTGCGCGACCCGGACGCTGGAGCTCGAGCCCCAGACGCAGGCTGCGATCGGCGGAGCACTACACGTCCTGGACAAGGTCAGCCGCGAGCGGGTGTTGGTCGAACTGCACAAGCTGCTGCTCGCGCCGAAGCCGTCGCGAGGGTTGAGACCGATGGTGGCGACCGGCATGTGGTCCCACGTGCTGCCGGCCGTCCCCGAGCCCGCGCTGCGTCACGCCATCGACGCAGTGGATGACATGGAGCCGGCGGTCGCGCCACGCTTGGCCCGCCTGTTGCGCCCGCGCGCGCGGCAGGGCGGTGAGGACCTCGACGCCGTCGCGGCCGGCATCGACGCGCTCAAGCCCAGCAAGTCGCTACGCGCGGATGTAATGGGCCTGGTCGGCCCCGAGGTCTCCCGGCTCGAGGCGGCGCTCGGGGGGGATGCGGCGCAGCTGCGTCGGGCCGCCGCGTCCGTGGGACGCGGGCGCTTGCAGGCCGCGCTCGCGGTGATCGGGGCGGACGAGCAGGCCCGCGCAACGCTGGATGCGGCCCTGCGTGGAGCCCCGTTGTCGGTCGGTGAGCTGGCGATCAAGGGCGGGGCGCTGATCGGCGCGGGCCTGCTCGAACCCGGGCCCGCCGTCGGAGAGACGATGCGCGCCTTGCTCGCGTGGGTTCACGAAGACCCCGCGCGCAACGATCCGGACGCGCTGGTCGAGCGCGTCACCGTGCTCGCGGCGCGGCCCCAATAGGCGCGCGAGCGGATCGCCGCGCCGCGAATGCCCATCGCCAACAGCGCCAATCGCAGGGAGCGGACGGCCGCGCCGTGACCGACGACGAAGTATACGGTCCGGGGCTCCGCCCGAGCGTATGCATGCGCCCACCCGTGCAAGCGGGCACCGGGGGCGCCTTCACGCGCGAGGATGTCGAGCCCCTCGAGGGCCCCTGGCTCGGACCTCAGCCCGACGCCGCGCCCGTGCTCGATCGCGCCGCGGACGGGAACGCGGCGCTGTCGGCCGCTGCGGATCGCCTCGAACAGACCGACCGCGGTCTCGTCACCGAGCAACACGGCCTCGCGCGCGCCGTCGATGCGCACGTCGAGGTCTGGCTTCGGGCCGAAGACGACCGTCGTCTCACCGACCTCGGCCGTGCTCGCCCAGCGGCCGCCAGCACCGTAGGGGTGCGCGACGGCGACCACATCGAACCGCTGCCGAGCGTGATCGATGCTTGCGATGGTGTAGTAGCGGCGGGAGTCTTGGCACACTCGGACGAGCAGGCGGTCACCGGCGGTCCACGCGGGGTCGATCGCCTCGCACCGAAAGCGGAGGCGTCGAACCCCGGGGCTGAGCCACTGGGCGTCGACGATGTGCGCGACGTGGTCTCCGGGAGCACGTCCCGCGCGGCGGATGTGCTGCGAGCCTCGGCGTCGAAGGTAGGTTGGAGAGCGCACGGTCGACTCACAGCATGGGTGGAACGACGTCCACGAGGAGGGCGGCGGTGAAGACGAGCCCGGTGACGATCACGATGCCGCCGACGACCCGGAGCTTTCGCATCCACCACCACATGCACAGGCCGGTGATGCACCACATGACGAGGCACAGCGCCGACAGGTCGACGATGATCGCGTGCAGCCACGCCGCGCCGAGGGTGTCCGGGTAGACGTGCGTCATGTGCAGCCGGGCGAGGAGTCGAGGGATCCGAACTTCGCGGTCTTCGATGGCCTCGAAGGACACACCGCCGCTCTTCGCGTCGTATTCGACGACCCACGCCTCTGCGTCGATGTCCGCGTTGAAGCGCAGCGTTGGCGTCCGCGAGAGCGCGGTGGTCGTCCTGCGACCCTCCAGGTCGGCAGCGACCGCATCCGAGAACGCCTGCCAGGCTTCACGGTCGTGGCCGTGGACCTGCAGCGGATCGAGCTCGGCCAGTGACGCGGGGACTCGAGCGGTGTCGGGGCGGGTGCCCCACGACCCCCTCCGCACGGGGAAGCGCAGCCAGAGTTCATCCGTGCCGTCGGTGCGCTTGGCGTGCAACCGGCTCGTCAGCGTGGGCGGCGGGCTCGCGTGGACGACGACGTCGTCGCCGAGCATGGCTGCCACCGCCTTGGCGCCCGCCTGTGCGTCCAAGACTCCGCGCTCGCGCAGCGCAGCGTCGAGCTGCGACACGGAGAAATGGCGGGGCCCATCGTCGGGTGCGGTCCACCCGGGGTGGTTGAAGAGCATCCCCGAGGCCGCGTAGAGCAGGACCCACGGGACCAGCGCGAGGCCGCAGTACAGATGGGCCCTGCGGATCCACAGCCGAAAGTTGAACCCCGAGCGTGTCATCGCGGGTGCGTTCTAGTTGAATATGAATATCAATTCAAGGTCGATCGCTGGACGGTGACGTCAGAGTGCCTGAGCGGTGCCAGTTTTATGCTTCCGTGAAATATTGATGTTGACTTTGGTTTTCAAAATCTTGAGGATGCCGTCATGCAAGAGGGAACGTCTCACTCGGACGACGGCAAGGCGGTCGTGGCCCACGGCCCCATTCTCACGGTCGAGGCGTGCTCGTGCGGCGTCATGCATCTGCACTTCGGCCCCGTCTCGATGCGCTTCACCGAAGAGACGCTTCACGAGGTGCATCGCACCATCGGGCAAGCGCTCATGCGCGTCGCCGCGCCGGACACGCAGACCGGCAACGTGGCGGCGCTCCTCATGACGAGGGGTCCGGCACGTGGCGAGGCTTGATGCCACCCACGTCATCTCTGCGGCGGACTACGAGCGGGTCCGGGCGGAGTATCGGGCGCGGGTCAGCGCCGACCGTGCGCGTCGACGCATCCGCCTCGGTGCCGCGGCGTCCCTTCAGTTCGAGACGGCCGAGTTCGCGCTGTGGCACGTTCAAGAGCTGCTTCGGGTGGAGGGGTGGTCGCTTCCCCGTGTCCTGCGGACGCTCGACGACGTACGTCCGTGGTGTCCCCAAGGGCCGGAGTTGGTCGCCACGTTGATGCTCGACAGCGGTGATCAGACCGAGGCGATGTTCCTCGCTCGAGCGTTGCGCAGACCCGGCGCCATCGTGCTTCGGGCTGGCTCGGCCGCGCTTCGCAGCGAAGTCGTGGAGGCGGGCTTCTCCGGCGACCCCATCTGGTACTTGCGATGGTCCGTCACGCGCGCCTGGGAGCACGCCCTGGGCGCGGGGTGCACGTTGACGACATCGTGGGACGACGCTCTTTACACGCTTCGTGCGGCCACGTGCGCCGCGCTCCGCACGGACCTGATCGAGGCGTCAGGTCCGGGCCAGCCCATGCTTCACCGCCTCCTCGAAAGCACGCAACGCAATGTCCAACTCCAGCGTACTCGTCACCAAACCCGCCCCTGACTTCACCTGCGCCGCCGTCGGCCCCGAGGGAGAGATCATCGAGGACCTCTCGTTCAGCGAGTTCTCCAAGGGCACGGTGACCGCCCTCGTCTTCTATCCGCTCGACTTCACCTTCGTCTGCCCCTCGGAGCTCATCGCGCTCGACCACCGGATGGAGACGCTGCGCGAGCGTGACGTGAAGGTGCTCGCGGTCTCCATCGACTCGCAGTTCACCCACGCTGCGTGGCGCAAGACCGCCATCGCCGACGGCGGCATCGGTCCGGTACGCTACACGATGGCCGCCGACGTCAAGCACGAGATCTGCCAGGCGTACGGCGTCGAACACGGCGACGGCGTCGCGTTGCGGGCGACGTTCCTCATCGACGCGAACGGCATCGTGCGCGCACAGCTGGTCAACGACCTCCCGCTCGGTCGCAACATGGACGAGCTGATCCGGCTCGTGGACGCGCTCGCTTTTCATGAGGAGCACGGCGAGGTGTGTCCGGCCGGGTGGCAGCGGGGCCAAGAGGGCATGGACGCGACGACCGACGGCGTCGCGGCCTACCTCTCCAAACACGCGACCGGCCTGTAGCCGACGCGGATGATCAGAGCCCCTCGAGGTGGGCTTCTTGGGTGATGCGGGCGTCCAGGGTGACCAGGCCCCGCGGCTCGAGCATGCGGATCGGGCCCAGATCCACCGAGAGCACCCGGGGGGCGCGTTCGAACAGCGCACACAGGCGCGCGAACACGTCGGCGAGGCCGGGGACGTCGGGATCGGACTGCCGCCGCAGGGCGGGCATGGGGGCTCGCGAGAGCACGGCGTGGGCGAGGGCGACGGCGTCCTCGGGTCGCAGCGGCAGCATGGCCAGCGCGGCTTCGATGGGGGCGCTCGCGCCTTCGATACGCCCGTACGCCACCACCGAGTCGTCTCCGAGCCGACGCGCCCCGCAGCGGATGTCCATGCCGTCTTCGACCATCTCCGCGACGACGACGCCATCGACACGCGCGGTCGGAGCCGAGCGTTCGACATTGTCCATGATGCTCGCGTAGCCGCGTTTGACGGCCGACGCGGTGCTGAGCGAGAGCAGGACGCCGCCGACGTCGGTGCGGCGTCGCAGGTCGGGGCTGAGGACCTTGAGGACGACGGGGTATCCGATGCGATCGGCAAAACCCGCTGCGCCACTGGCCGAGTTGGCGACGGCCTGCCGGGTGATGTCGAAACCGAAGCCTCGCAGCACGACCTTGCTCTCCTGGTCGCTGAGCGTCTCGGCGGCGTTGCGAAGCAGCTCCTGGGCCCGCTGCAGGCCCTCCTCGTCGAGGTCGGCCAGGTCGGGGTGTCCGGCCGCGAGCGCTTCGTCGTGCGCGCGGGCGCGGAGTAGGGCGCGTTGGGCCAAGAAGGCGGCGGTGGGGGCGTGCAAGGGGAGCGCACCGTCGGGCTCTTGCATGCCGACGGCTGCGCCCGTGATCGGCAGGGCCCGCCGCGCCTGGTTCCAGATCGCGAGCTGGTCATCGGTCGCTGCCGCGCCCGCTTCACGACGCTCGAGGCCATCGAGCACGCCTGCGATCACCCGCGGCGCAGGAAACACCGGGCCGGTCCGTCGCTCGAGGGCGTGCGCCGCGACGACCGTGCGAAGCGTGTCGTCATCGTCTTCGTCGGGCTCGTTGATCGCGGGCGCCTCGACGCCGAGGGGCACCAAGACGACCGCGGCCTCGCGCGCGCGCATCCAGGTCGCCCACGGGCCGGCGAGCGCGACCCGGTCGAGCGTGCCTGCGATCGGGACACTGCTCAGCGACGGATGCTCTGCGAGCGCGCACAGCCACGGCGGCGTCGGGCACAGCGACAGCGGCAGGCCCCGCGGCGCCAGCGCTCGGCGGATCCCCTCGAGCTCCTCGGCCGTGTGGGCGCAGGCGATGGCCCGCGCGCTCGCCCGGCTCGCGAGGTCGCCCACGCGCAGGATGGCCCGGGGCCCCAGGACGTGCTGCCCCAGCGCGATCAGGTCGGCGGGCTGCTCGAGCTCGTGCGCGTCGCCGGTGAGGATGAGCAGCGGTGGCGGCGCTGCACGGAGCGAGCGCAGCAGCGTGGGGGAGAGCTTGCGAAGCACGACGACGGACACCGTCTGATCGCGGATCGCCTTGCCGAGGTCGCGCTCCTTGGCGGGCTCGCCGGGGCCGTCGTAGTGGGAAGCGTCGACCCCCGAACCCAGCAGGACGCGACCGGGTGCCCCTCGGGCCGGCCACAGCGCTTCGACGATCGCGGCGACGGCCGCGGTCGCGCTCACTGAGGCGCTGGGGTCCACGGTCCCTCGCGGAGGCTGGCGATCACGTCGGCCCACAGCCCGGGCAGTACCCAATCGGCGTGCTTCCAGCGCTCCGGAACGGTGTGCCCCTGGGGGACGGGGCCGGGCAGGACGATGATGCGGCCCGCGTCCGTGCGGCCGCCGGCCATCTCGGGTAGGTCGCTGCCCGCATCGGCCGCGCCGGACGGGTCGAGCGCGTCGGGCAGGACGAGCGTGGTGCCGCCGCGGCGGTGCGGGGCGTCATCCCACGCGGTGGCCGTGGCGCCCAGCCCCTCGAGCGCGGACGCCACGACGGGATCGAGCCCCTCGGGTGCGAGGTAGCCCAGCGGTGCGCCGCCGAGGTCGAACACGGGCGGCGCGGCGTTGCCTTCGGCGGGCTTGTTGAACGCGGGCACCCGCACCCCGTCCACGTCCCCTTCGTACTCGGGGTCGAGCTGCGCGTCGAAGTGATGCCACGGCTTGACCCCTGCGACGACGGCCGTGAACGCATCCGCGGTGGCGTAGGGGGGGCTGCGGCGATCGATCCATCGCGCGACGGCGTCGCCCCGGCCCAGCGCCGTCGCGGCGGTCAGGCCCTCGTGCGTGAACGGGACGAGCACATGCACGGGGTTGAGCCGCTCGCAGAGGTTCTGCAGCCCGTTGGGCCCACCGAACAGAATCACGTCCGCTCCGAAGCGAGACGCCGCGGCGACGATGTTCGCGTCGCTCTCGCCAGCGTCTCCAAAGCACAGCGCCGTCACGGTGGCGCCTCGGTTCGAGGCGATGTCACGCGCCCAGCACAGCGCGACGGCGCTGGCCGGGTGCAGGCCGTGGGGCGTGCGCTGGAGCTGGACCGCGATGTGGGCCATCAGGACAGTCCGTACTTGTCCTTCACGGCCTCGAGCTGCTTTTGGTACTCGATCTCGAACGACTGGGTGCCCTCGGAGAGGTGCCGGATGTGCCGGCGAACCTCGCGGTCGAGATCGTCGTCGGCCTGCATGTGGCGACGAAGGACGTCCTTGAGCATCCGCCGCATCTGCGCGTCGTCGGCGAAGATCTCCTCGACGAACTGCGATCGCATGAACAGCTCGAGCAGCTGGTTGGCGATCCAGTTGACCGACTCGTCACCGATGCCGAAGTCCTCGCGCTCGGCGAGCTGGCGCTTGGTGCGGAAGAGGTCGGAGTAGGGGAGACCGCGTCGCTCGAGGATGTCCTTGGCGGCCTCGGTGAGCTCCCTGTCCTTGCGCAGGTACTCACGGAGGATCGACTCGACGTCGCGCTTGAACTCCTCGCGGTCGTTCGTCTCGATATGCCCGGGCTCGACGAGGGCCCGCGAGACGGCGTCGGTGATGTGCGAGATCTTGCTGGCGTACAGGCGCATGAGTGCGCCCGGAGCATAGAGGGAGCCGACCGCGGCCGTCAAAAGGGTCTGGCTCGGGTAGGTTCGCGTGCGATGGGAGACGCATCACCTCGGCTGCTGGTCGCCGCTGGCCTGGTCTGGTTGGGCCCTCGACGGGTGCTGCTGCAGCGTCGTTCGCGGACGGCCGCGCACGGGGCAGGCTGCCTCGAGTTCCCCGGGGGCAAGGTCGAGCGCGGGGAGGCTCCGGCCGACGCGCTCGCGCGTGAGCTGGTCGAGGAGTGGGGCCCGGACGCGGCGTCCCTCATGGTGGGCCCCATCGCGCAGGTCCTCCATCACGTGTATCCCGCACCCGGTCCCGAGGTCGTGCTGCTCGTCTATCACGTCGATGGTTCGAGCTGGGCAGCGCACGAGGGGGCGGGCGCGACGCTCGAGCCCGGCGCCGAGGTCTGCGCGTACGACGTGTCGGCGCTGCCGCGCGCGGAGTTCCTCGCCGCCGACAGGTCCTTTGCGGCCGCGCTCGCCCAGGGTCGGCTGCAACGCCCCGACGCCTGGTAGTCTCGACCCCAGGATGGAGGGGATGCACAAGGCATTGGTTGGGGGGTCGACGCTGGCGCTGCTGTGGGCGTGCGGCGGGGGCACGAACGGCACGGGGACGTCGGCGGCCACCCTCGGCGGGCTCACGTCGTTGGGATCGACGTCGGACACGGAGGCGTCGGGCTCGGGCTCGGGCACTTCGTCGGACTCTGCGGGCTCGACGAACACCAGCCCCGACTCGGCGGCGAGCGGAGCGGACTCGACGTCGCAGGGCTGCACGTGCACGCCGGGTGAGGCCGTGGGGTGCATCGGCACGGCCCGAGAAGTCTGCGACGACGACTGCATGGGGACGCACGAGGTCGAGTGCGTGGTGCCGACCGAGTGCGTCGATGGAGCATGCACGCTCGTCGGCTGCGAGCCTGGAACGACGCAGTGCGCGGTCGATGGCAGCGGCGTGCAGACCTGCGATGGCTTCGGCGAGTGGGGTCCGGGCGTGGCCTGCAGCGGATCGGAGGAGTGCTACGCGGGGACGTGCGTCTCGTTGTGCCAGCTCGCGGAGAACACTCCGTCTTCGCAAGGCTGCTCGTTCCGGGCGAACAACATGCAGACCTACAGCGCCTACAACGCTCCGTCCGCCCTGGTGGTGGGCAACACCTCCGACGCGCTGACGGCGAACCTGCAGCTCTACCTCATCCAGGGCGGGGCAGAGGTCGCGCAGGGCGGGCCCATCGCGCTCGCCCCCAACTCGACCCACTCGTTCGAGCTCACGCACCCCAAGCTGGGCGTGGGGACGGTCCTGCGCCAAGGCGGGTCGTACCGCCTCGAGAGCGACGTGCCCGTCATCGCGTACCAACACTCGCCCGTGGGCGCGCAGGCGGACAACGACGCGTCGATGATCCTGCCCGACAACGCCGCGGGGGACGAGTTCCTGATCTCGAGCTACACGCCCAACATCGGCGGGGATCCGTCGTACTTCAACGTCATCGCGCTCGAAGACGACACGGTGGTCGAGTGGACGCCTCCGGTGGGGACGCCCGCGGGCACGGGTGTGCCTGCAGTCGCCGCGGGCGCGACGGGGACGGTCACGATGAACGACGGTGACACGCTGCAGGTGGCGGTCTATGCCGATCTCACGGGCACGCGCGTGGTCTCCGACAAGCCAGTGTGGGTCGTCGGGGCGATGAGCTGCGTGCAGGTGCCCACGGGCGTGACCGCCTGTGACCATCTCGAAGAACAGCAAATCCCGCTCGAGTACTGGGGCAACACCTACGTCGCCGCTCACTCACCGCAGCGTGGCAACGAGACCTACCACTGGCGCATCTTCGGGGGTGAGGACGGCGTGCAGGTGACGACCGACCCCGTGCAGCCCGGCTTCCCCGTGACGCTGATGGACGGCGAGTGGTTCGGCTTCACGACCCAAGAGAGCTTCATCGTCTCGGCCGACGGCCCCGTCATGCCGGTGCAGTATCTCGAGAGCCAGTCCGGCGGCGCCGGAACGGGGGACCCCGCGATGGTGCAGATGGTACCCGTCGAGCAGTTCCTCGATCGCTACGCCTTCGTCACGGGGACCGGCTACCAAGTGCACTACGTGCAGATCACGCGCGAGGCCGGCGCGGCCGATGTGCTCGTCGATGGCGTAGTCGTCGACGGCTACTACGCGGTGGGCGAGTACGAGGTCGCCGACTGGCCGATCGCCGAGGGCAGCCACGTTGCGATCAGCGACGACGCGTTCGGCATCGTCGGCGTGGGGTACACCGGGTTCACCTCTTACGCCTACCCCGGCGGCTTGGAGCTCGAGGTCATCAACCCGGGGTAGGGCGCTTGCGGGCGGTTGCCGTACGCCTTCCTTCGTCGTGCGTGGAGGCGTTCTCTGGGGGCGTCGAGCGGGCTTCGAGCGTATGCTTTGGGGGTGCTCGGGGTGGCGTTGGGACTGTTGGTGATGACCGTCAGCGCGGGGGAGGGGCCGTCGAAGAAGGCGGTGTTTCTGGCTGCGAAGGGGCAGTTCGAGGTGGAGCGGCTGGCGGCGACGGAGACGCTGGAGGTGGTCTATGCCCGGAACCTGCACACGCATGAGGTGATGCCGCTCGAGGGGCCGGGGCTGACGGCCGACGCGCGCGAGAGGTTCTTGCGGTGCTGGTTTACCGAGGAGGCGCCCGAGGGGATCCCGCCCGTGCTCGTCGAGCGCATTCTCGCGGCCGCCCACACGTTCGAGAGTCGCCACGTTCGCATCATCAGCGGCTTTCGCCATCCCAAATACAACAAGATGCTGCGCAAGAAGGGGCGCGAGGTCGCCAAGAAGAGCCAGCACACCCTCGGGCACGCCGTGGACTTCAACCTCGCGGGCGTCTCGATCAAGGCGCTCTATCCCTGGCTTCGCAAGACCCACGATGGCGGCGTCGGCGTCTACCGCTACAGCGGCTTCGTACACATCGATACGGGTCGGAAGCGGACCTGGTCGGGGAGCTAGCCTGTCTGAGCGACGGCTCCCCCCGTCGCCCTCCCCCGTTGGGTGAGCAACTGTCTTCAGGGGCAAGCGGTTTTGTCCATCCAGGGCTCTCCTTTTCGGAGGAGCGCGTTCAGCGTGACGAGTAGCTTACGCATGATCGCGACGAGGGCCGTCTTCTTGGTCTTGCCGGTCGCAAGAAGGCGCTGATAGGCGGCCTTCGGCGCTGGGTTGTATCTCGTGGCGACGAGAGCGGCCATGTACAGCGCGGTTCGGACGCGTTTGCGTCCGCCGTACGTGGTTCGTTTGCCTCTGAACTTTCCACTATCTCTGTTCAGAGGTGCGACGCCGACGAGCATCGAGATGCTCTTGTTGCTGATCTTGCCGAGCTCAGGGAGCTCTGCAAGCAGAACGCCGGTGGTACCGGGACCGACGTCAGACGCCTGGCACGGACTGAAGCAGCTCGGCCTTCTCGGAGTAGACCGCGCTGCCCTTGATGGTCTTGTCGATGTCGGCCTCGAGCTCGATGAGTTCGACCTCGAGCTTCGTGATCGAGTCGCGAATTCGGACGCGGATCTTCTCGTGACGTGCCTTTGAGAGCCGGTTCTTCTCGTCCACAAGCATCCAATTCACTGACCTACGACGGTCTACGAGCTCTCTGAGATAAACCTGCTCGGCGTCGGGGAGAACCTGCGGTTTGACGTCCATGCGCTCGGCAAACTCCGCGAGAAGCCGGGCGTCGATCTTGTCGGTTTTCGCGAGATGCCCCTTGGACTTGGCGAAGTAGCGGACCTGTCGCGGGTTGACGACGGCGACGGGGAGGTCGTGTTCAGACAACGCGACCGCCAGGCCGGCTTCATATCCACCGGTGGCTTCCATGATCACGACTCGCACGCTGTACCGACGGAGTCGCCGAACGAGCTTCTCGTGGCCCTCAGCGTCGTTGCTGAGGACGAAATGGCGGTCCCGAACGACGACGTCGAGGCTGTCTTTCGAGACATCGACGCCAACAACAACTTCTCTCTTGGTTCCCATCTCTAGCCTGCCTCCAGACTCGTCGGTTCCCCGCTCTGCCTTGTATTCGGGCTCGAGGCCCTGGCAACTGTACGAGCTCTACGGGAAGACGAAAAAAGTGGCCGACGCTCTTTGCTCACCCGCGGCCTCGAACGACCAAGAGGGCTCACGAGCTATCGGCCTCTCAGAAGATACAAGGGAGGGCTCCTCCGGGGAGCCTGCGACAGACAGCTCTGCTCGCGCCCCCTGTCTTCTTTCCCGCTGCGCGGACCCTCCGGGTCCACTTCGCTCTCATGTCGAAGCCGCTACCGGGGCAGGGCCGGAGCCCCCTCGGTCACGCAACCATCTCGGCTGAACAGCGCAGCCGCAGCTCAGTACTCGACGCGTCCGTACCTCCAGACGCGAGCACTCACCGTCGCACCGCACACCCAACCGCAGCTCCGCGGAGACGAGGCCGCCGCTCAGCAAGAGAGCGAAGTGGACCCGGAGGGTCCGCGCAGCGGAAAGGAAAACAGGGGGCGCGAGCAGGGGGGTGGCTTGCAGGCCCTCTGGAGGAGCCCTCCCTTCACCCGGAGGGGGAGGGCGACGGAGGAGGGCCGTACGCTCACCCCTCCCGAGCGCCACCCGGCTCGCCGAAGCGTTCGACTTCGACGTACTGATCGCCTTGGCGGCGGAACAAGATGGCCCCCTTGACGCCGTCGTCTTGGGCGTCGACCACCAGATAGTCCACGGGCAGGCTCGAGGCCAGCGCGGCCTGAGTGTCTTCGCCGGAGAAGTAGGCGCCTACGCGCGGGTGCGAGTGGTAGATGATCGTCGCGGGGTCGTCCGACTCGAAGCTGCGGGTGAGATCGAGCAGCTCTCGGCCACCGATGTTGTAGCCGTTCTCGGCGGTGCGCGGATTGAGCTCGGGGTCGAAGGCGTGAAGCTGGTCCTGGCGGTTCTTGCACTGCACCACGCGCGCGGTCTTCCCTCGCCCGTGGATGTAGCCGCAGCACTCCTTGGGAAACTCGGCCTGAGCCTGGGCGTAGATGAGGTCGAGGTGCTCCTGGAGCAGGGAAGGGGTGTCTCTACCAGACATAGTGTTTCTCCCATTGCAGGGGGCCGAAGTAGCGGTCGCCCCGGTCGCATAGCATCGTCACGACCACGCCCTCTTGCCCGGCAGCGGCCAGCTCCTTGCCGATGCGCAGCGCCGCGGCGACGTTGGCTCCGGCGGAGTGGCCCACGAACAGCGCCTCGTCTCGGGCGAGGCGCTCGGACATGTCCCAGCCCTCGTCGGTGGGCATCCACAGCGTGTCGTCGAGCGCGCTCTCGTCGTAGATGGGCGGCACGAGCGAGCTGGGGATGTGCTTGAGACCCTCGAGGCCGTGCCACGCATCGTCGGGTTGCATGCCGATGCAACGGATCGAAGGGTTGAGTTCGTGCAGCCGCCGCGACGTGCCGACGACGGTGCCCGAGGTCCCGATGCCCGTGACGAAGTGCGTCACGCGGCCTTGCGTCTGCGCCCAGATCTCGAGCGCGGTGCCGTCGTAGTGCGCGCGCCAGTTCGATTCGTTGGCGTACTGGTTGGGGTAGTAGTAGCGATCGGGGTGCTCGGCGGCGAGCTTGCGGGCCAAGACGATCGCGCCGTCGCTACCATCCATCGGATCCGAGAAGATGAGCTCGGTCCCGAAGCCTGCGGTGATCTGCTTGCGCGGCAGGCTGACGTTCTCGGGCATCACCAAGGTGATGGGGATGCCCAGCGCGGCACCCACGAGTGAGTAGGCGATGCCGGTGTTGCCGCTGGTGCTGTCGAGCAGCCGACGACCATCGCCCAGGTCGCCCCGGGCGATGGCGTCCTTGATGATGCGCGTGGCAGCGCGGTCCTTGACGGAGCCACCGGGGTTGGCGAACTCGGCCTTGGCCCACAGCTCCACGCCCGGACAGTCCGCATCGATGCGCCCCAGCCGAAGCAGCGGCGTGTTGCCCACCAGGTCGAGGACCGAGTCCACGCGGGGAGGCACGCGCCGCGATGCGGCGAACGTGACGCCCGCAGGAGGGGTCCGCGCGATCGATGCGGCGCCCATGACTAGCGACCTCCGGCGATGGCCGGGACGATGGAGACCTCGTCGCCGTCCTTCACGGACGTGTCGAGGTTGTCCATGAAGCGGATGTCCTCATCGGCGACGAAGACGTTGACGAACCGACGCACCGCGCCGCTGTCGTCGACGATGCGCTCGCCGATGCCAGGGTAGTTGCTCTCGAGGTTGCCCAGCAGGTCGCGCACGTTGCCGCCGTCGACCGACACTTCTTCTTTGCCCTGGGTGTACTTGCGAAGGGCGGGGGGGATGTGAACCGTTGCCATGATCGTTTGCTCGTTTGGACTGGTGTTCCGAAGGATGTGACTCGCTCAGGCGCTCGCCTGAAGTGGAGGAAATCGACTTGGTTGGGCCGCGGCACAGGCCGGGCAGCGCTCCCGTGGTCGCGGTCGCAGCGTCTGCATGGAGCCGGCGCCTAGCTCGAACGCCAGCAGCGCGCCGGTTGTTTCGGCCGCCTGCTGTGGGTCACACAAGGAGACCGCGGCGCTGGCCATCACGAAGCCCGCGAGCCCCACCGCGACTCCGAGCACGCCGGCGCTCTCGCACGTGGGCAGGTCCTGCGGGGCGGACTCGTAGATGCAGCGGTAACACGCCACCCCTCGCCTGACGGCGATGCACTGGCCTCGCAGGCCCAGCGCGGCGCCGATGACCACCGGCGTCCCGTGCTCGAGCCCCGCGTCGTTGAGCGCGAACTTCAGCGCCGGCGCGTCGGTGCACTCGAGGACGATGGACTCGGGGGGAAGCGCGGCCACGAAGGCCGACGCATCGGCGGGGCGAAGCGCGCGAACGATCGCGTCGACCTCGATGGCGGGGATCCGCTGCCGCAGCGCCCACGCGGCCGCGTCCGCCTTGGCGCGACCGACCTGTGCCACCGAGTAGAGCACCTGTCGCTGCAGGTTCGAGGTCTCCACGACGTCCGGGTCGACGATGGTGAACCGCCGAGCACCCGCGGCGCTGAGTCCCAGCAGCGCCGGGCAGCCCAGGCCACCTGCGCCGACGACCACGAAGTGCGTGCGCTGCAGCTGCGCAGAAACCGTCATCGCGACCTCTAGCCGAGGCTGGGATCGAGGTCCCCGTCCTCGGTGAAGTAGGCGTCGAGGCTGAAGTAGCGCTCGCCGGTGTCGCACAGCACGGTGACGACGTTCTTGCCCGGGCCCAGCTCTTCGGCGACCTTGCGCGCCGCGACGGCGGCGGCGCCCGCCGAGATGCCCACGAGCAGGCCCTCCTCGGTGGCGAGCCGCTGCTTCATCTTGTAGGCGTCCTCGTCGCGCACGGGGACGACCTCGTCGATCACGTCGCGGTTGAGGACGGGAGGGATGAACCCCGCGCCGATGCCCTGAATCTTGTGCGGGCCCGGATCGCCGCCGGCGAGCACGGGGGAGCGCGAGGGCTCGACGCCGATGATCTTGACGTTGGGGTTGACGCGCTTGAGGGTCTCGCCGACGCCGGTGATCGTGCCCCCGGTGCCAATCGCCGAGACGAACGCGTCGATGCCCACGTCCCCGAGCTGCTCGAGCAGCTCGGGCCCGGTCGAGTCGCGGTGCTTCTGTGGGTTGGCCGGGTTCTCGAACTGCATGAGCATGACGTGGTCGGGCTGCTCGCACAGCGCTCGTGCCCGGTCGACGGCGCCCTCCATCGTGCGGTCGTCGGGCGTGAGGATGATCTGCGCCCCGTAGGCCTTGAGCAGGCTGCGACGCTCGAGGCTCATGCTCTCGGGCATCGTCAAGATGAGCTTGTATCCCTTGACCGCCGCCACCAGCGACAGGCCGATGCCCGTGTTCCCCGACGTCGGCTCGACCAGCGTGGTCTTGCCAGGGGTGATGCGGCCTTCGGCCTCGGCGGCCTCGATCATCGCCAAGGCGACGCGATCCTTCACCGAGCCGCCGGGGTTGAGGTACTCGCACTTGCCCCACACCGTGGCGTGCGTCTTGGCATCGCCGCAGACGCGGTGGAGCTTGCACACCGGCGTGTTGCCGATGGTCGAGAGGATGTTGCCGTGCGCTTCGGGACGTCGTCCGGGACGGTCGCCGAAGGTCATGTGGGCGTTGGAGTGGGTCTTGGCCATGGTCAGAATCCCCCAGGCAGGCGCCGTCTAGATGACATAGTTGGCGGCGCTGCGTCGGTGACGGTCCTTCGCCTCGCCGAGCAGGTCAGCCAGGCGTAAGGCGCCGACGGCGGCAGCCAAGCGGTCGTCGACCGAGCGCTCGACCAGCGCGGTGATCTCGTCTTGGGGTCGGCCGGTGGGCGAGGACGCCGTGGGGCTCGCGAGCGCCTTGAGCACGTCCGAGAGCGCGATCTCCTCGGCGGGGCGCGCCAGCCGATAACCCCCCCGAGGACCGCGTTTTCCGATCACGAGGCCCGCTTTTCGCAGCTCACCGATGATTTCTTCGAGGTATCGCGAGGGAATTGTCTGCTGTTCCGCGATGACCTGTGCGGACGCGTAACCACGGTTTGCGACGTGAACGAGCGCGCGGAGACCATATCGAGCCTTGGTGCTGAGCTTCATTTGTCCGGTAACCCTTGCGGAAAACCGTGGAATAAGGTGCCACATCTCGAGGCCGCGCGCCAGCGGTCCGCGGCACATCGGCCACAGCACCATGTGCGGAGCCCCCGGCGGCCCCGTCTTGACACCGGGCCCGCCACGGAGGAAGGGTCCCCCACGCATGGACGTCTCTGACCTGAAGAAGAACGCGAAGCTGGAGATCGACGGCGCCCCGTGGGTGGTGACGGACTTCCAGTTCGTCAAGCCCGGCAAGGGTCAGGGCCTCTACAAGTGCAAGATCAAGAACATGCTCACCGGATCGGTCGTCGACCGGACCTGGCGCTCGGGTGAGAAGCTCAAGGCGGCGAACGTCGAGTCGAAGAAGATGCAGTACCTCTTCAACTCGGGCGACGCGTACACCTTCATGGACAACGCCACCTACGAGCAGATCGAGATGCCCGTGGACGTCGTCGGCGACGACAAGGACTTCCTGCTCGACAACACCGAGTGCGAGGTCCTCTTCTACAACGACCGCGCGGTGGGCCTGAGCCTGCCGAGCCACATCGTGATGGAGGTCGTCGAGTGCGAGCCGGGCGTCAAAGGGGACACCGCGACCAACGTGACCAAGGCCGCGACCGTCCAGACCGGGCGTCAGATCCAGGTTCCGCTCTTCATCAAGCAGGGCGAGAGCATCAAGATCGACACGCGCAGCGGCGAGTACGTCGAGCGCGTCAACAAGTAGTGCCCGGCCCCCGGCCCAATCCTCGGCCAGTCGACGACCGCGTGCGGGCCTGGGACCAGGCGCTGCAGGCGGTTCGTTCGTATTTTCGCGACCACGATCTGTACGAGGCGCTCACGCCCGTGCGGCTGCCCGAGGTCGCGATCGAGCCCTACATCGAGCCGCTGCGCGCCGGCGGTCACCTGCTGGCGACCTCACCCGAGCTGCCGATGAAGCAGCTGCTGTGCGCGGGCGCGCCGGACATCTTTCAGATCGCGCCCGTCCACCGAGCTTCGGAGCACGGGAGGCTGCACAGCGAGGGCTTCCACCTCATCGAGTGGTACCGCCGCGACGCGGACGAACGCGCGGTGCGTGCCGACGTCGAGAGGCTCGTCGACGCGGTGTTCGTCGCCTTCGATCGTGCGCCGGTCTCAGCGTGGTCCTGCCACGGCTTTCTGCCCCTGCTCGAGGCGACGACCACGGTGCGCCTGACCGGGACCGAGGACGCGGCGACGCTCGCCGCGATCGTGCCGAGCGCGTGGCGGGTGGATGTCCCCGAGGGGATGCCCTCGCATGCGCACGACCTCTACGCGTGGAGTGCCTTGCTCACCGCGTGGTCGGACGCCGCGCTCGACCCCTGGCTCGCCGAGCAAGCCGGCGGCGTGCACATCGTCGACTACCCGGCGCCATTGGCCGCGTTGGCGCAGATCGGTCCTGGCAGGGCGCGGACGGGCAGCTACGCCCACCGATTCGAGAGCTACGTGGGGGGCATCGAGCTGGCCAACGGCTATCACGAGCTGCGAGACGCCCCGGAGCAGCGGCGCAGATTCGAGGCGGTGGCGGCCCTGCGCGAGGGGCATGGGCTGGAGCCACTGCCGATGCCCGAGCGGTTCCTGCAGGCCCTGCCGAAGCTCCCCGCGTGTGCTGGGGCGGCGCTGGGGTTCGAACGCCTGCTCATGGTGGCCACCGGCGCGCAGTGCCTCTCGGACATTGCCTTGCACGTGGACTGAAAGACCGGCGCACCGGCCCCGTTCGTCTCCATGAAACAGGCCGCGTTCGAAGCCGCGGTCCATGGAGGTGCAATGTTCGAGATGTACATGGAAGGGCACGCCGTCGACCCGCGCGTGCGCGCGCGGATGATGATGGCGCTGCTGGCATCGCTGGCCGTGACCTCGGCCGCGGGGTCGTTGAGTTGGGCAGCAGGGCGTCTGTCGATCGGCACCGTGGGTCCACCGCAGGGGAGCGAGATGCTCGAGCTGACGCTGATGGCCGACATGCCGCCCGAGCAGGCCAAGCCGCCCGAGCGGGCCCAATCCTCCTCGGAGTCGGAGCCGAGCGTGGCCGCGGCGAAGATGACCACGCGGCCCCGTCGTGGGGAGCGGCCCACCCAAGAGGACGGACCGCCGACTGAAGACGCGGGCGCGCGGCGAAGCGTTGGCGACCCCACCGGCAGCGAGACCGGCGAGGCGGGGATCCCAGGACCGAAGGCGCAGCCGGGCTGTCTGGGCGTGGGCTGCGTCCCCAACGGGCCGATCGGCAAACCGCCCTCCGTCGGTGTGCCGACCAAGCCCCGCACGGTCGACACCACGGAGCGAGCGCCGCTGTCGGTCCTCAAGGCGCGCTCGATCTACACGCCCGACCCGCCGAGCGCGGCCCTGGCCAAGACGAAGACCGGGCTGGGCTCGCACGCGCCGGGCAGGGTGAAGGTCGAGTTCTGCGTTGGCACCGACGGGCGAGTGTCCAGCACGAAGGTCACCAAGCGGTTCGGCAGCGATCCCGAGGTGGATCGGATCTGCAAGGCGGCGGTGAAGAAGTGGCGGTTCAAGCCTGCGCGCGTCGCCGGCAAGGCCCGCACGACCTGTTCGGACGTCACGTTCGACATCCGGTTCGACTGATGGACGGGCCCTCCTGGCGACGCGCCTGTAAGCGCCCCGACGCTGCTGCGTTGGGGCGCCATCGATGCGACCGGACGATCCGGTACCGCGGCGCCGCCGCATCGGCGCCTGTTTCCCTCGGGCGGCTCCCAGGGCCTTTTCGCACGATGCGCCGAGAGGCTGCACACAGTTCGTAAGCGCTCCCCATGCCTCAAATTCCGAAGACTCCTGTTGATTTCCCCGGGGTGCCTTGCTGTAGAGTGCCGGCTTACATGCGCCGGGTTTTTCACCGCAGTGGTTGGCTCGATGGCCGCGCGTGGATGTTGGGCATGGCCCTGTTCGCGGCCGCGGGTGCCACCTCGTGCAAGCAGATCGAGTCACGCGATCTGATTCGCGAGGGCAACGCCGCCTACAACGACGGACAGTACGCCGAGGCCATCGAGGCCTACACCAAATCCATCGAAATCGAGGAGGACGGGGTCAAGGTCTTCTGGAACCGCGGATGCGCGGCCATGGCCATGGTCCTCAAGCTGCGCGGGACGAGCGACCCCGAGAAGCTCGAGAAGCGCAAAGCCTTCACCAACATGGCCCTCAAGGACTTCCAGACCTGGCTCGATCGGGCCGACGAGGAAGAAGAGGGCGGCGACGTCGAGCCCGAAGAGGGGGAGGAGGGCGAAGCCGCCGACGCCGAGGAGGACAAGCGCTCCAACGAGGAGATCGTCCGCGACTATCGCCTCACGCTGCTCGATGCCGACGAGCGGTGTGACGACCTCCTTCAGTACTGGATGGACAAGCACAAGGCCGAGCCGCGCGAGGAGAGCTGGTACAACGTCATCGGGCGTCAGTACGAGAAGTGCGGTCAGTCCGACAAACGCGTCGAGTGGATGAAGAAGCGCGCCGAGGACTTCCCCGACAGCGTCAAAGCCTGGCACGCGCTGGCCATCGAGGCGTTCGACCCGTTGTGGCCCGATCCCGAGAAGGGGCTGCCCTACAACGAAGAGTTGCCCTCGAACGACCGGATCACGCAGGCCGACAAGGTCATCGAGCTGCTCGACAAGGCCACCGCCTTGGACCCACAGTTCCTCGACGCCTATACCTGGCGCTCGATGGCCTACACGCAGCGGATGTTTGCCCGCACGGTCATCGAAGAGCCGGAGCTGCCCGAGGAGAAGCTCGAGGCGATCCTCGCTCGCGAGGACAGCATGCTGGCGTGGAAGAACCAGAAGGCCAAGTGTGACCTCGAGGGCACCGCGGAGTGCCCCGACGATCTCACCACGCTCGAAGAAGGGCAGACCTGCTGTCCCAAGGCGCCGCTGAGCGCGTCCGAGCAGGCCGAGGACGCGGCCGCCAAGAAGGAAATCATCGCCGAGATGGCGGCCGCCGACGCGGAAGCCGAAGAGCCCCCCAAGAAGAAGCGCCGGCGGAGGAAGAAGTAGATGACGACGGTTGCAGCGACGCATGACATGGGCGCCGGTTCCGGCCGCCCGATGTTCGGCAACTACATGGACGTGCAGCGCGGCAACCCCAAGTGGGTGCGCGCGATGATCGTGGCCGCGATCGCCTCGGCGATCACCACCTTCTGCCTCATTACGTTCATGTGGGTGGCGGGCAAGATGAGCATCAAGCGCGTCGATCCGCCGACGCAAACCACGGTCGTCGTGCAGATGATGACCGAAGACGCGCCTCCGCCTCCGCCTCCGCCTCCGCCGCCGCCCGCGGGCAGCGATGAGCCCGAGCCCGAGCCCGAAGAGGAAATCCCCGAGGAGGAAATCCCGATCGAGGAGGACATCGTCCAGCCGAAGGAGACCCCCGACAAGGTCCCCGATCCGAACAAGGCCAAGACGAGCAGCGGCAAGAAGGGCCCGTCCATTCCCGGCGGTGTGCCCGGTGGTGTCCCCGGCGGCGTGCCCGGCGGTGTCGTCGGTGGAGTCGTCGGCGGACAGCTCGGTGGCGTCCCCGGTGGTGTTGCCGTCAAGCGCGACACGCAAAAGAAGGAAGCGGTCGCCAAGAAGCCCATCGCGGCGGTCAAGGCCAACGCCATCTACTCGCCCAACCCCGACGCACGAAAGCTCGCCGGCGCATCGCTCGGCGACAACCGTCCGGGCACGGCGAAGGTCTCGTTCTGCGTCAGCACGGCGGGCAAGGTCGTCGACGTGAAGTCGAAGCAGAAATTCCGCGGCGGGGCGGCTCCCAAGGTCGACCAGATCGTCCGCGACACGGTGAAGAAGTGGCGCTTCAAGCCCTTCGTCGTCGGCGGGAAACCGCAAAAGACCTGCTCGGTCGCCGAGTTCAACATCCGGTTCGACTGACGCTTCCAACACTTCGAGTTTCCCGGAGCCTCGTCTCCGGCACCCACTTTCGACTCTCGTGGCCGCAGCGGCCTCATGAGTCCCGTTCTCTCAGGCCACAGGACAACGAAAAAGAATCATGGAACACCTGACCGTTTTGATCGCCGAATCGGCCCCCGACTTCTCGCTCGAGGGCATGTGGGCGGAGATGGGAATCTTCGCGAAGCTCGTCCTCATTGGACTGCTCGTGATGTTCCTGGTCGCGCTCGCGATCATCATCGAGCGCTGGGTCGCCTACGGCAAAGCCAAGCGCCAGTCGATCAACTACATCATGATGCTCCGCACCTACCTGCAGGAGCGCAAGATGCAAGAAGCCGTCGCCGCGGCGCAGCAGCACCCCGCGAGCCCGGTCGCCAAGGTGGTCGGCGCTGGCCTGCGTGAGTACCTCGAGGGGCTCGAAGCGCTGCGCGAGGAGGGGCCCGACGACGTCGGGGACTTCGACCTCGTCGACGCCGTCAATCGGCAGATGGAGCGCTCCAAGGAGCGCGAGACCGCCAACCTCAAGCGTGGCCTCACCTGGCTCGCGACGGTCGGCTCCACGGCGCCGTTCGTCGGCCTGCTCGGTACGGTCGTCGGTATCATCAACTCGTTCCAGGGCCTGTCCGGCGACGGCGGCGGCGGTCTGGGAGCGGTCTCGGGCGGTATCTCCGAGGCGCTCGTCGCCACGGCGGTCGGTCTCCTGGTCGCCATCCCGGCGGTCATGCTCTTCAACGTGTTCAACGGACGCGTCGAGGCCTACCAGATCGACATGAATGACGTCGCCTCCGAGCTCATCGACTTCGTCCTCAAGGAAGGCCGCTACGGATGAGCGGAGGCCTCGGCAAGCGCTCGCGTCGGGTTCCGTACAAATCCGACCACGGGGTCAACCACTCGGCCCCGAACAGCGACATCAACGTGACCCCGTTGGTGGATGTTTGCCTGGTGCTGCTCATCATCTTCATGGTGGTGACGCCGATGCTGGGCCGCGGCCGCGACGTCCCGCTGCCCGTCGTCGTCACGGCGACCGAGCACAAGGAAGGCGATCAGGTCTTCGTCTCGGTCGATGACCAAGGCGCCTGGATCGAGACCGAGTCCTACGTCGAGCGCACCGGGTTTCTCGCCGCGCTCGAGGAGCAGCTCAAGACCGCCGCTGGCAAAGCGGCGGCCAACGGCAGCACCGGTCCGCTCCTCTTCATCAAGGGCGATCGCACGACCGACTACGGCCGGGTCCGCACCGTGATGGAGTGGATCAACAGCAACGACTCTACCGTCCAGCCCGAGATCGCGCTGGTGGTGGACCTGCCCTCGTCCGAGTGACGCGGGCTCCACTTCACTAGAACGATTCACGAAGGAGGTCAGCAACCATGGGAATGTCAGCTGGAGGAGGCAAAGGAGGCGCGAACAGCGAGATCAACGTGACGCCGTTGGTCGACGTCTGCCTCGTGCTTCTCATCATCTTCATGGTGATGGTGCCGCGGAAGGTCCCTGAGCTCTCGGTGCGTATCCCGCCGGAGAGCAAGACGAAGAAGCCGCCCAACCCGAGCGACGAGTCTCCGCTCGTCATCGGCCTCTCGGAAGAGGGCGCCATCTCGCTCAACCGCAACCCGACCAAGGAAGCGCAGCTCGCCGAGGAGATCACGCGGCAGCTCGAGTTCCGCGAGAAGAAGGTCGTGTTCGTGAACTTCGACGACAAGGCCGAGTACGGTCGGGCCGTCGAGCTCATGGACCTTGCCAAGCGTGCCGGGGCGGAAGTGGTCGGCATCATGCGCGACAAGGACTACAAGATGCCCGAGACGCTCAAGGGCCTCTGATACGCGAGCCATTCGCCCACGCAAACGCCGGTCTGCCGCAGCGCACGACCGGCGTTTTGCGTTGCTACCACCTCCGGCCATGAGGCCGAACGTCTGCGCGTTTTGCTCGGTCGCCAGGATTTGCCTATGCTCGGGTCCATGCGGATTGGGGGTCTCGTCGGGGTTGGTCTAGTGGTTGCGCTCGTGGGGTGCGGAGGCGATGGCGCGGCGGGTTCGGGCTCGGGCACCGAGGGCAGCAGCGGCGTGCCGTCGACGACCACCGGGAGCCCGCCGACGGGCGAGGCGAGCACCACCTCTGCGAGCGACAGTGACAGCGGGACCACCATGGTCGCCGCCGACTCCTCCAGCGGCGGCATGCCCCCGGCGTCGTCGAGCGGCGCGGGCGAGAGCAGCAGCAGCGGTGGCGAAGAGGAGGGCGCGTTCATGTCCTGCTACGAGGACGTGTTCGTCAACGGGTTCCCCGGCATCAACTACGACGGCCTCGACCTTCCGATCGGCAGCCACTGCCTCGGCACGAACTTTCAAGACATCGACGACGTCGAGCGCGTGGTGTTCCTCGGCGACTCGGTCACGGTCGGCACGCCGCCCACCTTGGTCGGCGACTACTACCGCAACATCTTGGCCGACGCGCTCGCGGACCGCTTCGTGCTGAGCTTCGGCAGCAACAAGGGGCTGTGGCAGGCGCCCGACGTGTTCAACGGGACGAGCGTCGTGATGGAGTCGGGCGACTTCGCATCCTGTGCCGAGTGGGGCGCACGCACCGACGACCTGCTCGAGGGCGGCAACCAGATCGAGAACTGCTACCCCGAAGAGACCCGCGACCTTCGAACGTTGACCATCGTGACCATGGGCGGCAACGACCTCGCCCGCATCGCGCAGGAGAGCGGCGAAGGGGCGCCGCCGTCGGTGTCGTGGGACTTGGCGGCGTCGGCCGTCGACCACATGCGCAACTCCGCGGTGTGGATGAAGGACCCCCAGAACTTCCCCAACGGACACTTCGTGGTGTTCGCCAACATCTTCGAGTTCACCGACGGCACTGGGCTGGTCGAGTCGTGCAACCTCAGCGGGTTGGCAGGCTTCGAGCCGCTCGACTCGCTCGGCGACGCGCTGTTGGTGATCGGGTGGATGGAAGACCAGTACGCCCGCATCGCGCAGGAGACCAACTCCGACCTGATCTTCATGTTCGAGGAGTTCTTGGGGCGCGGGTTCCTCTACGACGACCCCACCGCCCCGGGTTATCGCGGGCCCGGGGGCGAGAACTGGTTCGACCTGACCTGCATTCACCCCACGCCCACCGGGCACGGCGCGATCGCGGACATGTTCCTGGCGACCGTCGCCGAGTAGTGCGCTCGGGGACATCGCCGTGCATTGGCCGGCCCCGTCGGCCTCGGTACAGTGCCTTCGATGTCCAACTACCTCGAACACGTGGAGGTCATCCGTGGCCAAGCTTCCCATGACGTCCTCTCCGCGGTGAGCAGCGAGAGAGCGCGCATCGAAGCGGCGCTGCGGGAGCGGGGTGCGGTGCTGCTTCGAGGCTACGCGGCGGGCAGCCCGAGCACGGCGGCGGACACCCTGCGCGCGCTGGGCGGTGAGCTGCTCGATGACGCTTTTTGGTCCACGCCGCGATCGGGCGTCACGGGCAAGACGTTCACGGCGACCGAATATCCGAAGGACCGCACGATCGCGCTACACAGCGAGATGGCCTACATGAAGGGCTGGCCGCGCTTCTTGTCGTTTCACTCGATCGACGTCGCCGAGCAGGGTGGAGAGACGAGCCTGGCCAACCTCGATGACGTGAGCCGAACGCTCGGGCCCATCCTCGAGACGTTCGCCGACAAGGGCGTCACGTACCGGCGCACCTACCGAGCGGGCATCGACATCCCGTGGCAGAAGGCGTTTCGCACCGAGGACCCCAAAGAGGTCGAGACCGTGGCCGCGCGCAACGGCATGCACGCGCAGTGGCTCCCCGACGGCGCGCTACAGACCGCCCACGACGCCCAGGGCGCGGTGAAGGCCGAGGACGGCCGCTGGCTGTGGTTCAACCAGGCGCACGTCTTTCACCAGAGCAACGTGCCGGCGCAGCACCGCACGATGCTGGCCCAGATGTTCGGCGCCGACCAGCTGCCGCGCGACGCGACGTTTGGGGACGGCACCCCGATCCCCGACGAGACGATCGCGAAGATTCACGCGGTGCTCGAGCAGCACACGCTGCCTGTCGCCTGGGAGCCCGCCGACGTCCTGGTGTTCGACAACATGCGGTTCATGCACGGCCGGCTGCCCTACGAGGGCTCTCGCAAGCTTCACGTGGCGATGAGCACCGGGCAGCAAGAGCCCACCCGCACGCCGGTCTTTGCGTGAGCGATCGGCTCGCTCACAGGTCGTCGTCGCGCCGGCGAAGCTCGCAGCGTCGGATCAGCACGTTGAGGTGTGAGCGGCTCATCTGCAGCGCCCGCGCGGTCCGAGCCACGTTCCAGTCGTACTTGGTCAAGGTCTGCTCGAGAAAGCTCGACTCCCACCGGCGCCGCGCATCCTGAAACGTCGCGGCCTCCGTCGCGCCGGTCGAGGGGAAGAGGTGGCGCGGCTCGATCTCGGGCACGCGGTCGAGCCGAGCGTTCACCACGGCCTCTTCGCAGGCGCTCGCAAGCTCTCGCACGTTGCCGGGCCAGTCGAAGAACTCGGCCGCCACCAGCGTGGACGGCGAGGGCGGGATCGGATCGAAGCCGTGTCGTTCGCTGCTCGCGGCGCAGAAGTGGCGAACGAGCGGGGGAATGTCCTCGCGTCGCTCGATGAGGGCAGGCACGCGGAGCTGGGCGGCCCGTAGCTGGTAGTAGAGGTCCTTGCGAAACGCGGTGGTGTCGCGCCCGGGGGCGAGGTTTCGGTGGGTCGCGCTGAGGATGCGGACGTCGACGGTGCGAGGCTGGTCCGCACCCGCCGGCGTGTACTCGCCGGTCTGCACGAGGCGAAGCACCTTCGCTTGCAGCGGCGTCGGCAGCTCGCTGATCTCGTCGATGAAGAGCGTGCCGCCGTCGGCCGCGGCGACCCGACCTTCGGACTCGCCACCGAAGAGCTCTCGCTGCAGTGCGTCGTGGGTCAGGGCGGAGCAGTCGAGCCTGACGAACGGCGCGTCGCGCCGCGGCGAGTTGTCGTGCAGTAGCCGGGCGAAGAAGGTCTTGCCCGCGCCCGAGGGCCCCGTGATGAGCACGCAGTTGTCCATGCTGGCCAGCAGCGCCATCCGCTCGAGCACGGCTGCGATCGCGGCGGAGCGGCCGACCAGCGCGCCGAGGCGGAGCCGCTTGCGAAGCGCGACCGTGCGGTCCTCCTCGAGGCGGCGGCGCTGTAGCTCGAGCAGCCGGGCGCTGAGCGTGCCCAGGTACTCTGCCACCGCCCGCACGCACGCCACGTCGTCGACCGAAAACTGGCCTCCGCCCATGTGGTTTTGCAGATACACGACACCGGTGGCCTCGCTGCCCGACAGCGGTACGCACAGCACCGCTTCGATGCGCTCGAGCTGCACGCTCTCTCGGACCGAGAACCGGTCGTCGAGCATTGCGGAGGCGACGTGCACCGTCTCCCCGGTCTCGATCGCCTCTGCAACCACGCCTTTGGAGATGCGGTCTTCGATGCGCGCGCGCTCCCCATCCTCCACGCCCGCCGCCGCGGTCCAGTACCGCGCTTCACTCGCCCGGGCGTCGCGAAGCTCGATGTAGCCGGCCCGCGCACCCGCAATCTCTCGCAGGAGGCGCACCGCCTCGTCCAACAAGGGGCGAGGGTCGTCCACCCGAACGAGGTCGAGACACTTCCGATAGAGGTCTCGCTCCAGAGCTTGTCTCGATCCGCCTGATCCAGAGAGCACGTCAGAATCTACCAGTGGTCCATGGGTGGTCGCGCGGCCTGAGCGCGGAACTGCCGCGATAGGGGGTGCAGGCCACACCTTGATCGCGGCGCAGCACGCAGCACGCGGGGCGTCGAGGTGCCATGTCATGGCAGTGACTCCGGGCCCCGAAACCGTCGCGAAAAAGACATCAGCGCATTGAGCGCGGTGTGCCCGGGGCGGGAATCGAACCCGCACTCCGTACGGAAGGGGATTTTAAGTCCCCCGTGCCTACCAGTTACACCACCCGGGCGTTCGGCGGCAGGGTACCAGGGAGGCGCGAATCCGCATACAGGCGCGGTCCCGACGTTGATCCCCACGGGCGAGACCGTCAGACTCCGCCCATGCAGGGCCAACCCACGGTGGCGATCCTGGGCGGAGGGCAGCTCGCGCGGATGATGTGCGCGGCCGCGACCCGGATCGGGGTGCGTACGCGGGTCTACCAGGCCACGGACACGGGTCCGTGCGCGTTCTGTGCTGACGTGGTCACCGGGGCGTGGGACGACGCGGACGCGCTCCGAGGGTTTCTCGCCCCGGCGGACGTTGTGACGCTCGACTACGAAGCGGTCGACCTGACCACCGCGCGCGCGGTGATGCCCTCCACGGCGACGCTGCGGCCCGGCGCCCAGACGATGGCCTGGGTCAGCGACAAGATCGTGCAGCGCGAGCGCGCGGCCGAGGCAGGGCTGCCCGTGGGTCCGACCCGGGCGTGTTCGAGCCTCGAGTCGCTGCGCGAAGCCGGCGAAGCGCTGGGGTACCCGATGATGCTCAAGCGCCCGCGCAACAGCTACGACGGCTACGGCAACCGAAGCGTCGCCTCGGCCGGAGAGCTCGAGGACGCCTTCGCGGCGCTCGGCGGGCAGGGCGTACTCGCCGAGGGCTGGGTGCCGTTCGAGCGAGAGCTGGCGACCATGGTCGCGCGCCGGCCGGGCGGCGAGGCGAGGGCGTACCCCGTCGTCGCCACGTACCAAAAGGACCACAAGTGCGACGCCGTCGAGATTCCCGCGGCGGTACCCCCGGAGGTCGCGCAGCGGGCGACGGCGCTGGCGCTGCGGGCCGCGGAGGTCTACGACTGCGTGGGCGTGGTGGGGGTGGAGATGTTCTTGCTCGCCGACGGGCAGGTGTTGCTCAACGAGATCGCGCCTCGGCCCCACAACACCGGGCACTATACCCTCGACGCGTGCGTGACCTCCCAGTTCGAGAACCACCTGCGGGCGGTGCTGGATATGCCCTTGGGGGACACGTCGCTGCTCGGCCCTGCGGCGGCGATGGTCAACATCATCGGCAGCCGCAGCGGCCCGTCTCGCAACGAAGGCCTCGGTCGCGCGCTCGCGGTCGACGGGGCGTCGGTTCATCTGTACGGCAAGTACGACGTGCGACCCGGTCGCAAGATGGGGCACGTCACCGCGGTGGGACCCGATGTCGCCACCGCTCGCGCCAGGGCCGCCAAGGCCGCCAGTGAGATCCAACCATGACCGAGACCTCCTCCACGGCACCGCTCGTCGCGATCTGCATGGGCAGCACGTCCGATCTGCCCACCATGAAGGCTGCGGCCGAGGTGCTCGGCACCTTCGACATCGCTCACGAGACGCGCATCCTGTCCGCGCACCGCACCCCCACCGCGATGGTCGAGTTCGGTCAGCAGGCGGTCGAGCGCGGCTTCGAGGTGATCATCGCCGGCGCGGGGGGAGCGGCCCACCTGCCGGGCATGCTCGCCAGCTTGACCACGCTGCCCGTGATCGGGGTGCCGGTGCTCAACGGCGCGCTCGCGGGCATGGACGCGCTGCTCTCCATCGTGCAAATGCCCCGCGGCGTCCCGGTGGCGACGGTGGCGATCGGCAACGCGACCAATGCCGGGTACCTCGCGGTGCGCATGCTGGCCGCAACGAGGCCGCCGCTTCGTGAGGCCCTGCAGGCGCACATCGACGCGCGCGCATCGAAGGTGCGCGACGACGACCGCGCGACGCGCGGCGGTTGAGGTTCTTGGCCTGGGGCCTCATCGCCGATACGCTGAGGTCATGCATTGGTTTGATCTGAAAGTCTGGGCGACGTGCGCGCTCGCGTTGAGTGCCTGCTCCGACGACGGGGTGCCGCTCGATGCCGGCACCGAGGGGGTCACCAGTGGCCCCAGCGCGACCGCGGGTGAGAGCGACACCGCCAACGGAGGGACCTCTTCGGCGGTGACCACCGCCGATCCAGGCACGCTCAGCGACACCGCGGACACCAGCGACCCGACCGATCCCACCGGTACGACCGACACCGAAGGAGGCTCCTCGACCGACCCGGGGTCGACGGGCTCCGACGGCTCCACCGGCACCGGCAGCGAGAGCGACACCGACTCGGGAGACTCGAGCGGCACGGGGACGACGACCGGCGGCATCGACGACCCCGAGTGCGTGGTCGACGAGGACTGCACGCTCGTCAACGACTGCTGCTCGTGCGAAGCCGTCCCGCTCGGCGAGGACCCGCCCGAGTGCGACATCGAGGCCTGCCTGATCCCCACGTGCACCTCGGTCGGCCTGGGCAAGCCCGCGGTGCAATGCAACTTCGGCACCTGCGAGGTCGAAGAGGTCAGCTGCGACCCGCTGCTCGTCGAGTGCGACCAAGACCCGCCGACGTGCCCCGACGGTCAGGCTCCGCGCGTCGTCGACGGCTGCTGGGGCGCGTGCATCCCCGTCGAGTACTGCGACGTGGTGCCCTCGTGCGAGGCGTGCGGCCCGGACGAGGCGTGCGTCGAGGACGTGACGCAGCTCGGTCCCCGGCTGCAGTGCGTGCCCATGCCGCCCGCGTGCGAGGGCGTGCCCTCGTGCGACTGCCTCGGGGAGGCCTGCGAGGCGCCGTTGGACGTGTGTGAAGACGGCATCGAGCCCAAGTCCGGCTCCGAGCTCAGCTGCAACTGCCCCGCGTGCTGAGCTGCAGCCCTCAGCCCGGGCCGGAGTCGTCCGGGTTGGCGAAGCGAACGCAGACGACCTTGCCGCCGCGCCAGCGCTGGCCGGTGGCGCGCATCTTCCAGGCCCGCGGGTTCCAGGTGACTCGCTCGTCGCCGAACGCGTCGGCCTTGGTGGCGGTCCAGTAGACGCCCGTCCGAATCATGTTGCTGCGGGAGATCCACTTCGCCTCCCCGATGTCGGGCGCCCTGGCTGGCGGATGACTTTTTTCGACGAGTCGGTGACGGATCGACCGGCGGCGCCCACTGACGTGGATGCCGACGGAGTGCACCGCCGATGACGAAGACCTCACGCCAATCAACTCTCGAACGCCTCCTGACCGTCTGCAAGGGGCGTGACGTAACACGTCGCTCATTCTTCGGGACGGCCGCAGCCGCGAGCGCTGCGTTGACGTTGCCCGGTTGCGTCGACTCCGACACGGGCGACACCTGCAGGAGCGCGAGCGACAGCGACATTTCGCGGGCCGACAGCGACCCAAACGATCCCATCCGCTACGGCGACCCCTCCAGGGCCCGCTGCGACAGTGACACCGGGGACTGACGAAGCGATGCTCTCCGCAAACACCAACTCAGGCCTCACCCTCGAGCGGCTCCTCGGTGCCACGCGCCTGGAACGGTTCTTTGACGAGGCATTTCGGCAGAGGCCTTGCCACGATCGCATCGCGGCCGATTTCAACATGAGCACGCTGCTCGACCTCGGTACGTTGGACACGATCCTCGGCACCAGTGCCGCCCGTTTTCCGGACATTCGTCTGGTCAACCACGCTCGAGAGATAAGACCCGAAGAGTACACGTGGAGTGACCAGCGGGTGGATCCGCTCAAAGCCGCGCGCTTGTTCACCGAAGGAGCGACGCTCATCTACTCCGCGCTGCACGTGTCGGTTCCGACGCTGCAGGAGTTGTGCGCCGCGATGTCGCTGTCCCTGGGCGCGAAGACCCAGGCGAACATCTATCTGACGCCTCCGGCGGCCCAGGGGTTCCCGCGCCACTGGGACCGCCACGATGTCCTGATCGTACAGGTCGAGGGCTCGAAGACGTGGAGGATGTATGAGGGGGGTCCGGCGAAGCCGGGTCCGGGCGAGCACTATCAACGTCCGGAGCAAGAGGACACGCAACCGCCCGCCACCGAGCTGACCCTACGGGCGGGCGACTGGCTGTATGTCCCGCGCGGTACCATCCACGAGTGCGAAGCCACCGATGAGAGCTCGCTTCACATCACCTTTGGGTGGCTGCCCTACACGTGGCGGGACCTTTTCGTCGATCTTCTCGAGCAGGCGACGGCGGAGCACGCGTGGCTCCGCGAGGAACTCCCGTGCCATCGAGCATGTTGGAACGACCGGTCCGCCTCGCGAGAGACCGTTGCGCTCCGTATTCGGGAACTCCTTACCGCGCTAGACCCTGGCGCGGCGGCAGACCTCGTCCGCGACGACCTCATCGGTGCCCACCGGCCTGCGACGCAGAGCGCACTCCGAGATGCCCTCGGTGCGATGAGCGACCGTTCCGATACGGCGTTCGAAGGCGCCAAACTTCGTCCGGGCCTCCTGTTTTCGCTGAGCCAGGCACCCGACGAGCCTGCGGCAACTCTACGCGCCGGCGGGCGGCGCATCGCTATCGACGGTGACGCCGCGGACCTCGCTCAGAGGTTGCTCAGCGGTGCTCCCAAGCACCCCGACGACGACGACGCCACGATTGGCCTGCTCTCTCGCGCTCTGGTGCGCGAGGGGATTCTGACCACCAACCACGCAACACCCACGATTGAGAACGACGCATGACGATGTTGACCCGTAAGTTCATCCGCGGCGCAGGCCTAGCGCTCCTCGGCACGGCCGGTGCTCTCGCCACGTCCCGTTCGGCAACTGCCGACAGCCCGCACACGGAACGCGCTCCGACGCCCGAGGAGGCCGACCTCCTCGTCGAGCAGCACATCCTCGACTTCGAGCACGGCGTTCCTCCGACCGTCACGCGGGTGACCGACGACCTTCCGATCATGGCCACGGATGAGGAACCCGCCCAGTGCTTCGCACACGCAGCACGGGCCATGACCAAAGAGTTCGCCTCGATGGCGATCGATCCGGATCAGTTTTCGGTTGCGGCCAAGGGGGCACTTCGCAATGTGGAAGAGCGGGGCCTCGATGCAACGCAAGAGGAACGGTCTGCGTTGCTGTGGGAGTTCGGGGAACACCTCCTTGAACTGGTCGAAGGGGTGTCCGAGGACGCCTGAGTCGCAGCGGGGTGCGACGTCGCGACCCTTGGTGAAACCGGAGGTCGCGGTCGCGGTTGCCACGAGCCGGTGCGGCGCTCATGCGTCGCGCCGGGCTGCGGCCCTCAGCCCGGGCCGGAGTCGTCCGGGTTGGCGAAGCGAACGCAGACGACCTTGCCGCCGCGCCAGCGCTGGCCGGTGGCGCGCATCTTCTTGGCCCGCGGGTTCCAGGTGACCCTCTCGTCGCCAAACGCGTCGGCCTTGGTGGCGGTCCAGTAGACGCCCGTTTGAATCATGTTGCTGCGGGAGATCCACTTCGCCTCCCCGATGTCGGGCAGCCGCCAACCGACCACGCCTTCGATGTCGAGCCCTTGGCAGTACGCGCGCGCGGACTCGAAGTTGGTGCGCACGACTCGGGCGCGGCGACCCCTCTTCTTGGTGGCCGGAGGGGAGACCAGCAGGATGTCGAGGGCGCGGATCGACTGCTTGCGCAGCGCCGCGTAGACCAGGTCTGCGTCGTCGCCGGTGCGGACGACGGGGTCCGCAGGCAGCTCGGGTGTCTCGACCGCCTCGGCGGGTTCGGGATCGACGTCGAGCTCGATGTCGGCCTCGGCCTGCGGCATCGGTTCGGCGACCGGGGCTGGCTCGATCTCAGGAGGGGTCTCGGCCGCCGCCATCACGCTCGCCATCGCGGCCTCGTTGTCGCTGCTGGGGTCTTCGGTCGCCTCGGCGCCTCCCGAGGAGACCGCCAGACCGAGCACCGCGACGAGGGCCACCCCGCCACCGATGGCCCACGCTGCACGCGGCACGGCAGAGAGTCGGCCCATGCTCGTGTTCGACGACGCGGAGAGGGCGGGCACGTTGACCGACGGGATCGGCTGTCGGGTGGGCGGGATGTTGGGTGTCGGCGGAGTCGGGCCCGCCGAGGCAGGGGCGGGCGACGGCGCAGGGCGTGGGGGAGGAACCGTCGCGGCGGGCTTCACCGCGGGGCTCGACGTCAGGCTGATGCCCAACATGGCGAGGCGGTCGACGACGAGGTCGACGAGCCCGGCCTCGTCGTCCCAGGCGCACGGACCTCGAGAGATCCTGTTGGCGGGCACACCGTTGGCCTCGAGCTCGGTGGCGATGGAGCGCTGGACGTCTTCGCGCAGCGCGGGCCCGCCGAGCAGCACGTAGCAGGCGTGAGCGCGGTGGCGGAACGAGAGCTTCAGCAGCTCGACGCGGCGGCGGTCGACCCCGGCGACGACCTCGACCCGCGCCCCGCACCGCCGAAGGGCTTCGGCCATCGTCTCCAACGGAGCTGCTCGAAGCGCCGATCCTGCCAGCACCACGACCTGCGAATCCCCCGCGTGTCCCATCATCGTCTCCGTCATCGCGTCCACCCCCCGCTCGATATTGAGCCGGACGAGAAGCGTAATCTGGAATTCTTATTTCCGCCATTGAAAAGTGGGGCTCGAAGGCCTCACCCTCGAACGCGGGGTTACACCCTCCCGTACACCTGCACCGCGCTGCCCCGGAGGTCCCGGGCGGCCTCCCGGCCGAGGTCGACGATCGTCCGCGCGAGGGAGGCCGGGGAGACCCACCGATGGGCCTCCTCGTCGCCCATGGCGGCTCGGTTCGCGGGCGTGTCGATGACGCTCGGGAGCACGGAGTTCGCCGTGATGTCCATCGAGCGCGTCTCCTCGGCGACCGACCGGGTCAGCGAGAGCACGGCCGCCTTGGTCGCGCCGTACACCGCGGTCTGTGGGCCGGGCTCGAGCGCGTTGCGCGAGGCGACGGTGACGATGCGGCCATAGCCCGCCTCCCGCATCCTCGGCAGCACCGCTCGGACCACGTTGAACGTCGAGGTGAGGTTGAGGCTGACCAGGCGCGCGTAGGCCTCGGGCTCGAACGTGTGCGTGGGCCCCATGCCGAACCCTCCGACGAGGTGGAGCAGCACGTCGACCCGGGGCATGTCGGCGACGATCGCCTCCACGCGCGGCAGGGCGGTGACGTCACCGGGCACCATCGTCAGCCGGTCCATCGCCTCACCGCCGAGCCGTGAAGACAGGGCGTCCTCGTCTGCGCCACGCGTGATCGCGGTGACCCGTGCGCCGGCCTCGAGGGCTGCGGCCGTGACTTCGACGCCGAGGCCGCCGCCGGCCCCCGTGATCAACACCTCGCGGTCTTGCATGGCCCCACCGTCGCGCATCGAGCAGCAGACGGCAGCTGTGCGTTTGTGCAGCTTGGCCGCTTCGTGCTAAGGGAGGCCCGCACATCGCATGGCGACTCGGCGGAAGACTACGGCGAAGAAGACCACCCGCACCTCGGCGCCCCGTGGGCGCGCGAAGACGGGCTCCAAGACGACCCGCGGGGCCAAGAAGGCCAGCGCGTCCAAGAAGAAGGCCACGAAGAAGACGGCACGCGGTCGAGGCAAGCCCAAGGCGGCCGCCGAGCCCGACTACATCGTCGTGGAGCAGGCGCGGCAGCACAACCTCGACGTCGACTACCTCGAGATTCCCAAGCGACAGCTCGTCACGTTCACCGGGGTGAGCGGTTCGGGCAAGAGCTCGCTGGCGTTCGACACCCTCTACGCCGAGGGGCAGCGCCGCTACGTCGAAAGCCTCAGCGCGTACGCCCGCCAGTTCCTCGGGCAGCTCGACCGCCCCGAGGTCGAGCACCTGCGCGGCCTCTCGCCGACCATCGCGATCGAGCAGAAGAGCGCGTCCAACAACCCGCGCTCCACCGTCGGCACCATCACCGAGATCTACGACTACCTGCGGGTGCTCTACGCCCGCGTGGGCGTGCAGCACTGCCACCGCTGCGGCAAGGCCGTGGCCGGGCAGAGCTCCGAGGAAATCGTGCGAGAGCTGCGAGCCCTGCCCGAGGGCACCAAGCTCACGCTGCTCGCCCCGCTGGTCACCCACCGCAAGGGCGAGTTCCGCGACCTGTTCGAAGAGCTCAAGGGGCGCGGCTTCTTGCGGGTGCGCGTCGACGGCGAGCTGCATCGCCTCGATGACCCGCCCAAGCTCGACAAGAAGTTCAAGCACACCATCGAGCTGGTCGCCGACCGCGTCACCATTCGCAGCCAGGACCGCCAGCGACTCGCCGAGAGCGTCGAGCTCGCGCTGCGCGAGGGCAAGGGCGAGATGCGGGCCGAGCCGGTGGGGGAGGGTGCGCCCATGGTGTTCTCGGAGAACCGCACGTGCTGCGGGTTCTCCTTTCCCGAGCTGTCGCCGCAGAGCTTCTCGTTCAACAGCCCCCTGGGGTTCTGCGAGGCGTGCAACGGCCTGGGGACGCGCATGGAGGTCGACCCGGAGCTGGTCATCCCCAACGCCGAGCTGTCGATTCGCGAGGGCGCCATCGCCCCGTGGGCCAGCGCGATGGATCGCGGCGAAGGGTGGACGTACCGCATCATCGAGGCGCTCTCGAAGGCCTGCGACGTCGACCTCGACGCGCCATGGAAGAAGCTGGGCAAGCGCAAGCAGAGCTCGGTGCTCTTCGGGCTCGGGGGCAAGCGCCTTCGCGTGACGTGGGGCGCGGAGGGCAGCGAGTCGCACGGCTCGTGGGGCATGCGGTTCGAGGGCGTGATCCCCAATCTCATGCGGCGCTACCAGCAGACCAGCTCCGAGAACGCGCGGGACCACTACCGGAAGTACTTCGCCGAGCGCAGCTGCGAGACCTGCGGCGGACGGCGCCTGCGCCAGGAGAGCCAGTACGTGCTCGTCGACGACATCGGCATCGCCGAGGTGACCACGATGACCGTGCGGGCTGCGTCGCTGCACTTCGGCGAGATGGAGCTGCCCGGCAACAAGAAGACGATCGCCGAGGGGGTGCTGCGCGAGATTTCCAACCGGCTCTCGTTCCTGCTCAACGTCGGCCTCGACTACCTCACGCTCGACCGATCTGGGCCCACGCTCAGCGGCGGCGAAGCGCAGCGCATTCGGCTCGCGTCACAGCTGGGCAGCGAGCTCTCGGGCGTGATGTATGTGCTCGACGAGCCCTCGATCGGCCTGCACCAGCGCGACAACCAGCGGCTGGTGGCCACGCTGCAGCGGCTGCGGGATCTGGGCAACACGGTGCTGGTCGTCGAGCACGACGAGGAGACGATCGAAGCCTCCGACCACGTCATCGACTTCGGGCCCGGGGCTGGGCACCTGGGCGGCAAGGTTGTCTTCTCCGGGACGCCCAAGCAAATGCTCTCCAGCAAGGCGAGCCTCACCGGGCAGTACCTCTCGGGCCGAAAGCGGATCGAGGTGCCCCAGGCGCGGCGCGAGCCCCGAGCCTTCATCGAGGTCAAGGGCGCCGCCGAGCACAACCTACAGAAGGTCGACGTGAAGTTTCCCATCGGCACCTTCACCGCGGTGACCGGGGTGAGCGGCGCGGGCAAGAGCTCGCTGGTCGGCGGCATCTTGCTGCCTGCGCTGTCGCGGGCTCTGCACGCCAGCACCGTCAAGGTCGGCGCGCACAAGTCGATCAAGGGCTTGGACGAGCTCGACAAGGTCATCTCCATCGACCAGCGCCCGATCGGTCGCACGCCGCGGAGCAACCCGGGCACGTACACCAAGGTGTTCGACGAGATTCGCAGCGTGTTCGCCCAGCTGCCAGAGGCGCGCACGCGCGGGTACAAGGCCGGCCGCTTCTCGTTCAACGTCAAGGGCGGGCGGTGCGAGGCATGCCAGGGCGACGGCATGGTCAAGGTCGAGATGCACTTCCTGTCCGACGTGTACGTGCCGTGCGAGGTCTGCAACGGCAAGCGCTACAACGCCGCGACGCTCGAGGTCCGCTACAAGGGCCTCAACATTCACGAGACCCTCGAGCGCAGCGTCGACGACTGCGTCGAGCTGTTCGAACACCACAAGAAGATCGGTCGAATCCTCCGCACGCTGCAGGACGTCGGCCTGGGTTACATGAAGATCGGCCAGAGCGCGCCAACGATGAGCGGTGGCGAGGCGCAGCGGGTCAAGCTCAGCCGCGAGCTGGGCAAACGACACACCGGCCGCACGCTCTACATCCTCGACGAACCCACCACCGGCCTGCACTTCGACGACATTCAGAAGCTGCTCAAGGTGCTGCAGCGGCTCGTCGAAGCCGGCAACACGATCGTCGTCATCGAGCACAACCTCGACGTCATCAAGTGCGCCGACTACATCATCGACCTCGGCCCCGAGGGAGGCTCGGGCGGGGGCTTGGTGGTGGCCCAAGGCACGCCCGAGACGGTGGCCAAGGCCAAGGACTCGTACACGGGCCACTTCCTCGCGCCCATGCTCTCGGCCCGCTGAGGGTCGATTTCGTATTCGCCGGGGCGGCGCGCGTCAGCGCCGACGTCTGCGACCCAAGATGCCGAGTAGAACGCACAGCGACCACAGCGGGCCCGCTCCGCGCTGATGCGCACACCCGCACCCCTCGTCGCCGGTGCTGCCGGGGTCGGCGTCGGCTCCCGAGGACGTGCCGACCGCACCGCCGGACGACGTCGGCCGATCGGACCCGGTCGAACCCGGCTCGCCGGAGCCGCCGCCGCCGCCCGAGGATGAGCCCGCTGCGGGCTCGGCCTCGAACTCGACCCACAGGTGGCTGGTGATCGTGCGCAGCTGACCATCCACGAGCACCTCGACGCGGTAGCGGTCCTGCCCCTGCGCGGGGGCGTCGACGGTCCAGGTCATCTCGAAGGGGTCGCCGTCGACCGACATGCTGTTGGACGGCTCGCCGTTGACGACCAAGCGCGCGGTCTCTCCCTGCGCCCCGGTGATGCTCGCGACGAGGTCCACCGCCTCGCCGCGCACCGTGTCGCCCTCGCGTCCGGGCGCGTCGAACACGACCATCGGGTCGCCAGGTCCGTCGAGCATGACGACGGTGCGGCCGCGGCGGATGCCCGCGACGATGGCCGCGGCGCTGAGGGCGTCCGCTTCGACCACGGTCGTGCCCTGGCCGATCGGGCTCTGGAACTGGCTGAGGTCGACCCCCGCCTTGTGGTCGTCGCTGCCTCCGACCGGTGTGACGTGCACGCCCTGATCGCACAGCGCGTCCCAAGCCTCGATGGCGCTCGCGACGAACCCCCCGCTGAGACTCCCCGCGACCGTCAGCTCGACCGCGTCGATCTCCGCCGGGTCGAGCGCATGCTGCCACGTGCAGCCGATGCACAGCGGCCCCAGGTCGAGGGTGGGATGGTTGAGTACGAACAGGGCGCCTTGCTCGTGGTACGCGCTCACGGCGTCATTGATCGCGGTGGTGTCGCCGACCCGGAAGTCGACCCACTCGGTCGCGCCCAGGCCGTTGGCGTGGCCGGCGTAGGTCGTGAACTCGACGCCCGGGACGAACAAGACGCCGGGGCCTGCGTCATGGACCTCGTTGAAGAAGTCGAGGGCCGTGTGCACGTTGTGGTCGGAGATGACCACGAAGTCGAGGCCCACCTCGGCCGCGAACGCCCCGATCTCGAGGAGGTCCGGCCGCGCGTCGCCGCTCTCGAGCGAGTGCACGTGCACGTCGCCCGCGTACCACCCCGGCGCGTCCTGCAGGACCGGAGCGACGTACGGCGCGCGCGTCCGGGGCGTGCCCGTGACCTCGTCGCGGAGCAGCACCTCGAGCGCGTACGCGGCCGGCGCCTGGTCGATGCGCGCCTTGCCGATGAGCACGTGCCACGTGCCCGTCTCGATCGGCCCCGGCCGGTAGCTCCGGCTCGCGTAGTCCGCTCCGACGAGGACGTCTTCCGCGTTGCCGCCGCCCCAGCCGCGAAAACCGTCGGGGCCCAGCAGGCCCCAGTCCAGCACGTTCGACCGATCGAGCGCGGCGTGGCGGACCTCGATCTCCAGGGTGCTTTCGGGGACCTCGAAGGGGACGAGCACATAGGCGCTCTCGTCATCGGGCAGCGTGCCGTCGAGGACGATCGACGTCTCGGCGGCCATGGCCACGCCCGGCAGAAGGCTCAGCACCACCCCAGCGAACGTCCACCGACCATCCATCGTGGGCCCATCGTACCAGCCAGGGGGCTCAGGGCGTCCACGCGGGGTCGCAGTGCGGACGAACGTCGATGGGCAGCTGCGGCGGCATGAGGCCCGAGGGGCCCAGCTGATCCACCAGCAGGGCGCGCGCGTCCTTGGGTCCCCCGACGCGGTCGATCGCCTCGACGAAGAACGCCTGCTTGTCGCCGACCATGCGCACGTGCAGCGGGACGTAGCGCGCCCCGACCACCCGCACGCCCGCGTCGGTCTTTGCGAGCCCCAGATACAAGATCACGGTCGAGCGCCGGTTGAGCGTGCGCTGGTGGCTGAAGAAGTTGCCCAGCGAGTAGAAGACGAACCCCTGCCGGCCGTCTTCGGTCTCGCGAATCTCCCACGGCTCGATGACGTGGGGGTGCGACCCGATGATCGCCGTCGCGCCCGCGTCGAGCCAGCGCTGCGCGAACTTCCGTTGCCGCTGGCTCGGTTCGTGGGTGTACTCCTTGCCCCAGTGCGGCGTCACGATGACGGCGTCGACGTCCGTGCGCTTGCGAAGCCGCCGCACGACCTTGCGCACCGGGTCGCCGGGCTCGAAGCAGTGCAGGACCTGGCCCTGGTCGTCCTTGCCGAAGTTGGTGTGCAGGGTGCACGCGACCCAGCCGATGCGCATGCCCTTGGCCTCGGTGATGGTGGAGAAGGGCATGTCGCTGCCGGCGGGGCGGGTGCCCGTGAACTTCATCCTGCGCTTGCGCAGCTGGGCGATCGTCTCGTCGATGCCCGCGGCGTCGCGGTCGAGGCTGTGGTTGTTCGCGGTCGAGACCACGTCGAAGCCCGCCTTCTGCAGGTCGTCGATGATGCTCGGGTGGATGTTGAAGCGGGCGTAGCCGGAGTAGACCTTGTTGTCGAAGCGGCGGCCGGGGTCGGGGTGGGCCTCGTGGTCGCGTCCGAGGCCGGGCGCAGTGGGGGCCTCGAGGTTGCCGTAGGTGATGTCGGCGGCCGCGAGCAGGTCGGCGATGTTGGCCCAGACCGCGCCGAAGCCCTCGTCGGTGGCGTAGGCCTGCCGCTGAATCTCGCGGTGCCCCATGATGTCGCCGACCGCGGCGATGGTGACCACCTCGCTCGGTGCACACGCGTCCGTGAAGGCGAGGTAGTCCTCGGGCAGCGGCGCCCTCGGCTCTGGCGGCGGCGGGGCTTCGGGCTCGGGCTCGGGCGCGGGGTCGGGCTCGGGCGCCGGGTCCGGCGCGGGGGCGGAAGGGACCGGGGCAGCGGGGGCCGGGACGGCGCTGGCTTGGTCGTCGGGCGCGGGGTGCGACGAGGTGCCGCTGCAGGCGAGCACGGTCGCGGCGAGCAGGAGTGAGGCGCGGCGCATGACGGTCTGGCGAGCGTACCGCGTGGCCCGTGGCGCAGAGGGCATCCGCGCTGGGAAAGATGGTGCATAGTTCGGCCGAGCCTCTCGTGCAGCACGAACACATCGATCCCAGCGGCCTGGGTGGCCGCGACGTCTACCGCCTGATGACCGACCTCGTCGCGCCCCGGCCGATCGCCTGGGTGTCGACGCTCAGCGCCGAGGGATCGCCCAACCTCGCGCCGTTCAGCTATTTTCAGGCGATGGGGTCGAAGCCGCCGACGGTCGTGATCGGCTGCGGCTGGACGCGGGCAGGGGCCCCCAAGGACACGCTGCGCAACATCCTCGACACGCGCGAGTTCACGATCTCCCACGTCAGCGAGCCGGTCGCCGAGGCGATGAACCTCACTTCGGTCGAGCTCCCTCCCGGGGACAGCGAGTGGGACCACGTGGCCTCCGCGCTGCCGCTGTCGTCCACGCCGGCCCAGGTCGTCGGGCCCGCCCGCGTGAGCGAGGCGCGTGCGTCGATGGAGTGCCGCATGGTGCAGGCGATTCCCGTCGGTCGGACGGCGGCGGGCAGCCCGGCGTCTACGATCGTCATCGGCGAGGTCGTCGCCTTCACCGTGGCGGAGGGGCTCGTGCGCCGGGATGAGTCAGGTCACTTCTTGCCCATGGATCCCGCGGAGTTACAGTCGGTCGGACGCCTCGGCGGGATCGCGTACACTCGCACCGCGGACGCGTCGTTCGAGCTCGTTCGCCCCAAGCCCCCCACGCAGTGAACACGCCTTGATGGACACCGCCGCGCCCGCCACCGCCACCCCCGACCGACACCTGTTCGACGGGGTGCCCGACGAGGTCTCGATCTACGAGGTCGGGCCTCGTGACGGCCTGCAAAACGAGAAGGTCATCCTGCCGACCGAGCGCAAGCTCGAGCTCATCGAAGGCGCCGTGCAGTCGGGCATCAAGCGGGTGGAGATCACCAGCTTCGTCAACCCGCGCTGGATCCCCGCGATGGCCGATCACCTCGAGGTCGCCGCGGGTGTGCAGAAGCACGAGGGGGTCTGCTACAGCGCGCTCGTGCCCAACATGCGCGGCCTCGATGGGGCGTCGCGGGCGGGCATGCAAGAGGTCGCGGTCTTCATGGCCGCCACGCAGAGCCACAACCGCAAGAACATCAACAAGAGCACCGAGGACGCGCTGCAGACGTACAAAGCGGTCGTCGGCGAGGCCAAGGCCCGCGGCATGCGAGTGCGGGGCTACGTCAGCTGCGTGTACGGGTGCCCCTACGAGGGCGTGGTGTCGCTCGACGACGTCTTGCGCGTGGCCGAGGGGCTGCTCGAGCTGGGCGTCTACGAGCTCAGCCTCGGCGACACGATCGGCGTCGGCACGCCGCGCCAGATCGAGCACGTGATGGTGGGGTTGCTCCGCGCGGGCATCGGGCTCGAGCAGCTCGCGGTCCACTTTCACGACACCCGGGGCACGGCGCTGGCCAACATCGTCGTCGCGCTGCAGCACGGCATCCGCACCATCGACTGCGCCGTCGGAGGCCTCGGAGGCTGCCCCTACGCGCCGGGCGCGTCGGGCAACGTCGCCACGGAGGACGTCGTGTACATGCTGCAGGGCATGGGCGTGAAGACGGGGGTCGACCTCGACAAGCTCGTGGGCATCTCCGGCCGTCTCGGTGCTCAGCTCGCGCGCGAGCTGCCGAGCAAGTACCTCAAGGCCCACCTGGGGCACTGCGCCCGCTTGGGCAAGCCGCCGTCCTGAACCGCGGGGCCCTCAGTGGCCCGAGCGCGACTTCTTGCGGAAGATGAGCCGCTCCAGCGCGCTCTGCACCGAGGAGACGAGCTGGTCGAGGCTGCGCGGGTCCACGGGGTTTTGCGCCCCGGAGGCGAAGACGAGCACGGGGACCTTGTCGCGCACGCGGACCGGCAGCACGAGGACGTTGCCTCGAATGCCGCCCATCGCTCGGTCGAAGGCCCGGTCGATCGCGCGCTCGGTGGGCCACGGCCCGAACGAGACCTGCGCCGACTGGATCACGTCGGAGAACACCGAGGGGCCCTTGGTCGGGATGCGGACCTGCGTCACCGCCTCGCGCACCATGTCGGTGCCGCGCGCGTCTCGTCCCTTGAGCTCGTCGCGCAGGTGGATGAACAAGATGACGCGCTCGAACCCTTCGCCGAGGAAGTCGAGCAGCACCTCCATGATCGTGTCGCGGTCCGCAGCGCCGACCAGGCGCGGGAGCACGGCGGCGAACGCCGCGGTCGAGAGCGGGACGACGTCGGCGGCGGGCGCCTCGGGCTCGTCGTCGGGCTCGTCGCGGACCGCGGGGATCTGCAGCGGGGTCGGGGGGCCCTTGCTCGGCGTGGTGGGCTCGCCGTAGTAGTGGCGGACCGCGTCACGGAGCGCGCCCACGGGGGCGACGGCGCGCAGGAGGTACGCGCCGGTGTGGTCGGCGACCGCGTTGACCGCCCGCTCGTCGGTGGGGTCGGCCATCGCGAGCGTGAGGTTGCCCGTGTCGTCCAGCGAGACGGGCAGCACGCCGCCCGACCAGGCCAGCTCGGCGGGGACGGAGGCGAGCGTCTCGGGCTCGACCCGCGTGAGAACCTCCGCCGAGGCGATGGGAATCATCAGGCGCGCGCTCAGCAGTCGGAGCAGGTCGTTCTCGTCGGCGAGGCCGAGCTCCACGACCGAAACGAACGGCGCGCAGCGGTGCGCTCGACTGTGCGCTTCGACGCGCGTGACGTCGGCGTCCTCGATGTAGCCGGCCCGTCGCAGGATCGTGGTGAGCGTGCTCAATCTCGTGCGGGGGAGCGCGGGTGGAGGTGCGCGCTGTCCGTCGTCAGGAGACCACGGCGGCGCCGAGGGGTCAACGCGGTGCGGTATCCTCCCGCCGCCGTGATCAACCTCGACCACAACGCCACCACGCCCCTGCACCCGGAGGTCCGGGCGGCGATGGTCGACCTGCTCGGGCGGACCGATCTGGGCAACCCCTCGAGCACGCACGGGCTCGGGCGCGCCTGCAGGGAGGTGGTCGAGGCCGCGCGCCGCTCGGTCGCGGCCGCGCTGGAGGCTCCGGCCCTGGGGGTCACGTTCGTCAGCGGGGGCACCGAAGCCGACAACCTGGCGTTGATCGGCGGCGCGCGGGCGCTCGAGCGGGCCGGCAAGCCGTGCGGTGTCGCGACGACGCGCATCGAGCATCCGGCCGTCGTCGCGGCCGCCGAGGCGCTGGCCGCCGGGGGGGTCCCCGTCGCCTGGATCCCCACCGGCGAGAACGGGGCGGTCGACCCCGCGGCAGTGGCCGACCTCCTCCGCGCGCAGCCCGAGCTGGGCTTGGTGTCGGTCGCGGCCGCAAACCACGAGCTGGGCAACGTGCAGCCGATCGCGGAGATCGTGGCGGCCGTCCGCGAGGTCCGCGAGGGCGTGCTCGTCCACACCGACGCAGTCCAGGCGTTCGGCAAGATGCCGGTGTCGCTCGAGGCGTGGGGCGTGGACATGCTGAGCGTGTCCGCGCACAAGATCTACGGACCCACGGGCATTGGCGCGCTCGTGCACGCGACCCATCTGCAGCTCTTCCCGCGTGCGTACGGTGGCGCGCAGGAGCGGGGCCGACGCGTGGGCACCGAGAACTGGATGGCCGCGCACGGGTTCGGCACCGCGGCCGCCCTCGTCGCGGACGGCATCGCGCAGACGGACGCCCACCGCGCGCTGCGGGAGCGCCTGCAGGAGGCCGTCGAGCGCCTCGGAGGACGTATTCACGGGGCCCCCGCGCTCGCCAACACCCTCAACTTCGGCTTCGAGGGGGCGCCGGGCGAGCTGATGGTCATGAACCTCGACCTCGAGGGCATCGCCGTCAGCACCGGAGCGGCGTGCTCTGCGGGCAGCCTCGAGCCCTCGAAGGTGCTCTTGGGGCTGGGGTTGCCCCCCGAGCGGGCGGGGGAGGCCGTGCGCGTGTCGATGGGCCGATTCACCACCGAGGCGGACGTCGAGCGGCTGCTCGATGTGCTACCCACCCTGCTCGCACGCGTCCGCAAGGCCGCGGGGAGAGCCGCATCATGAGAGTCGTCTGTGCCATGTCCGGAGGTGTCGATTCGTCGGCGACGGCCTCACTGCTGCTCGACGCCGGCCACGACGTCATCGGGATGACGATGCGCCTGTACGACGCATCCGAGGACGAGCGCAAGGGGCGAGGCGGCACGTGCTGCTCGCCGGCCGAGGTCGACCTCGCCCGGCGGGTCTGCGCGCAGATCGGCATCCCGCACTATGTCGTCGATGAGCGCGAGCGCTTCCGACGAGAGGTCATCGACCCGTTCGCCCGCGACTACGCCGCTGGCCTCACGCCCAACCCGTGCACGCGCTGCAACCAGCACATCAAGTTCGAGCCGCTGCTGCAGCGCGCCGCCGCGATCGGGGCCGACGCAATGGCCACGGGCCACTACGCCCGCAACCTCTACGGCCAAGCGCTGCTGCGCGGGGTCGACCCCCGCAAGGACCAGAGCTACTTCCTGTTCTCCATGGGCCGCGACGCCTTGCAGCAGGTTTGGTTTCCGCTGGGTACGTGGAACAAGGACGACGTGCGCAAGTACGCCGAGGGCAAGGGCTTGCCCAACTGGGGCGCGCCCGACTCGCAGGAGCTGTGCTTCGTGCCCGGCGGCAACCACGGAGACGTGGTGCAGCGCCGCGCCAAGGAGATGGGCATCTCCACCGATGCGCTGCAGCCCGGTGAGGTCGTCGACGCCGACGGCAACGTCGTGGGCGATCACGACGGCATTCACCGGGTCACGGTCGGGCAGCGGCGAGGATTTCGCACGCGCACGCCCGAGCGCCGCTACGTCCTCAAGGTGATCCCACAGAGCCGCCGCGTCGTCGTGGGCGACGTCGCCGACACGCAGACCTCGCGTCTCGAGGTGGGCGAGCTTCAGCGGCTCGATCTCGGGCCGTCCGGCGAGGTGCGCTGCACGGTGCAGGTCCGGCACAAGTCCAAGCCCGCCGCGGCCACCGTGCGCTGGGACGCCAAGACGGCGCGCGTCGAGTTCGACGCCCCGATCCGCTCGGCGTCGCCCGGCCAGGCGGCGGTGTTCTACGGCGAGGACGACCGCGTGCTGGGTGGAGGCTGGATCTCCAAGGTCGAGGACCGCGTCAACGGCCCGCTCGAGTCGCAGGCCTGAGCCTCAGAAATCTTGACCCGCTGGGGCGGCGCCGCGCCACGGGGGCGACATGCGGCCCATCCGATCGGTTCTCCTGCTGACGAGCGCTCTTCTCGCCTGCCAAGGCGGTGTGCGAGATGACGACCCCTTCGGCTCGGGGGACGCGGGTGCAGCCAGCTCGGGCCCCGGCGCCTCCGCCAGCGCGGGCACGGACGGGGGCGGGACCGGGAACGCCGAGAGCGGAACCGCGCCGGGCAGCTCGGGCGCGGCCGACGAGACGGGTGACGAGATCAAGCTCGACGTCGGCAGCAACGTCGACGTGCCGCCGGCGTGCGGCGCCGGCGAGGCGTGCGAGACCGGCTGCACCGCGGTCGACCTGCTCTTCGTCATCGACAACTCGGGGTCGATGGGGGACTACCAGGCCGGCCTGGGCCTGGCCTTCCCCGACTTCGCCACGACGCTCTCGGAGGTGTTGCCCCCGGGCACCAACGTGCACGTGGGCGTCACGAGCACCGAGATGGCCTACTCGGGCGCCGGCAACACCAGCATCATGAACGGCGCGTGCACCTTCATCGGTGACGGGGACCAGAGCCACGAGGCGTTCTACGTGCCGCCGACCGAGATGGACACCGGTCGCAACGGCGCGCAGGGGCGGCTGTACGACGCCGGCGGCGGGCAGACGTACGCCGAGTTCGTGACCGGGGAGGACCTCGGGGCCGCCGAGGCGTTCTTCTCCAACGCGGCCAACATCGGCGAGGGCGGCTCGAACATCGAGATGTCCACCGCCCCGGTCGGCTGGGTGTTCGACCCCGTCAACGACGCGACCAACGACGGCTTCCTGCGCGACGAAGGGGCGGTGCTGGTCGTGTTCTTCCTCGGCGACGAGCCCGATCAGTCTCCGGCTGACGTCGAGGGCGAGCCCACCGGCGCGTGGGTGCTCGACCGGGTGGCCGAGGCGAAGGCAGGGTGCGGGGGCCTGCAGTGCGTCATCGCCGGCGGGTTCTTGCAGAGCAACGCGTGCTCGGCCGACGGCAACCTTCCGCTCGACGACTTCCTCGCCGGCATGGACGATCCTCCGGTCGTCGGCGAGCTGCCGCTGTTCGAACCCACCCCTGAGGAGCTGGCCGAGGACATGAACGCGCTGCTGTCGAGCACGCTCGCCAACGTCATCGTCGAGACGTGCGAAGAGATCACGCCGGAGGGATAGCGGCGCTTTCTATTCGGCGAGCATGCCGTCGAGGTCCTCGTCGCTGAGGACTTCGATCGTGTGCTCGGCGATCGCAGCCTCGTCGACGCCCATCGCGGCGGCGACCTTGCGCAGGTAGGCGTCCTCGTCGAGGTCGATCACGTCGTCGGACTCGTTGAGCGTCGCGATGAGGTCGAGGACCTTGATCTTGTCCTCGTCGCTGAGGGAGGAGAGGGAGCTCGCGGCCTCGTTCACGTCGAACTTGGCGGGGTTGAACGCCTTGAGCCGGGCGCTTTGTGCCTCGGGGAGGGAGTCGGTGCCGAGCAGCTTGCTGACCATCTTGGTGATCGCGGCCACCTCGTCGCCTTCGAGGCGCTTGTCGGCGTAGGCGGCTCCGAGGAGCAGGTCGGTGATCGTGTCGATGTGCTCTTTCATGGCCGAACTCCCGCGATGGTACGCCCGCGGCGCAGCGGACGTCCACATGGGCGTATGCTTGCCCTGTGACCCGGTTGCCCAAGGTCCTGCACGGGCTCCCCACGCCGCAGCGCCGCCTCGATGATGGCACCGAGCCCGACCCCGACTTTGGGTTGGACGCGCTGCAGGAGCGGCTGGGCTACGTGTTCGCCAACCCGGCGCTGCTCCGCGTCGCGCTGACGCTCGGGTCGTGGTCCAACGAACACCCTGACGCCGGCTGGCCGAGCAACGCGGTCTTGGAGTTCTTCGGGGACGCCGTGCTCGACCTCGTGGCCGCCGACGCCGTCTGGCGCCGGTTTCCCGAGCTGGCCGAGGGCGAGCTGACGCGCCTGCGCGCGTCGCTGGTCGCCGAGAGCTCGCTCGTCCGCGTCGCGCGTGCTCTCGATCTGGGCCAGTACCTGTACATGGGCCGCGGTGATCTCAAGCGAGGCGGGCGCGACCACGCGGGCACCTTGGCCGATGCGGTCGAGGCGGTGCTCGGCGCGGTGTTCCTCGACGCCCGCGAGGCCGACCGCAACCCCGGTGTCGCGGCGGCCGAGGTCTTCGATCGCTGGCTCGGCGATCGGGTCGCGACGCTCGAGCCGCAGCACGGGCTCGACGCGAAGAGCCGGCTGCAGCACTGGGCCCAGGCCAAGCATCGGGTCACGCCCCGGTATGCGCGTGTGGGCGACCCTCCGCCTCCCGGAGATCCACTCTGGCGAGCGCGGGTCGAGCTCCACTTCCCCAACGGCACCGTGAAGGTGCTCGGGGAGGGGGAGGGCCGGTCGCTCAAGCGAGCCGAGCATGCGGCGGCCGCGGCCGCGCTGGACGTCGTCGGCGCCTGAATCCGTCCAAGAACGGCGTTGCAAAGGCACGCGGAGCGCTCTACAGAGGGTCTTGGTACCCATGTCCGTGCATCCCACGCCCACCGCGACGCACGTCGGGGACAACGTCCGTGTCTTCTGCCAGGACCGCGTCGCGGTCGTGGTGCCCGAGTCCGACGCCGGGTTTGCCGAGACCGGCCGCTATGCGGCCACGCGGGCCGCCGAGATTGGCGCGCCGCTCGCGATGCTCGCCCTGATCCGACCCGGCGTTCGGGGAGACCCGCTGCGGGTCCGAAAGGGGACGCACGACCTGCTGACCGAGCACGCCGACTGCCTGTCCGCCGTCGCGATGGCGATCGATGGTCGCGGGTTCTTCGCCAGCGCCTTCATGAGCATGGCCTCGGGCGTGTTCCTTCACGTCCGGCACGCGCCGGTGCCCATGCAGGTGTTCAACCAGCCCGAGGACGCGGCGACGTGGCTCGCGAAGTCGATCGACGTACCGCCCGAGACCGTCCTTGCCTTCGTGGCGACGGTCCGCGCGCAGCTCGAAGCGGCCTGACCCAGGCGCGATCAGTTGTCTTCGCCGCTGCCGTGGCGGGCGGTCAGCCACATCGCGACGTCCTGAATCGTCAAGAAGCCGCGGGTGCGGGCGAGGTCGACCTGGCCCTCGTCGTTGGTCTCGAGGCCGTGCAGCTCGACCTCGAGTCGGGTGAGCAGGTTCGTGGACAGCGTCGGCGTGTGCTCGCCGATGCCCAGCGCGTCGCAGCGCGCGGAGAACCCGGTGCGCACGTCGGCGATGAGGCGCCCACGCTCGAGCAGGTTCTTCGATGCCCAGGCGAGGTCATCGGGGGTGAGCGGGGCGATGGTGCCGCGGCTCCCCGGGAGGTGGGCGTGCACGATGGCGGTGCGGATCAGGTCGCCGATGACGAGCGCCTCGGGGGTGTCGACGCGGGTGAGCCAGACCGGGTCGATCCCGTAGCCGGCGGGGTCGAACGCCAGCCGGGAGAGCGCGCCGGCCTGGGCGACGAGGCTGGTCGCCTGGCGGACGTCCGCGAAGGTCTGCAGGGGTCGCGACGCGCTGCCCTTGTCCATGACGGGCAGCTCCGGGTACCAGTTGCTCAGGCACGCAATTGCGGGCCCCCAGGGCCGGTCGAGCAGCGATCCGGGGCTGGTGAGCGAGATGCGGGTGGCCTTGCTCAGCTGCGCGGTGGCCTTGCGCAGCTTGTCGAGCGCGCCGTATCCCACGCGGAAGATGTCCCGCAGCCCGACCGCGGTGACCCGCTCGGCGAGGAACGCCTCGGGATCGGGATGCTCGGTGTCGGCGGTCAGCAGGAGCTCGAGGCCGAGGCTGATCGTCGCCTGCGTTTGAATGATCGCGCGCTCCTGCAGGCCGGTGTCTCCGGCCGGGAAGCGCTGCGCGGCCATGACCTCGGAGACGAGCAGCAGAAACTCGCGGGCGCGCAGGCCATGCTCGGTGTCTTCGAGGCGCTCGAGCACCCGCGCGAGCAGTCCGGAGGTTTGCCAGCGGGGCAGGGCGAGCATGCCGTCGGGGTCGGTGAGGTAGCGGAAGTCGCGGGGCGCCTCGGTGGCCGCCCTCGTGCGGTCGTAGGGCACGAACAGCTTCATCGCCTCTTCCCACGCGACGAAGCCGAGGTCGGCCAGGCGACCCTCACGCCAGCCGCGGAGGTCCTCCTCGATCTGCGAGTACATGCCGGCCTGAATCGACAGCAGCAGCTTGCGGCCCTCGTCGAGGTCGTCTTGGTAGACCAGCTCGATGGTGGCCAGGGCCTGCTGTCCGAACTCGTCATCGGGCACGCCGACGACGAAGAACCCATCGGGGGTGTCCCACGTGCGCAGATCGTCGAGCTGCTCGTGCGCGAGGTCGCGGCTCTGGTCGTCCTCGGGATCGAGGTCGATGACCTGGGTGCCCGGCAGCAGGGCGAGCGTCCACATCTCGGGATCCATCCCGTACATGAGGTCGATGAGGGTGCCCCGCGGCTTGTCCATCGCCTGGTAGAGCCGCGCGAGCAGCATCAACCAGACACGGGCCTGGGGCACGTCGACGCGGTCGCGCTGCCAGGCGTCGAGGTCGATGAGGCTCGTGAGTTGCTCGGCCGTGGCGTGCCCGAGCAGCAGGTCGAGGCGGTTCTCGTCTCGCAGCGCCCGCGCGACGCGGACGAAGTCCTGCGCGTCGATCCGGGGCACCAAGGTGTCGGCGTCGTCGACGTCCTCGAGGGCCATCGGCGTGCTGAGCACGGTCGCGAGGCGGGCGCTGGCGGACTTGCGATCGAGGTCGTCGACCATGGGGTGCGGTACTATCCCAACGCGGTGCCACGTGCCACCTCGTCACCCCGACATCGCGCACGCGCTGGGGCTGGTGCGGGCGGCGTTGAAGCAGGCCCGCACGCACGACGCGGTCCCCAAGGGGCAACCGTATGGGCTGGTCGTCGCCTGTTCGGGGGGGCGTGACTCGGTCGCGCTGCTCGGATTGCTCGCCCTGATCGCCGACCGTGACCGGCTCGATCTCACCGTCGCGCACGTGGACCACGGGCTGCGGAGCTCCTCCGAAGACGACGCGGCCCACGTGCAGGCCCTCGCGAACCGGCTCGGCGTGCGCCACGTGGCCTGCCGTCTGCAGCTGGGCACCAAGGCCGCCGGGGTGCCCGCGCGTGCGCGTGCCGGGCGACACGACGCCCTCGAGTCCATGCGGGTGGCCGCCTCGGCGCGCCGCATCGCGCTGGCCCACACCGCCACCGATCAGGCCGAGACCATGCTGCTGCACCTGTGCCGTGGCGCGGGGCTGCGTGGCCTCGGTGGCATGCGGGCGGTCGAGCCCGACCGGCCGGTGGTGCGGCCGCTGCTGCAGCTCCCGCGGGCCGACACCGCGACGCTGTGCGCGCGGCTCGGGATGGCCTTCGTCGACGACCCCACCAACGACGACGACGCGCACCCGAGGATCCGGATCCGGCGCGACGTGCTGCCGGCGCTGAGCGAGGTGCGAGGCGGCGTCGAGGAGGCGCTGGGGGCGGCCGCTCGGGCTGCGCGCGACGCCGAGGACGCGCTGCGGATCTGGGCCGAGGGGGAGCGTGCCCAGCGGAGCCGCGAGGCCGGCGGGCTCGACCTCTCCACATGGGGAGGGCTGCCCCGTGCCGTGCGTCTGCGCGTGCTGCAGGCCGTCGTGGTCGACGCAGGCGTGGCGGTCGACGCGATCGGTCGCCGAACGCTCGACGCGATCGACCGCGGCGTCCTCGCGGGTGGGCGCAAAGCGTGGGCGCTTTGCAGTGGAGCGCGCGTGAGCACCGACGGCCGCACCCTGCAGATCCACGTCTCCGGCCGCGTGCGTACGCCACCGACCGAACCCACGTAATGGCCCGAGAAACCGGCGTTCGTGAGGTTTTCGGGCATCGGGCCAACCATTGACCCCCCCCGGGCGCAGGGCTATGCTCCGCCCCTGGCAGCGCCTCCTTCGTGAAACAGCAAACGAAAACGCTCCTCGTGTGGCTCGGTCTCATCGTCGCGGTGTTGGCCCTGGCGAACCTTTTCAACACCAGCCAGTCGGTCACCACGATCAGCTACGCAAAGTTCGTCGAGGAGGTCGAGGGCGAGTGGCACAAGTTCCAGAACACGACGCTGGCGATCGAGGTCCATCCCAGCCACGTCGACATCGCCTACGAGCTCGAGGGCAAGCAGTACGAGGTGACCGGGCCGGTCACCGAGGAGCTGTACGACAAGCTCGGCAAGAACAAGATCGACTACAAGGTCGAGCCCGAGGACGACAGCAGCCTGCTGCAGTTCGCCATCATGTGGCTGCCGATGATCCTCATCGTGATCATCATGGTCATGTTCATGCGGCAGATGCAGGCCGGGGGCGGCAAGGCGATGAGCTTTGGCAAGTCCAAGGCGCGCCTGCTCACCGAGCACCAGGGCAAGGTCACCTTCAAGGACGTCGCGGGCATCGACGAGGCGCGTGAAGAGGTCGAGGAGATCATCGACTTCCTCCGCGACACGCGAAAGTACATGCGCGTGGGCGGCCGCATCCCCAAGGGCGTGCTGCTGATGGGCCCGCCGGGCACCGGCAAGACGCTGCTCGCCCGGGCGATCGCGGGCGAGGCGGGCGTCTCCTTCTTCAGCATCTCCGGCTCCGACTTCGTCGAGATGTTCGTCGGCGTGGGTGCCAGCCGGGTCCGCGACCTGTTCGAGCAGGGCAAGAAGAACGCGCCCTGCATCATCTTCATCGACGAGATCGACGCGGTTGGCCGTCACCGGGGCGCAGGCCTTGGCGGTGGCCACGACGAGCGCGAGCAGACGCTCAACCAGCTGCTCGTCGAGATGGACGGCTTCGAGAGCAACGACGGCGTCATCCTCGTCGCCGCGACCAACCGCCCCGACGTGCTCGACCCGGCGCTGCTGCGTCCCGGTCGCTTCGATCGCCGCATCATCGTGGGGCTGCCCGACGTGCGCGGTCGCGAGATGATCCTCAAGGTCCACACGCGCAAGGTCCCCGTCGACGAAAACGTCGACCTCTCGGTCGTGGCTCGCGGCACGCCGGGTTTCTCGGGGGCGGACCTCGAGAACCTGGTCAACGAGGCTGCGCTGATGGCGGCCAAGGGCGGGCGCGACATGGTCATCGCGCGCGACTTCGAGTACGCCAAGGACAAGGTCATCATGGGCGCCGAGCGCAAGAGCGTGATGCTCTCGGCCGAAGAGAAGACGACCACCGCGTGGCACGAGGCCGGTCACACCCTGGTCGCCATGGAGCTCCCGGCCAAGTCGGTCGACCCGATTCACAAGGTCACGATCATCCCCCGCGGGCAGGCGCTGGGCGTCACCCAGCAGCTCCCCGAAGAGGACCGCCACAATCTCGACCGCGACTACGCCGAGGCGCGCATCGCCATCCTCATGGCGGGTCGCATCGCCGAGGAGCTCGCGCTCGAAGGCCAGCAGACCACCGGCGCGGGCAACGACATCGAGGTCGCGACCAGCCTCGCGCGCAAGATGGTCTGCGAGTGGGGCATGAGCGACGCGCTCGGCCCCATCGCCTACGGCAAGAACGAGTCCGAGCCCTTCTTGGGCCGTGACATTCAAAAGCCCGCGAACTACTCCGAGTCCACCGCGCAGGCCATCGACACCGAGGTCCGTCGCATCATCATGGACCAGTACGAGCGGGCCAAGATGATCCTGACCACCCGCGCGGACGCGCTGGAGCGGCTCGCCATGGCGCTCATCGAGCGGGAGTCGCTGGGCTACGACGAGGTCAAAGCCGCCATCGACGGCGTGCCTCTCCCGCCGCGCGACGAGCCGGTCGAGCCGCGCCCGGCCGCGGAGGCGCCGGCCAAGCCCGCTGCGGAGACCGGCGAGCGCGCGGTGAACCCCGGCTTCGGCGCGCCCGAGCCCGAGCCCTCGGCGTGAGGGGCTCCAGCCCCAACCCAGCACCAAACCCAGCCGACCCGGGCCCCAACCTCTAGCCCAACCTCTAGCCCAACCTCTAGAGGGCGCAGTCGATGACCTCGAGGTCGAGCGCGGCCTCGCCGTAGCGGCCGAGCAGGGCCGTGTCTCCGCCTGCGCTCAGGAGCGCCCCGCCGCCCCACCACTGCGTGCCCTCGTGGCGCCAGGTGGCGTGCAGGTGCTCGAAGGTGATCGGCGGCGCGTTGCAGTCCCACTGCTCGCCGTCGTAGCGGGCCATCGCGCCGAAGAAGCCCGCAACCCAGACGTCGGCCCCCGGCTCCGTCCAGACGCCGTTGAGGCTGCCGTTGCCACACGCAGGCGCGTAGGGGACCTCGTTCCACGTCGCGCCGTCCCAGTGGAGCACCACGGCGGTGTCCGAGCCGCCGACCGCCCACACGTCGTCGTCGGCGCGCTTGCGGACCGTCAGGAGCCGGGCGCCGCCGGGCGGGAAGTGCTCGACCAGCGACCCGTCGGGCATCATCTGCCACGCGACGCCCGTCCCGACGATCCAGTCTTCGTGGATCTTGAACGCGACGCCAGGCAGGCCCTCGTGGATGCGCAGCCAGGTGCCATCAGCCTCTCGCCGCCAGATCTCTCCTTGCCCGGTACCAAACGGGTCGCCGCCGACCGCGATGACCGGCTCGGCCGCGCGGGCCCCGTAGAGGATCGCGTCGGTGGCCACCGACTCGTCGTGCAGCGCGGCGCCGTCGTAGCGCAGAATCGTGCCCCGTTCGCCGACCGCGAACCACGCGTCCTCGCCCGTGCCATCGATCCACCACAGCGTGTGGTCGCTGACCTCGCGCGCTCGACACAGCGCGCCGTCGCGAAGCCAGTAGAGCGTGCCGGGCCCGCCAGGCTCGACCCCAGGCGCGGCCGAGAGGGTGCCTCCGACCATCGTCATACCCGACGCGTGGGCGTAGCCCGAGAGCATCACGCCGCCGGCGATGCCGCCCTGGACGGACGAGGAGAACGGCGCGTCCGTGTCCGACTCCGTCTCGCCCGTGGGGTCGGTTTCGGTGTTGGCCGGGACGTCGTCGCCGCAGCCCCACACCAGGAGCACGAGCGCCGTCATGAGGCGATGTCGCACGACGGGCATCGTCTACTCGAGGATCACCGCGATCGCAGCGGCCATTGCGTCTTGGGGGACGGGTCCGGTGCCCGGGTGCATCCAGGTGGTGGTCGGGGCGCCGTTCTCGTCGACGAAGCGCAGGCCGTCGACCTGCTCGCCTTCGGAGCCCTGCAGCATGAACTCGCCGGTGCCGTGCCCGAAGACGCCGCGGACGCGCCGAAGCTCGGCGTCGCTCTCGTCGCGGCGGTGGCAGGTGTCACAGGTGCGCGGCGTCGCGGTGGTGGTGTGCTGGAAGAAGGGGGCGAAGCCGAGGTTGGCGGTGAAGCCCTCGCGCTCCCGGAACTTGCCGCCCTGCGCCGAGCCCACCAGCAGCTCGCCGTCGGCGGTGCCGAAGAACTCCGCGCCCACGGCGGTCATCTGCACCTGCTGGGAGGCGAGTACGGTCTGCACGCGCCCGTCGGGTCCCTGGCCGAGCAGGACCTGCTCGAGCGAGTACGCGGTGCGAGAGCCGCGGGTGAGGCCGGGGCTGCTCACGCCGGTCTGGTAGTCGACCTGCTCGAGGCGCAGGTCGAAGCTGACGTGGCAGCCGATGCACTGCTGGTTGTACGACGTGTGGCAGGTGTCGCAGGTCAACGAGTCGGTGTGGGACCAGCCGTCTTCGTCGGGCGCCATGGCGGCGTGCATGGCCGCGGTGCCCTCGCCGCCCTCGGCGAGGAGGTCGGCCACCTGCGCCACGGGGTGCAGCGCGCCATCGACTCGTCCGGTCAACACGACGGCCCCGTCCTGCAGCGCGAGCTGGGGCAGGGGCCTGCCGCTGCGGGTGAAGAACTTCCCCTCCGCGTCGGGCTCGATCGCCTCGCGCACGGTGCCGTGGCAGTCCTCGCAGCGGATGTCGACCTGGTACTTGGCCGAGGAGTAGATCCGGCCGTCGCCATGCACGTCCGAGCCGACGTGGCAGTCGGCGCAGTGCATGCCCGCGGCGTAGTGCAGGTCCGGCGGCGTCTCGTCGACGTCGTTGGTCACGTCCTCGTCGTCGAAGTAGTAGCCCGGCGTGTGGCCGTACAGCGTGCGCTGCAGGGGCGAGGCGTGGGGCGGGGCCTCGCCGAAGCCGCCCTCGCGGATCCCTCGGAAGAGCAGCCCGATGCGCCCGCCTTGAAAGTGGCAGGTGGCGCATTGCTCCGAGGGGATGGCGGCGGTGATCTCATGACGGCGCGGGTGCACGGGGGTGCCGCGGGCCAGCGTCGGGTCGTCGCCCTCGTACACGCCGAGCTCACCGTAGAGCACGTGGCAGCCCGAGCACCCCGTGGACCGGTACAGGGCCGGGGAGTTGTTGCGAGGGAAGCCGGCGTGGTGGCAGGTGTTGCAGTTCTTGGCGAGGTAGTGGTCGTAGGCCGCCGCCTCGATGTCGCCGGATTCGATCGCCGCCCGCACGCCGTCGGGACCCGGCGGAACGAGCGTCTCGAGCGCGCACACCGTCCCGGGGATCGATGGGTCGCAGTCGGGATCGACCGCGGGGTACGACCCATTGACCGCGAGGCGGTCCTCTTGCAGCCCCGCCATGTACAGCGTCGGGTAGTAGTGCCCGGCGTTGGTCGTCATGATCGAGGTTGGCATGGTGCGGACCTGATCGGGGTGGCAGGTGCCGCACGTCGAGTCCACCACCCGAATGTCGCCGGGGTTGATGAACTGCACGTAGGCGGGGTCGAGGCGGTCGAGCTGGTCGGGTGCGAAGTCGCGGATGAATCCCTCGGGTGCGACGGGGAGCCCATCGCCGCGGATCTCCGCCCAGTCCTGGGGAATCGCGACGTGGGCGTCTTCCTTGGAGCGGGCCTGCGGGTCCCCTCCGTGGCAAACCACGCACCGATCCGCGGCGATGGGGCCGTGCGCCTGCTCGATGCCCTCGTGGCAGCTCAGGCAGCTCTCGCCTTCGAACGGCGCAGGGTCGCCCTGGGAGCAGCCGGCCGCGAGCAGCAGCGCAAGGGGAGCGACGGTTGCACGCACGGTCACCATCTCGCCCTCACCCCCCGACCGCGATGGTCACCGTCTGCTGGACGGACGCCATCGCCATGCCGCCGTCCATCACCGTCACGTCGAGGACGGCCTCTCGGCCATCGAGCCCGACGAGCTCGTCGTTGGTGCTGTAGCGATCGGGGTCGAACCCGACGACGGCGCCGGAGATCAGGCCCCCGCCGTCCTCGCCGTCCACACAGAGCAGCGCGGCGTCGGTGAGCGTGAAGGCACCTTCGGTCTCCCCATCGATGAGCACGTCGAGCTGGACGTCGGCGAGCGCGTCGTCGCCGGCGGCGAGGCCCTCGGTGCGAATCACGACCGACACCCCGAACCCGCCTTGCGGTGCCACGGCGAGCGAGACCTCTTCGCCGTCCTCGAACGGCGCGAACGCACCGCCTACGCCCTGGCCGATGCGAACGACCGGGTCGTTCGAGGGCGCGCAGGGGTCCGCTGCGGGCTGCGGCGAGTCCTCGCAGCCTGACACCAGGAGTCCAAAGGCCAGGCATGTCAGTCCAGCTCTCGCCATGCGCGACGAGGATATCGCGCCACACGCCGCCGCGTACTACTCGAACTCAGCCCCCAGCGGATCGAGGCGCCGCTGAAGCTCCCACAGCAGCGGCTCCAACCCGTGCGTCTTGATCTCGAGCATCATCGCCATCTGCTCGCCGAGCAGGCCGCCCGGAAAGCCGCGCTCTCGAAACCACAGAAAGTAGTTCTCGGGGATCTTCGACAGCGGCCAGCCGGCGTACTTGCCAAACGGCATCTTGGCCCGGACCAGCGCCAAGAGCACCTTGGGGTCGGGCTCGAGCGCGTGCATCAGCCGGCCTCGATCGCGGCCCTGATCGCGGTCTGGGCCTCGGTGTCGCCTGGCTCGATGATGCCCTCTCGGCGCCACCGGATCACGCCGTTGCGGTCGATGAGCACCGAGGTCGGATAGCCCTGCACGCCGAAGGCCTGCACCGACAGCCCGTCGGTGTCGAGCACGACGGGGTAGTCGATGCCGAACTGCCGCATCAGGCCGCGGACGGCCTGGTGGTTGCGGGCTTTGTCGATGCTGACGCCGAGCACCGCGAAGTCGTCGCCGTAGGCGTGGTGCATCTTTTGGAGCTCTGGCAGCTCCTTCTTGCACGGGCCGCACCAGCTGGCCCAGACATTCACGAGCACGACCTTGCCCTCGTAGTCGGCGAGGCTGACGTCCTTGCCGTCGGTCGTCTTGCCTTCGAAGCGCACCGAAGGCTCGAGCGCGACGCTGGCCTCCGAAGACGTGGTGCCCTTGCCCTCGCAGGCAGCACCGACGAGGAGGAGCGCGATGAGGGTCCGGCGCATGGTGGCGACCATGCCGCGGCGCCCGCGGCTAGGCAAGGAGCGCGTCGAGCTCGGTCCACAGCGCGTCGCACAGGCCGGGCCGGAACGCCGCGGGACGAAACCCCGCGTGCTCGCGCCGATACGTGCGCAGCCGAGCATCGGCCGATCGCACGCATGTGCGGACGTTGGCCAGCCGGTCGGCGACCTTGACGTGCAGGGCCAGCGGCGCCGCGGGATCGGCGAGGCAGAGGCCGGCGAGGCGGGCGTGCAGGGCGGCTTTCCGCGCGCGGCGGTCGGCACCCTCGGGGTCGGTGACCAGCGCGACGGCGTCGGCCACGATGGTGCCGAAGCGCTCCGAGATCGTGGGGTAGCGGACGGGCGTGTCCTCGAGCACGTCGTGGAGGTAGGCCACGGCTTGCAGCGGAGGGTCATCGGGCACGAGCGCCGCGACGGCGTCGAGATGGGTCACGTACGGCCGGGTGCCGTAGGTCTGCGCGCCGTGGGCTTCGATCGCAAACGCGCGGGCTTCGGCGGGCGTGGGGACCATGGCGAGCGACGTTCCTCAGCGTGGCGCGAGGTCGGCGCTGACGAGCCGCTCATTCGGCGGCAGCGCGTCGGGGTTGTCCTTGGGGCACTCGCCCCGCTCTTTCTTCTCGCACAAGCAGTCGGCCCCGGTGCCCCCGCAGGAGCCCGCCAGGCGACGGTTGGACACGATCACGCCGATCGCCATCCCGCTCATGAGCAGCGCGATGAGCCCCACCGTGAGGCCGACGGTCAGCAGCATGGAGGACGCGACCAGCATCGACGCGAGCATAGCGCGTCGCGGCGCGCGCGGGTACTCAGCGCAGTTGCGCCCACCTCACGAGCTTCTGTCGCGTGTCGTCGTCGACGTCGAGGGCGGATGCACGCGCGGCGAGCGTTCGCGACCCCTGGGGGTCGGTGCGCGCCATGGCCCAGGCGCGCAGCCCGAGCAGGACGGCTTCGCTGTCGGCGCTTGCCTCGGGCGGCTGGACTGCGTTCGCGCGCTCGAGCGCCCGCATTGCGTCCGGCGTGCGCCCCAGCTCGAGAAGCACCTCGGCTTCGTTGGCGTAGACGGTCGCCAGCACCGGGTCGAGCGGGTCCTTGGCGGCGCGCAGATCGATGACCCGCTCGAGGTACGGCAGGGCGGCGGCGAACTCGCCGCGCTCCATGAGCACGACGGCGAGGTTGTTCAGGGGGTCGGCGAGGCGGTTGGAGGTCGGGCCCAGCTGCGACTCGAGTCGGTCGACCGCTTCGCGCAAGAGGGCCTCGGCGCGGTCGAGTTCGCCGCGCTCGAGGTGAGTGAGGCCCTGCGTCATGCGGAGGCGGCCCTGGAAGGGATGGCCTGCGCCGAAGAGCCGGTCGGTCTGCGCGCGTGCGCGTTCGAGGAGTGCGATGGCGTCGTCGAAGCGACCCTGGCGACGGGCGATGAAGGCGAGGTTGGCCAGCGCTCCGGGGAGGTTGAAGCCCGGGGCGTCGGGTCCCGAGAACAGCTCGACCGCGCGCTCGAAGTGGGCGCGAGCGCGCTCGAGATCTCCGTCGCGCACGGCGGCGGTGCCTCGGTTGTTCTCCAGCGCGGCCTCGGCCGCGGGTAGAGGGTGCGCGCGCAGCAGCGCCGCGGCGCGCTCGGCCCAGCGTCGCGCGCCGTCGACGTCGCGCAGCAGGTCGCCCCGGACGTGCACCAGGATCGAGGCGACCCAGATCTGCGAGGCGATGTCTTGGCCGGCCAGCGCGTGGTCGAACGCGCGCTCGTACAGCGCCGCGGCGGCCTTGCCCTCGCCGAGCTGCGCGGTGCGTTTCGCCTGCAGTAGCAGCGCCTCCGCGACGACGGGGTCGTAGCCGCTGTCGAGCGCGTCGGCGACGAGCGCGTCGATCGGTGCCTCGTCCATGTCCCCAGACGCCAGCAGCACCGAGCGCTTCGCCACCCGCTCGCGCAGGGCAACGACGGACGCACGGGCGCGGGGCTCCTCGGGAAGCGGTTGCACGGCTCGCAGGGCGTCGACGTCGGCGCAGACCCGAGGGGGAGGCAGCCGACCGAGGCCGCCCAGGGCCTGTCGCAGCCGTGGCGCCTCCAGGTCGTCGTAGGTCGTCAGGAGCGTCTCGAGCTCGGTGGCGCGCCGGTCGAGGCAGAGCATGCGCAGGTCGAGGATGGCCTCGGACTGCTCCCCTCGGATGTGGGTGGCCTCGCACGCGTCACGTCGCTGCGCCGCCCAGGTCGCCACCCGTTCGTCGAGCTCCTCCTCGAGCACGGCCCAGCTCGTCTCGGCGGACAGGGTGGAGAACCGCTGCGCGAGCGCGTCACGGCGCTCGCTCGTCCATGCCGACTCCAGTCGGGTGTCCACCCCCTTGCAGGGGCGGGGTGCGGCTTCGGTGGGACGGATGGCCACGCCCAACGCGCTCGCCACGCCCAAGCCCGCCACGACCGCGACGCCTCGAAAGCGCGTGCGGTGCTTGGCCAGGTGCCGCTCCAGCGCCTCGGTCAGGGCCTGCATGGACGCGAAGCGGTCGCCCGGGTCACGGCTGAGGCCGCGCTCGACGATGCGTCCGAGCCACGCGGGATACCTCGGATGCGGGGGAAGGGGCGCCCGCGCTCCCTCGAGCACGGCGGTGCGGTAGGCCAGAGTCGAGCCGGCCTCGAATGGCCGCCGGCCGTGCAGCGCCTCGTAGAACGCGACGCAGAAGCTCCATTGATCGCTCGCCGCGTCGGCGCCGGCGCCGAGCCACTGCTCGGGCGCCATGTACGGCGGCGTCCCCACCGCGCCGCGGTTGGTCTGGTTGGTCTGGCTGGTCTCGAGCGTCTCCTCGTCGGTCTCCACCTCGGCCATCACCGGCAGCGCCAGCCCGAAGTCGGTGACCTGGGTCCTGCCGTCGGCGTTGATCAGCACGTTGTCGGGCTTGAAGTCGCGGTGCACCAGCCCCGCGTCATGCACGGCACACAGGCCTCGCGCCGCGCCCAGATAGGCCTGCACGATCGCCTCCCAGTCGCGGGGCTGTGCGTCGAGCCACTGCCGCAGCGAGCCGCCCTCGACGTACTCCATCGCCAAGAAGACCGCGCCCTCGTGCGTGCCGACCTCGTGGACGGCGACGAGGTTGGGGTGGCGCAGGCTCGCCATGGCCCGCGCCTCCTCGAGCAGCCGCGCGTGCTCCTTGGGGTCGTCGGTCTCGTGCAGCACCTTCAAAGCGACCACGCGCCTCAGCTGCGGGTCGAAGGCCTTCATCACGGTGCCCATGCCGCCGGTGCCCAGGTGGGCGCGCAGCTCGAACCGTCCGACCTTCACGGTCTGGGAGCTTCCGGTGAGCTGCGCCTGCAGGGACGCGAAGGCGTGCGCCGCCGCGACCGAGCGACGCTCGTCCTTGGCGGCGCGCAGGTCCTGGCTCAGGCCTGCGCCCTTCTCGGCCCCGGGGTTCACATTTCGATGGTACCGCAGGCCCGCGCTCAGGCATCGGGCGCTGTGACGTCTTGGCAGGTCAGGCTGTCGTCGAGCGCGGTGGCGTTGAGCATGCACTCGAAGCGCTGGCCCGGCTCGTTGAACGCGGTGCACGCCTGCGCGTCGAAATCGGGGGGCAGCGACCCCGCGTAGGCTTGTTGCGTCGTCTCGCCAGCCTCTTGCGTGGAGACGTCCATCGCGACGCGCGCGCCTCCGAGGTGCAGCGTCCCCTCGGAGAGCCTGGAGCCGCCCGACTCGCGGATCGTCCACGCGATGCTCCCCTGCGCGCTCGCGTCGGAGAGCACGTTCAGCGCACACATCACCGCCCCGTCGGAGGCCTGGTCGAGCGCGCACATGCCTTCGCCCAGGGTGCCCTCACCGCAGTCGGCCTCGATGGTGGGACACAGCTGCACCTGGTCGCACGCGGCGACGCCGGGCTCAGGGAAGCAGCAGCATGGGTCCGGGTCCTCGCCATACCCCCCGCACATGGCCTCGGTGTCCGCGGCCTCGTTGCCCCCGTCGCCGCATGCGACGAGCGCGGTCAGCAGCACGATCCAGAGCCTGTGTTGCATGGGGGCCACGGTAGCACCCTCGGCGCTCACTTCACCCGCAGCGCCGTCCAGGCTGCCGTGGCGTGCGCTTCGAGGTCGGCCGGGTCGCCGACGAGGAAGAGGGCCGGCAGCCCTTCGCGCTTTGCCAGCGCGAGCCCTCGCTCGGGTCCGAGCACGTTCAGGGCGGTGGCGAGCGCATCGGCCTCGGCGCACGTGGGCGCGACGACGCTGACCGAGGCCAGGCGGTGCTCGACCGGGCGCCCCGTCGTGGGGTCGATGGTGTGGGAGTAGCGGACGCCGTCGACGACGGTGAAGTTGCGGTAGTCGCCCGAAGTGGCCAGCGCGAGATCTTGCAGCGCCACCACCTCATGGATCGCCCGATCGCCACTGCTGGGCTTTTCGACCGCGAGCCGCCACGGCCGCCCCGCCTCGGTGGTGCCCGCGACGCGCACCTCTCCGCCCACCTCCACCAAGAAGTCGTCGTAGCCGGCCGCTTCGAGTGCGGCCGCGGCCTGGTCGACGCCGTACCCCTTGGCGATCGCGCTGAGGTCGACGCGCAGATCGGGAGCGTCCTTGCGAAGCGTGCCGTCGCCAAGGCGCAGGTGGTCGTGGCCGAGGCGCGCGCGGAGGGTGTCCAGCTCGGCCTCGGTGGGCAGCGCTTCGAGCTCGCCCTGGGCACCGAACCCCCAGCGATCGACCAGTGGTCCCACGGTCACGTCGAACGCCCCGTCGCTGCGGCGGTTGACGTCGAAGGCGAGCGTCATGACCTCGGCGAGCGCGGGGGAGAGCGCCACGTCGGTGTCGGCAGGCCCGTCGTTGAAGGCCGAGAGTTCCGAGTCTGGCTTGTACGTGGACATCGCCTCGTCCACGCCGCGCAGCGCCTCGTGGACGATCGTCTCCAGCGCCGCTTGGCCCTGCGCCGACTGCTCCTGCCGAGTGTCGGCGACGACCTTGACCGCGTAGGTGGTGCCCATCACCTCGCCCCGCACCAGGACGATGCGCGGGGGAACGGGCGCGTACCACAGCCGCCAGACCGTCAGGCCGACGAGGACCAGCAGGGCACACACCAAGAAAACGGGCCGCCGTTTGAGGGGGCGGCCCGAATCCCCGGTCATCGGGGGGTCGACGGTGGGCGTGTCAGCCACCGAAGTCGTCGAGCATGATGTTCTCGGGCTCGACACCGAGGTCCAAGAGCATGTTGATGCACGACTGGTTCATCATCGGGGGACCGCACATGTAGTACTCGCAGTCCTCGGGGGCCTCGTGCTTGCTCAGGTAGTTGTCGAGCACGACCTGGTGGATGAACCCGGTGTAGCCCTCCCACTTGTCCTCGGGCAGCGCGTCGGAGAGCGCGAGGTGCCACTGGAAGTTGTCGTTCTCGGCCTCGATGGTGTCGAAGTCCTCGACGTAGAACGCCTCGCGAAGAGAGCGAGCGCCGTACCAGAAGCTGACCTTGCGCTTGGTCTGCAGCCGGCGGAACTGGTCGAAGATGTGCGAGCGCATGGGGGCCATGCCGGCGCCGCCACCGATGAAGACCATCTCCTTGTCGGTGTCCTTGGCGAAGAACTCGCCGAACGGACCGGAGATGGTGACCTCGTCGCCCTCTTTGAGGTTGAAGATGTACGAGGACATGATGCCCGGAGGCGTGCCCTCGGGGGCGCGCGGCGGAGGGCTGGCGATCCGCACGTTGAGCATGATCAGGCCCTTCTCCTCGGGGTAGTTCGCCATCGAGTACGCGCGCTCGACCGGCTCTTCGACCTTGGAGACGTAGCGCCACATGTTGAACCGGTCCCAGTCGCCGCGGTACTCCTCGCCGATGTCGAAGTCCTTGTAGTTGGCCACGTGCGGCGGGCACTCGATCTGGATGTAGCCGCCGGCGCGGAAGGGCACCTCTTCGCCTTCGGGCAGGGCGAGCTTGAGCTCCTTGATGAAGGTCGCGACGTTGTCGTTGGAGATGACCTTGCATTTCCACTTCTTGACGCTGAAGATCTCGGGCTCGATCTCCACCTTCATGTCCTGCTTGATCTTCACCTGACAGGACAGCCGGCAGCCCTCGCGCGCCTCGCCGCGAGAGATGTGCGCCTCTTCGGTGGGCAGCATGGCGCCGCCCCCGGCCTTGACGTGCACGGTGCACACGCCGCAGCTGCCCTTGCCGCCGCAGGCGGAGGGGATGAAGATCTTCTCCGCCGCGAGCGCGCCCAAGAGCGTGCCGCCGGCGGGGACCTTGATGTCTTTCTCGTCGTTGATGGTCAGCGTGACCGCTTGGGTGTTCACGAGCCGGGAGCGTGCTGCCATGAGCACGCCGACCAAGCCCACGATGACCACCGTGAACATCACGACGCCGAGGATGATTGTCGTCTGCATCTTCCTTCGAACCGTTCCTTAGTTGGTCCCCAGTGGAGCCCTAGAGCTGGATGCCCGAGAAGGCCATGAAGCCGATGGCCATCAGGCCCGTGAGGATGAACGCCATCCCGAGACCGCGAAGGCCCTCGGGAACGTTGCTGTAGCGCATCTTCTCGCGAAGGGCCGCCATTGCGACCACAGCGAGCGCCCAGCCGATGCCGTTGCCCACTCCGAAGACCGTGGACTCGACGAAGTCGTAGTCCCGCTCGACCATGAACAGCGAGGCGCCGAGGATGGCGCAGTTGACCGCGATGAGCGGCAGGAACACGCCGAGCGCGTTGTAGAGGGCCGGCGAGAACTTATCGAGCGCCATCTCGACCACCTGGACCGTCGCGGCGATGCTGCCGATGAAGGTCAAGAAGGTGAGGAACTCGAGGTTGACGTCCGCCAGGCTCGGGCTGATCCACTCCAGCGCGCCCTCCTTGAGCAGGCCGTTGTAGATGAGGTTGTTGATCGGCGTGGTGACCGCCAACACGAAGATGACGGCGCCGCCGAGGCCGATCGCGGTCTCGATCTTCTTGGAGACCGCGAGGAACGAACACATGCCCAGGAAGAACGCCAGGGCCATGTTTTCGACGAAGATGGTCTTCGCCAGGATGCTGAGATAGTGCTCCATCAGTCGCGCTCCCTTACTCCGCTTCGATCTGGTCGGTCTTGAAGGTGCGCAGCACCCAGATGAAGATGCCGATGAGGATGAACGCCGAGGGCGCCAGGACCATCAGCCCGTTGGTCTGGTACCAGCCGCCTTGGGTCACCGGCTCGAGCAGCGTCAGGCCGAAGAACGTGCCCGACCCGAAGATTTCCCGGAAGGCGCCGACGACGAGGAGGATGAGCGAGTAGCCCAGCCCGTTGCCGAGGCCGTCGAGGATGCTGTCCTTGACCCCGTTTTGCATCGCGAAGGCCTCTGCGCGACCCATGACGATGCAGTTGGTGATGATGAGGCCGACGAACACCGACATCTGCTTGCTGATCTCGTAGACGTAGGCCTTGAGGACCTGGTCGACGATGATGACGAGCGACGCGATGACGGTCAGCTGAACGATGATGCGAATGCTCGGCGGGATGCGGTTGCGCATCGCCGAGATGGCCGCGTTGGAGCACATCAGCACCACGGTCACCGCGATGGACATGACCAAGGCGGTCTCCATCTTGGTGGTGACCGCGAGGGCCGAGCAGACCCCGAGCACCTGCAGCGCGATGGGGTTGTCGTTGAAGAGCGGGTCGAGAACGATTTTGGACGGTTTCGCCATGTCGCTGCGCTACTTCCCTGCGCGCTCGCGCATCTTGTCGAGGTAGGGGCCGAACGCATCGTCGCTGACCCAGAACTGCACGAGGTGCGAGACACCTCGGCTGGTGATCGTGGCGCCCGAGAGGCCATCGACGCGGTAGGGGTCCTCGGCGACCGGTCCCGCCTGGCCCTTGACGACCTCGATCTTCACGTCGCCGGAGTCGTCGAACACCTCGCGGCCGCGCCACAGCGCCTTCCACCTGGGGTTGTCCACCTCGCCACCGAGGCCGGGGGTCTCGGCGTGGCTGTAGAAGGTGAGGCCGGCGATGGTCGAGGCGTTGGGCTCGAGCGCGATGAAGCCCTTGAGGGTGGACCACAGGCCCTTGCCCTGCACGGGGAGGATGATGGCGCCCACGCTGCCGTCGGCGGCCTTGAGCTCGTAGACCTGGGCCTGCTTGGGAAGCCGCTGCACCTTCGCCTCGTTGGCCGGGGCGTCGGCGCTGGTGGCCGGGTCGGCCATGGCGGCCTGCATGTCGAAGCTCTTGGCGTCGACGTCTTCGACGTACTCTCCGGTCTGCAGGTCGATGACGCGGGGTACGAGGTTCTCCTCGAACCGCTTGGTCACCTCGCTCGCCGCGAGCGCCTCGCCCTCTTTCATGAGCCCGGCGACCTTGAGCACCTGGCTCTGCTTGTCGACGACGGCGTTGAGGTCTTGCCGGTCGCGCAGCGCGACGGCCGAGCCGGCGACGAAGATCGAGCAGAAGACGCAGACCGCGCCTGCGAAGCCGATGATGTACTTGTTACTGAACGCCATAGCGAGCCTGCCTCCGCTTGATGTTGGCCTGAACGAAGAAGTGGTCGATGAGCGGCGCGAAGATGTTCATGAACAAGATCGCGAGCATCATGCCCTCGGGGTAGGCGGGGTTGACGACGCGCACGAGCACGACCATCACGCCGATGCCGACGCCGTAGATGAGCTTGCCGGTCTCGGTGAACGCCGAGCTGACCGGGTCGGTGGCCATGAAGACCGCGCCGAAGGCCCAGCCGCCGAGGACCACGTGGAAGTACCAGGGCACCTCGAACATGGGGTTGGTCTCGGAGCCGACCCAGTTGAGCAGCGCCGCCGTCGCGACCGTGCCTGCGAGGACGCCGAACATGGTCCGCCACGAGCCGATCTGCGTGAAGATGAGGATGCCCGCGCCGAGCAACGCACAAAACGCGGAGGTCTCCCCCATCGAACCGGGGACGAGCCCGAAGAACCCGTTCCACCACACCTCGTCGGTGAGCGTGGCCATGCCGGACTCGGCGGCCTTGGCCAGGTAGGTGGCGCCCGAGTAGCCGTCGGCGGTGAGGTTGTCCGCGGCGATCCACACCTGGTCACCCGAGATCTGGGCGGGGTAGGCGAAGAAGAGGAACGCGCGGCCGGTGAGCGCCGGGTTGAGCACGTTCATGCCCACGCCGCCGAACACCTCCTTGCCGATGATGACGCCGAAGGCGATGCCCAGCGCGACCTGCCACAGCGGGATGGTCGGCGGCAGCGTCAGCGGGAAGAGCATCGAGGTCACCAGGAAGCCCTCGGTGATCTCGTGCCTGCGCACGACGGCGAATGTCGCTTCGATGATGCCGCCGACCGCCAGCCCCGTGATGTACACGGGCAGGAAGTAGATGGCCCCGTGGATGACGCACCCGATGATGTCGCCGGAGTCCGCCGTCATCCGCAGCATGTCGTAGAAGATGATGTCCTGCCACGTGTCCAGGCGCGTCGCGGCACCCTCGACGGCCAGCGCCGCCTGGTAGCCGGTGTTGTACATCGCCCAGATGATGCAGGGCCCCAGCGCCGCGATGACCGTGAGCATCAACCGCTTGAGGTCGAGGCCGTCGCGCACGTGCGAGGTGCCTCGCGCGCGGTCGAGCGGGGAGAAGTGGATGGTGTCGGCGGCCTCGTACAACGGGTACAGCCGCTCGAACTCACCACCCTTGGTGAACATCGGCTCGAGCCGATCAAGAGCTTTGCGGAGGAAATCCATCAGCCTTCTTTCTCGATGATCGTCAGCGTTTCACGCAGAGCGGTGGTGTAGTCGTTCTTGCAGGGGCACACGAAGCTGCACAGCGCCAGGTCCTCTTCGTCGAGTTCCAACACGCCGAGCTTCTCGGCGAAGACCGTGTCGTGCACGAGCAGCGCACGCAGGAGGTGGGTCGGCATGATGTCGATCGGCATCACGCGCTCGTACATGCCGATGGGCACCATGGCGCGGTGGCTGCCGTTGGCCGAGGCGTCCATGTCGAACTTGCGGGGCGAGACCTGGTGGAGGATGGCGCCGACGAAGGCGCGCACCGTGGAGTAGACGCCAAAGCCGGGCATCACCATCCGCATGAACTCGCGCTCGTGCGGCTCGGCGAGCGCGCTGACCTGCTGGTGGTAGCGGCCGAGGTACCCGTGAATGTCGCCGCGGGCGTCGCGGCCGTGCAGGACCGAGCCGGAGAGCACGCGAGTGTCGCCCTCGGGCTTGAGCAGCTCGCGGCCCGCGGTGAGGTCGTCGATCGACGCGCCGACGCGGGTGCGGAGCAGGCGAGGGCGGTCCACGAGCGGACCGGCCAGCGACACGACGCGCTCGACGGGCAGGACGCCGGTGCGGAACAGCTCGCCGATGGCGATGACGTCCTGGTAGCCCAGGTGCCAAACGGTCTTGGCGCGGAAGACCGGGTCGAGCGTGTGGATGTGAACGCCGACGGTGCCCGCGGGGTGCGGGCCCTTGAACTCCTCGAGCACGACGCCCTTGGCCTCGCCGGCGTCAACGGCCGTGCCGCTCATCTTGCAGACGTACGTCTTGCCGTCGGTGAGCTTGGAGACCGCATCGAGGCCGCGGCGGAAGTCGTCTTCGCGCCCGGCCATCACGACGTCGACGTCGGGAGAGAGGGGGTGTGTGTCGGCGGCGGTGACGAAGATCGAGTGCGGCGCCTCGGCGCTCGGCGAGGGCGTACGGGAGAAGGGACGGGCCCGCAGCGCGGTCCACATGCCCGACTCGGCGAGCAACGCCACGACCTCGTCGCGACCGAGGCCGGCGGGGTCCTTGCCCGAGTACGCCTCGAACGTCTGCATCTCCTCGGCCTTTGCCTCGCCTGCGAACTCCGCGTCGGAGAGCTTGATGACCACCGACTGTAGAGCCCGTCGCGCGCCTCGGTTGACGGCGACGACGGTGCCGGCCGCGGGAGAGGTGAAGCGAACGCCTTCGGTCTTGCGGTCCTCGAAGAGCAGCTGCCCTCGTTTGACCTCGTGGCCGACCTTGACCGCCATCGCGGGTCGCATGCCGATGTAGTCGGCGGCGATGATGGCGACCGAGGCGACCGCGCGTCCGTCGTGGATCTCTTGCCGCGGCTCGCCCGTGATCGGCAGATCGAGGCCGAGCTTGATTTTGTGCGCGCCCATCTGTGTGGCCGTTCTAGGGGGTCCTCGCCTGGATGGAAAGACCCTTCGTGCCGTTCGTTGCGCCGAAGTGCGCCGCGCGGGGAGGGTTTGTTCAGATCGGTCCGGGGATCGCCCCTGGTGGTCCGCCAACGCACTGGACGCGAAAAAACCGCGAGGAGCCCAAAATCAGCCGCCTCTGGGCCGGTTCTGGAATCCTCGCGGTCGTGGCGCGGTGCTGCCGCTGTTGCCCGCGCCGGTGGGGGGGCAGGGCCCGATGGGAAGAGGCTCACATACGGCGCAAACTGTGCGCGCTGTTCGATCTCCCCGCCGGCCGGATCTGGCGGTCAGGCCGCGGCGGCGGCGAAGCCGAAGCCGGCCGCGTACTCGGTCAGGCTCCCTCGCATGAGCTTGCGGGCCCGGTGCAGCCGCGACATCACGGTGCCCAGCGGAATGCCGAGCTCGGCCGCCGCGTCCTTGTAGGCGAGGCCGGCGAGGTCCACCCGCTCGACCACCTCGCGGTAGTGCTGCGGAAGCGCCTCGAGGGCGGCGACCACCTCGTCGGAGAGGTCGTCGCGGTGCCAGGTGGCCTCGGGCGCGTCCGCTTCTTCCATCCGGCGGCGATCGAAGAGGTGCCCGGCGATGTCGGCCCGCGCGGCCGTGGTCTGCACGACCCGCTGGTGGCGGTGGCGCGAGACGAAGGTGTTGTAGAGGATGCGCGAGAGGTAGGCGCCGAGGCTGCCGCCGCGGTCGAAGGACGACCAGTTGGCCCACGCCCGGGTCAGCGCCTCCTGGACCAGGTCCGACGACTCGCTGGGCTGGTGCGTGAGACGCAGCCCCAAACGGTACAGGCGGGGCACGTGGGGCAGGGCGAGGTCGGAGAACTGAGCGGCAGCGTCCATGCCCCGCCTAAGCAGCAAGGACGCGACCAAACGAGATTCGTGAAGGATTGCGAGTGGTTGCCGTTGGGTATGCGGCGCCGCTCGCAGGAATGACATCATTTGAGCACGTAAAGATGCGATTTGTCGCAATCGTGTCGCTGGCGCAAAGCCGTACGACTCTTATCGTGACGTCTCGTCCGGAAGCGCCCGAAGGCCCCACGGCGAGGGGCGGCTGCCAAGCGCGACGGCGTCGTCGTCGAGCCACAGCGCGGGGTCGGCCCAGGGGGTGGCGCTGCGGGGGCCGAGCACGAGCTCGAGGCGGTGGGCTGCGGGGCGGGCCGCGACGGCGCGCACGTGGGGGGAGGGGTCGGTCACCGCAAGGTGGCGACGGCGGGTCGCCAGATCGTCGGCGGTCGTGACCGAGGCCGCGGCGGCGCGCGGCCGGGGGTCGGCGTCGAGCAGCGCGAGGGCGGTGAGCGAGGGCGCGACCTCTCGCGCGGACAGTGCGGCGCACGCCCGCACGCGCGGGTCGGTGTCGCCGAGCAGCGTCTCCAAGGTGTCGGCGGCGATGCGCTCGGCCGCGCGACCCTCGGCGCGTCCGAGGGCCAAGGCGGCGATGCAGCGATCCGACTGCGAGTGCCCGCGGTCGAGTGACCAGTGCGCCAGTCGTGTCCACGGCACGAGTACGTCGTCACGAAAGGCGACGCGGCCGGGGCGCATCGCGAGCGCGAACACCCACGTGCGGGCCGCCTCGAGGGGGCCGCGATCGATGCGTCCGTGGGCGCGCTCGACGAGCCAGCCCGGCTGTAGCGCACCCAGCTGCGCGGCGGCTTGCATGCGGCGCGTCGCGGGTCCGATGCCCAGTCGGTCCGACCACCCGCGCACGTCGTCCGCCCCTGGCCAGTCCGGCTCGCGCGCCGAAGCGTTCGCCGCGGGCATGCTCGCCTCGAGCAAGCGCCGCACCTGGGCGTCGAGTCGCGGACCCAGACCGCGGGCGAGCGCCTGCTCGAGCCGCGGCGAGGCGGCGTCGCCGAGCCACAGCAGCGCGCGGTGGGCCGCCATCTCGACGCCTGGGTCCCGCAGGCGATCGACGAGGCCGTCGATGAGAACCGGCTCGGGGTTGGCCCGGTCGCCGATCGCCTCGGCGACCGTCAGCGCGCCCGCGCCCTGGGGTGGATTGTCGAGGAAGCCCAGCAGTGCCTCGGCGACCTCCTCGCCGGGCAGCCGCGCGAGCCCGGCCAGCATCACGCGAGTGACGTTGCCTTCGTTCTGCCCCTCGATGGCTCGCATCAGGGCGGCCGTGGCCTTGGCGTCGCCGAGGCGGCCCAGCGCGATGGCGGCGGAGGCTCGCACGCTGGGTTCGGGGTCTTCGAGCAGCCGCGCGATCGCCAGGGTGCCCTCCCCGGGGCCCTGCAGACCCAGCGAGGTCACCGCGCGCTCGCGGACCGCGGAGGCGCCGTCGGAGAGCTTCGAGAGCAGGGCGCGGCGCGTGCGGGCCAGGGCCTCCCCGCGCAGGGGCGCCCACCCGGCGAGCTGGGCCGCCTCGGCGCGCAGCGTGTCGGACGTGTCGAGCATCGCCTCGAGCAGCAGGTCGAGCCGCTCGCCGCGGGGATCCGTGGCGATGACGCGCAGCGCGGGCGCGCGCAGGTTCGCCATGCCCCCATCCTCGTAGATCGCCGTGGCCGGCTCGAGACACACGGACGCGCGCCGCAGGTAGCAGATTCGCAGGGCTTCGCGGACCACCTGCATCGACGGGTCCTCGATCAGCGCGCGGCGCAGGGGCTCTTCGATGAGCGGGGTCGGGAAGCGCTGCAATCGGACGAGCGCGGCCGTGCGCTCGCGGTCGCGCGACTCCATGGAGGGGTCGAGGATCGGCGCCGCCGCGCGGTCCACCTCGCTGGGCCAGCTCGGCCAATGCACGGGGGCAGCGGCAGCGGGTCGGGCCAGCGCGAAGAGGGTCAGCAGCAGGAGGCCGCGGCGCACGGCGTGACGGTACCATCGAGGGCCATGGCGCGAACGCTCCGCTTCAGCTTCGACTTCATCTCCCCGTACGCCTACCTGGCGTGGGCCAAGCTGCACGACTTCGCCGCACGCCACCGGCTCGAGGTCGAGGCGCAGCCCGTGCTGTTCGCCGCGCTGCTCGACGCGTACGGACACAAGGGGCCGGCCGAGATCCCGCCCAAGCGGGTGTACACGTTCAAGCACGTGGTGCGGCTGGCCGCGGATCAGGGCCTACCGCTGCGTCCACCGCCCGCGCACCCCTTCAACCCGCTGCTGGGCCTGCGCATCGCAGCGCTCGCCCTGCCGCCCACCGCGTTGCGTGGGGTGATCGACGTCTTGTTCGCGCGGGTGTGGGCGAGCGGCACCGGCATCACCGACCCGGTCGCCGTCGCCGAGGCGCTCACGGCCGCGGGGCACGACGGCGCGGGCCTGGTCAAGGCCGCCTCACAGCCCGAGGCCAAGGCGCGGCTGCGGGCGCTGACCGATGCCGCACGTGAGCGCGGCGTGTTCGGGGTGCCGACCCTCGAGGTCGACGGCGAGCTGTTCTGGGGGCAGGACAGCTTCGGACACATCGAGCGGTTCCTTCGCGGGGAGGACCCGGCCACCGCGGAGCGCATCGCGCAGTGGGAAGGGCTCCCGGCGCAGGCCCAGCGCAAGCACGGCCAGCGCTGAGCGTCACATCAACCAGATGCCTGCGCCGACGAACACGCCCAGGGCCGCGAGCACCATCAGCAGGGTGTAGAGGCCACGCAGGTCCCGCGGCGGCCGGGGTGTCTTGGGCGGGGGCGGGGGCGCGGGTCCGGTCCGGGGAGCGGCGCGCTCGCTCGAGAAGCGCAGCAGCTCCTTGCGGTCTTCCACGGACTCGACGAGCCGGCGCAGCATGGGGATCGACGCGACCGGGTGCTCGACGCCGTTGGTCCGATCCTGCACTCGCGCGTCGAGCTCCAGCTCGCCGTTCGCCGCGCGCTCGGAAATCCGCGAGAACGGCATGGGCCCCTCGAGCTTGCCGTCGCGCACGATGAAGTACGAAGGCCCCGCCCGCGACGTGTTCAAGCCCGAGTCCGTCGGTGGCCGGCTGCCGTGCCCCGCCGCTTCGCCGGGCGCTGCGGGCAGGTTGTCGCCGAGGAACGCGACCTCGCTGCGCTCACCGTCGATCGTCGAGAGCTGGACCTCGTCGATGTTCTCGAGCGAGAGCCCCAGCATCGAGGAGCTCGCGGCGGGGGTCGGCTCGGGCGCGCCCGCCGGGGCTGGGGGCGGCGGCGCAGCGGGTGGCGGTGGCGCGGGCCGAGAGGGTGGCGGAGGCGGTGGCCCGGCGGCGTGGGTTGGCACAGGACGCAGCGCCTTGGGAGGCGAGACCGGCGGCGGCACGCCCGGGCCCGGCGGGGGCGGGATGGGCACCGAGAGGGTGGCGTGGCGCTCGAGCGGGCCCTCTCCGAGCGCCTCGAGCAGCTCGTCCTTGAAGGCCCCCACGTCGGGGGGCCGCGCCGTGGGGGAGGGGGCCGTCGCGCGCTCGAGGCACATGAGCAGCCCGGGGGGCCCGACGACGCCCAGCGTGTGAATCGGCTGACCCGCCTCCATGAGCGAGCGGCCGGTGACCATCTCCAAGAACAGGGCGCCGAGCGCGAAGACGTCGGTGCCCGGGCTGAGCTGCGGGGTGGCGAGCAGCTGCTCGGGCGTCACGTTGGGCAGCTGACCGGCCTGTCGGTGGCGCGCGAAGCCGGGCGTGCGGGCGATGAAGCGACCCAGCGCCTGGGCCGAGAGGAACACGCGCCCCGACTCGCTGACGAAGGTGGTGTCCGCGTTGACGTAGCCGTGAATCACCTCGGGGTGCAGGGCGGCCAAGGCGTTGCACAGGTGCCCGATCAGGGTGAACGCGGCCTCGGCGTCCAGGGGGCGTCCCCGGGAGATCCGGTGGGTGACGAAGTTGCGGATCGTGGTGCCGCCGGGGTCGTGCTCGACGATGAGCAGGTGCCGCTCGGGCCGGCCGTAGCCGTGCAGGGGGAGCAGGCCGCGATGCTGACGGGCGCGCGCCGCGTCCAGGTCTCGACGCAGGCCGGCGAGCACCCCGAGGTCGGCGACGAACACGGGGTCGATCGCGGTGACGAGGACCGAGACCCCGTCTTGTCGCGCGCGGTAGCAGATGCCGTGGGGAAGCTCGGTCAGCGGCTCGCGAATGCGGAGCGGTGCCCCGGCGCTGGCCCCAGGGGCCACGATCTCGCCGGGGTCCAGCTCGGTCTCGGCTGGGAACGACTCCACCCCCGCAGGCTACCCCGAACCGGCGCGATCGCGCAGAGATGCGCGAGGGCGCGGCGTCCTACTCGATGCCCAGGGCCTCGTCGACCGAGGGGGCGGCGTTGTCGTCGCGTCCCGATCGGATTCCGGCGAGCAGGCTCTTGGCGGACTCGCGTGCCGCGGGGGTGGTCTCTTCGTCGGCGACGATCCGCTCCAGCCAGGGCTCGGCCCGGGCGCGGACGTCTCCGCTGGTGGCGCGCATCTGCGCCATCGACATCACCACCTTCATGGCGAAGGTGTCCTGCGGCATGAACAGGTCGACGCGGTCGTCGTCGTCCCCATCGGGACGCATGCTCAGCTGCAGGCGAGCGCAGATCGTCGCGCGCTCGGCCGGCGTGGCGCGGTCGTAGGCGTCCATCAGCGCGAGGTTGGACTGCTCGTCGGCAAGGATGCCCAGCGCGTGCACGATGGCGCAGCGCACCTCGTGCGAGGCGGTGGGCAGCCGGGCCTCGAGGATCTTGACCACCGCTCGTCCGCCCCGCTGGTCGCGGTGCTGCGCGAGCGCCCACGCGGCGAGTCGCTGCGTCTGGGGCTTGGCGGTGTGCAGGAGGTCCTCGAGCAGCGGCACCGAGCTGAGGGTCTGGATGGCGCCCAGGGCATAGAGGAGTCGCCCGTCGACGCGCTCGTCGCGGTCGCGTTGGGCCCGAATCTCGGCGTGAATGGCGTCGTCGGCGGCGCGATGTTGGATGCGTCCGAGCGCCACGAGGGCCTCGCGCCGAAGGCCGGGGTCATCGCTGCGGGAGGCGGCGACGAGCGGTGCCTTGAGGGGGCGCCGGGTCGGCAGGTCGGTGAAGCGTCCCAGGGCCCACGCCGCCCACTTCGCGGGCTCACCACCTTGGGCCGTGCGCCACTTGAGCGCCGGGAGCACCTGAGGCTCTCGGCGGATCGACAGGGTGCGGACGGCTTCGATCTGCTCCTCGTCGGTGCCCAGGTGCATGGCGACGACGTGCTTGCCGACGCGGCTGTAGTAGGCGTCGAAGTCGTGGTTGACGAAGTTGAACGCCATGTAGGTGATGCCGCCGCTGACGAGCAGCAGGAAGGGGAACCCCATCGTCGTCCTCTTCATCGCCGCCGCGGCCTGCTCGACATCTGCGCCGCCGCCACCGCGCGCGCTGAGCCTCGGGATGCGCCCTTGGATGTGGGTCTTGCGGAACCCGCCCTTGAAGAGGACCTCGTCGAGCAGGAAGGCGTCGAGCACCGCGATGACGACCATCGCGGCGTAGTAGGCGAACAGCAGGCCCGACTGCATGCCCGTCGAGGACGGGATCGCGCGCATGCTGCCCGCGACCCAGATCGCCACCGCGAACCCGCCGATGTTGGCGAGGATCACGACGGTCCACAGCTTGACCCACACGGGCAGGGAGCGTTCCACCCGGACCTGGGTGACGTGCGGGCGCGAGTCCGTCATCGAGTCAGTCATAGCGCGGTTGCGGAGCGGAATCTGCGGGCTGCCGAAGAAACGTTGGAATCTTGGCGGGTTGAACTTCATGCCTCGAGTTGTGCTCGAGGAGCGTGGGGGCCCCGATTCGGTGCTCTACCGGTTGGACAGTCGCCTCGCTCGCAGGTTCCCGGCCGGGCCCGCGGCGGCGGGTTTTTTGGAGGGGGGCCGCGCGATCCATAGGGTCGGCATGATGACCGAAGTCGCGCTCAGGACCGCCGACGCGCCCGCAAGCTCCGCTCCCGGCCGGCGTGAGCACGCCGAGGTCGGGTCCGGTGGCGGGCCACGCTCACCGGCGGCTCGGCTGGCGTCGCGCATCGAGGGCCTGGCGCTGCTCGCCGCGCTCGGCTGGGGCGGGGCCCAGGTCCACGGCGCGTGGGCGGCGGGGCAGGCGGCCGACACGGTCGTCGCCGGGGTGCGCATCGCCGGCGCCGACGCGGGCGAGACGTCGGGGGAGGAGCTGCGCGCCGTCGCGCAGGAGGCCGGCGCGTCGTCGATGCAGCGGCCCATGACACTGCGGGCGGGCGAAGCCTCGGTGCAGACCACGGCGGCCCAGTTGGGTGCGACCGCGGCCGTCGATCGAGCGGTCGAAGCGGCGCTCGAGGTCGGTCGCAGCGGCGAGCCGATCGTCGACCTGCTGGCCCGCATCGCGGCGGCCGACGGCGCCGTCGACCTGCCGGTCACCTACAGCTTCGATGAGACCCTGGCACTCGCGCAGCTGCGCGCGCTGGCGCCCTCGGTGGAGAGCCCGTCCCTCCCCACGCGCCTGGACTTTCAGGGCCGCAAGGTCCTGCCCGCGCGGGCGGGCACGGCCTTGCTCGCCTACGACTCGCTCTCGGCCGTCGCCACCGGGCTCGCCTCGGGCGCGGCGGAGGTGGAACTCGTGGTCGCGCACAAGCCCCCGGTGGAGGACCCGCTGGCCTCCATTGCGGACGACCTCGACATCTCGGTGGTGCTGGGCAGCTTCGACACCCCGTATCGCACCGACGACGCCCACAAGGACCGGACCCACAACCTCAAGGTGGGCTCGACCGCGATCGACGGCTTCGTGCTCGAGCCCGGCGAGGTGTTCTCGTTCAACGAGGTCGTCGGCGCGCGGTCGGCCGAGAACGGCTATCGCTACGGCACCGGCATCTCCGGCGGAACGCTCGTCGACGTGCTCGGCGGCGGCATCTGCCAGGTCAGCTCCACCATCTTCGGCGCCAGCTTCTTCGGCGGGCTCGAGGTCGTCTCGGCGCGGCCCCACTCGCGCCCGAGCAGCTACGTCGACATGGGGCTCGACAGCACGGTCGTGTGGCCCACCGTCGACATGAAGGTGCGCAACCCGTACGACTTCCCCGTCGTGCTGCACATGACCGTCTCCTCGGGCAAGGTGCACGCCGAGGTGCTCGGCCCTCGCAGGCCCTACCAGGTGGCCTTCGAGCGAACGCTGAAGGAATCGGTGCCCTACGGCACGGTCTGGCGAGACGACGCCCGCTTCGTCTCGGGCAGCGAGAGCCTGGCGCAGCGAGGTCGTCGCGGCTTCAAGCTCGAGCGCACGCGCAAGTTCATCCAGGCCGGCGAGGTCGTGAAGTCCGAGAGCTGGGACCTCAACTATCCGCCGACCACCGAGATCATTCGTCGGGGCACCAACCCCGCCGGTGAGGTCCCCGAGAAGAAGACCTTGCCCGCGCTGCGAGACCCCGATCCGACCCTCAAGATCGTTCAGTAGGCCGGTTCCACTTTTTTGTCCCACATCCGTCGCTCGCGTAACTGTGCAGAAGAGATCTCCACGAGATCTCCAAGCCAACCGGAGGACGAGCGATGCGAGAGATGCACAAGTGGAAAGACAAGGTCGAGCTCAATCTGGACAACCGTCAGATCTTCTTCCTGTTCTTCGGCCTCAGTGTGGTCGGATGCTTCGTCTTTGCGCTGGGCGTGATGGTCGGCCGTCGCGTCGAGGTCGGGCCCAGCGGCGAGGTCGCGGCGCTCTCGGCCGACTCGCTGTCGATCCTCGACGGCCACGGTGAGGTCGAGACGCAGCTGAGCTTCCAGCAGGGTCTCAAGACCTCCACCATCGACGAGGTCCCCCCGACCCGCGACCTCGAGGCCGAGAAGGCGGCCGAGGAGGCGGCGGCCATTCCCGCGGCCGCCATCGGTGGCGCCGAGCAACCCGCTGCGGCCCCCGCGGCAGCGGCTCCCAAGGCCGAGCCCAAGGAGGCGCCCGCCAAGCCCGCGGCCAAGGCCGAGCCCAAGAAGAAGCCCGCCAAGCCCACCGCGCTCGCCTCGTCGAACAAGACCGCGGCCAAGCCCCAGCCGGGCATTCGCAAGTTCACCCTGCAGATGAAGGCCTTCGCCAAGAAGGAGCAGGCCGAGGCGTTTGCCGCCGACCTCAACGCCAAGGGCCACGGCGCGCGCGTCGAGTCGCAGGAGGTCAAGGGCCGGCTGTGGCACCGGGTCCGGGTCGGCTCGTTCGACACCTGGGCCGAGGGCATCGAAGCCAAGGAGGCGTTCGAGTCCAAGGAAAGGATCATCGCCTACGTGGTCCGCAAGTAGCCGAAGCGACGGCCGTTGCCGCGAAGGGCTCCCTCACCGGGGAGCCCTTTTTCGTGGGGTAGCGGACTCACGCCTCGCTGCGGTACTCGATCCTCCCGTGCCCGCCCCGCACAACTCCGCCGACACGCCGGTCATGCGGCAGTTCCTCGGCATCAAAGCCAACTACCCGGACTCGATCCTGATGTTCCGGATGGGTGACTTCTACGAGTTGTTCTTCGACGACGCGGTCGAGGTGGCGCCGATCCTCGACATCGCGCTGACGACCCGCGACAAGGGCGTCGAGGACCCGGTGCCCATGGCGGGCATCCCGTACCACGCCCTGGGCGGCTACTTGCGCACCATGGTCGAGCGTGGCCTCAAGGTCGCCATCTGCGAGCAGATGGAGACGCCCGAGGAGGCCAAGAAGCGCAAGGGGCCCAACATCGTCCGGCGCGAGGTCGTGCGCGTGGTGACCCCGGGGGCGCTGGTCGACGAGGAGCATCTTCAGCCGGGGGTGCCCAACTACCTCGCGGCCGTGGTCGAAGCCGAGGGCGGCGTTGCCCTGTCCTTGTGCGACATCTCGAGCGCCGACTACTTCGTGCTGTGGTGTTCGTCGCGGGCGGCGGCCCAGGCCGAGCTCGCGCGCTTCGACCCGCGGGAGATCCTCGCCGACGAGTCGCTGCACGGCTGGCTCCGGGACTCGCTGGCCCCCGACGCGCCGCGCCTGGAGTATGGCGAGGCTCCCCCTGCGATCGTTCGCAGGCGGGTCAGGGCGCTCGCCGACGACTCGGGCACGGGCAAGCTTCGCGAGCCCGAGGAGGTCGCCGGCGCCATGGTGCTGGCCTACGCCGAGGCCACGCAGCCCGGGCAGACGCTGCTGCTGCATCGCCTGCGCCGGCACGAGCCCGCCAACCACCTGGTGCTCGACGAGACCTCCATTCGCAACCTCGAGCTGTTTCGTACCCTGCGCGACGGCCTGCGCAAGGGTGCGCTGCTGTGGGCTGTCGACGGCACGAAGACGGCGATGGGCGGGCGGTTGCTGCGGCGCTGGCTCGGCTCGCCCTCGCGCGACCGGCAGGTCATCGCCGACCGGCTCGACGCGATCGATGCCCTCGTCGCCGAGCCGCTGCTGCGGGCCGAGCTGCAGTCGCGGCTCAAGGACGTGCGCGACATGGTCCGGCTCACGGCGCGCGCGCGGCTGGGGTCGGTCAACCCGAGGGAGCTCGGGTCGCTGCGCAACTCGCTGGCGGTGCTGCCCGAGCTCGAGCAGTTCCTGCTGGAGCTGGCGGGACGCCGGACCGATCGCACCATCCCGCACCTGCTGTCGCTGGGCGACGACCTTCTCGAAGACGTGTTCGCCGACCTCGACACGCACATCGTCGACAAGCCGCCGGCCCACACGCGCGAGGGCGGCATGATTCGCGAGGGCGCCGACGACGAGCTCGACGAGCAACGCACCCTGCGCGACGGCGGACGCGAGGCGCTGGCGGCCATCGAGACGCGGGAACGCGAGCGCACCGAGATCCCCTCGCTCAAGGTCCAGCACAACCGCGTGTTCGGCTACTTTCTCGAGGTGCCCAAGGCCCACCTGGCCAAGGTGCCCAAGGAGTACGTCCGCAAGCAGACGCTGGCCAACGCCGAGCGCTACGTCACCGAGGAGCTCGCCAAGCTCGAGTCGAAGGTGCTCGGTGCCCAGTCGCTGGCGCTGGCGCGAGAGCAGGCGCTGTTCGAGGCCCTGCGGTCGCGGATCAGCGCGCAGGCCGAGCGACTCGTCGACCTCGGCGAGCGCGTCGCGACGCTCGACGTGCTGGCGGGGCTGGCCGAGGTCGCCCAGCGCGACGACCTGTGCCGGCCCGACGTGGTCGAAGAGCCGGTCATCGACATCGACGCGGGCCGGCACCCGGTGGTCGAGCGCATGCTCGACGCGGGCAGGTTCGTGCCCAACGACGTGCACCTGCACGCCGCGGGGACCGAGGCGGCGCGGCTTTGGGTGCTCACCGGCCCCAACATGGGCGGCAAGAGCACGGTCATGCGGCAGACCGCGCTCATCACCATCTTGGCGCACATGGGCAGCTACGTCCCCGCGACGCGGGCGCGCATCGGTCTGACCGATCGAGTGTTCACCCGGGTGGGGGCGGCAGACGACCTCGGCCGGGGTGACAGCACCTTCATGGTCGAGATGCGGGAGACCGCGCAGATCCTCTCGGCCGCGACGCCGTCCTCGCTGGTGCTGCTCGACGAGATCGGGCGCGGCACCGCCACGTTCGACGGCCTCGCGCTCGCATGGGCGATCACCGAGCACCTGCACGACCAGGTCGGCTGCCGCACCATGTTCGCGACCCACTATCACGAGCTGTGCGCGCTCGAGAACGTGCTGGGCGGGGTCGCCAACATGCACGTGATGGTGCACGAGCAGCGGGGCCGCATCGTCTTCCTGCACCAGATCGCCCCGGGTGCCGCGGGTCGCAGCTATGGGGTGCAGGTGGGGCGCCTGGCGGGGCTGCCCTCCCGCGTGCTTCGCCGGGCTGGCCGGATCCTCGAGCGGCTCGAGGCCGACCCCCGCGGCGGCGGGTCCCCGCAGCTGTCGCTGTTCTCACCGTCCTCGGGCGAAGAATCCTCCCTTGCTGCGCCCGCAGGCCCCGACCCGGCGGTCGCCAACGACGTGCTCGAGGCGCTCGCCGACGTGGACGTGGACGATCTCTCGCCCCGGGCCGCCCACGACCTGCTGCGAGACCTCGCCGCCCAGCTTCGCGAGGGGTAGGGCGGCGCAGACCTCCCGGTGCTGGGCGTTTCGTGTTAACTTCGCCCGAATCCGCCATGAACAGCACGGCAAAAGGTCTCCTCAGTGTGTTGACTCTGTCGCTGGCCCTCGGCGCCGGCTGCGACAAGGACAAGGGCTCGAACAACCCCGACGACGGCAGCAACCTGCTGGGCGTCGGCGGTGGCGACGACAGTCTCGACGGCGGCATGTTCGGCGAAGACTCCGAGTTCGAGCTCGATGAAGAGGCCCAGTGGGAGCCCGAGCCGCGGCCCAAACTCGCCAAGCGTCAGAAGGCGGTGGAGAAGTGCAAGACCACCGGCAAGGGCAAGAACAAGACCAAGGAGTGCAAGCTCCAAGATCCCAAGCCCGAGCTCAGCGCCGCGTACGGGGTCTACGCGCTCATGGAGGACATGCGCTGGGGCATGACGCCCTCGCAGGTCTACACGGTCCTCGCCAAGGACATCGAGACCGAGTACGCCAAGCGCCAAGAGGCGGCCAAGGACGCCACCGAGCAAGACGTCAACACCCGCTGGCGCCAAGACCAGCTCGCCTCGCTCAAGGCGGACCACACCAACTTCACCAAGGCGTCCCGCCACCGGTGGGGCGTGTCGCTCATTCAGTTCGAGTACGAGGACGACAACGGCGAGGAGATGCTCTTCGTTCGCACCGGCAACGGCCTGCGCAAGTTCTACTTCTTCAAGGACGACGAGCTGTGGAAGATCCTCTACGCCTACAGCACCGACGTCTGGCCGGGCAAGACCTACGACGACATCGTCAAGGAGAAGTTCATGGAGTGGTTCGGCCCCTCGCCCGAGCTGAAGATGAAGGAAGACCCCGAGACCGGGGCGATGCTCGTGCGCTACAACGAGTGGAAGTCGCAGGACAACGACATCGTCCGCTCGTTCGACCTCACCCAGGTCCACGGCGCGATCGGGCTCGCGGTCGTCGACGGCAACGCCGAGAAGAGCATCGGTGAGCGTCTGCCGACCGGCCGCAAGGAAGGCGACCTCAGCGACGCCGTCGATGACGTCGTGGGCGGCACGGACGTCTGCTACAACGATGACGGAGACATCGTGGAGTGCTCGGAGAAAGAGGCCATGGGCCTCGAGTAGCCGCAGCGTTCGATCCGTTTGATCGTGGGCGAGCAGGGCACGCCGCCCAAACCGGGCGGTTCGGGCGGACCGAGGAGCACGGTCGCCGAGGACTCCGTATTCGAGGGTCGCCCGCACCAGGTCGACTCGGTCGAGGCCGCCAGGGTCCGTGGTGCGGTCGAGTCGGCGATGTTTGGCCCGGCGCTGGGCTCGGATTCGGCGCCGAAGCTGGGGCGATTCTCGCTGCTCGAGCGGGTCGGCGCGGGCGGCATGGGCATGGTCTACGCCGCCTGGGACCCGCAGCTCGACCGCAAGGTCGCGATCAAGGTGGTGCGCTCGGATCTGGCGGGGCCGGAGGCGACCGGGCGGCTGCTCGACGAGGCGCGCACGCTCGCCAAGCTCCGCCACCCCAACGTGGTGACGATCCACGACGCGGGCGAGACCGGGGGCCGCGTGTGGTTGGCGATGGAGTTCGTCTCGGACACGGTCCAGCAGTGGCTCGGGGGTGACCCCGAGCCCTCCGAGATCTTGGACGTCTTCGCGCAGGCCGGGCGCGGGCTGATTGCGGCGCACCGCGCGGGCATCATTCACCGCGACTTCAAGCCCAGCAACGTGCTGCTCGACGAGTCTCGGCGGGCGATCGTGGCGGACTTCGGGCTGGCGCGCAGCCAAGCCCACGTCGACGAGGGGGCGACGGGCCGGGCCGGGACGCCGTACTTCATGTCTCCCGAGCAGTTCGACGGCCGGGCGATCGACGCGCGATCGGATCAGTTCAGCTTCTGCGTGTGCCTGTACGACAGCCTCTTCGGGCAGCATCCCTTCGAAGGTGACAGCGCGCTCGAGCGGCAGATCGCGGCGCTCGAGGGCCGGTTTCGGCGGCCCTCCCGTCTGCGGGACGCACCGATGGGGCTCTTGGCGACGCTGGCCCGCGGGCTCGAGCACGACCCCGGTCGGCGTTTCGACGACATGGAGGCGCTGCTCGACGCGCTGATCGACAGGCCGCGGCGCCGGCGAAGGTGGGCGGTAGGCTCGACCGTCGCCGCGGGTGGACTTCTTGCGGGTGCGGCGGCCAGCTGGGGGGTGGCTCCTGACCCACCGGGTCCTTGTGCGGGCGCCCGCGACGAGTTCGCGCAGGTGTGGAGCCCGCAGCGCGAACGGGAGGTGGTGCGAGCGTTCGAGGGCGCGGGGCTTGCCTACGCCGCGGACGCGTCACGCACGCTGGTCGCGGAGCTGGACGCCTACGCGGAGGCCTGGACGCGCATGCGGGTGGAGGCGTGCGAGGCGACGTTCGTTCGGGGCGCGCAGTCCGAGCGCCTGCTCGACCGCCGGATGGCGTGCCTGGACGACCGGAGGGCCGACGCGGGCGCGCTGGTCGAGCTGCTCGAGGGTGCAGACGCCGCGACGGTTCGCGCCTCGGTGCAGGCGGTGCAGCGGCTCCCCTCGGTCGAGCCCTGCGCCGACGATGCGGTCGTCTCGACGCACCCGGCGCTGCCCGAGGATCCGGCGCTGGCCGAAGAGGTCCGCGAGGTACAGTCGGCCTTGGCGTCGGTGCGGGCGCTGCTGTCGACCAAGCGCACGCAGGACGCGCTGGCGCAGGTCGAAGCGCTGCTCGCACGGGCGGAGGCGACGGGGTGGCCATCTGTGCACCGCGAGGCGCTGCACGTCGACGGGGTCGCGGCGATGCAGACGGGTCAGTACGCCCGGGCGCTGCGCAACCTCGAGCGGGCGCTCTTCATGGCCGAGGCCCAGGGCAACGACGAGGCGGTCGTGCGGTCGGCGGCCGCGCTGCTTCTGGCGCTCTCGGACGAAGACCCGACGTCGGCAAACGTCGCGACTTGGTTTCAGCTCGGCCAGGCGGTCAACGCACGGCTCGGTGAGCGGGCCGACCTGGGCATCGCGCTGTGGAAGGGGCGGGGGGCGATCATGGCGCGCAACCAGGACTTCGACGCCGCCGCGGCGGCGTGGGGACACGCCGCGCAGCTCGCGAGAGACTCGCTGCCCGCAGGGCACATCCGGCACGCGGAGCTGGCGACGTCGCTGGGCGGGGTGGCGCTGAGCCAAGGCGACCCTGAGCGGGCGCTGCGGCACTTCGAGGAGGCGATGGCGATCCTCGAGGCGGCGGTGGGTCCTCACCACCCGCTGGTGGGCAACCTGCACAACAACTTCGGCGCGGTCTACTTCGGCAACCGCGAGTACGCGAAGGCGCGGGAGGCGTTTGCGCGGGCGGTCGAGGTCGAAGAGAAGGTCGCCGGTGCCGACGCGGTCACGCTGGCCGACACGCTCTACAACCTGGCGCTCGCCGAGTCGAAGCTGGGCAACGCGCAGGAGGCCGAGCGGACGTTTCGCCGGATCGCGCCGATGTACGTCGAGCAGCACGGGCCCGAGCACCCCTACGTGGCAGCCGTGCACGAGGAACTCGGCATCCTCGCGCGTGAGCGGGAAGACTTCGACGCGTCGCGTGCGGAGTTCGAGCGCGCGCTCGCGATCAAGCGCAAGGCGCTGGGCCCCGAGCATCCCGAGGTCGCCGGCGCGCTCAAGGGCCTGGGGTACGCCGAGCAGGGGGCCGGAGAGCTCGAGCGGGCGCTGGCGCTGTTCGAGCAGAGCGCGACGATCATCATCGAGTCGCTGGGCGAGGACCACGAGCGCTCTGCGAACGCGCGGGCCAGGGTGGCGAGGGTCGAGGTGGATCTGGGCCGGCTGGCGCAGGCGCGTGATCACGCCGCGCAGGCGCTCGCGACCTTGGACGCGCTAGGCGACCGTGCCGAGCCCGGCGTGGCCGCGGAGGCTCGTTTCACGCTGGCGAGGGCCACGTGGGAGCGGGACCCCACGGCGGCCATGGGCCTGGCCGAGCGTGCGCTGGGCGAGTCGGTGCCCGGGGTGCTGCGCGAGGAGATCGAGGCGTGGATCGGCGAGCGCGAGTAGGCGCCGCCGCGGGGTTTGCGGACGCTCGGCCGGGCATGTTGTCAGTGCAACGGACGCTCCGCCCGGGTCGTTCGGCGGCGTAGACCTTGCTGCCGACCCGGCGTAAGCTCCGGGGCGTGGAGCAGCGCAATGCCGATTGACTGGGACAAGCAGCGCCTGGGCAAGCGTGCCGATCGCGAGATCGCGGAGCGTCTTGGCGTCAGCATGACGAAGGTTCGCCGCGAGCGCGTACGCAGAGGCATTCCGGCGTGCAACGTCGAGCAGATGGAGTGGGCGCTCTCGATCGACTGGGACGAGCAGCCGCTGGGCGAGATGTCGGACGTCGACCTCGCCCAAGAGCTCGAGGTGAGCGCCCGAACGGTCCGCCGCCAGCGTGACGCGCGAGGCATCCCCACGTTCCGCGCCGTCGACTGGGACGAGCAGCCGCTGGGCGAGATGCGAGACGAGGAGCTCGCCGAGCAGCTCGGGGTCTCGAAAGCCACCGTCGCGTTTCAGCGACGCTCCCGCTGGATCCCACCCCTGCGCGAGGGCATCGACTGGGACGCGGAGCCGCTGGGCAAGGTGCCCGACCAGGTCCTGGCCACCAAGCACGGCGTCACCCGCTCTGCGGTGCAGGCCCAGCGAAAGCGCCGCGGCATCGTGGCGTTTTCAAAGCGCGGGTGAGGGCGGCTTCAGCTCGAGGCGGCGGGGTCGATTCGGGCGCCGCGGATGACGAGCGTGGGTTGCCCGTCGACGCCGTCGAAGGTGGCCTGATCTCCCTCGACGGTCTCGGTTCGCGCGTGTTGCAGCTCGATGGTGGCGGGCAGGGGGGTGCCGTCGTCGAGGCGGAGGCTGATGCGGACGCTGTCGGCGGGCAGGGGGCCCAGCGGCGGCGTGGTGCCTGGGTCCGGGCCGCCGCCGGGCTGGCGCCCGTCGGAGCCGCCGTCGGTGGAGGCGTCGACCCCGTCGGTCCCGCGATCCTCCTCGGGCTGCACGACGGGGCGCGGCGGCAGGATCACCTCCTCGAACGCGTAGGTGGCCGGGGATGGCAGCGAGAAGCCGTCCGCGCGCGCGGCCTCTGCGTCGAGCGTTCCTTGGTCGTCGCCGCCGTTGGTCGCGAGCGTGTAGCGCCCGGTGAGCACGGGCTCGTCGCCGACGAAGAGCGCCACCGAGACGAACGCGTTCGGGTTGGGGTGCACGACGAGGACGTGCCGCTTGCGGGTGACGAGGCCGATGGGCTTGCCGAGCTCGTAGCGGGTTGCGACGGGCACGGTGGCGTTGCCGCGGGCGATGGCGTCGCCGCTGAGCTCGAAGTGCACGGTGCCGCCCTCGGTGAGGTCGTCGAAGCGTACGGACGAGCCCCCGTCGAGCGTGACGTACTCGCTGCGGCCGTCGGGGAGGCGTAGCCGGGCCTTGGCGCCGGCATAGGACCCGCCCTGCGAGGAGATGCAGACGATCTCGATCCAGTGGACGCCCGGGTCGGGACCGGGGCCCTGCGGTTGGTGCGTGCTCGGGTCGCCGCCCGTGGGGAGCAGCTCGTGGATGTCGACGATCGGCGGCGCGTCGAAGGGGACGTCTTCGGGCGGGATCTCGAAGAACACGGCGGATCGGTCTTCGAGCTGCTTGTACAGCTCGGTGTAGACGCCCTCCGTGTCGACCCACCGCGGGCACATCAGCGCGCTGCGAATGTCGGCGATGTTCTCGGGGGTGATGAGCTCGTAGGCGCCGCGCTTGCCGTTGAGGTAGCCGCCCCACCGGTCGAGCTCGCGCGAGGCGACGAGGTGGACGTCCTCACCGCCCAGGCGCAGCTTGATCGGCGGGAGGGCCATCGCGCCCCGAGTGTCCCGGACCCGGGGGGGGCACGGCAAGGGGCCGGTGAGCCGGAGGGCAGGGTGACCTGTCCTCGGTGCGAGGGAGTCGCTGCGGGCGGCACGGGGGCGGTGGTACCGTGCGCTCGCCCGGATGGCCGACGACACGCCCGACGTCACGCACCACGTGCGGCTGCTTCCCAACGGAGAGATACCGCCGCTTTCCGTGGAGCCGGGCAAGCATCACGCGCTGGTGGTGCACGTCGAGGGGCAAGAAGACCCGCAGGCGATGACGCCCGAGGTCGGCGGCTCCGAGGGCGGGGTGTCGCTGCCGAAGCTGGGCGAGAAGTTCTCGGTGAACCCGGTGATGGGCTCGGTGACGGGCAGCATTGCGTTTCCGGTGCCGCCGGGGCGCACGCTGACCCCGAGCCTGGGGCTGGGCTACGACAGCAACGGCGAGAATGGACCGTTTGGCCAGGGCTGGGCGCTGAGCGTTCCGTATTTCCAGCGTGCGACGACGCGCCCTCACCTACCGAAGAATGGGGGCCAGAGCGCTCGCGGCGTGCCTACCTACGACGACGCGGCGGAGTCGGACGTGTTCGTGTTCTCGGACGCGGCCGAGCTGGTCAAGGTCGGCAGCGGATCGGGCCCTGACGGCTACACGATAACCCGCTACCAGCCTCGGCTCGAGTCTGGCTTCTCCCGAATCGAGCGCTGGGAGAAGGCCGGCATCTCCCACTGGCGGGTGACGAGCGCGAGCAACGTCGTCTCGCTCTTCGGTGTCGAGCCGGCCTCGCGGGTCGCCGATCCCGACGACCCGGCGCGGGTGTTCCGATGGAACCTCTGCGCGCAGCTCGACCCGCTGGGCAACACGCTCGTCTACCAGTACGTCACCGACACCGACGTGGAGCCCGGACGGGCGCTCGGTTGCCAGAGCGTACTGCTGCGAGCTCTGTACGCGAACAAGGCGTCGGCCGCGTCGGCGTTTCCAATGGCGTCGGAGGCCGAGATGCTGGCGCTGTGCACGTCCGCACCCGAGGACTTTTTGTTCGAGGTGCTGCTCGACTGGGAGGCCGAGCCGGGCTCGGGTGAGCTCGCGCAGGATGACCCGAGCGCCTGGCTGGCCCGCAAGGACGCCTTCTCCTTTGGCCGCGCGGGCTTCGAGGTTCGGACGCGTCGGCTGTGCCGGGGTGTCCGGGTGGTGCACCGGCTCGGCGGGCAGAAGCTGCTCGTCTCGCGCACCGAGCTGACCTACAACACCGATCTCGCCGCCGCGATGCTCACCAAGGTCGAGCATGTCGGCATTGGGGACGATTGTTCCGAGCTGCGGGCCCCCGCCCGCGAGTTCATCTACGAAGCCTACGGGATGAAACCGACGGCGCGGGCCCTCCCGGCGTTCGAGGGGCTCGACCTCTCCAAGAAGAAGACCAACGCCGAGTTCATCGACCTCGATGGACGCGCGACGGCCGGGCTGCTCGTGCGCCACATGGGGCAGTTCGACTACCACCGCCGCGTCGACGCCGAGTCGAACGCGCCGCCGCAGCGTCTCGCGTTCGGTGCGTCGGCCTCGAGCAGCCAGGATGCGCATCGGCAGCGCTTCTTCGACCTTGACCTCGACGGACGCCCTGCGCTGGTCGAACTCGGCCCGGGCGGCACGGGCCAGGTGTGGGAGCGGAATGCGGACGACGATGGCTGGAAGGCAGGTGCGGCGCTGCCGTCCGTGCCTCCGGAGGCCGACTTCGACGAGGAGACCGGGTTCCCGCGGGTGCTGTGGGGGGACCTCGACGGCGACGGGCGCACCGACGCGCTGGTGGTACAGGCCCAGGGCGAGGCTCCGACGGTGTGGAGGTTCGAAGGCCCCGAGCGCGGCTGGGAGCCGGTGGCGACGCCGCCGATGCCTGGCGGGGCCGGGGCCGTGCTCGACGACCCGGACGCGTGCGTACTGCTCGTCGACCTCAGCGGCGACGGCTTGCCCGACCTCGTGCACGTCGACCACGGAGCGCTGACGGTCTGGCCCGGGCTCGGGCACGGGTTGTTTGGCGAGGCTGTCTCGATGGGGTTTCCGGTGGCGTCGCTCCCGACCCGCGATGGGCTGCAAGGGCCCGCGGTCGACCCTCGACGGATCCGGGCCTTCGACATCGACGGCATCGGCGGGGCCGACCTGCTCATCCTCGAGGACGGCCAGGCGCGGGTGCTCGTGCAACAAGACGGTGCGTTCACCGACATCCACGAGTTGTTCCCGATCCCCCCGTTCGAGGAGCTGGGGTTGTGCTCGCTGTGCCGCATCGAGGGAAGGGGGACCGGGTCCTTCGTATTCGCCAAGAAGGAGGCGAGCGCGACGGTGACTGCGGTCGACTTCTTCCCCGGCGCGCAAGGAGACATTCGGCAGTACGTGCTCGGCGCGGAGGTGGGTGGCATCGGCCTGCAGACGTACTTCACCTATCGGCCGAGCACGGCGCTCGAGCCTTCCCCCGAAGACGCGTCGCCGATCGCCCGACTCCCGCGCTGCGTGCCCGTCGTCACCGAGGTCGAGTCCTACGACCTCGTGGCCGAGGTCTTCGCTTCATCGACCCTCGACTACCGCCACGGTTGCTGGGACCCGCTCGAGCGCGAGTTCCGAGGTTTTGGCTTCGTCGAGCAGGCCGACGCGCAGGAACTCGAGCTCATGCGGGAGCGGGCGCTGGTTCGCGGCGGGGGCAAGGTCTCGAAGCGGCAGCTCTTCGACGTCGAGCACGCGTTGCCGCGGACGTTCACGCGCTCGTGGTTTCACCTGGGCATCGTGCCGCCCGGTGGCACAAGCCTGAGCGATCTGTACGCGACCGAGTACAACCAGGCCTACGACCCTGCCGTAGTGCTGCTGCCCGAGCCCGGCAATGGCGACCCCGAGGTCGTGCGGGCGCTCAAGGGGTCGCTGCTGCGCTCGGAGAGCTACGCCGAGGTGCGGCCGGAGGTCGAGCTGGGCTCTGACGAGGAGGCGAAGGCCGAGGCGGACGAGATCGCGAAGCGGCCGTTGGCGATCTCCGTCCAGGGCTACGACGTGAAGACGGTGGCCAACGGTGACGACCATCGCTGTTTGCTCGTGGTCGCGGAGCAGTCGCTCTCGTACAGCTACGAGCGCAAGGAGACGCCCGACCCGCGGGTCAGCCACAGCGCGGTGCTGGAGGTCGACGACCATGGCGTGCCGCGCAAGAGCATCGAAGTCGCCTACCCGCGGCGCGAGGCGGTGCCCGAGCCCACGCTTCCGCTGGGGCCGACAGGCCCGCTCGGGCCGACGGACCCGGAGGCGGAAGAGACCGGCGTTCGCGTGCGACTCGTCGGGCCGATGTTCGAGGAGGCAAAGAGCTTCGTGCTCCCCTCGGCGCTGCCGGGTCTTCGTGCCGCGCATGCGGTGCATCAGGGCAGAGCGGGGACCGAGGTGGTTGTCGTCGGGCACACCGACACCGAGGGGCAGACCCACGACAACGCGGCGCTGTCGCTGTCGCGTGCGCGCAGCATGGCCGCGTTGCTGCAGGGCGACATCTCGGTATGGCTCGCGGAGTACGAAGGCTGCGGTGTCGGCGTCTGGGGGCCGGTCGAGGATGCGCACATGGCCGGGGCGCTCGGACACGCGAGCTTCGGCGCGTTCGTGGACGCCACAGGGGGCGACCGAGCCGCGTTGGTCGCGGCGTACTTCGAGCACGCGGGGGCCTCGTTGCCGGACGGGGTGTCGGTGCGGGCTGTCGGCGCAGGCGAGGCGTTCCTGGCTGTGCCGACCCCCGACGACACGCCCGAGCCCGCGAACCGGCGGGTCGAACTGTTCTTCTTCGATACGCAGGCCGACCCCGCGCCGTCCGAGCACCTGGTCAGCGACGACGGGGTCTACGAGGCATGGGCGTCGGGGATGACGCGGACGGTGTCGATCGATGTTGTGACCGGTGAGGTGGACGATCCATCGGGGACGACGCCGCCCGACGCAGGCCCCGAGGACCCTCCTCCGGCGGACCTCATCTCCTCCGACGCGCCTGGCGATGACCCGCAGCGCCGCACCGAGGTGGTGCGTACCGAGGTGGTCACCGTCTTCGACGTGGACACGCCCGAGCACTACCGCGTCGGGGCGGTGGCCGAGACGAAGAGCTTCGCCGTGCCCGGGCAGAGCGGGGACTCGACAGCACCGTTCTCGATGGCGGCGCTTCGGGCCATGGGCGGCGGGGAGCTGCTCAGCCATGCGCGGACCTACTTCATGGATGACGACGTCGCCGGGCCCTTCGGCGGCGCGGCTTCGGGGACGCCCGGCGGCATCGGCAAGACCGGCATCGTGCATTCGAGCCACGCGGCGGTGTTCTCCCAGGCCCAATTCGACGCCGCGTTCGGAGATGACGCGCTGGCCAAGGCGCGTCTGGAGTCGTCGCCGTACGTGAAGAATGCCGGGCTGTATTGGGCACCCTCGGGCACGTCAGAGCATGACCCGGACCGCTTCTTCTTGGCGACGCGCTCGGTGGACGCGTTTGGCAACGCGGCGAGCGTGGAGTATGACGACGACGCCTACTTTGCGGTCGCGGCAACCGACGCGTTGGGCAACACGGTGCGCTCGGACTTCGACCCGCGCACGCTCGCGGCCACGCGGGTCGTCGATGCGAATGGGGTCGAGGCGAACGTTCGCTTCGACGCGCTGGGGCGGGTGACGAAGACCTGGACGGTCGGCGTTGATGGCGAGGGGACGTCGGAGAGCGAGCCGGCTACGCGCATCGAGTACGACCTCGACGCGCGCCCAGTCTCGGTGACGGTGCATGCGCGCCACGAGCACGTCACGCTGCGCAAACACAAGCGTCTGCCCGAACCGAAGACGTCCTCGCACGAGCACACCACGATCACCTACTACAGTGGGTCGGGTGGGGTGTTGCAGACGCGGACGAAGATCGAGG
>JANSYI010000066.1 GCA_024742475.1 bacterium | reverse complement strand
TCTGCTTTCCTGGATCTCACCGGAAGTTACTTCCTGTTGGTCGAAGAGGCTGGCCGCGAAACCGCTTCTTAGACCGCCAAACAGGGAGTTCTTCCGGTTCTTCATGTCCTCAAGCTACGCCCAGGCGTGCAACTCCCGGGTGTACGTCGTGCTCGGCTGCGGCCCGCTCGTCCCGATCGCACAGTTGCGACGCACTGCATCGAGCCGACCGAATGGACCATAGTCGAAGCACGTCGCGGTGCCGACCGCGTCGTGCGATACGAGCACGCGGCCCTTGTGGTCGGTGATCGTCGACTGCTGGTTGCCCTCTTCGTCGGTGAAGAAGGACTGCTTTGGGAAGCGCTCGCCGTTCCAGCTGGCGCGCACGGTCACATCCCACCGTTGCTCGGTCTCCGGAAGCTCAGTCCCGGCAGCATCTTCGACGACCGCGCGACGGCGATGGAAGCTGTCGTCGTACTCGAAGACCGTCCAGAACTCTGGAGTGTCGCCGACGAACGTGTTGTGACTCGTCCTCGAGAGGCGCCCCAGGGCGTCATACTCGTTGAGATAGTAGATGTCACCGCCCAGCGGGGCCTGCTCAGGGATCGGGAAGACGTCCGCAGGCGCTACGCCCCGAAAGGTGACCCGGAGCACCTTGCCGGTTGGGCCCACCTGTGTGCGGACGTCCTGCCCCAACGTCCTCTCGCTGATCTCGAACGCGGCCCCAAGTTCGGGGTCTCCGGGCCCAAAGACCGTGGTTTGGTCCGCGCCGTCGCTCCCGAGTCCGGAAGGACTGTCGGTCCTACGCACGACGATCGGGCGGAAGAACGCGTCGAACGTGGTCTTGTGCGTGACGCCGTTCGGGTCGACCGTCGCCCATGGGACGCCCGAACGGGGGTCGGTCACGATGTAGGAGACATGCCCCAAGGCGTTGGTCGCCGACTCGGCGACGATACCGTCGGGGTCCCAGGTCGTCGTCGTCGTCCGTGGGTTTGCGCCCCCGTAGCCTTCGGACACGACCTCGATGAGGTTCCCCGTGCTGTTGTAGTCGAACGAACTATGCAAGTAGGTGGTGTTGGTCGCATCCGGCTCACGGTATGCGTGCTGGAGCGTATGCGTTGCAGGGTCGTAGACTCGACGCGTCGTCCGAGTTTCGCAAACGCCGTCGACACAGCTCTGAGTCTCGCTCCGCTGAGGCAGGATGAACCACTCGTCCTCGTCGACGACCCACTCCGACAGCGTAGTCGTGGTGACATCATCGCCAACGGTGAACACGCGGGACGTCATCAGCCCCCACTCGTTCATCGCCGTCTGAGTGGTAGACTCCTGAACGAGGAACTCCGCGTCATCGCAGCCGACCTCGCTCGTGTGGTCGTCGTCCGTGACCGCGAAGGTATAGCTGTGCGTGTTGGCGGCGTACGCGAACCACGTCTGCTCCTGATACGGGCGGACCATCGCCCAGCCATCGAACGCGTCCGGCGTCGTGGCGTCGTCGACGTCTTCACAGGACACGACCCGCTGGTCGAGCCCAAACTCCGCTTCGTTGTAGGAGATCGTTTCGACGCGCTCGGGGCGACCGGCGTAGGGATAGTCCGCCGTCGGTACGTGGTAGGCAAAGTTGTACTGCCGCGTGACCACGTGGGTCTCCGACGTCTCTCGGACGACGCCGTAGCCGACGAGTCCTCGCCCATGGTCATCGTAGTGCGGGTCCTCGTACTCGTAGAAAGTCCGCTGCATCGGTGGGTCCGACACGCCAGGTGCGGGCCCGACCTGAGCGCTGAGTTCCTCGACCACGGTATCTCGTTTGCGAATCCGACCTTCAGGGCGGGGCGCCAAGACCTCTCCCGTAGGACCGAGGCCGTAGCGGAACCGCTGCGTCGCGCCGAGCCCGTTGGTGACCGAATCGAGCGTGACCCGCCCGTGAGCACCCGGCACGCGGGCGAGCTGTGCAACCGAGCCCCTGGGGCAGAGGACATCAGGATCGGGCTCCACCGTGTCGGGAACGAGCGCGTCGAGGCCAACGAACCAGACGTGGTGCCCGTCATCCACGGGGAAGGCGCGACTTGGGGTCTCGAAGAGAACTTCCCAATCGTCGGACTGCGCCGAACCGTACCCTGTGAAGTGGTCCGGTAGGGCGGGTTGACCCCCGACTACGTACTCGCCATCGGCCTGCGAGCTCAGGATGCCGGCAAAGTCGGATCCGGTGCCAAGGCCTGGAAGTAGGAAGTCCGTGAAGCCATCAGTGTTGTGGTCGAACGGGACCGCGCCACGCCAGTTGATCCAGTAGTTGGCGTGGGCCAGTCCAGGGAAAGTATGCAGGACCTCGCCGGGTTCGAAGCCGTGGCCGTTGTTGATGTAGGTTCGGATGACCAAGTCCTGCTGCTGGTCCGGAGTGCACAGGAATGGGTTCTCGAAATAGACAGGATCGGACCCAGGGGGCCAAATGGGGAACGATGGGAACTCCGTCGCGTCGAGACCCTCCTTGATCGCGCTAATGTTCGAAAAGTCGTCCCCGGTCGCGAGTTCGGCGCGCAGAATGTCCGAGTAGCCGTCACCGTTGATGTCGACGACGCGGTCCGCCCCCATCCCTGCCGAGTAGACCGGCGTCCCAAGTTCTGCGTCCGCCACGCCGTTGTGGCAGCGGCGGTCATGCCAGCTCTGAAAGTACGCTCGCGGCAGGCCCGTCGTGAGGAGGCTGTCCGACTCCGGGTCGACTTCGAAGTACTCGTCGCGCTGGTCGTCGGGGATCGGCTGCAGACCCGGATGGTCCAGGTAGTCACCATACGCCGGATCGAAGTCGTCAGCCGTGAGCGGAGAGTCGTATGCGGGAACCGTGAGGAGGCTCGTCCGTGCGTCTCCGTGCAGCGAAACGGTCAGCAGTTCGTCGTGGACCGAGCACTGGATGCTCGTCGTCGTCCACTCGAAGTCGAACGGCGGCGTTCCAAGACCTTCGTTGATGCCCAGCGTCCACCGGCCAGACTTGAATCCGTCGCCGCGGCACAGCCAGAGGTCGGTGAGACCATCGCCGTTGTGGTCGAGCGGGACCGTGGAGTAGATCTTGCCGCCGTCGAACCCCTCCCCGTCGCTAAGACCGTTGAGGGCAAACCCGACCAGCCCGTCGTTGTTGTAGGCCGGGTTGGACAAGACGTAGAACTCGCTCGCAAACGGTACGCCCCAGTAGTCGAGGCTGGGATCCTCCGATGACACTGGAGACAAGCCCGGCTCGTTCCAGTACCGCGGAAACAAGACGTCGGAGGATTCTTGGCCGTGAATGCGGGTCGCGACTGGGCTCCAGCCGGGAGCGTAGATCTCTGGATCGATGGTGCTGGCCGCTGTCGGCCAGATGGACGTTGGGGGAACCCCGGTCGTGTTGAACAGGCCCCAATCGATACCGCTTGGCGCGCCGGGGACCGTGTGTGCCCACAGCAACGGGCTTGCGGCCTCGTTCTCCCCGCCCCAAAGCAGGACCTCGTGACCAAGATCGCCGAACGCGTCCAATACGACCGACGCTCTGGGCGCAAGCACCGCGAGGTCTTCGTCCGCGAGGTCGATGTCGTCTGCCTCGACGACTGTGTCGTCGGAAATATCGGCACACCCAGCCTGGTCCAAGTTGTCCACGCCGGACCACTCGAACGTCGTGGCGGGCAGACAGTTGGACTCGATTGGGTTTCCATCGCACTTCTGGATGGAACTGAGGATGCTCAGATCCGTGCCCGGATGGGTCGCGTAGTTCAGATCGTACGAATGGAGTAGGCTGCCATCGAGGCCGTTGACGAGGATCCCCGCCAGGCGGTCCGTCCGCTCGTATGGGATCCCCGCCTTGAACCCGTGCATCTCGTCATTGGTTCGCGTCTCATACTGAAGCACGACCGAGGCGGTTCCATAGGCGATCTCATCGAGGCGGTAGTCGAGCGAACCTTCAGGCCCCGGCGTCAAGTCCCAGTCATACTGAACGCGATTGTCGAAGCGGTCGCGGGTCGTTGCAAGCAGCCAGGCGGAGGGCACACTATCCGGACCAGCCACCGCGGCAATCCCCTGATTCCCGATCTCCTCGTGCCCGCCGAAGCGAAGGATGCGCCCGGATGGCTCGTAGACAAGCCACTCGGAGTAGCGATTCTGGACCGTGCCGACTTCGAGCACGATCTTCGAGCGAGGATCACGCACCGTCCTGTACTCGGAGCCCTGCTGGCCGTAGGTGCCCTCCACGAGCACGAGCCGCTGGCCGTTGAAACACAGCGCGTCGTCGTCTTCGAATCGGACTTCGCGGATCACCCCATCGTCGGCGATCGTGTGGTTGCAGCGGCCAAGCGTGGGGATACCCCCCAGGTTGAACCCGAGGCCGAGCTTGCCGTTCTTGGAGGCACTGGAGTAGGAGATGGAGAGCCCGGGCTGCTGGCCGTTCGGCCCAGGGGGAACGTCGATCCCCATCGAGTACCGAGCGTTGCCCCGGCCGTCGACACTGGCGTTCCCGGGGATCGTCCCGAACTCTGCGGGGGCAAGCAGAGACGGAGTTTCCGAGCGGAGTTGCTCCACCTCCAAGGCCACGCTCGCGGCTCCTCCTCGCGGGGAGTCCCCAGGATCTGCCAGCGGCGCTCCGCCCCCACCTTGGTCGCCACCTCCGCACGAGGACGCGAGAAATACGACGGCGACGAGCGACGATACGCAGCGAAACGAGAGGTGCCTTGTGTTCATGGTCTGTCCTGAGCGCCAGGTCCTAGGCTCGGGACGAGGGATAGACTCCCGGCCCCCCGATTGTCAAAACGCGGGGTCCCCGCTACGGCCCTCAGGGACAGGTCCGTTGGCCGACTTGACACGCCTCGGCGCGGGTGGTCTCTCTACCCGGCATGGTCGTTCGCCTCCCCGTCGCCGCAGCACCGCTCCTCCTCGCGTCGGCGTGTGGCCCCTCCGTCGTCACCGGCACGGCCGACACGGAAACCGCGACCACTTCGACCGGAGCACCCGAGGAAGACACCGAAGAAAGCCCACCGGGAGCGACGACCAGCACCGGATCCAGCTCGGGCACGGCGTCCCCCGAGGTCACGACCTCTTCCTCCGCATCCAGCTCCGAAACGACGACCGGCGTGTTCGACGTCGTCGAGCTCCGGATCGAACCGGCATATGCAATCCTCGACAGCGCCGTTGGCGGTCAGCAGCGGGAGTTCACCGCGATCGCCATCACCGAGGACGGCGACGAGGTCGACGTGACGGAGACGGCCCGGTGGAGCCTCGAAGGGGTTGGAAGCGTCGACGCAGGCGTGCTCACGACCCCGCGCTCGGCGTCTCCGATCTTCGAGCGCACGCAACTCACCGCATCGTTCGGCGACGAAGAGGCCAGGGCCTTCGCGGCGGTCAGCGTGCGTACCCTCGAGCCCAATGCCCCGCAGCTCTTCAACCTGGGCATCGAGCTGGTGCCGCGACAGTTCGACTTTCGGCCGGTCATCGAGAAGCTCGACGTCTTCTTCCTCGTCGACTCGGTCAGCTACCTCGGCGAATCCTTCTTCGCCAACTACCGTGACCAGATCCTCGACGAGATCGTTCCGCCGCTGCTGGACCAAGGTCTCGACGTCCAGTTTGGAACAGGTCGGTACTCCGCATTCCCTCTCGAGGGCGCGGGCTATGAGAGCTGCGGACCTGGCCAAGGAGACCAGCCCTTCGAGCTGTGGAGCGAAGTCTCCCCAAACCTCGCAGACTTCGAAGCCGTCCTCGCACAGGCCGTCCTCGACGCTCCGTTCGGCTGTTTCTACGACCGCGGGTCGTTTGGCGAGGCGCTCTATCTGGCGGCAACAGGTGAGGGACACGACGGCCCTGGGGCGACGTATGTCGAACCCAACCCGGGACCACGCGGGGGCGTCGGCTTCCGCGAAGACTCCCTCGCGGTCATCTACTCCGTCCCTGTCGACTACGTCATGACAGGCGTCGAGTTTCTCGGCGAACACACCGGGCTGGCGGCAGAGGTCGACCACTCTCCACAGGAGGTCGTCACCGCTCTACAGGCAGCCGGCATCCTCCACATGGGCCGAACGAGCGCTCTTGGAACAACGACGGGCCCGCTTCGCGCACTGATGGAGCTGGCCTGGGACACAGGCGCCAGGGTGCACCCCGCGGCGTGGAACCATCCCAGCCTGGGGCGTCCGGGCAACTGCGAGGCCACGGAGTGTTGCGTGGACGACACTGACGGAGCTCCCCTCGAGTTCTACGACGACTGCCTCTTGGCGAGCACCTACGGCTCGACTGCGCTCAACGGCAATCAGCTGGAGAGAGACTTCTACGCGCTCACCCACGGCCTCCTCACCGACGTGCCCCTGAACGAAGTCGGAGAAGAGGCCTCCATCGCAGGCACCCCCCTGCCCGACGGAACGACGACCGCCGACTTCCTCGACATCGTCCCCACAGGCGCCGACGACCCACCGCTGGACGGCGCACCCATCCCGGAGCTCGACGGCACCACCTACCGCGATGTCGTTGTGAACACCAACCTCAACTACCTCGTCACGGTCGACACCGAAGCCGTCCCAGCCGTCCCCGACGAACCGCTGCTCTATCGCGTCACCGTCCACCTCGACACCGACTACCGCGAGGGCTCCGTCGTCCAGGAGTACTGGATCGTCTCCCCACCGCTGAGCGAATAGCCCCCCGCTCACGGCAGCAGCACCTGCCCGCCAACCTCGCGCGCGGCTCCCCGCACGCTGTCGAGCCAAGCGATCCCCTTCCCCACCGCCGCCCCAACGTCGGAACCATCCGCCAACGCGCACGCAATCGCGGTCGCGAGCGCACACCCCGTGCCGCGCGGGTCCGCTCCAGGCACTCGCCGTCGCGAGAACACCCTCGCCCCATCGCGCGTCCACAAGGTATCGGACACCTGCTCACCGCGGTCGTGCCCGCCCTTCCGCAGCACCGCGCTCGCACCGTTGAGCTCGATCCACCCTTCCGGGTCCGCGCCGCCGATCAGCCTGTCGTACTCGCGGGCGTTCGGGGTGACCATCGCCCCACGCATGAGCGGCAGCAACGCCTCGGGTGACGCCGCCATGCTCCCGCCCGCGCTCGCGCCCAGCACCGGGTCGAGCACGCAGGGCACATCGAGCTCTTCGAGCACCTCCGCGATCGCCCCGACCACCGACGCGGGCACCAGGCCGATCTTCACCGCCGCGGGCTCCGGCGCGCGCAGAAGCTGAAAGCGCATCGCCTCCGCGTTCATCGGACCCGCCACCGCCGGCCGGCCATCGCCTTGCTGCGTCAGCGCCGTCACGACCGCGTGCACGACACGCCCCGGCGCCACCGCTCGCGCAGTGGCAACGTCTCGCAGCACCCCCGCGCCCGCCGATGGATCCAACCCACCGATCACCCACAGAGCGCCCTCAACCATCGCCGCGCACGACTTCCACTTTGGTCATCACATCGTGCGGCAGCAGCGCGTCGAGCACGTCGAGGCCCTCCGTCACGCGCCCCAAGATCGTGTAGCGCGCGTCGAGCCGAGGCTCGCGTGCCTGCGCGATGAAGAACTGCGAGCCGCCCGTGTCCTTGCCCGCCAACGCCATGCCGACCACGCCCCGCTCGTAGTGCTGGTTGCTCCACTCGCACGGCAGCAAGAACCCCGGGCCCCCGTAGCCGTCCCCGCGCGGGTCCCCGCCCTGCACCACGAACCCCGGCACCACCCGGTGAAACGTCAGCCCATCGTAGAACCCCTCGTCGGCCAGCGACGCCACCGCGCTCTGGTTCCATGGCGCCGGCCCCTCGAAGGCGATCTCGATCACCCCCGCGCTCGTCGTGATGCGCAGCCCCGTCGCGTCCGCGTACGCCTCACGTCTGCGCTGCAGCCCCGCGTCGAAGGGCGCGCCGAGATCTCCTCGCGACGCCACGTCGAACGACGTCACCAGCTCCGGCATCGGCTCCAGCGCGGCTCGGGCCGCGCGCCGCACCGCGACCGCCGGGTCCTTGGCCAGGGGAAGGATCGTGCGCTTCAGCCACGGCGCGATCGGCTTGCCCCGCTCGTCCTTGCTCGCGCTGCGGGCCAGGTTGCCCAGCGCCTCGATCGCCGCGACTCTGGCCTCCACCATCGTCGCGTTGGGCCACGAGCTCGCCGCCTGCTCGAGCGCAGGCACGGCGCCCTCGTCACGACGCGCGCGATCACTCGCCCGGGTCGCCAGCGCTGCCGCAGCGGCCGCGCGCACACCCACGTCGCTGCGCTTCAACCCCGCCACCAGCACCCTCGAGACCTCGGGGTCATCCACGTCGACCAGCGCAGCGAGTGCCGCGGCCGCCACCGTCGAGCGCGAGTCGTTCGCGTGTTGCAGCAGCCGCGCCGCCTTTGCCTCCCGAGTCATCGCCGCGCCCACCCGAAGCAGGGCCTCGATCTCCAGCACCTGCGCGTAGCCCTCGGGCAGCGCCTCGACCCCCGCCGCGCAGCCGCGAAGCGCCGTCGTGTCACCGCTGCCGATCGCCGCCAGCAGCTCCGACTCGCACAGCGCCAGCGCCAACGCCTTGCGACGGCGACCCGACGCCCCATCGCGCGCGGCCTTCAGCGCGAGCCGCAGCGGCGACAGGCTCCGCAGTATCTCCGGTGTGCCCACCACCGCATCTCGAAGGCCGCGCAGAGCGACCAGCAACACGTGCACGCGTGGGCCCGCGAATGTGTCGGGCCCCTGCGTGCTGAGGCGGCTGACGAGCTCCGAGCGACCGTCCGCGTGCCCGATCAACGCGCGCACCGCCTCGACCTCGACCATCCACGCTGGCGGCGTCGCGCTCAGGATGTTCGCGGGGATCTCCGGCGGCACCTCGCCCAGCGCAGCCAGAGCTTTCCAGGCCATGCGCACCAACTCCGCGTCCGCCGAGCCCAAGGCCGGCGTGAGCCGTTCGACCAGCGACCCCCGCACCGGCCCCGCGAGCAGCTCCGCCGACGGCCCCGCGCACCGACTCACCGCGTATGCGGCCGCCTGCGCGTCGGCCTCCCCGGCTTCCAAGCGCTTGGCGATCTGTTCGAACCCCTCGGCCGTCGTCGCGTAGCTTCGCGCGCACAGGATCCCGATCGCTTCCAAAGCTCCCCGACGATCCTCCGCGCCGTCGAGAAGCGTAGGCAAGCGCGCTGCCGTTCGCGGCCCCCCCAGGCGCGCCGCCGCCAACAGCAACGCTTCGAGCTCGTCCGGCGCTTCGGTGAGCGCAATGCGGGTCCAGACCGCGTCTTCGAGCTTCGCCCACCGGGTCTGCCCTTGGGGGTCAGGTTCCCCGAACGGAGGGTCGAGCAGCGCGAGCGCAGCGAGGTGCGCCGACGTGACCTGCGCCTCCCCCTCGAGAAGGCCCGCGAGCGCGTCGACGGCAGCGTGCCCACCGATGCGGGCTTGCGCCCATGCCGTGCGCGCGTCGCCTCCGACCGGGAGCGATTCGGGCCCTCTTTGCAGCTCCAGCGCTTCGAGCGCGGGGGCGCGCGCGGGCACCTGCCGACCCCAGCTCGCGGCCGGTTCCGGCCTGTTGGACGGCGCCGCGGAGCGGCCCTCGGACGGTCGCTCAGCGGCCTCTGGCGCGGGTTCTTTGCACCCTGACGCCAAGCCGAGGAACAACGTCGCGACGAGGCACCGGCGGATCATGCGAGGTGGACCGTAGACCAGAGCGGGGCCCCGGTGCACGTTTTGGGCATGGCCAGCTTCAGCGGCACGGTTCAGCACAACGACCTCGAGGGCGGCTTCTTCGAGCTGCACACCGACGACGGCAAGACCTACCGGCTCCAGGGCGCGACGGGCGTTTCGGCGGGCGACAAGGTCGTGGTGCACGGCACGATCGAAACAGGCGGCTTCGGCATTCAGATGTCCGGCCCCGCGATCAACGTCGACAAGGTGGTGTCCGCTTGAGCGGACACCCGCGCTGAGCCCTCCCTCCCATATTCGGGACAGTCGCGCCTGCGTGATACCGTGAACTCCTGTGGTTCAATCTGTATTGCGTTGGGGCGTAGGGTTGTCCGTGTGCGCGCTGGTGCTCGGCACCGGCTGCGGCGACGCGTGTGAGGACGACGGGTTCGGCGGTGCGAACTGTCCGTCCCCCAGCCCCATCGATCAGGGCCAGAGCACCGGTGCGCAAACGTCCACGGGCGCAGTTGAGCCGTCGTCGTCCACCACGGGCGCCGACTCGGACGAGAGCAGCACCGGCGACTCCACCACCGACGCCTCGACCTCCACCGGAGACGTTGGTGTCACAACCTGGTGCGCCGATGCCGACAGCGATGGGTTCGGCGACCCCGACGACTGTCAGGATGTCCGCGACGACGAGCAGCCCCCCGCAGGCACCGTCGACGATGACACCGACTGTGACGACACCTCAGACCGCACCTTCCCCGGCGCCGCGACCGAGGAGGCGCAGGACAGCTGCACGAAGGACGCCGACGAAGACGGCTGGGCCGACGCCGCGCCTCCTGACGGCGTCGTCGCCGGCACCGACTGCGTCGACGACGACGCCGCCACGTTCCCCGGTGCTGCCGACCTCGACGACCCCGACGCGTGCATGCGTGATGCTGACGACGACGGGTATGGCGATGCCCTGCCTCCCGCAGGTGCCGAGGCGGGCACCGACTGCGACGACGACGATGTCGACGTGCCCTCGGCGAGCGCGTGCCTCACGTGGTGTCTCGACGCCGACGCCGACGAGTACGGCGACCCCGACGCGTGCGTCTCGCAGCCCGCGCCCCCCGAGGGATATGTCGGCAACGACGCCGACTGCGACGACTCGACGGCTGACGCGTTCCCCGGCGCCGCGCCCAATGACGACGCGACGGCCTGCATGATCGACGCCGACGCGGACGACTACGGTGACGCGAGCCCGGCCAACGCAGCGATCACCGCGGGCACCGACTGCGACGACCTCGAGCCGCTCACGTTCGACGGCTGCTTCGACTGCCCCGCCGACACCTTCTTCTGCAACGAGGTCGACAACTCCTCGCAGTGCAACGGCACCGGCACCTTCGCGGTCGAGGTCGACACGTGCGGGTTCGGCTGCGACGACGCCTCCGGTGCGTGCTGGAGCGCGCTGAGCATCGACCCGGGGACGTGCGTCGAGATGCTCGCCGGTGAGTCAGCCACGCTGCAGGCCAACACCATGGGCGGCGACGGCAACTACACGCACCTGTGGACGCCCGGTGACACGCTCTCGCAGGACGACGCCGCCGTCGTCACAGCGACGCCGAACAACCCCACGTCGTACTCGCTCGACGTCTCCGATTCGGAAGGCAACGTCGCGAGCGACGTGGTGACGGTGCACATCACCGACCAAGACTGGTTCGTCGACGTCCCCGAATGCCAGTCGTTCAGCTACGCCGACATCTACGGCGGCGCAGCCCCGCAGCCCAACAACGCGTTCTTCAATGGTGGTGAGGCCCACTGCAACCTCGCCAACAACAGCGTCCCCAACGCCTTCGTCTGCCCGCAGATCATGGAGCACGCGCAGGTCTCCTTCGACCTGATCGTCGCCAACAACGCCGACGACGACGGCATCGGATTCGTCTACGGCTGGCAAGACGCCTCGCATTTCTACTTGTTCTCGTGGAACGCCGAGCCCGACACAGCCCCCTGGGGCACGTGGCAGCAAGGCGTCACGATCAAGCGCATCGAAGCCGACGACCCCAGCGACATCACGGGCGAGGACCTGGGCGCCAGCTACGACACCGCTCACGGCACCATCCTCGCCACCCCCGCCGAGTTCCACACCGGCGGCTGGGTGAACCAGGTGCTCTATCGCGTCACCGCCCAGTTCGACGGCGACGACACGACCATCACCATCGTCGACGACGTCGGAGCCCTCATCGCCACCGGCACAGTCACCGACCCCACCCTCGGCCCCGGCGCCATCGGAGGCTACAGCGCCTCCCAACGCACCGTCTGCACCGACAACTGGTCCTCCACCTGCGACTGAGAACCTGTCCGAACAAGCGCGAAGGGACCTACGCCCCACCACCGCCGAAGCGAACGCGGAGGAGAGGCTGCAGCGGGCTACGCCCCACCACCGCCAACCCAAACGCGGAGGAGCGAGCCAAAGGCGAGCGAGCGAGGGCGCGCCGCGCCCGACCTTGGAGGGGAGGCCGCAGCGGGCTTCGCCCCACCACCGCCACCCCGAACGCGCAGGAGCGAGCCAAAGGCGAGCGAGCGAGGGCGCGCCGCGCCCGAACTTGGAGGGGGACGCGAAGGGGGCTTCGCCCCCGCAGCGTCGGGAACCGAGAGGTTCCCCCAAAAGACGTAGCCCGAGGGCGCTCCGCGCCCGAACTTGGAGGGAGACGCGAAGGGGGCTACGCCCCACCACCGCCACCCCGAACGCGCAGGAGCGAGCCAACGGCGAGCGAGCGAGGGCGCTTCGCGCCCGAACTTGGAGGGAGACGCGAAGGGGGCTTCGCCCCCGCAGCGTCGGGAACCGAGAGGTTCCCCCTAAAAGGAAAAAAACCCGAGTCCTTTCGGACTCGGGTTT
>JANSYI010000062.1 GCA_024742475.1 bacterium | reverse complement strand
CCGGCGAAGCCGCCCTTCGCTCGCCCTCCAAGGTCGGGCGCGGGGCGCCCTCGCTCGCGGACCCGGAGGGTCCGCTCCTTCGCCTCCGGTACGTAGGTGGTTTCTCGGTTCCCCTCGCTGCGGGGGCGGGGTCCTCTTTGGGGAACCTCTCGGTTCCCTCGCTGCGGCCGGCGAAGCCGCCCTTCGCTCGCCCTCCAAGTTCGGGCGCGGGGCGCCCTCGCTCGCTCGCCTTGGCTCGCTCCTCCGCGTTCGCTTCGGCGGTGGTGGGCGGAGTCCCCCTTCGCTCGCCCTCTAAGTTCGGGCGCAGGCGCCCTCGCTCGCTCGCCTTGGCTCGCTCCTCCGCGTTCGCTTCGTCGGTGGTGGGCGGAGTCCCCCTTCGCGCTTGATCCTCAACACAGTGGCTCCAAGTTCGGGCGCGGGCGGCCTCGCTCGCGGACGTTCTTGTGGTCTACTTCGTGGCGTTCAGTGGGGGCGGGTGGTCGTTTCGCCCTCATGGGGCTGCGAGGAGGCGAGGGAGGCGTCCAGCTCCTTGCCCGCGCGATGCACCCTCCGATACGCTTGCCGTGTTCATGTCGAGCCGCTCGACTCCTCTGGGGGCACGGGTCGCTGCACGGATCGTGCACGCCACACCCGACTGGTCGGCCATCTTGGCCAGCAAGCTGATGGGCGCGGCCGCGCGTGTGAAGATGACCCCCAGTGTCGGCCGCTTCGCCGTCTCGACGTACGCACGGCTGTTCGGCGTGAACTTGCGCGACGTCGACCCCTTGGTGCTCGAAGAGGGCTTCGAGACGATGGACGCGTTCTTCACTCGGCCGCTGCGGGCCGGGGCTCGCTCGATCGACCGCAGCCCCGAGGTGCTCGTGTCTCCGTGCGACGGAGAGCTTCGCGAAGCCACCCCGATCGAGCGCGTCACCGAGGTGGTCGCAAAAGGGCACAGCTTCAGCATCGGTGAGCTGCTCGCGGATCAAGAGCTGGCCGAACGCTTCGTCGGGGGGACCGCGGCGACGATCTACCTGCACCCGCGGGACTATCACCGCGTTCACGCTCCATGCGACGCGCTGGCGCATCGGGTCAGCTTGGTGCCGGGGCGCCTGCTCCCGGTCAACGACGCGAGCGTCCATCACGACCCGCGGGTGTTCGCGATCAACGAGCGCATGGTGCACCTGCTCGAGACGGGTCACGGCTGGGTCGCCGTCGTCATGGTCGCTGCGTTCGGCGTGGGAAACATGTCGTGTCCGTACCAGCGCTTCGACCCCCACCCGCGAGAACTTCAGGTCGCCCGGCACGACCCCCCCGCGCGCCTGCGCAAGGGGCACGAGCTGGGCGTCTTTCACCTGGGGTCGACGGTCATCATCCTGACGCAGACCCCCATGACGTTGACCGAGGGGGTCGCGCTGCCGAGTCGAGTTCGATTGGGCGAGTCCCTGTTCGAGGAGGCTTCGGTATGAGCAACTGGGCGACTGCAGCAGACGAGTGGGCGATGTGGACACAACAGGCGGCCACGGCCCCACCGTGCGACGCTCTGGATGCGTTCGATGCCGAGGTCGCACGCCGCCTCGAGTCGGCAGGCTTCGCTGCGAACCTCGAGGAGACCGCGGTGACCGCTGCCCCCACAGGGCAGGCGGAGCCGTCGGAGAGCGACGCGACGCTCATCCGTCCAACGCCCAGCTTCGACGACATTGCCGACGACGATGACGACGAGGACGACGGGGACGAGTTCGGCGACGCGGAAAAGACCCGGGTGCACACGCCCGAGGAGGCGCTGGAGGTCGGACTCGAGGCCCCGGAATCGCAGCTCGAGGTGTCGCTGGAGGCCCAGCCCGATCCCGACCCCGTCGACCGCACGGTGATCAGCCCGACGGTGCCCGCGACCCCGCCGAGCGACGCGGTCGATGGCCTCGTGCTGCCCTCGCTCACGATGCGCTCCGAGCCGGCCCCATCTCCCCCGCCGGAGAACGGGACCGTGGTGGCCGAGGCTCCAACGGCGCCGCCGCCGTCGGGGGAGACGGTCATCGCCCCGGCGCCGACGAGCCCGCCTGCGCTCAGCGGGACGACGCTGGTGCCCACCGAAGCCCCACACGCCGACGCCGGTGGAGGGACCGAGGTCGCGCCGGTCGTCACGCCCGCGCGGACCGGAGGCACGCTGCCTCCGATCGCCGCCGATGAGGCGGCTCCCACACCCGAGGCGAAGACCGCCGAGGCCGGAGCGTCGAGCTCGGGAGTCTTTCGCGCGTTCGACATTCACGACGACGAGGAACCGGAGCCTCCCCGTGCGCAGCAGAAGGTGGTCATCGGCGCGCCTCCGCCGCTGGATGCCGATGACACCTCGGAGCTCGAGCCCGAGGAGCTGGTCGAAGAGACGATCGAGCCCGACGAGGAGATCGTCGCCGAGGACGTGCCGCCCCCGCCCAAGGAGACGGCCAAACCCCCGCCCGCGCCCCCGCGCACGGGCGAGGTCGCCATCCCCGTTGCCGAGGCGCCGCCCGAGCCCCGACCCGAGCCCGCCGCCACCCCCGCGCCCACCCCATCGCCCGCCGCTGCACCGCGCTCCGCGGGCTGGCCCGAGGAGGCGTTCGCCGAGCACTTCGCCGCGATGACGCGGCCCAACCACGCCAAGCTCGCCAAGGCGGAGGTCGAGTTCTTCGTCCAGGCCAGCGGGGTCAAGCCCGGTGGGCGGGTCCTCGACGTGGGCTGCGGCGATGGAGCCCACGCGCTGGTGCTCTCGCAGCGCGGGTTCTCGGTGACCGGTCTCGATCTCTCGCCCGCCCAGCTTGCGCGGGCGCAGAGGGCTCGCGATGCGCTGGGCGTCGAGGTCTCGTTCGTCCAGGGGGACATGCGGGACATGCCCGTGACCGGTCCCTTCGACGCGATCCTCTGCGTGGGGACCAGCTTCGGCTACTACGACGACGAGGAGAACCGGGCCGTGCTCCGCTCGATGGCGAGCATGCTCGCGCCTGGGGGGCGGTTGCTGCTGCACGTGTTCAACCGCGACCACATCATCGGGCGCCTGCCGGCTCGCTCGTGGTGGCAGGGCCACGGATGCCTCGTGCTCGACGAGGCGCAGATGAACTTCTTCACCAACCGCCTCGCCGTCCACCGGACGATCGTGTTCGAAGACGGTCGACAGTTCGAGCATCGGGCCCAGATCCGCGGCTACAACGCGCACGAGCTGGGTCGCATGTGCGTCGATGCGGGCCTGCGCATCGTCGAGATCTCCGGAAACCGACTGACGCGTGGGCGGTTCTACGGCGCGTCCTCGGCCGACATCTGGCTGGTCGTCGAGCCGAAGGCCTGATCGCCGCGTCGGCCAGGGTGGGCGGATGCCCACGTCTGTCGACACGCGCTATGACCCAGGTGTCGCGGGAGGCTGACCGCCGTGCCGCTGTCGTTGGCGGTGAAGGGACGCTTCGTCCCTGACGTCGGCCGGACCTGGAGTGTCGTGAACGGCCTCGGGGACCATGCTCCCGGCCGGTTTTGGGGCGCTCGGGCTCGCCTGGGAACTTCGCGTCACGGAAACGGTGCCCAACTTGCATGAACAAACGAGGGGAACCACCGCGGGACCTGTCCCGTACCCCTGTCTGGGGGCGCAGATTCGCGTCGACTGCGCCCGACCCTCCGCTCGCGGAGGCCCGACGCGAGGAACTGAGGCACTGACATGGCACGTCGAAAGGTCACCCGAGGGGCTCCGCCCCGCATCGCCCGGAGCCGGCGCCCGCGAGGGTCTGCCGCGCCCAAACGCACCAAGCGCTCGCGCGCGCGCTCGTCCGACGCCGAGACGAGCGACACGACCCTGGGCGTGTACTTCCGCGAGATGTCCGACCTGTCGATCATGACGCCCGAGGAAGAACTCTCGGCTGCGGTGCGGATCGCCGACTTGCGGTGCGCGCTATGGGTGCAGCTGCTGTCCTACCCGCCGTTCATCGAGGGGATCATGGACGTCGTGGGTCGTGACGTCGACGAGGATGACCTGTCCGCTGCAGACCGGATGCGAATCTGCAAGTCGTCGCGTGCGCTTCGTGACCGCGAGACGCGAGCGCACCGCGACGCCTATGAGGCCGATCGCGCGTGGATGGCCGAGCGCCTGAGCCGGCTCGACTGCGATGGCCTCGTGGCCGACAAGGTCCTCGCCGACCTGCGCATCCTCGATGACGGTGGTCGCGACCTGTCCCATCTGGTCGTCAGGCCCGCCCGGCGGGGCAGCCGCCCGTTTCACGACTACGTCGCGCAGAGCGTGCGTTGCTCGCTGCAGCTCCGCCACGCGAAGAACCGCTTCGTCAAATCCAACCTCCGACTCGTCGTCTCGATTGCGCGTCGCTTCAACCACGGTCGCATGCCGCTGCAAGACCTCATTCAGGAGGGCAACATCGGCCTGCTCAAGGCCGTCGACCGCTTCGACCACACCCGGGGCTTCCGCTTCTCGACCTACGGGAGCTGGTGGATCCGACACGCGATCAGCCGAGCCATCGCGGACAAGGGCCGCGCCGTGCGTCTGCCCGTGCACATGATCGACGCCTATCACAAGGTGACGAAGGCCCGGCGCGAGCTCGAGGCGAAGCACGGCCGGGATCCCACGCACGAGGAGCTCGCGTCGCACACCGGGCTCACGGCGACGAAGATCGAGAAGATGGATACGCTGCTCGTCGATCCTCCGATCAGCCTCGACCGGCCGCTCTCCGAGGACGACGGTCGCAAGGTCGTCGATCTGCTTCGCGACGAGGACAGCGAGCAGCCCGGGGCGCAGCTCGAGGTCGAAGCGATCGGCGAGCAAGTCCGGCAGGTGATCACGGCGCTTCGCCCGATCGAGGCTGACATCCTGCGCAAGCGGTTCGGTCTCGACGAGGACTCCGAGCTGACGCTCAAGCAGATCGGCGAGCAGTACTCGCTCTCGAGGGAGCGGATCCGGCAGCTGCAGGAGCAGGCGCTGGGCAAGATCCGCCTCGAGCTGCAGCGTCGGGACGTACTGTAGATGCGAGCACGGCGGACCGCGGCCACATCCTGCTAGAGTGCGCCCGTGTTGCGGAGAATGGCGTTGCCGGCTCTCCTTTCGGTCTTGGCGTCGTGCGCGGCGCCAGACTCGACGCTGCGCGTGCACCCGCAGGCCGGGACGCAGGCCGGGGGCCAGGCCCTTCGCATCGAGGGGACGGACTTCCTGGGCCATGGTGCGCTCGTGGTCTACCTCGGGGGGCGGGCGGCCAAAGGCGTGGTGATCGAGAGCCCCACGCTCGTCCGGGTCACCACGCCCGAGTCTGACACGACCGGGCCGGTCGACGTGGTGCTCCGCTTCGGCGACGGCACCGAGCAGACGCTCGAGCAGGGCTTTGCGTTCGAAGAGCAGCCGGGCTTCGTGTTGTCCCCGCGAATCGGCGGGGGCTGAGCGTCAAGGGTCGACGCAGCAGACCGTGACCGGCTCGGTGCCGACGGCCTCGCCCGTTGGCGCGCCTTCGCTGGGAACACAGAACGCGTTGGGGCTGCCTGCGCTCATGCTCGCCGCCCGCGCGGCGGTGCTGGTCCCCGAGGGATCGCACTCGCCGTCGACGCCCACGACGCCTGCCGAGGGCACCAGGCACGTGACCCCGTTCCACAGCGAGATCGTCGCGTCGTCGCACAGGCCCGCCGGTGCGCCGCACGAGCAGGTCTCGCAGTCCCGGCCGTCATCCACCCCGCCGAAGATGGTGCGGGTGCTGCCGAACGCTTCGGGACACTCGTGTTCGCCCTCCTGCCAGATGCACAGCGCGGCCTCGGGAGAGTCGGGCAGGGGCGCGCAGGCGCGGCCCTCGGCGCAGCCAGCATCCTCGATGATCGCGGCGCCGTCGCACGCGCTGGTCGCAGCGCTCCATGTGGTCGGCTCGACGCTCTGTTCTCCGCTGGGAGCGCACGCACCTCCGACAGCGGGCAGGGGGTCGGCCGAGTAATGCCCATCGCCGGGAAACTCGGTGGGGAGCACGTTGCACGTCGCGGCGAAGACCGTGAGGGCTTGCGGGATCGACTCGCCGCAGGTGGCATCGTCGGCCCAGTAGCGCAGCGTCGTGGAGTTGTCGCACGCGGTGCCGTTGGGGTCGGCGCACGAGCAGCTGCACGATGCAGGCTCGGCCACGAGTCCCTCGAACCCCGAGGCGGCGAGGTCGGGGTAGGCTTCCCCGCATCCGGGAGGTTCGGCGCCGGGCTGTTCGGGGTCGAACGGACCTTGGTGGACCGCCACCGGACCGCTCCACCCCTTGGGCGCCTCGTCCAGGCAGACGTGCGTGGCTGGGCACAGACCCGAGCCCGTGCTCGACGCGTCCGCGTCCGAGTCGGTGTCGGTGTCGGTGTCGCCGGCCGCCGTCGACTCGGAGGAGCCATCGGTGAGATCGCCCGTCGACCCGCTCGTGGCAGGCGGTGCGGTCGTCGAGAACGTCGCGAACGTGGTCGGGCCCGAGCCGGTCGTCGTGTTGGCGCCAGTGCTTCCCGGCGCGGCGTCTCCCGACGAACACGCGAGCCCGAGGACCCCGCAGGCCGTCAACCAACGCAAGCGATGCATAGACGACGAGGATACCAGCCCCGGGTCTCGAAGACCCGGCGCGGCCGCTACGTTTCCTGGTCGACCGAGCCGGGCACTCCGCGCAGGGCTCGCGGGGTCGCTAGTCGAGGCGCTCGACCTGGAACAACTTCTGCCCGATCAGCACGAGGCTGCCGAAGGGCAGCGTAACGCCCGAGCGGACGCGCATGTACGTGCCGTTGCTGCTGCCCAAGTCTTCCATGTACACGCCGGTGTCGTCGCCGACGACGCGGCAGTGCTTGCCCGAGACGTACCCGTCTTGGGGGAAGGTGATGTCTCCATGCTCGCGGCCGACCATGATCCCGTCGCCCTCGATGGGAAACGCGGTCGACGCCGCGGACGGGTCGACGAGGATCGACAGCCGCCCCCAGTAGCCTGGGTTGGGGCTGCCCATGCGCTCGGTCCCATCGTCGGTGGGCGTGGGCTCTGGGAGGTCCTCGTAGAGCAGGAGCTCTTGGCCCACGCGAAAGAGGTCGCCGTCTTGCACCTCGACGCGGCCGCTGAGTTTGACGAAGACGCCGTTGAGGCTGTCGTTGTCGTCGACGACGAGTCCGTCATCCGTGACGCTGATCGCGGCGTGATGCGGATCGAGGTAGGCGTCGTCGTCCCACGGCGGCCCGACGTCGCGACCGACCTCGAGGAGCTCGCCTGGGGTGAGCGCGCGCTCACCCACGGGCTGGCCGTCGGGGCCGAGCATGACGAGCTTGGCTGGAGGGCCCGGGGCGGGGGCAGCCGGTGGCGCTTGCGCGGGTTCCGGCACCGGTTCCGGCATCGAGTTCGGCGCGGGTCCGGGGACCGGGGCGGCGAGCGGCTCTCCCAGAGGCGCTGAGCCGGGGTGACCGCCGCGCTCGGTGCTGGGCGCGTCGTCGAGCGAGGTCGACACGACGGGGTTGGGCGTCGTGGGGAACTCGTCGGCGGCAAGCGAGGCTTCGTGCGCGGCAGCGGCGGCCTGGACCTCGGACGCGTCGGCGACGAAGATCGTGTTGGCGTTGCCGACGTCGGCCTTTTGCGCCTCGGGCTCGGCGCTCTCGAGCACCGCGCCGCAGCGACCGCAGAATTTGAAGCCTGGAGGGTTTTGAAAGCCGCAGCCGGGGCAGGGACCACCGCCTGGCGCCGTCGAGGACGAGGGGGGATGTTCGGGTGCTGCGGGGGCCGGGGCCTGCGGCACGCTGGGCGCGGGCACCGGGTCCGGCGTGGGGACGGGCGCAGGCGGGCTCGCGACCGGCTCGGCAGGGCTCGCAGTCCCGCCCGAGGGCGGATGCTGCAGCGGAGGCGGCGGCACCGAACCGGGCTGGGGCGGAGGCGGTCCGGGGGAGACCACCGGCGGTGGCGCGGGCTGAGCGGGTGGAGGCTCCGCGGGTTGGGCGGGCGCCGGAGGTGCTGCCGCGGCTGGGAGCTTCGCCCCGCAGGCGAGGCAGAACTTGTAGTGGTCCTGGTTTTCTTTGGCGCAGTTCGGACAGACGATCACGGCGAAGCCCCTTTGGTCCCTTGCGTGCCTACGCGATCTCGACGCGGAGGAGTTGCTGGCCGAGGAACAAGTAGTCCCCGTGGTACAGCTCTTGAGCGCCCTCGAGGCGGATGAACGTGCCGTTGCGAGAGCCGGTGTCGGTGAGGACGATCTCGTCCGTGTCCGAGGCGAGCTCCAAGCGGGCGTGATGCCCCGAGATGAAGCGGTCGTCGGGGAAGTTCATGGTGTTGCCCTCCCGACCCAAGCTCATGGTGCCTTCGTCGGCCGAGCAGATTCGGCCCTCTCCGCCGCCTGCGAGGCACTGGATCAGCTGGTAGCGCGACTCGGGTCGCGGGCTTCCATAGTAGTAGGTGCCGTTCTCGTTGGGACTCCCGTCGGAGAACGGTTGCTTGCGCAGCCGCAGGAGCTGCTCACCCACGAGCAGGTAGGTGCCATCGGCGACCGGCGTCGGCTTCTTGATCCGAAGGAACACTCCGTTGGCGCTGCCGGCGTCTTGCACGAACAGTCGGCCATCTTGCGCCGTGAAGCGAGCGTGCTCTGGAGAGAGGAACGGGTCCTCGGCGAACGTGATGTCGCCCTGGCTGCGGCCGATCGAGGTCGAGGTCTGCTGCAAGTGGTAGGTGGCACCATCGCCGCCCTCACCCTTGATCACGACCAAGCGCGGGACGACGGGCTGCTGTTGCAGCGCCCCGAAGAAGAGGGTGCGCGCAGGTGCTGGCTGGTCTCCACCGGAGCCCGCGAGCGGCTGGCCGGTCGCGGGGTCGAAGCGCAGCGGAGCGCCCTGGTCACCCGCGATCATCGTCGCGTCGGACGGCGGCTGTGAACCGCCCGGAGACGTGGGACTCGCAGGTGCGCCCCCTGGGGCCGAGGCCGGCTGCCCAGGATGGGAAAGCGCCGCGCCGCAGTGGGAGCAGGCCGCGGCGGTCAAAGCGTTCTGCGTGCCGCAAACGTGGCAAACGAGGCCCGGGTCCATGGCTCTCGCATCCTGCGCTTGGCGGCTCGGCTTGTCAATTTGGGATTCGGGCGGGTCCGGTCAGAATGGTCGGAATGCAAAAGGCGTCTGTCGATGCGCCATCGCAGCGAGCGGTCGCCTTTTGCAGCGCCGCACGTTGGGCTCGGGTGCCCGTCCGTGCAGCATCGATCGCCTCGGCGACGGCCTCGGAGTGACGCTCGAGGAGTGCGGGGGCGATTGGCTCGACCGAGGGGACGACGCGGCGCTGCAGCCAGCGCTCGAGGGACGCCTCCCATCCCGTTCCGCGGGGCGCGGGGGCAAAACCGGGGTCAGCGTCGTCGCGCGCACGCTGAGAGGGATCGAGCACGCGCACGAGGCCCGCGGAGGCAGCGTCGCGTGCCAGTCCCCCCGGACCCAAGGCGCGGGCCAGCAGCGGCGTGACGTTGGGCCGCTCGGCCTTGCCCACCGAGCCCACGCGCCACGCCGCGATGGCGGCGACCAGGGGGTCGGAGTGGTCGATGTCGTCTCGCAACGCGTCGAGGCCGTCGGGCGCGAGCAAGCTGGCGTGCGCGAACGTACACGCGTGCCGTACGACGATCGTGCGGCTCTCGGTGGCGAGCTGACGGACCTGGACGCGGGCGTCCGCGTGGGCTGTGCCCGCGCTGGGGTGTCGCGCCATGGCCAGGCAGGCCAGGGCCGCGATATGTGTATCGGTGCCCAACCGTAGATAGGGCGCGAGCGTCTCGACCGCGCTCGCGTCGTCGCTGCGGCTGAGCGCCCATGCGGCCGTGCGCCGGGCGTTCCAGCTGTGGCGTGAGCTGCCGAGCACCTCGCGCAACGCCTCGGTGGCCTCGGGATCCCCGAGTGCGCCAGCGGAACGCAGCGCCGTGATTCGGGCCTGCTCGTACGCGTTTTGGACGGTTGCGGTGGCGTCTCGAGGCGCGGCGAGGTTCTTGCCGAGCAAGGCCAGCGCACGCGCGCTGCCGGGCAGCCGCAGGCGCCCGAGCTGTTCGGCGGCCCGCAGCCGAGTCGTGATCGCCCCGCGCCGGAGCGACGAGAGCAGCGGGGTGCGCAGCGCTTGCCGGCGCTGGTCGGCAGACGTCGTGTCCCCGGGGGTGCCGTCTTCGATCCACGCGGTGACGTCCTCGACCGCGAGGCGGTCGAGCGCGTCGAGCAGGAACCGTCGCGGCTCGGCCGACTCGGGATGCTGCGTGCAGCGTCGCACCGCCAGCGCGAGCGCCTGCGCAAGCTCGCCGTCGGCCTCGGCCAGATCGAGCGCGCGGCGGCCCGCGTCCTCCATGAGCTCGGGGGGGCCGCTGGCTTCGAGGACCTCGGCAAGCAGGGCCCGCGATCGGGCGACGTTGCCCCGCGTCAGCTCGAGTTCGGCGAGGCGCAGCTTGGGGCGCAGCGCGGTGGGCTTGGTCTCGAGCGCCCGGCGGTAGGCGTCGGCGGCAGCGTCCATGTCGCCCTTGCTCTCGTGCATCTCGCCCAGGCGCACGATCGCGTCGACGTGGCTTCGATCCTTTTCGGCGGCGGTGGTGGCTGTGCGCAGCGCCCGGTCGCTGTCGCCAGCCTCGAAGGCGAGCTCGGACATCTCGGCGAGCACGTCGGGGCCGCGCGAGGGGTCGAGCGCGAGCAGCTCCTCGAGGGTGCCCATGGCCGACTCGACCTGTCCGGCGCGGCGCTGCGCGGCGGCGAGCTCTTCGAGGCGGTTGGGGTCATTGGGCTGCAGCGAGAGCATGCGCTGCTGCACGGAGACCGCGGTGGAGTAGTGCTCCCGGCGCGTGTGGAGCTCGGAGAGGAAGCGGCCCGCTTCGAGGGCGTCGTCGAGTGGGCGGCCCTCGTCGAGCTTGGCCTGAGCGGTGCTGAGCCAGCCGGGCAGGGCGCTCGTTCGCAGCACGTTGTCACGCACCAGGAGGTCGACGATGCGCGTGCGTGCCTCGTCGCGCAGCAGCCTGTGGCGCGGAGCAACCGAGAGCTCACGGGTCCGCTGCCACATGGCGAGCGCCGGGCGAGGGCGTCGCTGCTCCTCGGCGAGCACGGCCCGCAGGCGCGTGTACTCGGGAGCGCTCGGGTCGGCGGCCATCGCCTTGCCGATCGCCGCGATGGCCTCGACGTGCAGCTCGTGCTCGGTGAGCACCTGCGCAAAACGGGCCCACCCCTTGTGCGAGGGGCGGGTGAGCTTGGGCAGCATGGCCCACTGCTCGAGCGCCTCGTCGCGCCGACGCATCTGAAACAGCTGCTCACCCAGCGCGACCCTGGCGTCGGCCTTGCGCGGAGAGAGCTTGACGATCGCCGTTGCGATCTCGAGCGCGGTGTCGGCGTCGTCGTTGAGATTGTAGAAGTCGAGCAGCCCGGCCATCGCCTTGGCGCTGCGTCCGTAGTGCTCGCGGACGTCGCTGGCCAGCTCGAAGGCGAGATCACGCTCGCCCGCCGCGGCCAGGTTGCCGGCGAGCTCGATGGCGGTCATCGGGTCGAAGCCGGGCCCTTCCATCATGGTGCGGGTCGTCGCGACCGCGTCGGCGTGGCGGCCCTTGGCCTCGAGGGCCTCGATGAGGGCGCTTTGGGTCTCGGCGTCGCGCGGCGCCAAGGCTCGGGCGCGGGTCCAGGCGTCGATTGGGTCGATGCCGGAGCTTTGCTGGGCGGTCGCGAGCGTTCGCCAAGCCGCGGCTTCATCGTCGTGACGCTCGAGCCAGGCGCCGAGCGTGCGCAGCAGGGCATCGGTGGTACGAGCGCGGCGATGAGCGTTGTAGAGGGTGGACCACCACGTCTCTCGCGCGACCCGGGACCCCTGCGTCGGGTCTTCGAGCATCGACCACAAGAGGTCTGCGGCGCCGCCGGCCTGGTCGGCGGCCAGTCGGGCGCGGGCCTGCTCGGCGCGCAGCTCGAGCTTTGCGCGTCCACGCGCGCGACTGACCGCGTCGGCGTAGGCGGAATCGGCGAGCGCGGGCTGGTCGGCGTCGCTCGCCGCCCGGGCCAGCCGCAGGCGAGCTTCGTTGCCCTCGGGCTTCAGATCGACCAGCGTCTGGGCGACCCGCAGCGCGTCTTCGGAGCGACGCCCCCGCTGCGCGAACGCGAAGGCCCGGACGAGGAGCTTGGTCTTGGCCTTGGTGTCGGTGACTCCGGCAGCTCGCCGCTCCAGCAGCGGCACGAGCGTGCCCCAGTCGGACGCCCTCTCGAGCGCGGTGACCCGCAGCTCGAACACCCGTCCCCGCCGCTTGCCGGTCGCGGCCAGCTCGAGCGCGGCGAGCTTGTCGGCGGCCTCGCCCGGGCGCCCCTGGGCGATGTCCAGGCGGGCGTCGAGGATCCTCCAGCCGACGTCACCGGGCGCGCGGGCGAGCCCCGCCTTGATCTTCTTGGAGAGGCCCGAGAGCCCGATGGCCTTGCGCAGCGCCGCCCAGTGGCGGGTATCGAACGGGCTGCGGTGGAGCTTCGAGAGCCGGGCAGAGACGAGCGCGGGATCGCTCGACTTGCGCTCCAAGGACCAGTCGTCGCTCGCCGAGGCCGTCGTGGCCGCGCTTGCACCGAGCGCGAGGGCGAGGACGGGCGCGACGGCGCGGCGCGTGAGGCTCATCAAGATCAGCCTAGCAGGTGATCGCGCTCGCGGTCGTTTCACCCAGGGCCGGGGTGGGGCCGACGGAATCGCGGCCAGGCAGGAAACCGCGGACTTCGCGCGGAGGCGGAAGAAAAACGGTTGACGTGGGGAACGGAAGACCTAGGTTCGGAGCCTCTCGACGAGGGACTCTTTCCATGCCGTTGTACGCCTATCAGTGCGAGAAATGTGGACACGAAGAAGAGCACATCCAGCGCTTCTCCGATGACCCGGTCAGCAAGTGTGAGGTCTGCGGAGGCCCGACCAAGCGTCTGATCACCGGGACCGCGTTCAGTCTCAAGGGCGGTGGCTGGTACGCCGACGGCTACGCGAGCAGCGGCGGGTCGAGCAAGGGGTCGGGCGACGGCGGCTCGAGCGACGGCGGCTCCTCCAAGGCCTCGGGCGAGTAATGGGCCAGCGGATCGACGGCCGAGCCGTCTCCAAGGCGCTGCTGGCCGAGGTCGCGGCGTCCGTTGCGAAGCACCAGGCACGCGGCGTGAAGCCTACGCTGGCCGTCGTGTTGGTCGGAGACGATCCCGCCTCCGCGGTCTATGTCCGCAACAAGGGCAAGCGCGCGGCCGAGGCCGGTATCGCGACGGTCGACCATCGCCTCGGCGCGGACACGACGACCGGTGAGCTGCTGGCGCTGATCAGGTCGCTCAACGACGACGCCAGCGTCGATGGCATCTTGGTGCAGCTCCCGCTGCCGCCGCAGGTCGACGCCGACGCGGTGCTGCTCGCGATCGACCCCGCCAAGGACGTCGACGGATTTCACCCCGAAAACCTCGGTCGCTTGATGATCGGCGACCCGCGCTTCGTGGCGTGCACCCCGCTGGGCTGCATGAAGCTACTCGAGTCCGCGGGCACGGAGCTCTCCGGCGCGCGCGCGCTCGTCATCGGACGTTCGACCATCGTCGGCAAGCCGATGGCCCAGCTCCTGCTCGCGGCCAACGCCACCGTCACCACCGCCCACTCCCGCACGCAGGACCTCGCCGAAGAGGTCGGCCGCGCCGACGTCGTCATCGCGGCGGTCGGCCGCCCCAAGATGATTCCAGGGGCATGGATCAAGCCGGGCGCCACGATCATCGACGTGGGCATCAACCGCGGCGAGGATGGCAAGCTCTGCGGCGACGTCGACTTCGACGGCGCCCTCGAGCGCGCCGGAGCGATCACCCCCGTGCCCGGCGGCGTCGGCCCCATGACCATCGCCTGCCTCATGCACAACGTCAGCCTCGCTGCCAGCCGCCGCTAGAGCTCCCCGAGGCTCAGCCGCCTTCAGCGTGGGCGTATACGTGCGAGAGGGTGTCCAAGACCACCTCTCGCAGCACCGTCGGGTCGACGGGCGTGTCGAGCAGCCGGGACATCGCGGCGAACCGGCGGCGTCGGTCCTCGGCCTTCGAGTCGCACAGGACCACGCACGGGGGCGGGCGGTCGAGGGTGTCGAGGGCACGCAAGAACGCGAGCGTCTCGTCGGGCACCGGGTTGCCGTCGGCGACGACGAGGTCGGCGCGTCCCATCTCTTCGAGCAAGCCGACCGGGGAGTCGTACTCGAACGTCTCGCATCGCACGAGCATGCGCACCTGCGATGCGATCGCGCTGCGCAGGCTCTCGTGGCGGCCGATCACGACGACGCGCAGTGGCTCGAAGTCGGAAACGAGCAGGTCGATGCGCCGACCCAGGGCGCTGTCGACGTCGCGAAACTTGACTCCCATGCCCGCGGGTCCCTCGTCCGCGTCGAACTGACGGACCCATCGCACCTCGCCATCGAGCACCGTCGTCGTCGCGTCGCCCGGGACCGTGAGCTCGAGCTGCAGCTGCGTGCCGACGGCGAGCGGCTCGGGGCTGGGGACGAACAGCCCACCGCGCGAGAGGTTGGTGCAGTAGTTGACGAGCAGGTGGCCCGCGCTTCGATATTGAAGCGAGAGGACGACATGGGCGCGCGGTGCAGATCGGCGTCCCTCGTCCTCCATCATCGGGATCCTAGCATCGTTTCGTGGCCCGCTGAGGCGTCGTTCATGCGCCGTCGGCGAGCAGCATCTTGAGCAGCCGGTCGAGCTCGTCGAGCGAGGCGTAGGGGATCTCGATCATCCCGTGCCCTTTCTTGCCCTTCGCCTTGAGCTTCACGCGCGCACCCAGACGTCTGCGCAGTCGGGTCTCGAGCTCGCCGACGATGATCTTGCGGCGGCTGTCCTCGTCGGAGGGCTCCTCGTGCTTCTGCGCGGCGTTGTACTTGCGCACCGCGGCCTCGGTCGCCCGCACCGAGAAGTTCCCGCGCACGACCTCGGTGGCCACCGAATTGATCGCGTCTTCGTGCTCGAGGCCGAGCAGCGCGCGCGCGTGACCCATGCTCAGCGTCCCCACCTGCACGAGCTCTTGAACCCGCGGGGGGAGGCGAAGCAGCCGGAGCGCGTTGGCGATGGTGCTGCGGTCCTTGCCGACCCGCATCGCGAGCTCCTCTTGCGTGTATTCGCGGATGCGAATCAGCTCGCGATAGGCCAGCGCCTCTTCGATGGGGTTGAGGTCGGCGCGCTGGATGTTCTCGACCAGCCCGAGCTCGAGGCGGTCTTCTTCGTCGATCGCGCGGATGACGACGGGAACCTCGTGCAGGCCTGCCTTCTGCGACGCTCGCCAGCGCCTCTCTCCGGCGATGATGAGGTACTTGCGGACGCCGGCGCTGCCGGGCTTGGTCTGCGGCGAGACCACGATCGGCTGCAGCAGCCCCTGGGTCTTGATGCTGCTCGCGAGCTCGTCGAGCTTGAGCGGATCGAAGTGCTTGCGCGGCTGCTCGGGGTTGGGCTCGAGCTGCTCGATCGGCAGCGTCTGCACGCCGGTGCGAGGCGCAGCGTCGGGGGCAGGGGAGGGCGCTGGGGCCTTGGCCGGCGTGGGCTTGGCGTTGCCGCCCTTGGCCTGGTTGGGGAGGAGGGCGCCGAGCCCCCGGCCCAAGGCAGGCTTCTTCTTCGCCTTGCTCATGGACGCGTCGACTCCTCGGCCTGGCCCTCGCGGCGCGCGAGCACCTCGCGGGCAAGGGCGAGGTACGCCTGCGCGCCCTTGCTTTCGATGTCGTACAGGAGGGCCGGCTTGCCGTGGCTGGGGCTCTCGCTGAGCCGGATGTTCACCGGGATGCGGGTGTCGTAGACGAGCCCCTCGAAGTGCTCCCCAACCTCCTGGACGACCTGGCGGGCCAGGTTGGTGCGGTTGTCGAACATGCAGAACACGATGCCCTCGACCGACAGACCCGGGTTGAATGCCTCCCGAACCGCTTCGATGGTGTTGTTGAGCGCGCCGAGTCCTTCGAGGGAGAAGTACTTGGCCTGCATCGGGATGAGGACCGAGGTCGAGGCGACCAGGGCGTTGATCGTCAGCAGCCCCAACGAGGGAGGGCAGTCGAGCAGGACATACTCGTACTCGCGGTGCTCGAGCAGCGCGGGCAACGAACGCGCGAGGACCGACTCGCGGCGCTCGACCTCGACCAGCTCGACCTCCGCGCCCGCGAGATCCATCGAGCTGGGCACGACATCGAGCATGGGAAGCTCGGTCGACTGCACGACCTCGCTCGGCCCGGCGAGCCCCATGAGGAGATCGTAGGTCCCCTGTTCGGCGACCCCGTTGGGGTATCCGACCGAGCTGCTGGCGTTGCCCTGTGGGTCCATGTCGATGAGCAGGACCCGGTGCTCCGCCGCGGCGATGGAGGCGGCGAGGTTGACCGCGGTGGTGGTCTTTCCCTCGCCTCCCTTTTGGTTGCTGATCGCGATGACCGTCGGCGCCGGCACGGCCCGCATTCCTACCACCGACGCTCGGCCGCGGGGGCCGTGGATTCGCCTTCTCACGAATCGGTGAGATTTTTGCCTACATGTGCGACACGAACGTACTCTCCAAACACCAACGCCCCTGGGGCGGACGGAATCAGGAGAAACGGGAAACGATGAGCTACTACCGCACCGGATTTTCGAGCTACGCAGAGTTCAAGCGCGAGGCCAACTTCGGCAGCGACCGGCTGGGCAAGGAGGAGCTCGAGCTCCTCCGGGCGCTCGAGCAAGACGACGACTTCTTCGATCCCGATCGGGAGAAGAAGTACCGCTCTCCGTGGGACTGAGGCGCCCCGGTCCCAGACCACCATCAGCTTCTCCGACGGGCATGTGGGAGCTCGCCCGTCGCCTAGCTTGAACCTTATTCGTCTGTGTCGCGACTCTGTGAGTCGTGGTCGTGTTTCGCATCGCTTCGGCTGCGGCTTCCTCAATGGTGGGGGAGCTCGTGGCCGATGCACTTGGTTTTGAGGGGCCCTTCGCAAGGGCCCCTCGCTGCGGGGGCGGAGCCCCCTGCGCTTCACCCCACCAACGGTCGCCCTGTCGGGCTCGAGCTCGCTTCGCTCGCCGCGCTGGGGGGCCGCGGGACTGGGGGCGGCCCTGTCGGGCTCCTGCTCGCTTTGCTCGCCGGGCTCGGGCGCTGTGGGACTGGGGG
>JANSYI010000065.1 GCA_024742475.1 bacterium | reverse complement strand
GCGAGTTTCGGGCCCGCTTTCGGTCCATCGGCGCCCATCAAGAATCCGACGACCCCGACAACGACGCCACGCCAGCGACCACGCGAACCGCTGTCCTCGTTGCCATCCGCCTCAACGACGAGGCCAAGAACCAGACTGTCAAAGGCTTCAAGCAACGCAATCGAGCTCGGAGAAAAGCCCGCTAAGCCGCTTTGAAGTTGCACCAAATGGTTGACGCTACCCTCATCGCCTCGAAGTAGGCGCGCACCGTTTCTGAAGGGTCCGGCAGATTCGGGAGCGTCTCCTCTGGGCACGCGATGTCGGACGCATCCTCGAGCGGGACGGGCACTGTCGATGGCGCTGGTCTGCAGGAGATCAGGCTCAAAACGGCCAAGAGGCGAGCGTAACGGCCAGTCACTACCGCCACGATATACCCCGTCAGGGCGGCCGTTTTGGCCACGCACCGAAGACGCGATGCTTCCGGGTGCACCGACACTACGGGCGGACTCACATCGCCCCCCCCACGCTCACGCATCAGTGTCCCGCAAGCTCGCGCACGTAGGCGACGACGCTGACCAGGTCCGCATCCGCGAACACCTCCTCATAGGCGGGCATGGAGGATGCGTACGGGAACATGGCTCCGCCTCGGGCGGTGCGAAAGGCGATATAGCCGGCGTCGCTCGCACCAGGCGGTGCGTTGGTCAGGTCTGAGGGACTGGGCGACATTCCGCCGGCACCCGGCCCGTCTCCTCGGCCTTCCGCCCCGTGGCAAGACGCACAGTGCTCCGCGTAGAGCCCAGCGCCGAGAACCGGATCGGCATCCGTCAGCTCGAACGAAGTGTAGTCGTCGGGAACGAACCGCGGCGCGCAGGTTCCCTCTCCATCGACGTGCGGCATCGTGAGTGCGGCCGCACCAACATATGTCCAGAGATCGTCGATGTCGGAGCGACCTCCGGTTTGATACCGGGCGAGGCCTGTGAGGGGAACCGCCGCGAGTTCAGACGGCACCACCACGCCATCGCCATCCGCGTCGGCGTCGGCGATCTCGTCGAACGCCAGGTTGGGTGCGAGCTCGAGGTCATCGACGAAAAAGTGGTCGCCATGCATGGTCAGTTCGACCCGCGCCAACCTGTCAGGCGAGAGCCGCGTCCCCACATCGCAGTCGAAGGAAAGGTCGGCGGGAATGCCCCAGGCGAACCCAACGCTCTGCCCATCCCGGGTCGCCGTGCCCTGAGCCCAGACAGCAAGCCCTTCAGCACGGAGGCGGTCGACCTGGGCTGCGGTTGCGTTGCCTTCGACTTCGCCGCTCGGCGGGGAGAGGCGGTAGTGCACCGACTGCAGGACGTCTCCCTCGACGACCGTCCGCGTCAACGGATGGCCGTCTCCTCCCGAAGAGAGCGAAAGATCGAGCACGAATCCTCCACTCGACACGGGCCCGCCCGGTGAAGTTCGCACGTCGTTGACCGACACGACCAGTTCCGAGAACGAGACGCTCCAGCCATCGACGAAGGCTTCCGCCTCGATCCCCTCCTCGACGAAGGCTTCTCCGAACGCGCTCAGCTCGACCTGGGTCTCACCTGAGCATCCGAAGACCCCAATCAAGGCGACGCCGATGATCCTCGTTCGCATGCTTCGGGGTACGGTCTTGGTGGGGATACAGATCGTCGTGTGAGTCGAAATCACGGCTTGCTCGGTTCTGAGGGGCTGGATGGCACATCATCGTCCGCCGACTCGAGAGTGTCTAGGATTGGGCAGTCGGGACGCTCGTCGCCGTGGCATGCGTCGATCAGACGCTCGAGCGTGCGAGCGATCTGTTCGAGTCCTGCGATCTTCGTCCGAAGCGCCTCGATGTGCTGCAAGGCAAGCGCCCGGACATCTGCGCTCTGGCGGGCTTGATCCCCCACAGGCCGAGCAGCGTATCGATTGCCGTCACCGAGAACCCCAGGTCACGGGCATGGCGGATGAATCGCAACATGTGCACGTCACGAGGCTGGTAGGCCCGGTAGTTCGACCGGGTGCGCGAGGCCGGGGGGATGAGCCCGACCTTCTCGTAGTACCGAATCATCTTTGCCGAGATGCCCGAGAGTCGGGACGCCTCGCTGATGTTCACAAGCCTACGCCTCCCACTTCGAGGCGCTCCCGCAGCTCGGCATGGACTTGCCCATGTACGGATTTTCGAGTTTTTCCGCGCGCTGGACCCACTTGCCGTAGCCCTTCGCCATGGGGCACTCGAAGACGTGCAACGTGTCGCGGAGCTTGGGCTCCTTCGCCAGCGCGCCAATCAGCGTTTGACTGGCTGCGCCGAACGCCTTGCGCACAGCGTCGGCATCGTCGGGCGAGGCGGCGGCCAACCCTTCGGCTGCCGATGCAAGAGCATCGAGCGACGCGGCCTTTGCGGCGTCTCGGAGGGCCGCTGCGCCGGCGGTGGCGGCTGCCAAGTCGTCCTGTGCCAGCGCGACACGGACGGTCTCATATGCGTCGACGGCCGGCGCAAGGCTGACCTGCGTCGCCTTGCTCGCAGCATCGCCGTTTCCGGAGTCTCCGCCCTTGTCGTCGCAACCCGTAGCCAGAACGAGCGATGCGCTGATGATGATGATGGTGGTTCGAATGGTCTTTTTCATGGTGATTGCTCTCTTTCTCTCGTGTCGGTTTCGGACGTCGGGCGACGCCTCGATGTACGGAGGCGCAGTTCCTCGACCGCGCAGAACAGCACGGGCACGACGAACAGCGTCATCAACTCGATGGCCATGCCGCCCACGGACGGTAGGGCCATCGGCATCATGATGTCGGAGCCCCGGCCCTGCGACGTGATGACGGGCAGAAGTGCGAGGATCGTCGTTGCCGTGGTCATCAGGCACGGCCGCACGCGGCGGCTGCCCGCTTCGAGCGTGCGCTGACGAACCCCCTCGACGGTGGCGGGCGGAGCCTGCTCGAACCGCTGGTGCAGGTACGTCGAGATGACCACACCGTCGTCGGTCGCGATCCCGACGAGCGCGATGACCCCGATCCACACCGCGACCGACATGTTGACGGTGCGGACTTGAAACAGGTCACGCATGGAGGTGTCCGCGATCGTGACGTCGAGGAACCACGGCTGCCCGTAGAGCCACAGCAGCGCGAAGCCACCGCAGACCGCGACGACGACGCCCGAGTAGATGATCACGGTCGTCGAGACGCGATGGAACTGCAGGTAGAGCAGGATGAACACCAGCGCGAGCGCGATGGGGATCAACATGGTGAGGCGCTTCTCGCTGCGAACCTGGTTCTCGTAGGACCCTGCAAACTCAAAGCTCACCCCAGCGGGAATCTCGAGTTCGCCGCGATCGACGAGCCCATCGATCGCGACACGGGCCTGCTCGACGACGTCGACCTCCGCGACGTCGGGCTGACGATCGAAAAGCACATAGCTGGTGAGGAAGGTGTCCTCGGCCTTGATGACCTGGGGCCCCCGCACGTACCGGATCTGAGCGAGCTGCGTGAGCGGAATCTGCTCCCCCGAGGGTGTCGGGACGAAGATCCGATCGAGGGCCTCGAGGCTGTCCCGCTCCTCTCGCATGTACCGCACCCGCACCGGATACCGTTCCCGGCCCTCGACGGTCCGCGTCAGCGTCATCCCGCCCAGCGCGACCTGCAACACGCTCTGCACGTCGACCACCGTGAGCCCGAAACGCCCGATCGCTTCGCGGTCCAGCTCGATCTCGAGATAGGGTTTGCCAACCACCCGGTCGGCGAACACGGTCTCGGCGCGCACGGACGGGACAGTCTTCAACGCCTCTTCGAGCTTCAGCCCGAAGGCCTCGATCGCTTCGAGCGTCGGACCGCGCACCTTGATGCCCATCGGCGCCCGCATGCCGCTTTGGAGCATTACGATCCGGGCTCCGATGGGCATGAGCACTGGCGCGCTCGTCACACCGGGGCGCTCGGCAGCCGCGACGACCTCATCCCAGATATCGGCTGGCGTTCGAATGTGGCCCCGCCACTGTCGAACCCGCGTCCCGTCCTCCTCGACGCGATACTCGGGCACGTAGGTCACCACGGTCTCGAACATCGACACGGGCGCCGGGTCCAAGGCGGTTTCGGCCCGTCCCAGCTTGCCCACCGCGCGATCGACCTCGGGCACGCTCGCGATCGCCGCGTCGATCTCGGAGAGCATGTCGAGCGCCTCCCCCATCGACGCGTGCGGCATCGTCGTGGGCATGTAGAGGAACGAGCCCTCGTCGAACGGCGGCATGTACTCCCGCCCGAACCCGGGCAGCGCATGCGCAATCCTCGAGACCGGCGCGGAGGTTCGTGCGGATGCAGGAAGCCCGCCGAACACGGTGTCGAAGCCCAACCATGCCGTGGCGCCGAACAGCACCACGGCGCCGGGCAGGAGCAAGAAGACCCCCTTGTGCCGCAGGATCCCGCTGAGCAGCATCGGGTAGAGCCACTCGAAGACCCGGAATGTCCCCATCACCGCGACGATGAGGCCCGCAACGAAGACGGTGTTCACCAGGCGGCCCTGCTCCGGACCCAGCGGAAGCCAGTCATCGGCCAGGAGCACCGTCAAGGCAACGATCGCGATCGCGTTCTCGATGAAGGTCGCCACGAGGACCACCCGGGGCGAGAGCCGCGGACGCGCGAGACGGAACGCCGCAAGCAGCATGACGAACCAGCCCAGGATCGGCGCATGAAGCAAGAGCACGCCGCCCAGCGCGAGCATCACCCAGTCGCGCGCATGCTCGCGTCGAAGAAGGCTCCGCCGCCCCTTTCCACCGGGCCGAGCCCGCAGCACGATCAGTGCCGCCCCGGGCAAGACGACCAGCGCCAGGATCAGCGCTCCCCCCATCGCGAACGTCTTGGTGTACGCAAGCGGCCCGAACAGGCGCAGCTCGGTCGACGAAAGGCCAAACACCGGGAGGAAGCTGACGACCGTGGTGAGCACGGACGTCAGCACGGCCGGCGCGACCTCGGCCGCAGCACGACGCACCACGAGCGGGCGAGACGCGCCCGGCGCTGCTTCGTCGAGGTGCTGGCTGATGTTCTCCACGAACACGATGCCGATGTCGACCATCGTCCCGATTGCGATGGCGATGCCGCCCAGGGCCATGATGTTGGCGTCGACCCCGGCGAGCTTCATCGCGACGAATGCCGCCAGTACGCCCAGGGGCAGCATCAGCGAGATCAACACCGAGCTCCGCAGGTTGCGGAGCATGATCAGCACGACGATGATCGTGATGAGGATCTGCTGGTAGAGCGCCGTGGAGAGCGTGCCGAGCGTCTCCTGGATCAAGGTGGTGCGGTCGTAGAAGGGAACGATGGTCACCCGGCTGACCGTTCCGTCCTCGAGCGTGCGCGATGGGAGTCCGGGCTGGATCTGTTCGATCTTCTCCTTGACCGCGGAGATGACCGCGAGCGGGTTTTCCATATAGCGCGCGACCACGACACCACCGACCGCCGGCGCCCCCTCGTCATCGAGCGCGCCTCGCCGCAGCGCAGGCCCCAGCGCCACGTGGCCCACGTCCCGAACCCGAATCGGTGTGTGCTCGCGTGCGGCAACCACGGTGTTTTCGAGGTCCGTGAGGTCTTCGACGAACCCGATGCCGCGCACCATGTACTCGACGCTGTTGACCTCGAGGGTGCGGGCGCCAACGTCCAGGTTGCTGTTGCGGACCGCTGAGGCGACCTGCGTGAGGGTCACGCCATGCGCCCGCATCGCCTCCGGATCCACGTCCACCTGGTACTCGCGGACGAAGCCGCCCACCGAGGCGACCTCGCTCACCCCCGGGACGGACTGCAGCGCATAGCGAACCGTCCAGTCCTGGATGCTTCGCAGCTCGTCTGGATCCCAGCCACCGACGACGTTGCCCTCGGCGTCCTGGCCTTCGAGCGTGTACCAGAAGATCTGCCCCAGCGCGGTGGCGTCGGGGCCCAACGTCGGCGTGACCCCATCGGGCACGGTCCCGGGCGGGAGCGATGCGAGCTTCTCGAGCACGCGGGAGCGGGACCAGTAGAACTCGACATCGTCCTCGAAGATCACCGAGACGGTCGAGAATCCGAACGCGGAGGAGCTGCGGACGGTTCGAACGCCCGGAATGCCCAGCAGCGCCGTCGTCAACGGATAGGACACCTGGTCCTCGATGTCGCGCGGCGATCGTCCGTCCCAGGCCGTGAACACGATCTGCTGGTTCTCGCCGATGTCGGGGATCGCATCGACGGGAACGGGGTCTCGTTCGATGCCTCGCGCGTCGAACGAGAACGGCGCGACATACAGCCCGCCGCCGACGAGCATCGACGCAAGGACGAATACGATCAGCTTGTTGTCGACGAACCATCCAATGATCGCCTCCCACAACGATTCCGGGGCAACGCTCTTTGACGGTGCGGTCAATGTTGATGCCCTCCGACCGGCTGCCGCGGCGCCGCGGTGGACGTCGTGGGAGGCCGCAGGTACGACCCCGGCGCGATCTTCTTCGTGATGTCGCCGCATCCCAACATCGACGCGCCGAAATACGGATTGTCGACCTCGGCGCCCTCCTGAATCCACTGCGCCCCCTCGTTACGAGCTGCCATCGGGCAGTGCGCGAGATGGACGTCGTTGTCGAGCGGGTTGCCGAAGCGTCCCAGCATCACCACCACGGCGTTACTCAGCGCCTCGAAGCCCGCGCGAGCCTCTTCGATCGTCTGCGAGCCCGCGACATGCTCGCCATGTTGGCGGAGGGTCGGCGTGAGAGTGGCCCAGGCCTCCTTCGCTTCAGCTGGTGAGTCCATCGCCACCTTCGCGTTGGTGTCGGTGAACGCTCGCGCGGCTGCTTGGGCGGCCGTGAGGTCGTCATCGGCGAGCGCCACCTGGACCTCGAGGTAGGCGCGAAAGAGCGGCGCAAGGGGAGCTCGCTCCTCCGTCGAAAGCTCGACGAGCGCGTCCCACACACCCTCCTCGCGGTCGTCGGCCGAGGTCATCATGCTGCTGCCACCGCGGATTTGCAGGTCGGCATCCAGCGCGAACGCGCCGCGGGTCACGACACGCTCGCCTTCGGACAGACCGGCCACCACGGGATAGACGGAACCCAAGCGCGGTCCGAGCCGAACGGTCCGCGCCTCGTAGCTCGGTCCTGCCCCGTCGTCGACCTCGACGTAGACGACCGCTCGCCGCCCCGTGAACAGCGGCGCGGTCGACGGCACGACGAGCGGCTGAGGCGTTCCTTCCGGCTGCTTGGTGGCGACCGTCGCTTCCGCGAACATCCCGGGGCGCAGCAGCCCTTTGCTGTTGTCCAGCTGAACCCGAACGCGGGCGGTTCGGCGCTTGGCGTCCAGCACGGGATCGATGAAGGTCACCGCGCCCTCGAACACCGTATCGGGGACCGCTTCGACTTCGACCTGGACCTCCTGCCCCACGGAGATGCGAGAGAGGTCGCTCTCGTACGCGTCGAGCTGCACCCAGAGCGTGCGAAGGTTTGCGACGCGATACAAGGCCGCCCCGGTGTCGACGTAGGCTCCCTCGGTTGCGAGTCGTTCGATGACTGTGCCCGAGAATGGACTGCGAATCGCGACGGCCCGAGTCGGCTTCTTCGCCTTCTCCATTCTGTCGATTTCACGGTCTGGGACGCCGAGCAGGGTCAGACGCTCTCGAGCTGCATCGTAGGCTGCGTCTGCGGACGCTCGCGAGATTGGGGTGCTCGCAGCCATGCGCGCGAGCTGGCGCTGCGCCACCAGAAGATCTTGATGCGCTGCGTAGACCTCGGGGCTGTACAGCGTCGCGATGGTCTGTCCTGTCCGGACGCGCTTGCCGGTTTCTCTGACGTGGAGCTTGTCGATGCGGCCGTCGATCCAAGAGGTGACCGTCTTGAGCGAGGTTTCATTGGCTTCCAGGCGTCCGAGGAGCTTGAGGTCCGCTGCCGCGTGCGGTTGCCGTCGCACGGTGGTCGTACGTAGTTGAGCGAGGGCACGTGCTCGTGGCGAGAGTGATACGCGGTCTCCCGGCAGCTCTTCGTTGTCATCGGCCCCAACCGGGATGAGGTCCATGCCGCAGATGGGGCATGCGCCAGGCTCTGGTTGCCGGATCTGCGGGTGCATCGAACAGGTCCAGACTTCAGACTCGTCTGCAGAGGCGTGCTCATGCTCCTCGGTCGCCTCGTCACCTGTGGCGAGAGCGACTACGGAGCCGCCGAGCACCAGGCCAAAAACGAGCGTGATGACGATTCGTAGCCATGACGTCTTGGGCGGCGCCGCTGTCTGAGAGGTCTCGTCCTTCGGGGGCTCGTCTTCGGCGGCGTCGTTCACGGATTCACGCTGGCGATGTTCTCGAAGGTCATCGTCGGTACTCATGGCGTGTCCTTTTCCGGTTGGGTAGGAACGAGTTCGACCGGGCGTCCAACCGCTCGCTCCAGCTGTGCGAGCCGTGTCCCGTAAGTAGCAAGAGCTGCGAAGCGTTCAGCGCGGAGGCTGATCAGCTCCCGTTCGGCCAGCAGAAGCTCGGCGACAGTTGAGCGCCCAGCGGCGTAGCTGGCCAAGACAGACTCAAAGGCGGTCTTGCTTTGGGGGATGAGCGTGTTGTCGTAGAACGCAACTTGGCGCGAGGCGTCCTCGAGTAGCTCGGCATGCTGGCGCACGTTTGCCACGACGGTGTTGCGTGCGTCGATTGCTCGCGAGTGTTGCGCGGCGGCTTCCGCTCGTGCTTGTGACTCTGCGGCTCGGTACACGCGTGTCCAAATCGGTACTTGTAGCGAGAAGGAGACGGCTACAGCGTCCTTCCCGTTCTCTTGTGGGGCTGGCGTGGCCGTCGACTCTCCGGTGAGGATCCAGTCGATGCCTACACCGAAGCTTGGAGCCCGCTCCGCGCGGGCCTGCCGTTCTCGTTGCCGCGCGGCATCGGACAGGGATTCGAATGTGCGCACGTCGGGGTGCGTTGCCGCAGACGCTGCCAGTGCGCTGATGGAATCAGCTGGCGGGTCGGCCCTCGGTTCTCTGGGGCTGACGGGGGTCGGTGTGCGGTCAGGTGCACCGATCGCACGGACGAGGCCCGCAGCAGCGGCGCGTCTTTGACGTTCGAGGCTGGCGTGTCGATCGCGGGCACGGGAGAGCTGTAGGTCGATCTGTGCGAGGTCGGAGAGTTCCGCGGCTCCTACGGCAACTCGGCCGCGTACTTGCTCCGAGAGACTCTGGAGTACTTCGATCTCCTCTTGATGGACCTTGAGATCGTGTTCGATCCGCCACAGCAGCCAGTAGGCCTCCGCGACCTCGGCAGCAATTCTCAGGGCCTGGCTCTCGAAGCGGCGCTGCGCAGCGACCGCCTCCAGGGTTGCTGCCTCTGCACCCGCACGGAGCGTTGTGGGCCACGGAAACCGCTGCGACGCACTGATCCGATGCTGTTGCGGTCCTACGCGTGTCTCGACCGAGCGGACGAAAGCCGTGTACGAGATCGTCGGTTCGGGCATCCGGCGCTCTTGTTGCGGCCGATGTGTCGCGGCCCGCCACGTCTCGAAGCTGGCGCGTAGGGCTGGGCTTCTCGCGTATGCGTATGCGGCATACGCGGCGAGAGTGCCGTCGAAGGAGGCTTCGGCTGCGTCATCCCCGTCGGGGACGGGGTCAAGTGAGAGCTCGACATCATGCAGGGACGCGTGATGTTTTGGAGCGGTGGGTGCACAGGCTGCACATCCCGCAAGTGACAGGACGGCTAAAGGAAGGTCGCGAAGACGACCGTATTTCGACATTGGAGAACCTCAAGAACGAGAGAAGTGCGGATCTGCGGTCCGGCGATTCCCGGGCGGGATCGCCGGAAATGTTCGCAGCCGAATCTCAGAGCAGCAGCGTGCGGTTCTCGAGGTAGCGCGACCGCGGCGGAGGGCCGCGGGTGGCCGGTGCCGGTGCCGTGTCGATGATGCGGGGGTGCGCGAGGCGTTCTGTGGCGCTCGTTGGCCGACGGTCCGTCGCGACGGTGTCGGAAAAATCCGTGAGCGTGGAGGCCAGGGCCTGCGGAACGCCGTCATCGTTAGCTCTGCAGCAGGGCTGCGGGGCTACCGAATCAAAGCCGGGAGGCGTCAGAGCGTCTTCTACCTCTGCGCATGGACAGGCACATGCGGGAGCAGAAGACGTTGTCCACAGTCGGCCCCCGCTGATCGCAACGAGAGCAACCACGGCCAGACCCAGCGCCAGGCGCCAGAGGCTTCGTGGTGTGCTCGCGGACATACTGCGACAGGATGTCGCAGGCCCGGGGGGAAGTCAAATGTCTCTTTCGGAGAGCCAGTATCCGGCTCCCCAGTTGGGTGCAGCTCTCGAAGTTCACTTGAGCGAGAGTGACTCAAGCACCCTGCTCTTCGCAGGTCGGTCGGCGTTGCGACGAGCGAGTCGTGCCCAGATCTGCTGGTGGGTCGCCACCATGGGCATGTATGCAGGCGCGAGGCCGGCAGCGTGCGTGTGTTGCAGATCGTGCGTGGGCAAACGCCGCTCTGGTCCTCTGGTCGGCCCGATTGGCCAGCCGCGGAAGCAGATGGGCGGTGGTCGTTGGGGCCGTCTGTGCTTCCCTCCCGAGCGTGCAGGGCAGCCGAATCCCCTCTCTCGGCCGTCTTCAGCTTTCCGCACTCTTCGAGTCAGTGCCGACAGGTCGCAGCGGGTCCAGGTCTGCGAGCACCGTTGTCCGCCGCTCAACCCCCAAAGTTCTCAGCCTCACTCGGACTGCGCCGTTCTTGAAGTCGACGTCGTGTCCGGTTCAAACGGGGGCTACATCAGGAAGGCCGGCGGCTGGTGAGGCTGGGGCTTGTGAGCGCGTACTGATACCCCATGACGCAGCCTCCGGCGGCCGCAGCCACCGCGAGAACAACTTGCAGTGAAGCCCTCATGCAGCCGAGTCTACTCGCTCGCGTCGACGTTCCACTCTACGGGCAGGCGAACACGGCGTCGAGCGACGAAATCGCGTCCGAAACGTCTGTTGGCTGCCCCGCCTCCCAGAAAGCCTGAAGCGGTGCGTAGGCTTCGGAGTCTCGTTCGTTCCCTGCACGGTTGAGAACGGGACCAAGGAGCTCGAGTCCGGCCCAGGCGCTCTCGGCATCTGTGTCGGTGAGACCAGCGGTATCCGTTCGGCGAACCGGGTCGTGACTTGATGATGCGCGCGGCGTAGGCCGGTCGGGTGGCGAAGAGAGCAACGCGGGCGCAGTGGCTCGAGCGGGTTCGATCGTGGAAGGCGAGCGGGAAGACGCGAGCCGAGTTCACGGCGAAGGAGGACTACTCGGAGCGCTCGCTTGGATGGTGGGCGTGGAAGCTCAGCAGCGAGGGCGAGTCGCTCGATGCGAAGCCGCGGAAGGGCAAGCGGTCGGTGAAGAAGGCTAAGTCCATCGAGCTGGTCGAGTTGGTCACACAGAGCGATGTGGCATCGAGAGGGCTGACGATGCGACTGGGCTCGGTGGAGTTGCTCGTCGAACGTGGCTTCGACCGCGAGTTGCTGGGCACCCTTCTCGACGTCCTGGAGGCGCGCCGATGATGCCGAAGGGAACTCGGATCTTCGTGTGCAACGAGCCGCAAGACATGCGGCGCTCGTTCGATGGGCTCGCGCTCGCGACCCGCGAGGTGCTCGGCGAAGACCCGCAGGGTGGTGCGATGTTCTGCTTCGTGAACAAGCGGCGGAACCGACTGAAGGTGATCTGGTGGGACCGCAACGGCTACTGCCTCCTCTACAAGAGGCTGCACCGGGCGTCGTTCGTGCTTCCGGTCGGGACGTGGAGCGAGAAGAACTCGATGCGCATCGATGGCCGTCAGCTCGCAAGGCTGCTCGAGGGTGTCGCGAAACAAGCACGGCGATGACGGTTGACCTCGATCGCTCATCGAGTATGAACTTGGTCGATGGACGTTGCGGAACTCGCCCGCGACATCGCCGAGCTTCAAGCGGCGAACGCAAAGCCGGAGGAGGTGTTCGCAACGCTATAAATCTGACCCACCCAACGCGAAAAAAGTGACCCACCCCCAGCACTGAGCCCAAGCTGACGTTGCAAGACAACAGCGAAGGGCAGAAAGCGTGCTGAGAGTGAGTCAAGTACATGTAATCAGACATAAAGTCCTTGTCGAGAACCAAAGCGTCCGAAGTGTCGCCAAGCAGATGAATTGCTCGCGAAACACCGTCCGAAAGTACCTCAAGGAGGGCTGGGACGGCGCTGAGCGGCCCCGGAAGGCCCGGGTTGCGCCGAAGCGCGACGAGATCCGGGAGCGGGTCGAGGCGTTGCTCGAGGAATGGTCGACGCGAACCACGGCCAAGCAGCGAGTCACGGGCACGCTCCTGCACAAGGCCCTGCGAGCCGAGGGCTTCGAGGTGGGGATGACAACGGTGCGCCAAGTGTTCCGCGAGTGGAAGAGGCGCCGTGAAGAAGCCTTCGTGCCTCTGACCTACCGCCCCGGCGAGGTCGCCCAGGTCGACTTCTGGTCGTCGAGATCGACGGGCAACAGCGGAAGGCGTGGCTGTTCGTGATGCGCCGTAAGCCCTTTACGGACAGCCTACTCCTACGTGCGGCGTGACCATGCCATCCTGGCCGGCCGCCCTCACGAGTTCGTCAACCGCGAGCGGTGGCCCAGTTCTGCGGAAGAAGCTCCGTCAGGCGTCGGGCGGGCCAGCCGTTCTCCAGCTTCGTGACCACGTCGACAAGGTACTCGCGGGTGGAGATGTCCAGCGCTCGGCAAGACTGCACGATCGAGTACGCGGCCGCGAGGCGCTTGGCAGCATCGGCCGAGCCCGTGAACAAGAAGTTCTTGCGACCGATCGCCGGCTCTCGGATGTCGCGCTCG
>JANSYI010000093.1 GCA_024742475.1 bacterium | reverse complement strand
CGATGCACATCCTCTCGATCGGTCGCCATACGGTGTGATTGGCATGTACGGAAACGTGCAGGAATGGACCGCGGACTGGGGAGGCAGTGAGTACTATGAGAACGCGCCAGCCAGAGACCCGATGGGGCCGCCTGAAGACGACACACTGCTCTCGTCGGACAATCGCGTCATTCGCGGAACGTACTACGGAGCAACCGGCGGATACACGTTTCGTCGTTGGTGGTTCAATCCGCAGGAGGCCGCGACCCGCATCGGGGTCCGTTGCGCCTCGTCGACTCCTCCGGAGATGATCGACGACCCCCTGGCGGAGTAGCCGTCCCGGCCTCTGTCGCTTCGTGTAGTGCACGCGGACCTGACCGTCTGCAGGGCGTCGTCGAATCTGGACCTGGTCGATGTGCTCGACGCGATGACGTGCGGGGGGATGACGGCGGTCGAAGCGGATCAGCTGCTGTCGGACGTGCACAAATACGACTACGACTTCTTCCCCGAACCCAGCCTTTGCGACTAGCGATGTCCTCCTCTCGCACCGTCAACGATTGCCTGCGGCCGGCCGCTCTGCGAGCCGGCGGAGGGCCGGCGCCGGCCGGATGCCCGGGGACGCGCCGGATAGACCACGGAGCGGCCCTGAGCCTCTACCTCGTCGCTACAGTTCTGGGATGTCAGGTGACACCCGCTCCGCAGGATGAGGTTGGTGAAACCCAAAGCGACGAGGGAGCGGGAAGGACGGGCGCGGAGGTCGAAGTCCGCTCTGGCATGGCGCGCGTTCCCGCTGGCCCCTTCGGACGCGGTTGTATTCCCGCGCAACTTGCCGAGGTCGAGGTATTTCAGACACATGTGGATTGCAACTCTGACCCCCAAGCCTTCGTCCTCCTCGAGGTGCCACACCGAGAGATCGAACTCTCCGAGTTTTGGATCGATCAGTATGAAACCACACGGGAGGAGTGGGGAGCGTGCGCACGTGCTGGCGTGTGCGAGATTACATCGCTGTTCACGCAGACCCTCCCCGAATACCCGCGGCACCCCGCGTCCTTCATCACCTGGAGTGAGGCGGACGCATATTGTCGCTGGCGTGGGAAGAGGTTGCCGACCGAGGCCGAGTGGGAAAAGGCCGCGCGTGGAACCGACAATCGAATCTTTCCGTGGGGCAACGAGAGCCCTGCCTGTGATACCGCGAACATTCTCTCGACGAGGTATACCGATGTGGTCTCGCCCGAGGACGCGGAGAAGTGCAACGCTCGCGAGCAAGAACCCGTCGATGCACATCCT
>JANSYI010000064.1 GCA_024742475.1 bacterium | reverse complement strand
GATCTCACCCAGGCCGAAGTCCCCAAGCATCACGGCGAGACCTTCATCGACGAAGGAGCTATGACCTCGCGCAAACTCGGCATGAACGAGCTCGTGTGCGCTGTAGCGCGAAGCGTAGACCGCTGTGGCACCTCGAAAACAGCCCCCACCCACGGTCGGGCAGGGGTTGTATTCTTCGTATTCTTCCGGCGAGAGCCAATAGTATCGGTAGCGCTCGCCGTTGGACCGGAGTCCAAAAGGGCTGACGTATTCGCTGACCTGCTGGGCGTGGTGCTCGAGCGCTCCGTAGGAGCCACCGCAGACGCGCGCATCCTCAGTAGCCCAGACCTCGAGGTGTTCCCCACCCCAGACCCGCTCGCCAAAGACGGGGAGCAAGTCTTCCTCGGCGCAGGAGACGATAGATGCCGTTGCGAGAAAAAGGACGGGGAACGACCGCATCATGCTACTCCACGCGAACTCGATGCGTGCGGATGGTACCGCTGCGTCGGTACTTGATCACCGCGAGGCCCGGGCTTGCGTGCGACAGCTCGACGAGCTCGTTCTGCAGGGCCAGCGGATCCGTGGCGCGGACCCCGTTGAGGCTGAGGATGATGTCGCCTTCCTCGAAGCCGAGCTCATCCGCAAGGCTCCTGGACTCGAAACTGAGCAGCTTGATCCCGTCGTCGGCCATCTCGAGCTTGAGATTGTCGCAGTAGCCGAGAAACATTTCAGCCTCGCGGAGAGTCTGCTGCAGGGCTTCCTTCTTCAGGAGTGAGTCTCCGAACCAGTCGTTGACAGCGGCCTGGGGGTCCCAGACAGCGCAGATGTCTTCGGCGACGAGGTTGGGTGGCGCGGCGTTCCCGTAGAGGTCGAGGACCTCCTGTGTCGTTCCGAAGATGACGTCGGGGTTGCTGGTGAAGAGGCTGTCACCAGGGAGGCCCCCAGCGCCAGCTCCGCCGCTTCCGCTGTCCGCGGCTCCGGTGACATCCCCGACCCCGCCGCCACCAGAGGTCGAGTCGGGATCTCCCGTTTCGTCGCCAACGCCACCGCCACCGAGAGCACCAGCGCAGGACTCGACGAAGTCTCCGCAGGCTTCGGGGCCATGGTCAGCAGCGCTGCAATAGATGCACTCGGCGGCATCGCTGCCGCCGAAGCAGTAGGTCCCCTGGGAGTCGTCGTCGTTGCTGGCGTTGCAGGGGTGCCCTTGGGGCAAGGTGCAAGCGATGCCGCACTGCTGGTCACCCTGCGCGATCCAACCGAGCCAGTCCGCTTGTGCGGTGTTTCCGAACACCCATCCGAGACCAACCGTCGTTGCGTTGGCGGGGTCGTCGATCCACAGAATGTCGGCGCCTCCGATGTTGACCGTGTACTGAGGCGCGTAGGGGGTGGGGCAGACGTCCTGAAGGAGGGCAGGGTCGAACCCATCGAACTGATCGGAGCACGAGTCTCCACCTCCTGGCTGCCCGCCGGTGCCGCCAGGGGCGCCGGGAGGCTGGTCGTCCTCGAAGAGACCACAGGCCGCCGAAGGGAGGAGAGGGACAGAGAGCAACGCTGATAGCGCGTACGTTCTTGCTTTCATGGCGTGAACATGTCGGCGCTCGACTTCGCGCTCAATGTTGGAGCCGATGCAGAGACATAAGGGGTGCTCCTATGTATTTGTCGGTTCTTTCTGTTGCTGCGCGCGGCCATTCATGCTTCGGGCTTCCCGGTGAGGGAGAGGTTGCCGCGCAGGGCGACGTCGACGTTGCCTTCGGCGGCGCTGCGCACCTGGGCGAGGGCGTCTTCGAGGGCGGCAATGATCTCGGCGGACCCCTTCGCGGAGATGCTCTGGGACCATAGGGTCTTGGCGCCGGGTTCGGCGGGCGGGGGCGGGGAGGTCTTCTCGACCAACAGCTGCTGGCCGCGCTCGGCGAGCTGGCGGATGCGGGTGGCCAGGCCGATGTTGAGCTCGTCCTGGCGCAGGGTCTTGGCGACCTCGTCCAGGATCTCGGCGGCCTCGGGGTTGCCGTCCCGCTTGGGCAGCAGCTGCTGGAAGACGCCGAGAGTGAGGGTGTTGCCGAGGACGGCGGCGGTGTCCTTGGCGGAACCGACGCTGCGGCCGAGGGCACCGGGGCTGGTCTTGGCGGTGAAGGCGGCCAGGAAGCGGACCTGGTCGACGGCCGGCTTTCCCTGGAGGCCGGCGAAGAGGTCCTGGGCGCTGTGGGCGGTCTGCAGGCGTGGGGTGTCCTCGGGCAGGCCCAGGGCCTGGGTCCAGGTGCGCAGCTCGGCGGGGAGCTTGTCGACCGGCTTGCCCAGGTCGGTGAGCTGCTTGCCGAGGTCTCGCTCGAGCCGCTTGAGGTTGTCGCCGTGCAGGGCCTTGCTGCGCAGGGCGATGCCGAGATAGCCGGCGAGCTCGAGGCCGTCCTTCCACTCGGAGTGTGTTGGAAGCTCGGGCCTCTCGAGGACGACGTGGTCCGGAATCGGCTTGCCGGGCTCGAACGTGTACGGGGCACCGCCGCTGAGTAGGGTGCGGCTCTTCGCTCGGGCGTAGGCGCGGATCACCATCGCCATGGCTTCGGGCTTGAGGCCGACCTTGCCGTCCTCGTCGAACCAGGCGGCGATCTGCCCCGCGGTGGGGTGCTCGACGGACTTCTGCATGCGCTTGTTCTCGAGCGCCTGCAAGGTTGCATCCTCGCGCAGGATGGCGGCGTTCTCGGTGACGCGCACGAACCCGAGCTCGCCGAGTAAGCCACGCATGTCTTCGAGGGCCTGCTTGTCCAGGGCGATCTTCTTGTCGTCGCGATCGATGAGGTCGTCGAAGAAGCGCAGGACGTCGCCGATCTTCTTGCCTTTGACGACCTTGGTGAAGCGGGGGTGCTTGGGGTAGCGCTCCTCGAGCAGGGCGTGCACGTAGGCGTCGCGGGCGTGGGAGAGGTCGGCGGCGAGCTGGGGCCGGACGTGCTCGAGGCCGGGCTGCAGGGTGTGCAGGTGCTGGGTCATGCGCCGGCCGGGGTCGAGCTGCTCGTCATCGTCCTTGGCGCTGGCGAGGCCGTAGGCCTTGCGCATGGCCTCGAGGACCTGCTGGCACTTCTGGCGCTGCAGACTGGTCATGGAGTTGACGGCCATGTTCTGCTGGTCGGGGCTGAGATGCTTGATGTAGCCCTGGCGGGTGGGGTCGCCGCTGTCGAGGATGTGGCCCAGGATGACGAGCTCGCCGAGCAGCTTGTTGACGCCCTCGGAGAAGAAGCTGGGCAGCCACACCAGGGTCCAGCTCCCACCATGCTCGTTTCGAAAGTTCTCGAGGACGGCTTCGTCCTCCTCGGGGCCGTGGCCGTCGTCGTCGAAGGGGAAGTCGACGAGCAGGCGCCAGTCGTGGTCGTCGGGGCAGCGCAGCTGGTTCGGTGCCAGCAGGCGTATGTTGCCGAAGCGAATGTGGCCCTCACGCACCGAACCTCGCCACGTGACCTTGTCGTCTTTGCCGACCTCGACGTCGCGGCCGACGCCCATCTCCTCGAAGAGCATGCTCCGGATCTTGGCCTGGCGCCGAGCGCTGGAGTCCACGCTGCGGGCCTGCTCCATGATCGGCTTGAGGTCGACGCCGTGCAGCTCGACGGAGACGGTCGGGTCGTCCTGGTTGCCGAGCTGGATCTGATGCAGGCCGCTGGCGACCCACTTGCGTAGCTTGGTGGTGAACTCTCGCTGCTCGTAGCCAGGAATCCGGCTCTTGAGCTGTCCATGGTTGAGCTGGACGAGGCGGCTGACGGTGAGGTTGCGCAGTGGCTCCGAGTTGGGGGTAAGGGCCGCGACGAGCAGGGTCTTGACGATCCGGTTGTCGTTTCGGCAGGCCCGCTGGGCACAGTTGGCGCAGCCCAGGCGCAGCTTGTGGTCATCGCGCAGGCGCTGGCACTTCTCGGGATTGTCGGTGCCGCGCTCGGATCGGATGAGCGGGAGGAACTGGTGTTTGTAGAGCTCGACGGCGGCCCGGAAGCGCTCGCGCATGATGCCCTCGGCGGACTCGTCGCCGCTGGCGAGCAGGTCGAAGAGGTCGCCGACGCCGACGAGGGACCCGAGGTCGAGGTCATCGATGTGCTCAATGAGCATCTCGGTGAGCAGCTTGATCGAGGTCCGCTGACGCTGGAGGGAGCTGGAGAGGTCGACCAGGGTCTCGACGAGGGAGGGGCTGAAGGGGTAGAGGCGGCGGAAGTCCTTGGCGTCGTGTTTGCCGGTGGTCAAGGTGGCCCAGGCATTGGAGGAGCCGGAGGAGGCGCTCTTTTGGATCTGCTCGAAGGCCTTGTCGATCTGCTGGCGGGCGTCGTCGTCCTTGGGGGTGAGGACGCGCTTTTCGACGATGGCGGGGAGCTCTTCGTTGGGCAGCTCGATCTCGCGGAAGCGGCCCCTGGCGAGGCTCAGGGCATGCTCGAGGCGGTGGGCGTCGGGGCCGGCGAGCTGGTCGCCGACCATCTCCTTGAGGGCCCTTTGTCTGGCGATGAAGCTGACGAAGGGGATGGCGCGATCGGAGTGGGTGGACTCCTTGAGCTTGACCATGCTCATGACCATGTCGTTGAGCCACTGGGGCTGGCTGGCGCCCATGGACATGCGCAGGATCAGCTCGTCGAGGAAGAGGACGACGCCGTGGTAGCCGAGGTCGGCAGCATGGTGGCTGAGGACCCAGAGGCCCTCGTCGAGGTCTCGGTAGGCCTTGGCCGAGGACTTGAATGCCTTGAGGTGGGTGGTGACGAGGGCGTCGAGGAGCTTGGCGCGCTCGTCCCGGTCGGTGGAGCTGGCGGCCTGCTCGAAGCTCTCGCGCGTCCAGACGGCTTCGGTGGCGACGTCGCCCCAGGCATCGTCGCCGCCTTGGTCGGTGGGGTTCATGGGGGCGAAGAAGCGGTCTTCGCCCATGCTGTCGAGCAGGGAGCGGGCGTTGTCGAAGAGCTCTTCGTCGGCGAAGATGCCGGGGATCGCGGCATCTCGGTGGTGCTTTTCGAGGTACTCCAGGTAGGCGGGGTAGATGGCCTCCTCGAGGGAGTCCTTGCCGAGCATGTGGATCTGCAGCTCGAGGATCTTCTTGTCGCCGACCCAGTCGTACTTCTGGCGCAGGTCGTGGAACTCGGGGCGGCTCCAGGCGACCTCCTCGTTGGCGAGGAGGAGGCTGAGGACGGCCATGAAGTGGGACTTGCCGCTGCCGAAGCTGCCATGCAGGTAGGCGCCGAGGCTGCCGCCGTCGCGGAGGGCGGCGCCGATCATGTTGAGGGCCTGATCGAAGGCGTCGGCGATCCTGGGGGTGACGACGTAGGTGTCGATCGTTTGCGCTGGCTTGGCGACACCCTCGGTGAGGGTGACGGTGAAGTCCATCTTGCGGATCTGATCGGGGATGTCGAGGAGCTCGCGAACGCGGGTCATGGCTCTTTGTTCTCGGCTTTCGAGGCGCGCTTGGTGGCCTTGGCTTTTGGCGCCTTTTTCTTAGAGGTCTTCTTCTTGCGCTTGGTCTTCTTGGGGGGCCGCCAGGCGCGGAGGTCGTCGTAGGTGAACTCGAGCTCGTGGCACTCGGTCTCGAGCAAGGTCTCGAGGAAGTCGCCGAAGGGCTCTCCGGTGTCGGGGTCGGGCGCGGGGTGCCACTGCTTGACCCACGGGAGGAGCTCGAGGAGGCCGGCGAGCATGGGCTGGAGGCGGTCTTTGGACCAGCCTTCGTTGTCTTTGCGGTCGAGGTAGAGGGCGGCGAGGGCTTGGGCTCGCTGGGCGTGGTCCCAGCCCGCCCAGCCGTAGACGGGTTCGTTGTCCTTGTCGGACTCGCAGCCGGGGTAGGAGATGAAGCGTTCCTTGGGGACGTCGAGCTTTCCGCGGAGTGTCCAGAAGGACGTCTCTTGGTAGTCACCCTTGCCGTACTTCGGGGGCACGGGGATTGGGCCAACCTTCTCGCCTGCATCTTCTCTTCGTTGCAGACTCCAGGTCTCGGCCCAAAGGGCACGCTTCTCGAGCCCGGAGTTGGTGAACAGCAGTGCGCTGAGGAATGGGACGGACTCTCTCATGACCGCCTCTGGCATCCTGAAGTCGCTCCTCGCTGATAACCAGGCCTGTGCGGGACTGAGCGAGTCCGGAATAGCAGGCTTGGTGACTGAGAGTGGTCCCCCCGCGAACTGAGCTTCGACGTGGTCGAGAAGCTTGCTCGTAAGGGCGAGGTCAAGCTGTCGGTCCCAGTCTGGCCGTGTCCACCGGCGCTTGTAGGTAGGGTCTTCTGGAAGAAGCTTGGGCGCTCCCTCGTAGTCGACGTTACCCGTGGGAGGCAGGAGCCCGTTGCGGGAGAACCAACTTGTGGGCCGCCCGCGCGCCGAGAGCAAGTGCTCGAAGGCTCGTGAGCCGGGGGCAAGGTGGCTTGGGATTTTAGGTTGCGTGTCGACGATGCCGAATAGGCCGTACACCGCGAAGTCAATGGCCTCGTTCAGTGAAACGAGCTGCTCTTTGGCCGCATCGTGGGCGGCCTTGGCGGCTTGATATCTGCGCTCAAGCTCCTCCGAAGCGTGCGTGTCCGTGCTTAGCAGGGACGTGGCGGTGGCTTCTGGAGACGCCTTTTCCAACTCGCTCGCAGCTGTTTCGGCCTTTCGTCCGAGCGAAGACAGGTCCGACCAGCTCTTGGGCAGCGGGAGCATTCCTGTCTTTGTCCCGTCGAACTGGTATCGGCCCTCCCATGCCTCGTCCTGAATGCCTCTCCCGATACCGCTTCCTCCCTTGTTCATACAGACCTGTTTCATCCAAAAACAGGCGGTGGAGCTGTTGAGGTAGGCGAGGAGGGCGAGGTGGTCGTCTTCGGTGGCGGCGTCGGGGAGCTTGATGATGGGGGCTGTCTGCTTGAAGACCCTGCCGCCGCGGTCGAGGACGAAGTGGTTGTGGGTGGCGACTTCGGCGAAGGCGATGGAGAGCGGGGTCCTAAGCTTCGTGCTCGTGAGCCGCCCATACTCGAACCACTTCAGACCACCCTGAATCTTGGTCTTTCCCCCGAACAAGATGTTGTTTGCAAGCACCGTTCGGTGCGACCATAGCGACTTCAGCACGTCGCTTCGGTCAGGCGCGATGGGGCTGAAGTCGTTCTCGTACGGAAAGAGAGCCACGGGGCAGTCCTCAATGCTCCAATCTCGAATTGCCTCGCCAATCACCATCGGGCGGAGGTTCTCGGAAGGAACGCCGAGTCGCTTCCAGGTCGCAGCGTCGCGCAGAAACACCTCGTCTTCGAGCGTGAACGACGTGATCCCAATACTGTCTGCCACATCTCCAAGCCGCTTCTCGGCTCGCTCCTCGAGCAAAGCCTTCAACTCCCCCGCACCGCCACCCTCGAGACTCCACGGGTGCTTCGCAAGCTTGTACCGCTCAACCTTCTCGACGGTGATGTACTCGTTCTCGAAGCCTTCCTCGCTCCAGTGGTCCCGGATGCTCGACCAGACTTCTCCCTCCGCGGGGTCCTCGGGCGTCGACGGCTCGCCACGCCTGGCCAGCACCGCTCGCACTTGTTCCGCCTCAGGCGCCCGGTGCCGCCCAAACAACAACACCGTCGGCGTTCCGTGCCCCGGAATGTACGCCCCCGCGGTGTTCACGATCAGCTGCACGTCCTCCTTCGGCAGAACCCGCTCGACTAACCCTTTCCCAAACTCCCGCTTCATGAACGAGTTCGCCGTAATCTGCCCCGCAAACCCCCCAGCTCTCGCCAGCTGAAAGAACCGCTCCATGAACGGAGCCGAAAGCGCGTACTTCCCCCCAGCCGACTCATACGTCGCCCGGTACTTCTCCCGCAGCGCCTTGTCCTTCACCGTAATGTACGGCGGGTTCCCAACCACCGCCGCATAGCTCCGCCGCATCACCCGCTTCGCCTCGAGCTCATCCACGAACCCGAACGCGTTCCCGAAGCTCGCCGCCTCCACGCCCGGCAGCTGCGCAAACCCATCCTCCATCAACGAGTCCGCCACCACCACGTTCGTCGGAATCCTCGGCGCGACCGCCAACCTCGTTACCCCGAGCTTCTCCAGCCCCGCCAGCGTCAACCGAAACCGCGCAATCGAGACCGCATACGGATTCACATCCACCCCGTACACGCTCCCCATCGCCAGCTCCACCGCCTCCTCATCCCGCTTCCCCCGCGCAACCCACCGCTCGAACAATCGCCCGAACGCCCCCAACAAGAAGTGCCCACTCCCGCACGTCGGGTCGATGATGTCCGTCTCCTCCAGCCCGAACTCCTCGATCGCCGGCTCCAGCGTCCGGTCCAAGATGAACGACTCGATGAAGTCCGGAGTCTGCAGCAACGCATACCGCTTCCGCACGTCCTCGCTCAGATCCTGATACAGGTCCCCAAGAAACCGCGTATCTCCCTGCCCAAACCGAAACGCCGGCGTCTCCGCGTTCGGCGACCGAAACAACTCCAGCAGCTTCTTGCTCGCCTCCGCCGACGGAGCCAGCCTCCACGCCAGGTTGTGCTCCCGGTCGAACAACGCCTTCGTCGCCGGGAAGTGCTCCAGCTCCCGGAACGTCGCCAGCAGGTAGTCTCGCTCCGTCAGATACGGCGCTAGCTGGAAGAACGTGTGCTGGGCCCCCATCACCCCCGGGCCCGCGATCCGGTTCGTGTCCAGCAACCCCCGGTCCTCCAGCGTCCGCACGAACACGCACGACAGCAACCACCCCGCCGCGATCTGCACCACCACGTTGCGGCGCCACACCGCATACCCGTCGGCCGTCAGCTCGTTCTTCTTCTCCTCCGCGTGCCGGGCCTTCAACGCCGCCGTGATCGCCTCCGAGCCGTCTGCCCGCTCCAGCAGGTCCTTCATCAGCTCGGTCAGCACCGGCTGCGCGTAGGCCAGCAGCGCCGCGCTATCCAGCGGTGCGTCCGCGGCCTCTTGCGCCACCAGTTCGATCTTCTTCTTCCGCGATCTCGCCATTGACCTGTCCTCAGTGCGCCGTCGCGGCGCGGTGTTTGTTCTCGATCCACTCGCGGGGGATCCACCCCGACTGCCCCGCCAGCAGCCCCGAGATGTGCAGCGATGCGTTGAGCACGTCTTGCCGGTCGCCCTCGTGGGCCGGGTTGAGCACCACCACCGCGCCCGTCTCGTCGCTCTGATTCGCCTCCACCAGCCGGTCCACGAAGTCCCGCAGCTCGTAGCGCGCCAGCAGCCCCAGCTGCACCAGCAGCAGCGGATCTCTCGACGGCACCAGCGACTCGATCACCCGATCCGACGCCGTCTTCGCCACGCTCAGCAGCCGCGACCACGCCTTCCCCTCCGGGCCCTCCGCGTCCGTCGACCACAGCACCTCCGGCTTGCCACCCTTCTCCGAAAGCACCGCCTCCATCGCCTCCACCAGCAGCCGGTCCACTGCGACCGCCCGCGTCTTCAGCACCCTCTCCAGGGCCGACACCGCGTCTGGCATGTACGCCGTGTTCACCGCCAGCACCCTCAGCTTCCGGTCCTGCAGGACGCCCACCACGCTGTCCTCGAAGTCCTTCGCCGTCATCGACGACTCCGACATCGAGCGCTGCGACGGCACCACCGTCTTGCGGCGATCCAGCCCGCTCGAGCTCAGCAGGCTGCTCGACCCGCTCGCCTGGGGCCGTCGGTAGCGTCCGTCCGACCACTTCAGCGACAGCGACGCCACCAGCCGATCCAGCTGCGGCCGCGTCGGCAGCGGTTCTGCCTCCGGGTAGCGGGCCCGCACCCGCGTCACGATCTCCTCGGGGCTCAGCTCCGCGGCGCTCAGCGCTTGCGCGCTCAGCTCCAGCGCGCGGCTGGCCGGCATCCCCACCGGGTACAGCTCCAGCCGGCTCGAGCGCGCGGCCGTGCGGCTCGCCGAGGCTGCCAGCGTCAGCAGATCCGCCGCCTCGTCCTCGTCCTTGGCCAGCGGCGTCTCGTCCACCACCGCTGCCAGCGCCCGATACGTCTCCCCCGACGACGCCAGCGGGACCCGCTGCGCCAGATCGTCCGCCGTCTCGCCCAGCCGCTTGATCGTGTGCCACAGCTCCTCGTCTTCGCCCGCCAGCGCCCACACCACGTGCCGACGCTCCTCACCGCGCAGCTGCGTCCGGCGGCGCAGCGTCACCCGGTCGCCTGACGCGTCCGGGCCCAGCTCCGAGGCTGCGCGGATCAGCGCCGCGTACTGGGCCACCCGGACCTCCGGGTCCGCGTGCACGTCGTCGGGGATCGTCTGCCCCAGCCGCTGTGCCGCCAGCTCGAGCGGCAGCGCCCCGCTCCGCTCATTCTCCTCCCGGATTGCCTTCAGGCAGCGCTCTCGCAGCCCGTCGCGCCACGGCATCTCCCGCCATCGACTCACCGACGTCGCCAGCACCTGCTGCATGCGCTGCCGGGTCACCGAGGCCGCGTCCGCACCCTCTTGCAGCGTCGCCCCGCAGACCCCCAGCAGCGGCGGCCGCAGCCCCAGCAGCATCTGGACCTGCTCTTGGTGCTTCGGTGCTTTCTTGCCCCCCTCCATCGCGGGGAACAACGCGTCCAGCCACCCGCCAAGCGTCTGCGGCTCGCGGTCCTCGGCCTCGGCTTCCGCCGCGCCCTGCAGCGCAGCCTCCAGCACCTTCGGGGACGACCCGCAGCGCTTCAGCACCGCCGATACCTGCGCTCGTGGGGCCCGGGCCACCGCCGCGCTCGTGCGCAGGCCCGCGTCCTCCAGGCCTTGCGCCACCGCCACCGGCACCTTCAGCGACTCCACCGCCACGTCCTCACCGCGGTAGCCCTCCAGGAACGGCTGCGCTTGCGGCTGCGCGTCGTCGGCCAGCTTCGCCGCCCACGCGTCGCGCAGCTCCAGGATCTCCCGGGCCACCTTGTTGCCGATGCCCCGGATCGCCGACAGCCGGTTGCGTGGGAGCGAGCGCAGCTCGTCCGCCTGGGTCAGCCCCGCCCGGTCCAGCGCGTTTTGGGCCCGCACCGACAGCGGCAGCGCCCGGATCGGCGTGGCCGGGGTGATCTTTGCCAGCTGTGCGTCCGTCACCGCGCCCAGCTGGATCGGACCACCTCGACCCGTCACCATCGGCGTCTCGCGGGTCGGCGCCGACGAGGCCTGCGGCCGCGCGTCGAAGCACGACGACCACGCCCGGGCCATGTCCGTTGCCGACTCGAACCTGCGCTCCAGCTCTCGGGCCAGCGCCTGCTCGAAGAACGTGATCAGCCGATCGCGCAGCCCCGCGTCGAAGCGCTCGCTCTCCAGGTGCAGCGTCGCCTTCGGATCCACCGCCGCCTGCCCCGGTCGCCCGTAGCGGGGCCGCAGACCCGTGAGCATCTCGTGCAGCGTTACCGCGGCCGACCAGCGATCTGCCTGCGCGTCCCAGGCACCCCGCAGCGGCAGGAACGGGTCGCGGTACGGCGCTGTGCCCACCTCCAGCTCGCTCATCGACGTGTCAAGCAGCGAGAAGTCAAACAGCGTCAGGTGCTTCGCCTTCTTCTTGCGCGAGCCCACCCCCAGGTTGGCCGGCTTGATGTCTCGGTGCGCCACCCCTTCGTCTTCCAGCGTCTTGAGCGCGTCCAGCAGGTCTTCCCCGTAGCGGCTCGCCAGATCCAGATCCAGGCTGCCCTCGTCCGCCAGCACCTGCTGCAGCGTGGCCCCGGCCAGAGACAGCAGCAGGCACGTGCGCCCGTCGAGCTTCAGGATCTCATGGCACTCCACGATCCGCGCGTGCCGGATCCGCTGCAGCTGCTCGCCTTCTTTGCGAATGCGATCGTCGTGGTCCGGACCCCGCGACACCTTCAGCGCGAAGTGCCGGACCTGCCCCTCCTTGTCCGGACCCACCACGTCGAGCACCCGCGCGCTCGCCCCGTGGCCCAGCACCCGCTTCACCTCGAAGCGCTCCGCCAGGATGTCGCCCTTCTCCGCCTCCAGCACGTTCGCCGTGCTCTCCGGCTCCGCCAGCTCGTCCTTGGGCCGCAGGTCCTCCACCAGCAGCTCCACGTGCAGCGCCGTGTCGTCCAGCCGGTTCGACGCGTCCAGCGACGTCGCCGTCTGCACGAACTCCACCAGCTTTTCCGGAAGGTCGTCCGCCACCGCGGCCGGATCCAGCGCCCCGTCCCGGTAGAGCTTCTGCACCAGCTCCACCTGGCTGCTCGCCGGCGCCTGCCCCGTGAACACGTAGTACGCCAGCGCCCCCAGGCTGAACGCATCCGTCAGCGGCGATGTCGCCCCCGGGTCGTTCGCCAGCTCTGGTGCTTGGTAGGCCCCCGCTGTGTTCGACCCCAGTGCCGTGCGGTGCACCGTCGCCGACGCGTCCTCGCTGCCGCCCAGCTGGAAGTTGAACAGCCGGATCTCCAGGGCGCCGTCCTCACCCTCAGCGGGGTTGCGCCGGACCAGCACCGCTTCGGGGCTCAGCCCCCCGTGGGCCACGTTGCGCCGGTGGCAGAAGTGCAGCGCGTGTCCGATCTGCCGGATCAGGTCCACCCGGTCCTCGAACGGCAGGTCCTTGTGCCGGGCCAGGAACCGATCGAGCCGCATCGACCCCTCGAAGTCCTCCAGCACCAGCGTCGGCCCCAGCTCTCCATCCGGCGCGTAGTAATGGCTGGAGAGGATGTTCGGGTTGTCCCGCACCGTCCACAGCAGCTGCACTTCGCGCTCCGCAGCCCGCCGCAGCCGCTGCTTGTTCTCCACGCTCGTCTGCTCGGGCACCAGGTACACCCGGGCCCGATACTTCATGTGCTCGAACTGCGCGTGGTGGGCCGCCCGGTCCTGATAGTCGTCCCCGTCCTCGAACACGTTCTCCAGCACGTAGTCGCCCACCTGCAGGAGCGTTTCGCGGGCCCGCAGACCCATCTTGTCGAACGCTTGCTTGATCGCCTTCGCCGCGGGTCGGTCGATCCGCCGCGCGAACCTGCGGTCCTCGGCGCCTGGGAACCGGCCCTTCTGGATCGCCTCGAAGAACGTCTCCCGCGTCGTCACCGCGATCTTGCCGTCGTGGCTGAGCCGGTTCTCCAGGTTCTCTGCGCTCAGGAAGATGAGCGGCTGCACCCATGGCACCCCATACAGGTTGCCCATGTGCTTGCGCAGCATCGAGCCCACGATCTTCGCCTTGTGGTTGGTCAGCGAGTACGGGTTGGCGATATTCACCCGCCGTTCCGTGTCCGGCGGCGTCCAGATCCATCCGTTGCGGTCGCCCTCGATGCGCCCCGGGTGGCTCTTGATCTCCACTACGAACACCGCTGCATACCCGATCACCAGCGCGTCGATCTCGTACAGCCGCCCCGTGCTCGGGTCGAGCAGGTCCGCCAGCGCCCGCGCATGGAACGGGTGCGCGATCGGGAACCCGTGCCGGAGGAAGTCGATCGCTTCCTTCTCGTGCGTGTACTCGGTGGTGCCGAGCAGCTGGAACCTCTCGTCCAGCGTCATCCCGCCGCGATCTCCTCGGCGGCTGTCCGGACCTCGTCGCTCGCGTCGTCCGAGAGCACGAGTGTCGCGCCCACGACCGCCGTGCGCTGGTCCGAAAGGCGCAGGGCGGTCGGCTTCGTCTCGTTGAGCAGCGCGGCTGCGGCAGCCGCCACCTGGCGCTCCGCCGGTGCGTCGGCGACCACAGTCACCTGCTCCGGCCACGACAGCGCGTCGTCCTGTGCGAACAGGTGGATGGCCGAGACGACTGCGCTCAGGCCGCCCAGCACCAGCTTCGTCGTCGGGCCCACGTTGGGCATCGGTACCGCCGAGCTGCTTCGCTCCCAGGCCGCCTCCAGCGCTGCGATCGCTTCAGCCGGAGAGCTCGGCGCGTCGCCTTGGCCCGCGGTCTTCCACGTCTTCTCCCCGTCCATGGGGTCGAGCGAAGTCCAGTCCGCCCCGTAGGCGTCGTCCTCGGCCACCGCCCGCAGCCCGAACGTCGAGCGAGCCCCGAACGCGCCCGGCCACTGTACGTCCGCGTCCCGCAGCAGGGTGTCGATCCGGTCGCACGTCTTGAGCCCACCCGCGAAGGTCGACCACAGCGCGTCCGCGTCCGTCCCGAACCTCCGGTTCGAGGGCGCGCGCGCCTCGACGAAGCGAAGAAGCTGTAGCGCGGCCGTGTAGTAGGCCGACCGGTCCGTGGTCTCGATGGCTCGCGGCATGGGGAGGAAATCTATCAGGCTCCCGGCGGTACGGGCTGCTGTCGTGCGGCCGCCTTTGGTCGCTTGTGGCGCTTGCGTTTGATCTCTCGCCAGCGGACCCGGATCGGGAGTGCCGGCCCGACTTGAAAGCAGTCTCCGACCGAGCCGAACTTGGAGAAGTTGACCTCCTCGCAATCTTCCTTGCGCCGCAGCCCTTCGCCCCACTCTCGGGCCGAGACATAGCCCGCGCTGCGGGTCCTTTTTGCCCCGACGCCAAACGGAAACCCAAGGAGCTCTGCTTGTACCGTCTCGGTGAGCTTCGACTCGCTGGAACTGTAGATGCGGGAGAAACGTCGTCCGTAGCAGATCTCGACCGGGAAGAACCGCCCACGCCGTGGCGCCTCGAAGACGACGCCCTCGTCGATGACGTAGCAGTGGTCGATCTCCTCGAAGGAGTAGATGGCGTACGAGCTACCCCGCTCGAGCCCCAAGCTGCCACTGATCCCGGCGATCCCCTTCAGGCCGAGGCTTGCGTTCCCCGAGTTCGACTCGCGCAGGTCGACGAAACTCCAACGCGCATCGAACCCGCCAACGTCGATCTGTCGGATCGTGGACTCGTAGAGTTTCTCGTGACCGACTACCTCGAGCCGACCGTTGAACGGAACGCCGAGGTGCCGGTTGCCGGTGAGAGTTGCCGGCGCGTAGGTCATCCGCCCGACCGCGCGACCCAGCTGGCCCGTGGGTGTGGCGTCTGGCTCTTCGTCCGGAGCCTGTGTGGCTGACTCCTTCTCTGGCGGAGCCGGCCAAGAGTTCCAACCCCACATGCAACCCGCGAGCAACGGGCTGATGAGCATCGCCATCCAGGCCTTCATGAGGTTCAGCCGTATCACGCTCGGCAGCGAAGTGGTTGTCGCGTTTTGAGACGCTTCCAACCTTGTGGGACCGGCTCTCTGACCGAATATCGAGGATGCGCCACCGCCGGTGCGGGCTCCGCTCGGTCGACGGGTGGCTTCGGTTGCAAACGCCATGGGCTCAGCCACCTTCGGCGTCACTGAGGCGCTCGAGTCCTGCGGCCAATCGGCCGACCTTCTCTTCGAAACCCTCCATCAAGCCTCGCTTCATCTCGAAGCGGGAGAACTGCGCGTGTTGGGCGAGGCGGCCGTACGTAGGGCCACAGCGCTCGCGTGGCCTCTCAAGCTCCGCGGCCCCTTCGATGCGTTCCAGTCTCGGCATGTTCATCTCGCTATTCTCGAACTTGTCGAAGATGTAGGTCTTCCAGACCTCAAGCTGTTCGGGTCCTGAAAAGTCGCAGTTGGATCCAACCCAACGTCGTTCGAGTGCACGCACCATCGTCGTCAAGGCGAGCGAGAGCGCAACGTCGTTGAGGCGGCGCAGGAGCGAAGGTACCTGCCGGAACAGTCCGTCTACTCGCGGCCCGGGTTCGTTTCTACGATGCAGGGTAAGCCCTTTACGGACAGCCTAGATCTACGCGCGGCGCGACCATGCCATCCTGGCCGGCCGCCTTCACGAGCTCGTCAACCGCGAGCGGTGGCCCAGTTCTGCGGAAGAAGCTCCGTCAGGCGCCGGGCAGGCCAGCCGT
>JANSYI010000092.1 GCA_024742475.1 bacterium | reverse complement strand
GGTGACGCTGGCGGTCATCGCCGATCTTCGGAAAAGGTCTGGGTTGTGAGACCTGGAACCTGAAACGGAGATGACGACGATGACCGACGACAGAATGACGCTGATCGAGCTGGTTGAGAAGCAGGCTGACGGCGACCTTGTGCGCGAGATGCTGGCCTTCGCGGCCGAGCGGATCATGGAGGCCGAGGTGGAGGCGCGGACGGGCGCGGCCAAGGGCGCGCGAACGCCGATGCGGGAGGTGCAGCGCAACGGATACCGCGATCGCGATTGGGATACCCGGGCAGGCCGGATCGCGCTCGAGATCCCGAAGCTGCGCAAAGGCAGCTACTTCCCGAGCTTCCTCGAACCACGCCGCACAGCTGAGAAAGCCTTGGTCGCCGTGATCCAGGAAGCTTATGTTCACGGCGTCTCGACGCGCTCGGTCGATGATCTGGTCAAGGCCATGGGCGCGGGCGGCATGTCCAAGAGCCAGGTCAGCCGGCTCTGCGCCGAGATCGACGAGCGCGTGAACGCGTTCCTGTCCCGGCCGCTGGAAGGCGCCTGGCCCTATCTCTGGCTCGATGCCACCTACCTCAAGGTCCGTGAGAGCGGTCGGATCGTCAGCCGTGCCGTGATAGTGGCCGTGGCGGTGAACGAGGACGGCAAGCGCGAGGTTCTGGGCGTCGCAACAGGGCCTTCCGAGGCCGAGACGTTCTGGACCGAGTTCCTGCGGTCTCTGGCCGACCGCGGCCTGCGCGGGGTGAAGCTGGTGATCGCCGACGATCACAAGGGCCTGCGTGCGGCGGCGCGCCGGGTCTTCAACGCCACCCACCAGAGATGCCGCGTTCACTGGATGCGAAACGCGCTGGCACATGCGCCGGCCAAGCAGCGCTCCGCGGTCGCAGCGATGCTGAAGACGATCTTCGCTCAGGAAACCAAGGGCGACGCCGAGGCCCAGTGGGAGACCGTCGCCGACGCATTGCGCGAGAAGGTCGAAAAGCTCGGCATCTTCATGGACGCCTCCCGCGACGACGTCCTGGCCTACATGGACTTCCCACGCGAGCACTGGACCCAGATCGCGTCCACGAACCCACTCGAACGGGTGAACCGCGAGATCAAGCGGCGGGCCGACGTCATCGGGATCTTTCCGAACGACGACGCCATCATCCGCCTCATTGGCGCGCTGATGCTGGAGACCAACGATGAATGGACCGTCGCGCGGCGATACATGTCGCTTGAAACGCTCGCCCGCGTGACCGACAATCCCACCATCAGGCTGCCCGCCGTGGCCACCTGATCAAGCCCTGGCCTCTCCGAGGGTCGGCGCTCCTACACCACACGGTGGGACACTACC
>JANSYI010000055.1 GCA_024742475.1 bacterium | reverse complement strand
GTCACACCCGATCCCATCCCGAACTCGGAAGTTAAGCCCTCCAGCGCCGATGGTACTGCAGGGGAGACCCTGTGGGAGAGTAGGTCGTTGCCAGATCTATGGGCCGGTTCCTCGGAAGGGGAACCGGCCCTTTTTTTGTGTCTGCGAATCGAGCGGGGCTCGATGTCACAGGGCGAGAGTTCCCAGGCTACTTCGAGATCCGCATCCGATCCAAGAGCTGCTGAATCGAAGCCTCGCCCGGCTCTTTCAGCAGCTCCTTGACCGGGTCGGAGACCTTCTCCCAAGCCCGTTTCCTCGAGCTCTCCGAGCTGGTCTCGGTCTTCCAGATCTTCTGGTTCTGAGAGTGGGGGGCGGCTATCGAGACGAGCAGCTTACTGTCGGGGACGCCTGGAACGACGACGACGCGCTGCGAGGATACATCCCAGAACGCGGAGATCGGGCCCATGGTCTCCGGTAGCTGTGATTCCGCGGCGGCGAATGCGAAACAGAGCTCCATATCGCTGGTGACCGTGGCGTCGAAGCAGGTGGGACGCGCAGGGCCATCTCGCACCGTCTGTCCGCATGCCCGCTGGATCACGTTGATCCCATAGGCACGGTCGTTCTCGTCGACGAACATGCGTGCGAGCACCTGCTCGACCGGGATCGTGCGTAGCGCCTCGGCAGTGGCGTCGCGGCCGTCTCGAATGGTCTTTCCCCGAGGGACCTCGACGCGCTCGGACGCGCTCTTGAGCCCCTCACGGTCAGTCTCCAAGGCGGTCATCGCGAGCATGGACAGCTGAGTCAAGGCCGGGCGAAACGCCTCGGCGAGGAGGGAGAGGACGGTCGAACTCACGACCCCGTACTCGCAGTAGACGGCGAGCGGGAAGGTGCGCCCGACCTTGTCTCGACTGCCGACCAGGACTCCGATTAGGAGGGAGTCGGCTTTCTCGTCGCGAAAGGCGAAGCCGATCGGAGTCGACGAGAGCTTCACGTCCGCCCGGGCGAGCTGGTCGTTCGCCATCTGCAGCCACTTCTCGAACGCGCGGTCGGTCGGCCCTGCCGACCCGATGCGCACGAACTCCGGATAGGAGGGGATCTTCCCAAAAACGCCGATTCCGATGCTCATGGTCCACTACTTTCGGCTGACGGTTGGGATGGCGAACAGCCTCGCCTTGGCGCGGCTCGAGTCGAAGGGCGGAGGCAGGAAGATGGCAATCGTCTTCTCGCGAAGGATCTGCTCCCAGTACTCGTGGGAGGTATCCACCATGAAGTAGACCTCGTGGGGCCGGATCGGAATCTCCGGAGGAGGCCGGTGGGACGCCTTGATGGGGGCGCCGGGAATGGCCGACCGGACGATCTTGGGGATCTGCTTCCACGACGCCACTTTCGACAGGTGCGGCACCCGGTTGGCGACCTCCTGCTGCGGCGCGTTGACGTCGAGCGCGAGCACGTAAACCGGGCACTCGAGCAGGCGCGGGTCCTTGAGCATCGAGATCCACATCCCGTCGCGCCGTGCCTCGAGCGGAACCTCGAGGAAGTTCTCTGCCATCGCGAGCTCGAGAAGGCGCCGCAGCTTGCTGAACAGCTCGGAGAAGGTCTCTCGCAGATCTCCGTGGGTGTAGATCGGGAGCTCCTCGGGCGTAATGTCGGCGGAGAAGGTCGTCAGGTGTCCCGCGAGTTGACTCAACGCGGTGTACAGCTGAAACGGCGTCGAGTCGGACGACTCGGACAAGTGCCTCACCATCGGGATCTGAGAGGCGATCGCCGCCAGCTGCAGCGACCGCGTCACGTCTTGGGCGGTGAACTCGACGCGCGACGAGTCGACCTGTCGAAGAGCGCTCGCGATGGAGCGGCGCTTGGCCACCATCAGCTCGAGAAGCTCGGAGGTCCAAGTGCGCAGTGGTGGGGCGCCTGACAGACGCAGGCAGGTGGGGACGAAGTCCGCGGACAGCTCGAACCCCCCCGAATCGTCTCGGCGGAGCTCCGCGATCTTGATCGTGTGGAAGTGCTGTCGATTCTCGCTCCCGAACAGGACGACGACCTTGGGTCGCGCGAACGACACACTCACCTCGGTCGCCGCATCGACGAGGTCTAGGACTTCGCGCGACCAGGTCTCGAAGCTTCTTGGCGCCGCCCCTTCGCCGGACCCGTAGTTCTCCGAACCTTCGACCGCATGGGGAACGCCGACGAACACCTCGAGGACGGCGGCCGTCGACTGAAACGCGGCCCCGATGGCTCGAGAGCCCGGTAGGGCTGGGTCGCCTTCCTCGAGCTCGATCAGAAGTCCGCCGGGAAGCACGGCTCGGACGGACTTCAGTGCGAGCTCCCCCGTCTTGAGCGCGACCGGGTCGAGCTCGAGGCTCATCAAGCCCCACGCGTGGGGGTTGGGCCAGCTCGCCCGGGACTCGACCAGCTCGTGGAAGTAGAGTTCTTGCTGCTGGAAGTGCTGGGGACAGACGAGCAGCCCCTCACCCCACACGACTCGATGCGCACGCCGCTTCGCCATGAGTATCGCTTCTGGGCGAGAGGCGCGGTGGTGCGCCGCCTCGTCCCTACTGGGCCATCATAGGCGCGTCAGGGCGTCGGAGAGAAGCCCAATCCGTCGCCGTGTCGCCTCAGCGGCGGCGTCTCAGCGGGGGCACGCGGACGCGCCCCGGATGATCGAGCGGGGAGGCTGAACGTTGTCGCTTCGGAAGATCGACAGGAAGGGCTTTCTGCCGCCGAGTCCGAAGAACGGGGTATCCACCCGCTTGAGCTCGAAGGTGATTTGCACGAGACCCAGGTCCTCGTCCGAGAAGTCCCACTGCGCGTAGAACTTTCGGTTGCCGCTCTCGCCGCGCTTGACCTTGCCCTCCTCGAGCAGCTGCATCAGACCCCACTCGCCGGGAAACTCGAGCTTGTCCTTGCGGTCGAGGCCGATCACCTCGAGTTTTGCGCCTGGAGCATCCTCGCCCGGCCACGTCATCTCGTGACGCTCGAGGGGGCCGTTCCGATAGCGAACGGTCTCACCGTCGACGCTGAACGCGACTTCTTTCACCTTGCTCGAGCCCTTGATGCTGATCACGAAGTCGACTTTGGGGTCGTCGGACCCCCGCGGAAACATCGACTCCGTGATCTGCTGGCTGGCGTTGAGGAAGTCGACCGCCGACTGGCGGTACGCGTTGCCCGAAGCTCCGCGGTCGGCGAGCGCGAACTTCGTGCCCCGCATCGGGATCGAGTTCTCGAGCACCTTCTCGTAGTACTTCCAGAGTTCACCATTCTTTGGGTGGTAGAACTCGGTGAGGTCGTCGAGTGCGACCGGTTCGCCGTCGGGGTTGAACGGGTAACCTCTGGCGAGGGTGCGTCCGAACGCCGCTTCGACATCGCTGCACCACTTCTTCTGCACGCCGCCTGCCACCTTGATCTCCACGGTGCGGTCGGACAGCTCGATCGGAGGCAGCAGAAGCTTCTCCAGGGTTGGAGACCAGATGGTGTCCGTTTCGGCCGCGAGCAGCGACTTCGTCTTGCGCCGAGCCTTCTTGATCTTCTCTTCGGTCTGTTCTTTCGCGCTCGGATCATCGAGCTGTGCCTGAAGCGCATCGCGAACGTAGCGAAGCTGCTCGTGATACTCGTCGAGCGGCTTGACCTTGGGTGGCGGCGGCGGAGCCCCATCGGCGGGCGGGGCCTCGACGGCCGGGGCACCAAAGTCCGCAAGCGGCTTGAAACGCAGGTGGACCGTGTACTCGGACACCACGGCGGCGGTGTTCGGGTCGGCGACCGCCCGCTCCTCGAGGGCGGCCTCGCCGGCAGCTTGAATGATCTGGGTGTTGACCCCGACACGGCCCGCGCCCGTTCGCAGCAGCGCCCGCTGGCCCTGTTGCATCACGACGCGCTTGCCGGCCCCGGCGAGTGCGCGCTGGAGTCCATCCTTCGCTCCCCCGCCCTCCGCGCCGCCCTCCTCGAGTGCCTGCGGATCGAAGAGCGTGGTGTGGTAGGCCACGTTCGAAATCAGGATCTTGTAGGGCTCCGTCCGCGTCAGGTCGGTCAGCAGCCCCAGCGTCTCGATGTAGTCCTTGGACTTGGGCGTGACCACGTAGGTCGAGTCGATGAACGTCTCCCACTCTTGAATGTAGAGCCGGTAGTACGCCGTCTTGATGGCGACGAGCTCCTGCTCTTGCAGCTCTTCGGCCTTGTCACCGCCCTGGGCGAGCACCCACGTCGGGTCGAGGAACTCTTCGAGTCCCTCTTCGAACAGAGGCTTCACCTGACGGGTGAACCCCTTCTTCGTGAATGCAGGCCGGATTCGCTTGTCGTCGTTGCGCAGAGTCGAGACGCCGACCATCTCCTTGAGTGTCAGCGAGGGACCCGTCACGGCTTCGACCAGGTGGTTGGTCAGTGCCTTGGTCCGGTCGACGCGAGAGAGCACCTCGCGGGCGCTCGTCACGGTGTCGCTCTCGCGTTTGAACGCGAGGTCCGGACGGCTACGGAGCAGCCGGATGTAGGTCTCGGCGACCTTGTCGATGCTGTCGCGACTCGTCGATTCACCCGAGACCAAGATCGGCGCTTCCCAGAGGTCGCCGAGGTATCGCGCGAGCCATGCAGACTCGGTCTCACTGAGCCCCGGCTCTCCTTCGCCCACCGGTTGCGTGGTGAGGAGGTACATCCGAAGCCGGGAGAAGTTGGTCTCGTACTCTTCGAGGCTCGGCGTCTCGTTGTTCAGCTCATAGCTGCGCACGAACTGGTCGAGAGCCTCGAGCTCTCGGGTCGCAACCGGGATGAGCAGCTCGCGACGCACGGTGTCCGCAAACACGTCCCGCATCCGCGGGAACATCCGGTCGCCCTGATACATCCCCATCCGCATCGACCACGGAGCGCCGTCGTCTTCGTAGGTCTGGAGGGTGTCGACCATCCGCCGCAAGGGCTCGATGCGGTCCATCGGAATGACGTCCACCGTGTCCTGCTCGACGTGCTGCTCGATGTAGGCCAGCGCCGTGCCGCCTTGTCCGAGCAGCTCTCGGTTGTAGCGGTAGGACATCAGCGGAAGGGCAACCGTTGCGACTGCCGCGACCAGGGACACCGCCCCCGCGATGGTTCCCCCAATGCGCAGCTTCCGGGTGCGACGCCGGTTGTGCCGCACGAGGGAGTAGTCGGGGAAGATGACCTTCCGGAAGATCTCACCGAGGAAGTAGCTCTTCGCGTCGACGGGGGCGACGGTCGCTCCCCCGATGGTCGGCCGCAGGCCGAACGCCTCGGCGATCGAGCTCATGATGCGGCCGAGCGGGCGGCCTTCCTGGGTGCCGCTGGTCATGTAGACACCGCGGAGCACGGGAGTCTCGTGATAGATGTTCGGCTCGGTGAGCTCGTGAACGAAGCGAGCGATGGGCTCTCGGAGCGATGCGAAGTACTGCGGCAGCTCGTGCAGCCGCTCGCGCCGAGCCATGCTGCGCTCCTCGGCGAGCCGTCGAAGGGTGCGCTTTTCGAGCAGGGCGGACAGCTCGTCGAGATGCTGCCCGCACTGGTCGGCGAGCGCGAGCTGGTCGGAGACCTTGAGCGTGAATCCCCAGATCTGATGCCGCTCTGCCTCGCTGAGGTCGGAGAACATTTCGACGAAGCCCGGCAGTAGGTCGCACTTCGTGAACAACATGTAGACCGGGACGACGACGCCGAGTCGGTCCTGGAGCTCGTCGATGCGGGCACGAATCTCCCGGGCCAGACCCGCGACTTCTTCGGGGTGCGCCTCGGCGATGTCGGCGACGCTCACCGCTGCGAGCACGCCGTTGATCGGACGACGAGTTCGGTACTTTCGAAGCAGGTCGAGGAACGCAAACCACTCGTCCCGGTCGCTGTTTTCCGTGGTGTAGCGCCCGGCCGTGTCGAGGATGACGGCGTCGGAGGTCATCCACCACTCGCAGTTGCGCGTACCCCCGACGCCTTGCACGCTGACGCCGCCCCGGTTGCTCGAGAACGGGAACTTGAGGCCCGAGTTGCGAAGTGCGGTGCTCTTGCCGACACCCGGCGGGCCGACGATCACGTACCAGGGCAGCGAGTACAGCGCGCTGGAGGCACCTCGCGCACCCAGGCGCGACGACTTGAGCGAGTTGATCGCTCGGGTGAACTCCTCCTGCATCGACCGGATGTCGGCTTCGAGGTCGGGCCGGGCAGAGCGGGCTTGCTCTTCCGCCTGGGCCCGCAGGGCACGTTCGATTTCCTTGCTGGCCTTGCGACTCTTGTGGAACCGGACGCCGAAGACGAGCCCGATGATGAGGGCCGTGACCGCGGTGACGATCCCAGCGATCCAGTAGGGCAGCTCGAAGTAGACGACCACGCCCCACGACGCGGTCAGGAGCAGGGTGACGAAGATCCCCTTGATCACTGCGCGCTCTCCTTCGCCTCGTCGCCGTCATTGCCCGCGAGCCGCTGCAGCAGCACGCGACCGCGCGCGTCGAGGGCGTCGGTGAGTCCGTTGAGTGAGACGCGCAGAGCGATGATGAAGCAGACCGAGAACAACAGAGCGAAGAGGCCGATCCAGAGCACCAGGAAGTCCATGCGACGCGACTGCAAGCTCTCTCGCTTGGGAAGATGGCTACGCGAGACAGGCTCGGGGTTGAGGAGCCGACCAAGGTTGTCCCGAACTCGGCGACGAATCATGTCGAGCTCGAGCTCGCCCCCGCGGACGGCGTAGCGACCCTCGAAACCGAACGCGAGCACCTGGTGGTAGACGCTCAGCGCCTCGACGCGGCTTGGGTCTTGCAGAATCCGGTTGAGACGGTCGAAGAAGCCGTCTCCGGCCACGTTCTCGCCGAAGTATCGGAGCTGAAGGGGCCGCGCGTGCCAGTACTCGCGGAGCGGACCCGGCTTCTGCTGCGCGAGTTCGTCGGCGTGGGCGACGAGCGCGTACATGATGTCCGCGAGGTCGCTCTCGGCCATCTGCATGCTCTTGCCGCGGGCGATCGCGTCATCGACGTACGCCTGAAGGCGTTGATAGACATGCTCGGGTCGTGCTCCCGCACCCTGTCCGACGCTTCGCAGCTGGATCAGGGCGTTGAAGCAGTCCTTGGTGACCTCGTTGACGCGGTTCACGGCCGGTACGGACAGTGTCCCACACCGGCCGATTCCCCGAAAGTCGGCGCGGTCTGCGAGGAGAACTCCTGCGCAGCGGTACGGGCGAGGGCTACAAGCATCTGCCGGTTTAGGGCACTCTTCTGGTCGACCTGATGCGGGTTCACGTGTTCATCGACACCGACGGCGAAGCGACGCGTTCGCCCGAGTTCGCGAAACCGGAGGTGACCCTAGGTCGAAGGCCGTCGAATGACGTCGTGCTCGCGGACGCGGGCGCGTCTGGGTCACACGCACGGGTGTTCGTCACGGGGAGCGCGCTGACGATCGTCGACCTCGATTCGACCAACGGGACGTTCGTGAACCAGCGTCGGCTTCGCGGACCGCACGTGCTCAGCCCCCAGGATGTCGTGGAGATCGGGGATACCAAGCTCCGATTCCAGCTCTCCGGCGTGGAGTCGACCTCGATCGAGAGCACGCCGCAGGCTCCTCCCGCGCCGCCATCTGCCGACGGTCCCGCGATGGACGCGGATTGGCCGGCGCCGCCGCCGATGATGGACGAGCTGGGGACGAACATTGCCCCCGCTCCCGAGGCGCCCGTCGCAGCCACCGCCGCGAAGGTCGAGACGCGCGCGGCCGTCTTTCCTCGGTTGTCTCGAGCGCCGCTGCCGAATCGGGGCACGCCTCCTCAACCGCCTCCGCAACCCCCATCGAGGCCTCCGAGCGCTCCGGTCGCTGCACCGACGAGCACGACGGCCGCGGCGTTCGAGTTTCAAGACGCCGAGCCCGAGGTGCTGGTCAACCGCGTCTTCGAAGCGGTCTGGCGACGCGTGTCCTCGTCGGTCGTCGCCAATGAGTCTGGGGTTCGATCGAAGGTTGCGGGCATGCTCTCCGCCGCGCTGCAGTCGGCTTCGTCCGTTCGCAGCCTCGGCGACACCTCGGGCCTTCAGGCGCGGATGCTGGCCGAGATGCTCGATGACGGCCCCGTCACGAAGCTGCTCGAGGGACAGCCGGACGAAGTCGTGTTCATCTCTGCCGCCCGGGCACGCGTGAGCCGAGGTGGGCATGTCTCCGAGGGACGGGGACCGTTCACGTGCGCGTACGCGCTGGTCGCATGGGTGCGCAGGGTGACAGGCGTGACGCTGTCGTCCTCGTCGGTCTCGGCGCGCGGTGTGTTCGGACAGTACGCAGTCCATGCCGCCTACGACCCCAACGGCAGCATCGTCTCACTGCGCAAGAGGGTGCCCGCAGGCAGCGCGACCTCCGAAGCGATGGCGCGGGCCGGCGTCGCGTCCCCGGGCATGCTCGCGCTGCTCTCGGCTGCGGTTGCATCTCGCATGAGCGTGCTCGTTTGCGCGGGCCCCGGTGCGCGCGCGTCCTGGCTGATGGCCTCGCTTCTGGCCGGAGGTGCAGCGCACGAGCTGCAGGTTGCGCTTCTCAGCCCCGGGTCCGACGTCACGCCCTTTCCGACCAACGCGGTCGTCATGACGCGCGCGGGCCGTGCTGGCCACTCCATCGAGGCCGCGTTGGGCCTGGGCCCGGATCGGCTCGCCGTCGAGGATGTCGAGTGGTCCGAAGCCGGGGTCATCGGGGGCCTCGTTTCGCGGTCGTTCAGCCAGATCCTCGGCGTGAGGGCTGCCAACGCGGGCGCGGGACTTCGGCACCTTCGGGCGATGCTGGCCGAGACCGCCGATCCTGCCTACGCCGGCAACCTCACGATGCGAGCCGTGTCCCTCGTGGTCACGTTGCAGCACTTCTCCGACGGAGTCGATCGCATCACCCAGCTCGCGGAGCCGACGCTCGATGACGCCGGCCGCATTGGCGTGCAAGACGTCTTCTCTCTCGTCCCCGGAAGCCGAAACTGGCAATTCACGGGGGCCCGTCCGCGCTGCTTCGAGGACATCGTGCAGCGAGGCTTCCCTCTCGACCCTTCGATCTTCGCTTGAGACCCATGCGAACCCGCGCACACTCGATCCTCGGCCTCGCCGCGCTCTTCGCTGCCACCGGTTGCAAAGACGACGAGCCGACCTGCGAGCCCGACTCGGTCGAGTGGGCCGTCTCGCTCGTCGTCGGGGCGGGTACACGAGTCAACCCGAACGAAGATGGCGACCCGCTGCCGACCGTGGTGCGCGTGTACCAGCTTCGTGGGGAGCTCGCCGCGGAAGATGTCGACGCCGGGGAGATGTGGAAATCCGAGAAGGCCGAAGACCTTGGCGAGGACTTCCTCGCGGTCGACGAACTCACGCTCGCGCCCGACTCTCGCGACCTGCGGACCATTCCGCTCAAGGAGGACGCGACGCACTTGATGGCCGCAGGGCTGTTTCGCGAGTCGGTCGGTCGGACGTGGTACACGCTCTACGAGATCCCGCGCCGCCACCCCGAGAACGTGTGCGCGCGGGATCCCGTCGGTAAGAACATCCCGGACCCGTGTTTCTTCGTCTACCTCGACCGCAGCGAAGTCTCCGGCGGCGAGATGCCCCCGGCCGGGTTCGACGCGGAGAACGTATCGTGTGCACCGCTGGGGCCTCCTCCCAAGCCCAAGGAGAAGAAGCGTCTGCGGCTTCGGGACCGCAAGAAGCTCGACGAAGAACTCGACGATCCGCTGCGCAGCAAGGACATCGAGGACAAGACGCCCAACAAGCCCAAGGTTCCCGGTCGCCCCGACACGCCGTCCAAGCCCGACCTCCCCTCCAAGGGCGACTTGCCGAGCGCGCCTGAGCGGCCGGACATCAAACCCTGAGCGGGACTGAGTACGTTGAGGCCCGTACGCATCACCGTCCGCTCGACCACGACCGGGGAACAGACGGACTACCAGTTCACGAACTCTCCGGTTCGCATCGGTCGCAACCGCCTCAACGACCTCGCGCTCCCGTACGCGTTCGTCTCAGGCTGGCATGCGGTCATCCGTTTCAACGACACCAAGGCTACGTTCTACGACCTCGGCTCGACCAACGGTTCGCTGCACAATGGGCAGCGCGTGCAGGTGGGGGAGTCGGTGCCGATTCGCCCCGAAGCGGTCGTGGTGTTGGGCGACCTCGAGCTGATCATGTCGCATGGGCAGCCCGCGCCGATGCACGCCTCCTCCGGGGGCACGGCGCCCGGCAGTCAGCCCTACCCTTCGTCCGGCGGCACTTTTCCGGGCGCCGAGCCGCAGCAGTCCGCGTCGGGCTGGATTCAGGCGCCGCATACGGGGGAGTCGGCTGCCTCGGGGGTGATCGATCCCGACGCCGCCATGGATCCCGGCGGTGCGCCAGCGCTCAATGCCCACCAGACGGCGCATGTGCCGATGCGGCAGATTCACAGCGCGCTCGCGGCGTTGCGTCCGTATCACGAGGCCTGTCGCGACACGCGGCTGCAGTTCGAGCAGGAGCTTCGTAGCCAGCTCGCCGCGCTGCCCAACTACACGCGCGAGCAAGCCGAAGACTTCATCCGCCGCGAGTTCAACCGTTCGGCGCCGCTCGAGGGCAGCGGGGCGGGCCCTGCCGCGACGCAGTTTTCTGGCGGCTACGGCTCGGTGACCGAGTTCGCGGAGCAGCTTCTACCCGAAGTGCCGCCGCCGACCTCCGAGCTGGAGATGCAGCAGTTCCTCACCCGCGTCCGTGACGTGCTCGAGATCTGCGCGAAGGGACTCGTCGAGCTTCAGCGGGGACAAGAACAGTTCGGGCGCGAGATGGGCGTCAAGGCGATCAAGGAGTTCACGCCGCTGCACGTCGCGCAGACTTCGGCCGAGATGCTCGGCCACCTCCTCGACTTCCGCCACAGCGGCCCGGAGCGGGCTTCACAGCTGGCCGGATTGTTCGCCGACACCATGATTCATCAGGTTGCCCTGCTCAACGGCGTCGCCGAAGGCGGTCGTGCGTTGCTGGCTCGACTCGACCCCGACGAGATCGAACGCGACGTGACGGGGTGGGGAAACCAGGCGAGCAAGAAGTGGGAGCGGTTCGTGGCGCTCTACCGAAGCGTCGTCGGGGACGACCGCGTGATGACCGAGATGCTGTTCGGCCCCGAGTTCGCGCAGGCGTATGCTCAAGTTGGCGGTGAGCAATCGGCGTTGCCCCCGGATCAAGATGGAAACCAAGACCCACATGCCTGAGTTCGCCCGCCGCCACCGCGGCCTGCCGTATCTCCTTGGAGCGGCGACGCTGCTGGGCGCCGCGTTTCCCGTCGGTTGTCGACCCAAACCCACCCGGGTACCGGCGTTGTGTTCGTTCGATGGGCTCAGCGAGGAGGAGCGCACCTCGCAGGCGCTGGCCCCGATCACATGGCTCACGCTGGTCAGTCCGACCGTGGACCGGCAGTCGATGGCACGCAGCGGATCCCTCACCAACGCGTGTGGCCAGGTCCTCCCGGCGCCGTTCTCGTCCGAGACGTTCAGCTGCCCGGGCTACGAGTCTGCCGATGAGCGCGTCGCGTCCGACCTCGTCGAGGAAACCGACATGATCATGGACTCGGCGGGCGAAGACCGGATGCTGCTGTGGGCGGCGACCGATGAGTACGCGTCGGGTGAGGTCGAGGGTGCCGCAGCCCTGGCGCTGTGGACCGAGGACGCGGTCGAGGTGCACGCCGCTGGCCGGCTTCGCGGCTACCGCACGGGTGCGCGGATGAAGCTGCACGACATCGGTGGTGTGCCGGTCCTGATTCTCAACAGCGACCGCTGCGACGCGGACAACAGGTGCGACGCCATCACGCAGGTGGTGCCGATCATCAATCGCCAGTTCACCGAGCTACCGCTGTGGGAGTCCGACCGCGGCTGCATCGGCCGCGCCCAGTTCGTGCTCGACCGCCGCGAAGAGCGAGACCTCGGCAACGGAACGATCCGTCGGTTCGTGTTGACCCGCAGCATCGAGCTCACCGACGAAGGCATCTTCGTCAACGACCTGCTCCGGATGGACGACAAGCGCGCGAATGCACCCGAAGCCGAGCCCAAGCCGTTCCGCAAGGTGTCCGCTCGCCGTCCGCTGCTTCTCGCCGAGGACCGATTGATGCTCGAAGACGAAGGCCTGTGGGCGCGCTCCCTCCGTGACCACGGCCAGGTCGACCCCTCGAGCACGGCCGAGGACGGCTAGAGCGTCTAGAACTTCACGCGCTGGGTTTGACCGACTCGGTCGCCGCCGCTGAAGCGGGCGTGGGTCGAGACGGCCCGGTTCACGCATCGGCCCAGCGAGGTGACCGAGTGCGGCGGCCGAACCTTGACGTTGGAGGCTCGTCCGTTCTTGACGTCGAAGTCCACGTTGAACGCGGTGCCCGCGAGGGCGCCGTGCTGGCTGCCGCACGCCTTGATCGCCTTCTTGGCTTTCGCGAAGCCGCGAACGACCGGATCGCCCTTCTTGCGAGGCTTCGACTGTTTTCGCGGTCGCTCGGGCTCGGGGTCAGGGTCGCGCGTGGGCTCCGGATCCGGGTCGCGAATGGGCTCGGGGTCCGCGATGGGCTCGATGGGCTCGGGCTCGGCGATCGGCTCCGGCCGAGGCTTGCGGTCACGCTCGACTGTCGTGGGCTTGGGCTTGGGCTTGGCGGGCCCTCGGGGATCGACGTCGTTGTCGTCGTCGGTGATCGGGATGATGGCATCGGGGTCGGCCGACTTGGGCTTTCGCCCCTTGCCGAGTGGTAGGGGCTCGAGGTCTTCGGCGACCACGGTCGGGTAGACGTCGTCGCCCACTGGATCGGCGTCATTGAAGAAGACCGCCCACGCGGCAACCCCAACGCCGATCACCAGGACCGCGGCGAGCACCACGAAGACCACCGCTCGGTTGCGGGAAGGCGCGCGCTCGGGCAGCCGCAGCGCGAACTCCTCGGTGGCGCCGTGATCGGGGCCGTTGACATGGTTGCCCGTCGGGGGGTTGGGGGCGCCCGCGTTCCAGTTCACGGGCGGAAGGGTCTGGTGCTTGTGGGGCGAGGAGCCGCCGGGTGCCGGGGCACCGGAACCGAACGGAAGGACGGGAGCGTCGCGGCCATCGCTCGCGCCGCCGGCCCCTGCGGTGGTGGGCGCAAAGAAGGCTCCGTCGCCTCGGCGGACTTCAGGCCCACGATGTGGCGCAGGTTCGGGATCCGCCGGCTTGGGTGCGTCCATGCTCTGGAACACCGGCTGGTGGAAGCTCTGCATGGGGGGCGGAACCGGGTCCGCTGCAGCTGCGGCGGGAGGCGCCGCGGGCATGTGCGATGCGATGACCGTGGAGCGCCTCGGTGCTGCGCCGGGCGGTGCGACCACGCGGGCCGCCGCGCGACCGTGAAGGACGGGCTCGGGAATGTCGGGAATGTCGGGGCGTGGACGGATGCGGGTGGCGTCGACCTGGTCGGGGGACTGCACCCGGCCGGATGCCGACTTGGCCTCCCGAGCGACGCGTCCCTGCTCGGCGTCCCAGATCATCGTGCTGTCGACGTCGTCGAACGATTCGGGGATGACACCGCCGCTCGCTGCCAGCGCGCCGACTCGGGTGGCGTCGTCCATGTCGGCAGCCTGAATCGCCGCCTCGAACTCGGACATGTCGTGGAAGCGCTTGGCGGGATCCTTCTCCAGCGCTCGCATCACGAGCGACTCGACCGCTTCGGGGATGTCGGCGTCGCGGGGCGCGACCTCGCGAAGGCGAGGGATGGGGTCGTTCACGTGGCAGCGAACGACTTCCATGTAGTTGTCGCTCTCGAAGGGTGCCCGCCCGGCCAGCAGTTCGTAGAGCACCACGCCCGTGGCGTAGATGTCTGAGCGGGCGTCGACTTCTTTGCCGCCAGCTTGTTCGGGCGACATGTAGCGGGCCGTGCCGAACACCGAGTTGGGCTTGGTCCGCGGCCGCGCGGTGTTGCCCGTGTGCTTGGCGATGCCAAAGTCGAGCAGCTTCACCAGCAGCGCGCCGTTGGGGTCGCGGGTGAGGAAGATGTTGGCAGGCTTGAGGTCGCGGTAGACGACGCCTTGCTCGTGCGTCGCTCGAAGGCCGCGCACGACCTGAAGGATGATCGCCTGGGCCGAAGGCCACGGCAGCGAGCCATGGCGGTGCATCATCGCGGTGAGCTCCTCGCCGACGAGGTGCTCCATGACGAAGTAAACCAGCCCGTTCGAAGCGCGCCCGAAGTCGGTCACGTCGACGACGTTGGGATGGTGAATCGAGGACGCGGCCTGAGCTTCTTGAAAGAAGCGCTCGACGTTGGCCGGCTGGGATGCGAGCTCTTCGCGCAGGACCTTGATCGCGACCTTGCGCTTGAGGGTGACGTGCTCGGCGAGGAACACGTGGCCCATGCCGCCTTCGCCGATCATCTCGAGGACGTGGTAGCGGCCCTCGAGGGTGGTGCCGGGCAGGCTACGCATCAGCGTCCCGCCCCTCGCACGAGGAACGAGGTTCGGGCGGCGCTTGGCCCCCTCTGGGTCGCTTCGGCAGCTCCCGAACTCCCTCCCTCATACCTGTAGAAAGATGTAGGATAACTGGAGCACGCGCAAACTTGTCGGCTCGATCGCACACCGACGCGAGCCGACGGCCCCTTCGCGTGGGTGTCGCCTCCAGACCCCGCCCATTCAGCGTCGAGCGCGCTCGGTGAGCGCCTGAACCTCGGAGCAGTCAGTTGCCGCTCACCGAGTCGACCTGACGGTTGGTCCGCTTGCGACGCTTGCGTTTCACCTCGAGGAAGACGGTCTTCGGACGCTTCTTCCGCTTCCGCTCCAGCCGGTAGACGGCGTTGGCGTCGGACAGCGAGCGCAGCTTGCCCAGCTTGAGCTCGAATCGATCTCGTACCCACGTTCGGTAGACCTTCGTTTCCTCGTAGTCGTCGCGTTCGGGGAGGTCGACCAGGCGGAACCGACCATCCTCCGTCTGTACGAAGCCGTAGGCACAATCGATTTCCCGGCAGGTGGGTTCGAACGAGACCCAGAGTCGATTCCTGCCGTTGAGCAGGTCGTGGTCGACGATCAGCCCGACGTCGTTGCGGTCGATGCGGACCTCGTACACGTCGTCTTCTCTCCGGTTCTCGATCTCGCGCCCCACCCGCGTCTGGTCGAGCGCGTTCCTTCTGTAGAGCGGGATCGTTCGATGCGTGACGTAGACGCCGAGCTGGTTGAGCGCCTCCTTCTCCATCGCCTCCTCGAGGTCGCTGCGGCCGAGGATATAGCGGGTGGTGCAGCCCGACATCAGGGCGCACAGCGCGACAAACACGAGGGCGAAGGAGCCTCTCACCGTGCTCAGAGGTTGGCGAATAACCGCCGCCGGGTCAACAAGCCAAGGCTGGTAAGCTGTTTCGGCAATCGAGCGGTCCCCGTGCCCGTGTCGTACCCCCCATGATCGCCGTCGTCATCGCCTCGCTCGAGACCGGAAAGGGTCGTGTCGAGCGGTCGCAGGGGGGGGTGATCGTCGTGGGCCGAGAGCCGCGCTGCAACGTTCGACTCGACGGACGGGGCGTGTCCGGCACGCACTTCCGCCTGAGTCCAATGGCGGAGCTTCCCGGCGCCTACCTGCTCGAAGATCTCGCCAGCACGTACGGCACGTTCGTGAACAGCGCTCGCGTGGGGCGCCCGGTGGTGGTGAGCGGGCGCGACGTGATCTCCGTCGGCGGGTACCTGTTGATGCTCGCGCCACCCGGCCAGGAGCAAGCGGCGATCCGCCGGCTGTCCGAGCAGGCTGCGGGTGATACGAAGGCTGCGCCTGCCAAATCGCCCAAGCCCGCCGCGCCGGCCGGAGGCTTCGATCCGCAAGCGCCGTGGATGCAGCAGTTCGAGCACTTCGACGCTCTGGCGCGCTCTTGGCATGATTCGGGTCGCCCGAAGTCGAAGCTTCTCGAGGGACCGGCCGTCGCGGTTGCCGAGCGCTGGCTGGCATCGGGCATGAACCAGAGTCCGTCGCCCGGAGCGCTGCATCGCGACTTCATCGAACAGAGCCGGAACCGTCGGGCGTTTCGGCTGCAGATCATGATCGCGTTCATCGCGGTGGGCGTACTGCTCGTCGGGGGCGCAGTCGCGGCGTTTCTCTATTGGGACGAGATCAATGAGCTCCTCGTGCCTCCGCAGGCGATTGCGGTGGACGACGACGCTCCGACCGCAGACGGTCCCGTGACCTCGGCGGCCGTCGATCTGCCGCTTCTGATCGACGCGGTACGAACCGAGGCCGAGCCCAACCGTAGGCTGCTGCTCGAAGCCGCCGTCGCCGACATCGCACGCGCGCAAGGCAAGCCGCTGCTCTCCGATGCGGCCTGGGATCTTCAGCGCTCGGCCCACGATGCGCTCTCCGCCCGTCGCGAGACGATTCTCGTCGGGCATACCGGGCCCGTCGTCGATGTCGCCTTCTCACCCGATGGGTTGAAGGTGGCGAGCGCGAGCGAGGACGGAAGTGCGAGGCTGTGGGACTTCTCTGCGCCGGCGCCCGGTGGCGGCGGTGCCCTGCGTGGCCACATCGGCCCGGTCAACGACGTCGCGTTTTCTCCCGACGGCACGCTCCTCGCAACGGGAGGCGACGATGGCAAGGTCATGCTGTGGCACCTCGACGCGCCCGAGCCCGGCACCACGGGTGTGCCTCTAAAGCGGCACGAGAGCGCGGTGCGGGTGGTCGCGTGGCATCCCGACGGAGAGCGGCTCGTCTCGGGCGATGACGCGGGCTCGATCGTCGTGTGGAGTGCCGACTCCGCCGACGTGCTTGCATCCCGGACCGCGCACGAGGGGCCAGTGACCGCCTTGGTCTTCGACCGGTCGAGCACGCCCGTGTTGTTCTCGGGGTCGGACGACCGACGCGCGCGGCAGTGGACCGTGGCGGAGGACGGGTCGCTCGCGAAGGTTCGGACCCTCGATGCGCACGTCGGCGGCGTCACAGCGGTTGCGGTGTCGGACGACTCGAAGTGGGTCGCCACCGCAACGACCGACGGTGAGATCGTGCTCTGGCCGCGGGGGACTCGGCGTCGCCGAAAGCGCAGCCGAAAGCAGGGCCCAGCCAGGCTGCCTCCGATTCCGCTCGTGGGTCATCGCGAGACGGTGGCCTCGGTGGGGTTCACCGGTGATGGTCGGTGGCTGATCTCGGGCGGTGGCGGCGGCATCCGCATGTGGAACCTGAAGGCCAAGAATCCCAACGATGGCAGCATCGTCTTGCCCGGGCACACGGGCGACGTGACCTCCATGGTGCTTGCTGCCGGCAACCGGGCGGTCACGGGCGGTACGGACAACCGTCTTCGGGTCTGGGATCTCGAACGGTCGCAGAAGCTCCTCTCGGCCGACGACTTCACCGGACACCGCGACGCGGTTCGGGCTGTCGCGGTCTCCTCGGACGGTCTTCGCATCGTCTCGGGTGGCGACGACAACACCGTGCGGGTGTGGGACGCGTTCGGGCGCTCCCCGGGCCGGGGCGCCACGGTTTTGCGCGTCGGCCCCGAGCCGGTCCAGGCGCACGGGGTCTCGGAGTCCGGCCTCGTCCTGGGCGTCTCGACGGCGGCCGCGAAGGTCTGGAGGCTCTCCGATCGCGGCCGTTGGCGCGTTCCTCAGGCGCTCGAAGGGGCGGAAGGTCTGCTGAGCACGGGAGCGATCGACGCCGAGGGGAAACACGCGGCCGCGGCGTCTGTCACGGGGCGAATCTACGTCTGGACGCTCGGCCGGGCCGCTCCCCTTGTCCTCGAGGGACATACGGCGTCCGTCAACGCCGTCGCGTTCCTCTCCGACGGTCGACTCGTGTCCGCGAGCAGTGATCGTACAGCGCGGGTGTGGAGCCTCGAAGACCCGGGCAACCCCGTGGTGTTGAGCGGCCACGCCGACGAGATTCACGCCCTGGAAGTCTCGCCCAGCGGCGATGCCATCTTCACGGGGGGCCTCGATGGCACCTTGCGACGCTGGAACGTGTCCGAGGGCACCTCTGTGGCCATGCCGGGGCACGAAGGGGAAATCCTCGCGCTCCGCCTGTCGCCCGACGGTGCGCAGCTCGCTTCGGCGAGCGCCGACCGCCGGGCGCGGTTGTGGGACCTGGACTCGATGAAGGCGCTGGTGCTCCGTCGGCACACCGAACCGGTGCAAGCGCTGGCATTCGGCCGCAGCCGCTGGTTGGCCACCGGTGGTGGCGACGGCATGGTCTTCGTCTGGGACCTGACCTCCTCGCATCCCGACGAGAAGCCGCGCGAGCTCGTGGGGCACCAGCAGTCGGTCACCGGCCTCGCGTTCACGCGCGACAACGAGGTGCTCGCCAGCGCAAGCAACGACCAGACGATTCGCCTGTGGCGGCTCGATACTGGGCGAGAGCTGGTGCTGCCGGGGCACGATGGCGTGGTGTCGTCGCTCTCGGTCGTCGACGACGGCGCGTTGTTGGTGTCGTCGGGTTTCGATGGCACCGTGCGCGTTTGGCCGCTGGCCCATCGTTCCTTCACCGCGCTGGTCTGCGAAGTCGTGGACTCACGACTCGCCCCGGGGGAGGCCGCGCAGGCGCTCGGGGTGCCGGTCGCGGACCCTTGCGCTACAGGTCGTCGCTGAGGTGCGCGCGGCTGTTGTTCTTGCAGTCGATGTCCGCCTCCGCACAGCGGAAGCGAACGTGAATGTGGGTGATGTGCCCGGCGGAGTGGGCGATGATCGCTCCACCTGAGCCCGCGCCTCGGGGCCACTGAATCTTCGCCAGCTCTTCCTCGGTGGCGCCCATCTCCTTCGCTGCTCGGTAGAGCTTTTCCTGCATCGAGTACTCGAGGAAGATCTTCACGATCTCTTCGGTGTCGAGCAGCGCACGCACCAGGCCCCAGGTTGCGTACCAGTCGATCTCGTTGACCGCGGGGCGGCGGATCTTGGTGCGGTTGGTGCGGCCCAGATACTTCTCTTTGTAGACGCCCTTGAGCGTAGGCATCCAGATGTCGATGTCGCGCCCCGCTTGGTGAGACTTGTGCGGGCGGAACTTGCCGCCCCCTCGACGGGATATGTCGGCGAGCACGAGCTCGTGGTCGAACGCGAGGTCTTGGCGAAAACGGGCGATCGCCTCGAGCAGCGTCTCGATGGTGTGGGTCGAGCCCCACATGATGTTGGGCGCCCGGCGGGTGTACAGAGGGCTCTCGGGCATCTGTACCCCGTTCTTCAGCTTGCCGTCGTTGGGCGCTCCAACCGACAGGGCGTCGTCGCGGATCTGGAACTCGGGAAACTCGAGCGCCTCGGATCGTCGCGCGTAGGGTTTGGGGTTGATCCAGACCTCGATGCGCAGGCCTTCGGTCAGCTCGGTGACGTCGGGATTGTACGCGCGCAGCTTGTCGGGCTCGACGTCGAAGCGCTCGCTCAGCGATTTCCAGTCGTAGTCTCGGTCGAGTTCGAAGTCGATCTTTTGCTGGGGCAGGGGGGTCTGCTCGGCATGCACGCGAAGCTTCGTGCCGACCTCGAGCACCGGGGCGTCTGGGTTGAGCCCGTTCCAGCGCGCGACGTTCGACACGGTGGCGCCGTAGCGACGCGCGATGTCCTCGATCGACTCGGCGGGGATGACCTCGTGCTCGATCCAGGTGAGCTCGGCCTGCGGCTGTGCGGGCTTGTCACGGCGAAGAGGCACGACCTCGAGTGCGCTCTCGTCTTCTGGAGGCTCCGCGCTCGCGACCTCGTCGGGCTCGGAGCCTCCGCCGTCCCACGGACGCACGAACCATAGGACGCTGCTGACCAGCCCGAGCAGGCCCAAGACGCCCAGGCCGATGCCGAGTCGTCCCGCGGTGCGTCGGCGGCTGCTCGCGCCCACGAACGCTCGAACGACGGGGTCGGTGGGGCCGCTGCGAAGATGGAGTTGGGCTTCGGTGAGCAAGCGTCCGCGAAGCAGCTCGCTCCTGGGCCGTCCGCCCCCGTCCCAGTGCTGCGCCCACTGCGTGAGGCGCTGTCCGTAGCGGTCATCTGCGGTCGTCGTCCGAGCTCGCAGCACTGGACCCATCGGCGTTGCGACTCGCACTGCGTGGTGTCCTTCCTGAGCCAGCGCGACGAGCTCGAGCAGGAAGGGCCCGACGTACACGCGGTCGCCCTCGCGGAGCTCCCGCGGCTCACTGAGGAACTCGTTGTTGACGAACGTGCCGTTGGGCGTGCCGCGATCCTTGACGATGATGTGCGGACCCTGGCGCTCGATCAGACAGTGGTGACGCGACACCGCAGCGTCCTCGAGCACGAGCTCGTTGTCGGCGTCGCGGCCGATGTTGATGCGATCCTGCTCGATGGGGACGGTCCAGGCGTGGCCGTCCTTCCGCGTCACTCGAAGCACTCGCATGCGAACCCGAACAGGCTAGAGCGCTTCGGGCAGACTCGCCATGCCCAGAGATGCTCTGCGCGACGCGCGCGAGGGTGTTGCGCAGTTGACGTGAACTCGCCAGTGTGTTTTGAGCGTTTCGGCGTACATGCCCGAGGACTCCCGCCGAGAGCGTCACTTCGATCGCGAAGCCGAGAAGCGGAGCCGCCGCAACTTCGTGCTGATGATCGCCGCGTTTGCGGGGCTGGCGATGGTTGGGGGGGTCGCGCTCGCGCGGTGGATCATCTCGCCGCCCGACGAGGACGCCCCGCCGCCGATCACCAAGGCGGAGGAGCAGCCCGTCGATCCGTCGGGTTTCGAACCGTTCGAGGACGATGAGCCCGAGCCGGAGCCCAAGAAAGTGAAAGCCGGGGTCAAGCGCAAGCTCGACTCACGAGATATCGACAAGGGCATCGGCAGGATTCGCGCGGCACTCAACGCGTGCGCAGTCACCCACGGTGCGATCGACGGGACGCTCGTCACCGTGGACTTCAGCGTCGCATCGAACGGGGGGGTGACCGAGGCGTACTCGCGGTCTCCGCACTCGAAGACCCCGCTGGGGCTGTGCGTGGCCAAGGTGATTCGCACCAAGGGCAAGTTCCGCCGCTCGAAAGAAGGCCTTGGCGACGTGCGGCGCACGATCAAGCTGCGCCGCACCAGCGGCTAGCGCCCAGGTCGAACGCCTTCTTTGGGCGCCGCGATGACCTCGATGTCCACGTCTTCGCGCTTCTTGATCTCCAGGCCCACCGAGGCTGCATGCCCTCGGGTGGTGAAGAACGCCGAGGTCGCGTCGCTCTTCGAGTAGATCTTCGACTTCTCCATGCGCTTGCGTTTGGAGATCCGCCGCCGAAACACCTTGGGCTCCGTGTACCCAGTGAGGTCGGGAAGCTTGAACAGGCGGAAGAGCCCGTCGGAGCTTCGGACGAAGCCGTAGGCGCATTCGACCTCGGCGCATCGCTCGTCGAACGTGACCCACAGCGCGGGCTGGCCGTCGATCGCGTCGAGCTCGAGGACGGCGCCGGGGAGCTTTCGCTTCACCGCGACCTCGATGCGTTTGCCGCGAAATCCTGCTTCCACGGTCCCCTGAGCCCCACTGACGCCCGTGTCCTGGCCGAGCGTTCGCTCGTAGACGGCGACGAAAGTGACGTTGGGATACACGCGCAGCTTCTTGAAGTCGGGGTCGCTCGCGCGGATCTCCCGAAGGACCGTGCGGGTGACGTACTCCCGAGACGTGCACGCGGTGCTCGTTGCGAGTGCCGAGAGAAGTGCGGCAGTGACGAGGCGTTTCGAGATCGGCATCGTGGCTCGGGCCCGTGCAAGCTTAGAATTGACGCGACGAGACTGCGAGGGGACCATGCAAACCATGCCGGCCTTGCCCCGCATCGTCTCGGTGCTTCTGGGGATCGTTCTTGCAACGCCTGTCGCTGCCCCTCGAACCGCGCTCGCCGCACCGGCGGATCTGCCGGGGACGGAGGCCGACGAGGCTCGACGCCTCAATGCGGAGGCGCAGCAGATGTTTGCCGACGGGCAGTACGTCGAAGCAGCCCGCACCTACGCACGCATCCTCGAGGTTCTGCCCGAGAACAAGATCAACCGCGAGGAGCGGGACAACACGCTGCTCATCGCGCTCGAGGTGTATCGAGAGGCGTACAAGCAGCAGCGGGTGCCTGGCAACGCCGACGCAACCCGCACCGCGGCCAAGCTCCTGTGCACCGCAGACACCCACTACCAGAAGTATCTGGAGACCTATCGCGACCAGTACGGCAGCGCTGCAGACCCCAGCAAGGCCGCCCGAGAGTCCTATGACGAGCTTCAGGCGCTGCTGAAAGAAGCCGAGGGGGAGATTGGATCTCCCGCCTGCGGGCCTCCACCCGCCGTGGTTCCCGAGCCCGAAGAACCCGAGGGCGAGGTCGATCTCTCCGGGCCCGATCCCCCGCGTGGTCCTTCCGGCATCGGGCTCATCGTTGGCGGCGCGGTGACGCTCGCCGGTGGTCTCGGCGCGACCTCGATGATCATCATCGGGGGCGTCAACCGTCGCAAGGCGGTCGAGATCCGGGACGACGAGATGGAGACCGATGAGCGGCGCGATGAAGCGCGGGACGACATTCGGCAAGCCAACGGCCTCATCATCGCGGGCTCGGTGGTGACCGCCGTGCTCCTGGCGGGCGGCGCCACGATGCTGGGCCTCGGGATCCGGCGCAGAATGCGCTACATGGCGTTCAGCCCTCAGCTCAACCGCGGCTACGTCGGTTTGAGCCTCCAGGGACGATTTTAGAATCGATCGCCCCTTCGGCGCGTATGCCTAGAGAGCACATGGGGGGACATGTCAGGTAAGCGCCTTCTGGTCGTCGGCGACACGGTCTGGGGCATGGCGGACGTCACCACGCCCTACGTCGGCCAGCTCGTCGACCAGTCGGCGGGAGGCCCGCCGCAGACCGCGGCGATGGAGTCGGCCTCCGCGCCCTCCTCGGGCGGTGGCTGCGTCATGACGATCAACGGCCTCCCCGTCGCGCACGCCGGCTGCGTGTCGATGGCCACCCCGCCGCTGCCGATGGCCAAGCCGATGACGTTTTGCACGGGCATCAGCCTCAACGGCAAGCCGTTGTTGGTCGAGCTTGGCCAGTTCATGGCCAGCCCGTCTGGGTCGCTCTCGTCCACTGCCGTCACGCAGCAGTCGGTGCGCATCAGCAAGGCGGTCAGCGGTCCGTCCGGTGGTGAGGTCGACTCAGCCTCGACGTCCAGCGGCCAAGCGGCGTCGGGCGGCCCACCCATCCGAACCAACTTCGACACGCCGAGCGCCGAGCACGTCATGGCCTCGCGCGTCTCCTCGGGGCGCCTCGCCGATCTGCTGCCGCCCGGCCTCGCGCACCTCGTCGGCGACCCCGTCGACGTGTCGACCGGTGCGGTCGTCACCGGCCAAGTCGACGACCGCTCGGTGAAGTACGACCTCGTCTTCGACCGTCGCTACAGCTCCCGTCGGAGCGGCCGAGAAGGGGTTTTAGGGCACGGTTGGAGCCATAATTTCGAACAATCGGTGTGGTTGGAAGAGGGCCGCGTCGTGCTCGGAGATGCGGGCAGGGAGATCGAGTTCGACACGCTCGACCTGCTCGATCGCGTGGCTCGCCCCGGCGCGATCCTCCGCGACGCTACCGGCCGTCTCACTCTCACCTCGCACGGTCGCAACGCCTGGGAACTCAGCGACGGCGAGTGCACGCGGTACTTCCTTCCGATGCCCGGCACGCCCAGTCGCGACAAGGATCGTGGGCTCTCTCGGTTGTCGAGCATTGCGCGGCCGGGGCTGCCGCTGGTCGAGCTTCACTACGACGACCACGCCCGTCTCACGTCGGTCCGCTGCGACGGCCAGGCCGTGTTCACGCTCCGCTACCACCGCGACGGCTTGCTCGAATCACTCAACGATCGCGTCATGCGCTACGGCTATGACGCCGCCGGAGATCTCATCGAGGCGCGCGACCTCGAAGGTGCTAGCCGGCTGTACGAGTACGCATCGCACCTGCTCGTGCGCGAGACCAACCGCCGTGGAGGCGCCTTCTACTACGGCTACGATGGTCACGACGCCCGCGCACGCTGCGTCCGCACGTGGGGCGATGGCGGTCGCCTGCACCGGATGATCGCGTACGAAGGCGGGACCACGCTCGTGACCAACAGTCTTGGCGAGCGCACGACCTACAGCCTCTCGCCCATTGGGCTGGTCAAGGGCATCACCGGGCCCGACGGCTTCGAGGTCGCGTATGAGCACGACGACCAGCTCCGCTTGCGCTCGGTCCGCCAAGGGCAACACCGGGCGGTGGACTTCATCGACGACGGCCGGGTGGTCAAGCATCGAGCCCGCGACGGCGCCATCTGGCAGATGGAGTACGACCACGGTGGGCGGCTCGTCGGGGGGACCGACCCGGTCGGAGGGCGATGGGCGTTCGGCTACGACCTCGACGGCAATCTGACCCGGGTCGAAGATCCCGAGCAGCACATCTACCGGATGGAGTACGCCCAAGGGCGCTTGAGCAAGGTGATCGACCCGCTGGGGCGTGTCATCGAGCTCTCGCTGGGCGTGGCCGATGAGGTGCTCTCGATCTCCGCCCCGTGGCAGCCCGACGTGACGTTCGAATACGACCCAGGCGGCCGACTCACCGGCGCCGTGACGCAGTCGGGCGACGAGGCGCGCTGGTACTACGACGCCCAGGGCCAGCTCGTCGGCGCGATGCGGGGCGGCGAGCTCGTGCAGTGGCAGCGCGATGCCGAGGGCGCCATCACCCAGGCGCACAGTGACGCGTCGCTCGAGACCTACGTGCGCGACGCGTTCGGGCGCCTGCTGAGGCGACACGGCGACGGCGTCGACGTCACGTATCGCTACGACTCCGAAGACCGGTGCATCGCCGCCGCGCGTGAAGGCGGGCCCCGCATCGAGCTCGCCTACGACGTCGCCGGACGGGTCTCGCGGTACACCGTGGACGGCGTGTCGACCGTAGAGGTCGAGCGCGACGCCGACTCGGGCACCATCGAGAAGCTGATCACCGCCGCAGGCGTCACGTCGCTGACCTGGGATGCGGGAGGGCGCTTGGTCGCCTGCGAAGACGCTGACGGCAAGCGCTCGTACACCTACCGCGAGGACGGCCTCTTGGCGTCGTTCTCCACCGAGGCGCACGCCTGCTCGGTCCAGCGCAACGCCCTGGGGGTGGTGCTGGAGCAGAACTACGTCGATCGCGTCGTCTCCAGCAAGGACGTCGATCATCGCGGCAACCGCTACGGGGTCGAGGTCCCCGATGGACCCTCGCTGTTCTACCTGTGGACTTCTGGAGGAACGCTCGAACGCATCGGCCTCGTCGGCGACATGCCGTTCGAGATCGACTTCGAGATCGCATCGGATGCCTCGCGTGGCGTCGCGACCTCGAGCGAGGGCCGGGCGGAGTACAGCAACCTGTGCATGCGCGCGGCCCCGATCGCGAGCCCGATCGCGACCCGTGGCCAGGCCCACGACGCGCTGTTCCGGCCGCTGGAGTCTGCCGATGGCGAAGCGCTGCTTTGGGATGAGGACCGAGTCCTGATGGTGGGCTCTTCGGTTGGCGTGCACGCGGTTCCGAGCGGCCAGCGCTTGGGCACCGTGCGCGGCGAAGCCTTCGCGTTCGAAGAAGACCCCGACCACGCCGATCGCACGCTGTCGGGGCTCGATGCCGTGGTGGATGCTTGCTGCCTGACGTCGGACGCGCCGCTGCGTGCGTTCGAGTTGACGCCCTTCGCGTTCCTCGGCCACACCTTCGACCGGCGGGTGTGGAACGAGACGCCTCGCCCGACGCCCGGGCGCCTCCCCTGGAGCCCCGACGCATGGTCGCCCGCGTCGCCCGAACCCTCCGTGGGTCCGACGCGGCTCGATCAGGAGACGCTGATGCGCCTGCTCAGTCCGTTCCCCGCACCGCGGCTGAGCGTGCTCAGCGAGGCGTAGTGAGAGCACCACAGGCTGCTCTAGCCTCAAAACTCCTCCGCCAGCCGGTCGATCTCGCGAGCCTGCGAGTACCGGCGGTGGCGCACGAGGAGCTCGGAGAGCCTTCGGGCGAGCTCTTTGACCGCGTCCCCGCGCCTCTTGGGCTCGAGATCTCGTCCGTACGCGACCGCGTCGCCCCAAAGGCCGATGCAGTCCACGTCGAGCCCCTGGCGTAGCGCGACCTCCCCCGCGCGGCGGTAGGCCTCGAACACCACCGCGGGCGCATCGGCGACCCCTTTGCCGGTCTCGATCGCGCGACGGTACGATTCGAGCGCCGCGACCGTATCGTCATCGCGCTCGTACGCGATCCCCTCGTTGACCTGCGCTTTCGCGGCGTGCTCGTAGGCCTGGTGCTCGAAGCCCGAAGCATCGGCGCGCGCGAACGTGGCGGCCGCCAGCCGAGGTTGGTCGAGGCGCAGCAGGTAGCCGCCGAGCATCATCTCCATCTCGATTGCGCGCACGTGCTGGCCGTGTTCGGTGCAGAGGTCGCGGGCCTGGGTTTGGCACCGCAGCGCGTCCGGGCCTCGTCCCTGCTGCATCTCCGCCTCCGCTCGGCGGACCAGCAGGCTGAGCTGGTGCTCGAACTCGGCCTCGTCATCGGCGGTGCCGTCATCGGTCGCTTCCAGCTCGCCGGACGCAGCCGCAGACGGAGTGCTCGAGCGCCTTCTTCGCCCAGGTCTGGGCGGTGGTCTCACCCCTGCCGGCCAAGCGCCGCGAAACCCCGGTCCGTTGCGCTGCTCGGCGTCGAGCACCTGCATCGTCTGCGCGGCTTGCGCGTCAGGCGCCGGATCGAGGCGGTAGAACCACATGAGGTCTTCGCCGAGCCGTTTGGCCCAGCTCTCCAGCGTGGTCTTTGCATCAGGTTCGGCGATGACGACGAACCGCACGAACTCGAGCTCTCGGCTACGGATCATGGTGCCGAGCTCGTCGAACAAGGCTGCGTCGACGGGGCCTCGCAGCTGGAGGCCAATGAGCACGCCTTCGGCTGGCTGCTCGACGGCGGACGCGATCCCGGCCAGCACCACGGAGAGGCTCGCAGCCGCCTGCTCTCCGACCGGTTGGGGGGGGAGCGCCCCCACCGGAGACCCGGCTGAACGCAGTTCCGCGTGCGTGTCTTGGATGCTGCGCAGGGCATCCGTCCAAGCGGCCCTTGCGCATGTGCAGTCCGCCAACGACACCGGGAAAAAAGGCGCTCGGTTGTCCGCGTGGTGCTCGAACCCGGCGACCAACCTCGCCACATCGGGCAGGTCCCTCTGGCCCGCTTCGATCGAGAAACCTCGAACGCGAGGCCTCCGGATAAACCCCCGCAGAAGGTCCGAAAGCGGGTCAAAACGGCCGATCATCAACGAGGCCTACATGAAGCACACAAAAATTTGATCCGTCAAGAATACCCGTGCGTACCCATCGTCGGAAGATGTAACCAACGGTGTGGAAACCGGAGTCGAGAACCTCACTGGACGTACCCAGGATCAGGTGAGACTCTTCCCGCACCCCTGAGGAGAGGAAGGAAACACACAGATGTCCCAAGCAAGTACCTACGCGATGCACGTCTGGCCGAGCACGGTCACCCCTGCGAACGATTTTTCCGGCATGGGCGTTTGGAACGCCAACGGTGCCCACATGGGAACCAGTGGTCCACACGCGAACGAGCACTACGCGTTCGACGGCCTCATCATCCAGCCCCCGCAGGGCCTGAACACCCTGCAGTCCGGCATGGTCGAAATTCAAGGGTCCCCCTACAAGGCCGCCACGATGTACGTGCAGCCGGTCGAGTTCGACGAAGCTCAGAACTTCGTGAACGCACTCTCCGCCTACGTCGGTAAGGCCGTCCAGCTGCACAAGACCGGTTGGGGCAACGACGAGAACGGCGTCATCACCTGCTACCACTCGGTGCTCTACTGGGCGATCTGCAAGGATCCCGGCAACTTCGAGTTCGCCGTCTTCGCGGCTGCGTCGCAGCGCATCCTCCCGGGTCCCGTCTCCGCCGAGCCGGAGTACATCGACTGCGGCAGCACGAACATCCAGACCATCAGCAGCCCGACGGGTCGCCTGTCCTCGATGACCAACTCTGCGTTCCTTCCGCCGGGCATCGCGCAGAACACCCCCTCGCCCGAGCTGCTCAACCCGAGCTACCCCCAGATCGGCTGAGTCGGCGCATGCCGAGCGACCATGTTGGCGCCCCTTCGGAGCGAGGGGCGTCTCCACGTCGAGGCTTGCTGTTCCGGCTCTCGGCGTCCGACCGACCGGAGCAGTCCCTCGACGTCGTCGAGTCGATCGTTCAAAACCTGCGGTCGATCCTCAACAGCGACCTCGGCATCTCACCCAGCGCACCGGGTCTCGGCTTGTCTCTGCACCGCTGCTTGCTGGACTGGGATTCGGACCAGCCAGCGGTGCTCGCGGCGATCGCCGAGCAGATCGAACGATTCGAGCCGCGCCTGGCCGAGGTCGAGGTGGACGAGGCACCGCAGGGCCATACGGCTCGGTTCAGCGTCCTCATCAGCGCCAAGCTCGACGATGGTCGAACGTTCAGGGCGCGAACGGACATGACTGCGTCGGGCGCTGCTTCGGTCGAGCAGCTCTTCACCAAGGTCTGAAAGTTCTGCGCCTTGATAGGGCCGGCTCGCCGCAGCGGATAGACTCCACGCGGTGAGCGGGCGAGTTTCCATGGGTGGAGGCCGGGATTGAAAGCGCGATACTACGAATCGGAGCTGGCCTACCTGCGGGAACAAGGCCGCGCTCTGGCCAAGAAGCACCCGCGAACGGCGGGCCTGCTCGCGGAGCGATCCGACGACCCCGACGTCGAACGTCTCCTCGAGGGCGTCGCCTTCTTGACGGCTGCGATTCGTGAGCGAATCGATGACGCCGTTCCCGAACTCGCGGCCGCCTATGCAGGCATGCTCGTCCCTGCGCTGGCCCGGTTCGTCCCCCCGACATCCGTGGTCGAATATCGGCCCGAGGTTCAAGGCCTCCGGGTCCCCGAGCTGGTTCCACGCGGGACGCAGCTCACCGGAACCGGTGGATCGGGCGTCGAGAGTCGGTTTCAGACGACCGCACCCGTCCTGCTGCTGCCGCTGACGCTCGAGGGCATCGAGCACCGCAAGCCGCTCGAAGGCGTCGACGAGCTCGTCCTGTCGATGCGGGGCGCCGAGCAAAAAGACGCTGCGGTCGGCGAGCATCCGGTCAGGTTCTTCTTTCAGGGCGACCCCCAGCTTTGGACCGGGCTGCGAACCTGGTTCTTACGCCACTGCGAGGACATCGGCCTCTACGTGGACGACGAACGCAAAGCCACGCTGCCGGTCGAGTCGATCCGAGGGGTTGGCCATGGCGACGACGTGAGCTTGATGCCGGCGCAGTCGCTCGAGCACGACGGCTTCAGTCGCATCGCGGAGTTCTTCTCCTGTCCCGCCAAGTTCGCCTTCATCGACCTTCCTGCGCTGGGCCCGGACGCGCGGGGGGAGTTTCAGCTTCGCTGCCGGTTCAGCGGCGCGCCCAAGCTGCCCAAGACCGTGACCCAGGGCGACATCCGGCTGCACTGCACGCCGGTGATCAACCTGTTCGAGATCGACCTCGAGCCCGTCCGGGTCGACGTCTACAACCCCTGGCAGCTGCTTCGCGTCGCCCGGCACCGCAACAATCACTCCGAGGTCTGGGCGGTCACAGAGGTCCTCGGCTTGGGGCCGGAGCTACAGGTGGAGTTCAACGACTTCTCCAGCGCGGGCTCAGCCGAGAAGGACGTCTCCAGCTACTTCGTCACCAAGCGCGAAGCTGCCCCAAACGGGGCGGGCACCCAGCGGTTCATCTCCCTCGTCTCGACCCTCGATCGGAAGCCGCCCTTGGGCGTCGAGGTGCTGTCGATGCGCGGCCTGTGCAGCAATCGGGCCCTGGCGTGTGAACTCGGGATCGGGCAGCTCTGCGACCCGGTGCGGGGTGCGGGCTCGTCCGTTCCATTCTCGAACATCAAGCCCGTATCGCCGCCTCTGTACCCACACGACAACGCGGAGCTGCTGTGGCAGCTGGGCGCGCACCTTTCATTGTCCCGCAAGGACATACTCGACGCTGCGTCGCTGCGCTCGGTCTTGCGCGCTTACAACTTCGCTGCGGGGTCCAACCCCTCCCTCGACCGGATCAACGGTCGCTCGATTGAATCGATCCGTGAAGTACGAGTCCAGACATGTGTGCGACTCATCGCCGGAGCACCCGTCACGGGCACGCGGACCACGGTCGTCGTGGACGCGAAGAGCTTCGCGCTGGTGAGCGAGGCCTACGTGCTCGGTGAGATGCTCGACGATCTCTTTGCACGTCGTGTCGGGCTCAACTCCTTCAACATCATGTCGCTCGAGGTCGCGCCCTCGGGAGCGAGGTACACGTGGAAACCACGGAACGCTACGAGAGAGCTGCGGTAGCCCTGCTCGAGCGACTCGCTGCGCCGGGACCCACGCGCATGGGGTTCTTTCCTGCGGTTCGCTTGCTCGAGCGACTGCTCGACACGCAGGTTCGCATCGGCGGGGAGGGGCCGTTCTCGAAGGAGAACATCCGCTTTTCGCACCAGCCGTCGATGATGTCCCAGCCCAACGAGGTTTCGACGATCGAGTCCCATCCTACGTGGACGAAGGGCGTCCCCAAGGAGAAGACCGAGTGGGTGTACGAGCTGGTGACGTGCGTGCTCGGCCTGACGGGGACCGACAGCCCGTTGCCGCTGTACATGGTCGCCGAGTTCGTTCAAGACGAGCCTTCCGCTGCGCTGCAGCGAGAGTTCCTCGACCTCTTCCACAACCGACTCACGGCGCTCTTCTACCGGGGGGTCGCGCAGTACGACTTTCCCGCCGAAATGCTCAGCGACGCGAGCGACGCGGTCGCGCGCCGTGCTCTGCAGTTCGCAGGCTTCGACGTGCACAGCTGTGCGCATCGCGGCGCCAACCGGCTGCAGCTGCTTCACATCTCGCCGCTCTTTGCGGCCGGTCCCGCCACCCCGCGGAGTCTTCGCAACAGCCTCCGTTCACTGCTCGCCGACGAGCTCGACCAAGCGGAGCTCGACGTCCGCGAGTTCACTGGCGGCTGGGTCCCACTCGACGCTGAGCAATGCAACGCCATCGGCCGCAGAAATCACCAGTCCGGCCACACGTTCGTCATCGGGACCAGCGTGCGACACCCTGCCCACGAGGCCCGAATCGTGGTCGGGCCACTGTTACCCTCCCAGGCTCAGCGGTTTTCCCCGGGCGGTCGGGTCTTTCGACGCGTCGCCGACCTCGTCGACACGCTGTCGCCCGCCGCCGCGGTCATGAAGCTCGAGCTGCACATCCGTACTCGGGCATTTCCTCCGTTCGTGCTGGGGCAGCGCCGAATTGCTCGTGACGCCTGCATCACGGCGCGGCGAGACAAGGACGAGTCCGTCACCGTCACGGTGCACGAGCTCCCCGCCGGACCCGCAGGAGGTGCCCGTGCCAACTGAAACAACACCGACAGCGCGCCGGGTGGCCTTGAGACCGCGACCCGAGTGTGATGAGATCCCGGGGACTTGCGCCGTTTGGGCGCAGGCCGCCGACTCCCTCAACCCTGTGGCCCCGCAGCGGGCCTGACTGCGAGAGAAGCAAGCGTGGCGAAGAAACCATCGAAGGCCCCCAAAGAGCGCATCAACATCACGTATCGCTCAGCGATCCGACCCAACGAGACGATCGAGCTTCCGTTCAAGATGCTCGTGCTCGCCGATGTGACCGGGGAGGGGGACGACCGCCCGTTCGAAGAGCGGGAGCCGGTTCGTATCGGCAAGGACAACTTCAATGACGTGCTGCGCGAGACCAAGGTCAAGCTGGGCGTCAGCGTGGACAACAAGCTCGACGACGAGGGCGGCGAGTTTGGGGTCAACCTCCAGTTTCAGTCGATGAAGGACTTCACGCCGGGGGGCATCGCCAAGCAGGTGCCCGAGCTGGCCAAGCTGCTCGAGCTGCGGGAGGCGCTGTCGGCCCTCAAATCACCACTGGGCAACCGCCGCGAATTCCGCAAGCAGATCGAGGACATCCTCAAGGACAAGAGCGCACGCGCCAAGCTGATGGCCGAACTCGGCCTCGACGAGGAGGGTAAATGAGCACCAAGACCGAAAACGAGAGTGGGACGCAGACAGTCGAGCAGGAAGGGAGCCTTCTCGACACGCTGCTCGAGGGTGCGGTCGTATCGTCGGCCGATGCCGACGCCGTGGGCGTTGCCAAGCGTGGCGTCTCGGCCTTCATGGCCGAGCTGCTGACCAACAGCGACAAGTTCAAGAAGGTCGACCGTACGGCGGTCGACCTGATGATCTCGGAGATCGACAAGCGGCTCGAGTCGCAGGTCAACGAGATCATGCACACCGACGAGTTCCAGAAGCTCGAGTCGACCTGGCGCAGCCTCAAGTACCTCGTCGACCACAGCGACGAGCGGCAGAACGTGCAGGTCGAGGTCATCAACACGACCAAGCAGGACCTGATCGACGACTTCGAGGACTCTCCGGAGATCGTAAAGTCGGGGTACTACCGCTCGCTGTACACCAGCGAGTACGGCACGTTCGGCGGCGTTCCCTACGGCGCGGTCGTGACGGACTTCGACTTCTCGCATGGCTTCGAAGACATCCGGCTCATGCAGAACCTGGCTTCGGTCAGCGCGATGGCTCACGTGCCGCTGCTCGCCAACACGCCGCCGGACATGTTCGGTGACGAGTCGTTCGAAGGCCTCCCGAAGATGCGCGACCTCAAGGCGCACTTCGAGGGTCCCGAGTACGCCAAGTGGCGGGCGTTCCGTGAGAACGACGACTCCCGCTACATCGGCCTGTGTATGCCGCGGTTCATGCTGCGTCAGCCGTACGAGCCTGGGCAGAACACCGAGCGCGCGTTCCACTTCGTCGAAGACGTGCGCGACAAGCACGACAACTACCTCTGGGGGCCCGCGTCCTTTGCCATGGCGGCGCGTTGCGCCGAGGCGTTCGCAACGACGTCTTGGTGCGCCGACATCATCGGTCCCCAGTCGGGTGGCGAGGTCGAGGACCTGCCGCTTCACCAGTACGAAGCGATGGGCAAGCTACAGACCAAGCTTCCGGTCGAGGTGCAGCTCTCCGAGCGCCGTGAGTACGAGCTGTCCGAAGAGGGGTTCATCGGGCTCACCTTCCGCAAGGGCTCAGACAACGCCGCGTTCTTCTCCGCCAACTCGGTGCAGAAGGCCAAGACCTTCGGTCGGGACGACAAGGACAGCGAGCTGAACTACCGCTTGGGCACGCAGCTGCCCTACATGTTCCTCATCAGCCGCGTCGCGCACTACCTCAAGGTCATGCAGCGCGAGCTCATCGGCAGCTACATCTCGCGCGAGATCCTGCAGAGCCGCCTTCAGTGGTGGCTCACCCAGCACACCTGCAAGACCGCCTCGACCCCGTTCATGAAGTCGAAGTTCCCGTTCAAAGAGTCGGGCGTCTGGGTCGAAGACGTCCCGGGCAACGCCGGTTGGTACAAGATCAAGCTGCAGGTGGTCCCGCACTTCAAGTACATGGGCGCCGACTTCTCGCTCTCGCTCGTGGGCAAGCTCGACAAGTCGTTGGCGGCTGAAGACTGATGCTCGCACCGGAAGCGGTCGACGCCCTTCTTGCTCCGTTTCCAGGCGAGGATCCTGCTGGTCAGGATCCTCGGAACACGGAGGAGTTCGAGACCATTGGCAACGAGCTTGCCAAGATCGGTGGCGTCGACCTCGTTCCGGTCGACTGGGCGGTGGTCGCCACGCACAGCGGCCATCTGCTCAAAGAGTGCGGGAAGGACCTGCGATGCGCGGTCTACTGGGTGATCGCTCAGCTGGCCGTCGAGGGCTCCGAGTCGCTTCCGGTCGCGCTCACGCTTCTGCAGAAGATGCTCGGTGAGTTCGGCGCGGGCACGCACCCTCGCCGACCTCGGGCGAGAAAGTCGATTCTCGCCTGGTTCGCCGAGCGCCTGGAGATTCAGCTCGAAGCGCACGCGCCGACGCTGACCGGCGAGGAGAAGGGGGCGCTGGTCAACGACTTCGACGCGATCGCCAACGTCGTTGCAGGGCTCGAGGTCGACCCCACATCCGTTCGCCGCGCGCAGTCCATCGCGATGGAGCGGGTGGCGATCAAGCTGTCCGAAGAGGAGCAGCGCGCCGAAGTCCTCGGTCGGTTCGATCCAGAGTTCGCCGAGCTCGCAGTCGCGGTCTTGGGTCACGAGAGTGTCGCCAACCGAACTCCCCGGGGGCTCCGGCTGCATCGTTGGGCGCTGTGGGACTCGGTCCCGCCGCTCGAAGAGGGCGTGCTCGACGTCGCGATCGATCAGGACGCGGCGCAAGAGATGGAGGGCCTCTTTGCGCGCGAGGCGTGGCAAGAGCTGCTCGATCGCGCCGAGGCGGCGTTCGCGGGCAGCCCGTTCTGGCTGGACCTCACCTTCTATGTCGCGCGTTCGGCCGCGCACGTGTTCGACCGCAGCGCGGTCGACGGCGTCGTTGGCGTGCTCCGAGACTTGCTCGCCCGGGCTCCGGACCTCGTCGTGGCCACCGACGCGGCGGGACGACCGCTCGCATCCGAGGCGACCCGGGCGTGGATTCAAGAGTCGGTGTTCGAGGCCCAGGAGAGCCAGGGCTCGTCCGACGAGGTGCTGCCCAAAGAAGTCCGGGTGCTGTTCGAAGAGGGCAAGCTTCGCGAAGCGCTGCTCGAAGCGTCGAGCTGGATCGCGCATCCCGACGGCAGGGTTCGATTCTCGCGTAGCGTGACCCTGGCCGACGCGTTTGGGGCCGCCAACTCCGCCAACAACGCCCACGTCGTGTTTCGCGGCCTTCACAACCACCTGCGGCAAATGCAGGTCAAAGAGTGGGATCCGTCGATCTTCGCCGCGTGCATTGCCGGCTACTTGTCCACCAAGCGCGACTCGTTCGGCTTGGGCCCCGAGGACGAGCACCTGATGGACGAGCTTTCCGCGCTCGATCCGGCGGCGCTGCTCGCCATTCTTCCGCCGTAGTCCCGTAGGGGGGTGTGGCGGATACCCCCACAAAGCCTCACACTTGAACGTGAGGCTCACCGCCGAGGTAGATCATGTCCGAATCGTTCTCCAGCGTCGAGTGCACCCTGACGGTGGCCGGCTTCGTAGTGCGCTCCGTCGGCGACGTGTCGTACGAAGAGGAGCTCAACTCCCCCTACAAGTTGACCGTGGACTGCGTCCTCGAGGTCGGGAGGGGTAAGAACGGCGTCACCGTAAACCGCAGCCTCCGTCACCGCGAGGTGACCCTTCGTCTGGAGCGCAAAGGGGAAGAGGACGCGGGCTGCGAGATCAAGGGCCTGATCGCGAACTCCTTCTACGAGCAGCAGCTCAAGGACCAAACCAACGACGACAAGTCCCGCATGGGGTTCTCGCTCGAGGTCGTCCCCGCGTTCGCGCTGCTCGAGCATCACAAGGACAAGCCGCAAGCCTGGCACAACCGGACGCATGCATTCGTCCTGCAGCAGGTCCTCGAGGAGGAACTCGCAGGCTACGGCCGACAGATCCAGAACAAGGCGCAGCCAGGCGAGACGATCCCGTTGATCACGCGCTCGCCCGGCGAGTCTGCCCTCGCGTTCGCGCAGCGCCTCTTCTACGAGTCGGGCATCAACAGCTACTTCGACCACGAGTCGGGGGCGACCGAGGTGCTCGTGCTTTGCAACGAGAACGCGGCGTTCGCGAAACCGACGCTGCCCTACGACGAGCGCATCTCGCTGACGAGCTCCGAGGGCTCGAACTTCGTCACCAACGTGCGTCACCAGACCAGCTCGGGCTCGAGCAGCGCGATGTTCTCCGGGTTCGACCCCGTTCAGAGCCCCAACCTGAACATCGGCCAGTTCGGAATGTCCGACTCCAGTCTCCCGGCGCAAGCCAAGGAGCTGCGCTGGACGGCCGTCCGCCACGCCGAAGGGGAGAGCCCCGATGCCACGTACAAGGCGAGCGCCGAGCTCTTTGCGGACCGCTCGGCCACCGCGCAGAACGGTTTCGAGTTCGACACCAGCATCTTGGGCGGACTCGCAGGGCGGACCATGCCGCTCGAAGACGAGGGATCTCCCGTGGACGCGGTGGTCACGTCGATGTCGTTCGAGCGGAAGGACGGCGGGTACATGGCGAAGACCACCGCAACGCCCACGCGATCTCCCTCGGGCGATGCGATCACCATTCGCGCGCCCATGGAGCGCCCGCCCAAGGAGTACCAGGGGCTCACGCTCGCGCGAATCGCCAGCAGCGGCGCGGCGGTCGATGTCGACGGGCGCCTGTGGTGCAAGATCAAGTTCGTCTGGGACACGGAGGGCAAGGACGAACCTCAGACCCGCGCGCCCGTGATGCAGCCGATGGCGGGTGCCTACGGCGGGACGCAGTGGATCCCGCGCAAGGGCGACGTCGTGATCGTCGCGTTCCTCGAAGGGAGCCGCGAGAACCCGGTGATCATCGGCTGCCAATACGACGCCAAGCAGAGCCCACTGCACATCGGTCCATCCGACACTCCTGGGCACATGAAGTCCGAGGCCAAGTCCGGCGCGGGGACCCAGCTCCCATCGAGCGCGTCGTGGCTGGGGTGGAGCTACTCGAGCATCGCCGGCAGCAGGCCCTCGGCGAACGCGCGGACGATGTTCGCGATGAACGTCGCCGAGGGGTCCGAGCTCCTCTACCTCAACGCGCCGCGGGACTACCGCTGCGACGTGACGCGCAACGCCGACCACTGGGTGAAGGGGGAGGCGACGCAGAAGGTCGAAGGCAAGCTGAGCGAAGAGGTCGGGGCCGAGTACGAGCAGAAGGTCGGCGCCGACTCCACCACGACGGTGACGGGCAACTACACCGTCACCGCGAAGGAGGGCACGTTCAACTTTCAAGGCAGCGGGGGGCTCGTGACCGGCGGAGGCATGACGTCGACGTCGGGCGGCAAGATGCTGTTCAACGCCCCGACCTTCTTCGTGAACTCGCCGAGTATCGGGTTCAGCTCCACGCCCTCCTCTGGCGGGGGGATGGGCGCCGCCTCGGGAGAGACGGCCCTGACGCTCGAGCCGCGGACGCTGCTGACCGCTCCGCAAGCGGTGGAGATCAGCTCCGGCGATAGCGTGCTGCACACCCGTCCCGCGCGGGTGAGCCTGGAGAGCCAAGCGATCGAGCTCAAAGGAGGGGCGGGAGCGACGACCACGCTGGAGAACGGCAAGGTGGTCGTGGATGCACCCGATGGAATCGTCTTTCGGTGCGGCGACACTGAGATCTCCTTGACCTCGAGTGGCATCGAGATCAGCGGCGGCAAGCTCGAGATCAAGGTGAAAGGCGAGACGTCGGTCACGTCCGATCGAATCAGGATGGAAGGCGAGAGCCTGACCATCGAAAACGAGCAAACCAGGATCGCCGCCAAGCGCCTGGACATCACCGACTAGCGCGATCGTCGGAAATTTGAACCTGCCGGGATCATTCGGGTTTTACGTCGTGGCGGCCGCGGCGATCGCGGGGCGGAAAAAACTTTCGCTTTTCTCTTGACCCACTCGGCCGTCCCGAGTAAACCCCCGACTCCCAACGGCGGCGCACCGCAGGGGCCACACCGGCCCACACCGACTCAGCTTCAAACTGAACGGTGAGCGCGCCTCAGCCAGGGACGCTCCCTGAAAACTGGATAGGAGAATAAGGACGAACCGTCTGACGAAGAGCCTCTTTGGAGGCGAACGTCAGAAGCGTGTGGGATTCGCAAGGCGGTAACGCTTTGCATCCCGTCGGCAGGAACGGACCCGAGAGG
>JANSYI010000091.1 GCA_024742475.1 bacterium | reverse complement strand
TGCAACATGTGTAACCGCCCCATGCGCAAGAGGGATTTTTTAGAGCTGGTTCTGGCGCGTCATCGAGTGCTGACATGTGTCCGGCCTCTGTTGCGGCCATGTAGATGCCGCGGGCCCGTATGGTGTTCGCAGGTCGGGTCCAGATCAAAGCCGCGTGCTCGAAGGCACTCTGTTGCACCCTGGTTCTCCCGATCCCGTCTCACGACCGTTGCGCCAAACTTCTCCTTGCCCTCTTTCGCTCCGACGTCCTCGCGACCGACGACCGACTTACGCCGCCGCGGCCGGAGACTGGTAGACGCCGCCCTTCGCCATCAAGGCCCAGACGATCCGCGCCATCTTGTTCGCCAGGGCCACTCGAACCAGCATCGGTGGCTTACGCTTGAGCATCTCTCCCAGCCAAGTGCCGGGCTGGGCCGCAGCATGGACATGCCGTTTAATGATGACGCTGTTGGCTCCAATGATCAGTAGCCGTCTGAGAGATCGCTCGCCCATCTTCGTCGTAGCCCCGAGCCGTTGTTTGCCGCCGGTGGAATGTTGTCGCGGCGTCAGGCCGAGCCACGCGGCGAAATCACGCGCTTTGCGGAATGTCTCCGGCGGCGGAGCCAAGACGGCGATGGCCGTGGCGATCAAGGGACCTATGCCGGGCACCGTCATCAACCGGCGCGCAACGTCGTTCTCTTTGGCACGCCGGGCGATCTCGGCATCAAGCTTGCTGATCTCCGTCTCCACATGGGTGAGGGCACTGACCAGAACCTTCAAGGTCGCGGTGGCATCGGCGGGCAATCCACTGTCCGGATCCTCCACGATGGAGATCAGTCGCGCGGCGTTGGCTGCGCCTTGCGGCACGATATGCCCGAACTCGCCCAGATGGCCGCGCAGCGCGTTGATTATCTGCGTGCGCTGCCGGATCAGCAGCTCGCGGATCCGGAAGACCATCGCAGCCCCCTGTGTCTCTTCACTCTTCACAGGCACGAACCGCATCGTGGGACGCTGGGCAGCCTCGCAGATCGCCTCGGCATCGGCTGCGTCGTTCTTCTGCCGCTTGACGAACGGCTTGACATAGGCGGGCGGGATCAACCTCACCTCATGGCCGAGCTTCCCGATCTCGCGGCCCCAGAAGTGGGCGCCGCCGCAGGCTTCCATCGCCACAACGCAGGCCGGAAGCTGTCCAAAAAATTCCAGCACCTGATCCCGTCTCAGCTTCTTGCGCAGAACTGCTCGCCCCGAGACGTCAGCGCCATGCGCCTGAAACACATTCTTCGCCAGATCGAGCCCGACCGTGATAATCTCCGACATGACCGTCCTCCTTTGTGGATCATCGCAGACCCACCTTGGCACATAGATGCCGTCGGGGGGCGGTCACATCATCA
>JANSYI010000053.1 GCA_024742475.1 bacterium | reverse complement strand
GAAGAAGCCCGCGGCGAAGAAGAAGCCCGCGGCGAAGAAGACGGCGGCGAAGAAGAAGACGGCCGCGCAGAAGAAGCCCGCCGCGAAGAAGCCCGCGGCGCAGAAGAAGCCCGCGGCGGCGAAGAAGCCCGCGGCGAAGAAGAAGCCCGCGGCGAAGAAGAAGCCCGCGGCGAAGAAGAAGCCCGCGGCGAAGAAGACGGCGGCGAAGAAGAAGCCCGCCGCGAAGAAGACGGCCTCCAAGAAGAAGACGACCAAGCGGTCGAGCCGGCGGCGGGGCTGAGCGCCGATGGGCGCGCGTCCGATCACGGGTTGGGCGTACGACCCCGGAACCCATCCGCCCTGGGCGACGTCGTTGCACGCCGCGTTCGGGGCCCCAGCGACCTCCTCGCGCCCGATGGACCAAGCGTTGGCCGAGGCGAGCGCGCGGTGGGGTGCATCGAGGCTCGCTGCCGTGACTGCGTCGCAGGGGTGGGCCACGCCCGCGGAGCTGCCCGGACCCAGCTACGCGAAGCTGGGACCGAGTGCACGCAGTGACATCGTCGAGTCCGGCTGGTCCCTCATCGACCTCGACGTCGCCGACGCTGTCGTGTGCCGCGTCGAGGCTGGCGGGTGGACGTGCGCGTTGCTGCTGGAGCGTACGGGCAACGCAAGGCTGCAGCTGTGCAGAGCATCGAGCGGCGCGCCCGACCTGCTGCTCGAAGCCGGCTCGGGCGAGGGGCTTCGCGCGCTGGTCGTCGCAGCCTTCGCGATCGAGCACGGCGTCGCCTGTGCCGGAGGTGTCGAGCCCGACCGGGTCAGCGTGGTGATGGCCAAGGCGCGGTGGGTCGTGGAGGCACGCGCGTGAAGGCGTTCGTTCGAGCCCACCGCCTGTGGACGCCCGAGCGAGGCGCCCTATCGGCGGAGGACGGGTTGGCGCGTCTCTCCCGGTTCTCGCGCTGCTGCGCCGCCGTCCTCGAAGAGGTCCGCCGACCCAGTGCGGTCAGTCCGCTCGTGGTCGGCACCGCGTCGGGGTCCTCGTGCTCGCCAGAGCAGGTCGCGACCGAGCTCGGTGAGCGTTGGCAGGGCGCCGAGGTTCACCTGATCTCGTCGGGCCCACAGACGGTTCCAGCCTCGCTCTTCGAGGCGATCGCGATGCTCGAGCGACACGGTGAGGTGTCGTGGGTGGTCGTCGAGCTGAAGGCTGGCGTCGAGCTGGTCGGGGCCTTCACGCTCGCGAACGCGCCCCCTGGTCGTCGGCTCGCGCTGTCACGGAGCACCGAGGCTGCCCCTCCTCCAGCCGACCACCTGAACCCCTGCGCGGCAGTCTCGTCTCTGGTTGTGACGACGCCGCGCAAAAGCGTCTCGATTAAGGTCGGTCGGTGGCTCATGGCGCTGGAATCGGGCGACTGAGCGAGCTTTTTTCTCCGGGACTCGCCAGCTCTGTCCGATGATGTCCAGACGATGAGCGAGCTGCCGTGCCTGCGACTGTTCGTCTTCAAAGAAGGTCTGCTGTCCCGCTTGGGGCATGACCTTCGCTTGAGCGTGCAGTCGTTCGAGATGACGCTCGAGACCGGGACCGTCGTGGGCCGGTTTCGCACTGGCTCCATCCGCGTGGACGGGGCGATGAAGGGGGATGACTTCGATCCGAAGGGCCTGTCGCCAAAGGACATGGCGAAGATCGAGAACACGGTCCACGGCGAGATCCTCCAGACCGCGAAGTATCCCGAGGCCGTCTTCGAGGCGAGCCTGGAGCCGCGAGGCGACACCGGAGAGCTGCGAGGCTCCCTCACGCTTCTCGGTCGGCGCCGCGCCCTCGACACCATCCGCGTCTTGCCGATGGGTGATCGACTGGTCGCGCAAGTGACGATCGAACCGACGCGGTGGGGCATCAAGCCCTACAAGGGGCTCGCGGGCGCGCTGAAGATTCAGGATCGCATCGACATCGAGATCGCGATCGCGGCGGACTTCGCCCTCGACTCGATCGAAGCGCGTCGCTGGGAGCGTCAGCCGTAGGGGTTGCGAAGGTCGGGGTGCAGGGCCTCTTCGGGCTCTTTGTTCGACTTCGGCGGAGGCTCGGCGGGTGAAGGTTGCGCTGGCTCTTCGGTCGCGGCCTTCGGGCGCGTGCGGGACCGGGGGCGTTTGGCACGACCCGGCTTCCTCGGCTTGTCAGCCTGAGGCGGCTCGACGTCCTGCGGCTGTGGTGTCTCGGGCTTGGGCTCGGCGACCACCACCTCTGGCTGCGGCTCCGGCTTTGGATCTGGCCCTGGCTCTGGCTCTGGCTCTGGCTCTGGCTCTGGCTCTGGGCTCGTAGGTTGCGCCTGAGACTGCGGCGTGGGTCGTGCCGTTCCGGAATCGTCGTCGGTTTGCACCGCTGCCGCAGGGGCGACGCCCTCCCGTTCATCCTTCGGCTCGAGCACGAACAGCACGATGCCGAAGGAGAGCAGCAGACCGAGCCCGATACCGAGCCCCAAGAGCAGCGGCAGCATCGCGCGGCTTTGCGGCTGGGGCTGCGCCGGGACGGGCACAGACGGGGATGACGCGGGCGCAGGCGGAAGGGGAATGGTCTCGCCGGGGACGGGCGTGGTCTTGCTGGTCGTGGCGATGGGGTACGAGGCCGACGCGACGCCTTGCGAGCGATGGCTCGAGCCGCTGCCGAGCGCCTCGGTCTCGTATTGTCGCGGTGTGCCCACTCCGGCCTCGAGCGCAGCGGGATGAGGCGTGTTCCAGCCCGCGGACTTTGCCGCGCCCTCGGCCCCGTACTCGAGCGTGGTGCCGTTTGCCAGCACCTCCGCCAGCTCGCCCATCGACTGGAACCTGTCCTCGGGAGACTTTGCGAGGCAGCGCAGGATGATCGCCTCCGCCTCGGGCGGGAGGTCGGGCGCGAGCTGTGTGGGCGGTTTGGGAGGCTCGGAGACGTGCTGCTCGAGCACGACGTAGGGGTTGTTCCCGCGAAATGGCGCCTGTCCAGTGAGCACCTGGTACGCGACACACCCGACCGCGTAGACGTCGGTGCGCGCGTCGATGGTGCCGCCGCGCGCTTGCTCGGGAGCCATGTATGCGACCGTGCCGAGCAGGCCGTTGGTCATCGTTTGGCCGCGAGTCAGCCCGCCCATCGTCTCCTCGATCACCTTGGCGATGCCGAAGTCGAGGACCTTGGCGACCTCTTCCCCGTTCTGTCGCCGGATGAGGAAGATGTTGGCCGGCTTGACGTCGCGGTGCACGATCGCCTTGCGGTGGGCAGCTCCGAGCGCCCCGACGACCTGCAGGAGGATTCGCCGGGCGCGGTCCCAGTTCATCCGCCCGTTCGCCTTGATCTCTTGTCGAAGGTCGACGCCCTCGAGGAACTCCATGACGAAGTAGACCGGGAGGCTATCGGTTGGCCCGAAGTCGACGATGTCGACGATGTTCTCGTGCTCGATGACCGACGAGGCCCGTGCTTCACGGATGAAGCGCTTGACGTTGGACGGGTCTTCGCACAGGTCGGCGCGCAGCACCTTGATGGCGACGCGGTTGTGCAGGCCCACGCGGCGACCTTCGTACACCGACGCCATGCCTCCCACGCCGAGCTTGCCCAGCACTTCATAGCGGCCTCCGAGCACGATGCCCGTGAGGTCATTGGCGCGGGCGATGACGGCGTCTTCCATGAGCGCTGTCGGCTATCGTAGCAGGCCGGCTGCGGCTGGGGGCGCGCGGCGCGGAGGGAGCCCCCTACGAGGACGGGAGCCCTTCAATACCCATTGGCTGCGGTTTTCGGCCACTGTGGCGCTGGTTGTTCGACATCGACTGCACGACCTTGGTCTGCAGCTCCGCGAGCTTGGGCAGCAGGCGCCGGTTGGTGGCGTTGAGGCGCTGGAGAAACGCCCCGGCTACCGGGCGTCGATCGCGGACGACCTCGTAGAGCTCATCGAACATCTGCGCGAGGTCATCGGGCACGCTCTCGGTCTCGAGCGGCGCGACGTCCTCGTCCTGGGTGCGGTTGTCGGGCTTGACCGCGGCGATGGCCGCGTCGACGTCGGCCTCGGCGAGGCCCATGCGGCCGAGCACCTCGGGGATGACGCGCTCGGGCTCGTCGAGCACCTCGTCGTAGGTCTGAAGCTGGTAGGGGTAGCCCCGGAGGCTGATGTCTCGCATGAGCGCGAAGTTCTCCATCCACCACTCGTACGCCGGCGGGAAACGGAAGGGCGAGGGGGCGTCGGGCGAACTCGCCTCGCGGTCACGGGCTTCGAGCGCATAGAGGCGATTGATCGAAGCCTCGTACTCTCGCCACTTGCGAACGTTGGCCACGACGAGGTCGATGAAGGCGCGTTCGCTGCGGACCACACCGGGGACGAACACCTTGACCGCGTAGCCCTCGACATCGGCGGGCATGAAGTACGCCCCGGTGGTGGGGTGCGGGTTGGTGCGAAAGTAGATCCCCTGCCGAAGGATGCTCTCGTAGAACCCATCGGGGTTGGCGTCCTTGAGCGAGGACTTGGCCCAATTCCGCGGAAACGCCGAACCCAAGACCGGGACGCCGGCGCTCCGCAGCACCTGCATCCACATGGACGTCCCGCTGCGCTTCGTCCCGGATACGAGGAACATCCCCGAGAGCGTACTTCCTTTCGCGCAGCGGGAACAAAGGGGCTGGTGCAGCGGTATGATCGCGCCGTGGCGGTGGGCTTCATTCTCGCTGCGGTGGGCGCAGCCACTGCGAGTCTCGGCTTTCGGGCGTTTCGAAGCCGCGTCAAGGGCCGCCGGTTCGAGGTGAGCGAGCAGGGAGAGGTCGTCACCTTGCGCACGCAGCTGGGCACGTACGTCTTCGATGGCCCGGCGGGCAAGGTCCACCTCGAGCGCCCCGACGGCGCGCGCTCGTTCATCAAGCTGCGAGATGTTCGAGGCGTTCAGATCCGCGTGGGGTATCAGCCCGCCGGGGTCGAGGAGTTCTTCCTCGAGGGGTGGAACATCACCGACCTCGATCCCGACTACCGCGACCATCGCATGCACTGGGACGTGGTGCTCAACACGCGTCACGGGGCCGTCGCGCTCGCTCACATGACGCAGTACAAGAAGCGAGACTGGTTCGACCTCGCGACCCCGCTGCAGCATGCCGTGCTGGGCATGGTGGGCCTCTATCGCGACGGTGCCGACGAGGCCGCGCGGCTCGAGCACCAAACGCTTCGCGCGCTGCGAAGGGCGGGCCTCAACGTGCTCGGCGGCTACGACGAGATCGCCCCGCGCGGCGCGCTCGCGGGCGTGCCCGTTCCCACCGACGACGACCTTCCGCTTCCGCCCAAGCCTGCGACGGCGCCCGAAGCCATCGACCTCCCCCCGCCGCCCGACAACCCGCGCTGGGAGTCGGCGTCGGGGCGGCGCTGACTCACTCGCTCGTCCAGCGGCCGTACTTCGCGGCAGGTTCTGGCCCGGCGAAGACTTGAAGGGCGACGAGCGGGGCATCCGCGCCCTGGAACGTGACCTCAGCGTTCGCGGCCATGTACACCGTGTCGCCTGGCCCGACCTCGTGGTCGACGCCGTCGACGGTGATCGTTCCGCCGCCCTCGAGGACGTGAATGTACTCCTCGGTCGCGTCGCGGTGCAGGGGGACCGAACCGCCGGCGGGCATCTCGAGTCGCGCGAGGAATGCCTGCTCTCCCCGCGCGAGGATCGTCACCGCGACGTCGTCCGCTCCCGGAGGGTGGCGGCGCTGCGCGTCCTCGGCCTTGGTGATGACCGGGCTGATCGCGGGCATCCAGGGCTCCGCCTCGGCGGGTGTGGGCTCGGGCGCAGCAGCGGATTGCACGGCAGCCGTGGTGCAGGCTCCTGCTGCGAACGCGAGGAGGACGGACGAGAACGGTCGCACGTTGGGAGGATACCGGCTGCCTGATACCTTCGCCCCATGTCCCGGGTCTGCGTCCTCCACGTCGGTGGAACGATCGGCATGGCCGACTCGCCCGACGGTCTGGTGCCTCAGCGCGACGTGCTCGAGCGATACCTCGCGTCCATGCCCGAGCTGCGACGCGCCGACGTGCCGCGGCACCACGTCGAGGTGCTCGAGCCGCTGCTCGACAGTGCTGACATGGCGCCGCAGGACTGGCTCCGGATCGCCAAGGCCATCGTGGCGCGCGACGCCGAGTTCGACGGCTTCGTCGTCCTGCACGGCACCGACACGATGACGCACACCGCCTCCGCGCTGAGCTTCTTGCTCGCGGGGCTGCGCAAGCCGGTCATCCTCACCGGAGCGCAGCTGAGCCTCGAGCACGTGCGCACCGACGGACGGGAGCACATCGTCACGTCAATCATCTTGGCGGGGACGACCCGGATCCCCGAGGTGTGCATCTACTTTGCGAGCCGCCTGCTTCGCGGCAACCGCTCGCAAAAGGTCCACAACACGGACTTTGTCGCGTTCGACTCGGGCAACCTCGCGCCCCTGGCCACGGTCGGCGCGCGCATCAGCGTGGCCGAGCACCTCGTGCGCCCCGGCGGGAGAGGGCTGCCGATCTCGCTGAGCTTCAGCGCTCGGCCGCACGTGGTGGCGCTGCGGGTCTTCCCGGGGCTGAGCAAGACCCTGCTCGACACGGTGCTCGAGGGCGCCGATGGCGTCGTGCTCGAGACCTACGGCGCAGGCACGTTTCCCCATCGCGATCGCGACCTGCTCGAGTCGATCGCCAACGCCACCTCCGCTGCGAGGCCCACCGTCGTCGTCAACGTGAGCCAGTGCCACGGCGGCGTCGTCGACCAAGCCACCTACGCAAGCTCGCGCGCGCTCGCCCACGCGGGGGTCGTCAGCGGCGTCGACATGACGCCCGAAGCGGCGCTGACCAAGCTCTACTGTCTGTTCGCCGCGGGCCACGCGCCCGCCGACGTGCGGCGCATGGTTGGCGAGGATCTCGCGGGCGAGCTTGACCCGGGCGCCGTGCCCGACGTTTAACCGTCGCCATGCGCACGCCCTGGGTTGTCGCCACCTGCTTGCTGCTCGTCGCCTGTCCTGGCGAGGACGAGCCGGCGCCCGCTTCGGCCCCTCCCGCTGCCCGCGCCAAGGTGTCCGACGAGGTCGGCTACGACATTCGCCGGCTACGGCCCCGCGATGGCGAGACTCTCGAGCAGATGTTCGCGCGGATGGCCGAGCGTGCCAACGACGATGGCAAGCAGATCGCCGTGCTGTTCTCCGCCGACTGGTGCGAGCCATGCCGCCGCCTCGAGCTCGAGCTGGGCAACACACACCCATCCTCCAAGATCGGCGCCTTCCGCATCCTCGAGCTCAAGGAGGAAGACTGGATGGGCGCCTCGCGCATGAACGAGTTCAACGCACTGCGCAAACGTTGGTATCCCAAGACCGACAGCTACCCCGTGTTCGTGCTGCTCGACCGTGACGAACAGAAGATCGAAGAGATGAAAGAGGCCATCGATCGCCTCGACGCGGCAGGAATCGAGCCTACCGTCGACAACTGGTTCGCCAACGTGGCGGGCTCCGCGGACGCCTGATTCGTCGAGAATTCGCGTTCGGCCTCTGGGGCTTGCTAGGCCCGAGAGCATGCGGCACGCGCAAGTCCTCGCCGTCCTCCTGTTGCTCGGTGGGTGCGATCGGCACGGCCAAGCCGAGGCGCCGACGACGGGCATGCCTCAACCCGAAGACGGTGTCGCAGGGATGGTCGAGCCCCCGCCTCGAATCGCTCCGCCCTCTCGCGTGGTCGAGGCGACGCGCAACCGCGCCCTCCCGCCGGCAGCACCTCCGCAGCCCGAGCCCCTCGTCGCACTGACCCCCGAGGCGCCCGAGCACCTTCCCGTGCCTCCCCCCGGCTACGGCGCGATCGCACCGAGCGACGGCGTGCCCGACGAAGCATCTCTCACCGTGCACGGCCTCGCTGGCTACGAGGTCGTGACCGTCTACGACCGACCCGACACCAGCGCGGCCTCGCTTGGCTATCTGCGTGTCGGTGCCCGCATGATGGTGTCTCCCAAAGTGGCGGGAAAGGGGTGCCGCGGGTCGTGGCACCAGCTCCCCCAGGGCGGATACGCGTGTGTGGGGCGCGGCCTGGTGGTCGATGGCAAGCGCGCGCCGCGATTGAACACGCCCGCGACCGCGCCGGACGAGGACTCCGCGTTCCCCTATGAGTACGCGTTCGTCAAGCAGTGGAACACGCCCATGTACTGGCGACCCCCCACGGCGAAGGAGCGCGAGGCGGCGGAGAAGATTCGGGCTGAGCGAGAGCGGGCACGCAAAGGTGAAGACGTGCCCAAGGCGTCACCGAAGCCCGAGGCCAAACCCGAACCGCCCACGCCCGACACGCCGAAGGCAGGGCTGGCCGCGCTCCCAGGGCCCGATGGGACGACGCCCGCCGCAGCGCCAGCCGAGCCGGTCGTCGCCGAACCCGAGCCGCCACCGCCGCCGCCGGAGCCCGAGGTCGCGCTGCCGCTGAGCCGCGAAACGCCGTGGCTCGAGCGGGGCTTCTTCCTCGCGATCGGCGAGAAGGTCGAGGTCGACGGCATCAACTACTGGAAGACAGGTCGCGGCGGCTTCGTCGAGGCGAGCGCCGCCTACCTCTACAAGGCCAAGAACTTCGAGGGACGCGTGCTGCCCGATGGTACGAGCTTCCCGATGGGTTTCGTCATGACGCCCAAGGGCGCCAAGCGGTACGAGTTCAACGAGGACGGCGTGCTCGTGGCCAAGGAGACGCTGCCCAACAAGACGTTCGTCGACCTGCAGGAGGAGGTCGAGCACGCGGGCAAGGCCTACATGCTCACCACCGACGGCGGACTCATTCGCAAGGGCGTGATTCGGTTCGCCGAGCCACAGCCCCTGCCCGAGGGCCTCGAGCCCTACGACCGGTGGATTGACGTCAACCTGGGCAAGCAGATGCTGGTCGCCTACCAGGGCACCGAGCCGACGTTCATCACGCTGGTGTCGACGGGCAAGAAGGGCACCAAGGAAGAATCGTTCGAGACGCCGACCGGCCGCTGGCGCATCCGCAGCAAGCATGTCTCGACCACGATGGACGGGCAGTCGGACACCGACGGCAACTACTCGATCCAAGATGTGCCGTGGACGATGTACTTCAACGACAGCATCGCCCTGCACGGCGCGTTCTGGCACGACGGGTTCGGACGCGTGCGCAGCCACGGGTGCGTGAACCTCGGCCCGGCCGACGCCAAGTGGCTCTTCGACTGGTCCTCGCCGGTGCTGCCCGAGGGCTGGCATGGCGTGCACGCGCACGACGGTAGCCCGGGAACGACCGTCGTCGTTCACGAGTGATTCGTCCCGCGCGGCGCACCAATGAAAAAGCCCCGCCTGGCAGGAGTGCCAGAGCGGGGCTTCGTGTGGACGGAGGCTTACTTGCCCGTGGTCGGATCGGTGTCGGTCGCGTCGGTGTCGGTGTCGGTATCCGTCGCGTCGGTGTCGGTGTCCGTGTCCGTCGTGTCGGTGTCCGTGTCCGTCGTGTCCGTGTCGGTCGCGGTGGTGTCGCCCGGGTCGCACTCTTCGGTGAAGACGATGGGCCCGTCACCCGCGTCGGCGCAGAACCAGACGTTGCCGTCGGCGTCGCAGCAGCCTTGGCCGAGCAGGTTCGCGGTCTTGCAGTCGAGGCCTTCCTCGAGGGTCGAGTTCGGCGAGCACATCTGCGGGTAGGTGCCGTCGGGGTCTTCGCCGTCGCCACCGCACTGGTAGCCGAAGGGGATCCGGTCGTTGCCGGGGATCTCGCCCCATCCGCACTGGCCCACTCCGCCGCCGGTGGTGTCGCCGGTGCCTCCGCCCGTGGTGCCGTCGGTATCGGTGGCCGTGGCGGTCTCGGTGGCGGTTTCGGTGGCGGTTTCGGTCGCCGTCTCGGTCGCAGTCGCGCTGGCGCTGGCGCTGGCGCTGGCGCTGACCGTGGACTCGGTCTCGCCGCCACCGTCGTCGTCGGTGCCATCACTGTTGATGATGCAGCCGGAAGCAAAGAGGCAAGCAAGGGTGACCAGGGATAGTTTTTTCAGAAGCATGTCAGTCTCCGCGTGAACCGTGAGCCGAGCGAACGGTGTACCGTCGCTTGGACGCAGGATGATGGAGGGGATTCAGGTCGGCGTAAAGTACGATGCCGAATCCTCGGTGTAGCACAGGTGGGGGATACGCAAACTCCCGCATAGAGGCTGCCGAAACTGCCGGAGGAGCGTTTTCGCGGTTTGGAGGGTAGAGTTGCGCAGGTGACCGATACGATCGCGATCTGCGGGCTCCAGGTCGATTGCATCATCGGCGTACACGCGCACGAGCGCGACGACGCGCAGCCGCTGAACATCGATGTGGACCTCGGGCTGGACCTGCGCCGTCCCGGACACACCGGCCGAATCGGGGACACCTGCGACTACTCCCACGTCGCCGCCGCAGTGCGCGATCTGCTGCAGTTCCGGCGCTACCGCCTCCTCGAGGGCGCAGCGGAGGAGATCTGCGCCATGCTGCTCGGCCTGCATCCCGAGCTTCTCACCGTCGGGCTTCGTCTCCGCAAACCGCGAGCGCTGACCGGGCTGGCCGAGGCGGCAATGGTGGGCGTCCGGCGCACGCAGTCGGACTACCCGCGACGCTTCGAGGACACCCGCTTCGGGCAGGCGGAGATCCTGCTCGAGACCCAGGAAGCGGGGCTGTACTTGCTCCACATCGACGAGGGGCGCTGCATCCCAGCACACCAACACCAGCAGATGCGGGAGCTCGAGTGGGTCGTACGGGGTGACCTCTGGTGGGACGGTGCGCAGTTGCCACTGCGCGAGGCGAGAGCGTGGTCGCGCGGTGTCGTTCACGGCTACGAAAACCGCGGCGATGCGCGGGCGACCGTGTTCTGCTGCGACACGCCGCCGTTCATCCCGGCCGACGAGATCGAGGTGTCGGCTTGACCGCGTTCGTGACCGGAGCCTCTCGCGGCATCGGACGGGCGGTCGTCGAACGCCTGCTCGCCGACGGACACGCGGTGGTGGGGGTGCACCGCAGCGAGTCTGCATCCAGTCGCGAACTCGCTGCGTCGCACGACGGCGGCCGGCTCACGCTGCTGCGGGCCAACCTCGACGACGCGAGCGCGGTGGCGAGCCTGCTTGCACACGTCGAGGAAGAGGTCGAACCCTTCGCGTCCGTGGTGCTCAACGCGGGGGTCGCGATGCGGCGCGGGTTCGAAGAAGGAGACGCCGCCGACGACCCCCTCGTGCTTCAGCTGCGGGCGGATCTCGAGTCACCGCTGCTTCTGCTTCGCGGCCTCTTGCAGCGGGGACTGCTCGCGCCGTCGGCTTCCATCGTCTTCACGAGCTCCAACCTGGCGCGCCACGGGTTGCCGGGGAAGGTGGCGTACTCGGCCGCAAAAGGGGGAATCGAGGCGGCCGTGCGGGGGTTGTGCCACGAGCTGGGGCCGCAGGGTGTCCGGGTCAACGCGGTGGCGCCAGGTCTGCTGCGCACCGACATGACTGCCGACGTGGGCGACGTTGGCTTCGACGCCTACGCGCGGTCGGTCCCGTTGCGAAGGGTCGGGGACGCCGCCGACGTTGCGGGCGCGATCCGCTTCCTGCTGTCGGCTGACGCGCGGTACATCACGGGGCAGACGATCGACGTGGATGGCGGCTGGGGCGCGTAGCCGGACGCTTTGGCCGCATCGCGTCCCGATCGTGCGCAGGGCCTCAAGACCAGGTGCCTCGCGGTCGAAGCCTCGCTGAACGTGTCTGCTGCGCTGCAACTACCCGCACGAACCCTCACTGCCAACCCGGCGGACCTCGGTGCATCGACGGTAGTTCGGCCGGAAGAAGGCTGCGTCGCGCTCGTGGTGGGCGGCTCGTCGGCGCACGCGACCGAGCTCCAGGGCATGCTCCGACAGCTGAGCGCGTTCGGCATCCGTGGGGAGCTGCAGCCGCATTCGACCGAAGCGCTCGCGCGACTCGAAGAGGGCGGCGTCGACGTCGTCGTCGCCTTCGATGACTACGTCGGGCGAAGCGTGCAGCGAACGATCGTCGAGCGCGAGCTCCTGGTGCCGCTGGTCACGGTGCGCGAGCTCCCGATCGCCGACGCTGCCGGGGAACGCCTCAGACAGCGTGAGTTCGGCGCGGCCGAGAGCCTCGCGTTCGACGAGCTGTCACCGACGGCGCTGCGGGTCGCGCTGTTGGGCTGCGTCGAATCCCACCGTGCGATCTCCCGCCTTCAAACCTCAGACACGGCCTCAGTCCTCGACCCGGACACGGGCCTGTTCACGACGCTCGCGCTCCGCCGCCGCATCGCCGCGGCGATCGAGCGCTCCGACTTCGACCCGGGGTTCCGCTATTCTCTGCTGTACATCGACACGCGAGAGATCCGCGAGTCGTACCACCTGGAAGCATCCGACGTCGCCGCGCTGCGCACTCGCGTGGGCCGACGACTCGCCCACGTGGCGAACGACTACGTCGCGGCCGCCGTCGACGCCACCGGGTACGTCGTGTTGTTCCGCGGCTTCGACGAGGGCGAGGACCTGACCTCGGGAGAGGCCGTGCGCAAGGAGATCCAGCGGCCCTACGAGCTCGAAGACGATCGTCTGCACCTCGATCTCGGGTTCGGGTTCGCGCGCGGTCGCGGCTTGGATGCAAACGTCGACGCTGCGATTGCCCGGGCAAAGTCGCAGACGATCGTGCCTCGCACGCCTCGCGTCGAGCTCTACGACGACGACGAGCGCGCCAAGGCTCCGACGATGGAGGTCCTCGCGTCCGACCTCGCGCACGCGTTGCGCCACGAGGAGTTTTCGATCACCTATCAGCCGATCGTCGACATCGGCACCCAAGCGCCGATGGGGTTCGAGGCGCTGATCCGCTGGAGACATCCCGATGGCCAGGAACGCCCCGCGTCCGAGTTCATCAACGCTGCCAACGACACCAACCTCATCGTGCCCATTGGCTACTGGTGCGTGGAGGAGGCGATGCGGCAGATGGCCGACTGGCAGCAGGAGCTCGACGGCGCCGAGGACCTGGCGATTTCGCTCAACCTCTCGGCGCCTCAGGTCCTCGATCCTCTGTTCGTCGAACGCGTCCGTTCGTTGCTGATGACGACCGGGCTCGACGCCTCTTCGGTTCGGTTCGAGATCGAGGCTGGGACGATCTCCGAACACAACGAGGAGGCTCGGGCGCTGGTCTCGGGGCTCGTGGCCAGCGGCACGAAGGTGTGGGTCGAAGACTACGGCCTGAGCGAGTGCACCATCGACGACCTGCGCGGCTTTCCGCTCGACGGCTTCAAGATCGACCGCCGGTTCGTCTCACGCATCGACGGCACCGAGATGACCTCGGGCCGAATCCGCCACATCGTGACCGCTGCAAAGGCGCTCGGCCTTCGCACGCTCGGCGAGGGCATCGAGAATCCGCTTCAGGCGAACGTCTTGCGGTGGCTGGGGTGCTCGCTGGGGCAGGGTTATCTGTATTCCCGTCCGATGTCGGTTGCCGAAGTCTACGGCTACCTCGCGGGCCGACAGTAGTCGCCGCTCGGAGAGGCTCAGGCGGACGCGTCGCGCAGCTGCCCACACGCCGCGGCCACATCGTCGCCGCGGGTATCTCTGGCGTGTGCGTTGACGCCTCGGGCCCGCAGCCGCTCCAAGAAGCGCTGCACTGACCGAGCCGAGGGCCGGATGTACACGACGCCCGAGAGGCCAGCGCCGGTCGCGTTGTAGGGGATGATGTTGACGTGGGCGCGAAAACCCTCGAGCCGGCTGGCGAGGAGATCCGCCTGCCCGTCGCTGTCGTTGACCCCGGAGAGCAGGCAGTACTCCAGCGTGACGATGCGCCCGGTGGTTTCCTGGTACGCGCGGGCGGCCGCCAAGATGGTTGCGACGTCGTAGCGCTTGGCGGTTGGAACGATCGTCCGCCGCGTCGCGTCATCGGGGGCGTGCAAGCTCAGCGCGAGACACGGAGGGTGGCGGGCGGTCGCGAGGCGCTCGATGCCTTGGACGATGCCGACGGTCGAGACGGTGATTCGGCTCCATCCGAGGTTGCCCAGCCCCTGGTCGGCAATGTGGTCGACCGCGGTGAGAACGTTGTCCACGTTGTGCAGCGGCTCGCCGATGCCCATGAACACGAGCCGCCGAATCTTCCGTCCATGCTCGGCCGCGACCGCACCCACGCGCAGGTACTGCTCGACGATCTCGTCGACCTCGAGGTTGCGTTCGAGGCCGTTGCGCGTGCTGGCGCAGAAATCACAGCCCATCGCGCAACCCACCTGCGAGGAGACGCAGCACCACGCTTCGCCCGCACGATACGAAGGCATCATCACCGTCTCGACGGCGCCTCCTCGGTGCAGCCCCACCAGGAGCTTGGTCGTGCCGTCGCTGGAGATGACGCGGTCGCGTTCGAACGTGGCCGAGCCGAAGCAGCCATCGTGCAGACGGGCGCGCAGCGTCTTGGCGATGCCGATCGCATCCGGGTCGAAGCGGCCGCATCCGTTGTAGTAGGCGCGAAGCATTCGCCCCGCGTGGGATGGCGACTCACCGCGCTCGGCGAGCCATGCACCGAGCGAGGCCCGGTCGAACGCGGCGAGGCTGAGCATGCCCGCGGGAACGTACACCCATCGGGCGTCACTTGCGGCGACGTCGTCGGGGCCGCGGCGCGGGGGGCTTGGCCTCGAGCGGCTTCTCGGGCCAGTCGTGCTTTGGATAGCGTCGCATGAGCGCCTTGCGCTGGTCGGGGTAGTGTCGCTCCCAGAACCCGGCGAGATCGGTCGTGACCTGGACCGCGCGCATGTTCGGCGCGAGCAGATGCAGCACCAGGGGCGTGCGACCGTCGGCGACGGTTGGGCCGGTCGACGCGCCGAAGAAGTCTTGGAGCCGCGACTCGACCCACGGGTCGCGGTCGAGCTCGTAGTGGACGCGAAGCCGACGTCCGCCGCCGAGGGTGACGTGGGATGGCGCGAAGCGTTCGAGCGCGGCGCGCTGGTCGTGAGGGAGGGTTCCCAAGGCCAACCCGAGTAGCCCCGCCTTGCGGATCTGGCCGAAGCTCGTGCGCCTCTCACACGCAGCTCGCAAGACCTCGAGCATGCGCGCCTCATCGAGCACCGGGACCTCGGGGGCGTGGCGATGCGCAAATCGAGTGCGCGATTCGAGCGCCTTGGCAGCGTCGCGGTCCTCGATGAACGCCTCGATGCCGCGAGCGCGGGCGGCCTCGAACAGCACGTCGGCGGCCTCGGGCGGGATATCGCGCAGCGCGTTCGTCTCGACCACCAGCGCGCCCAGACGAACCTCTTCGACCGCGGTCACGCGCTCACGGTCGCTGTCGAACGTCACGACGCGGTGCTCTTCGAGGTCGTCGACGAACAGCTCGAGCAGCCCCTCGAGCTCGACGGCGGCGGCGCTGCGGATGAGTACGGTGGGCTGGCCGCGAGGGCCCTTGCGCTCCTCGACGGCGAGCGCCACGGCGAGGTCGGTGTCTCGAACCGCCGACCGTTCGTCGAGCGCCGCGCTGCCGCCTTCGGCAAACACGAGCTCGAGCCCTCCCGACGCGGCCTCTCGCAGTCTGCCGATGCGGTCGGGAAACCCTGCGAGCAGCGCGAGGCCCAGCGCGTCCTCGTCGGCAGGGGTGGCCCGACCCGACGAGCCTCGCACGCCCAGCGCCTTGCGCAGCTGGGCGCGGACGCGCAGCACCATCTTGCACGCGCCGATGTCGAGACCCAGGCGGTGGGCCGCCGACGCGCCATCGCGCTCGAACATTCGCAGATGTTCCGCCTCGACGACCACGTCGGACGCTGCGGTCTGGGAGTTCGAGCGCGCGTCTCTGCGGCGGATGCTGCGTTCGGACAGCAGCGCGACCGCCGTCGTGCCGAGCGCGGCGACATTGCGCGCCTTGGCCTCCTCCAGCACGCGGGCGAGCCTGGGGTGCACGGGGTGCTGCAGCATCGAGCGCCCTGCGGCGGTGAGGTTGCCGGCCGTGTCGACCGCGCCCAGCCTCGCGAGCAAGGTCTCCGCGGCGTGGACGGCCGCCTCGGGAGGTGCCTCGAACCACTCGACATCGGCGGGTCCACGCAACCCGGCAGCGCGCAGGTCGAGCATCGCCGAGGCGAGATCGAGGCGGCATAGCTCGGGGGCGTCGAAGGCGGGCCGCCGGTCGAAGTCGTGCTTGGAGAAGAGGCGGACGCATCGACCCGCGCGAACCCGGCCCGCACGGCCCGCCCGCTGCTCTGCCGAGGCCCGAGAGATCTTGGCCAACGAGAGCGTGGGAATGCCCGTCCACGGGTTGTGGCTGGGCTTGCGGGAGAGTCCGCTGTCGATGACGGCGACGACGTGGTCGATGGTGACCGAGGTTTCGGCCACGTTTGTGCTGAGGATGAGCTTGGGCCGCTGACCTGCCGCGACGGCGCGGTCTTGTTCTGTTGCAGAGAGGTCACCGTGCAGCTGGACGAGCTCGAGTCCCAAGTGTGCGGCCTGACCGGCGAGGTGTTTCGCGCACGCCCGGATCTCCCTGGCTCCGGGAAGGAAGACCAAGACGCTTCCGTCGGCGCCCTCGGACGCGAGCTCGCGCAGCGCAACGCTCACCTGGCCGGGGAGGGGCCGCTCGCTGGCCTTGAGTGCGTGGCGGACCTCGACCGGGAACGTGCGCCCCTCGCAGTGCAGGGGCCTGCATCGGAGGAACGCCGCGATGGGCTCTGGCGCGAGCGTGGCCGACATGACGCCGATGCGCAGATCGTCGCGGCGCTTGGCGAGCCGGTGCAGCAGTGCGAGCGCCACGTCGGTGTGGATGTGGCGCTCGTGAAACTCGTCGAGAATGACGGTGGAGACGCCATCGAGGGAAGGATCGTCGCGGAGGCGGCGAAGGAGCAGCCCTTCGGTCACGAACCGGATTCGAGTCTTCGCGCTGACCTTGCTGTCGAAGCGGACCTGATATCCGCAGGTCTGGCCCACGGGTTCTCCGAGCGTGGACGCGACGCGCAGCGCGGCCATGCGTGCGGCGATGCGCCGGGGTTGGGCGACGAGGATGTCGCGGCCTTCGGTGAGCCCGGATTCGTGCAGCATCACGGGGACGCGGGTGGTCTTGCCAGCACCAGGCTCGGCCTGCAGCACGAAGTGGCGTCCAGTGCGAAGCGCGTCGAGCAGCGGCTCGCGAATGGTCTCGATCGGGAGGTTCATCCGGTGTGGGCGGCGAGCCAGTCGCGAGTCTGCTGTGCTTCGCCGGCGGCGTCGACCCCCGCTTGCACGAACAGCTGGAGCGCCTGCTCGGCGAGCCTTCGGGCCTCGTCGCTGTCGCCTGCGGCCAGGGTGCTCCGGCTGAGCGTCATGAGGAACTCACCTTGCTCGAGCAAGCTCAGTCCGTCCTTGCGGGCGCTCGTCCAGGCGTTCTTCGCCAACTCCCGGGCTTCTTCGTTCTTTCCGCGCTGCAGCAGCAATTCGGCCATCTGCATGCGGTTGAGCGCGAGCCAGGGGTCGTCGGGGCTGCGGCGCTCCTCGAGAACGGAGAGTACCTCGCGGCGCTCCGCCTCCGCCTCTTCGAGCTGCCCCAGCTGCGCGAGGGCCGATGCGAGGTTGCTCCGGGTGTCCAGCTCGTGCGTGTCGACGCCGAGGCCGAGCGCGCGCTTGATCCTCAGCGCCTGCTCACTTTGTGCCTTGGAGTCCTCGTAGCGTTCCATGTCGAGGTAGAGGACGCCGAGGTTGTTGTGAACCGCTGCCACATCGGGATGCGTCGGACCAAACGCATCGACCCAGATCTTCTGCGCCGCCTGATAGGATTCTTCGGCTTCTTCGAGGCGGCCCTGCCGGCGGAGGGTGGACGCGATGTTGAGGTGCACTCCGCCAAGGGAAGGGTGTGCGTCGCTGCCGTGGAGCTCTCGACGGATCGCGAGCGTCTCGCGGAACGCCTTTTCGGCCTCGGCGGCCTTGCCTCGCATCACGTGCACACGCCCCAGTGAGTTGACGGCGTCGGCGGACTTGGAGTGCACTCGGCCAACGGCGCCTCGAATGATCTCGATGCCCTTCTTCGCCTCGGATTCGGCTTCGTCGAACTTGCGGGCGTCCGCGAGGATGTCGGCCAGAATCGTCTTGCCCGTGCCGTAGAGCAGGTGGTCGGCGCCCAGTGACTGCAGGCGCGCGTCGTTGGCGGCCCGGGCCTCGCGCTCCGCCTCTTCGAGCCGTCCCTGAGCGCGAAGGGCCGCAGCGAGGTTGCCCCTGACGATGGCGTTCTTGGGGTGATCGGGCCCTAGCGCCCGGGTCAGCTGGTCGATGGCGGCTCGAAACTCGGCCTCGGCTTCGTCGAGCTGGCCTCGACGTCGCAAGACGGTGGCGAGGTTGTTGCGCGCGGCCGCGATGCGTTGGTCGCCGAGCTCGGTGTTCTCGGAGAGGATCTGGATCGAGCGGCGCATGAGCGCCTCCCCGGGTTCGAACTGTCCGTCCTTGGCGAGGGCGAGGCCGATGGCCATCGTGACGTCGGCTTCGAGCGCGGGACGTCCCTTGGCCGCGGACTCGGCGACTTCGCGCAGCACGAGGATCTCGTCCGGACGTCCGAGCCCCGCCACCGTTCGGATCAGGTTGGCCGACGCTTCGGCGGTGCGGTCCCAGTCTCGTGTCTGCACCGCGAGGCGTAGCGCGTCTCGAAATGCCTGCTCGGCCAGGGTGGGGCGGCCCCGCGCGACGAACAGCTTGCCGCGCTCGAGCTGGTAGGCGCCGAGGACGGGCTGGTAGTCGATCGCGCGAAGGGACGCCTCGACTTCATCGAGCTGGCGTTCGGCTTGGTCGAAGTGGGCCGCCAACCGGTCGACCTTGGCCAGCTCGAGCGCGTCGCGAACGGCCGCGACCGCGGCGGCTTCCTTTGCCGCCGGGGGATTGGTGCCCTCTTGTAGGGCGGCCAGGTCGCCGCACCGCGCGAGGTCGGGAAGCTCGTCGATCATCGTGTCGACGCTGCGCAAGACGTCGACGTCGGCGTTCTCGAGCTGGCCGATCACCGCGCGAAAGGCGATACGTCCGCGATCGAGGCAGCCCACGCGGAGGTCGCGAAGAGCTGCGGAGTGCTCCTTGCGGACCGTGGCCTCGCACGCGCTGCGGTGTCCGGCGATCCACGCCTGCGCGTAGTCGTCGAGGCGGCGATCGACGCGCTTCCACAGGGACTGCGCATAGACGACGTCGACCGAGGTCATGCCGACGCGGACGTCGGCGCGGGCTTGGGTGCCCCACTCCTGCTCGAGCTGCAGCGCCGAGCCGCTGCACGGGCCGGGTCCGTCGGCGCCCGCGACGTAGGCGGCACCCCCCGCGATGGCGACCAGACCCGCGAGGCTGCTCACCTGAAGGAGCCGGGCGCGACGGCGCGCCGGGTCGCGGGAGAGCGCGGCGATCAACGCGTCCATGTCGGGCCATCTCCGCTCGGGCTCGGGCTCCATGCCGCGGCGCAGCGCGTCGCCGAGCCAGCGGGGTCCGTGGGTGGTCGTCCACTCGGGCGGACCCTTGGCCTTCTTTCGTGCGAGCTCTTCTCCGGTGAAGGGGGCCGTCGAGGTCAGCGCCTCCCACAGCGCGACGCAGAACGCGAACTGGTCGACCGCTGGTGTCAGCTCGCGCCCGTGATGCTGCTCGGGAGCCATGTACCGGGGCGTCCCCATGACCTCGCCTGCGCGCGTGAGGTCGTCTTCGTCGATGTCCTCCCACTGCGCGCTGCTCGAGCTCGAGTTGGTGCCGCTCCCGGTGAGGTCCTTCGCCCGCTTGGCGAGCCCAAAGTCGGTGACCTTGGCTTGCTCGTCGGTGACGAGGACATTGGCTGGCTTGAAGTCGCGGTGAAGCAGTCCCGCGCGGTGGGCAGCGGCAAGTCCACGCGCTGCGTCGAGGAACGGCACGAGCACCTCTTGCCAGGGCCGCTTCGCTTGTCGAACCCACGTACGCAGCGTCGGTCCGTCGATGTACTCCATCACGAGGACGAGCTGCGAACCCTCGACGACCTCGACGTCGTACACGCCGACGACGTTGGGGTGCGAGAGCGCCGCCATGGCCCGGGCCTCCTGCTCGAACCGGGCGCGGCCGTCTAGACCCATCGACTTGGCGCGCAGACGTTTGAGCGCGACCTCACGCTGCAGCTCGGGGTCGTATGCGCGGTAGACGGAGCCCATCCCGCCGCGTCCGATCTGTTCGAGCACGACGTGCCGCCCGATCTTCTTGGCCATGCCCGGCTCCGCGGCGATCGAGTCCGCGCTGCTGGACAACGCGACGGTCGCCGTATCGATGCTCCGATGGCTGTCGCCGACGTGGTCGTCGACGCCACGAGTGGCGTTGGTGCTCAAAGCAGGCCTGGAGAGGTCATTGTACGCCGTACGCCTTGCTCGTGAGCGCGGAAAGTTCGCGCCGCACGAGCAGGCCGCAGGCTCGTGCGTACGGGGAAACCCGCTTGACCGGCTATGCGCGCCGCCGGATGCTGCGCGCGATGCTCAGCGCCGCAACGCTGCAGGTCGGTGAGTCTGGGCTCGTCGACGACGTCGACGGGACCGACACGACCGCACTGCGCCTCCTCGAGATGGGGTTGGTGTCGGGTACGTCGATCACGCTGATCAAGGCCGCGCCGACTGGAGATCCGCTGCAGTTTCGGGTCCGCGGGTTCCACCTGTCACTGCGTAAGGCAGAGGCGCACAGAGTGCGACTGCAGAAAGCGTCCGAATGAGGGTCGCCGTCGCAGGCAACCCCAACGTGGGGAAGACGAGCCTCTTCAACCAGCTCACCGGCGCTCGCCACAGCGTGGGCAACTACCCGGGGATGACGGTGGAGCAGCGCGAGGGGACGCTCGCGTCGCGGTGGGGTGACGCTCGCTACCAAATCATCGACCTGCCGGGGACCTATTCCTTGTCCCCGGTCTCCGAGGACGAGGCGGTCGCGTTTCGCTGCCTTCACGGTGGGCCAGGCATATCGCCGCCGGACGCCGTCGTGCTGGTCCTCGACGCGACCAACCTCGCGCGCAACCTCTACTTCGCGCTGCAGGTGCTCGAGCTCGGCCTGCCGACGGTGGTCGCGCTCAACATGGTCGATGCTGCAAAGCAGGCAGGTCTGCACATCGACGCGGCGGCGCTCGAGAAAGCGCTCGGCGTCCGGGTCGTGCCGACCGTGGCCCGGACGGGGACTGGCGTCGATGCGCTGGTGGAAGCGCTGGCCGACCCCGGGCCTGGGCCTACCCTCGACTACCCCGACGTGGCGGCCGAGACGCTGGCCAAACTGGAGGAGCACGGCGCCTCACCGGCGCGCGCGCGCTGGCTCCTGTGCAGCGAGGCCGCCGACACCGTCGCGCTCACCGGCGCCACCGAAGCCGAGTCGTCCGCGCTCGCGTCGATCGGCCGAGACGTGTGCTGGGTCGCAGCCCGCTCGATCATCGCGGCTCGCTACGACCGGGTGGAAGGGCTACTGCGGACCCTCGCGTTGGGCGACGCGCTGGAGTCGGCACCCGCCATGAAGGGCTCGGAGCGCGTCGACGCCGTGCTCACGCATCCCGTGCTCGGGCTCGCGGCGTTCATCGCCGCCATGGCCTTGGTCTTCGTCTCGATCTACTCGTGGGCCGACCCGCTGGTGGGGCTGATCGAGGACGCGTTCGATGGCCTCAGCGGTGCGATCACCGAGGCGCTCGGTCCGGGACTGCTCACCGAACTCCTCACCGACGGGCTGATCGCGGGTGTCGGAAACGTGCTCGTCTTCGTCCCGCAGATCGCGATGCTGTTCCTGTTCTTGGGGCTGCTCGAGGACTCGGGCTACCTCGCCCGCGCAGCCTTCTTGCTCGACAGGCTGATGTCTCGGCTGGGGCTTCATGGGCGTGCGTTCATACCGCTGCTCAGCGGCTATGCGTGCGCCATTCCAGCGATCATGGGCACGCGAACCATCTCGAGCTGGAAAGACCGGGTCGTCACCATGTTGATGATCCCGTACATGAGCTGCTCGGCGCGGCTGCCCATCTACGCGCTCATCATCGGCGCGCTCTTCGTGTCGACGCCGGACGACGCGTGGATCAGCCCGTCGGTCGACCGAGGTTTGCTGCTGCTGTCGATGTACCTGCTCTCGACCGTGTCCGCGTTGGCGATCGGCTACCTCTACAAGCGCACGATCTTGGCCAGCCCCACGCCGCCGTTGGTGCTCGAGTTGCCGCCGTATCGCGTGCCGCGGCTGCGCAACACGCTCTCGGTCGTGATGGACAAGACGCTCGCGTTCATCAAGGGCGCGGGCACGGTGATCTTGGCGTTCACGATCGTGCTTTGGGCGGTGCTGTCGTTTCCTCGCGACGAGACGGGCGCCGGTGGTGAAGGGCCGACGAAGATCGAAGCCAGCTACGGCGGGCGGGTCGCCAAGTCGATGGAGCCGCTCGTCGAGCCGATCGGTCAGGACTGGCGGGTGGGCATCGGTATCCTGGGCAGCTTCGCCGCGCGCGAGGTGCTGGTCAGCACCCTCGGTCTGGCGTACGGCATGGAGGCCGATGACGAGGACCCGGTGCAGCTTCGCCAGGCGATGCGCGAGGACGTCGACGAAGCGGGCAACCCCGTGCACACGAGGCTCAGCGGGCTCGCCTTGATGGTGTTCTTCGTCTACGCGTGCCAGTGCATGTCCACGGTCGCGGTGGTCAAACGCGAGACGCGGGGATGGAAGTGGCCCGCGTTCATGTTCGTGTCGATGACCGTCATCGCCTACGTCGCCGCCCTGCTCGTGTTCCAGATCGGGCGCGCGCTGGGCTTCTAAACGGGGGCTGGGAATGGGCGCGGGCAGCCTGGGCGTCTTTGGGGCATGTCCTCGAACGCACGCCCTGCCCTGTCACTAAAGACGCTCCGAGCGCTGCGGCGCGACGTTGCGGTGCTGGCGGTCGCGGGATGTGTCTCGGTGAGCTCGGCCGCGTGGCTCCACGCGCAGGCGCAGATGTGTACGCTCGACGCCGAGCCAAGCGCCCCCGTCGCCCAGCTGACACCCGACGTGGCGGTGGCGCCGACCGACGCGGTGGTGCGTGAACCTGCGCCGCTGACCTACGGCGAGCACTACGCGTTCGTCGTCGATCTGGAAGAGCCCTACATCGTGCTCGCGACCGACGTGGACGCGTCGTGGGAAGGAGAGCTCGGTCCGCTCCTGGGTGTCGACACGGTGTTCCGCGATGTCGACGTCCCGGCCCTGCCCCTCTCGCTTCAAGACATGCGGGGCCGCGAGGTCCAGATGTGGACCTCCGAGTCCGACGGCACGCCAGTGGCGCTCGGAGCCGCGCGCATCGGTGCGCCGCGGCTCGTCGCGCAGGCGGCCGGGTCGTTGGGGCCCGACGCCCGCCTCGACACGTGGTCGCTGTATGAACAGCTCGAGCGCGACGGTGTCCTGCCTTCGAGCCTCGAAGCGCGGGTGAAGTCGGCGATCTGGGCCGAGGGTCTGCGGCTGCTCGTCGCTCCCCTGGAAGGAGCGCGGGCGTCGGAGGCGACCTGGGCACGCGCGGCCGAGCTCCCTACGCCGCTCTTCTACGCGTCGCAGCCGCTGGACGAGAGCAGGTCGGGGGCGCTGCGCCAGGCATTCCTCGCCGAGCAAGACGGGCGGACCGCGGGGGATGAGCACATTCGGCAGGGCTTCGGCAGTCTCGAGCCTCATATCCTCACGCGCGGCTGGGTCGACCCCGACGGTGCGCTGCGCCTGGCCACCGCGTTCGTCGATTCGCCGCACGTCGACATCTGCGGCGGGTTCGACTGGTCGTTCTCGATGGCTGGACGGATCGAGGGGAAGGAGTGGGTCGCGCCCGCGGCGATCCCCACCAACCACACGACGGGTCCCGCAATCGTCGGGGACCTCAACGCGGACGGCTTCGCCGACATGGTGCTCGAGCCTCGACCGCTCGATGGCAACACGACGGTGCTCCGCGGGACCACCGAGGGCTTCGATGTGGTCGACGCGCTGGGCGAGGTGCCCTACTTCGGCTGCCGCTGCTGAGCCGGCGCCGCTTCAAGCGGGTGTTGGCAGTGGGGCAGCGGGCAGTGGCTCGGGCTCGGGCTCGGGCTCGATCGGGGATTCGGCCTCGGGTTCGGGCTCAGGCTCAGGCTCAGGGGACCCCGTCTCGCCCGCGTCGTCCTCGTCCCCTTCTTCGTCTTGAGGCGCGAACGGGTTGTCGTCGTGGGCAAAGTCGACGGCGGGCTCGGGGTCGACCTGCGCCGCTTCGGCTTCGGCCTCGGGTTCGTCGGCAACGGTGGGCAGGCCCGCAAACGGACGGTCGTTGGCGCTCGGGGCTTCGCTCGCCGGCTTGGTGGCGGGCACCTTGGGCTCAGCCGCGGGAGCGGCCTGGTGCGGTAGGGCGGGTTTGGCGACGACAGCGGCGTGGGCAGGCTGGCTGGGTGCGTTACCGGACGGTTGGGCGCTGGGCCGTCGAGCGACCCGCGTCACTTCGGCGGGCGCGGGTCGAGGGGCGGACTCTGCCTCCGACGGTTCGACCGAGAAGTGAGCCGCGAGCGCGGCGACGTCCCGGAAGGGGCTGCCCAAGCTCGCCCGGAGGTCGTGCGGCTCGCTCGAGCCCGACAACGCCAGCGCCGCGGTGAGGGCGGTCATCAGCGCCAGCGTCCCGGCGCCGCCGAGGATCATCCAGCGGCGTTCGTCGCCTCGTTGGTCGTTACGACGGGCGAGTGACTCGTCCCGTTCGAGGGTGGCTTCATCGAGCGTTCCAAGCTCGTAGTCGTGCTCTTGCGCGCTCATGGCGTACGCCTCGTGTCGGCGCAACATAGCTCGCTGGATCGGCGGGTCAAGGAAATGGCGACATCCGAATCCGTCGCTGCGCCGACCGCGGTATCGTGCCCTTCGCATGGCTCGTTGGTCGTGGATCCCCTTGGCGCTCTTGCTCGGCTGCGACGTCGAGGATCGAATCGGTGGGGTCGAACGCGTCGTGGAGACGCTGGAGGAGGGGGTCGTCGACGCGAACGAACAGGCCGAAGAGCTTCGTTCCGAGCTCGAAGCGACGAAGACCCGTGCCGACCAGGCCGAAGAGGACCGCAAGGCGCTCGAGGAGCGGCTCGCCTCGCTGGAAGAGGCGCTCGATCGAGTCGAGGCCAAGGTCGACGCTCCGCCTCCGCTGGTCCCCGAGGCCAAACCAGCCGTGGGTGCCGGGCGTCCCGACCCCGCGCAGCGCTACAAGGTCCCGGTCGGTGACTCGGCCACCCGAGGGCCGGATGACGCGAAGGTCACGATGGTGATGATCACCGACTTCCAGTGCCCGTTCTGTAAGCGGGTGCAGAAGACGATCCGAGCGCTGGAGCGCCGCTACGGCGACGACCTTCGCATCGTCGTGAAGCACAACCCTCTGCCCTTTCACAAGCGGGCGCGGGCAGCCGCGTTGGCCGTCGAGGCTGCGCGTGAGCAAGACAAGTTCTGGGAGCTGCACGACCTCCTCTACGAGCACAACCGAGCGCTGTCGGATGCGGACCTTCGCAAGTGGGCGAAGGAGGCCGGGTGCGACGTTCCGCGATTCGAACGCGACCTGGCAGCCTCGGCCGCGCGCCGCCGGATCGACGACGACATCGAGCTGGCGCGTCGCGTCGGGGCTCGGGGCACGCCGTCGTTCTTCATCAATGGCCGCTACATCGCGGGCGCCGCCCTGCAGACGAGCTTCGAGGCAATGATCGACGAGGCGCTGGTCGAAGCCGAGCGCGAGATCGCCTCGGGCGTCGCACCTGCGAACCTCTACGAGACGTTGATGCGAACCGCCAAGTCGGGCCTGTGAACCTCACCCTCCTCCCCATCAAAACACCAAACCCAACGGGCGCGCGGATTCGGACACCACGTCATTCTCATCGTGATTTCGGTGGCTTGGCGTGATGGTGCGGAAAAGTTGGAGAATGTACCGAGATGTGACTTGAAGTGCTCCGATGTAGGTGTAAACCACCGGGGTATCGGGGTGGCCACGGCCCGGTTGGGGAACACGAACATGACATCCAAGACCAAACTCTTCTCGCTCCTCCTCGCACTCGGCATGACGGCTTGCGGCGCCGAATCCGATGGCTCGCAAGGGAGCAACGGTGGCGGCGCTGGGGGCAAAGCCGACGAGACCGAGGACATCGAGTGCGCGCCGCTCGAGGAGCTGACCATCGAGCTCGTCGGTCGCGACGCCAACGAGTCGAGCGACGGCGACCAGCTGACCAACAGCGTGACCGCGACCTGCTTCAACGACTCCGGCTTCGAGAACTCGGCCTGCTGCGCCGAGGCCGGGCTGTTCGACGCGTACGAATCCGCGACGAGCTGCCCCGAGCAAGTCGTGCTTCGGGCGCCCGAAGGCAACGCGTCCTTGCAGCGGTGCGCCGACTCGGCCACCGGTGCGTTCGTGCCCAGCGCGTGTTGTGCCGACATCTGCGATCCACAGGCGCGTCACAACTCCGCCGGGCGCTGCATCGACAGCGCAGGCCAGTTCGAGGACTCGCTGTGCTGCTTCCTCGCCAACGCCCTCGCCGCCGACGGCGTCGAGCAGCCCGAGTGGGACACGATCACCATCGACGGAGAAGAGCGCACGGTGTGCCGCGACGTGGCCACGGGCCGCTTCGCGATGAACAGCGCATGCGCGGCGGCCTGCGTCCAGGCGGTGAGCGACGAAGAGTTCGGCGTGGGCAACATCCCCGCAGCCTGCGAAGCCGCGGTCGACCTGGTCGCGCCCGAGGACGAGTGCCCCGATCTGTCCACCGAGAACAGCGCGGGCATCTGCCACAACCCCGACAACGGTCAGTTCGTGAAGGCGGCGTGCTGCGAGGCCAAGGGCGGCGATGCGGTCCAGTGCTCGTTCGACAAGTCGCTTCCGTTCGACCACGACGACACCTTTACGCTCTTCGACGAGCTCGACCCCGAGGGGGAAGACCTGTTCGGCCACGACGACGTCAGCGCGGAACACTTCGAGCTCATCGCGGCCGCTGGCTTGCACCTGGGCTTCCTCATCCCGGGCCAAGAGGACGACACAGACGCAGTCCTCGGCTGGGCGGATGACATCGGGGTCAACACGTTCTGGGTGACCTCGGGCGAGATCGAGGGCGAGCGCTACACGGGCGTCAGCGTCCTCGTTGGGGACACCGAGGTCGGCATCGTCGTCGACTCCGCCCGCGACATCGTCGCGGAGATCGGCGACAGCGAGCTGATCGGCTGCGGCTGATTCAACCAGGCATCGGACGCGTCGAACCCCGTGGGCTGCTCAGCCCTCGGGGTTCTTCGTCGATGACCGCTCGAGCCAGTCGCCGCTGTCCACCATGGTCAACGCGCCGACATTGCGCGCGTAGTCGTAGACCCACGCCTGCTTCCAGACTCCGGCCACGTCGACCTGCGCCGAACGCCGCACATACTCATGCGGGGCAGGGTCTTCGGCGCTGCAGCCCTCGTAGAAGTCGAGCACGGGCCACGCCGCGGAGGCGATCGAGGTCCACAGCTCGCCCACGACCCACCCTGCCGCATCGTCGAGCACGAGCCCGGGGTACCAGTCGACGACGTACAGCCGGCCCCGGACTCGGGCTGGTCCTGCGAGGGTGCCGTGCTCCCGGAGGACCTCGTACATCGGGTGGCGAGCGCCCTCGCGCAGCGACCCGTAGACGAACAGCGCGTCGTTCACAGGCGTTCGGAGGCGACGCCGACCTGCTCGATGCCGGCCTCGTGTGCGGCCGCCATGACGGTGATGATGGCGCCGTACTTCGCCTTCTCGTCACCCTTGACCACGACCTTGTCGTCTTCTTGTGCCTTCTCGTTGTTCTTGAAGGCCTCGACGAGCGCGTCGTACTCGTTGGGGACGGGCGACTTGCCGAGCTTGACCGTGCCGTCCGCACCCACGGAGACGAGCAGCGAGGCGTTGGGATCGGAGGGGTTTTGAACCACCGAGTCCTGCGGCACGTTGAGTGGGATCTGCTCGTTGGCGGGCGAGGGCTGCGAGACCATGAAGATGATCAGCAGGCTCAGCAGCACGTCGACCATGGGCGTGACGTTGATCTCGGCTGCGAGTCCGTCTTCGCTGCCGCCCTCGGATGACATGCCCATGCGGCTGCAGAATACCCAAGCTCGGCAGCGGCCGCCATGACCTGTTGTACAGTGCCGCCGTGGCCACGAAACGGGGCGTAGGGGCGCTTGGCGCCGCGTTGGAGGCCAAGCTGCTCGCGCGGATCGTCGCCGAGTGGGACTCGATCAACGCGACGTACTTTCGCGAAGTCCTGCGCCGTCCGCTGTTTCGGCTCAGCGAGACGCGCGCCCAGCTGGGGCAATGGAACGGCGCCCTGCGGAGCCTGGAGCTGTCGCGGCCGCTGGTGCTCGAGCACCCCTGGACGGTGGTCGTGGAGGTGCTCAAGCACGAGGTGGCCCACCAGTTCGTCGACGAGGTCATGCGGGTCCAAGAGCCGCCGCATGGGCCGACGTTTCGGCGGGTGTGCGAGCAACTCGGCATCGCCGGTCACGCGAGGGCCGAGCTACCGCCGCCTCCGGCCGTGGAGGACTCCCACGAGAATCGCGTGGTGCAGCGGATCCGCAAGCTGCTCGCGCTCGCCGAGAGCCCCAACCAGCACGAGGCCGAGGCTGCCGCGACCGCGGCGCGCAAGCTCATGCTTCGTTTCAACATCGAGGTCGAACGCGACGCGTCCGAGCCGGCGGGGCAGCGGTACGGCTTTCGCCACCTGGGGCGGCCGAGCGGGCGCATCCTCGAACACGATAGGCGACTCGCCCTCATCCTCACGACGTACTTCTTCGTTGACGGGTTGTGGGTGCCGGTGTATCGGCCGCGCGAGGGCAAACGCGGGAGCGTGCTCGAGATCTGCGGACTCGAGCCCAACCTGGCGATGGCCGAGCACGTCCACACGTTCCTCTCCGAGACGGCGCTGAGACTGTGGGCCGAGTACCGTCGGACCGCCGAGCGCACGTCCAACCGCGACCGCCAGGCGTTCCTCGCGGGCGTCATGTCGGGGTTCGAGGCCAAGCTCGCCGCCCAGAACACGCAGTTTCAGGAGCAGGGTCTGGTGTGGGTCCCCGGGCCCGAGCTTGGGGCCTTCTTCAAGCGTCGCTACCCTCGAACGCAGACCGTCCGTCGCGGCGGAGCGTCGCGCAACGCCGCGTACGCAAGCGGGGAGCAGGCTGGCGGCAGCATCGTGCTGTCCAAGCCGGTCGAGTCAACCGGGTCGTCGGCTCGGCCGAAGGCGCTGCGGTCCGGCTGAAGCACCGTCACGAAACGGTGATCAAGCTGCATGGTCTAGATCGAGACCCTCCGCCGCGCGTTGAGCTGGCACCATGAAGGAGATGAAACTGCTCGGCGTCGCTCTCATCGTGTCCACCCTCGCCGTGACCGCAGGGTGCGCGGGCCATGAGGAGGGCAAGGGCAAGTCGCCTCCAAACGGTCCCGAGGTCGCCACCGCGACGCCCGAGGAGCCGCAGCCGCAGACGCCGCCCAGCTCGGCCAAGGTGCAGATCGCGGTGAGCTCGGTACAGCTCCAGGACGACTGCCCCTCGCCGAAGTCTGCGTCCGCATCTCCGGTTCCCGTGGGGATCGAAGAACCGGGCATGCAGCAGAAGGCGCAGATGGGGGACGCGCCCGCTCACGGCGCCCGAGCGTTCGCGCCGAGCTGCGTGCAGTCGCGCGTGCAGTTCTCCATCGAGTCCGAGTCCGACCAGGCGCACGCCTTCGCCGTGAAGGCGGTTCGCCTGAAGAAGGCCGAGGGCGGCGAGGTCGTCGGCACCATGACCACGCGAGAACCGACCGTGTGGGAAGAGTCCAAGTACAACCCCTGGGACCAGAAGGTCGCCGCCGGCGCTTCGCTGCGGGTCGGCTACGCCCTGGGCGCGCCCGATTGGGGCAAGGTCGAAAAGGCGCTGGGCCAGAGCACGTGGGGTCCAATGTACGTCGTGGAGTTCGACGTGGAGATCGGCGGCGAGGTGCGAACGCTCGTCTCGCCGCAGGCCCCGCGCGACGAGCCCGAGAACATCGTGACATGAAGCGGTTGCTGGCCGCGCTGCTGCTGGGCGGCTGCGGCAACCCTGCCGAAGCGCCGCCGCACGTCGAGCCTGCGATGCGCGCGTCCGAGCCGTGGTCCGATGCGTGGATCCTCGCCGAAGGGCAGCGATACCTAGACGACGACGACTTTCGAAGGTCGGCGCTCGAGGCTTCGATCACCGAGCCCACCAACGTCTACTCGGCCACTCGGCTGAGCGCGTACGGACTTGGCAGCCGAGGCTGGGACGGCCTACCCGAGTGGACGCCGCGGGTCCACGCCGTGGACGCGTCCGTGGTCGATGGCCTCCGGGCCTCGCGTGAGGTTCGGCTGCCAGATCAGGCCGCGCCGCTGTGGAATGGCGTCCGCCCGACCTCGTTCGAGGGTTGGGCCGCGCTGGGTCGGCGCGTCTTCTTCGAGTACCCGCTGCGTCCCGAGCCCCAGGCTGCGCATGCGCTCGCCCGGCCATCGCTCGCCCAGGAGGTGGGGCTGGTCGAGGTCGCGGGGGTGTGGCCGGGCGTGGTGGCGTTCGAAGACATCGACGGCGCGGCGAAGGTGGGCATCACCTGCGCGCTGTGCCACGTGTCCGTGGAGCGCGGCGCGGCGATCGAAGGTCGCGCGCGGCGAAGCCTCGACTACGGTCGCATGCGGCTGGCGTGGCACGAGCAGACGGGGGCACCCGTGTCCGCGGAACTCGCGGATCGCATGCGCAGCTGGGGTCCCGGCCGGGCCGACATCACCGCCGATGACGACGAAGACCCGGTCGCGATCGTCGACCTGTGGGGCCTGCGAGAGCTCCGACATCTCACTCAGGCTGCGACGCTGACCCACGGACACCCCGCCGCGCTGGCGATCCGTCAGGAGACGCAGATCCTCCACGCCAACCGTGAGCGGACCCGGCCCCCCCGTGAGCTCGCGTGGGCGCTCGCGGTCTACCTGTACGCGCTCACGCCACCGCCGGCGCGTGGTGGCGGCGACGCGCGAGCCATCGAGCGCGGCGCGAACGTGTTCGCCGATGCCTGCGCTTCATGCCATGCAGACCCGAGCGGAGCGGGCGCACCCGTCGCGGCCAAGAGGGTGGGGACCGACGCAAACCTGGCCACGGGCGCGGCGCGAGGCACCGGGATGTACCGGCCCGCGCCACTCATTCGCGTCGCCGATGCCGCGCCGTATCTGCACGACGGAAGCGTCGGCTCTCTCGTGGCGCTGTTCGGGCGCGAACGGTTTCGCGACGACTACCGCGGGCCACGAGGCGTCGGTGCCGTGAAGGGGCACGCGTACGGCGTCGACCTCTCGGCGGACACCCGAGACGACCTCATCGCGTTTCTTCGGGCGCGCTGACCTCGGCCGCGGAGAGGCAGAAGCGCTCCATGTGGCGCCCGCCGTTGCGCAAGACGGCGACGACGGGTTGGCCGGGTTGCTCGACCTTCGCGAAGAAGTCGAGATTGTCCGACGAAAGCTTGCTCGGGGTGGGGACCTGCGCGACGCCGAACGTGAGCCCGCGCCCCGGCGAGCCGAGCAGGCGCCGTGTCAGCCGACCGAGCACGTCGTGCCGCCCGTCTCCGAGCTGAATCTCCGCGACGCCGCCCGGCGGCAGGCCGAACTCGACGCAGCGGTAGAGGTAGGGCGCGCGATAGGTGGTGGCGCGGATCGGGGCGTGCTCGGCTTCGCTGCAGCCCGCCAGCACGTCCTTGCCCTGCAGGCCGTTGCAGGCTCGCTCCGGGGTTCGACGCACGGTGAGTGCGCCTTCGTCGACCAGGTCCCGGACGAGCACGGGCCGCTCGGAGGCTGTGGCCTCGTCTTCGGGTTTGGCCGCGCCTCGGTAGGCTCGCTCGGCGGCAAAGTGCTGCCAGGTTCTCTCGAGGTTGTTCGCCTGCATGCGTGCGACGAACAGCACTGCGAGCACGCCCGCGCCCAGCAGCACGGGGACCAGCGACCGTGGCCAGCTCGCGCGGCGGCGGAAAGGAATGGGCCGTCCGGAGGTGAGCGCGACGAGCCCGAGCAGCCACGCGAGCGCCGACGCCCAGCCTGCCACGCGCTCTTTGGGGGCGCGGCGGTAGGAGAGCTCCAGCCGGCCCGACCCAGGCACGCGGACGCCCAAGAGGGTGAGGCCGCGAACCCGGCGCATCTCCTCGATCTCGACCGACTCACCCTCGAAGGTGGCGTCCCATCTCAGGTGCGGCGCTCGGCTCAGCACGACGCGTGTGGGTCCCGCGGACTCGACGTCGAGCGCCACGCGTTCGGTCGAGTCGATGTCGAGGGTTGCGCTGCCTTCATCGACCGTCACCGCATCGATCGGGCGCTCGGGGGTGTAGCGGGTCAGCCGATAGCGTCCGAAGCGACCGATCTGCTCGAGGCGGCGCTCGAACGCGGGGTCCTTCTCGCCCAGCGGTCGGTCGTGAATCACGTGGGTGACGCCAAGCGCGTCGTAGGCCACGGCTTCGCGACGAATGCGGTGCTTGAAGTTGACCGCGGCGATGTGGCCATCGAGCACCAGGTCGGCGCCCGCGTCGGTGATGGCGAACAGCGGGAACATGCCGCCGCCCATGCCCGCACGCAGGTACGCGACCTTCAGGCCTTCGGGGTGGCCCGCAGCCTCGGCGCGCAGGGCTTCGAGCAGCTTGGTGTCGTGCTCCCCCTCGGGGTTGGCCTCGAGGGTGTCGATGGCACCGACGGGGCGCGTGGCGAGCCGCCCGACGTCGGGGACGAGCGTGGCGACGAACGGCGTCGCGATTGCGACGAACAGCCACGCGAGCGGGCGTGAAGGGACCTCGCGCGGGGCGACGGCGCGCAGCGCAGCGGGCACGGTGATCGCCCCGACGCCACCGACCGCGAACATGACGGGCTTGAGCTCGATCGTGTAGCGCGGAAACTGCAGGTTCTTGAAACCCGAGACCAGCAGGTCGAGGCGCAAGACCGTCATCGACTCGTGAGAGCCCAACACGACCAGCGCCGCGACGAGCAGCACGCCGAGCAGCCCCAACGCGCTAGGGCGGCGCACGACCGCGAGTACGCCGAGCACGAACAGGGGACCCAGCCACACCCAATGCGTGGGGAACAGGCCGCCCGAGAGCGTCTCGTAGGAGAGCTGGCCGAGGGGAGACCACTGCACGGGGCTGCGAGCCATCGCGCCCGCGCTGCCGAAGAACACGACGAGAACGCCTGCCGCGACGACGCCTGCGCCCAGATGCACGGCCGCCCACGTGCGCAGCGGCGCCGGCATCTCGCCGGGCGCAAAGAGGATGACCACCCCGAACAGGCCCGCGGAAGCGGCAGCGGCCAGCATGCCGAAGGGATGGGCCATGAGGCTCGCTCCGAGCACCAACGCCGCGGCCGCGACACGTCGATAGGTCGGCCGCTCGAGGGCTCGCGTGGTCAGGGTCAGCGAGAGCGCCCAGAGCACGGCCGAGAACATCTGGGGCCAGACGCCGTGGAACATCAGGTAGTTCCAACCGCCTTGGCGACTCGCGCCCGCGTCGAACAGCCAGAGCAGGCCCCCCACGCAGAACGCCCAGCGTCGGGCGATGCTGTGGCGGTGCATCGTGCCCACGATCGCGTGCGCGAGCCAGCCGACCGCGAGGGTACCGAGCGCCCAGGTGATCGCGATGCCCAACGCGTAGCTTGCCCGGGTACCGATGAGCCCAAAGCTCAGGGCGTGCGGAAGGCCCCCGAGCACGTAGCCGAGCACGGGATAGCTCTCCCCGAACGGGTACCCGGCCCCTAGAGCGTCGCTCCACCCCCAGAGTCTCCCGCTGGGGATGAACGAGTCCCACAGCAGGCGTGTCTGAAAGTAGTGGATGCCGTGGTCGCGTGTGGCCGGCGGGCGGCCGATCAGCAGCTCCCAGAAGAGCGCCACGTAGGCGGTGAGCAGTACGGCGTAGGGTGCCGCTGCGCTGAGTCGATCGGGGAGCTTGCCGATGACGAAGCGGGCCTCCCAGAGCCCTCCGAGCAGAAGCGCCGTCCCGAGCCACCTCGGCATTCCAGGGCCGGTCAGCCACAAGGCAGCCCCACCGAGCACGAGGACGCCGACCATGACGCGGTCGGTGCTCGTCCGGATCGCAGGTTGCCGGGAGGCGCTCAACGCCGCGAATCTACCAAGGCCCCGTCCACCGCGGGGACGCGGGACTGCTACTGTGCGCGTGTGATCAGGCCCCGCTTCGTTTCTGGCCTCCTCGCCCTGTCCCTGGCCGGGACGGCGTGCAAGTCGTCCGAGCCGACACCCTCGAGTGAGCGTGAGCCCGAGGTCTCCGCGGCAGCGGAAGGCCAATCTGCGCCACAGGCCGCGGACGCCGGCAGGACCCCCGCAGTGGCGACGCCACTCGCGGTCGCGGCCCCCGTGGAGTACGCCGCAGCGCTCGAACCGTTGCTCGACCTCGTCCCAGGCGAGGACGATCACTTCATCGCGCTGCGCGATGCGGACGCGCTGCTACGCCTATTTGATGCGTTCGTCGGCGTCGCCACCCCCTCGGTGCTCGAGCGCTTCAGCGACGATGCGGACGTGAAGGAGGCTCGCGTCGTGCTCGAGGAGGTCGCCAAGCTCCGCGACGCCCTCATCGCGGCCAAGGTCGACCTCGACAAGGGCGTGCTCTTCCTCGAGGGGCCCGGGGCGATCGTGTACGGAGTTGCGTCCGACGACCCGTCCGCGATCAAGGTGGCGATGAAGGCCGTGGGCGTGAAGGACGACGACCTTCCTCCGACGTGCGTCGCGCCGGCGGCGATGCCCGGATACGCCGCGTGTGGAGAGGACGAAGCCGTCCTGAAGGCGCTCACGCCCGGCAAGCACGGGGCAGCCTACGCCGCGGCCTACGGCGAACGCTTGACCGGCTTCGACCTCGATAGGGGCAACGCGTTCTTCCGCTTGGAGGGCCCGTCGGGGCCGGTCGTCGGAGCCGTGGCCACACCGCCGGGCCGCCTGCACCTTGCCGTGAGCCTCGCGGACGTCGGCCAGGAGCTGGGCAAGTACGTCGAGGCCGGCGTGCCGCAGTCGCTCGGCCTGCTCAGCCCCGGCGCCGCCTTCGTGTGGACGAAGGTGCAGCTCTCGGCGTTCGAGCAACAGATCCAATCCGCGCCTGGGCCCGTGCAGAACGTGGCGGCCACGCTCACGGGCGAGGTCGTCGCCGGCGGCATTCGCCAGAGCGCCGGCGGTGTGCTCGTCGGCGTCGACGACCCGTTCCCCGCGTCGGGGCTCGTGTCGCTGGCTTCGCTTCAGACCGACATGATCAAGTCGCAGCTGCCGGAGAACTCGGAGGTGAAGGTCGAAGGGGTCGAGGCTGGCGGCACCACGACGCAGGCGCTGCACGTGACCTTCGGGCTCGACGCAGCGGGCAAGACGATGGTCGACACGCTGAAGCTCGAGCCCAGCGCGTGGGGGTTCTCGGCGGGCAAGTATGCGGGCTTCGTCATCGGCGGCACGGACGATGCGGTGAAAGCGGTGGCCAGCTACGAGCCCAAGGCGGCGCCGCTCTCTGGGGTCCCGGAGAACCTCGCGGCCGCGATGCGGTCTGGAGACGTGGCCCTCGCGGTGTACCTGCCCTTCGACGCTCTGCAGGCGGCGACGATCCGCAGCACGCTCATGGACGCGATCGCATCCGCGCCGGGGCCCAAGCTGGCCGACCCCAAGATCATCGAGGCGGCCTACGACGCCGCCAGCCCTCTGTCTTCGCTGTCGATGTGGCTGACCCACCCCGCCAACGAGCGGGTGCTGCACCTGTCCATCGAGTCGTTCGGCGACGCGACGACGCCCGAGGGCAAGGACGCGCTCGAAGCCCTCGGCAAGGTGATCGCAGGCGCCGATCCCAAGGCCACCTACGCTGCGCTGGCGGCTGAGCATGCATCGTCGCCGCGCGCCCATCGGTACCGGGTGCGGGCGGGGGACATCGAGGGCGGAGTCGGGCCGGCGGCGATGTCGGCGAGCTTCCTGCTCGGCGCCGTGGCGGGCATCTCGGTCCCGGCGTTCACGAAGTACATCGATCGATCGCGCGCAGCCGCGGAGCAGTCCTCACCCTGACGTGAGCGCGGGCACTGTGTGCACTCGCGTCATCGGGCGTACGAGCGGCTAAAAGGTCGCCATGCACGCACGATCCTGGCTCCTCGGCTCTCTCGCGGTTCTCACCGCCATCCCGGCACCTGGCTGCGGCCTGTTCCGGCGTCGCCGAGGCGGAGAAACCAACGTCGCGACGAGCGTGTCGGTGGCGCAAACCGGGCGCGACATCAACACGCTCACGCGCGACGAGTACGAAGTGCTCTCGACCACGTCCGCCGACGCCAAGGCCACGCGCTGGTTCTTCCTGTCGTTCCCAGTGGGCGGCCAGACCTCCGCCGACGAGGTCGAGGAGAACGCGTACTACTCCGCGGTCGGCAAGGTCAGCGGTTGTGATGCGCTGCTGATGGCGCACCCCAAGCATCGTCGCGTCATCGTGCCGCTGCTGATCGTCAACGTCGTCCGCTACGAAGCTTCGATCCGAGGCCGCTGTGTCGCGCTCAAGGACGACCTGCAGCTCGAAGGTCAGGCGCCCTCCACCCGAGAGGCCACCAAGCTCGAGGCGTCCGCGCCCGTGCAGCCCGCCGCTGTGGTGCCTGCGGCTCCCTCGGCCCCGCCGCCGGCCGAGTGAGGGCTCAACTCGCCGGTGGTTCAAGCGTGCCAGCGAGCTCGGAGAGCTCCGCTCGATCGGCCTATTGCTGTCGAAACAGTAGGACTCCGGGCTCGCTCTGCCCGCTGGAGTAGAGCGTTCTCAAGACGTACTTGCCGGGATCCAGCTGCAGCCCGAAGAGGGGCCCCTTGGAGAGGTCGTACACGAACGAAAACTCGTCATCGCACGTGCCGCACTTCGTGAGCCGGATGGTCGCATGGTGCTCCTCTACAGGCGTGGCCATCCGGATAGAGACGGTCGTCGCCGCAGGGAAATCCAGGGTGAAGCGTTCGAAGGATGGGCCGTCTGACGAGCCCAGAGCTGTCGGGGAGCTGCACTGGCTACCGATGTCGAGTTGAAGCGTTCCGGAGAAGTGCCACTCCTCGGCTGGGGACTCGCAGTCGTAGCCCCGCTGCCATCCCGCACTCGTACAGGAAACAGACTCCTGCTCGTAGAGTTCCACGAGTGCTTCTGTTGAGATCCCGAGCGTCTCGGTGAACGTCGAGTCGAGCGCATCTACATCCCGCGCTTCGGATGACGCGAGAACCACGCGAGCCGCGGCGGCAGGGCCGAACTCATCGATTATGAAGTTCATGAAGTGTGCCGCCCGAGGGTATTGATCGAGTGGGAGAGAACGATCGAACGAGAGTCCCTCAGCGAGGGAGGTTGTCGGGGCCGCAGCGGAACCGTCTCTCCCGTACACAGAAGCGAGACCTTCTTCGAGGAATGCGTACCGGGTTCTTGGCACGTCCTGCTTCAGGGACAGATATGCATGAACGAGCTCATGCTCGGTAGGGAGGTAGCTCGTCACGACGACCGGGTTGGTTTCCTCGACGAAAGCGCACGCATAGACGTCGTCAATGCCGAGCCCGCAGGTCTCGCGAGCTTGCTCCTCGGACAGAAGATAGACGTCGATCGGTTGGTCCAGGTCTCCGAGTTCAGTCTCCCGGCCCAAGAACGAGAGCATCTGCTCCATCGAAGGACCCGTTCCTTCGCAGATCTCTCGATTGCCGTTGGTATGCAGCCGTACTCGACGACCTTCGTAGGCTTCCTCCGTCGGCGGAAGTTGGATCCCCCGGTCGGGTGTACAGCCGAGCACGAACCAAAGGAGCACGCTGACAGAGCTCCTGCGATGCACCGATGCAAGATCGCCGTAGGTTCGGGGATGTGTCAAGTCGGCGAGGACGGCGGCGGCTGCTTGGCCGATTGAACGAGCCGGCCAGCCCGAACGCGAAGCAGGTCTCATGGGTTGATGGGAGTTGTTGCCGGCGGTCTGGCTGCGTGTTGATCTCCGAGCCATGGCAAACAGGAAGATTCGTCAAGTGATGTTCGTCCCTGTGCTACTTGCGCTACTCTGCCTCGCGACCGCGGATGACCACCGCGATGACGCCACCACGTGCGTCCCGGAGTTCGTGCCTGGCGCGATGAAGAGTACCCTCATTGCGACACCGCGTCCATCGCTCCCGCTCACCGCAAAGCTCGTCAGCACGGGTGCCTTCTTCAGCACCCAGCCCCATCTACGGTGCCACGAGCACTCACCGTTCCAAGCGTTGAACCCGCAGCACTCCTCTCTTGGATCGGCACCCCACTACGCTTGAAGTGTGAACCCCTTACTCTCCCCCGGTTCGAAACAACACTAAGCCTCAGACTGCAACAACGGCCCGGTCTCGCGTTTATGCGGCAACTCTCACTAGGTGCACCAAGATGGGAGCGCGGAGAGCGTCGATGTGCTACGGTTGCGCTGAAGTCGAACGCGGAAAGCGCAGAGAATGAATATCCTTGACAAGATGTGGGATGATAGGTTGTCAAGCACCTCGGTGCTTGTTCGGATGACCGTGGATGAGTATCTGAAAGTCGCACGCGACGCGTACACAGAGAACGGTGCAATCGAAGGTCAGCGAAGCGCGTTGAAGACGACTAGTGCGTTGAGGATCAGAGCGCGCATGGCGCAAGATGTCGAAGATGGTGCGATTCTCCCTCCGGTGGTTCTCGGGATCCCTGGGACGAAAGATGTCCCTCGTACTGTCTTGGACGAGGACGCTGGCGCGACGGAAGAAAGGATTCGTGGTCTTCCGAGCCGAGACGTCGCAATCATTGACGGGATGCAGCGGACTACTGTCTTGCTCGATCATCGAGAGAAGCTGCAGTCAAAAGATCTGCGTGTCGAGTTCTGGTTTGTTCCCGAAACGTCAGCCCTTACCTATCGAATGCTGGTGCTGAACACCGGTCAGGTTCCTTGGAATCTTCGAAGGCAGTTGGAAGTTGTCTACTCGTCGCTTGTCTCGGAAATTGAAGCTGCGACTTCGGAAGGTGATGGCCAGCAGAAGATCGAGATCTTCCAGCCGACAAGGCAAGGTAATGCTGAGAGGCGTCGGACAAGGCCTGGGCAGTATCAGGCAGATACCGTGATCGAGCTATATATGGCGTTTGCGCTGAGAAAAACCAAGGTGGACAAGGAATCGACCTTGGCGCAGCAGTTTTCCCGTATCGACATGGCTGATGCATTGTCAAATCACTCATTTCTGCCGGCGTTTATTGGTACGCTAAGGATGATGTCGCAACTCGACGCCGCCATCTTTCCGGCTTCGAACCGGCTTGAAGCCGAAGCACGGGGGGCGACGCCACAGACCGCCGGCAATATCTTCGGACGCCTTCCGACTTGCATCGGGTTTTGCGTGGCCTGCGCTCAGATCGTATACGGAAGGCCGGGCTCAAACGTGGATGCGCAGGTCGCCTCCGCGCGGTTTGAGGGCGTTCAGGAACATGTCACTGCCGTTGTAGAAAGACTCTTAGAACTCCAGGGAGAGGAACTCGACAAATTCGTAGACCTGGCCACGCTCTTCGAGGTGCTAGGCCGTCCGAGCGGAACAATTGGAGAGTTCGAGCGAGCTGTTTATCTTGAAGCTTTCAAGGTTTTGATGAAGGAAGGGGCCGACCTGGAATCACTGACGCCGTGTTGGCGAGCGCACTGAGTGATATGGCTAACGACATGAAGGAGTTGAATGCTGAGCTGTTTGCATGGCTTGCAGAGCATGTCAGCGAAGAGAATCGGGAACGTGTTCGAAGTTCTGACTCCGGTGGATGGCGAGCGATAAAGACGACCGATGAAGAGAAGAAGAGATTGAAGAGGCTGCGTCTTCTCCCTGTGGTTGAGGTTGTCTCTGGTTACAAGGGAGGGACGCTTACCGATGGAACTACGAGCTTCCATTTCGTGCCACGTGGGGCGGAGTCGTTGTCAGAAGACATTCCTTTTCGGCGGCACTCCGTTGACGCTGGTTTCCTTACGTTTCTTGGGGGCCGACGGTGTCTGACGCTCTCCTCGGCCTATTCTGGCGATGGGGGCCTGCAGCTTGTCGAAGACATTTTCGGCGTCGGGGGACTAGTGGATATGGAGGTCGTGGAACCTGCGGTTGCGGAGTTTGATATCTTCGAGCCCACTGAGCCTTTAGCGGTCGATCAGCCGGACGCGGTGAAGGCCAGCCTCTTTCTCTGCCTTTCCCTTGTGGGGCTCGACTCTTGCTACGCTCCTTTTCAGATGTTGCGGTTCACTGACGCGACGCGAGCGGAACTGCGTAAGCTTCTTCTGTTGGACTCCAATGGTGCGCTCGGTCGGAGTGTATTCCTGGGGTTGTCGTCCGCACACTGGGAACACGCCTTTCTTCGTCTTTATCACTGTGTGGAGGCTTTCTTTGTGACAAATCGCGTTTCGCGGTTAGTCTGTTGTCTAAACGAGTCCCACGGGGCTCAGCTGGATCTGACCGTTGAGTTGGAGGAGACGGTGCGAAATGCCCTGTCCTGGCGGCCGAGCGAGGCGAATGCACTTCAGGAAGTGGTGGCGCGTGCGTTCAAGAAAATGCCGACGGCTGGGACGCTTATTCGAGAGGCGCTTGGGGTCGAGTCCAAAGCTGAGGCGAGCACCGTCGCGGGGAAGCTGTACGATGTGCGAAACGCTATCGCTCACGGAAGGCGAGAAGAGCCCGCGGACGTTGAATGGGATGATCTCATACGTGGGCTCGCGATTATTTCGAGTGTGTTGGTCGGGGGGGGCTAAGAGGAATCCCCCTCGCAGGCCCAAAGGTACTCGCGCAGCGCTTTTGATTTTGCCACCATTCGCGCAAAGCCGGCAGCGCGCGAGCCGCGGGCTGAGTTTTGTCCAAGCACGCTTTGTTCATCCACGAGTTCGGTAGCGCCGGATACCTTCCACACTCCCGCGGTTACGTAGCCACACGTAGTGTGCAAGGTCGAGGTATGCAGCTCGGAGAATCGATGGGTACTCGCCCAGCTCACTCTTTCTGTGTTCTATAACCACAGATACGTAAGCCCTTTACGGACAGCCTAGATCTACGCGCGGCGCGACCATGCCATCCTGGCCGGCCGCCTTCACGAGCTCGTCAACCGCGAGCGGTGGCCCAGTTCTGCGGAAGAAGCTCCGTCAGGCGCCGGGCAGGCCAGCCGT
>JANSYI010000059.1 GCA_024742475.1 bacterium | reverse complement strand
GGCGCCCCGCGCCCGACCTTGGAGGGATACGCGAAGGGGGCTGCGCCCACCACCGCCACACCGAACGCCGAGGAGGAGCGAAGCGACGAGCGAGGGCGCCCCGCGCCCGACCTTGGAGGGATACGCGAAGGGGGCTCTGCCCCCGCAGCGTAGGGAACCGAGAGGTTCCCCTAAAACAGACACTCGATGAGCATGGCGGTGATGTTGTCCTCGCCGCCCTCGGCGTTGGCGCGGTCGATCAGCTCCGCGACGCACTCTTCGGGATCATCGTGCGCCCCGATCACCTCGTGCATCTCCTCGTCGGTGAGCATGCCGCACAGACCGTCGGAGCACAGAAGGAAGCGATCGCGGTTCTTGATCTGGAAGCGAGTGACGTCGACCTCGACGGTGTCTCGCATGCCCAGCGCCCGCGTGATCACGTTCTTGTGGGGAAAGTCGCGGATCTCGTCCTCGGTGAGATCGGGGCGCGCGTCTTTCCAGTCTTCGAGCAGCGAGTGGTCTCGCGTCAGCGCCACGATTTCGCCGTCGCGCAGGCGGTAGCAGCGCGAGTCGCCGACGTGGCCCACGTAGCCGTCGTGCCCGTTGAGGTGGAACACGACGACGGTCGTGCCCATGCCTCGCTGGCTGCGGTTGCGCTGCGAGGCATAATGAATGCGCTCGTTGGCGAGCCGCACCGACGCGATCATTCGGTTCTCGGCGAAGGACCGTGTGGGGTCGTAGCGGAAGGGCCAGGTCGCGTTGGCGTTGCGGCTGTGGCGGTAGAACTCGCCCACGACCTCCGTGGACATCTTGCTCGCCACGTCGCCCGACGCATGACCACCCATACCGTCCGCGACCATGAAGAGGCGGTCCTCTTCGATCAGGGCGAAATAGTCTTCGTTGTGGGTCCGCTTGAGGCCCACGTCGGTTCGCGCTGCGTAGCGAATCCGCACTAGGCACGGATACTATCCCACATCGGCGGGGCTCACCAGCCCGGCGTTTGCGCAGGTCAGCGCATCTGGCCGACGAGCAGCCGCTCGGCGCGAAGGGGCCGCGCGAGGTGAAACGCGAGGCGACGCGACCCCGCCCACTGGCGTGCTGTGGTGTCGCGCAGCGTCGAAAACCCTCGCCGCGCGAGCAAGGCGCGGGCCTCGTGGGGTTCCATCGCGCCCCGCAGCGGCTCCCCGAGGGACGCGAAGCCCCACCGGACGACCGCCTCGAGGACCGGCGCAGATCGTCCGACGAGATCGGGTACTGCGTAGGTCATCAGCAGTCGACTTCCCGCGGCGCTCCGATCTGCGATCGCCTCGAGGGTGGCCGCGATCGCGTCGGCCGGCAGGTACGGGGTGACACCTTCCCAGATCCACACGGTCGGGTGCGCCGCGTCGTGTCCGTGCTCGGCCAGGGCCGAAGCGACCGACGTGCGATCGAAGTCGACCTCGACGTGAACGAGTGAACGCGACCGAGCCGTGAGGCCGGCGGCTCGCCTTCGCTTGGCCGCCGAAGTGTCGGGGTGGTCGACCTCGAACACGTCGACGTCGCGAAGACACTCGAGTCGGTAGGCCCGGCCGTCGAACCCGGCGCCGAGCAGCACGAGCGTGCAGGCTCCGGCATCGACGGCATCACGAAGCTCGCGGTCGATCGCGGCGGTCCGCAGGTCGAGGTGATCGACGAGCCCCGCGCTGGCCAAGCGTGGTGCCAGCCGCAGCGCCCGTGCCCACGGCGGCAGGCTCTGCCAGCGCCGCAGAGCGGGCCCCAGTGGCGCGGGCAGGAGGCTCGGCGCCGTGGGATCAGCGTCGCGAGCGAGGGCCCGGGCAGCCGCGACCGCCATCGCGGTGAAGCTCGCCCGGCCGTCCTTCATCGCCTTGCCTCGGCGGCCATGCGCTTCTTCGTGGCCGCCCAGCCGCAGATCTGGCACGTGCTCAGATCGTGGCCGCGCGCGGGACAGTACTCGCGGCCGAAGAAGATGATCTGCAGGTGGCGCCGATTCCAGGTGTCCTCGGGAAACACCTTCTTGAGATCGGCCTCGGTCTTCTCGACCGTGGTTCCGTTGCTCAGCTGCCAGCGCGCAGCGCAGCGATGGATGTGGGTGTCGACCGGGAACGCGGGGACGCCGAACGCCTGCGCCATCACGACCGAGGCTGTCTTGTGCCCCACGCCCGGCAACGCCTCGAGCGCGTCCATGTCGGCGGGCACGATGCCACCGTGCCGCTGCGCGAGCTGGGCGCTGAGCTTCTTGAGGTTCTTGGCCTTGGTCGGGGCGAGGCCGAGCTGCCGGATGCACGCGAGGATGGCCTCGACCGGTTGCTCGGCCATGACGCCTGGCGTCGCGGCGAGGCGAAACAGCGCCGGGGTCACCTCGTTGACCTTCTTGTCGGTGGTCTGGGCCGAGAGCATCACCGCGACGAGCAGCGTGTACGGATCGGTGTGATCCAGGGGGATCGGCGGGGCCGGGTAGAGCTCATCGAGGGTCCGGCCGATCTTGTCGGCTCGCTCGGCGCGACGCATGGCGCCGGAGAGTAGCAAGCAAAGACGGACATGCGTGCAGTGCTGCAGGGGGCGAAAGATCGCCCCGGGCTCCCGCGCGCGCTAACCTGGGGCCGACGTGGACTGCGAACGCTGCGGCGCAGAGCTGCCCGAGGGCGGAAACTTCTGCTCGAACTGTGGGGCGCCACGTCCGAGCCCCGCCGACGCCCAGACGCCGCCGTCGAAGCCGTGCCGCAAGTGCACCGAGGCGGTCGAGGTCGGCGCGGCGTTTTGCTGGAACTGCGGCGTCGAGTCGCCGCACGAGGCTCCCGCGGTCACCGGCAACACCGAGGTGCGCAAGGCCCCCCCAAAGCCCGACCGCTTCGAGTGGGACGACAGCGACAACGGCGAGGGTCCAGCCCTGGTGCAGCCCGACGCCGGCACCACGATGCGGCGCGGCAGCGGCTCCCCGCCGCTCGTGCCCGCCGAGCCCACCGAGCCCAAGGAGGTCGGCACGGGGCTGCCCGTGGCGGCAAAGGCCTCTGCGGCGGAGGAGAAGCACCCGGCGCAGGCGCCCGAGATGAAGACCTCGTTCGAGCAGCACGACACGGACGAGCCCGCGACCGCGCCCCGCAAGGTGGTCAGCCTGATCGCCGAAGAGCTGGGCAGCGAGGCCCAAGACCGTCCGCTCACGCCCGTCGATGACGAGGGCTCCGAGCCGCTCTCGCTCGACTCGCACGTCGACGCGGTGGTTTCGGGACGCGCGAAGGTGTGGCCCAACCTCAGCGAGGAGATCGCCGAGCTGCAGCTCTTGCTGCTTCGCGGGTTCGAGGCGGAGGCCCGAGACGCGTGGCGTCTGCTCGCCGACGCGCACCCTGGGCATCCCGACCTCGAGACGCTGGGAGCGGAACTCGGCGTCGATGACAACGGCGACGTGACGACCGACATGCCGCGCATGTCCACAGGGGACGACACGCCGTCCGAGTTCACGCCGGAGATCACCAAAGTGACGCCCCGGGCCTCCGAGGACGACGACGCTCCTGCGCCGATCGAGACGCCGACCAGCCCGAGCTTCGTCGAGGGCACGGCGCCGCCGCCGGGCGGGTTCAAGGGCGTTCCGGTTGCGGTCGAGCCCAACCACACGCCCCACCTGGGCATCGAGTCTCCAAGCCGCATGCATCGGCCCTCGTCGGACAGCTTGCCGACCAACCCTCGCATGTCCGCGCCGGCGGTGCGCAAGGCAGGAGAGGTCGGGTCCACGGGCGTACGCATGGTCATGCTGGGCGCCCGGGGAGAGTCGGTCTGGGAGCACACGCTCCCGTTCGGTGAGGTCTTGGTCATCGGTCGCGAGCCGCAGAAGCCCTGGGGCGACGACCCGCATATGGAGTCGACGCACGTTCGGCTGCACTCGACCGCGCAGGGCGTTCGCGTCGAACCGTTGGGAAACGCGGGCGTCTACCGGCAGGTCGACGAGCGGCTCGCCGTGCGCGATGGCGACGAGTATCGCGTGGGAGAGTCGCTCCTGCACTACAGCGCTGGACACGGTGGCTGGGGGACGATCACCTGGTACCCGCTCTCGGGCGAGTCGGGCAAGACGGTCGCAGTGGGCGGCGCCGGCGTACGGGTCGGGCGCGAGAACTGCGACATCGAGATTCCCGAGGACACCTTCGTCTCGGGCGCGCACTGCCAGTTCAGCTGTCGAGACGACGGCCTCTTCGTCGAAGACCTCGGCAGCGCCAACGGCACGTACACGCGCGTACGCTCCGGTGAGGCCGTCGGGTTCGGCGGGCTGGTGCTGGTCGGACAGACGCAGTTCAAGGTGCGCCGCAACGGCTGAGCGCTACCACGGCGGTGCGGCCAGCAGCAGCAGCAGCCCGACGCCCACGCCGACGGCCAAGCTCGCCTTGTCGGTCACGGCGAAGACCACCGGGTCGTGATCGAGCTCGCCGCGCTTGGCGAGGAACCACAGCCGGCTGATCCAGTACAGGAGCAGCGGGCAGGTCAGCCACAGCAGCGACTTGTTGACGTAGAAGCCGGGCAGTCCGTTGTTGATGTACAGCGCGAACACCAAGACGGCGAGGTACCCGGCGGTGGGTCCGACGCTGATGATGAGCTCGAGGTCTTCGACCCGATAACCCCGCCCCTTGGCCTCCGTCTTTCCCTCGGCGGCCACGCGCGCCAGCTCGACGTAGCGTTTGGCGAACGCGAGGGAGGTGAACATGAAGATGGAGAATGCGAGCAGCCATTCGGAGACCCGCAGGTCTGTGGCCACGCCGCCGGCGAAGATGCGCAGCGTGTAGAGGCTGGCCAGCAGCATCACGTCGATGAGCATCTTGCTCTTGAGTGACGCGGAGTAGGCGACGTTGACCGCCAGATACAGCAGCAGCACACCCAAGTACGGCAGCGGCAAGAACAGCAGCGCCAGAGTGATCGCCGTGGTGACCAGCCCGAGGACCATCGGCGGGCCGTAGAGCAGGGGCAAGCTCCCCGCCGCGAACGGGCGAAACTTCTTCTTGGGGTGCAGGCGGTCGGCCTCGACATCGAGCATGTCATTGAAGAGGTAGACCGACGAGGCGGTGAGGGAGAACGCCGAGAACGCGACGAGGGCGGCGAAGACTTTGGCGGAGTCGTCGTAGGCGTGCGCCAGCATCAGCGGCACCCACAGCAGCACGTTCTTCACCCACTGGTGTGGTCGCATGGCCTTGAGCGCGGCCTTGAGCACGCTGGGCTTCTTGCCGAACACGGCGGTGGCCTTGGGCACACGCTGCTTGAGCGCGGCGCTGGGTGCGACGACGAACACCTCGTTGGCCTTGTTCCAGATCGGGAGGTCGGCGTGGGCATCTCCGACGTAGCCCCAGTCGGCGACGCCGCGCCCGCTGCAGTAGGCCTCGATGGCGGCGAGCTTGTTGGCACCCTTGAGGTTGTGCTCGGCGTCGCTGGCCAGCACGTCGTCGAACATGTCGAGGTGGGCAGCGACGGGCTCGGCCCACGCACGGGCGCTGGCGGTGGCCAAGATCACGGTGTCGCCGTCGGCCTTGCGGGCCCGGACGAACGCGAGCACGTCGTCGCGATAGGGCAGCGCGCTGGGGTCGATCAGCACGCGCTTGGCCAGCTGGTCCTTGAGCCTGGCGCGGCCCCGCATCAGCCACCCGATGGCGAGCAAGGCCACCCATGGCTGAGCCTTGACGGCCTGAAAGAACGCCTCCCACAGCACGTCGGTCGAGACCAAGGTGCCGTCCATGTCCACGAACAACGCGCGGGCCGCAGGGGAATTCATCGGAGCGGCAGACGGTAGCACGCACGACGCTCGACAACGCTTTTTGTGGCGCGCATCGTCGGGGTATGACCACGCCGAAGGTCGTCGGAATCGAGGTCCTTTCACACGCAGAGCACGGAGGCCAAGAGGGCTTCCTGCGGGTCGAGCGGTACAGGCTGCGCAATCGTCGCGACGACGGAACGCTCTCGGCCGAGTACATCTGCGACTTCCTCGGCCGACCCAAGGGCCCCGATGCGGTCGTGGTCGTGCTCTACCACCGGGATACGGACGGACAGGTCTCGGTGCTGCTTCGCGCAGGCCTACGTCCGGCGCTGCGGCTGGGCCGCCCAAGCGACGCGCTGCCGGTGCCGGAGCCTTCGACGCTGATGTTCACCGAAGTCGTCGCGGGCATCGTCGAGCGCGGCGACCTCGGCGAGGCCGGCATTCGCACGCGGGCCGCGATCGAAGCCCACGAGGAGGCGGGCGTTCGCATCGACCCGACCTCCGTCGTCTTCCTCGGCGCCGGCACCTTCCCCAGCCCCGGCTCCATGCCCGAGAAGTTCTGGCTCACCGCCGCCCACGTCGAGCACCCCGGCGCCGCGCAGACACCTCCCACCGACGGCTCCCCCATGGAGGAGGGCGCCTCCTGCTGGTGGACCCCCTTGAACGAAGCCATCGAAGCCTGCGTCCGCGGCGACATCGAAGACGCCAAGACCGAACTCGCCCTACGAAGACTCCGCGACACCCTCACCGACCCATGACCAACCACCGTCCCCGGTTCCCGTCGGAGCGAGCCAGAGGCGAGCGAGCGAGGGCGACGCCCGACCTTGGAAGGGTGAGCGAAGGGCGGCTTTGCCGGCCGCAGCGAGGGAAACCGAGAGGTTTCCCTTACGACTAGTACCCCACGTACCCCGAGAGTCCGACCTCGACGCGGTAGACGGCGCCCGTTTGGCCCGTGACGAACAACGCTTGGTCGTTTTCGTCGCCGAAGCCGACGCCGAACTGCGCGTTGGCGCATGCATTGCCGAGCTCGCCGGCCGTGACGATCTCGATGGTGTCGCCGGCGGCTGCTCCCGCGGCGTTGAGCGGGATGAGGTCGATGCGGCAGGGGTTGTTGCCGGCGATGCCGCCTTGGTCGACGACGTAGAGGTTGCCGCACTCGTCCATCGTGATGCCATCGGAGTTGCCTTCGAGGTCGGCGACACCGACGGGGGCTCCGACGACACCTTCGTTGACGGGCGCGCTCCAGATCTGACCGGCGCCGTAGTTGGCCCAGTAGAGGATGCCGCGTTGCTCGTCGAGGAACACGCCGTTGGCCGAGTTTGCCTGGTTGGCGACGACGACCTCGACGGTTTGTGCGACCGGGTCGATGCGGCTGATCGTGTCGCCGAAGTAGTCCGAGACCCAGATCTGATCTTCGCTGTCGATGTGGATCGCGTTGGGAAGCTGCAGCCCGGTGTCCATGACGATCTGGCCGCCCGCGGGCGTGAAGCTCCACAGGTCGGTGGAGTTGAGGCCCATCGCCGCGTAGAGGGTGCCGTTGGAGTCGAAGCGAATGCCGAGGATGTCCTCGTCGAACGGAAGGCCGGTTGCCCACGTCGTGGTGTTGCCCTCGGCGTCCATCTCGACGAACTCGTCGCCGTCGGCGAGCACGAACGTGCCCTGGCCGGTCATCGCGAGGTCTTCGGGGCTGCCTTGCTGTAGCGTGGCGATCTGCGTGATCGGCAGCGGCGCGGCCGGCAGGTTGTCGCAGTCGACATTGGGGTTGCCCGAGTCGGAATCGGAGTCGGAGTCGCTGCTCGAGCTCGACGGGTCGCCGGTCTCGTCGTCGGTGGGCTGCGTGTCGCTCGCGTTCGTGTCGCTGACCCCGCCCGTCGTTCCGTCGGTGTCGCTGCCGTCGGTGTCGCTGCCCTGGGACCCGGTGGTATCCGAGTCGGTCGCCGAGGCGCTGTCGGTGCTGCTCGTCGCGGCGCTGTCGGTGCCGCCGTCGGAGTCGACGTCGATCATGCCTTCGCCGCCGTCGTCGAGCAGGCCGTAGAACATCGAGATGCGGGTGTCGGTGCCCGCGACCAGCTCGTTGGCGGGCTCGAGCCGCGTCAGGGGGAGCGAAAGCCAGCGGCCAGTTCCGGCCAAGAAGTCTTCGCGCAGAATGACGCCGACTCGGGTGAGGCTGGTGTCGTCGGGAAGCGGCGCCCGGTAGGTGACGGAGATGTTCACGTCCACGTCGATGTCGGGCGTCACGCGGTACGCCTCCCCGTAGACGGCCGGGGGTCCCGGACGCTCAGCCCTGGCAATGCAGACCTCGGTGTCCTCGCTCAGCGAGTTCGGCCGAAAGCTCAGGCTCAGCGTGCCGTCGGACGAGCTGACGATTCCGCCCGCCGTGCCGATGGTCTTGCAGGCCCCGCCGCCCGAATCGTCCTTGCAACCGGTTGCGCTCAGCGCGGCGGCGGCCGCAAGGATCCGGATGACTCGGTGCTGCCCAGACACGGCGTCGAGCCTAGCTGATCCGCGGGTGTGTGACGATGTCGTGAGACGCACAGAAGGCGCCTCTACGTGCCTATGGGGCAATTGTGAGCCGGCTTCGTGGCCGAAACGCCGCGAGGAAACCCGCCGAGGACGTGCTACCTTCTCGCTCACCGTGAAGCGGTCATTGCTTGGTTTTACGCTTTTGTGTGTAGGCTCTCTCGCGCCCGTTTCAGGCTGTGCAGAGGACGACGATGGGCGCACGGCACGCGCCAACATCGGTCCCAGCGGCGGGCAGATCAGCTCGCATGACGGGGTGCTCACCGTGCTCATCTTGCCCGGCGCGCTCGAGACCACGCACGAGTTCTCGGTCGCTCCCAGCGATACGCCGCCACACATCTTTGGGCCCGCCTACCGCGTCCAGCCGGACGTGCCCCTGGCGGTCAACGCCGAGGTCACCTACGCGCGCCGGTTGCCCAACGATCCCACCGGGACGGCGGTCGCCGCGATTCGCAAGGACGACTTCGAGGCGGGGACGGCTGCCTGGATCAAGCTGCCGACGGTCGAGCTCGATGTGGCCGACCAGCTCGTCACGGCGACCGACAGCGAGGTCTCCTTGTTCTACGGGCTGCTCGAGGGCGACGACATCTCTGGCACGACGAGCACGACGTCCGCCACGACCGACGACTCGAACGACACCGACGACGCCTCGGGCGAAACAGGTAGCGAATCCGGCGACGACACCTCGGGCCCGCTGAGCCACGACGCCGACATCGCAGACATCTGGGCGAACAACTGCCTGGGCATGGGCTGCCACTCGCCGGGCCAGTCGGCGCCCGATCTCGAGACCGACCCCTACACCGCCATCGTGGGCGTCATGCCGCTCTCGGCTGCGGTCCCCTACATCACCGCCGGGGATCCGCAGACCAGCTACCTCATGCACAAGCTCGACGCGACGCATGCCCTCGAGGCAAACCTCGGCGGATGCGGCTGCGGTGGCGCGGGCGGGCCGATGCCCGCGGGCGGAGAGCTGCTCGATCAGAGCGTGCGCGACCGGGTCCGCAGCTGGATCGAGCAGGGCGCGCCGCAGTGACCTTCACCGCCGACCTCTGCGACGCACACCCGAACGCGCAGGTGCTCGAGCTGGACTGGCGCGGGTTCGGTGCGGTCTCGGTCTTCGACGGCCCTGCCGTCACGCTCGCGCTGTACGAGGACAACTCGCTGGTGGGCCAGACGCTTCACGAGCGCGGGCAGGGGCGCGTGCTCGTCGTCGACGGCGGCGGCTCTCGGCGGCGCGCGCTGGTCGGCGACAACCTGGCCCAGCGGGCTGCCGACAACGGCTGGGCCGGCATCGTCGTCTACGGCTGCATCCGCGACGCCGCGCAGATCGAGTCCATCGCCATCGGTATCAAGGCCTTGGGCACCCACCCGCGCAAGACCGACAAGCGCGGCGAGGGCCGCCGCGACGTCGAGGTCCGCTTCGGGGGCGTGAGCATTCGGCCCGGCGACCACGTCTACGCCGACCGCGACGGCGTGGTCGTGCTCTAGCGAGATAGCGGTTGGCCTAGGGGTTCGACAGCAAGATCGTCAGGTCGGCGCCGCCGGAGGAGACCACGACGATGTCGCTCACGCCGTCGCCGTCGAGATCGGCGACCGCGACGCCCTCGGGCGTGGCTCCGACGTCGAAGGTCTGCGCGTCGCCCTCGTTGAACGTGGCGTCACCGTTGCCCGAGATCACCACGACCACGGCGTTGTCGCGGTCGACGGCGATGATGTCGTCGTCCCCTTCGCCGGTCACGTCGGCCAGGAGCGCCTCGGAGACCGTCGTGCCGAAGGGGCCGAAGGTGTCGTTTTGAAACCCAGCGTTGGCGTCGCCGCCTTGGCCCAGGTACACGCGTGCGAGCGGACCGTCCGCCGCGACCACGTCGAGGTCACCGTCGCCGTTGATGTCGCCGCCGTCCATGCGTCCGAGCGTATTGCCGGCGTTGCCACCTTGGCTGACGTCGAAGTTCATGGTGCCGTCGCCGTTGCCGTTGGTGGCGGCGTAGAAGCCCCCGCCGCCGTAGAACGCGTCGGTGGTGCCGCCCACGGCGACGCTGCCGAGCACGATGCCGGCCATCGCGTCGACGTTGCCCGCCGGTGCCCACGGCCCTTGTGTGGTGAACGTGCCGGCGCCGTCGTTGAGGGCGGTGTGGTAGTCGACGCTGCCCGCGTTGGCGACCGCGAAGTCGAGCCCGTTCGCGTCGTCGAGGTCGCCGAGCGAGAGCCCGACGGGTTGGTCGCCGACCGCGACGACGGTCTCGGTGAATCCTCCTGCGCCGTCGGCGATGAGCACGCTGACGGTGTCGTCGTCGGTGTTGGCGACGATCGCATCCCAGCTCGTGTCCCCGGAGAGCTCGCCCGCGACGACGCGCTGGGGGTTGTTGCCGACCGCGGTGGTCAGGCCTGCAGCGAGCGCTCCAGCGCCGTCGCCGAGGTGAACGCTGACGTTGGTGCCGGTCGCCGAGGTCACGATGACGTCGAAGTTGCCGTCGCCATCGAAGTCGCCGGCGGCCACGTCCGTCGCTCCTGCGCCCGTCGCGACGGTGCCACCGTCGGCGAAGCAGATCTCGTTGGCCTCGATTTCGTCGTTGCCACACTCGGTCATGCCCGTCGGGTCCGTCGGGTCATCGGTCGTCTCCTCCGAGCCGGTGGGGTCGGTCGGGTCCGTGGTGGTGGTGTCGTCGGAGTCGGTCGTGGGGTCGCCCGTGGTGGTGTCGGAGTCGGTCGTGGGGTCGCCCGTGGTGGTGTCGGAGTCGGTCGTGGGGTCGCCGGTGCTGGAGGACTCCGTCGTCGTCGACGGGTTGTTCGTCGTGGCCGGGTTGTTGCTCGTAGCCGGGTTGTTGGTCGTCGGGTCGGCCGTCGTGGGGTCATCGGAGTCCTCACCGGTGGTGAAGCCACCGTTGGGGAGGTTCTCTCCGGTGTCGTCCGTGCACGCGGCGACGGGGACGAAGAGCAAGGCGAGCGTGAGGCTATGGTTGAAGCGAGTCATGGCAAGAGCACCTTCGAGAGGCAAATAGAAGAGCGGCGCGGTCCCGAGTGGGGCCGCGCCGCGGGTGCGTTGGGCGGAACCCTCAGTCGAGAGTAATGCCAGACGCCGAGCAGGTGTAGCCCTCGGACACGCCGTCGGCTGCGTTGTCGAGGATGAGGGGCCCCAGCGCGTTGCACAGGTCCTGCGTGCGGGTGCCGGGGACGACGAGCGTCGGGTCGTCGGCCGGGTCGACGTCGCGGCTGGGGACCCCCGAGAGCATGAACTGCGGGGTGTTGGTCAACATGCCTGCAAGCCGGCGAGCGGCCTCTTCCGCCCGACCTGCGCCCACGTCGGCGATCGTGTCGCCCAGCGAGACGCCCATGAGCTCCTCGAGCGCGGCCGTCTCCGCGCCCGGAGCGATCGCCGGGGAGGTGAGCATCCGGTCCTTGACCGCCGCGGCCACGTCATACATCAGCACTTCGGGCGAAGACTCCGCCTCATCGATGAGCTGCGTGATCCAGTCGTCGGTCGCGCAGCTCGCGCCCAGCGGACCCGTACATTCGCCATGCAGGCCGGGGTCGACGCCCTGGCCGAACTCATTCTCCAGGCGGAGCATCACGAGCAGGTCGGTGCCGCTGAAGCCCGAGTCGCTGTCGCTGAGGAAGGCCCCCACGTCGCGCAACACGGTGGCATCGTCGGGCCCATCGACGCAGGGCACGTCGGGCATGTTGGCACCGCAGCCGCCCGGCTCGCCGAACGCGCCGGGGATCTCGTCGGTGTCGGGCCCGAAGACGTCGGGTTTGTTCCACCACATCGACTGCGCGATCGAGTCGAGCAGCACGCGAGCGCCGTAGCGGTGCACCGTGTCACCCACGCCGTTGGCTTGCATCGACGGGTCGTTGGCCTCGCGGGCGAACGGCTCGAACACCATCGGCATGTTGTAGGGCGTCGCAGACGAACACGTGTCCGGCGGGGACTGGTTGAAGTAGGGATGGGTCGCGACGTCTGCGATCAGATGGCGCAGCGAGAACTCGTTGGCGACGAAGCTGTCGGTCAGCGTCTGCAGGATGTCGCGCTGGTCGGCGTTGCGCGGGAAGCCGTTGGCGACCTGCAGCGGGAAGCCGAACGCGTGCGTCCACATGCGGTTGGACATGTGCATCGACATCAAGTAAGCGCCCGCAGCCGCCGGGTCGACGCTCTCGTCGTCGGCGACGTCGAGGCCATCGCTGCGCAGCGCGTCGAAGCCGGCCCGCATCTGGGCGTCGAGGTCGACCAGCGTGGCGTCGGGGTCGTAGTCCCCCATGAGGTAGCCGTCCCAGTCGAGCACGGAGTCGTTGGGGTCGAGATCGATGGCACCGCATGCGTAGCCGAAGCCGAACGGGGTGATGTTGCCGCCCGACGGGCCGCCGTTGACGAGCGTGTCGACCTGTCCCTCGGCGAACCCTTGGTAGCGGAAGATCGCGTAGGAGCGCTCTTGGGAGGCCTCGGCCGCGTCGGGTCCGTAGGCACCCAGCTCGAGCAGGCCGGTGACGGGGTAGTGGCGGTCGAACGCTTCCTCGGCGCTGTCTGTGACCGAGAACTCGGCGCGGTGGCACTCGAGGCAGTCGGTCGTGCGACCCATCATCGTGGCCTCGAACAGCCGTCCGTAGTGGGCGACCCGCATCTCCTCGAGTTCGGGATCGGTGACGTTGCCGGCGATGAAGGGCGCGGAGACCCGGGCGAAGGTCTCGGCCCGCAGCAGCGGCGACATGTCGTCGAGGCGCAGCGCGCTGAAGGTGACGTCGGGCATCCAGAACGGGTCGCCGGGGTATTGCGCGGTGACCGGGTTGTCTCGGATCCACGCGGCGAGGTCGGTGCCGTTCGCCTCGTCGCCGACGAGGTCGTAGCAGGTCTCGTTGCGGCGGTCGCCCGAGAGGTTCACCCGCAGCTCCTCGTAGAGGTAGTCCTTGTAGCGAGTCAGATAGGCGTCGCCGCGAAGCATGCCCAGCGTGACGGCGCGACGGCCATCGACGCCCTTCATGTCGAGCTGCTCAATGATGCTCACCAGCAGTCGGACCTCGCGAATCGACTCGGGCTTGCGGCCGTGCACCAGCGGGATGAGGCGCTTGACGAACGCCTCGTCGCCCGCGTCGCACAGCTCGGCCTCCTCGCCGGGTCCGGGCGGCTCGCCGTCATCGGTGCCCGGGTCGTCGCCGTCGGAGTCTCCGCTTGGATCTCCGCTGGGGTTGCCGCTGGGATCCCCGGTGGGGTCGCCGTCGGTCCCGCCGGTGAACCCGGAGTCGGAGTCGGTGGTGTTGGGGCCGTTGCTGGCCGTGTCGTCGCCGCACGCGGTGGCGATCAGCAGCGTCGCCGCCAGAACTCGAAGGGTCGATGCGTGAGTGGTCATCGTGGATTCCTCGTTCGCCGAAGGACGCTCAGACATCGAGCCCCAAGAAGGTGTTGCGGATCTCCGTGGCCGCCTCGGCCTCGTCGAGGAAGCCACCGTCGGCGACGTTGTACGACTGGGTGGAGAACGGGTAGATGCCCATCGACTGCAGCACCATCATCCGGCTCTGCGCCGCGCTGACCGAGGTGGTCGCGTATCCGTCGCTCTCCTGCATGGCGCCGTAGACCGACGGCTCGGTGATCGGGCCCCCGATGAAGATCTGCACGTAGCCCCATGGGTGGTGGTTGGTGCCGGTGCTGTTGCCCTGCTGCACGGGCTGGCGCCCGAACTCGGTGTTGATGAGCACCATCTGCCGGTCGAGATCGACGCGGTTCTCATCGCCGGCGCGCGGGTTCATCGGGTCGACGATGTTGTCGAGCAGCGCGCTGAAGGTGTGCGAATAGTTCGTTGCGTTGTAGCGGACGCTCGCGCTGTGCACGTCGTGCCCGCCGGTGGGGCGTGGCTGCAGACCCGCGTCGATCCACAGCACGTATCGCGCGGAGTTCTGCTCGCGGGTGAGCAGGTTGGCCGCCAAGCGGGCCTGCATGGCCGGCATGTCGTCGGCCACGCCCATGTTGGACTGGCAAAGCTGGGCTGGGGGCGTGATCGAGTTGAACAGGCTGGGCTGCAAGATGTCAGTGAGGACCGGCGCGTTCTCGCGGGCGAAGACCGAGAAGTCGTAGTTCTCTCGTTCGGCTGCCCGGGCGGGGGTGCTGTGCCCGAAGCTGCGCAAGCGCGCGGCGTACTCGGCCCGGTAGAAGGCGACCGCGTCGTCGAACGCGTCGGGGTTCTCGGTGACCGAGCGCGACAGCAGGTTGGTCAGCTCGGAGTCGGGCTCGACCGAGACGACCAGGGGCCGCGCCGATCCGGGGTGCGCCCCGACGGCGGACGCGGCCACCGCGTTGAACGGCGCGTACCCGGCCGGGTAGAGCACGTAGGAGTAGGGCGCGGGCCGGATGCCGCCGCCACCTTTGGCCTCTTCGTTTTCGGTGAAGTAGCGCTGGATGGCCGTTCCCAGGCCGGCCATGCGCGGGTTGCCGAGGCCCAGGCCGGTGAACGACTTGGGGTTGGCGCCCTCGTGCGCGACCTGGTCGTGCGAGGTCACGACGATGCGCATGCGAGCCATGACGTCGGGGCGGCTCCAAAATGGCCACGTCCAAGGGCCCAGGTGAATCTCGTTGCCGTCGGAGTCGGTGGCACCGAGCGGGTTGGTCATCTCGGTGTAGCCGGTCTGGCAGGAGTCCCAGCGGCCTTGAAGCGTGTCGATGGGCTGTCGACCTTCGGACGCCGGGGCGTTCTCGTCGAAGATCCACATGTAGCGGTAGTCGTCTTGGCCGCGCTCGGGGATCGTGTAGAAGGTGTCGAAGCAGCTCAGCCCGCCGTTGATGTGCAGCTCGAGCACGCCCTCGGGCTGAAGCTCGGTCGGCAAGAAGGCGGCGGCCTTGGCTTTGTCGTCCATCGGCCACGCGCCCCAGCCGGCGGCCTGGGCCCCCCGCGGGTACTTGAGGATGGAGAACACGCCCGCGCCCGCGACTGCGGACGCCGAGGCGGCGGTCTTGATGAAGGATCTGCGCTTCATGGTGGGGACTTCGTGGAGGCAGCTAGAAGAGTTCGATGTAGCCCCACTGGGCGTAGCTCGAGTGAACGCGGACGACTCCGTCGGTGAAGGGCACCTCGTCGAGGTTTTCGCGCGAGACGATGAGCGTGGCAGGCCCCGACGAGAGGACCTGCAGGTCGTCGGCGGGGATCGTGAAGCTGCCGTCGTCCTGGGCATGGACGGTGAACATGCGGCCGAACATGTCGAAGACGCGGATGAGCAAGCGCGTGCCTTCGTTGCCCTCGCCGGTCCAGGCGATCTCGAGGTCCTGGTCGACGGGGACTTGGACGCCAAACGTGGTGACGTCGGGGCTGGTGACCTCCAGGCTGCCCGGCGTGCGGACCTGGCCTACCAGCGAGTTCGTCTCGAACAGCTCACCTCCGTACAAGACGATGTCGTAGTCGGTCTCGGGCTCCCACGTCTGCGGGTCGGGGGCGCAACCGGCGGGCTGGTTGGGCGACTCGGTGGCGGCGTAGATCGGATAGTTGGGCACCATGGCCCCGCTGCCCGGCGGGAACTCGATCTCCGCCTCGCCGCCGTAGTAGAGGAGGCACGCCGAGGCTTCGCTGTCGCCGTTGCGGAGCTTCATGCCGTTGCCCGCGAGCAGCCACTGCGTGGGGCCGCCCCACTCGAAGGTGCCTGGCACGTCGTTGTGCTCGAGGGTGTCGGACTCGGCAGGGGGCGTGGGCCACTGGGTGCCCAGGCCGAAGACGCCGAAGAAGTCGTCGACGCCCTCGAGGTCGTCGTCGGCGCTTCGCCACGCGCCGGCCATGCCGAGCAGGGGGTCGGGGTTGGCCGCGTCGGCGGCATAGAAGGTGAAGCTGAGCGTGCCTCGCAGGTCGCCTTCGCCGAGGGTGTCGTAGTCGTACGAGCTGCCGTTCGAACCCGACGAGTCTTCGGCGGAGTCCGAGTTGCCCGTGGGGTCACCGGTGGGGTCCGCACTCGACGTGCCGGTGAAGCCCGACTCCGAGTCGTCGATCATCGGATCGGGGTTGCCCGAGTCGTCGCCGCAGGCGAAGAGCAAGATCAGCGGTGCCGCGAGGGAGATTCTCAGCGGCCGGAGGGCGAGGGTGTGGAGCCGGGTCTGCATCGGGAGCGTCCGGGGGCGGTGCGTGTGCTCGAACGTCGCCCGAGCCCCCACCGCAGAGCCAGTTTGTGGGGGCAAAAGATGTATTTCAACCCGCACCCTCGGCGGGTTTCCCGGCGAGTCAGCCGGGTGGGGTCCGAACGTGGCGTGAGAAGCGCCACTTGCCGGAAGACTCCTCGAGCGTCACCGCAGGCGCGGTCTGACGCAGGGTTCCGGCGTCGGGAGACTCCGGGAACACGACCCTGCCTCGCAGCTCGTGCGCCAGGTCCGGCCCGCAGTACTGCGACCACGACAGCTCGTCGACGATCGAGGGCTCCGCGTAGAGCGCGCGGGCGGTCGACGGCCCGGCCTCGATCGCGATCGTCTTGGCGCCATCAGCGCGAAGCGTGGCGACGACGTCACGAGGCTCGGTCGATGGCAACCCGATGACACGGACGTGCGCGGGAAGATCGCGGCGGAGCGCGCGGGCTGCGTCGGTGGACGTGAGCACGACTGGCGAGGCCCATCCGTGGAACGCGGGGTGCTCGGGGTCGATGCCGCGGCCCGAGGTGAGCACCGCGACCTTCGGCGGCGCGGTCCGGCCCAGCGCGGCCTCTCGCCACGCCGTCATCGCGTCGGACCATGCATCCGGCAACGCGTACTCGAGCTCGGGCTCGTCGCGGAGGATCTGCCCGGTGGTGAGGATGATATCGGCGCGCGCGCGGGTCAGGTTGAGCGCGAAGAAGTCGGCGTCGCTCTTGGGGCTGTCCGGCTCGATGCGGATGACCCGGTGGCAGTCACCGTCGAACCACGTCGCGACGACGTGCACGACGCCCGCGTCGACGGGGAGGGTGCGCGTTCGCCAGAGCGCTTCGATGCGGGCGGGGACGTCAATGGCCTCGGGCACGCAGGTAGCCTACGAGGTTTCGATAGAACGTCTGGTGATCGAAGGCGTTGTCGCCTCCAGAGCCGTCTCCGAACAGATGACCGATCTCGTCGATGTGATCGGCGGGGATGCAGCCGAGGAACGTTCCCCACTTGGCGTCCTCCACCCGGACCAAGCCGTCGTTGGGAATCGAGCTGAAGACGCCTCCGTCGACGATTGCCTCGGCCGCGGCGAAGAGCGGATCGATCGGATCTACGACGCCGTCCCAGTTGGCGATGAACGGGGGAGCGTCGTCGGTGGCACACTCGGCAGTTGCGAGCTCGTTGTCCGAGCGCCCGGCGATCGAGGCGTACTCGACGCCCGGCGCGTCGGGGTACTGCTCGTTGAACGCCGCGATGCCGTCGGTCGAGAACTGCTCCATCGAGGCGACCAGCGAGGTGTTGCCGTCGATGGCACCCCACAGCGGCCCGCCAAACAGCTGCACCAGAACGTCGACGACCTGGCCGCCAGGGATGAGCAGGGCGTAGTCGGCAATGGGCGAGCCGTAGTGCGGGGTCGCGACGGTGGTGACCGTGGCGACGAGGTCGGGGCGCAGGTGGGCGACGACGCGGGCGTCGAGGCCCCCTTGGGAGTGCCCGATGAGGTTGACCTTCGGCGCGCCGGTCTCTTCGATGATGCCTTCGACGGCCTCGAGCAGCTGCAATCCGCGGGTGGTCGAGTCGTTGAAGGGGTCGACCGCCGGGGTGAACACGGTCTCGCCGATCGATGCGAGGTCGTCGCGCACGCCCCAGTAGTAGTCGGCAAAGCCGGCGCCGGCGAAATCCTCGAAGCCGAAGAACCCGTGCGCGAGCACGATGGGGTAGGGGCCCGCCGCGTCGCCGCCCGAAGAGTCCGATGCGCCCAAAGAACTCTCGCTCGACGACGAGCCGGACGACTCGGCCGTCGTCACGGCAGCGCTGGTGTCGGCTTGCCCGCTGCCATCTCCGGTCCCCGCGGTGGGGGCGGACGTGCTGGTCGGAGCCTGTGTCGTCATGGCCCCGGTCGCGCCCCCCGTGCCGCCGTCCGTTTGCGCGTCCGCGCCTGCGAACTCGCCGCAGCCGGCCAAGGCCAGCGCCAACACTCCCATCCCGCAACGCATCGCAGCGAGCATCGGCTCTGGACGCGCGGCCGTCAAACGACACGTGCGCCGCGGTGGGAGGCCCCCTGCGCGCAGTTGGACGTTGCCGCAGAGGTCCGAGGGCGCGGGCTGTATGCTGCGGCCGTGGACCGACAGCCACCGCGCGCAACCTCCAACGCGATCGACCTCTACATCCGCACGTACTACTCGCTGCTACGAAGCTCCGGCGACGTTCGCGTGCGGGCGTTCGAAGAGGCCCATGTCTTCAGCGAGTCGAGCCTCCACGCCGGCGCGCAGGACGAGAAGCCCGACGTCGCCGCGTACGCCTACGCGGCCGCCCGTCTGCCCGGCTGCATGTCCTCGGTGGACCGACTGATCCTCGGCCAGTCCTCGGACCAGTTCCAGGCCTCGGGCATCGATGTCTCCGACTGGCAGGTCGTGACCGCGCGCGGCCGCCGCCGTCCCAACCGCTGGAGCGGCGGCGACACGCTGGCGGTCTACATCACCAGCGCGACCGACATCGACGACCTCGTCCCCATCATCACCGCCTACCAGATCGAGTGGAACAAGATGCGTCGGGCCTTGTTGCAGGGCCCCTTGGGCGACAAGCTCGCGGCGGGCGAAGTCGAGGACGGGCCCGAGCTCAACGCGGCGCTCGCCGAGGCGCTCGGCCTCGACGAGTCCGATGTCGAGATGCTCCGCCCGGCGCTGGGATCGGCGCCGCTCGAGGTGCTCGGGACGATTGCGGCTCGAGAGTGCGACGTCTCCATCCGGCTGCTCGCCGGTACGCTGCTCGAGTATCGGCGGGCGACGCAGCGCTGGTGGTTCGGCATCGAATCGGCCTACCGCAAGCCCAAGACGCCGCCGCGGCCGGTCTACTTCGTCTCGTCGAACACGCACGTGCTGGTGAACCTGCTCGGCGGCTACGCGCGGACGCATCGCGACCAGATCCTCGACTTCGCGCGCGCAGCAAACCCCGAAGGCTTGGCCGACGCGGTCGCGGGCGTCGTCGCCAAGGGGGACGAGAACGAGCTCAACAACCTGAGCTACTACCTGCTGCGGCAGTATCTGCACGCCGCGGAGGCCCCCGACGAGCTCTTCGAACAGGTGCAGGCGTGGGACGCCACGTGCGGCCTCTCGACGCTGACCTCACCGGGACATCTCGACGTCAACGCCCAGCTGGTCGAGCTCGGCAAGCTGCGTCCCGAGCACCTCGACCCTCGCGTGCGCGTGCCCGGGCTCGAAGCGCTCGCCAGCTCCGACGCGGTCATCATCAACATCGACTACCCGCTGGGCATGGCCGCCTACCACCACCTCACGCAGCTCGCCCAGGGCGTGGCGGAGATCCGCGGCGTGTACGTGATGGGCAAGGCAGCCACGCTCAACGGCCGCGTCGGCGACGTCATGCTCTCCACGGTCGCCTACGACGAGCACTCCGAGAACACCTACCTCTTTCGCAACTGCTTCGCGGCCGAGGACATCGCGCCCTACGTGCGGCACGGCACCGTGCTCGACAACCAGAAGGCGCTCACCGTCCGCGGCGCGTTCCTGCAGAACCACGAGTACATGAGCGTGTTCTACCGGGAGGGCTACACCGTGCTCGAAATGGAGGCCGGCCCGTACCTCTCGGCGATCTACGAGATGGTCTACCCCAAGCGCCACCCCAAGAACGAGGTCGTGCACCTGAGCAACCTGCTGCCGTTCGAGTTCGGCCTCATCCACTACGGCTCCGACACGCCGTACTCGAAGCGCCAGAGCCTGCTCTCGAAGAGCCTGTCGTACTTCGGCATGGACAGCACGTACGGCTGCGCGGTGGCGATCGTGCGGCGCATCCTCGAGCAAGAGATCGCCCGGCAGGGCGGGTAGCCGCGCCGGCGGGGAAAAAGACGACCGCGGCCGTGATCCGAAGCCGGTCATCGCGGGCTGAACCCTCGCGGCGTCTTCGGGCGTCGCCACGGAGCGGCCACACCATGACCCTACGGACCTACGCCCATTGCATCGCCCTCGCGCTTCCTCTTCTGCCCGGCTGCGCGAGCGAACCGCCTCCGGACCAGGCGCAGTCCTCGTCGAGCTCGGGACTCGAGAGCACGTCCACCGGCGGGGGCACCGAAACCACGGCGGTCGGCAGCTCCGAGGGCAGCGGTTCGAGCTCGACCGGGGAAGCGGGGACGGAGGGCTCGAGCACGGCCTCGCTCGACACCGAGGGCGATTCGACCGGAGGCGAGGTGCCCACCGAGTGCGTCATGACGGTGTTCGTCAACTTCGCGGGGGCGACGCTCGTCGGCGGACTCGAGCCCAACGCGGAGGAGAACCGCACGCAGCTCTCCGAGATGATCGGGGAGGTGGCCGCCTACGATGGCGAGGTCGACCCGAAGGAGGCGATGGCGGTCGTCGCGGCGCACTTCGTCGACCTGCCCGTGTGCGTCACGGACACGCGACCCGAGGCGGCGCCCTACACGATGGTGATGGTGACGCCCACGAACCCGTTTCCAGCGGCGAGCATCGCCGCGGCCGACTGCGGAGACGCGAGGGATGCTGACATCGCGTTCGTCTTCACCGACGAGGACGCGGACGCCACCGCGCGTTCCCTGGCCAACTTCATCAGCTCGACCGTGGGGACGAGCGTGGGGCTGGACTTGCACGATGCCGACGACGGCGACCTGATGTGCGTCTCTTCGGGGTGCTCCTATCCGCCCGATGTGGACCGGACCTTCGTCGACGCGTGCGTCCCGTTGTCCACGCTCTCGGTCTGCGACGCCGAGCATGCGGTGCATTGCCCGGCGGGGGAGCAGAACGCGTTTGCCGAGCTGTCGGCGCTGCTCGTTCCCCGGTGAGTCAGCGGGCCAGCAGCGCGTCGAGCAGAGGGCGGTGGACCGCGGCCTCGGCCTCGCCCATCTCGATCGTCTGGTCGAGCAGCTCGGGCTGCGTGTAGTCCCATCGCTCGATCGGGACCGGCTTCGTCGGCGCGACGTAGGTGCGTGAGCCTTGGGCGCCCAGCGCGTCGGCCGGGTAGGGGCGCGTCAGCAGCACGAGGTTGCCTCGCACGCCGTGGCCGCGCTCGGCTGCGTCGGCGGGCACGTTGTCGACGAGCGACCCGTCGAGCAGCCGCTGCCCCCGGAAGCGACCCACGGGGGTGAACGGCGGCGTGGACGAGCTGGCGATGACGAGATCGGCGAGCTCGTCGGGCGACGTGCAGTCGCGGGCGTCGATGAGCTTGGGCCGAAACCCGAGCTTCCTCGACATCTGCGGGTGCACGCGGGAGGGCTGGAGCTTCTTCTCCAGGTTGTAGGCGCCAAAGCCCAGCATGGCCCCCGCGGCTGCGGGCACCGCCCGAGGAAAGGCGGCGGTGAGCACCCAAATGGGGAACGGGGCCGCTTGCACGCGCTCGAGGCCCCCGTCGCTGAACGCACACAGCAGCGTGTCGCGGTAGATCGGCCCGTGCGGCGTGGGAGCCTGCCCCCGCAGGACACGTGTCCAGTCGAAGTTCTTCGACACGCCGCCACGACGGGCTCGCCAGAAGTCCCGCGTGAGCCGCTCGCGCCCGGTGAGCCACAGCGTGGCAACGCACGCGCCCGCGCTGACCGCTGCGATCGCGGCGATACGAGGCCGCAGCCGGTCCTGCCACGCGTGAAGCAAGCCGAGCTGATAGAACGCTCGGTTGCCGCCGCCTGCGAAGGTGACCGCGATGTTGCGCCGGTGGGGCACGGCCGCACTTTGGCCGCCCGTGCGCCCGTGTGCAACCCGTCAGGTCAGGAGGCCTTGCCCGAGAGCAGGTCCGCGCAGAGCTGAAGCGCGTCGGTCGTGGTGAAGATGCCCACCGGCTTTCCGTCCTTCTCGATCAGCGCGCTGCCCAGCTTGTCGTCGTGCATCTTCTGGACGACCTCTTGGGCGTTGGTGTGCGCGCCGACCAGGTACGGAATGTCGCTCATGGCCTCCGACACCCCGATCGTGGCCGGGTCGGTGCCCAGCGAGGCGAGCCAGTTGACGTCGCGCTCGCTGATGACGCCGACCAAGCGCCCGCCGTCGAGGACGGGCAGGTGTCGGATCTTGTGTTCCTGCATCTTGGTGGAGGCAGACGCGAGGGTTTGGTCCACGCCAATGCTGATGGTCAGCGGACTCATGTGCGAGGAGATCTCGAGCGTAGCCATGGCCTCAGTACTGCTCGGCGAGGTAGCGAATGAGGTCGGTGCTGGTGACGATGCCCGCGAGGTTGTTCTCCTCGTCCACGACCGGCACCGAGTGAAAGGCACCAGAGGCCAGAACATCGGCCGCGTCGCGGACCTTCTGCGACGTCTTCAAAGTGGTCAGCTCCTTGGACATCACCGCTTCGATCGAGAACTCGTGGTCGAGCATGGCGTCCACGGCACGCGCGTCGGCGCCGTAGGCTGAAAAGCTCAGCCGCACCATGTCCGTGGCGCTGATCAGCCCGACCAGCTTGGTGCCGCTGACGACCGGCACGTGATGAATGCCCCGCTCTGCCAGGAGCTTGCGGACCTCGCTGAGCTTGTTCGTGACGTTGACGGTGGTCAGCTCGGTGCTCATGACCGTGGACAGAGGCTCGTTGCGCTTCATGGCCTGGGCCACACAACCGTCGCAGCCTGCCTGCACCCCGATGCTGGAGCCGCCCGCGACGACCCGACGATGCGCGCGGCGATCGAGGACGCGCGCCGGCGCATCCGTCAAGGGCCCGAACGCCACGAGGTCCGCAAGCGCGACGTCGTCGACAAGGAGTACAAGGCCCAGCTGCGCTATGCTGGAGCGTTCACGCCGAGCTACGAGCGGACCTTCGTCCTCGACAAGACCCGGCGGAAGCGCAAAACCCCGGCCGGCCTGTGGCTCAGCGACGGAGCTCCAGACCCGCCGATTCCGCCGCACCCGGGCGGCAGCTCGCCCCTGCCCAAACCGCCCAGGCCCCCTCCTCGCAGGAAGCCTCGGGGCACTGGTCTCGCACTGGCTGCGGGAATCGGCGCTGCGGCGCTGCTTCTCGCATGACGCGGCCCCCAGCACGCCGCGGCTCTTTTCCTGCAACACTCGCTCTCGGCGGTCGACCTTCGTAGCACGAGGCCCACTCGGAAGAGTCACCGCCACCCACGTCGATCCGACGTCCGCGGCATCATCAGAACGCACGATAACACGGGCCTGACGTACGTCCGCGGCAACTGCGCGCGCGGCGAGTTCATCGTCGAGGGTCACACCGGTCGATGGCGCTCTGGCGCTTGGCAGCTGATCTCTCCGAAACAGGGATGAGAGCTACGGACGCAGCGATCTCGGAAAAAGTCCTCCGATCCGCTGAGAGAACAGCGTCCCGCGGTCTTTACCTACGGGTCCCCCTTCGATGGCGGAGGATTCGCGGCGCGCACGCAGCACGAATCGATTGGCCGCGATACAACACCAGGAAATCCGCATGCGACGCACCCTTGCGACAACAGCCTTGCTCCCTCCGCTGCTGCTCCCGGCGACCACCGTCGCAGCCGGCCTCACCGGAACTGCGACCCCATCCATGGCGGCAGGTGACTTCGACGGAGACACCCTGCTTGATCGGGCCTTCGGGTATCCGCAGGCAAACGGAACAGAGGGGGTCGTAAAGATCGTCTACGGATCTCAGGTTATCGAGATCTGGAACCGCGACGCTCCGGGGGTGCTGGGCGCAGATGCGACAGGAAACAACCTCGGCGACAGTATCGCCGTCGGCGACTTCGACAGGGATGGATACGACGACCTAGCCATCGGCGTCCCTGGGGACGACACCGGCACCGGTTGGAACATCGGAACCGTAAACATCCTCTACGGCAGCAGCAGCGGTATCACCGGGAGTTTCGACCAGCTCTACTCTCAGGACACACCAGGCATCGCGAATTCGGAGGAAAGCTACGACGGATACGGAGAGTTCCTACAAGCAGGAGACTTCGACTGCGACGGCCACGACGACCTGGCGATTGGCATCCCGCAGGAGAACCTCAACTCGGGGACGAACGGTGGTGCCGTCAACGTCATCTACGGAAGCTCCGGTGGGCTGAGCGCCCTCGACGACTTCTTTCACCAGAACACGAGCGGTGTCACGGGAAGCGTCCAAGCCCACGACAACTTCGGCGCCAGCCTCCTTGCCGCAAACTTCACGGGCAACTCTTCGGGTGGATACACTTGCGACGATCTCATCGTGGGTGTGCCTGGAGAGGACATCGGATCTGCGGACGTCGGTGCGATGCAACTCTTCCCCCGGGGGACCGACCGGGCTCGAGATCGCCCAGGACGTCTGGTTTCGCCAAGCCTACCAGGGCGCCGAAGGAACCCGCGAAGCCGATGACGAGTTCGCGACGTGGCTCTACGGAGCGACGACATCGGGCGACGGTTTTGCTGACGCTGCCGTGCGAGTTCCCGGCGATGCATGTGAGCCCGACGGAATCGCCCTTCAAGTCTTCGACGGTACATCGAGCGGTCTGAGCACGGCGACAGATGAGCTCATCTGCGTCGATGTGGCCGGAGCGCTGCAAGCACTCGCCGACGAGTTCACGACATGCATCCTTGAAACCGGGTTCTGCGATTGCTCGCAGGAATTTCGCGACGCTGTCGCGCAGACCACATTGCCTACGAAAGCTCGGGAGCCCTGGATGTGCACGGTCAAGCTCCAGGCCGCGAGCGACTTCTGCGTTGACGTTCCTGCCCAAGCTGCTCCGACCGCTTCGGCTGCCGCGCTGGACTGCATCGAGGCCAGCGAGGAGGCATGGGACGGTTGCGACTACGGAACCATGGAGGGAGAACTATGATGAGGCTCTCAAAAGCTCCGGCCGCTCTTCTCCTCGCCACCGACCTTGTGGTCGGCTGCGCCACGGAAGAACCCCCTCTGCCCGACGACGTGTACGAAGAGGGATGGGACGAGACGACGCGGGCTCAGCGGATCGGGCTACTTCGTCGAGACTTGGATGCGCAGCTCAGTATCCTTCGTGAAACCGCGCCGGGAACGCAGATCCACCAGGACGCATCCGACGCGGCAGCTCTGGCGCTGTCCGCACTGCGCTCGGACATGACCGCAACAGAAGATGGCAAAGCCGAGTACCAAGCTCTCGAATCGCGCGTGGAAATACTCATGGGAGATGCGGAGTAGTGCGTCGGTCAATCCCCTCGACAACTTCCCTCGTCATCGCGATTGCAGCCGCTACCGCATGCTCGGGCACGGATGTCTCGCCGCCTGCCGACAGCGCGGGGTATGCGACCGCGTGCGAAACGGAGGCCCCCCCTATGACCAGCGGCGGGACCTACGGCCCCCTGTGGCAGGTGAGCGCCGATGACACAGCCGCACCCCTTCTTGACATCGGCGGCGCGGACGGCTCGTCTGGAGGCCCAGGGTTCGACATTCCACCACCAAAACTCATCCCCGACGACGACCCGGTTGACTGGACCTACGACGCCGCCGAGGACACGTACTACCGTTCCCCCACAACTCTGGAGATGGTTGACAACCCTTGGCTCTCGGCCACGGATCTTCTCGTCATCCCGCCGCGGCTTATTCTCCAGGAACTCTCCGGCGGAGACGGGAGCATGGACCTCCCCATTCCGATGCTCGATGAGTTCGGCGGACGCCCGCAAGATGGGTTGCCATTCCGCGACCTTCGGCTCGGGAAGGTTGGCACAACAGACAACGTCCCCTTCATGGAGCAGCGCTGGGAGGACAACTGCCTGCGTCGTTCGACTCTGCGCGTCTCATTCTCCTTCTACGAGTCGCGAGGCTTCGACCCCCTGAACATCGACGTAAACGACGTCGTAGGCTCCGCGATCTCGACGGGAACCCGAAACTCTTTGGCTGTCCTTGGCGCGACCGAAGATCAGTCGTTCTCGCTACGGGGCCCCTACCTTCCCGCGCGGGTTCCTCTCGAGCTCGCGCTCCCAACGGAGAAGTCCACCTTCTACGTCCTCACCACACGCTTCGACCCGAACCCCGGCGTGATCCTGACAGGCTCTGGAGGCACCGCGCCCTTCTCACTCGATGACAAGGCCTCGGACCTCGTCTCTCCGACGCACCCCTCGAGCAGCCACGCGGACCTGTTCCATCTGTGCTTCGACGGGGTCCAGAACGGTCACGAGACCGCCCCCGACTGTGGCGGGCCGGACTGCCCTCCGTGTGGGGTTGGCCAAGCGTGCGTGCAGGCAAGCGACTGCATCTCCCGGCTGTGCTTTCACGACAAGGGCAACATCCCTGGGATCTGCTCGAGTCAGTGCTCCGACGGACTAGACAACGACCCGGACGGTTTCGCAGACACCTGCGACTTCAGCTGTGTCGAACACCCCGACTTCAGCACCGATACCGTCGTTCACTCAGTTCCCCTTGAACACGCGAAACCGGTGGGCGTGTTCGGAACGATGGAGTTCTGCACGATCAATGAAGCCCCGTACCTTGCATCCTTCATCCAATGGTCCACCACAGCGACTCGCATCCTAAATAACATCATCCCGGACAGCGACCCGCCCGGATACGATCCGGCAGTGAGACCACCGCCGTTCGCCGTCACGATGCGAGGCTGCATAATCGCGGAAACATCTGACATCGCCAGGAGCTGCGACGCAGCGCCGGGTATCGAACCGACCCCGTGTCCGAATGAACTTTCCGACTACCCACTCCGCGATATTTCAACGAACAGCTGGACCCATGTAGACGACGCCGGCGTCAACGCGCATGCCTGGGAACTCGCGGACTTTATCATCGAAGGCGGCACCGTGTCCGATACCTCGCCGGTGCAAATGGTCGCGATTGCAAACCTTGGCACTGAACCGCCCCGGGTTTCTCGGAGACTCCAGAAAGAGAGAAACTCAGAGACATGGGCAGGTACTCCAACGAATTTCGTGAGCGCGGCGTGAGGCTCGCGCAGGAGGCGATGGACAAGCACGACTCCCGGTGGGCGGCCGTC
>JANSYI010000099.1 GCA_024742475.1 bacterium | reverse complement strand
TCGCTGAGGGGGTAAACCTAAAGATTCAGGAAATAAAGAGAATTGCCAGAGGCTATCGGAACCCACACAATTTCATCCTGATGATCTATTTCAAACTCGGAGGACTTGATTTGAAAATCCACTAAATATGGCGAAGAGCCAGTTTATTTCTAATATCTTCTGATTTTCTTCTCTTGAGCGTATTTCTGTTTTCTCAAAGATACTTCCATCATTCCAAATCAACTTCTGATTTATGGCTCTCTCTTTTAACTTCTGCCAGTCAGATTTCTCAGTGTTTTCGAATGCCCATATTCTCCATTTTACTATTCTGTAACTCCACCATAACCAAGCCAAAATAAAACCTAAAAATAATCCAGCTACGGTACTAATTCCGACATATTCTTTCGGTATAATTATTGGTGCTACTAAAATAGCTATAATCGGAATACCAAACATTATTATTGCTACAGGACCATTAACCTCAATTTGCCCTATTCTTATGACCTCATCTATAGATTTATACCTTTTCATATTATTCTATATGACAGCGAACGGCCCGGCTACGTGCCGTGCCGGACTCTAAATTTACCATTTTCGTTTTATTTCACAAATGCTAGCGAAGCGGCTTTTCCATCTCCATTTTCCTCTCGAAGATTTTTACCGGCATGGCATGTAGCCATTGTTGCCTGCAGGTGGTTTTTCCGGGTATTCTTAATTTCTGAATGATTCAATATTCTCTTCAAACCATTTCCTCGATTCATCTAAACTTATTTCACCTGATGCCATTTCCATGGTAAAGTTGAATAGGATTTCATTTGTTCCCGATCCTGATTTTGGAACTTGTTTATCTCCTATTTCTATTTTTGAAAGGTCTTCTTTTAGTTTGTACCCATTTAACTTCATGAATAACAGCCCACTTCCTAATCCTGTCCGTTTATTCCCGTCTTGAAATACATGATTGGATATTATCGAAAACATGTAAACCGCTGCCTTTTCAAATATTTTTGAATAGATTTCTTGGCCAAACATCTCTCCTTTTACTGCATCTATCACAT
>JANSYI010000036.1 GCA_024742475.1 bacterium | reverse complement strand
CTGCTCGGCCATGATCGGCTTGGTCTTGGCGCTCCACAGCGCTCGCGCGAGGCCGGAGCGGAGCACCCAGTCGTTGCGCCCGAACTCGGCCACCTGGGCGTAGGCGGCCTGGTTCATGTGCATGTTGAAGTCGGTCTCGGACAATCGCACGCGCCGCCGGACCCGCGAGACGAGGCCTCGCGGGCCGAACCCCGCACGCAGGAACGACGGGAGAGCGCGGGCGGCGTGCTGAAGCATGCGCGAGCTCAGGCCTCGATGAAGCCCTTGTCCGTCAGCAGACCGATGACCGCGTCGACGGACTCCTGCACCGAGAGCGTCGTGGTGTCGAGCACCAGGTCTGCGTCGGTGGGCGCCTCGTACTCGTAGGACACGCCCGGGAAGTTGGCGATGTCGCCCTTTTCCGCCGAGGCGTAGAGGTTGCCCGTGTCGCGCTCCTTGCAGACCTCGAGCGGCGCGTTGACGTGCACGAGCAGGAACTTGTCGTCGCCGACGAGCTGCTTGGCTTTCTTGCGGGTGGCGTCGGTGGGGGAGACCAGGGCGCACAGGGTGATGAGCCCGTTGTCGTTGAGCGTCTTGGCGACCTCCGAGCTGCGGCGCAGGTTCTCCGAGCGTTCGTCGGCGGAGAAGCCGAGGTCCCGGCTGATGCTCTGCCGCAGGTTCGACCCGTCGAGCACCGCCACCGTGCGGCCGGCCTCGAACAGCTTGCGCTCGACGCCGTAGGCGATGGTGGTCTTTCCGGCGCGGACGAGGCCCGAGAGCAGCACGGTCACGGGCTTTTGGCCCAGGCGTGCCTCTCGCTCGGCGGCGCTGACGCGGCTCTCGTGCGAGGCGAGGTCGTACTCGGGCTCGGCGTCCCAGACGTCGCCGACGTCGCCGTCGGTCTGGCGGTCGAGGATCATGCCCGCGGCCACGGTGGCGTTGCTGATGCGGTCGATGACGACGAACGCCCCGGTGCCCTTGTTGCGCTTGTAGCCGTCGAAGGCGACCGCGGCCGAGAGCTTGACCTCGCAGCGGCCGATCTCGTTGAGCCCGAGGGTCGGCGCGTCCTTGCGGTGAAGCGTGTTGACGTCGATCTGGTGCCGCATGGTGCGGATCTGGCCTGCGACCGACTTGGTGCCGAGCTTGAACAGGTACTCGCGTCCGGGGACCATCGCGTCCTCGGACATCCACACGATACTGGCGTCGAAGCGCGAGCCGATGCGGGGCACGTTGCCAGGCCGAACGATCATGTCGCCGCGGCTGCAGTCGATCTCGTCTTCGAAGGTGAGCGTGACCGACAGCGGCGGAAAGGCTTCGTCGAGCTCGCCGTCCATGGTGTGGATCGACTTGACCTTGGACGTCTTCTTGGACGGAAGCACCATCACCTCGTCGCCCTTGCGGACGATGCCCGAGGCGACGGTGCCCGCGAACCCGCGGAAGTCCAGGTTGGGCCGGATGACGTACTGCACCGGGAACCGGAAGTCCTGCATGTTGCGGTCGGCCCCGATGTAGACGGTCTCGAGGAACCGCATGAGGGTCTGCCCGTTGTACCAGGGCATGTTCTCGGACCGGTCGACCACGTTGTCGCCCTTGAGCGCCGACAGTGGGATGAAGTCCAGGTCGGGCACGTCGAGCTTGGTGGCGAACGCCTCGTACTCGCGCACGATCTCCTCGTAGCGCTCCTCGCTGAAGTCGACGAGGTCCATCTTGTTGATGGCGACGAGCACGTGCTTGATGCCCAGCAGCGACACGATGAAGCTGTGGCGCTTGGTCTGGGTGAGGACGCCGTGGCGGGCGTCGACCAGGATCACGGCCAGGTCGCAGTTGGACGCGCCGGTGGCCATGTTGCGCGTGTACTGCTCGTGCCCGGGCGTGTCGGCGATGATGAACTTGCGCTTGTCGGTGGAGAAGTACCGATAGGCGACGTCGATGGTGATGCCCTGCTCGCGCTCGGCCTTGAGCCCGTCGGTGAGCAGCGCGGGGTCGAAGTCGCCGTCGACGTTGCCGACGGTGCTGGAGTCGCGACGGATCGCGGCCAGCTGGTCTTCGTAGATCATCTTGCTGTCGTAGAGCAGACGCCCGATGAGCGTGCTCTTGCCATCGTCCACCGAGCCGCAGGTCAAGAAGCGCAGGAGCTCCTTGCGCTCGTGCTGCTCGAGGTAGGCGTTGATGTCTTTTTCGATGAGATCGGACTTGTGGGACATTAGAAGTAGCCCTCCTTCTTCTTCTCTTCCATCGAACCCGAGGAGTCGTAGTCGATGACCCGACCTTGGCGCTCGGACTGGGTGGTCAGGAGCATCTCTTGGATGATCTCCGGAAGCGTGTCGGCCTCTGACTCGACGGCCCCGGTCAGCGGGTAGCAGCCCAGCGTGCGGAAGCGGATCATCTTCTGTTGGGGCACCTCGCCCTCTTCGAGCGGAAGGCGGTCGTCATCGACCATGATGAGCACGCCGTTGCGTTCGACGACGGGGCGTTTGGCGGCGTAGTAGAGCGGAACGATCGGGATCTTCTCGAGGTGGATGTACTGCCACACGTCGAGCTCGGTCCAGTTGGACAGCGGAAAGACGCGGATGCTCTCGTCTTGTTTGACCCGGGCGTTGTAGATGTTCCAAAGCTCGGGGCGCTGGTTCTTGGGGTCCCAGCGGTGGTTCTCGTCGCGGAACGAGAAGACGCGCTCCTTGGCGCGAGACTTCTCCTCGTCGCGGCGCGCTCCCCCGAAGGCGGCGTCGAAGCGGTGCTTGTTGAGCGCCTGCCGAAGACCCTGGGTCTTCATGACGTCGGTGTGCACGGCCGACCCATGATCGAACGGGTTGATGCCCTGCTTCACGCCGTCCTCGTTGATGTGCACGATCAACTCCAGCCCGAGCTCCTTCGCGATGTAGTTGTCGCGGAAGTCGGTCATGGCCTTGAACTTGAAGGTCGTGTCGACGTGCAGCAGCGGGAAGGGCGGCTTCGCGGGGTGGAAGGCCTTCATCGCGAGGTGCAGCATGCACGCCGAGTCCTTGCCGATGGAGTACAGCATCACCGGCTTGTCGAACTCTGCGGCGACTTCCCGGATGATGTGGATGCTCTCGGCTTCGAGCTGCTTGAGGTGGGTGAGGTTGTACGCCGTCATGCTCGTCCCAGGCGCGGGGATGGTATCAGCGATGGCCGCGGGGGGCCCGCGCCGAGGCGACTCTTCTGCGCGAGAATCCCCCGCAATGCAGGGGTGAACCCGAACGTGGGATGCGATACACCCCGATGGGCCCGCGATGAAGGTCGTTTCCGTCACCGTCAACTACAAGACCGCTGACCTCACGCTGCGCGCGGTGGAGGCGGTGCTCAAAGACCTCGAGCCGCTGGGCGGTCGCGCCATCGTCGTCGACAACGATTCGCAAGACGGCTCCTACGAGACCCTGCGCGAGGCGGTGCAGGAGCGCGGCTGGAGCGACCGCGTGCAGGTCCTCGCCTCGGGGCGCAACGCAGGCTTCGGCGCGGGCAACAACATCGCGTTTCGTCACGCGCTGGGTTCGGACGATCCCCCCGAGTTCTTCTACCTGCTCAACCCCGACGCGCTGCCCGACCCGGGCGCCGTGCAGGCGCTCGTCGAGTTCATGGAGCGGACACCGGACGCGGGGTTGGCGGGCAGCCGCGTCCGTCACCCCGGCGGCGCGCTGCGTCTGTCAGCGTTCCGGTTTCCGTCGGTCTTCTCGGAGGTCGAAAAGGGGCTGCGGATTGGCATCGCCTCGCGGCTGCTCGACCGCTGGCGCGTCCCGATGGAGGCGCCCTCGGAGACCTGCCCGGTCGACTGGGTCTCGGGCGCGAGCGTGATGTTGCGCCGCCAGATGATCGACGAGATCGGCATGTTCGACGAGAACTTCTTCCTCTACTTCGAGGAGACCGACCTCTCGCTGCGCGCCGCACGTGCGGGGTGGAAGACGTACTACGTCGTCGAGAGCGGCGCCGAGCACATCGGCCAGGTCTCCACCGGGATGGAGAACAAGCGGAAGCGGCGCCCGAGGTTCTGGTTCGAGTCGCGTGCGTACTACCTGCAGAAGAACTACGGCAAGGCGATGCGGACGGTGGCCGACGTCGCCTTCGCGAGCGCGGCGTTGGTGCCCGCGGTCCGCAAGCGGCTCGGCCAGATCGACGCGGAGCGAGACCCACCCCGGTTCTACCGCGACTTCGTGTCCTTCAACTTCCTCGGCAAGCTCTAAGCGGCTTCGCTGGCCGGGGAGGGCGTGCCCAGGGTCGTTCGGCGGCGCCACGCGTTGACCCGCGGGTGCATGACTCTGCGCCACAGCGGCGGCACGAGGGCGGTGAGGATCATCGTTGCGTATCCGGCGGGCAGCTGCGGCACGTCATCGTAGTGGCGGAGCATGTGATAGGGGCGGCTCGCCAGGTAGTGGTGGTCGCTGTGGCGCTGGAGGTTGAACAGCAGCCAGTTGGTGAGCCGATGGCTCGCGTTCCACGAGTGATGGGGCTGCACGCGCTCGTACCGTCCCGGGGAGATCTCGCATCGCGACAGCCCGTAGTGTTCGACGTAGTTGATGACCTCGAGCATGGCGATGGCGACGAAGCTCTGGCCGGCCCAGTAGGCGACCGCGATGGGTCCGAGCGTGATCGCCAGCGTGGCGTAGACCAGGACCTGCGTCAGCCCGTAGCGGGTCATGCGGTGGCGCAGGCTCGACAGCGGGATGCCCTGCTTGCGCGCGCGCAGCTGCTCGATGCCCCACGCGCTGAACACACCGCCGAGGATCGTGCGAGGCAAGAACGCGTACACCGACTCGCCGTAGCGTGAGCTCGCCGGGTCGAGCCGCGTGGCGACGTGTCGGTGGTGCCCGTAGACGTGCTCCACGCAGAAGTGCGAGTACGTCACCGAGCCCATCAAGACCTCGGCCAAGGCCCGCTCTTTGGGATCTTTGCGGTGCATCAACTCGTGGGCGATGTTGATTCCCCCAGCGGCAGCCATGACCCCAATGGACACGGTGCCGACCACGCTCTCCCAGCCGGCCAAGTGCCCGCTGGTGATCAGCCAAAGGCCGTAGAGCTGAACGCCGAGCTGGGTGGGCACCCACACGTACAAGGGCATGTCGTGCGCGATGCTCCGCGTGGGTCCGCCCGTGCCGTCGTTGTCCGTGCGCATGCCCATCACGCGCTCGAGCACCGGAATGACGCCAAACACGAAGACGAGCGCGGCGAGCGTGCCTACGCCGCCGTGCCACAGCCCGAGGACCGCGACGGCAGGGACGACGTAGACGATCCAATACGGGAGCGAGCGGACCATGACGATGAATCTACTCTTGGGTAGATTCATCGTCAAGGGCCGCGGTCTACAAATCCCTGCGGGGTGGCAGGAGCCCGTTGGCGACCAGCAGGCCGGCGACGATTGCGCTGCCGATGACCAGCATCTCCACGGCGGTCTCCAGCCCGGCGACGACGTCGTGGGCGAGCAGCAGATCGAGCGAGCGGTAGCCGACCGAGCCGGGTACGAGCAGCAGGACGCCCGGGGTGAGCAGGACGAGTGCGGGTCGTCGCCCGCCGGATGCATAGGCGTTGCTGAGCAGGCCCAGAACCAGTGCGCCTCCGAACGCGCCCAGGTGGGGCCCGAGCAGGGCGACCCCGGAGCTGTGTCCGAGGCTCGTGAGCATGCAGGCCAGCACGATCCACAGCCAGTCCTCGGCCCGCGCTTGAAACAACACCGCGAACGAGAGCGCCGCGACGCCGGTCGCGAACGTCGCCCATGCGGGGTCGAGCGGGAGACCGAGCGCGGGCATGGGGACGACGCCGGGCAGGGCGGCGTCTGCCACCGCGCGCCCGAGCGCCACGCCAACGGCGAGCTGCAGAAACGTTCCGAACGCGCCGGCCATGCGTGCCGTGCCCGCGGCCCAATGCCCGGTGGCGACCTCGACCAGCGCAGTGGTGAAGGTCAGGCCGGGTACGAGCACGATCAACGTCGCGAGCGCCACGATTCCATCGGCATGCGGAAACCAGGTCGAGGCGAGGCCGTGCGAGGCCGCGCCCACGAAGAACGCAATCAGGGGTTCGGCGAGCGCCCTGGTGCGGGGTGTGGTGCGGACCCACTGGTCGAGGACACCGGTGAGCGCCCCGAGCAGGGCGGCCGCGAAGATCTCGCGCGGTCCGCCGCCGAGCAGGGGCGCCGCGCTGGCCGAGGTCATTGCGAACGCGAACACGAGCAGCCCGGGTCCGTACGCCGGGCGGCTTCGGGCGATGCGTTCGAGGGCTGCGAGCGCGCGGTCGAGGCGACGTCGCCCCTCGAACACGTCGTCGAGCACCTCCGAGGTGGCGGCGAGCCGACCCAGCTGCGCGGCTCCGGGCAGCACGCGACGCACGATCGTGCGCACCCGCGGGGCGTGACCGAACGAGAGCAGCAGCTCGGTGGGCGAGAACGAGACGTTCAGCGGCACGCGCAAGGTCGCCCCGAGTCGCTCGATGAGGCCCTCGCCGCGGTGCGTGGGGGTGCCTTGCGCGTGCAGAAGCTCTGCGACCCGCAGGATGAATGTTTCGCGCGCGATGCGCTGGTTGTCGAACCGCATCGGGAGCAATGGTGAATGCGCGCCCGAGAAGTTCACGAGAAAACGCAAAAGTCCGAATATAATTCGGTTCAGAAAGCGGCTCGTAGGCCCCTTTCGAACGGGCCCAGGCGCCAGCAGGCGCGGCTCCGACGATGGTTCGACCCCGCCGCCCGATGCGTGCGTGCCGCAGTTTCGGCGTGCCGTCGCGAGACCACCGACTACGCTGCCGGCCATGGCGCTCGACCACATCGATCACCAGATCATCGACCTGCTGCAGACCGATGCGCGGCTGAGCAACCGAGAGCTGGCGCATCGGGTCGGGCTGGCCCCCTCGACGACGCTCGCCCGGGTTCAGCGGTTGATCGAGTCCAACGTGCTCACCGGCTTCAGCGCGCGAGTCAACCCCGAGGCGTTGGGTCTGGCGCTGCAGGTGGTGGTGTTCGTTCAGCTGCAGTCGCACCATCGCGACGAGAGCCGCGCCTTCATCGAGCGGATGCTGGGCCGTCCCGAGGTGGTCCAGGTGTTCTACGTCGGCGGCGCGCAAGACCTGGTGGTGCACGTGATGGCCCGCGACACCGACGACCTTCGACGGGTGGTGCTCGAGGGAATCGCCTCACATCCCCTCGTCCGGCACCTGGAGACGAACCTCGTGTTCGAGCACCAGACGCAACCGTTGCGCGCGCTCGGGCTCGAACGCACCGCGCAGGCCTGAGACGGGCGCGAGCTGATAGGATCGGCCACCGTTGGCCGTTCTCGACCCCGGGTCCGTGTTCGCGGGCCGCTACAGAGTGATCCGCCGCCTTGGTGCTGGCGGCATGGGGGCGGTGTACGAAGCCGAGCAGCTGTCCACGCGCAAGCACCGGGCGCTCAAGGTGCTCACCAATCGCTTCGGTGCCGACGAGAAGGCGCAGGCTCGGTTCGTTCGAGAGGCCACGGTTGGGGCGGAGATCCGCTCTGACCACGTCGTCGACGTCATCGGTGCGGGCATCGACGAGCCGACGGGGCTTCCGTGGCTCGCGATGGAGCTGCTCGATGGCATGGACCTCAAGCGGTTGGTCGACCAACGGGGCACGCTCGAGCCGGCGCACTTGGTCGACGTGTTCTCGCAGCTCGGGCACGGGCTCGCGGCGGCCCACGCCGCAGGCGTCGTGCATCGCGACCTCAAGCCCGAGAACGTCTTCGCCGCGCGCACCCGGACCGCGGGCGCACCGTTCCTCGTCAAGATCCTCGACTTCGGCATCTCCAAGGTCACCCACGAGGCGGTGGTCAGCACCGACACCGCCACCATCGGGTCGCCGATGTGGATGTCGCCCGAGCAGATCAACGCCGAGCCGGTCTCGGCGCGGACGGACGTGTGGTCACTGGGGCTGCTGGCGTTCTGGGCGGTGAGCGGGCGTATCTACTGGAAGGCCGCGTACGGCAAGCGGGTCACCGTGCAGGCGCTGTTCGCCGAGCAGCTGTTCGCCGACATCGAGGCGCCCACCGAGCGCGCCCGAGCGTACGGCGTCGCCGAGCGGGTTCCCCCGGGGTTCGACGACTGGTTCGCGCAGTGCGTCCAGCGGCAGCCCGGACAGCGGTTTGCGGACGCAGCGGCGGCCACGCGAGCGCTCGAGGCCGTGCTCGAACCTTGGGCGGCAGCGCGGGGGGACCCGACACGTCCGCTGCTGCCCGACCCGGGGGCGCCCGCCGAAGCGTCCGTCGCTCGCTCCGAGCCTCTGCTCAGCCCCGGCGGCCGGGGCGAGGTGTCCGAGCTGGCGCACATGGCCGGGACCACGGCCGACGTCATGTCGCTGCAGGGGAGTCAGCCGACGCTGCAGGGCTCGTCCACGTACGGTGGCTTCGCGTCGCTGCCCGAGGTCGAGGGCACGCAGGCCCAGAGCGCGCCTCCATCGATCCGGTCGCCAAAGTCGTCGAGTGGGTCCGCGCCGACGCCCGCGTCCAAGCCCGCCTCGAAGAGGGCGCCCGCGGTCGGCAAGATCGTCGTTGCCGCGGCCATTCCAGCAGCGCTCGCGGGGGCGGTCGCCGCGGGGGTGTTGCTCTGGGACGACGACGACCCCGAGCCGGTCGCCAACGACGTCCGCGAGGTCGATACCCCAGCGGCGAGGCTCGACGTCGGCGCGTCCGAGGCGACGCCACGGGACTCGCCCGAGGTGTCGCCGGAGTCGCCGGAGATCGGGTGGCAGGGCCTGCCCAAGCCTCCGAAGGTGTTTGCAAAGCGCCGCGCCGACATCGCGTCGCTGCCCTCGCCGAGCAACGTAGAGTTCCTCGGCTGGACGCGGGCCGGTGACGTGGCGGCGCTGCGTATCGCGTACGGCTCGAAGATGGCCACGCGCGGCTTTGCGAACTACCTCGAGCTCGTCGTCGAACTCGACGGCAAGACCGGGTCGGTTGTACGCACCTTCGCCGTCGATCGGGTCGCGAACGCTTCGCTCAGCAAGAACGACCCGCTCGCCAAGGCCGAGGCGGCCTCGCTCACCGAAGCGCGCTGGCTCGAGCGCAGGGTCGAGCTGCTGCTCCAGACCCCAGAGCCCCGGCGGGCCCCCTCCCGACGCGACGGCGAGCTGACGCTTTCGTTCACCGACGTCCCCGAGGGCACGAGGGTGCGGGTGCAGGCCAAGCGCACGGGCTTCGACGTGGGGTGGTGGGGCTTCGACGCGTTGCCTGCCGACGCGTCGCCGCCGCTGCTGCAGGTGCGGTGGAACGAGGCAGGCAAGACCACGGCGCTGGTCAACACGCCGATCGAGGTCGAACTCGAGGCGCTGCGCAAGCTCGCCGCGCGCCCTGGGGCCGACGTCACGCTCGAGGGCCCGGTGCAGGTGTATTGGACCCCCGACCAGAAGCGCGCGCTGGTCACCGTCACGTTCGAAGCGGCCCGCGGCGAGGTGGTCGAACTCGTCGACCGGCGCTGGTTCTTGATCGAACCCGGTGGTGGCGGTCCACGAAAGCGGATCCGCGAGTGACTGCGACTACGCTTCGACCGCGTCGACGACCTCGGCGGCCCAGGTGGGCAGCTTGCCGAGGTCGGCGATGAGGTCCATGGCGACGTAGCGGCTGCGGATTTCCCGGCACACGGTGAGCGTGCGGACGGCGTGCTCGCGGCCGACGTCGAGGGCGCTCGGCTTGGAGGGAGCCTGAGCAGCGGCCAGGGCGTCACGCATGCGCGCGGAGGGCATCAGCGTGTCCTTCAAGGTGGCGCGAATCTCGGGCCACTGCGCCTTCACGGCGGCGAGCTCGTCGCGGAGCGCGGGTCCGGTCTTCTGCTTGGCTTCGATCTGCGCGCGGACCTCGTCGACGACGGCCGGCGTCAGGCCACGGTGCCGCTGCGCGAGGCCGTCGAGATACGACGCGTCCCGGATGCGCGTCGCCGCGGCCTCGGGGTCGATGTCGTCTTGCTCGAGGGTGACGAGGCGCTCGAAGAGCATCGCGGACATCAAGGTGGCGATGCCGACCTGGGTGCCGTGCAGGCCTCGCAGCGGCAGGTCGTGGCAGTGCTGCTCCATGTCCCAATAGTGGCTGACGAGGTGTTCGCCGCCCGAGGCCGGCGCCGAGGTCCCGGCGATGGCCATGGTGAAGCCCGAGAGGATGATCGTCGCCGCGAGCAGCTCGATGCCGTCGGCTTCAGCCTTGCCGACCGAGCTCGCCGCATCGAGCAGCGCGTCGAAGGCGGTGTCGAGCAGCTTCGCGGGGCGCTCCTCGTAGGGCACGCCGCGGACGAACGCGGACAGGCGCCAGTCGGCGTTGCTGTAGGGCTTGGAGAGCAGGTCGCCAAAGCCGGCGAGGTTGAGGTAGGCGGGCGCCTTGCGAAGCACGTCGACGTCGGCGAACACCGCTTGGGCTTGCTGTGCGGGCAGGGTGCGCTTGACCCCGCGCGAGAGCACCGCGGCGATGGCGGACGTGTAGCCGTTCATGCTCGCCGCCGTCGCGACGCACTGGTAGGGCCGGTCGAGCTTGGCCGTCGCCATCTTCACGATGTCGTTGACCGACCCGGCCCCGACGGCGATCGCGTTGACGTGGGGGGTGGGGGCGAGGTGCTCTCGCAGCGCGGCGATCTCCTCGTCGGCACACATGACGTGGTCCTCGCCCGGACGCGGCTGCAGCACGTGCACGCTGGCGGTGAGCCCTGCGGAGCGCAGGTGCCCCAGCAGCGCGTCGGCGGCTGCGACCTTGGTATGCGCGTCGCAGACGAGCAGGTGCGATTTGCCCGGCTGGGCTTCGGCGAGCCAAGGACCGACCTGGGCCAGTTGGTCCGCGCCCACGCCGATGTGCTGGGTCTTCTTGGCTTGGCCGCGGCCTTCGGCGGTGAGCTGCGAGAGGTCCTGAAGGATCGACGAGAGCGCCACGGGGGGATACTACGGGTGTAGCCTGTGGCCATGCGATGGCTTTGTTGGAGCCTCCTTGGGCTCGCGAGTTGCGCCGCGGCTGCACCGGCCCCGGTTGCAGCGCCGGCCTCCGATACGCCCGAGCCGGTCGCCACGCCGGAGCCCGAGCCGACCCCGGACGCGGCGTCGCGCGTGTCGGCAGCGGAGGCGTGGCTGACCTCCGAGCCCGTGCACACGCGGTTCGCGGTGAGGTCGGCCGGTGCGGTCGAGTCGTCGTTCGCCGGGGTGCTGCGGATGGACGGCGATCGCATCGAGCTGGTCGCCAGCGGACACTTCGCCGGCATGCCGGTGAAAGTGTCGCTGCAGACCGATGGGTCTCGAATGAAGGGGGACGGTGGCGCGCGCTCCTTCGACCTGCCGCAGCCTGCACAGCTGAGGACGATCCTGGGGGTGAGCATCGTTCGCATGGGGCTGCTGCACACCCTCGCGATGCTCGTGGCCGGCAACCCGCCCGATGCGCCCGAGGGGGACGTGCACGCGTGGCTGGTGCTGACACCACAGCCCGGCGCACCGACGGTGGCGGTGATGGAGCCGCACCACGCGAAGCTGCCTGCGGACCCGATCACGTTTCGCACCGCGGTCGGCGGAGACGACTCGATCGTCGCGACGGTCTGGATCGAAGACGGCGTGCTGCTCGAACGGCAGCAGGAGACGCGCTTCGACGAGGGCACGATGCAGGTCCTCGAGGCGTTCGAGCCGCTCTAGCTTCCACAGCCTGCTAGCACGCGCGGGGAACCCGCCTTTCACAGTCAGGTGAACATTGTGTCAGTGTGTGGCCGATGGCGCGACCGAGCGTGCTGCGACAGCTGAACAACCCGGACAACCGCTTTCACGAGACGGCGGTCGAGTGGGACGTGGAGCCGCCTCCGAAGGTCGCGCTCCAGCTCTTCGAAGATCGCACCAAGAGCGTGCTGTCGAAGAACGACAGCCCCGACCTGGGCTTCGACTACTCGGTCAACCCCTACCGGGGGTGCTTTCACGGGTGCGCCTACTGCTACGCGCGGCCCAGCCACGAGTACCTCGACTTCGGGGCGGGCACGGACTTCGAGCGCAAGCTGGTGCTCAAGCGCGACGCGCCGGCGCTGCTTCGCGCTCGCTTTTCGCGGCGCTCGTGGTCGGGCGCGCTGGTGGTGTTCTCGGGCAACACCGACTGCTACCAGCCGCTCGAGGCGGTGCACGGCCTGACGCGGGCGTGCCTGCAGGTGTGCCTCGAGTTCCGCAACCCGGTGTCGATCATCACCAAGGGCGCGGTCATCGAGCGTGACATCGAGCTGATCGCGGCGCTGGCACGCGACGCCTACGCCTCGGTCACGGTCAGCCTCCCGTTCCTCTCGGCCGAGTACGCGCGAGCCGTCGAGCCCTACGTGCCCTCGCCTGCGCGGCGCCTTCAGGTCATCGAGCGGCTCGCCGCAGCGGGCATCCCGGTCGGGGTCAACGTGGCGCCGATCATCCCTGGCCTCAACGACGCCGAGGCCCCGGCCATCCTCGAGGCGGCCCACGCAGCCGGAGCCACGTTCTACGGCACCACCATGGTCCGCCTGCCGCGTCCCGTCGACGCCGTCTTCGAGGCCCGCATCCGCGAAACGCTGCCGCTGCGCGCCGACAGGATCCTCTCGCAGATCGAAGCCTGCCGCGGCGGCGCCCGCAACGACTCACGCTTCGGCGCCCGCATGCGAGGCCAGGGCGCCCGCTGGCAAGTCATCGAGACCATGGTCCGCTCCACCGCGAAACGCCTCGGCCTCGGGCGCGCGCCCGCGGTGCCCGATCCGTCCCCGTTCCAGCGGCCCGACCCGAGCGGACAGATGGGGTTGTTCTAGGCGCGAGCCGCTTCATCCATGCGCCGCCGGCAGAGCGCCTGGAGCGTGGGCCTGACGACCTTCTCGACGAGCTCCGCCGTGATCGCGCGTTCGTGCGTGGCGCTGAGGACACCGAACCGCGCGAGGTCTTCGCGACCCGGCGGCTGGGGGGCTGATCGTGCGCCGTGTTGCCAAGCCTCGAGTGCGGCCTGCAGACGCCCCGCGATCGAGGGCTGCTCACACAGGGCCCAGCCGATCACTCGCCAGCTCAGCGTCGCGTGTCGAAGCTCGTCGGCGGCGATGGTCTGGAGCACGGTCGCAGGCTCCGCATCGGCGTTCTCGGTAGCGATGGCAGCCCATGCCGCGGCCGCACCCTCGGCGACGCAGCCCTCGAGCAGGGCTTCGACCGCGAGCTGTTCCAGCGTGACGTCAGGGCGTGCGGCGACTCGCGGCATCGGTCGCAGCGAGAACCGCTCGGCGTCCGACATGGCATTGGCCTGGGCGAGGCAGAGTCGGGTGTGCACCACCTCGTCTTCGGCGGCCTGCCTCGCGGCCGCGCGCAGGGCAGGCGGCGCACCGAGCTGGCCAAGCTCGGCCTGCAGGCGCCGGAACGCCGGGACCGACGCGGCTTCGAGCTGGGCGCAGCGAAGCCAGTGTTCGGCCGCGCAGGCTCTTGGAGACATCGCCGGACGCCCCGTTCGCACGACGATGGGCAACGTCTGCTCCCCGTCGATGTAGAGGGGGCGGCCCGCCGTCGTGGCGCACGTATCGTAGTCGGCGTAGAGTTCCCACTCGTTGCAGGCATCGCCGTAGTCGCGCGTCTGGCAGATCCCCGTGCCGTCCTCGATGTCCGCCAGCACGTCGCGCATCGCGCTGATGCACGCCTCGAACGCAGCGTCGTCGATCTCCGTGCACCCGCTGGGCCGCCACGGCAGGCGGCACTCCGCCTCGCTCGAGGCCTCCCCGCACGCGAGCTGAATGTCGCACTCCAGCGCTTCACGCTCCTCGACCGGCTCGTCGTACGTCTCTTGGGGCTCGTCATCTCCGACCGCGGCTTCGCACGCTGCGGTCAGAAACAAAGCCACCAAAACCCGCTGCGCCAACGCGGCGCGAGAATGTCCATCGACCATCATGTTCAATCCAATGCGCGGACGAATGCCCACACCGAAACTCTAGTCCGATCCGGTCGCGAGACAACCGAAATCTCAATCGCGGCTGAAGGGCGTGGCGGCGACCCACTTGTCGCGTTGAAACCAAAGCTCGAGCACTTCCTTGCGGGGCTCGGGGCGGACGCTGAAGCGGATCATGGACGGGATGTACTCGTAGCCGCAGGCTTCGGAGTGTTCCTTGCAGGTAAGCTTGCCGCCGGGGGGCGCCATGAGTGAGCGGCCGCGCAGGCTGCCGTCGAGGCCGACGGTGCCCTCGAACCAGACCGAGCTCGCCTCGCCGAGGCGGTAGGTGGCGGTGACGCGGCGGCCGTCGAAGTCCACTTCGAGCGTGGGGGTCGCGGCAGGGTTGGCGCCTTCTTGGGCGTAGACGCCTGCGTGGGCCTTGGCGACGGTGGTGGCGACCTGCTTGCCGAGGGCGACGAGCCCTTTGTCGAGCGCGGCGCCGCGGGCCTTCATCGCCTTGACGACCTTTTCGACCTTGGACGCGCTGCGGAGGAGCTCGGCTTGGTGCAGCTGCGCCTGCCAGCTGACGAGGTCGGCCGAGGCGAGCTCGAGCTGTTTTGCGTAGCGCTTGGCGTTGGAGGCCGTCTTGCGCTCGGTCGCGAGGCGGGCGACCTCGGCGACCGCGGGCGCGTGCGTCTCGTAGAAGAGCGTCTCGAACTCGGCCAGGCGCGTGCGGGCGTCGTCGAGCGCGCGCGCCGACTCGAGCCCGGAGAACGTCTGGCCCTCGCCCCAGCGGCCCTGGGCGACGCTCGGGTCGCACTCGTCGCAGATGATCGGGCTGACGTCTTCGTAGCGGGGGTCTTCGGCTTTGTCGAAGGCTCGGGCGTATTGGCGGGCGAACGCGAGGTGCCGGGCTTTCTTTTGCGTGAGCGCGGCGAAGCTGTCGGCCTCGATCGCGGCCCAGACCTTGCCCTTGTGACTCCACTCGACCCGCCATCGCGTGCAGGACAGCGCCTTGGGATCGGTGACCGGGGTGCGGACCGCCTCGCACGACTCGCGGACGACCGGCCCGGACGTCGGGACGACGACGGCGTCGAACGGGCGCATCAAGCTCGCAGGCGGAGCGTCGGGTGCGGGGTCCGGCTTTGCCTTCGACTCGGGCTTTGCCTTCGACTCGGGCTTGGCCTCCGACTCGGGCTTGGCCTTCGACTCGGGCTTGGCCTTCGACTCGGGCTTGGCCTTGGCCTCGCCCTGCGCGGGGGCGAGCGCGAAGGCGCCACTGAGCAGCAGCGCGGGCAGGAACATCGGTGCCGTCAGTCTACACCGCCGAGCGGCCGCCGCCCGTCGGGTGGGACCGATGTCACAGCGCGCAGCTGCTAGCACCGGGTGGTGAAGTCGATGCCGAGCGCCTCGAAACGGGGCACATAGTCCCGGACGACGCATCGCTCCAGGATCTCGGCGTACCGAGAGATGGGCAGCAGGCCCCACTGCGCCTGCGATGTGGATGTTTTCGAAGAGGGTGCGTCCCCGCCTTGGCCGTAGTTCGTGCGCAGCCGTTGCATCATGCCCGGGAGTGCGCGCTCGACCTGACGCCGGGCTTCGTCACCCCGGGTCTGGATGAACCAGTCCAAGGTGGCCCAGCCGAAGTCGCGATGACGGACCTCGTCCCGCACGATCCGATCGAGCGCCGCCCGTGCCGCCTCCACGGTGCAGTCGGCGCGCATCGCCACGAACAGCGGGACGGCGACGGTCTCGCCCAGGCAAAATGACTCGACCGCAGCCCACAGCGCGTCGAGCCACAGCGGAGCCTCCGTGCGGTGCAGTCCCAGCGACTCTTGCACGAGCTGGGGCGGGTCCTCGCATCCCGCCTCGGCCGCGACGCGAGCGCTCAGCGACGCGTGCTCGAGCTCGTCGTCGACGATCCGCAAGCCTTCACGGATGAGCTCGGGCGGCGCCCCGAGGCGGATCATCCACTGCACCAACGACGCCGTGATCGCGCTGCTGGTGTACTCCGCCTCGACCCGGCGAAGCCACTCTTCGCCGACGTGCGCCGGGACGCTCACGTGGGGCATTTGACGCGCCGGGGCGGCGGCGGGTTGCAGCGAGCGCCCTCGGGACACGCGCCGACCGAGCCCATCTCCCAGCAGGTGCCGTCGGGACGGGTGTCGACCTTCGCCTTGGGTGCAGGGTCTGGGAGGACCGACGCGGGGCACTGCACCCGCTTGGGAGGAGGAGGGTTGCACATTGCTCCCTTCGGGCACTCGAAGTCCCCGCCCTGATCTTCCCAGCATGAGCCGTCGCCGCGCAGCACGACCTTCTGTGTGTTCATGGCCTCGGGGTAGACCGAGTCGGGGCAGGGGACCTCGCGCGGCGCCGGGGGGTTGCACGAGATGTTCGGATCCTCGGGGCAGTCGACCTTTGGAAACTCTTGGCACGTGCCGTCGGGCTGCAGCGCCACGAGAGGTTCGGCGGGCTCGGGCGGCGTGGGCTTGGACTCGGGCTCCGGCGGCGTGGGCTTGGACTTGGGCTCGGGCTCGGGCGTCTGGGTCTCGGGCCCAGGCGGGTTCGCGGTGCGGGGCGGGTTCGATGCCCCGTCGCAGGCGAGGTCGGCGAGCGAGAGCGTCACCACCACTGAAGCCGCAAAGGTCCGTCTGCGCATGACGCAACGATAGCAAGCCGGCGGCGCCGGGTGTGGTCTCACCGTGGGGCTGCTACGTTGCCCCTGTATGACGCCGACCGTGTTTCGAACCCCCGTGGCCTCCTACGTGGTCACCGAGACGCTGCGCGAGTCGGCCTCGGCCTCGACCTATGCCGTACAGCGCGAGTCCGACGGGGCGCCGTTCGTGCTCAAGCGGCTCGCGATCGCCAACCTGCAGCACTGGAAGCAGTTCGACCTCTTCGAGCGCGAGGTGGCCGCCCTCCGGGCGATCGAGCACCCGTTCGTGCCGCGTTGGGTCGACAGCCATCTCGATGAGTCTGCTGGCGTGTTCGTGTCCGTGCAGACCCGGGTCGAGGGCACCACGTTGCGGGATGTGCTGCGGACCCAGGGCGGCCTCTCGGCCGCCGACGTCGAGAACTACCTTCGGCAGGCGCTGGGCATTCTCACCCACCTGCACGAGCGCGCGCCGCAGATCATCCACCGCGACATCAACCCGTCCAACGTGATGATCGCCCGAGGGCAGGTCTACCTGATCGACTTTGGCGCCGTGAAGGTGGGCAATGCCCAGAGCACGTCGATGACCACCGTGGGCACGTTCGGATACATGGCGCCCGAGCAGCTCCTCGGACGCGCCACGGTCCAGAGCGACCTGTTCGGGCTCGGCATGACCATGCTCGCGATGGCGACGGGCATGGAGCCCGCCTCGATGCCTCAGGACCCGAGCACTGGGCAGGTCGATCCCTCATCGGCGTTGCACGCCCCCGAGCACCTCGAGCGGGCGCTGCTCTCGTTGATCCGTCCGGGGGTCGCCGAGCGGCCCCAGTCGGCCCGGCAGGCGTTGATGCTGCTCGACCAGCCGCAGCACCACCCGATGCCCCATGGCCCGCAGATGATGGGGCAGCCCGCACTGCCGCCTGCCTACCAGCAGACGCCGTATGGCCCCGCGCCCGTCGTGCGCTACGGCGGCCAACCGCTCGCGCCGTTCGTGCATCGCGAGGTCTCGCCCTACAAGATGCCCGAGGCGCTCACCCCCGAGGACAAGGCGTATCTGAGGCAACACCGGCTCGAGTCCTTCTCCGCGCCGCTGGCCGTGCTGCTGCACCTGATCACCTTCGGCGTGTTCTCGATCATTCACTTCGGGCTACAGCACGACAAGCTTCCCCAGGCCAAGCAGGACGACCCGAGCGCGGCCAAGGCGATCGGCTTCAACTTCATCCCGTACTTCAACCTCTACTGGTTCATCTTTCAGCCGGTCCGTCTCACCGACCGCCTGAACCTGCAAGACCGCATCCGCGACCGAGGCGACGGCACGTCGCGGTCGCTGATGATCACCCTCGCGATCTTCGGGATGATCCCCTACATCAACTTCCTGATCGGCATCCCGCTGTATTCCATCGGGGTCTACAAGCTACAGAAGCAGATCAACCGCCTGGCACAGGAGCGGGAGGCCCTGCCTCCGGGCCAGCCCGTGCTGCCCCCTGCAGGAATGCGGATGCCCTGAGCGTCGTCGCGCCTTGTGCGTCGGGTGCCCGTTGCGCAAGCTAGTGGCGCACCCATGAGTGAGACCACGTCCATCGATGTTGGAGGCCGCCAGTATGACGCCGCGATCTCGCGGCCGGAGGGGGACGGCCCTTGGCCGGCCGTGGTGGTCCTCCACGACCTCACCGGTTTTGGCAACGATGTGCGGCGTCACTGCGACCGGTTCGCCGAGGCTGGGTACCTCGCGCTCGCGCCCGACCTCTACCGGGGAGGCAACGTCGCGTGCATCGTGCAGACCCTCAAGTCGATAGCAACCAACGAGGGCCACGCCTTCGCGGTCGTCGACGGCGCTCGCCGGGCGGTGATGGAGCGGAGCGACGTCGACTCGGCCAGGGTTGCCATCTGCGGCTTTTGCATGGGCGGCGGGTTCGCGCTGGTCGCCGCTGCCGATCAGGCCTTCGCCGTGGCGGCCCCCTTCTACGGTTCGGTGCCGCGATCCGCGTCTCGCCTGCGCGGGATCTGCCCCACCATCGCCCAGTTCGGCACCAGGGACTCCGCGTTCGTCTCGCATGGCCATCGGCTCTCCGAGCACCTCCAAGAGCTCGGGGTCGAACACGAGGTCCTCTTCCACGAGGGCGCCGGCCACTCGTTCATGAACCAGCTCGAGGGCCTCGCGGCCGTCGGTGGCCCGTACACACCCCTGCGCGCCGAGTACGATCCGCAGACCGAGGCGGTGGCGTGGGCCAAGCTGCTCGACTTCTTCGAGCGGCACCTGCCCGCTGCGCCCGAGTCATAGCTCGCGCCATGCATCGCGGAGGAGCTCCACCAGCGCTCCGACGCGCGGTGGCGTGTAGCGTCCCGGTGGCATGAGTGCGTTGATCTTCGCGCTCGGTGTCTCGTAGTCGTCGAGCAGGGTCACGAGCCGGCCCGACCGGATGTCAGCGTCGACCAGCCACGTCGCGAGCAGTCCGATGCCCATGCCCCCTCGCACGAGCGCCAGCGTGGCTTCGGAGTTGTTCGCCACGACGGGGCCGCGCACGCGGACTCGCTGCGTCCGGCCATCGCGGCTGAACGACCATCGATCGCCCAGGGCGGTCGAGTGCGGCAGGCAGTCGTGCTCGCGCAGCGCCGCGGGGGTGTCCGGCATGCCTCTTCGCTTCACGTAGCCGGCCGACGCGACGAGGCGCCGCGAAGTCTTGCCCATGTTCTGCACGCGAAGCGTCGAGTCCGTCGGTTGCCCGAGGCGAATCGCGAGGTCGAACCCCTCGCCAACGAGGTCGACGTAGCGGTCTGCGAACGACAGCTCCAGCGAGAGCGCGGGGTTTCTTCGCGAGAACCGGGCGACGTGGGGAACGACGTGCAGTCGACCGAACACCTCGGGGACGCTCACGCGTATCCGCCCACGTAGGCCCGTATCGTCCTGGCACACCGACCCCACCGCGGCGTCGTAGGCGTGCAGCACGTCGAGCGCTGCTTGGTAGAACCTCTGCCCCGCGTCGGTCACGTGCATGGCCCTCGTGGTGCGCTCGAGGAGCTGAACGCCCAGCTGAGACTCGAGCGCCTGCATCCACTTGCTCACCGTCGACTGCTTGACCTGCAGCTCCTCGGCGACCCGCGAAAAGCTCCCGCGTTCGACCACGCGGGTAAACGCCCGAAACGACTCGATGCTGTCCACGCGCCATCGTACTCGGAAGCTCATTCCAAAACAGAATGAATGAAAGGCCGACCCGGGTGTGGCGGCGAGGGCTGCCGGGTCGCACTGTGAGCGCATGACGAAGACCGTTGCAGTGTTGGGTTTGGGCGCGATGGGGTCGCGCATGGCGGGGCGGCTCCTCGAGGCGGGGGTCGCGGTGCGGGCCTACAACCGATCTGCGCCTGCACGCGCCGCGCTCGAGCAGCGCGGGGCTACGTCCTGTGAGACGCCGGGGCAGGCTGCCCAAGGGGCAGATGTCGTGTTGAGCATGGTCCGTGATGACGCGGCGAGTCAGCAGGTTTGGTGCGACCCCGAGCAGGGCGCGCTCGCTGCGATGGACCCTGGAGCCGTCGCGCTCGAGTGCAGCACCCTCAGTCCCGCGGGGGTGCGTGCGCTGGGGCAGGCGGCGGCACAGCGAGGCGTCGCCGTGCTCGATGCGCCCGTCGTCGGGACTCGGCCTCAGGCCGACGCGGGTGCGCTCGTGTTCCTCGTCGGCGGCGACGCGGAGTCGCTGGCCACGGTGTCCCCAACGCTCGAGATTCTGGGAAGCGCCGTTCACCACGTGGGCTCGCTCGGGCACGGCACTGCGATGAAGCTGGCCGTCAACGCACTGTTCGGCATCCAGGTGTCCGCGCTCGCGGAGCTGCTGGGGGCGCTGGGTCGCGTGGGCATCGGACCTGCGCGGTCGATGGAGGTGCTCGGGAGCCTGGCCGTCTGCAGCCCCGCGGCCAAGGGCTCCGGTGCGTTGATGGTGGCCGAGCGCTACGACCCGCTGTTTCCGGTGGAGCTCGTCGAAAAGGACTTCGGGTACGCGCTCGATCTCGCGGGGGCGCGCGCGCCGTTGACCGCCGCCGCGCGCGACGTGTTCGCCCGTGCACGCGAGGTCGGACTCGGGCAGGAGAATCTCGTCGCGGTGGCGAAGCTCTACCGTGACTGATCCGTGACGCGTGTGCGCCTGTGATCGGCCTCTCGACCCGTGGCCGCGTGCGTTGGCCTGGCCATTGCGCTCGCCGATCCGGGCGCGCGGTGGCTACGTCTGCAGCCAGACTGCCCACCTGGGGGGCCTGAAACGACGAGGAAATCTCGTGCCGCCGCTGGCACGGGGTTTGCCAAAGCGGCGGGCGGGCGCACAGGCGTCCACGCGGGAACCCATGAACCTCTTCGCACTCCTGATTCACCTGTCTCTGCTCACGGTGGTGTTGGCAGGCATCGCCTCGATCGCCGGCGAGCTCGGCGTGCGTTGGGACGCGCGATGGCTCAAGCGGCGGCTGCTGCCGCGCGCGCTCCGTCGACTCCGCTAGCAGCCCGCTACTGGGGCAGTAGGCTCGACATCGTCTGCCGGCTGCGCGCGGTCTCCAGCTCGACGTCGAGGTGCTCGAACCACCCGAAGAACTGCTCGAGCTGAGCTTTTTGTTCGGGCGTGAGGTAGTCGAAGTTGGTGCCCCGGTCGTTGACCTCCCAGAACTCTCGGGTGTCGAGGCTGCGCAGCTCCTGCCAGATGCTGTGCAGGCGCCCGGGGGGCTCGTCGCCCATGTCGACCTGAATCTCGCGGGCGTAGTCCTCGGCGCCCCGCATGAGGTAGGTGGTCGCGAGCTTGACCTGCGCTCGCCGAACGCCGCGCAGGGTCTTCTCCTGCTCCTTCGTCTCGGCGTGCTCGTCGACCGCGAGGAACACCTGCAAGAACTCGCGGTGCTCCCGGATGCCCAAGTCCAAGGCCTGCTCGCACAGCATGCCGATGTCGTGGGCGATCACCTCGGAGATGAACGGCATGCCGCGCGAGTAGCTGACCGAGCTGTAATAGCGCATGAAGCGGGCGACCTGCAGCGCGCGGTGTTGGAGCTTTCGCTTGAGCTCGGGGCTCGAGTCGGGGTCGCCGCGGAGCACGGTCTCACCCAGCTGTCGGTACTGATGCAGGATGTTGTACGCCGTGCGGATGTCCTTGGCGTTGATCGTGGCCCGCAGGTAGGTGTTGAAGAACTTGATCGCCAGGTCGAGCGCCCACAGGTCGCCCCGGCGCCCCGCGGCTTCGCCGAGCCGCCGGGTGTCGATCGCGATGAGGTAGCAGGTGTCCTTGATCTGGCCCAGCGACTCGGTGAAGAGCATCTGGTACTGCCGCAGCAGCTTCCACTCGAGCCAGGTCCCCCGCTTGACCAGGTCGCGCACGGCCTCGTCGTTGAGGCTGACGAAGTCGGGGCTCTGCCGGTTCCACGGGGGAATCCGCGACCACTCCTTGCGCATGGCCGCCTTCGACTCGCCGTACCGGATGCCGAGCTCGCACAGCGAGTCGATCGCCCCCGACGCAATGCCCTTGTCCTTCTGTTGCAGCGCGTTGAGGCCGATGTTGGCCAGATGCTCGACCGCCTCCACCGCCTGGGCTTGCCGCGCGTCGGTGCGCTCCCGGCTCGTCCTGGTGGGCGTCGACGCGGCCAACCCGTCGTCCATGATGCGGCCGACGATCTTCTCGGGATCCAAGAAGTCGAAGACGTAGGCGAAGTAGGGGAAGAGCAGCAGCAGGCTCGCCGTCATCAGCAGCATCGACACGAGCACGCCCGACTTGGGCACGTAGCTCTCGCCGACCGAGAAGTTCACCCACAGCACGTAGACGCTCGAGGTCACGAAGAACGCGAGCACGAGCAGGTTGGTCCGGGCGCGGAAGAACAGCGACGTGATGTGCGGGGTGAACCGCGTCGCGGCCAGCTGCACGATGATCGACGACACGGTCAGCGCAAGCCCGAGGACTGCCGCCATGACCTCGCCCAACCCGCCGAGCGTGTTGCGGGCCTGCTCGATGTCTTGGTCCGAGAGGGACTCGAGGAGCGCCGAGAACGTGACCGGCTCGCCCGGTGCGCTCGCGGAGATGATCTGGTCCGCCCAGAATGTGCCGAGGTAGACGATCGCGGCCACGGCGAAGATGCCCAGGAAAGGCACGCTCCACGTGCGCAACGGCGCCGCCGCACGGCTCACCCGCCCCACGTGACCCAGCAGGCCAGCGATGCCCCGACGATCGGCATCATCCAGCGAGGGCGCGCCCTCGTCTTCTTCGGACGGCGTGGGCGAGTCCTCGGCCACTGCTGCGACGGTAGCAGAACGTGCACGTGGGCGGTACAGTCCTCGCCAGGGAGCACGAATGCTGCTTTGCGTCGACGTCGGAAACTCGCATACGACGCTCGGAGTCTTCGATGGTGCCACGTTGCGCTGCGAACTTCGGGTCAGTACGCGGCGAGGCTGGACACGTGACGAGGTCGCCGCGGCGCTGTCGCAAGCGCTGGGCCTCGTCGATCTGCACTTTGGCGTGCTCACCGACGCGGTCCTGGCCTGCGTCGTCCCGCCCGCGCTGGGTCCGTTGTGCGAGGCGCTGCGCCAATACGCCGGCCTCGAGCCGCTCGTCGTGGGTCCGGGCATCAAGACCGGCATGCCGATCCGCTACGAGCCGCCCCAAGACGTGGGCGCCGATCGCATCGTCACTGCGGTGGCGGCCCATCGACGCTATGGGCGCGACGCACAGGGCCAGCCCAACGGCGTGGTCGTGGTCGACTTTGGCACCGCCACCACGTTCGACGTCGTCTCCCCGGTGCCCGAGTACCTCGGCGGGGCGATCGCCCCGGGGGTAGGCATCAGCGCCGACGCCCTGTTCGCCCGCGCTGCCAAGCTCCCGCGGGTCGACGCGCGGCGACCCGAGTCGGTGATCGGCCGCAACACCGTCGCCGCGATTCAGTCGGGCCTCGTGCTCGGCTACGTCGGCTTGGTCGAGGGCATCATCGCCCGGATCAAAGAGGAGGTCGACTGGCCGATGACCGTCATCGCCACCGGAGGGTTCGCCACCACGATCGCCCGGGAGTCGACCACCATCGACGAGGTCGACGACGCGCTCGTGCTCGAGGGCCTCCGCTACATCCATTCGCGCAACCGCAAGGCCGAGAAAGACGACTGACATGGCGTTCGACCACCAACCACTGTCCCAAGACGAGATGGGTCCCGCCGCATGGAAGATGGTTGGGGCCGATGCGCCGCCGCCGATGCGTCAGATGGTCGCCGGCGGCATGGCGCCGCTGCCTCCGCGGGACCTGCTCGTCGCCCTGTACCACCTGTGGATCGACGACCCCACAGGCCTGGGCGAGCAGGCGGCGAAGACCCTCGTCGGTCTGCCGCCGGCCATCATTGGCGGCGCCCTCGGTGACCCGAACTTGCCCCCGGGCGTCCTCGACTTCGTCGCGCGTCGCATGGCCCGCAAAGAGGACGTGCTCGAGTTGGTCGTCCGCCACCCCAGGGTCGACGACGAGAGCTTGGCGGCGATCTCACGCGCCTGCCCCGAGGGCATCTGCGACCTCCTGGCTGAAAACCAGCAGAGATGGCTGGCGTTCCCGGCCATCGTCGAGGCGCTCTATCAAAACCCCAACTGCAGGATGAGCGTCGCGCAGCGGATGATCGAGCTCGCGATCCGGCAGGGCGTCGACCTCAAGCTCCCCAACATCGAGGAGATCAAGATCGCCCTGGGCGATGGCGCGGCACAGACGGCGCCCGCTCAAGACGCGGCGTTCAAGCAGGCGATGGGCCGCGAGGTGATGGCGCAGCACGATCGCTACGTGGCCACGCTCGAGCAGGCCGGCGTGGGCGAGGACGTGGCGCCCGAGGAGATTCGCGAAGCGCCTTCGGAGCTCGACGATCTCGACCTCGACGCACTACTCGGCGGCGGCGCGACCGACGACCTCTCGCTGCCCATCGATGGCAGCGAGCCCGAAGCGCCCACCGAGGCTCCACAGGAGGAGGCCGAGGAAGAGGTCAAGGGCGACCGCCTCTCTCAGATCACGATGCTGCCCGTGATGCAGAAGATCCGACTCGCCATGCTCGGCAACTCGTTCGAGCGCTCGGTGCTCATTCGCGATTCCAACAAGCAGGTCGCGCTGAGCGTGATCAAGTCGGCGAGGGTCAAGGAGAACGAGGCGATCGCGTTCGCCGCCAACCGCGCCTTGTCGCACGACGTGATCCGCCACATCGCGACCCGCAAGGAGTGGCTGAAGCTCTATCAGCTCAAGCTCAACCTCGTCCTCAACCCCAAGACGCCGCTGTCGTCGGCGATGACGTTCCTCAACCACCTGCACCCTCACGACATTCGCAAGGTCTCGCGATCGCGGAACATTCCGGCCGCGCTCGCCAAGGCGGCGAAACGTAAGGAACAGCAGCGTCGTTGACCGTCCGATGGGGGATGCAACACCGGCGGCGACGGCGATGGCCCGCGTGGAGCGTGCGCTCTCGCGCTGGGGCGGAGCGCTGCTCGCCCCGCGGCGCACCGTCGCCGCGCTGAGCCCGGGTGAAGGCCTGCGCGACGGGCTGGTGCTCGGCTCGCTCTACGTCTTGGGCACGTCGGTCTACCCGATGACCGTCGCCATCGCGACGGTCATCGCCACCGGAAGCCTGGTCGCGCTCGCCTCTGGTGTCGCGCGCGTGCTGCTGACACCCATCGTCGTGCTCGTCGTCGTGGAGACGCTGCTCGGCGCCCAGCGGAGCTACCGGGGCGGCCTGACACTGCTGCCGATGGTGCTCGTCACGGTGCTGGCCCACCTGCTCGCCGTCTTGCAGCTCCCCACGCTGGCTCGTTTCTGGCCCGACGTCATCGGCGCTGGGCTCACGGTCGCGTTCGCGCTGTGGATCCGCCCGGCGATTCCACCCGAACAACCGCAGGAGTCCACATGAGCCGCGTACACACCATCATCGGCGGCGTCGCGCTCGCGGGCGTCTTGTCCATCGGGGCGTACGACGCGATGCAGGCCGCCGGCGACTGGCATCGCATGGGCCCGGTCTCGGCGGGCACCAGCCTCGAGTCCTTCGAGGTCCACCGGCTCGACGGCGGCACCCTCGGTCACGCCGAGTTGGTGGGCAAGATCAGCGTCGTCACTTTTTGGGCGAGCTGGTGCGGCCCGTGTCAGGGCGAGCTCGCCGACCTCGACGAACTCGACGACACGTACGCGACTCGAGACGAGGTCCAGTTCGTCGCCGTCAACTGGGAAGGCGCCGGTTACACCCAGCCGCAGCGCCGCGCCATCACGGCAGGCCACGCCAAGAAGATCGGGTTGGGGTTGCCCCTCGCCTACGACGACGGGGCCATGGTCCGCGCGCTGCGGATCCGGGGCGTACCCCACACCCTGCTGGTCGACGCGCAGGGCATGGTCCGCAAGGTCTACCCGGGCCGCGTGCGCGCCTCGACCATCGCAGGCGCCATCGACGACCTACTGGAGGAGTGACAGCGTGTTGCCGCCCGCGCGCACCTTCGAGACGACCATGGCGTGCCCATCGTGCTCGCGGGTCAGGTGCATGTTCTCGGTGAGGGTGACGTCGGCGGGCAGATCGACGGCCACCACGTAGCTGTCGCCGTCGCCCATCGGTCCGTAGACCCCCTCGAGCGTCCGCTCGGGGCCGCCGGGCAGCTGCAGGTGCATCGGCTCTTCGCCAAACGTCGTGATGCCCTGGGCCGCGCCTTGGGTGACGAACCATGTCTCATCGCCCGTCGTGGGGTCGACGAGGCCGACCAACACGCGCTTGGAGGGGTCGGGCGCGACGTCGGCGCTGCCCCAGCCGGTGATCTCTTCGATGAACGGAAGCACCTTGCCCCACGTCCAGTCGCTGACCCACGTGTTGCCGCAGTAGGTCATGTAGTCCTTGCCGTTGGTGGGCGTGTACAGGGTGAAGTCCAACACGCCAAAGCCCCACACGCCGATGTCGCCGGACTCGTAGGGGTAGGAAGGGTCGGTGCCGCCCTCGTCCCCGTTGCAGGCGATGTGGCGGCGACCCTGCGTGTGCCCGACCTCGTGCACGAACGTGTTGGCCGTGCTGCTCAGGCTGCCGTACCAGCGGCCCATCGACGTGCGGGTCCACGCGTTGTCGAGCGTGGGGAAGTCGGGGATGCTGATCGCCTGGCCGCCGACGCCCTCCGCTCCGCCGTCGCACGGACGCACGACGCCGTAGTAGTAGGCGGCCGGGTCGGCGTTGTCGGAGGCACGAAGCTCGGCGAGGAAACCCAACAGCGGGCTGAACGAGTTGAGGGATCCGGTGTAGTCGACCGGGGCCCGCCGCTCGATCTCGACCCGCTGCACCGGGTTCTGCATGAAGAGCTGGTCGGAGAGGTACTGCATCTCCTCGTCGGTGATCTCGGGCGCCTCGGGGCACGACGCGCCTTGGTCGTGCCGCACGGGCACGAGCACCACCTTCAGCGCCAGGTCCTTGTCTTCGACGCCGAGGAAGCCCGGCTGCGGCGGATACACGGTCTGCTCGGGCTCGGGCAGCGACTCGTAGCCGTACTCGGTCTCGTAGAGCTCGATCTGAAACTTCACGCCCAGGGGGAGCAGCTCTCCGGGGATCACGAAGTACATGTTGGTGTCGATCTGCGAGGGCACGCTGTTCTGCGAGACCTCGAAGGTGCGGTCGGCTTCCTCGACGGTGCCGTCGGGGTAGGTCAGCAGGAGGCGAGCCATGATCACGCGGGGCTCGAAGTCGTCGTCGAGCTCCCAGTATCCGCGGATCATCGTGGTGCGTTCGGGGACCAGCGCTGCGTTGCGGCCGCTGCCGTCGACCCAGGCGCCGTCGCGAACGATGGGGACGCCGACGCCTTGGTTCGCGTAGACTTCAGTGAGGCGAACGCCGCGAGCGGGGTAGGGGACGAACTCGGGCTCGACCGCGGTCGTGCCGCTCTCGTCGTCACCGCCGGTTCCTCCGTCGTCCGAGGTGGTGGGCTGCCCCGTCGCGTCCTCGGAGTCGCCCGATGCTTCGGTCGGGTCATCACCACCCGTGCCGCCTTCGGTACCCTGACCCGTCGTCGTGGCTGTCGCGGCGGGTCCGCACGCGAGCAGTGCGCAGCCCAACGCCGCCGCCAACCATTTGGTGGGTTCGACCATCCCGTTCATGCGCCCCACGCTACGTTGCGCAAGGGGCGCATTCAACAGTTTTATCGTTTTCGTTGCGACTGTGGCCCGGTGCTGGTCAGGAACCTGAGGAATTACGGACCTTCGCCAGCTGAAGGACCAGCAGAACGAGCACGGGCACCGCCGCGACGCTGTAGGCCAACAGGCCCAAGGACGCGCTAAGCGACGGTCCGACGACGCCGCCCACGAGCGGGATCGCGCAGATCACCAGCGGCACGATCACGCCGCCGGCTGGACCGAGCAGTGCCGCGGCGGGTCCGCGTACGAGCAGCGACCAGCCCAGCGTCGTGCTGACCGCGAGCAGCAGCGCGGCGATGCCCAGCGCCGTCGTGCCCCATCGAGGTTGGTTGGCCTCGACGCGTCGAAGCAGCACGCCGACGTCGTTGCGTGGCAGATACGGCCCGGCGAATCCGGCCCGCACCAGCTCGCCGGGGTGTGGGTCGTACAGCTCTCGCTCTTGAGGTCCGCGCGGGCGGAGGTCTTCGTGCAGCGGGACCAGGCTGCGTCGCCCCGCCGCGGTCGGGGGCAGCCGAACGTCGGAGTGCACCTCGACCTCGAAGGGCACGTCCGGCATCACGGCGAACGGACCGCTGAGCAGCTCGTCCTTTTCGATCTTGCGCAGGTCCTTCCACGCGGGGTCGAGGACGTCGAGCCGGATGCGCTTGCCATCGAGCCGCGGCGCGACGGGCACCCTGATGTCCAAGTTTCGATCGTCCGCGTGGCGGATGACGATCTCCTCGAGCTCGAGCAGGCTTCGCCACGGTGGAGCTTCGGCTTGGCCGATCCGGTTGACGCGCAGGATGTCGGCGCCGCGCTGCGGCGCACGGAGTTCGACCTGCACGCGGCTGCCGATCGGCGCGTCGAAGCCCTCGGCGGCGATGAACGCGACGGGCGGCGCCTCAGCGTCGTCATCGGGGAAGGGCCCCGAGAACTGGTTGCGGAAGAACTCGTGCAGGCGCGGGTTGAAGGGCGTCTCCTCGCCCCTGTACTCGAACATCGCGAGGTGTTCGCCCAGCTGCTCGTCGGGGCTGTTGGCGAGCGCGACGGCGCCGATGAACGAGAAGTCGTCGACGTTGACGTAGGGCTTCTCGTCGAGCTCGTAGAAGGCGATGAACTCTCGCAGGACCAGCTCGGGGTCCTTGGGCGTGAGGCGGACGAACTGCGGGGCGTCGCCTTGCCCGCCAAAGAGCTCCCGGTTGCACGGCACCTGCACGTCCCACGCGGGCTGCCGGGCGCGCTTGGGGTCGCGCGCGCGAAAGTAGAGGGTGTCGACGCCGCTCGCGACGGCCCAGGCGGGCAAGATGACGGCGTTCTCCTTCTCGTAGAACTTTGCCATCGTGTGCCCGCGGGGGCTGGCCCGCAGCATCATCGCGTACTGCTGCCCCTTGTCGAGCTCGGTCTCCTCGCGCAGCACCACGGTCTGGCCCACCTGCTGGCTCGCCCGCAGCCCGCGGCTGTCCGGACGCTCGAGCGGGAAGAGGCGGTCGTCGGCCAGCGGAGGCTCGGGAGGGGCGGTGAGCACGGCGAGGCCCGCGAGCGTCGAGAGCACGCCGACGATCAAGAGCGGGACGACCATCACCGAGGCCCCCGCGGCGTCGGGATCCAGGGGCTCGTCACCGTGGCTGACCGCTGCGGCAGCAGCTCCGACGCCCAGGTCCGCCGCCGACACGGCGCGCATCATGCCGTGGGCGATGAGGACCGAGAGCGCACCGCCCACGGTCCCGGCGGTCGCGCTCTGCAGGCCGAACGCCTCGTTGATCGCGTCGCCGAGCGCGAGCTTCAGCGCAAACGGCTCGTCGAATGCGATGCCGCCGACGAGCAACGCGAAGATGATCGTGCCGACGAGCGGGAGCCACCGGATGGCCATGGTCGCCACCCGGGGGATTCGGGATGCAGCGAGCGCACCCACGGCCACGGCCGCAGCCCCGAACACCGCCGGCAGCTCGAGCGTGTCCTCGAGGATCACGGCGGCCTGGCTGCCCTGCCACAACCCGCCGGCGAGCACTCCGACGGCGAGCACACCGAACGCGGCCGGGGCCGGAAGCGCCGGCTTGCCCGCGGCGACGTTCGCTCGGGCGAGCTTTGCTTCACCAAAGTGCAGCCCCGTGCCGAGCAGGCCGGCGATCCACATCCAGACCAGCGCGCCGGGGCCGGCGACCGTCACCGCCATCACGGCGGCGGTGATCGAGGTGAGCGAGGCGCTCGTCGCGACGAGCAGCATCGGCCCGCTGGGCGCCCCGACGCGCCAGCCCGCCCGCAGCCGCGAGAGTCGTCGAAACGGGAGCAGACCGGTCCCGGCCAGAAGCAGGAGACCCGCGCATAGAACGAAACCACCGAGCAGGGGATTCCAGAGACCTTCGAGGAGCCGCTCCATGATGAGGGGGGGAGCGTGGCAGGTCCGGGTCGGGCAGTAAAGCTACCCCGCGAGGGCCTCGAGGCGGGCTTCGGCCTCGGCGGTGGCTTCGCGATGCTCGTCGCGCTGAAGCCACGCGTCGACCTGGCCCAGGCCGATCCGCCAGGCGCCGCCGATCATGAGCCCGTGGAGGGCGCTCGAGGTGTCGCAGTATGCGAGCGCGCGCAGCAGGTCTGTGCCTGGCCACAGGCAGGGGTGCTTGGGGTCGAGCACCAGCAGGTCGGCCTCGGCACCCGCGGCGATCACCCCCGCCGTGAACGCGGGGTGCATGCGCCCTGGCGCGCTCCAGACCGACGCCAACAAGGTTGCCGGCTCGGCGAGCACGCCCAAGGCATCGAGGGCCGCGGTGCGCTCGGCGTCGACCCGCCGCGCCGCGTCGAGTGACGGCTCGCGGCGAAACTGGGCGAACGCCGCCGAGCTGGTCGGCCCAAAGCCCCGAATGCCCGCCACGTGAACCAGCTCGCGCTGCACGTTCATCGCGTCGTTGGACATCGCGCAGTCGGTGCCCACGATCCACGGGATACCCGCCTCCTGCCAGCTGGGGACATGGGCGGGAAAGCAGAACTGCAGCTGGGAGAGCGGACAGTAGCCGAGCGTGTGCCGGCGGGGATCGAGGCGGAGCAGGTCGCGGGACGTCACGAAGATCGCGTGCACCGCCAGCAGGTGTGGAGCCTGGGCGAGCACGCCGAGATGTTCCAACCACTGCATCGGCGACGCGTCGTGTCGCTCGCTGATGCGCTCGTACTCCTCGACCGACTGCGCGACGTGGGCGTGGACGGGCAGGTCGAGGCGCCCCGCGACGGCGCAGATGCGCTTCCACAGCGCAGCGCTGACCGTGTCGGTGGCGTGCGGTCCGAGGGCGGCGTGAATGCCCCGCTCGGACCACCGCGCTGCGGTCAGCGTCTCGGTCGCCTCGAGCTGCGCGTCGAGCTGCGCGACGCCGGGGCCCCCGAGGTCTTGCAGCGTTGGCGCCACGACGGCGCGCAGGCCGACGTCGCAAAACCCCGCGGCGATCGATTCGGCGAAGTAGTAGTGGTCCCACACCCGCGCCACTCCGTGGCGCAGGCTCTCGAGGGCGCCCAGGCGGCTGAACGCGCGCACGTCCTGCGCGCTCATCTTGGACTCGAGGCGAAAGAAGAGGTCCTCGACCACGTTGCCGCGCAGCGACGCGTTGCCCACGAGCCCGCGAAACCCGACCATCGCCAGGTGCGTGTGGGCGTTGATGAACGCCGGCGCGACGAGCAGCGAGCCCAGATCGTCGTCGACCGCGCCCTCGCGCGGACCTTCGGTCACCGAGACGATCTTGCCCGACTCGAGCCCCAGGGTCGCCGGACCCACCCGCAACGTCTCACCCTCTCCAAGGACGACGTGCTGCGCGTAGAGGGTGCGAACGGTCACCGCAACCAGCGTATCAGGCCTGTGCTACACCCACCACGATGGTGAGGCGAGCGATGGCCCTCGGCGTGGCCCTGCTGGTATCGGGTTGCGACCAGCCGGCCTCGGTGTCGGTGTCGATCGGCGAGCCGGCCACGAAGGCGCCCGAGCCCCAAGGCCCCGCGGCCATCATCGTCGCGCCGCCGGCTCGCCGCGCGCTGGCCGACGGTGTCGCGTGGCTGGTCGACGACGGTGTGTCTCCGCTGGGCACGGGCGTAAGCAAGCCGGGCCTGGCCATGGTGGTGCACTTCGTCGATGACAGCCGACCGATCCTCTACAACCGGCTGCACCGCCTCACCTATCACGGGCACACCGCGAAGTTCGGCGAGGCGTTTCCCGTCGACGCCGAAGACTTGGTCGAGCTGGGGCTCGAACCACCGGCCGAGTCGGTGTGGACGTTCGGACCGCTGGGCCCCTGCAGTGCGACGGTGGGGCAGCCGTGGGTGGGCCGCCCCTCGACCGACGTTCGCGTGTTCGAGATCAGCTACGCGCTGGAAGGGTGCGGGACCCAGGGGCGCTGGGCACCGTTCGCGTCGACCACGACGGCCATGCCCAAGGGCGTGACCTGGCGGGACGCGCAGATCTCCGAGGACGAGTCGTTCGGGGCGGAGGAACTCTGGCAGCATCCGCTGGCCGAGTCCGCGAGCTTTCCGGACTCACAGACCGCCCAGTCGTACGTCGCGCACGCGCGGTGGGTCGGTGCCTACGAGCCCAGGCCTGCGCAGGTGCTGGTGACCGCGGTCGAGCCGGTCGCCCCCGAGGCCGAGCACGGCTGTGGGGCCGAGTCTCATCGTGCCACGCTCGGCTTTTGGAGAGACGACGGCCTCGAGCCGGTGGAGCTCGAGGGCTTCGATGCTGCCGACCCGCCGCTGCTCGTCGGCGCGATCGGGTGGGGTCCGGACACCGTGGCGCTGGTGTTCGACGACGGCCTCGATGGCGTGCTCGCCATCGCGCCGGGGCAGACCGAGGACCTCGGGCCGCCCTCGTGGGTCACGCAGCCGTTGGTCGCCGGGCGTTGGTCGCCCTCCGATCGCGCCCGCGCCGCGCTGCTCGTGCAGGGCTGCGGGCACTAGCAGCCCGAGGCGACAGCGCGCGTCGGTGTGGCCCCGATTGGGCCTCAACCTGTGGTCGTCGTGCTCCGAAGTCTCCTTCATGAGCAGGCTTCGCGTCTCCCACTTCCGTGCCTACTTGTACGCGGCGGTGCTCACCTTCTCGATCGGGTTGACGCTCCCCGCAGAGGCGACGCAGCCCGGAGCGGGCACGGTCTTGACGTGGATCAACGCGGAGCGCAGGCGGGACGGGCAACCCTCGGTCGGGGCTGGATCCGACATTCGGCAGGTCGCGGCCCGGCATAGCGCCTCGATGGCAGACGCTGGCCGAGCGTACAAGCTGCCGGACCTCCGAGGCGTCCGCCAGCAGCTCGGCCTCGCCGTGCTCACGCAGTTCGAAGCCCGCGCGATGACGCTCGAGGAGGCCTGGGGCGCGGCTCGCCGATCGCGAGAGCACCGCGCGGCGCTGCTCGACGCGTACGACGAGGTCGGTGTCGGCGTCGTCTACCGGGACGGCTACGTGTACGTCACCTGGCTGCTGGGACGCAGGGCAGGGTGAACGCGCGCCGAAGGAGTCAACGGCTCGACACCGAGGTCGGCCCATTGACGCGGACGCAGGGTGCCGAGCCTCGAGACCGCGCACGTGCCGTCCCGCTTTCGAACGCGCGGCACGTCGTCGGCGGATCCGTCGCGTCGACCCACGCCGAAGTAGGCCGCCGCCGCCCCTGCGTACGGGCACGAATCTTGCTCCGTTGGTGAACTTCATGGGGAGAACGAGACGCACCGCCACGCAACTCTGGGGTCTGGCCTCCTCGCTGGTCGTCCTGCTGCTGCTCGTGACCCAAAGCGTCGAGTCGCAGGCGAGGCTCGAGCCGTACTACGTGCTGCGGAACCTCGGGCCCGGCGACATCCGCCCTCGGATCTTGTTCGTGCTCGATACGTCGGGCTCGATGTCGTGGCGCGCGACCGCGTCCAACCAGCAGTGCACCTGGAACGAGTGCGAGACGCGGACCGATTCGCGCGAGAGCCGGATCTCCGCCGCACGGCGCATCATCAACGGCGTCGTCGCGTCGACGGCCGACGACGCCTCGTTCTCGCTGATGACGTTCGATCAGTATGACGCGCCCACGTGGCTGCCGGCGCGGTGCAACAACAACGCTCGCTTCACCTGGGTCCGGCGCTACGGGTACTTCAGCTGGGCCAACATCTGGACCGGGGAGGGCGTCGCGGGGTTCTGGCGGCTCTGTCAGGGGAACCAGCAGCGGCCCTATCCGTACATCCGCTGGGACGAGCTGGGCGAGAACAGCCCGATCGCCTCGAACGACGCCGCGGGCCCGGTGCCCGACTCGCCGCTCATCGGCGCGCAGCCGGGGGCGGCCAACAACGCGTTCCGACGCGTGCAGTGGTTTCCCGAGTTCATGGGCGTGCGCGTCCAGCTCGACGACGACACCGACCCGACGCGGGCGACGCTCGGTCGAACCTTTGGCGACTACGGGGTCACCGACGAGGCGAGGCTCTCCGACGTCTGGGGGCACGACTTCTACTACTGGCCCTACGTCGACGGCTTCCCGCAGTACGCCGGCTACGTGGTGTGGCCCTACAACAGCGGTCGCGACCGCGGCGGGGTCGTCGGCGAGGATGGCAGCGTCGCCGAGGCGAAGCTGCACGCGCCGTTCTACCTCGACCTCTCGGACTCGGGCGTTCCGGCCGAGGACTGGGGTCCCGCGACGCGAGAGCGCGCGACCGAGGCGGTGCTGGCGAAGACCTCGCGCATGACCCACGGCGGCGTCGATGCGACCGGCGGCACGCCGTGGTCGTCGGTCATCGGAGACCCGGGAGCGGGCGTCCAGTCCAACGCGCCGGGCAGTCACCGCTCCGTCGCGAGCTACATCAGCTTCGTCAACAGCGCGAGCACGAGCGATCTGTGTGCGCCCACCAGCGTCGTGCTCATCTCCGACGGCGTGCCGAGCCCCGCGAGCCAGGGCGGGCCAGGCCTCTATGGCCGGCTCGCCACGCTGCGCAACGACCTGGGGGTCAAGACATACGTCGTCGGGTTCCTCGAGGACTCGGGCGAGATCAACAACATGGCCTGCGCTGCGGCGGGCGGCTGCGATGGGGCCAGCTGCAGCACCCCGTGCAACGACACGCCGGCGCAAGACTGGGACACGTGTCGTGAACCCGGAAACCCCAGCGCGTGTGCTCACCTCGCGGACTCGGCCGAGGCGCTCGCCGAGACGTTGACGGAGATCGTCTTCGCGGAGCTCGGCGTGGAGCTCTCCTCGGGGCCAGGAACCGCCGCCAACGAGTTCGGCGTCGGTGCCGACGGCGTGGCCGGGCAAGGAGACGTCGTACAGACCACGATCTCGGCGAGGACCGACTGGCCGAGCTGGCGCGGCCACGTGACGCGTGAGCTCTGCGACGCGCGTGACGACGAGGGCGAGCTGCTCGAGCACTGCACCCTTCCCAGCCCCCAGTGGCAGCCCCACGAAGAGCGCCCGACCTTCGGCGTCTGCCCGCAGTCACGCGAGTGGGACGCGGGGGCGTGTTTGGCCGCCACCGCGTGGAACGACCGGCGGCTCTACACGACGACGCGCACCGGAGAGGTGGTGGCTGTCGCCGACGAAGACGGGAGAGCGACGCCGCAGTTCCGCGATGCGCTCGACGACCTGGACCTGCTCTCCAGCGACGACCCTGCCGGCGAGGCCGACGACCTCGCCGCGTTCGTCTTGGGGCGCGATTGGCCCGATGGCTGGAAGCTGCCAGGCCTCGCCTCGTCGACGCCGACCCTGATTCGCCGAGTCCCGCCGCTGCGCACCCAACTCGTCCCCAGCGTCGCCATTCGCGACGCCCACTGCGGAGGCCGCCGCTTTCCTAGCGCCCCCGAGGGCGAGCTGCCGCGTTCGCTCGAGGACTTCGCGCGCACCAACGTCAACGATCCGCTCGCCGACGAAGGGGAGGCTCTCGAGTACCAGGAAGCCGTGCTCATCGGCGACGACCTCGGCGTCCTCCATGCGTTTCAGTACGACAGCGGCAACGAGCTGTGGGGCTTCGTGCCGAACTCGCTCCTCGCCAACGTCGTCGAGCACGCGCGACGAGGGCCGCCCACGGACGGACAACCCGGCGGGCTGGACGAGCACCTCTATGGGATCTCGTCGTCGGCGAACACCGGCTTCGTCTTCGATACCTCGTCCGAGAACGAAGCCCTGCATCGTTGGCGACATCTGGCCGTGTTCGGCTTCGGGCCCGGAGGGTCCGAGTACGTCGCCCTCGACGTCAGCCACATGTCGCCGGACTCTCCGCGTGGCCCGGTGGAGGTGCTTTGGAGCACGGATCAGACGAGCCTCGCGGGCGTCTACAATCCGCTGCTGGGGGAGACGTGGGCCCGCCCTGCGCTCACCTACCACGTCCCGGAGGATGACATGTCGCTCGAACCCGAGGCGTTCCTCGTCGTCGGCTCCGGTTATGGAAGCGAGGGCGCGCGCGGTCGCTCCTTGCTGCGCATCGACGCGGTCACCGGGGAACTGCTCGAGGCGGCCGACGTCGGAGAGCCCAGCGCGAGCACCTACGCGCAGAGCTTCGGTCTCGTCTCCGACCTCGCGGTGTCGACCCACTGCAAGAGCCGGTTCTGGGCCGAAGCCCAGGAGGCGTACGTCACCGATCCCTCCGGGCGATTGTTCCGCTGGGATCTCGGGCGCACGACCTCCCACGAGGCCGACAGCGGTGGCACGTGGGGGGCGACGGCGAACGCAGCGGTGCAGCTGAACGCCTGCCAGGGCGGAGGCCAGACGTGCACGGTCGCCGGCAGCAACCCAGGCGAGCCCTTCGCGTTCGCACCCGCGGTGACCGCCAGCGACCGGATCGACTCCGGCTCCGACGCCGCGCCCGAGGCCACCGACGACCAGTTCCTCGTGGCGCTGGTCAGCGGCGCACACAACGACGGCGCCTCCAACGTCTCGGACGCCGAGTTTCACAGCAGCCTCTACTTGCTCGTCGACGACCACCGTGACTCACCGACGGACGGATTCTCCATCCCCGCCGGCGCGCCCAAGATGGAGGTCGCGGACGTGGGGACCAACCCTGCGTACGTGCGTCTGGCGCTGAGCGACCTCGAGCGCACGCGGGTGTTCACGCCCTTTCCCGGCGCCTCCGCAATCACCGAGACCCGGCGTTTCCTCCCCACGACTCGGCCGAGCCGCTCTCCGCGGATCGTGGTGCGCGGCGCGGTGGACACCGGTGGCGAGACGCCCGAGATCGTCGACGGCCTGGAGATCGTCGAGGTGACGTTCTTCGTGCACGAGCCGCCGCTCGAAGCGTGCGACCCCAGGTTCTACGACCCGGCGACCGAGACCTGGCACGCCGACGCCGGCTCGACGTTCGAGGTCCAGTTCCGCCTTCCCGTCGACTCGGCTGCCGGGTTCAACTTCGTCAGCGGCGCCGACGGCTCGAGCTTCGAGTTCGACGATCCGCAGCTCGAGGGCGGACTGAAGTTCGTCGGTGTGCAGCAAAGCGGGGCGCAGACCTGCCCCAGCGGTGTCTGCGGGCCGCAGACCGGCGCCCCGCCGCTGCGGCCGTGTGACAACAACACCGACGCCCCCCCGGTGGTCGACCCGCACTACGCCGTGCCGGTCGCCGCGCGAGAGCTGCGTGGGTTCACGCCCGTGGAGTGATTTGCTAGCCCGCGAAGTACTCGACGTGCAGGCGCAGTCGGTGGGTCGCGTCGGGCTCGAGCACGCCCTCGGCGACGATGCTGTCGTTCTCGTCGGCGCCCCGACGGAACCACAGGACGTCGGAGGCCTCGTTGTCGAGCACGCTCGCGGCGCGCACGCGGATCTGGAACGCGGCGTCGCCGTCGGTCCAAGCGCCCGAGAGCTGGTCGGTGACCTCGACCTCGATCGGGGTGCCGGCCGCCATGTCGTCCGAGGCGATGAACGTGCCGAACGCCGCATCGAGCATGCCGGGGTTGGCCAGCGCGCCGCGAGACTCGAACGTCACGTGGTCGACCAGGAAGCCGCCGATCGCGTCGTCGTCGGGGGCGCCGGCGCGGTCGATGACCTGGGTGACGATGCTGGCGCGGTGGAGACCTTCGATCTCACCGATGGCGGGCAGCGTGTCGAGGTCGAAGGTGGCGCCACCGTAGCGGTGCGTGTCGCCGGTCGTGTCTCCGGCGTAGAACCAGGTGCCGGTGTTGTTTCCGGTGAGCGAGGCGTCGTAGTCGATCTCGAGGACGGTGAGCGGCGCGAGCACGATGCTGGCCGTGACGGACTCTTCCAGAGCGTTGCCCGCCACGTCGGTCACGGAGGTGGGCACGACGATGTCGAAGCTGGCCTGCGCCTCGGTGAAGGGCATCGGTAGATGGAACTGCGCGGTCGCGTCGTCTTCGCTCCAGACGAAGTCGGTGGCGGTGGGAAAGGCCGCCTCGACCGACGCGGTGTCCATCGGCTCGTCGAAGACGATCGTCACCGTCTCGTCCATCACGGCGTCGGTGCCGTCCGCTGGCGTGATCTCGACCACCTGCGGCGCCATCTCATCCACCTCGCCCGTGCTCGAGCTGCCCTCGCCCGGCCCGGTGCCCGTCGTCGACCCGGTGCCGCTCCCGTCGTCGGTCCCGGTCCCGGTCTCGGTGGCGTCGCCGCTCGAGCTCCCCTCGTCCAACGTGGTCGCGCCGGGCCCCGTCGTGGGGTCGTCCGCGCCCGTCGTATCGCCGCTGGCCGGCTCGCCGCTCGAGCTCGCGTCGTCGTCGTCGTCGACCCCCGAGCCGCGGGCCGGGTCGGGCTCGAAGCACCCCGGAGCGAGGGCCAGCACGAGCGCGGCGATGGACAGGTGTCGGTGAGAATCCTGGAGTTTCATGGTCATGTCGCGGTCCCTGCGGCGTGTCTGGCCGCGTCTGGACTGATGCGCGTGTTCCGGTTTGTGACCGCACCGGCCCGAGTCGGACCTCATCGCGCTGCACCGGCGACTTGCCGCCGCCCCTCGAGCGCGGAATGAAGGAACGACGAACACCATGTGCGGCATCGTTGGGTACATTGGATTCCGAAGTGGCGTTGCCGAGTGCCTTCGCGGCCTCGAGCGTTTGGAGTACCGCGGCTACGACTCCTCGGGGGTGGCGGCGATCGACACCCAGGGGGCGCTGGCCGTGCGACGAGCCGTGGGAGGCGTCGCGAATCTCTCGCAGTCGCTCGAGGAGGCGGGGGTGGTCGGCAAGACCGCAATCGGACACACCCGCTGGGCGACGCACGGAGAGCCCTCCGAGCAGAACGCCCACCCGCACGTCGACTGCACGGGACGGTTCGCGGTGGTGCACAACGGCATCATCGAGAACCACGCAGCGCTGCGCGCGGAGCTCAAGCTCAAGGGACACAAGTTCCGCTCGGACACCGACACCGAGGTGATCGCCCACCTCGTGGAGGAGACCTTCGAAGACGCCGGTACCCTGCTCGGCGCGGTGCAGCAGGTCGTCGAACGGCTACGGGGCACGTTCGGGTTTGCCGTCGTGTACTCCGAGGGCGAAGACAAGGAGATCGTCACGACGCGCTCGGGCAGCCCGCTCGTGATCGGGCTCGGTGACGATGAGGTGTTCCTGGCCTCCGACGTGGTCGCGGTGATGGAGCGGACCCGCAGAGTGCTGTTCCTCGAGGACGGCGACGTGGCCGTGCTGCGCCCCGACGGCGTGACGTTCTACGACCAAGCCGGGGCACAGGTCGAACGGGACGTGACCGAGATCGACTGGTCGGCCGAGGCAGCCGAGCGCGGCGGGTTCGAGCACTTCATGCGCAAGGAGATTGGGGATCAGCCCGGGACCGTCGAGCGCATCGGCTCGGGGCGGATCCTCTTCGATCACAAGGGGCGGCGCCGCGTCGAACTCAGCGAGCTCGACGCGCTGCTCGAGGGGGGCACCGTGCCCTCCCGCATCGCCGCGGCGGCATGCGGCACTTCCTATCACGCGAGTCTCGTGGCGAAGTGGTACCTGGAGCGGCTCGCAAAGATCCCCACCGACGTGTTCATCGCGTCGGAGTTTCGCTACGAGGAACCGCTGCTCGGTCAGACCGACGCGTTCTTGTCGATCAGCCAATCGGGCGAGACCGCCGATACGCTCGCGAGCTTGGCCCTGGCGCGGGAGACCAAGCTCGCCTCGCTCGCCATCTGCAACGTGATCGGGAGCCGACTGACCCGAGAGGCCGACGCCACGTTCTTGACGCAGGCCGGCCCCGAGGTGGGCGTGGCGTCGACGAAGGCGTTCACCTCTCAGGTGATCGCGTCACTGCTCGTCGCCCTCGACCTGGGGCTGCGCCGCGGCAGCGTCTCGCATGACGAGGCCGACGCTATCTTGGCGGGTCTGGAGCGGCTGCCCACGGACATCGAACGGGTTCTCGACGACGAGGCGCACATCGAGGCGGTCGCGCGCAGACACGCCAACGCGCGTGCCTTCCTCTTCCTCGGCCGCGGTGTGCAGGTGCCCGTGGCACTCGAGGGGGCGCTCAAGCTCAAGGAGATCTCGTACACCCCCGCCGAAGGTGGCGCCGCCGGGGAGATCAAGCACGGTCCGATCGCGCTCATCGACCCCGAGGTCAGCACGATCTTCCTCGCCACGCCCTCGCCGACCCACCGAAAGCTGATGGCCAACATGTCGGCTATCGCCGCACGCAAGGGTCCGGTCATCGCGATCGCGACGCCGGGTACCCGGGGGCTGGACACGCTGGCGCAGGATGTCATTCACGTCCCGCACGTGCGCTACGAGCTGCAGCCGCTGGTCAACACGGTCGTCTTGCAGCTGCTCGGCTATCACGTGGCGCGCACGCTCGGTCGCGAGATCGACAAGCCGCGCAACCTCGCCAAGAGCGTCACGGTGGAGTAGCTGCGGCGAAGTCGATGGTGACGCAGGTGCCGCGACCGAGCTCCGAGGTGAGCGCGACGCGGCCACCGTGGCGCTCGACCACGCGCTGCACGAGCGCGAGACCAAGTCCGCTGCCCGCGTACTCGCGGGGGCCGTGCACCCTCGCGAAGGGCTGCACCACCGTCTGGAGGTCGTCGGCCGGAATTCCGATGCCGTTGTCGGAGACCTCGAGGTAGACGCGCCCGCCGTCCTGGGTGCCCCGCATGCGAACGACCAGGTCGTCCTCGGAGCGGAACTTGACCGCGTTGTCGATGAGGTTGCGAAGCGCCTGCTGCACGGCGGTGCGCTGGCCCATGATGTCCGGCAGCGCCGCGATGTCGAACGTCGTGCGTCCCCGAGTCCCCCCGGCGGCGAACTCCTGCTCGAGCTCGGCGACGAGCGAGGAAAGAGGGACCCGCTGAAATGCGTCGTCGTGGCCAGAGCGCGCGTAGGCCATCAAGTCTTCGACCAGGTTCTGCATGCGCGCCGCGCCTGCGCTGAGCTCACGCAGGTACATCTTGTGCTCCTCGCCCAGCTGGGGCTCGAGGTCTTCGGCGAGCAGCTCTGCGAACGAGCGGATCGCCCGAAGCGGCGACCTCAAGTCGTGCGCGGCGTGGGTGGAGAAGGCCTCCATCGCCTCCTGCTGACGGACCATCGCCGCGGCGTAGCGGGCTCGGTCGGCGGCGTAGCGGACCGTTCGCGAGAGCACCGACGGTGTGGCTTCGGCTTTGTCGAGGTAGTCCTGCGCCCCCGCGCTGAGGGCATCCGAGGCGAGCGACTCGGAGGCGTTGGCGGTCAACACCACGATGCCGATCGGCTCGAAGCGCGCGAGCATGGTCTCGACGGTCGCGAGCCCGTCGGAGTCGGGGAGCCCGAGGTCGAGCAGCACGACATCGGGACGTAGCCCTTCGATGCCCTCCATCGCCTCCGCCAGCGAGCAGGCCTCGCCCACGAGGGCCCAATCTCGGCGCCGGCGAGCGCTGTGGCGGACCAACGCCGCGAAGTCGGCCTCGTCTTCGACGAGGAATACGCGCGTTGGGGCGCCCATTGACGAGCACCATCGCACGCCCGCCGGCTCCCGGGCTGACCTGAATCGGGACGCGGCACTGGCGTGCGCCTGGGTACGCTGGAGGTCGGGCGAGATGCTTCATCGCAGACGAGAACTCTTGGCGGGCCTCGGCGCCGCGGCGCTTTCGGGGACAGCGCGCTCCGCGGCGCCGCACGAGCCGGTCGCGCCCACCGTGCTGGTGCGATCCGACTTCACCCTGCGCGTGCTCGGCACGCACGTGACGCTGCAAGAGCCCCTTCGTCGCCGAGCCGAGTCCGACCTCGGCTTTCGCGTGGAGTTCTCGGCGGGTGGCAGCGCCGCGGTGTTGCACCAAGCCTCGACGCGCCCCGACTCGTTCGACCTCTACGAGCAGTGGTCGAACTCGATCCGCGTCCTTTGGCAGGCGCGCGCCATCCAGCGGATCGACAGGCGTCGCGTCGCCCATTGGAAACACGTCAACGGGCTCACCACGCGCGGGCACCTCACCGGATCGGCGCCCGTCGGCCGAGGCGACGCACCCCACCTCCTGCTCAATGTCGGGGAGAACGACGAGCTCGGGCCGCAGGAGTCCGACTTCATCAGCTTCCTTCCCTACGTACACAACGCCGACTCGCTCGGCTACGACGCCGCGGCTCTCGAGGAGGGCGTTCCCTACGAGACCGAGAGTTGGGGCTGGCTGTTCGATCCGAAGTTTCGGGGGCGGGCTGCGCTCGTCAACGCGCCCACGATCGGCCTCTTCGACGCCGCGCTCGCCGCCGAAGCCAACGGGTTGATGCGCTTCGGCGACATCGGAGCGATGACGCGTGCCGAGCTCGACGAGTTGACCTCCCACCTCATCCGCCTCAAGCGGGCCGGGCAGTTTCGCGGCGTGTGGAGCTCGGTCCCGCAGTCGGTCGACTTCATGCAGGACGATGGCGTCGTCGTCGAGAGCATGTTCTCGCCCGCGGTGGCCTCGCTTCGTGGCGCGGGCACGCGCTGCATCTACGCGGCCCCCAAAGAGGGCTACCGCGCGTGGCATGGGGTGATGTGCCTGTCGAGCGCGAGCAAGGGGCCTGCGGTCGACATGGCCTACGAGTTCATGAACTGGTGGCTCTCGGGGTGGCCAGGTGCGTTCATCGCTCGGCAGGGCTACTACATCTCCACGCCGTCCCTGTCTCGGGAACACCTCTCTGATGCGGAGTGGGACTACTGGTACGGAGGGCAGCCGGCAGCGACCGACCTCGAGAACACCGAGGGGGCCATCGCCGTGGCTGCGGGCGAGCGGCGTCGCGGCGGGTCCTACGAAGAACGCTTCTCGCACATTGCGGTGTGGAACACGGTGATGCCCACCTACGAATACAGCCTCGCCAAGTGGAATGAATTCCTGCTCGCGTGATGCTCTCTCGACTCTCCATCGGCCGCCGGATCTACCTGGGCTTCGTGCTCATGGGCGTGCTGTCGATCGCGTTGGCTTCGGCCGCGCTCGTCGCGGCTGGTCGGGCGCAGAGCAACGCGAGCCACTTTCGTCAACTCAACGCGCGAACCTTCGCCCTGCTCGAGATGCAGACCGAGGTCACGGCGCTTCAGCGAAGCGTGCAGCTGTTCTCGACGCTGGGGCACGCGAGCTTGGCCGACGAGTCGCTGCGGCGGATCGCCGACCTGAGGGTGCGCTTCGAGACGACCGAGTCGCTGCTCTCGGGCCGAGGGGGACAGCGGCTGCTCGCGCGGATGCGGACGTCGCTCGACAACTACGAGGCGTCGCTCACCACCGCGATCGACGAGCGGCGCATCCGCTACGCGCTGGTGCACGACGAGCTGCCGACGCTCGAGCGCCGGCTCGAGGCGCTGGGGGACCGACCCGAAGCCGTGCCCGCCGAGCGATGGCAACGCCTCGTCCGCGCTCGCAGCCGCTTGGAGAGCAGCCTGTACCGCTACCTCTACGAGCCCGACTATGCGCTGCTCACGGGCGCCGTCGACGAGGTCGAAGCCCTCGAGACGATCGTGGAGTCCCCAGCGGAGCGGGAGTACCTGGCCCTGCTCGACGCCTACGCCAAGAAGTTTCGAAGGGTTGTTCAAGCCACCCGGGGCTATCTGTACCTGGTGGGCGTGGTGATGGCAGGCGAAGCCTGGGAGTTCTCCCGCCTCTCGACGAAGCTACGCGACGACGCGTTGGCCGACGTTCCCGCGATCGTGCGCTCGATGGAGACGATGGCGGGGCAGATGCGCCGGCGCACCCTCCTGGTCGGAGCGCTCGCGCTGATCGGCGGGCTCGCCTTCTCGTGGGCGATCGGGCGAAGCATCTCGAAGCCTCTGCAGCAGATCGCCGAGACGCTCGATCGGCTCGCACGCGGTGAGCGGGTCCCCGAGGTGCCCGGGGGCGATCGCAAGGACGAGATCGGCGTGATGGCGGTCGCCGCCGAGGCGTTCCGGCGAGCGAACGACGAGACCGAGGCGCTGCTGGGCAACCAGATCGAGCTGTCCGACAAGCTCGAGACCCACCAACGCGCCCTGCAGCGATCGAACCTCGAGCTCGAGCAGTTCGTCTACACCGTATCGCACGACCTCAAGACACCGCTGGTCACTTCGCTGGGCTTCATCGGGATGATGCGTGAACTCGCCGCGGACGGCGAGGTGGAGGAGGCGCTCTCGCAGCTCGACGTCCTCGAGCGCAGCAACCGGAAGATGAGCCGCCTGCTGACCGACCTGCTTCAGCTGAGCCGGGTTGGTCGCGTCGATGCAGAGCTGCAGACGGTCGACCCCAACGCGGTCGCGAAGGAGATGCTGGCGCTGCTCGACGCCCGTCTGGAGAAGGAGGGCATCACGGTGCACGTGGGGGAGGACATCCCTCCCGTTCGGGCCAACCCCACTCGCTTCGAGCAAGTGCTGGAGAACCTGATCTCCAACGCGATCAAGTACGGCCGGCCCGAGCACGGCCCGTTCGAGGTCAGCGTCGACGGACGCGAGCTCGATGACGGCAGGGTGGAGATCAGCGTCACGGACAGGGGGCCGGGCATCGCCCCGGCGCACCACGAGCGCGTCTTCGGGCTCTTCAACCGCCTCTCGAGCGGGGGGGACGGCACCGGCATCGGGCTCGCGATCGTCAAGCGCGTGATGGAGACCTCGGGCGGGGAGGTTCGGCTCGTCTCACAGGGCACGGGCGATGGGTGCAGGTTCGAGCTCGTGTTCGACCGCGGCGAGGCGTGAGCGTCGCGCTCGACGGCGGCGAGTTCAGCGCGACGCTGAGGGCTCGAGCGCCTCGGCCAGCATGTCGAACACGGTGCGAACGCGCCGTGAGGTGTGCAGCTCGCGGTGCGAGACGAGCCAGACGGGGAAGGGGATGGGCGGGAGGTCGGCGACGGCCCGCTCGATGCCTGGCTCGGCGTCGGCGATCACCGAGGCCTGAATGCCGACGCCCAGGCCCTGCTTGACCATGGCCCACTGCACGAGGTGGTTGTCGCAGACGAATGGAAAGCTCGCCTCGGTGAGCTTCAGTCCGATCTCCTCCAATCGCTCACGCAGGGGAGCGTCGCGGTTCCACGCGATGAAGTCGCACGCGTGCAGGCGCTCGAGGGTCATGGGCCGGCCGATGCGGTCGAGGTAGCTCGAGGCGGCGTAGAGCGATCCGTCCATGTCGCACAGCTTGCGCGCGAGCAGGTCGGGGTGGTCGGGACGGACGTTGCGCACGGCGATGTCGGCCTCGCGACGCAGAAGGTCGCTGCGCTCGCCGGTCGCGACGACGTCGACCTGGATGCCGGGCGCGCGGGCCCGCAAGGTGGCGAGGACGGGAGGCAGCACGTGGGCCGCAAAGGCCTCGCTCGCGCTGACGGTGACGACGCCGTGGACGGCCTCGGACTGGCTGGAGGCGGCCATCGACACGCGGCTGGCGGCCTCTCCCATGGCGCGGGCGTGCTGCAAGAGGTCGGCGCCGGCGTCGGTCAGCACGAGGCGTCTGCCGACGCGCTCGAACAAAGTGACGTCGAGCTCGGACTCGAGGGCGTCGACCTGGCGCCCGAGGGTGGGCTGCGACATGCCCAGGGCCTTGGCCGCGGCGGAGAGGGAGCCCTCCTCGGCGGTGACGAGGAACGCTCGCGCCCGGTTCCAGTCGAATCGCACCGTCCGCCATTCCATGCGTGCATGCATACCGCATCAACGGATCTGGACGATGTGGCCTGGGCCGCGCGCGCCTACGCTCAGGACGTGATGAAAGCCATCGTTGCAGACCGCTACGGTTCCCCTGACGTCCTCGCGTTCGAAGACCGTCCCGTGCCCCGCGCGGGTCGCACGGACATTCTCGTCGAGGTGATGGCCACCTCGGTGACGACGGCCGAGTGGCGCATGCGCGCGGGGGATTTCGGCGGCGGCATGGCGTTGCTGGGTCGCCTCTTGATGGGCATCACCAAGCCGCGTCAGCGGACGACGGGCCGCGAGTTCGCCGGCCGCGTGGTCGAGGTGGGCGCGGACGTGACGCGCTTCTCGGTGGGGGACGACGTGTTCGGCACGACGTCGGGCGCGAACGCGGAGGTCATTGCGGTGCCGCAGGGCTCGGTGGTGACGACGATGCCCCGGGGCCTGTCGTATGCGGAGGCGGTGTCGCTGCCCTTCGGGGCGATCACGGCGCTGTCGTTCCTGGAGGACCGCGCGAAGGTTCGCGCAGGCGAGAGGGTGCTGGTGATCGGGGCGTCCGGTGGGGTGGGGGTGTACTTGGTGCAGGTCGCTCGCGCGCTCGGGGCGGAGGTCACGGGGGTGTGCAGCGGGGCCAACGCGGAGCTCGTGCGCACGCTGGGAGCGACGCACACGGTCGACTACAGGACGGTCGACATCGCGTCGCTGCCAGGCCCGTTCGACGTGGTGGTCGACACGGTGGGCAAGTCGAGCTTTCGCGCGTTCGAGCCGATGCTCTCCCCGAAGGGCCGCCACGTGTTCATCGAGGGCGGCATCCGGGAGCTGCTGCAGGCCGTGACGACGCGCTTCGGCTCCGGCCCGCGGGTCATCTCCGGGGTGGCGCTCGACGATCTCGCGGGGCTGGAGCGCGTGCGGGCGCGCGTCGAGGCCGGGCAGCTGCGGCCCGTGATCGGGCGCCGGTTCCCGATGGCCGAGGTGATCGACGCGCACCGGCTGGTGGAAGCGCGCCACAAGCAAGGCGCGGTGGTGCTCGACTTCCCCGGGGCGCTCAGCGCGGTGGCGTGAGTTGATACCCTTGCGCGGTGGGTGCACGTCTTCCGTCCCTGGTGTTGGTCTCCGTCGCGATCGGCGGTTGCGGGTTCTTCTTCGAGCCCAAGCCCGATCTCGAGAACAAGAAGTCGACGACGGTGGCGGGCCTGACCGTGCAGTACCCGGGCAACTGGACGGTCGAGAAAGAGACCGAGGACCTCGACGGCGTGGAGTTCGCTTCGCTGACCATCGAGAGCAGCGGCAACGCGCTCGCGATGATTCAGGTGTTCGAGCCCGGGGTGGGCCTGACGCCGCAGGAGGTGTTCGACACGTACGTCGAGGGCATGAAAGACGCCGCGCAGACGGAGCTGGGCGGGGTCTTCGAGCTCTCGGTCCGCAGCGACGAGGCGTACAGCCGTGACCTCTTGGGCAACAGCTGGCAGGGCCGCAAAGCCGTGGTGGAGGTCGGGCTGCTCGGCGAGAAGGTGCCCAACCGGCTGCAGACGCTTCAGCGCGATCGAGAGGACCAGACGGTGATCCTGGTCGTGCAAGGTCCGGTTGAAGACTGGAAGACGATCGAGCCCGGGTTCGAGGCGATCTACGACGGGCTCTCGGAGTAGCGCGCGGCGCGGGAGGGACGCATCGCCGGACGCCGCTGGAGGTCGTGGCGGCGGTGTCGCCCGCGTTGGGCAAAACGCTTCCCGAGTCGAGCAACGACGCTTCCCGAGATGGGCAAATCGTGGGCTGGTGCGACCGACGGCTTGCGGGCCTGGGTGGGGGCCCGAACGATGTAGGTCATGATGCGACCCATCGTTCAAACACTCCTCACCCTCTCCGTCTTGACCACCGCCGCGTGTGACGGCGCCGAGGCCCCCTCGACTCACCGAACGCTGGACGGCATCGAAGTCCAGACGTTCACGGACGATGGCACGGTCGAGGTGGTGGTGCACGACGATGCGGGGACGCTGCTGCACGACGCGGTGCACGAGGTGGAGCAGTCGCAGACGCCCGCGGCCACCGACGGCTTCACGGCGCAGACCCAAGCGCAGCGCGCTACGCCCCAGTGCCAAGACATCGGAGGCGGCTGGGACTACTGCGCCGACGGTGACGGATGGTGCCTTGCACAGGGGCCGAGCGTCTGCGGCCACGACTGGATCTGCTGCGACTGGGGCGGCGACTGCGAGAGCCGCGACGACGTCTGCTGGTAGGCGCCGACGGGCCGCTCGGCAGCGGGCGGCTGCGAAGCGTTCAAGTAACGGAAGCGCACAGGAATCGAACCTGCCCGGGACGCTCCTCGCGCCCCACAACGGATTTGAAGTCCGCGGACAGCACCAGCACGTCAAGCGCTTCCGCGGCGGAACCTAGCCGACGGTGCGCGGTGCTGTCCAGCTGAAACCCCGAGGGTTCCACTCCGGGGTCAGATGCAGGGCTCGCAGGACGGGCGCTCGGGGTCCTCGAGGACCACGTCGTAGACGGAGCCGGCCTTCTTGACGAACGTGTACTTGGACGTGGTGCCGTTGGAGCCGAACACTTCGGCGGGCAGCGGGGTGAAGTCGATCGTCGCGGCGGCGCCGGAGATCTCCGCGACGGTGAGCATGTGGATGCCATCGGCGGGGGCCTCGTCGCCTCCGCCTGCGTCGGCTCCACCTTCGTCGCCGCCCTCTTCGCCGCTGCCGTCGGTGTCGGTGTCGGTGTCGCCGGACTCGTCAGCACCGCCGGCGTCCGCTTGGGCCGCGTCGCCGACCTTGACCACCGGCACGGTGGCGCCCGCTTCGAACTCGAGCCACGCCATCTCGTCTTCCACGAAGTCGTAGGCGAAGCAGTGGCAGAACCATTGCGAGTCGTTGACGCCCTCGCACTCGGTGTTGGAGGGCGTTGCGCGTTCGTTGTTCGCGCACATCGCCGTCTGCACCACGCGGTTCTCGTTGTCGAACCGCATCAGCAGCTCGCCGCCGCGCGCCGAGGCCACCTGCTCGAGGCCCGATCCCTCGAGGGCGAAGCTCTGCAGCTCCCAAGCGCCGTCTTCGTCGAAGAGTTTGCCCGGGCCGGGATCGTCTGCGCAGGCTGCCGTGGACAGCGCGGTCGCGACGAGGGCGCCGTGGAACAGGGTGCGAAAGGCGGACGGGCGAACGAAGGCGGTGGACATGGGGGTCTGGGCCGGCTTTGGGCGGTCGAAAACGTACCACAGCCCGGGGGGAGCAAAGCGGTCCTCCCCGTTGACAGCAGGGGTGGCGATGCTTAGCTTCCGCGCGCGGTGTCCGCGAAGCGAGATTACTACGAAGTCCTGGGTGTTGGCCGTGACGCTGGTGCCAGCGACATCAAGAAGGCCTACCGCAAGTGCGCGATGAAGTATCACCCGGATCGCAATCCGGACGATGCCGAGGCCGAGGAGCGCTTCAAGGAGGCCGCCGAGGCCTTCGAGGTGCTCAACGACGGCGAAAAGCGCGAGCTGTATGACCGTTATGGCCACGAGGGTCCGTCGCGTGCGGGCTTCTCGGGCTTCTCGGGCACCGACGAGGTCATGTCCCACTTCGAGGACCTCTTCGGGGGTCTGTTCGGTTTCGGACAGCGCCGTGGCGGCGCTCGCCGTGGCGGCGACATGAAGGTCGAGCTGCGGGTCAGCCTCTCGGACGCCTTCGAGGGCGGCGAGCACGACGTGTCGATCTCCCGGCCCGAGTCGTGTGACTCGTGCGATGGTTCCGGGGCCGAGCCGGGCTCCTCGCCGCAGACCTGCCCGCAGTGCAACGGCCAGGGCCAGGTCATCCACCGCCAAGGCTTCTTCACCCTGCAGACCACCTGCCCCGCCTGTCGCGGCCAGGGCAAGGTGATCTCCAACCCCTGCGGCGACTGCAGCGGCACCGGCACCGTCGAGCGCGAGTCCACGCTCACCATCAACGTGCCCGCCGGCATCGACGACGGCCAGACCCTGCGCATCCAAGGGCGCGGCTTGCCCGGGGCAGGCGGCGGGCCTCCGGGCAACCTCTACGTCATCGTCCGCGTCACGGAAGACCCTCGGTTCATCCGCGACGAGTTCGACATCCACAGCAACGTCATCGTCACCATGTTTCAAGCCGCCATCGGTTGCGACGTCGAGGCAGACACCCTCGAGGGCAGGGTCGACATCGAGATCGAGCCCGGCACCCAGCCCGGCGCCACGATCAAGCTCAAGGGCAAGGGCATGCCCGTGCTCGGTCGAGGGCGCGGCCGCGGTGATCACATCGTGCACGTCGAGGTCCGCGTCCCCGACGATCTCAGCGAAGAGCACCTCGTCGCGCTGCAGCGCATCGCCGAGGAGCGCGACGAAGACGTCTCCAAGGGCAGCTCGGGCTTCTTCGGGTTCGGCAAGAAGCGCCGCCGTCGCGGCTGAACGCCATGCGCCTGGCCCCTCGTCTCAGCCTCCTCGCCGTCCTTGGTGGAGCCGCTGCGTGCTCCATCAACCCGGCGACCGGGCGGGTGCAGGCGTTCCTGATCAGCGAGAACGAGGAGGTCGAGCTCGGGCGGAAGTCCGACCAGGAGATCATGGGCTCCATGCGCCCCTACACCGAGGCGCCCGCACTGGTCGCCAAGGTCGAGGAGGTCGGAGCCAAGATCGCCGAGAGCTCCGAGCGACCGCAGCTGCCCTGGACCTTCCGGGTGCTCGACGATCCCACCGTCAACGCCTTCGCCTTGCCCGGCGGCTTCGTCTACGTCACCCGCGGGTTGCTCACGCATCTCAACTCCGAGGCCGAGCTCGCCGGCGTGCTCGGCCACGAGGCGGGCCACGTCACCGCCCGGCACGGCGCCGTCAAGCTGCGCAAGACCAACGTCGCGCGGCGCAGCGTCGGCGTCTTTCGGGTCGTCGACCCCGGCCTGCGCCACATCGGTGGCTTCGCCGCGGGCGTCGCGGGCCTGGCCCTGCTCAAGTACAGCCGCGACGACGAGTACCAAGCCGACGACCTCGCCGTGCGCTACGTCGGCGCTACCGGATACGACACCGCGGGTGTGCCCGAGGTGTTCGGGGTCCTCTCCGACGTGGCCGACTCCCAAAGTCGCGTCCCCGCGTGGCTCTCCACCCACCCCGAGCCCGAGCTGCGCCGCGATCGCGTCGCCAAGGCGCTCGGTCGCTCCGGCCTGCCTGGCCCCGACCCGCAGTGGATGGCGCTGCTGGGCGGCGTGGTCTTTGGCCGCGACGCTCGCAACGGCTTCATGCTGCGCAACCGCTACGTGCAGCCACGGGCCGGCTTTCGCGTCGACATGCCCGAGGACTGGACCATCGAGGTCGACACCTCGGGCCTCGTAGGCCTCGCCGCCGACGAGAACGCGCTGTTCGTGCTCGGCCCGAGCGCCGAGTCCACGCCCGCCGACGCGCTCGAGGCGTTCTTCGCCGAGACCGAGGTCGCCCGGGGGGAGCTGTGGGAAGGCAACATCGGGGGCGCGCCGGCCGTCTCGTCGGCGTTCTCGATCTCCGGCGGCGACGGCAGCCTCACCGGGCTCGTCGCCTTCGTGCTCTCGGGCTCTCAGGTGGTCGCCATCATCGCAGCCGCGCCCGCCGAGGTCTGGCCCTCCCACGCCGACGCCATCGCCACCACCGTCGCGAGCTTTCGGCCGCTGAAGGACCCCAAGCTTCGCAACGTTCAGCCCACCCGCATCGAGCTGCTCACGCTCGGCGCCCAGACCACCTTGGCCGCGCTCAACGAGGCCAACCCGTCGTCGATCCCCGTCGTCGAGCTCGCCCGCATCAACCACGTGACCCCCGACGAGCCGCTGCCCGCCGGGCGGATCATCAAGCGCGTCGAGGGCTTCAACCCGCAGGCGGTCGAGTAGAGCCGCCGCGGGGGGGCGATCACTCGCCGGCCATGAACGGGTAGCGCCAGTCGGTCGGGGGCTCGAAGTTCTCTTTGATCGTGCGGGTGCTGATCCACCGCATGAGGTTGAGCGCTGAGCCCGCCTTGTCGTTGGTGCCCGAGGCGCGCGAGCCACCGAAGGGCTGCTGCCCCACGACGGCGCCGGTGGGCTTGTCGTTGACGTAGAAGTTGCCGGCGCTGTAGCGCAGAGCGTTGAGCGCTTGGTGAATGACGTGCCGGTCGGTCGCGAACACGCCGCCGGTGAGCGCGTACTCGCTGGTGCTGTCGACGAGCTTCAGCGTGTCCTCCCACTTGTCGTCGTCGTAGACGTACAGCGAGAGCACCGGGCCAAACAGCTCCTCTTGCATGGTGCGGTACTTCGGGTCGTCGACGACGATGAGCGTTGGGCGGATGAAGTACCCCTTGCTGTCGTCGAACTCGCCGCCGATCACCTCGGTGACGCCCGCGCCCACGTTGCCGCGCGCCTCCTCGATGGCGCCGGTGAGCTTGGTGTAGGACCGACGATCGATCACCGCGCCCATGAAGTTGCGGAAGTCGGACACGTCGCCGACCTGCACGTCCGCCATGAACGCGCCGAGGCGCTCGCGAATGGTCGGCCAGAGGCTCTTGGGGACGTACGCGCGCGAGGCCGCCGAGCACTTCTGGCCCTGGTACTCGTACGCGCCGCGCAACAGGCCCACCGCGACGGCTTCGACGTTGGCGCTGGGGTGCACGAGCACGAAGTCCTTGCCCCCCGTCTCCCCAACGACGCGCGGGTACTGCTTGTAGGTGCGGATGTTGGCGCCGATCTGGCCCCACAGGGTCTGGAACACCCCAGTGCTGCCCGTGAAGTGCAGGCCCGCGAAGTCCGGCGAGTCGAACAGGGGGCCGCCGATCGCGGGGCCGTCGCCGGGTACGAGGTTGATGACCCCTGGAGGCAGGCCGGCTTCGGCGAAGATCCTCATCAGGAAGTGCGCCGAGAGCATCGCCGTGGCGGCGGGCTTCCAGACGACGGTGTTGCCGCACATGGCCGGGGCCGAGGGCAGGTTGCCCGCGATCGCGGTGAAGTTGAACGGCGTGATCGCGAGGACGAAGCCGTCGAGCGCCCGCGACTCCACGCGGTTCCACAGGCCCGTGGGCGAGCTGGGCTGGTCCCGCATGATCTGCTCGAGGTAGTGGGCGTTGAACGACAGGAAGTCGATCAGCTCGCAGGCGGAGTCGATCTCGGCTTGGTGGGCCGTCTTGGACTGGCCGAGCATCGTGGCGGCGTTGAGGACCGCGCGATACTTGCCACGAATGAGCCCCGCGGCGCGCAGGAACACCGACGCGCGCTCTTGCCAGGGCAGGGCAGCCCACGCGGGCTTCGCCTTGGCAGCGGCGGCCATCGCCTGCTCCGCCTGCGCGGCGCCAGCTTGGTGCACCTGGCCGATCGGCGTCTGCAGATCGTGGGGCGAGTGCAGGGCTTCGAGCGTGCCGGTGTGTACGGCCTTGCCGTCGATGATCGGCGCGAGCTCGAAGGTCTCGCCTCGCTGGCGTTTCAGCTCGGCTTGAAGCGTGGCGCGGGCGGGCGAGCCGGGCTCGTACGCGAAGATGGGCTCATTGACGGGCGGCGGGGTCTCGAACAATCCGAACGACATCGTGGCTCCTGGGAGGCGAACTGCAGCCACCGTATGCGCGCCGTCGCCGCGAGGCAACGCCGAGGAGGAGCCCGACGGCCCCCAACAGACCGCCCGCGTCGTGAGCCAACCCCGATACCGACGCCGAGCAGCCGCGGCGCCCCGTCTCGACCGCGGGCGGGATTTCGGGGGCGATCCGAGGCGGCTCGACGTTCGCGACCGAACCGCCCTGCTCGGGCGTGGGCTCGGGGTCGAGCCCTTCGCCGAGCATCGCGAAGTCGGTGCTCGCCTCCGAGGAGCGGCGGGTGCGAGAGCACAGGTTGTCCGCCAGCGCGCCCTTGGTCGCGAAGGCGTACACGAGGTAGGTCTCGCCGGGCACGTAGCGTCGCCCGCACGCGGCGGAGCTGCTCATCGTCAGCACGTCGACACGAGTGCCCGTGTCGCCCTTGAACGTGCGCAAGACCTCGAAGTTCGTGCGCAGCCGCATCCCCTCGGTGGTGGGGGCTTCGGCGCGGCCTTCGAACACCACGTCCGCCTCGTCAGCGGCAGCCAGCGGGGGGGGCGGTCTCGTGCAGGAGCACGCCCGGGCGGCCCTGGGGGCGCTGCAGGTGAGCAGGACTGCAGGCACGAGCCACGCGAGTCGGAGGGCGTGAGATCGGTGCGGGCGCGTCTGCATGGGACCGGCTGGGCGAGTCCTCGGCTGTCAGGTTTCGACCTCGACGTCGAGGGAGTCGCGTGTTCGAGCGACGATGGCGATGCGGGGCGCTTTCGCTCCGCACGCCTCGAGCATCCCACGGATCGCCCCGGTGGTCATGATTCGATAGGTCCGTTGCTCGAAGTATGGAAAGGATCGGTACCTCACGAGGGCTCCGCGGGGCGTTCTTTCCACGGTCACCTCGCCCGCGCCGCGTCTGAGCCGACTCCACACCACGGGGATCTTGCGGACCACGAACGCCGGGCTGGTGAAGTGCAGCAGCACGCGAAAGAACCGCCCGACCCCCTGCACCGTGACGCCTCGGATCAGGGCCTCGAACGCCTCGTCGTCTCCACCGGCGATGACCTCGTAAGTGTGCTCGAGCGTCAAGCTGAGGGTGTCTTCGGGATACCAGGCGGACACCATCGGATCCGCGACCGCCGCCCCGTGGTCCCCCGGGAGCGCCTCGACCAGCTTCGCAATGGACTCGGGCCCGCGGGTCTCGCTCAGATAGGACCGCAGCGAGGAGAACCAGATCCCCTTCACCTCGCTCGACGACTCACCCATGGCTCGCGTCAATACTAGACGCGGTTTTCCTACGCGCGGGGGGCGCTTTGCGGCCTGATTTGGCCTGTCCCCGTGCCCATCGCGCGGTGGGACACACCCTTTGCGCTCCGGCCCGCGTTGGCCTACACGTACCCCCGCAAAGGTCTCGTCATGCTCACGGTTTCGGAAGTTCGCAAAGCATACGGTGGCAAGGTCCTCTTCGACGACGTCACGACCACGTTCGACCCCGGGAAGCGCTACGGCCTCACGGGCGCCAACGGGGCTGGTAAATCGACGTTCATGAAGATCATCGCCGGCTTGCTCGAGCCGGACGAGGGGAAGATCAGCATCCCGCCGAACGCCCGGATGAGCATGCTCCATCAGGACCACTATCGGCACGAGAACGATCGCATCCGCGACGTGGTGCTCATGGGCAACAAGCGCCTGTGGGAGGCGATGGACGAGAAGGAGAAGCTGCTCGCCGCAGGTGACTTCGACGACGAGATCGGGATGCGGCTCGGCGAGCTCGAGGTGGTGATCGCCGAGGAGGATGGCTACAACGCCGAGAGCGAGGCGGAGCAGATCCTCGTCGGTCTCGGTATCCCCAAGGAGCAGCACGAGGAGCCGCTGTCGATCCTCGACAGCGGGGTCCGCTTCCGCGTCCTGTTGGCCCAGGCGCTCTTCGGCGAGCCCGAGATCCTGCTGCTCGACGAGCCCACCAACCACCTCGACGTCGACTCGATCCGCTGGCTCGAGGATTTCCTACACGAGTTCAAGGGCGTGCTCGTGGTGATCAGCCACGACCGGCACTTCCTCAACCAGGTCTGCACGCACACCGCCGACGTCGACTACGAGAACATCATCGTCTACCCCGGCGGCTACGACATGATGCTGCGGCAGAAGGTCGACTTCCGCATCCGCGAAGAGAAGGCCAACTCGGCCAAGAAGAAGAAGATCACCGATCTCCAGGACTTCATCCGTCGCTTCGGCGCCAACGCCAAGAAGGCCTCACAGGCCCAGTCGCGTCGCCGCCAGATGGAGAAGATCAAGGTCACCGACCTCAAGCGCTCCAACATCGAGCGTCCATTCATCCGCTTCGAGCCCAAGACGCCCGGCGGCAAGCTCGTGCTCGAGGTCGACGGCGTTGGCAAATCGTTCGAGGGCGAGACGGTGCTCAGCGACATCTCGTTCACCCTCACCCGCGGCGACAAGCTCGCGATCGTCGGCCCCAACGGCATCGGCAAGACCACGCTGTGCAAGATCATCGCGGGCGAAGGCGGCGACTACGTGCCCGACCGCGGCAAGTTCAAGCTCGGCCACGAGGTCTCGGTGAGCATGATGCCGCAGCAGCACGAAGAGGGCGTACACAAGGACGACGACCGCACCGCGTACGACTGGCTGTACCAGTGGGACGAGAAGGCGACCGTCCAGGAGATTCGCGGCCTGCTCGGGCGCATGCTCTTCCCCTCGCAAGACGCCGACAAGCCCGTCAAGGCGCTCTCCGGTGGCGAGACCGCGCGCCTGCTGATGTCGAAGCTGACCCTGCTCGGCAGCAACCTCGTCATCCTCGACGAGCCCACCAACCACCTCGACCTCGAGTCGATCCGCTCGCTGACCGAGGCCATGCAGGTGTACGAGGGCACGCTCATCTTCGTGACCCACGACCAGTGCATGCTCGACGAAGTGGCGACCTGCGTGCTCGAGCTCAAGGGCGATGGAGGCTACGACTTCTTCCCCGGCGGGTACGAGGAGTTCCTGACGAAGACGGGGCGGTCCAAAGAGGGCGTCTACGCGCATTAGGCCGCTCGGCGAGTCTCGTGGCTCGCCGCCCCTTCGTCGCCCCTCCCCCTGCGGGTGAGGAGGGGCTCCTGCGGGGAGGCTCGACGGGGCGTCGTCTGCTCGCGGCCTCTTCTTTCTATTCCGCTGCGCGACCCTTCGGGTCTGCTCGCTCTCACGTTGAAGGGGGAGGTTGGGGCACCCTTCGGGGTTGTTCGCGGGAGGCCGCTCGGCGGGGCTTGGGCTCGCCGCTCCTTCGTCGCCCCTCCCCCTGCGGGTGAGGAGGGGCTCCTGCGGGGAGGCTCGACGGGGCGTCGTCTGCTCGCGGCCTCTTCTTTCTATTCCGCTGCGCGACCCTTCGCGTTGTTGTGGGCTGCGTAGCGCCCCTTGTCCGCAGTGCCTGCGACGTTGGGTCCTGCGACAGTGGGCCGCGCGACCGGGGGCCGCGAGACGGTTGGACGCAGCGGCGGTCGGTCGCGGGGTTGGGCGTTGTGACGCTCTATGGTGCGGCGCCATGAGTCCACGTTCGATTCTCGGGCTGGCGCTGTTGCTCGCCGGCCTGCCGTCCTGTGATTCGGTGGAGGAGCCTCCGAGCCATCGCATCGCGTTCGACATTCAGCTCGGTGGCGAGTCGTTTCGCTGCGGGGGGCGGTACGACGGGGTCGGCGTGTCCGGCACGACGGTCGAGCCGCTCGACGCTCGATTCTACGTGCACGACGTCACGCTTCGTACGGCTTCGGGAGCGGAGGTGCCGCTCGAACTCGAGCAGGACCAGGCTTGGCAGCGTGGCTCGGTCGCGCTGCTCGACTTCGCCGACGACACGGGTCGCTGCGAGACGGGGAGCCCCCAGACGCGCATGGAGGTGGTCGGCACCGCAGACACCGACGAGGAGATCGTCGGCGTTGCGTTCACGCTCGGCCTGCCCGCCGAGGATAACCACATCGATGCCGTGCGCAGCCCAGCGCCGTTCAACGCTCCGGGCATGTGGTGGAGCTGGACCGGTGGCTTCAAGTACGCCCGCATCGACGTGGCGACCGACGCCAACCCGACATGGTTCCTGCACCTGGGGGCGACGTCGTGCGAGGGCAGCCCGGCGCAAGGCTTCGGGTGCGCCTGGGAGAACCTTCCGCGCATCGAGCTGGGCGCGATGAACCCCGACACCCAGGCGGTGGTGCTCGACCTCGGGCGGCTGTACGAAGCGTCCGATCTCGACGCGTCCATCGACTACGAGACCGACTTCATCAACGGCTGCATGGCGTTCTCGGGCGACCCCGAGTGCGCGCCGATCTTCGAGCGCCTCGGTGTGGAGTTCGAGGGGGACGGCGCGTTCGAGCAGCGGGCCTTCGTCGCGAAATGAGGTCGGCACAGATGCTCACGCACAGCGCCCAACGCATCCTCGTGCTGTCCACGCTCGTGCTCGCCGCCGCGTGCGACGAAGACGTGGACGCCGAGTCCCCCGCGCTCGAGCCCGGCGACCCAGACTTCGAACGCGACCCTGCGCTCGACGTCGAGAACGTCAGCGCCGCGGACGAGACTCGAAGTCACAACGCGGGCCTCAACTGCATGCGCTGCCACCAGGCGCTCGGCCCCGGCGTCGGGCAGTTCACCGTGGCGGGCACGATCTACGGCCCCGACGGCGAGCCTGCCTCCGACGCGATGCTCGAGCTGCGAACGGCCCCCGCCGGTGGCGGCGAGCTCGTGGCCTCGGTGGAGGCGGACGCCTACGGCAACGTGTTCTCCACCGAGCCGCTCCCTCTGCCCGAGCAGCCCCTGTTCGTGCGGCTCGAGTCCTCGGGCGGCGTCCTCGCGGCCGCGATGCCGTTCCCGATCTCGTCGGGGGCGTGCAACCACTGTCACGCGGGGGGCTTCAAGGTGCGGCTGCAGGCCGCGGACGACGGCGGTGAATAGGGCGATCCTCCTGCTCGCCGTGCTCGTCGGGGCGTGTGCCGAAGACGCGTCGGCGCAGACCTGGGCGTGGGCGGTGCCCGAGGGCCAGCCGCCGCCGTTCGTACCCGAGGACAACGCCATGTCGGCGGCGAAGGTCGAGCTGGGGCGCCACCTCTTCTACGACCCGCGGCTCTCGGCCAACGGCAGCCAGTCGTGCTCCAGCTGCCACGAGCAAGCCCGCGGGTTCGCCGACGCGGAGACGACGCCCGAGGGCTCCACGGGCGACCGGGTGCCGCGCAACTCGATGGGCCTGACCAACGTCGCCTATCGCTCGAGCTTCGGCTGGGCCAATCCAGCGCTCGTGCGCCTCGAAGAGCACGCCCTCGTCCCGCTCTTTGGCGAGTTCCCGGTGGAGCTGGGCGTCACCGGGGTCGAAGACGCGGTGTTGGAGCGGCTCGCGGCCGACCCGGCCTACGTCGCGATGTTCGACGACGCCTTCTCAGGCCGCGTCGACATCCCCGCGGTGGTTTCGGCCCTCGCAGCGTTTCAGCGGACGCTCCTGTCGTACGACAGCCCCTACGACCGCTGGGTCGCCGGAGACGACAGCGCCCTGTCACCCGCGGCGCAGCGGGGCTTCGCGTTGTTCTTCTCCGAGCGCGCCGAGTGCTACCACTGCCACGGCGGGTTCGACTTCACCAACGCCACGCGGACCGCCGACGCAGCCGGCGTCCCCGCGTTCCACAACACGGGCCTGTACGACGTCGACGGGCAGGGCAGCTATCCGCCGCCCAACGTTGGTTTGGTCGAGTTCACGGGCCGCAATGCCGACCGCGGCCGCTTTCGCGTGCCCACCCTCCGCAACGTCGCCGTGTCCGCCCCGTACATGCACGACGGATCGCTCGCGACGCTGGACGACGTCGTGCGTCACTACGTTCGCGCCGGGACCGAGCGCGACAGCGGCGACGGAGCGGGCAACCCGTTCAAGGACCCCCTCATCCGTCCTCTCGACCTCGATGACGCCGACCTCGCCGACCTCGTCGCGTTCCTCGAGGCGCTCACCGACGAGTCGTTCCTGCACGACCCACGACTCGCCGACCCCTGGGGCTGACGCGGTTCAGCCGTGCTCGGCCAACCAGGCGTCGATCTGCTCGATGTAGGGAGCCCACTGCGGTGGCCCCTCGGTGTAGATCTCCCGCGCACGCCTGGCCAGCGCGCGCGCGCGGTCCTTGGTCGCCGCGGGGACGTTGCCGTCCTTCCACAGCGCGTGGGTGGCGATGAACCGCGTCTCGGCGAGCAGGGTGGGGGGCACTTCGGCCTTGCCGTCGAGGTCGAGCGCCTTCTTGGCGTAGGTGTACGCCTCGTCGAAGCGCTGCTGGTCGATGAGCGCCGAGGCGGCCGCGTTCGCGGCATAGACGACCTGTGGGTGCTCGGGGCCGCTGACGCGCTCGGCCATCTCGAGGGCCTTGGCGAACTCCACGAACGCTTCATCCCACTTCGAGGCGGCGCTGAGCGTGTAGCCGATGTTCAAGCGCGAGACCACGAGCGATGGACCCTCGCCGCCGGTGGTGGTGGACAGGATCTCGTAGGCCTCGCGGTGCCGCGCAATCGCCTCGTCGAGGTCCCCGCGCGCCCGCGACACGCGGCCGAGGTCGTCGAGCAAGACGGCGACGCTGCGAGTCGTGCGGCCCCGGGCGCCCTCTTGAATCTCGAGCGCTCTCTTCAGCTTCACCTCGGCCTCGTCGAAGCGCTGCAGCTTCGAGAGCCCATTGCCAAGCTCGCGCAGCGCGTTGGCCGTCAGCGGGTGGTCGGCCCCGTAGGCCTCGATGCGGAGCTCGACGGCGCGTTCGGTGGCCTCGACGGCTTCCTCGGCGCGGCCGGTCGAGACGTAGGCTGCGGCCATGTCGAGCAACGCGTTGGCGACCTTCGTCTTGCCATCCTCGCGCTGCTCCCAGTAGTCGAGGACCTCTTGGTGCAAGGCGAGCGCCTCGTTCATCTCGCCCTTACGGATGTCGATCGCCGCTTCGTTTTCGGCCGCGAACATCTCGAGTCGCTCGGCGTTCGGGGATCGCTTCGCGAACGCCCGCCCGAGCTCGAGCGCCCGCAGGCCGCGGTCGGTGTCGGCGCCGAAATAGCCGACCGACAGCCCCAGGGCCATGGCCGCCTCCGCGCTCGCGTCCGCGTCGCCCGAGACGATCGCGGTGTGCAGGGCCCGCTGGTAGGCCTCGGCCGCGGCCGCATCGGTACCGGCTTCGCCCTCGGCGTCCCCGAGCAGCCGCAGGCTCTTCGAGAGCATGGGCGCGTCGTCGAACGCCTCGGCGTCCGCGACCAAAGAGCGTGCCTCTCGCAGCGCGTCTTCGTAGTGCCCCAGCGCGACCTCGGCTCGAAGCGCGGCGTACCGTGCCTCGAGGGCCTCCAGCGCCGCGAGCCTCGATGGGTCGCTCGGGCGCGGTGCCGTCTGCAGCAGCCGCTGTGCTTGGGTGCATCGCTCGAGCGGTGAGAACCCGGCCACCGCATCGCGGGCGGCATCGACCGCGACCTTGTCCGCGCGCTCCAGCGCCACGAGGGTGGCTTCCACGCGGCGCAGCTGGTCGTCGTAGCACGCGATGCGCAGGTCCAACAGGTTCTCGGACTGTTCACCGCGCACCCGCGTGGCTTCGCAGGCGTCCGTTCGACCGTCGGCCCAGCCTGCGAGATACGCCTCGACCCGCTGCTGCACGTCGCCCCATACCCGCGTGCCGCGTGCGCCGGCTTGGGACTCGAACCTCGAGGCGATCGCGGCGCGGCGCGTGTCCGTCCAGACCTCGGCAGCGTCGTCCGCCGCACCCTGACACGGTGCGGGGGGCTCAGCGGGTGCGCTGCGGCTGCCGACCACGGCGCCCACACCCAACGCCAGCCCCGCGCCCGCCAGCAAGACGCCGAGTTTCCGAGACTTGGTGCGCTGGCGACGGAGGGCGGCGAGCAGCGCATCCATCGAGGCGTGCCGCGCCTGAGGCTCGACGCTCAGGCCGCGCGCGATCACCTGCATCAACCCGCGCGCAACGGGCAGCCGAGACGGCATGTCGATGCGACCTGCGGTCACCGAGGCTGCGAGCGCCGAGACGGTTCGGCCCTCGAACGGCCGCCGGCCGACGAGCGCTTCGAACAACGCGACGCAAAACGCGAACTGGTCGCTTCGATGGTCGGCCGCCTCGCCCCGGTACTGCTCGGGGCTCATGTACGCGGGCGTACCGAGCAGCGTACCCGCCTCGGTCATCGACGTGTCGATCGACACCGGGCTCTCGGCGCTGCGTACCGACTCGACGCTCTCGTCGACGCTGCTTTCGCCCGGTGGCCGGTGCGACGCGCGGGCGAGCCCGAAGTCGAGCACCCGAGGCTGGCCGGCGCCGTCGACCATCACGTTGTCGGGCTTGAAGTCTCGGTGGGTCAGGCCCTGCGCATGTGCGGCCGCGAGCCCTGCTCCGGCCGCTTCGAACACGTCGAGGATCTCCGTGGGGTTCCGCGTGGGGACGAGCCACTCCGCGAGCGTGACGCCGTCGACGAGCTCCATCGCCACGTATACGGCGCTGTCGAGCTCGCCCACGTCGAACACCGCGATGACGTTGGGGTGTCTCACCCGCGCCATCGCCTGGGCCTCCCGCAGCAGCCGTGCTTGCTCTCTCGAGCCCGCGGTGGAGCCGGACTCCGCCGCGCCGCCGACGACCTTCAGCGCGAGCGCCCGGTCGAGGTCGGGATCGTAGGCGCGATAGACCACACCCATCGCGCCGGCGCCCAAGATGTCGACGATGAGGTAGCGGCCCACGCTCTGCCCGCGCTGAATCGGGCCCGGACTCGGCGAGCCGGCCTCCGCGTCGGTGTCGAGCGCGGTTGCGCCGAGGTCTTCGGCGAGCGTGGGGTCTGACGACGCGACCACGGCGTCAGTACACCGCAAACGAGGCGCGAATGCGAGCGCGGTCAGTCGAGGACCGAGGGGAGCTTGCCCTTGCCGACGTTCTTGGGGGGCTTGGCGCCCGTCTTGCTGGACGCCTTGGCAGGCGCGGGCGGCGTGGGATCGGGCCGCGTGGGTTCGGGGCGCGCCGGTTCGGGAGGAAGAGGAGCTTCGGCCGGAGCGGGAGGTTCGGGCACGTACTGGCGCGGCGGCGAGTGGCGAGCGGGCTGAGCCACCTCGGGCACTTCGGCCTGCGCGAGCATGGTGTCCGTCGAGGTCATGATCGCCTCGTGGTGCTCCTCGAAGCGTCGCTTCGCGTCGAGCACGAGCTCGACGTACTCCACCGACCGTGGCGGGAGCCTGCCACCGCGACGGGTCCACTTGTCCACGTTGCCCGGCCCGGCGTTGTAGGCCGCCAGCGCGAGACGGACGTCGCCGTCGTACTTGTTCAACATCTTGCGCAGGTAGAGCGCGCCGGCGGTGACGTTGAACTCGGGGTCGTAGCTCGAGGCGTGGGGGCGTCCGAGCTTCTGCGCCAACTCCTTGGCCGTCGGCGGCATCAGCTGCATGAGGCCTTGCGCGCCGGCGGGGCTGGTGGCCCGTTCGACGAAGCGGCTCTCGACCCAGATCACCGCGTTGAGCAGCTGGGGCTCGAGCTCGTAGTCGTACGCGGCCGCGTCGACCCACGGCTGGACGAGCGCGATGCGCTGCCGCTCCTTCGCGTTGAACGCGGGCGTCGGGGTGTCCGACTCGCGGGCGAGCTCGCCTCCGGTGCCCGGCATCGCGGGGTGCTTGCCGAACTGAAAGGAGCTGCAGCCCGTCGCGAGCGCGAACGACGCCAATACCAATCCTCGAGCGTACCTTGCGCGGCCCATGGCGCTTCGACCGTAGGCACGGGGCCGAGCGGCCTCCAAGAAAGTGGCGTACGTGCGCGATCCTGCGTTGGCGTGATAAGCGCACCCTTGCCGATCAGGCCTAACAAAACGTACCCTCCCGGTCGCAGGCCCGCGCAAACCGCGGACTGCCGAGGATTCCATGCGCAACCTTTGGATCGCCGTCGCTCTCGTCCCCACCGCTCTCGTCAGCAGCCAGGCCATGGCCGGCGACCCAGCGTCCGACGAGCTGGCCAGCGATCCGTTCGCCGAGGCGCGCGAGGAGTACCACCCCTACGTCCACTACCCGCAGGTTCGCACGCTCGACCTCAGCGCCGAGGCCCGCGAGCGCGGCGACTACGTCGCAAAACCCAGCCCCCAGCCGGACTTTCACAGCCTCGACGCGCACAAGCTCCCCGACGGGCAGCTGCAGGCCCCGCCGCCGTCCGCCCGTGCGGCCGGTGACGACGCCTCGCTGCCGCAGGGCTGGGTTCAAAAAGGAAGCGTCGTCATGCCCTCGCCCGTCGCGGACGGCTTCGAGGACGTCGGCACCGGCCCGATCTTCGCGGTCGAGGACATTCCGGGCAACAAGTACCCGCGCAAGCACACCCTGTTCCTCAACTTCAGCGGCGGCATGCTCTACACCGGGTCCGACAACTCGGCCGAAGACCGCTCCACGCTCGCCAAGCAGGGCGTCTACCCGGTCTTCGGCGGCGGTGAGTCGACCGCGCTGTCGATCATTCAAGCGGTCGAGGCCGACTTCGAGCCGTTCGGCATCCGCATCATGTACGAGTCGAGGCCCCGCAAGGTCGTCCCGTACACGATGGAGATGGTCGGCGGCAGCTGGACCGACACCAACATCGACTCGCCCGCCGGCGGCGTAGCGCCCGGTGCCGACTGTGGCGCGCTGGGCCAGCGTCACGTCGTCTACACCTTCAGTAACGGCAGCAGCGTTCTGGGTGCCGCGTCCACGATCGCCCAAGAGGCGGGCCACGCCTACGGGCTCGACCACACCTTCGACTGCACCTCGGTCATGAGCTACTGCGGTGGCGGGGACAAAGCGTTTCAAGCCGGGTGCTCGGATCTCTGCGAGGCGCAGTGCCAGGGCGTCAACTCGGCTGGCTGCCGCCTCACGCACGAGATGTTCTGCGGCGAGGGCAACGACCAGCAGGACGACGTCGCCGAGATGGCGTGGATCTTCGGCGGCAACGAGCCCGACATGGAGCCGCCCACCGTCGACATCGAGTCTCCGCTCGACGGAGAAGAGCTCCCCGAGGGCGCCAACGTCGAGCTGCGCGCCATCGTCGACGACAACTACGGGGGCTTCGGCTGGAAGTTCACGGTCGAAAAGGACGGCGAGGTGATCTACGACCAGCCCGACTACGACCGCGACGTCGACGACCAGTTCCGGGCGGCGCTCAACCTCTCCAACCTCGAGGTCGGCGTCTGGACCTTCACCGTCGAGGCCGAGGACCAGTACGAGCACGTCACCCGCCAGAGCGTCACCGTCTCGGTCGGCGGGGCCACGACCTCCAACGGCTCGGGATCCGGCTCGGACTCGGACTCGGACTCCGACGGCGGCTCCTCGGGCTCGGACTCGGACTCCGGGTTCGGCACCGACGGCGGCGACGGCGACGGCACCGACACCGACGGTGCGATGTCCGGGTCCGACTCGGCGGGCCAAGACACGCAGGCCGACGACGGGGGCGGATGTTCCGTGGGTGGCCGCAGCGGCCTCGCGCCCCTGCTCCTACTCGGCCTGTTCGGCTTCGCGCGCCGCCGTAGGAGCAGCGGATCTCGCGCATGACCTCCAAGAACCCGGCGTGAGGGTTTTCGCGCCGGCGTTCGCACAGGGTGGGAGCTTGGGCTTGACCCCGGGACGCGGATCCATACACTTCGCGTTCCCGCGCGGTCCGTCCCGGTTCCGCCTCAGGCTCTTTCGCCTGCCCCAACCAATCGAGTTCCTCTTATGTCCAGTCAAGAACAAGCCGTCATCAAGACCGGCGGGAAGCAGTACCGCGTCGAGCCGGGCGCCGTGATCCGCGTCGAGAAGCTCACCGCCGACGTCGGTGCCACCATCTCCTTCGACGAGGTCCTTCTCGTGGGCAAGGGTGCCGACGCACAGATCGGCACCCCCCACGTGTCGGGCGCCAAGGTCGAGGCCGAAGTCAAGAAGCACGGCCGCGGCAAGAAGGTCATCGTCTACAAGTTCAAGCGTCGGAAGAACTACCGCCGCAAGGCTGGCCATCGTCAGCCCTACACCGCGCTCGAGATCAAGAGCATCACCGCCTGAGGGCGCCCGAGAGGATCACTTTCGATGGCACATAAAAAAGGACAAGGCTCGATCAAGAACGGACGTGACTCCAACGCGCAGATGCGCGGAGTCAAGAAGTTCGGCGGGCAAGAAGTCGTCGCTGGCAACATCATCATCCGCCAGGTCGGCACGCACGTTCACCCCGGACCCGGCGTGGGTCTCGGTCGCGACTTCACCCTGTTCGCGCTGCGTCCAGGCACGGTCCGCTTCTACAAGCGCGGCATCCGTCGCAAGAAGTTCGTCATGGTCGAGCCGGCCGAGGCAAACCTCGACGGCTGGCAGAAGCTCAACGAGAACCCGCCCAGCGCTGCCGAGTAGGCAGGTCCCGCGTGCCGAGGCGCGCGGGGGGCAGGCTGGGGAATGAAATTCGTAGACCAAGTTCGGGTCTTCGTTCGCGCCGGCAAGGGCGGCAGTGGTGCCGTCGCTTGGCGGCGCGAGGCGTTTGTGCCCCGTGGAGGTCCGGCCGGCGGTGACGGTGGCGACGGCGGCAACGTCGTGTTCGTCGCCGACAGCCACTTTCACACGCTGCTCGATCTGCAGTACCGCCAGCACCTGCGGGCCGAGAATGGCACCAACGGCGCGAGCAAGCAGAAGTACGGCCGCGGCGGCAAGGATCTCGTGGTCAAGGTGCCGGTGGGCACCATGGTCTACGTCGATGGGCCCGGCGAAGAGGAGGCCACCGCGGCGGGGGTCGATCCCGACGACGCGCCCGACGACGCCATGGAGACGATCTACGTCACCGAAGGCGACGACGACCACTGGCTCACCGAGCCGTTCGATCCCGGCGACTCCGAGACCGCGTCCGAACACGCCGTGCCCGAGGTCGGCACGTTGCTCGGAGATCTCACCGAGGAGGGCGAGACCTTGGTCGTCGCGCTCGGGGGTCGAGGCGGTCGCGGCAACATGCACTTCAAGACGCCGACCAACCGCACGCCGACGTACGCCGAGCCGGGGCGGCTTGGGCAGTCGTTGCGCGTGCGGCTCGAGCTCAAGCTGCTCGCCGACGTCGGCATCGTGGGCTACCCCAACGTCGGCAAGTCCACGCTGATCTCCAAGATCTCCCGCGCGCGGCCCAAGGTCGCCGACTATCCGTTCACCACGCTCGTGCCGCAGCTGGGCGTGGTCAAGCTCAGCGACCAGCGCTCGATGGTCGTCGCCGACGTCCCGGGACTCATCGAGGGCGCGGCCGACGGCAAGGGGCTCGGGCACCAGTTCCTTCGGCACCTCGAGCGCACCCGCGTCTTGCTCCATCTGCTCGCGCTCGACGACGACCCCAACCGCGAGCCGATCGGCGACCTCGACGCCATCGAGGCCGAACTGTCCAAGTATGGTGAGTTCGAGTCTCAGCCCCGCGTGGTGGCCCTGAACAAGGCCGACACGCTCATGGACGACAACGGCAAGGCGCTGATCGCCGACCTTCGCGAGGAGCTCAAGGCCAAGAACATCCCGCTGTTCGTGATCTCGGCGCACACGGGCAAGGGCGTGCAGAAGCTGCTCGAGGCCATCTGGCGCCGCTTGGACGCGCAGCGCTGAGCGCAGCCGGCGCTCTCACTCCACGTCTGCGCAGCGCTCGATCTTTCGCACACGGATCAGGCCGCGGCGCCGGACCAACGTTCGATGACCTGTAACGGCAGGGACGCTCGACGTGCGTCGACCGAACGAAGGGCCCGGTTTCGGACGGTTTGGTGGTTCGGCCCCAGGGGTGCTGATACCGTGGGCACCGTGCGTAGCCGTGGTGTGAACCGGGTCGCCAGAGCAATTGGACGGACCGCTGGCTTGCTGGCGCTGCTTCCTTTCCTGGGGAACCTCTTGGTTCCCGCTGCTCCGGGCGGCAAAGCCACCCTCCGGGCTCCCTCCAAGAGCGGGCGCGGAGCGCCCTTGCTCGCTCTCCTTCGGCTCGCTCTGTGTTTCATGGTCGTCGGGAGCACGCCTGCGAGCGCTGCTCCCGCACCGGCGAAACCGCAGGCGGCCAAGCCCAAGGCGACGACGGCCAAACCCGCGACGGCCAAGCCGGCCGCGCCCGCCAAGACGAACGCGACGCCCAACCCGATCGCCGAGGCCGAGGCGGGCAAGACCAAGTCCGACGTGCGGCAGAGCGACCTCTATGGAGATCGGCTCGACGCGCTGCAACAAGACGTCGACGGCCTCAAGGACCGCATCTTTCGCAGCAAGGCTCGCCTGTCACTGCTCAAGGAGACCGTGCTGCGCGGCGTGCTCGCGGGCAGCCGGGTCATTCTCGCGCACCGCAACCTGATGGGCTCGGGATACAAGCTGGTGCGCATCGTCTACACGCTCGATGGCGCGCAGATCTTGGCCAAGAACGACGAGACCGGCGGCCTCGACACCGAGGACGAGCTCATCATCCTCGACGGCAACCTCCCGCCCGGCCCGCACAACCTGCAGGTGGAGCTGACCTACAACGGGCACGGATACGGCGTCTTCTCCTACCTCTCGGGGTACAGCTTCACGTCCAACAGCGCCCACAGCTTCACCGCGCCCGAGAACGGCGCGATCAAGATCGTCTCCTCGGGTTACGAAGAGGGCAACCTGACCACCGAGATGGCCGACCGACCCGCGGTCAACTGGCAGGAACAGCCCCTCGACGCGAGCGGTCGCCCGCTGCCCAAGCAGCGCCGTCGCTCGAAGTCCAAGTCGAAGACGAAGACCAAGGCGTCCAAGAAGTAGTCGCTCGTGCTGCGCTTCCCTCACTCGCTCCTGCTCGCGCTCGTGGTCGGCACCGCGGGGCTGTCGGTCTCCACCGACGTCAGCGCAGCGCCCGGCAGTCGTCGGGGCAAGAAGGACGCCGCCAAGCTCGGCGATCTCGTGCAGCGGCTGCGAGAGTCGGAGCAGAGCGTGGTCAAGGCCGAGCGCGCGGCAGCCAAAGAGGTCGTGCCCAGCGACAAGGCGCTGGCCAAGCGGCTCGTACAGGGCCAGCTGCAGCTGGCCGAGGGCGACTACGAGGGCGCCGCGATCAAGTTCCTCGATCTGGTCGAGAACCACGGCGAGACGCCCGCGGGCATTCAGGCGGTGTTCTTCCTCGGCGACGCCCTCGTGAAGATGGACATGCAGCGCTGGGCGGTCGAGCTGTTCTCGCAGACGCTCTCGGACCGCCGCCCCGACGCACGCCGCTTCCACCAGCTGGCCGTCGCTCGGCTCTTCGACCTGGCGCTGCTGCGGCGCGAAAAGGGCTTCGCGCGCCGCCCTGGGCTCTCGGCCACGCCCGAGGTCCGGGCGCGCCTGCAGTCGGTGGGCGTCGACGTCTCGCTCGACCCGCCCGAGGGGCTCGTCAAGGCCGACGACGCCGAGCGTCTCATTCAGTGGGCCGAGTCGTTTCCCCGCTCCGATCGCGACCCCGAGCTGCGCTACAGCTACGGCCGCTACCTCTTCCTCACCGAGCGCTACGACAAAGCCATCGTGGAGCTCGAGTCGCTCAGCCCGATCGACGTGCCGATCAGCAAGGGTGGCCCCGGCGCGAAGTGGCGCGTGCGTGCGGCCTACGTCGCCGCGTCCGCGGCCGCCGGCGCGGGCAACTACGACGAGGCGATCGAGCGCTTCGGCAACATCGTCAAGGCCAACCCGGGCAACCCGCGCGATCGTCAGATCAAAGAGCTGTCGTGGCTGGCCATCGGCCGCATTCGTCACGACACCGGCGAGGCCGAAGACGCGGTCAAGGCCTACCGGCAGATCGGCCGCGACTCCCCGTTCTTCCCCGAAGCCATGTACGAGACCGCCTGGACGCTGCTGGGCAACAAGGAGTACGAGCAGGCCATTCAGGCGCTCGACCTGCTGCTCATCTACGACCCCGACTCGCCGATCTCGGCCGAGATCAAGCAGCTCCGCGGAAAGATCAAGATTCAGCAGCGCGACTATGCCGGCGCCGAGGAGGAGTTCCTCACCCTACGCCGCGAGTTCGACCGCCTGGGCAAGCGGATGGCTCGCAAGCTCTCCACGCGCGCCGACGCGCGCACCTACTTCGCCGCCGTCGTCGGCGAGGACATGGAGAACTTCTCGCTCACCTCGCTGCTGCCCGCCGCGGCCCTGCCCGTGGCGCGGGGGCTCGATTCGGCCGTGCACGCCGAGTCGCTCGCGCGCGAGGTCGGCATGCTCGAGCGCGAGCTCGCCGAGACCTGCGACCTGCTCGCGCGCATGGAAGAGGCCGTGCAGGCGCGGGAGAAGGCGCGGCTGTTCAACGACCTGGGCGCGCACGTCACAAGCCTCGACAACGTCGATAGCGACCTGATCGACGTGCGCGAAGCGCTGGTCGACCGCTTGGCCAGCAAGCTCAAGGGTGGATCGCTCGACCGCATGGAGGCGCAGCGCCAGAAGCTCCGCCGCCTCGTCGACGAGCCACTGGGCACCCGCGGCCCGCAGTACCGCAAGATGATCGCCCGGCTCGAGCGGCTGGCCGAGCAGGCGCACAAGCTCGACCTGTTCATCGGTGAGATGCGAGCCGAGCTGATCGCAGCCGAGAACTACTACGAGCAGACCCGCAAGGAGCAGAAGATCGACCGCCAGGGCTTCCTCAAGCAGGCCGCCGAGCAGCGCGACGAGATCGCAGCGTTGGAGAAGGCGTCGCGAGACCTGCGCGACGAGATCGCCCGAGCGCGTTCGGCCGTGCGCTACCAAGACCCGCTGCTCGAGGCGCAGCAGAAGGCCAACCGTGCCTATCGCAAGCACCTGCAGGGCATGTGGGCGGCGCTCTCCAAGGCCAAGCCGGACCCCGACGCCGCCACGGTCATGAAGCGCGTCGAGGCGATGCAGGTGCGGGTCGACAACACCCGCGGTGCGCTCGAACGCGCGGCCGCGAACAAGCTCGCGGACGCGGTCACCATCTTGGTCGAAGAGCGCGCCAACCTCGACCGCTACCTCGAGGAGCTCACCGCCACCACCGGCGAGACCAAGGCCGTGGTGGCACAGGTGCTCGAGGCGGCCTATGGCGATGTGGTGGGCGAGATCGCCAACCTCACGATGCGGTCCGAAGTGGGCCTGCTCGACGTGGCGTGGGCCATGAAGGAATCCGAGACCGACGAGGTCGGTCGCCTCGAACGCGTCCGCGACCGTGACCTGCGGGAGCTCGATCTGGCGATCGAGATGGGTCTGGAGGAACTCGTCCCATGAAGCGCCTGCGCATCGGAGCGTTCGTCGGCTTGGGCCTGCTCCTGCCCAGCGCGGCGGCGGCGTTGCCCGCGGACTTGGACAAGCTCGGCGACGACAAGGAGCGCGAGCTCGAGCGCAAGCGCAGGATCGCGGGCGAACCCGGCTCGGGCGTGCCGCTCGAGCGCCAGATCCGCCCCACCGACGCGGGCCGTCTCCAGGCTCCGCTGCCGGTCCGCCCCAAGAGCGACAAGGAGTCCGAGGCGCTCGACACGTTGGAGCAGCTGCTCGGGCGCTACAAGTCCGCCCACCACGCCGCGTCCCACACCGTCGGCGAGCTGCTCAAGATCGAGGGCGCCGACGGTCGGCGCGCGCTCGAGAACCACTACGACCGCCAGATCCGCGAGCACCAGGCCAAGGCTCGCAAGATGCGGGCGCAAGCGATCCGCCGCTACTCCGACTTCCTCGAGGTGCACCCCGACGACGCCACGTGGACGCCCGAGATCATGTACCGCCTGGCCGAGCTCTACTTCGAGGCCAGCACCGAGCGGCTCGCCCGCCAAGAAGATGCGTTCGCCAAAGAGGTCGACGCCTACGTCAAGGCGCAGGAGAAGAACCCCGACGCGCAGGTCGAGCCGCCGGCCAGTCCCAAGGCCGACTACAGCGACTCGATCGCGCTGTACCGCGGCATCGTGGGCCGGTTCCCGCGCTTCCACCTCGGCGACGGTGCGCTGTACATGATGGGCACGCTGCTCTACGAGATGGAGCAGCCCGAGCAGTCGCGTCAGAGCTACCTGGCGCTCGCCTGCGCGAACAAGTTCGACCCGCCCGACGCGACCGGCTCCAACGTCGCGGGCAACACGTTCCCCGAGGGCATCTACGAGGGCTGCGACCCGTGGAAGCAAGACAGCGAGTTCGTCGCCGAGGCGTGGCTGCGCATCGGCGAGACGCACTACGACGCCGACCAGTTCGGCCCAGCCCTCGACGCCTACGCCAAGGCCGCGAGCAGCCCCGAGGACGACCTCTACGACGAAGCGCTCATTCGCGTCGCGTGGACGCTCTACCTCATGCGCGAGTTTCCCCGGGCGGCGAAGAAGTTCGACGAGTTCATCCTCTACGCCGACGCCCGGCGCGACAGCGAGGAGGTCTCCGGCGCGCTCGCCCTGCGTGACGACGCCGTCCGCTATCTCGCCAAGACCTACGTCGAAGAAGACTGGGACAACGACGGCAACCCCGACCGCGTCCGCGGCTACCGACGCCTCGACCGCGACTATCGGGAGCGAGGCAACGAGCGGCACGTGCCCGAGGTCTACGCCGCGCTCGGCGACCTGCTCGCCTACCAAACCGACTACCAGACCGCGATCGGCATCTGGCAGAGCACGCTCGATCGCTGGCCGCTGGCCGCTGCGGCGCCCAGCATTCAAAACCGCATCCTCGAGGCCTATCAGATGCTGCAGGAGAAGGAGGGAGCCACCCGGGCGCGCGACGCCCTGGCCACCAACTACCTGCGCGGCACCAAGTGGTTCTACGCCAACGAAGACGACCCCGACACCATCGAGGCCGCGCTCAAGCTCGCCGAGGGGGCGCTCGTCGCCACCGCGGTCGACCACCACGTCTACGCGCAGGAGCTGCGCGGCGAGGGCAAGACCGAGGAAGCCAAGGTCGAGTACGGCATCGCGGCGCGGGCCTACGAGGCCTACCTCGAGCGCTTCCCCGATACCGAGGCGTCCTACGAGTACCGCTACAACTTCGCCGACGCGCTCTACTACGCCGGCGACTACCCCAAGGCGGCCGCGCAGTTCGCCGAGGTCCGCGACTCCAACATCGACAACCGCCTGCAAGAGGAGGCCGCCAGCGGCGCGGTGCTCTCCTACGAGGCGTACCTCGAGCAGCAGATCACCGCCGGCGGCTACGCGCGCCCCGACATGCCGAAGGACGGCATGGAGGGCCCGTTCGACCAACCCAGCGAGATCCCCGAGATCGAGCTGGCGCTGCAGGAAGCCTACGACCGCTTCGTCGCGCTGCGTCCCGACGCCGATGAGGCCGGGACCATGGCCTATCAAGCCGCCGAGATCTCCCAGCGCTACCTTCGCTTCGACGAGGCTCAGGCGCGTTTCGAGCGGGTCATCGACGACTACTGCAGCCAGAACATCGCCATCAACGCCGGCCAGGCGATCCTCGACGCCCGCGTCGTGCTCGGCGACCTCGAGGGCGCGCAGGAGTGGACGCAGACCCTGGGCGAGAAGGGCTGCGGCGAAGGAGCCGAGAAGGAGAAGTTCGCCGGACAGCTGACCGCGCTCGGCAACGCGGTCCGATTCAAGGAAGCCACCATCCTCTACGACGCCGGCGAGTTCGAGGCGGCGGCCGACCGCTACGTCGCGCTCGTCGACCAGGCGCCCAAGGACCCCAACGCCGACCGAGCGCTCAACAACGCCGCGGTCGCCTACGAGAACATCGGCCGCTTCAGCTCGGCCAGCCAGACCTACAAGCGGATCTACTCCGACTACCCCGACTCGGAGTTCGCCGACGACGCCCTGCTTCGCACCGGCTTCAACCACTCGCGCTTCTTCGAGTACGAAGAGGCGGTCGGCTCCTACACGATCCTCGCGGAGGACGAGCGCTACAAGGACAGCGAGTACCGCGACGAGGGCCTCAAGAACGCCGCCGAGGTCCTCGACGCGCTGCAGGAGTACGAGCGCAGCTCGCAGATGTACCAGCGCTTCGCCGCGCAGACCGACGACCCCACCGAGGCCGCCGAGGCGCGCTTCAAGGCCGCGCAGGTGCTGGGCAAGACCGACCAGCACAAGAAGACCATCGCGGCCTATCAGAACTTCCTCAACCAGCACACCGCCGACGCGGGGCAGAGCGAACGGGTCGTCGAGGCGCAGCTTCGCATCGGCCAGGCGCACGCTCAGCTCGGCAACCGCAAGAAGGCGTTCGAGTACTACCGCCAGACCGTCGCCGAGTTCGAGACGCGGCAGCTCAAGCCAGCCTCCGAGGCCGCCGACTTCCCCAGCGAGGCCCAGTTCCTGCTCGCCACGGCCGAGCTCGAAAAGGTCAGCAGCGCGCGCATCAAGAGCACCCGGCCAAAGAAGCTGGAGAAGGAATCCAAGCAGCTCCTCGACAGCGTCGTCGCCGCGAGCAAGGAGTTCGACAAGGTCGTCGACTACAAGCGGGTCGACTGGGCGTTGGGTGCGACGCTGAGCAAGGGGCGTGCGCTCGAACAGACCGCAATCAACCTCCGAGACGCGCCCGTTCCCAAGTCTCTCAAGGAATACAGCGAAGTCTGGTTCGCCTACAAAGACGAGGTCGGCAGGGCGGCGGACCAGTTCGAGGCGATGGCGATTTCCGAGTACGAGGCCACGATCAAGCTCTCGAAGGCCTACAGCGTCGAGAACGAGTTCACGCGGGCTGCTCGCGAGCGCCTCAACATCTACAAGCCCGACGAGTACCCGCTGCTGCGTCAGCCGGCGCTCGACATGCAGGTGGAGGATTTGCGATGAGACTCAGGGCGCTGATGATCGCCGCGGCGCTCGGCCTGACCGCCACCGCGTGCGACAAGGAAGGGGAGGGCAGCAAGGAGCCCGGCGCCGACGAACTCGCGGTGCTCGAGGGCATGGAGCCCGGGACGTCGCCGCAGCCGGCGACCCCCGAGGAGAAGAAAGCCGCGGCGCAAGAGGCGGCGAAGAACCTGCCCAAGGTTCAGGATCGCGACCCCGAGGAAGAGAAGCGCAAGATGGCGCAGTCGCGGCAGCGCAGCGCCCAGGCCCGCAAGCTGCTCGAGCAGAAGAAGTTCTCCGAGGCGGTGACCAACGCTCGCGCGGCGCTGAAGATCCACGAGCAGAACGTCGACGCGATGATGATCCTCGGCGAGGTGTTCTACCGCGAGGGCAAGCACGAGCTCGTCGTCTCGGTCACCACCACCGCGCTCGCAGTCGACGAGAAGGTGCGCACGCCCAAGGACACGTCCGCGGTCTACAACCTGCAGGGGTTCGCGCTCGCGTCGCTGGGCAAGGACCAGATGGCGACGCAGGCGTTCAAGAAGGCCGCCGAAGCCGACGACCAAAACGCGGCCGCGTGGAACAACCTCGGTACCCGGTACTTGAGGGCCGGCGACGTGAACACCGCGGCGTCGTGTTTCGCCTACGCGATCGAGCTCGAGCCCTCCTTCGCCAAGGCGCATCTCAACCACGGCGCGGCGCTGCGCGCCCAGGGCAAGCTCGAGGAGGCCGAGAAGGCGATTCGCAAGGCGATGGAGCTGCAGCGCAACTACCCCGAGGCGCACTTCAACCTCGGGGTGCTCTACCTCGACGCGCCGCAGATCCGCGAGATGACCACGACCCAGAGGCTCAACACCGCCATCAGCGAGCTCGAGCGGTACAAGCAGCTCGCCGGTGGGCGGAAGTCGAGCGAGCCGCTGGCCAAGGGGCTGGGCTCCAAGAAGCGCATCGCGCCGGTGTCGGTCGAGCGCGCGGACGACTACATCCGGCTGGCCCGCAAGGGCATCGAGCGGGAGGAGCGAGCCGCCAAGCGCAAGGCCGAGCGCGCGGCGAAGGCGGCGGAGAAAGAGGACGACGCGACCGCGGCCGAGACCGACACGGGCGACGCCGCCGCGACGCCGGCCAGCGACGGGGACGACGACGCGCCCGCGAAGCCCGAGGGCACGCAGGCGCCGGCCAAGCCCGGCGGATCTCCGCAAGCGCCCGCGAAACCCGGAGGAGGATCCCCGCAAGCGCCCGCGAAGCCTGGCGGCGGATCTCCGCAAGCACCCGCGAAGCCTGGCGGTGGATCTCCGCAGGCGCCCGCAAAGCCCGGGGGCGAATCTCCGCAGGCGCCCGCAAAGCCCGGCGGCGGATCTCCGCAGGCGCCCGCGAAGCCCGGCGGCGGATCTCCGCAGGCGCCCGCCAAACCGGCGCCCAAGAAACCCGGCGCGGATCCGAAACCGCCCGCCGACGAGCCCGCGAAGCCCTCGGCGCCCGCGAAACCCAGCCAGCCGGCGCCCAAGCAGCCCTCGCCGAGCGCTCCGCAGAAGCCCGCGCCGCAGAAGCCGCAAAAGCCCGGGCAGAAAAGTGCGAAAGCGGGGAACCCGCTGCGCTGTACGGACACTAAACTCGTCGGAGCACGCTGCAGCGAGGCCGACACCTCGACGGCGCGCGCACAGGCGTGGCCACCCGGGCTGGGTCCCACACGAGTTCGAACATGAACACACGGCGAACCAGCGTTTCATTCCTCGCGACCTCCGCGGTCACGATCGCCGCCGGGCTCGCGGTGGGGTCGCTCGGTGTGCCGGCCGTCGCCGCCCCGCCGCCCGCCTCCGAGGCCAGCACGGCGCCCAAATCACAGGCCACCTCCGAGGCCAGCGCGAAGGCCAGCGCGAAGGACGGCGGCAAGCCCAGCGCGAAACCGGGCCGTTCTCTCGACGCCGCCGCCGCGCGAGCTCTCCGCGCTTCGTCGCGTGAGGACGACGCGGCGGCGCGCCGTGATCGCCTCGCCATGCGCACCGCGCCGGCGGCCGCGAGCGATCCGCCAAAGCGCTCCAAAAGCAAGAAGAAAGCGACGAAGCGCGACGAAGGTGCGCGCGCGCCGGACGACGGCGGTCGCGACTCGGACCGGCAGATCTCGCTCGACGAGGACTTCCTCGTCGAAGGCAAGCTCGAGAAGCCAAACGCGTTCTTTATCTTGCGTCGCTCGCAGTCGGGGTACGACTGGGCACGACTCGACGCGAAATTCTTACCTTTGGTGCTTGAGTCCGTACAGGATCCTTTGTTCTAATCCCGGCTTGGGTGGATGGACCGCCATCTGTCTACACGCTCCGCATCAACATCGACGCGAACAGTCGGTGGGAGCCCAGTCGCCCGTAAGGGGGCGAGCGGAACGCGCGCGCATTCTCGCTCGCAAAGACACCCAGGTTAGGGCACGATGCGAAGCATCTTTTTCACCCCCCTAAAGCAAAAGGCAGCAAACAACCGGGATCGACGTGCCACCGGTAACCATGCGGGACTAGCCGTCCCGCCGACGATGAGGAGGACAACGAGTCATGGGCAATTTCAATTTCGCTGAGTTCTACCAGCAGGGCGGTGTTTTCATGCACTTCATCGCTCTCACAGCCATCCTTGGCTCTGGTGTGATGATCGAGCGTTTCATCTTCCTGTTCTTCCGTTTCAACATCAACGGAGGACAGTTCTTCAACCAGATTCAGAAGCTGGTGATGGCCAACAACATCGACCGCGCCATCAAGCTCTGCAACGCCGCCGACAAAGCCGCACTGGCTCGCGTCATCAAGGCTGGTCTCACCCGCGCCAACAAGTCCGAGGCGGACATCGCCGCGGCCATCGAAGAGTCGATGCTCGAGGTCGGGCCCGCCATCTCCAAGCGCGTCCCGATGATCTCTGCACTCGCGAACATCGCGACCCTGCTCGGTCTTCTCGGAACCATCTTCGGCATGATCTCGGCGTTCGAAGCGGTCGCGACCGTTTCGGCTGACCAGCGCGCGACCGCGCTGGCGAAAGGCATCTCGATCGCGATCAACACCACCGGCTTCGGTCTCATGGTGTCGATCCCGCTTCTCGCTGCGCACGTCTTCATCTCGAACCTGGCCAAGAAGATCTCCGACGAGGTCGACCTGTACGCCGTCAAGCTCGAGAACCTTCTGGCCGCGCGAGTGCGTCAGGGCTGAGTTTCGGATTGGAAGTCACTTCCTCGCGCAGCCGCTCGGGGAAGCAACCTCTAACACCGCAACTGAGGCCCCCAACCAAGGAGGAAGGAGAGACGCATGGCAAGACGCAGAAAGAAAAATGCAGAAGAGGGAGAGGTCGAAGCGAACCTCATCCCGGTCATGAACGTCATGTTCCTTCTCATCCCCGCCCTCCTGCTCGCGATGGAGGTAGCCCGCTTCGCAGCGATCAACGTATCGCCGCCGAAGTTCGCCGCCCAGTCCGAGCAGAAGGAAGAGGACAAGAAGAAGGATGAGAAGCCGCTGAACCTGAAGGTGTTCATCATGAGTGATGGGTACCGGGTGAGCGCGTCCGGCCAGCAGGCGGGCGCCGAAGGCGGCAAGTCGGCCGACTCGAGCAAGCCCACGATCCCCCTGGCCAAGCCGGGTTCGGATCTCAAGGACTTCGACCGGTACGACTACGCGGCTCTCGAGGCAAAAGCCCAGGAGTACAAGCGGCTGTATCCGCACGAGACCGTCGTGACCATCAGCGCCGAGAACGACATTCCGCTGCAGTCCATCATCAAGACGATGGACTCGCTTCGCGGCCGTGACTGCAAACTCATGAACGCGGTCTCGGGCAACGAAGAAGTCCCGGCGGAGTGCTTGTTCTGGTCGCCCATCGTAGAGGCAGGTGCGGGCTGATGTCTGACCCATCGCAACTGACGGCCCAGCAGGCCGCACAGGAGGCCTTCCTCGCCAAGAAGAAGGCCAAGAAAGCCGCTCGGCGCAACAACGCGCTCGAAGAGGCCAACCTCAACATCACCTCGCTGATGGACGTCGTGTCCATCATCGTGGTCTACCTCCTCAAGAGCTACGGCACCGATCCGGTCGTCATCACCCCGACGGCGGGCCAAAAGGTCCCGATGTCGCGGGCCGATGCGCCCATCCAAGACGGTGTTCCGGTGTACGTCTCGCAGCGCTCGATCACCTTCGGGTCGCAGCGCATCGTGCAGCTCGACGAGAACGGGGACGTGGACCCAACGCAGGTGCAAGGGCAGCTGATCGCTCCGCTCTTCGACGAGATGTCCGTCGAGGCCGAGCGCTCCAAGCAGACCGCCGCAGCCAAGGGCGAAGAGTGGGAGGGCACCGTCATCCTCGTCGGTGACCAGAACCTCAAATTCTCCACCCTGGTCAAGGTCATGTACACGGCTGGCAAGGCCGAGTACTCGCAGTACGCGTTCTGCGTCATCCAGATCAACGGCTGATCGACCCCGACAGCCGTCGGTTCAGGAACACGCGGGCTCCGGCTCGCGTGTTTCTTCGTGTTCGGGGTGGTCGCGATGGCGCGCGATCTCGGACCGGCTCGATTTTTCTCGGAGTTTCGTGACGGATTGGAAGCCGAGGGCACATAAACTCCTGGGGGGCGAAAGGCGGCGCCGGGATGATCGTTTTGGCGTACGCGCGACACCAATGTCCGCCTCCCCGTGGAGCCATCGCCCTGTCCCGACGCCAAACACTCGCTTCCACGTTCGCTCCGCACGTGGCACGTTCACTGCACCAGTGGCGCCTCGGCGTCCCCCGATGGGGCGCATCGCCGCCCGTCGACACTGTCTTGCCTCCCCGGGTGGGGGGCAGTCCCAATTCGGCGCTTCAGAAGGCGCGTCCTTGGTTGATGCTTTAGGAGAACCCTGCAGCCACGTCTCGTGCGTGGTTGCTCTCCACCTTCCTGTCAAAAACTGCTAAAACGAACAAAGCGGATGAGCGCCCCCTCCAAATCTGGTCAGAAAGTCCTTCGACTCGTCGCCGTGGTCGACGAGAAGGTCAGCGAGGACCTCCACCAGACGGAGCCCGGTGGCGTCAGCGTCGGCACGCATCACAACGCCGACGTCGTCGTGTTCGGCAAGAACGCGCCCGCCAAGCATCAGCTGTTCGACCTGCGACAGGGCGCTTACTTCCTCGACCTTCCGCCCGAGGCTCGCGGAAAGGTCCGCGTCGGCAAGAAGGCTGTCTCGGTCAAGAAGCTGCGCCAGCGCTACGGCAAGGGCAACAACTGCCGCATCAAGCTCGACCCACGCGCCAAGGGCAAGCTGCGCCTGGGTCAGACCACGCTGGTCTTCCAGTTCGCCAAGCCCAAGCCGGTCCCCCCCAGGCTTCCCTTCCCCGCCATGTTCAAGGCTTCGGTCTTCGCCATGGTCGGGGCGCTGTTCATCTACTCGCAGCTGGCAGCCGCCGGCATCATGGGTCCCTTCTTCTTGTGGGCCAACTACGCGGAGATCCCCGAGAAGGACGAGATGGACATCGAGGAGCGCTTCCTCGTCGCCGTGGGCCGCAAGCCCGCCGACAAGAAGAAGGAAGAGCCCGAAGAAGAGGACGAAGAGCAGGAAGACGAGCTCGCCGAAGAGGACGAGGAGCTCGTCGAGATCAAGGACAAGCCCAAGCCCGAGATCAACAAGAAGCTCTCCGAGAAGCCCAAGAAGTTCTCCAAGGCCGCGGTCAAGCAGGCGCGAAGCGTCGGCGTAGCGCGGGTGCTCGGCACCTACGGCGGCGATGGTCCCGGCACGGTGTTCGATGTCATTCAAAGCACCGAGAACCGCCTGGGCGACCTCGCGGCGGCCGGCATGACGACAACGGTGGAGGCCAACGGTCCGCTCGGCGACCTCGCACCCATCGGCGGCGACGGCATCGACCTGCACGGCCAGCTCACCCAGACCAAGGGCTTCGACACCGGCGACGGCCCGGCGATCGAGGGCGCGGTCAAGAAGCGGGAGCGCAAGATCAAGGGGCGGGCCAAGGCCAAGGGCACCAGCGCGGCCGGTGGCGGCGACAAGAAGGCCATCAAGGCCACCATCAAGCACCGCACCGGCGCCCTGCAGCACTGCTACAACAAGGCGCTGCGCACCCAACCCGACCTCTCCGGCAAGATGTCCTACGCCATCACGATCAACGTCATGGGTAGCGTCACCTCGGTGGTCGTCGAAGAGGACACCCTCGGCGACCCCGGCGTGAAGGCCTGCACCAAGGCGAAGATCAAAGGCTGGCGTTTCCCGATGAACGGCGCCGAAGAGGGCGCGGACGTTTCCTTCAGCGTGGTATTCTCAGGTTCGTAATGGTGGCCGCGGTTCGTATGTTCGCAATGGCGGTAGCGCTTCCGGCGCTGCTCGTCGGAGGTGTCTCCCTGGCCGGGCCTGCGCCCGAGGGCGGTGACCAAGCCGAGGCTCCCACCGGCAACGACCAAACCATCGATCTCGGCTCCGTACGCGGCAATCAGCAGCGTCTGGAGAGCTCGATGGCCAGCCTCGGGCAGATGGCCGAGGCCGCCAAGGCCGACGGTGACGCTGCGCTCGCCGGCTGCCTCCAGGACAAAGTCACCCGCGGCAAGGACATCATGGCCACCGCGACCGCCGAGATCATGGTCCTCCGCGATGCGTCGGCATCTGCGCAGGCCAAGTCGTTCGCCGCCGAGAAGCTGCAAGCCGCGGCCGATGCGATGGACAACGTGATGTCTTCGGCCAAGGGCTGCTCGGGCGAGCAGGAGCTCGAGAGCGAAGACGACATCACCCGCAACGAGCTCGACCGGACCGAGCAGATCCCGCTGCAGGATCCCACCATCGCACCGACCGAGCCCGACGTGCCGCCGGCCGTCGACGAGGGCCAGCCGCCCACCGTGGCTTCACCTTCGATTTAGTTCATTGAGGGGAACCTCTCGGTTCCCCTCGCTGCGGGGGCGTAGCCCCCTCCGCTTCACCCCTCCAAGTTCGGGCGCGGAGCGCCCTCGCTCGCTCGCCTTTGGCTCGCTCCTCGGCGTTCGGGGGTCGGTGGTGGGGCGTAGCCCCCTCCGCTTCACCCCTCCAAGTTCG
>JANSYI010000008.1 GCA_024742475.1 bacterium | reverse complement strand
CGACCAGTCTCCGACCTCGAAGCGATAGCGCTCGGCCCCCGTGCTCGCGTCGACGCAGCGCAGCTCGCAGTGGTCGCTGTCGCCGCTGGGCGAGGTGACGTAGACGAACAGCTCGTCATTGGCCTGAATCTGGGCGGTGTCCATGGTGGAGGGCTCCTCCGCGAGAGGACCGCTGTCGAAGCGTTGGGCCAGCGTGGCTGCGTCGAGGCCGAGGATGCGACGGCCCCCGCCTTGGAGTGGCTGAAGGTGGAAGAGCACGAGTGACCCCGCGCGCAGGATCCACACGAAGCGCATGCCGGGTACGGGCAGGTGCTGGTGCCGCTTGCCGAACGGCTTTGGGCCGAAGAGCTTGGCGAAGAAGCCGACCTTGGCAGGGCGGACGGCAGGGTCGACCACGTGAAAGGTCGAGCCCGCCACGTTGTCCACGGGGACGAAGATGCGGTCTCCGAAGAACGCGCCCTGTTCGAGCGTGGCCGCGTCGACGAAGTGATCGGCGAGAAGCCCGAGCGTCATCGTGTCGTAGATCCGCACGCGCGACGCGTCGAAGCTTCCCGTTTCGACGTCGAGCTTGACCGCGAGCCGCTGCCCTTCGACGTGCAGGCTGTCGGGGAGCTCGTCACCTTGCCACGACGCGAGCACCTGTCCGTCGAACGCGCGAACGAGCGTCACCGTTTGTCGGTCGTCGAAGATGAGGCCGACGCCGGGCATCATCGTCACGCTGGGTCGGTCGACGCGCTGCGTCCACAACGGGCGCCCCGTGTCGCGGCCCCACGCGAGCACCGAGCCTTGCTTGGTCAACAGCGCCACGGCACCCTCGGGCTGGCCTGGAAAGTCGTAGAGCATCAGCTCGTCGCCCTGCGCCGCGATGTCGGGGTGGGTCTCCACGTTTCCGTCGAGCGCCGCGGACCACAAGGCTCGGCCCGTGGCGAGGTCGAGGCAGTGCAGGCGGCCCTCGATGGCGACGAAGAGCCGCTCGGCACGGATCGCCATCTTCTGCTCGTCGGGAGGATACGACCAGCGCGAGCCCTGAAGGCTCTCCCAGAGCTGGCGTCCGGACGCATCGAGCATCTTCATCGACCAGCTGCCGTCGGCTGCCACCGCCGCGCCGATGAACGCTGGCTGGCCGCCCACGATCGCGGCCTTGATGGTCGCCGTCGACGCGAACACGGCGTTGGCCGGATCGTGCTGCTGCCGGTAGCCCTGGTCGGCCGCGGCGGCGGCGGCGGAACCGTGTTGCATCGCCCAGGCTTGATACTGCGCCGCGCCTTCGGCGGTGATGTCCGAGCCGGGAGACTCGATGCTCACCTTGCAGTAGGGGCAGGGGAAGACCATGCCCTTGGGGATCGTCTTGGGGATCTCTCCGCGGCAGTGAGGGCAGGCGAAGTTGCCATACGCGAGTTGAGGGGGTGCTTGCATCGAACGTCTCCGCGGGGTGTGGGGGTCAGCGTCCGAGAGCGGCCCGGGCCTGCTGCATGTACGTGAAGTAGAGGCTGCCCAGGATTCCGGCCGCCGTCGGGTCTGCGTTGCCGCCCATGCGTGCGTTCCAGGTCGCTTCGACGCGCTGGAGCTTCGCGGGGTCGAGCCCCATCGGAGCCAGCGCCGCGGGGCCCTGCACCTCCGAGCGCACCTTCGCGATTGCGAGCCGGTCCAACGAGATCCCTTCGACCGGCTCGAGGTACTCGGTGGGCATCCGGTAGGCGCTGCCGTCTTCGCCGGGGGTCGCGAGCTCGGCCATCTGCTGCTTGAAGTTGGCCGTGGATGCCGCGAGCGCGAACTCGGGCGAGTTGCCGTGGTGTCGCGTGAACGTGGCCTGGACCCGCTCCCAGTGGTCCTCGTTCTTCAGCCCGTACTTGCGCAGCCCCGTCGTGATGTCGCCGGCGCGTTCGGCCTGGTCGATGTCGTTGTGTGCCAGCCAGTACGCCTCGAGGTCGTTCGGGGCGAGGTTGCCGTACTCGTCCTTGGGCGCCGCCGGCCCGAGCCCGAGCAGGGCGCGAATGATGTCGATGAAGATGCCCATCCGAGAACTCCTGAAGGCGCAGCGCGCCGTTCGGGGGCGTTAGTACGGGCCGAGGGTGGAGCGTTCCCGACTTTTTTGGCGAGAAAGTCGGGGACCCCGGGATCAATTCTCGCCCGAGATCGACTGCATCGCCGCAATGCCGCGGATCTGCCTCTCCATCGCCGCCCTCGTCGGAACCTTCGCCCTTCCCGCCCTCGCCGACGCGAGCCAGATTCCCATGGCCGAGTGGAGATCCACAAACCGCAGCGGGCCGCTCAAGTCGGGAGACAAGAGCGGCACGAACTGGATCCGTCACGGGGGCACGCTGCACGCGCGCTCGCAGAAACCCAATGGCGGCTTCTACTACCTACCCGTGTGCCGGAGAGGCGGGGAGATCGGGTTCGCCGTCCCGAGCACCTATCGCAATCGGGTGCAGCAGTTCGACTGCCTCGGGGGACCCAATGGCAAGCTGGTGGCCAACGGTGATGACTACACCTGGGAGATCAAGCAGCACGTCGCCGCGCGCGGCAACATCTCGATCTACTCCCTGAGCTACACGTGGGACCGGAAGACGCGAGTGGTCTGCAAAGCTATCGTCGCGGGGAACGAGGTGCCGGGCTACTTCGAGCTGCCTCCGGGAGGCGAGCTGCCCAGCGGGTGCACGGTCCAGCTCATGGGGCAGATGGTCGAGATGCCCAACTACTACGTCGCCAAGGCGCGAACCTCGGGACTGCCCGGGTTGCCGGCGAGCGGCAACGGCTGGTGGGAGCCACCCAAAGACTGGCCCCCGCGAATCAAGGGGGCTGACCCGCTGTATCGAGTGCACGACGGGCGCGGCAGCGCCGTGTGTCGCGCCAAGTCGAGCGGCGTCTTCTTCGCCGGCCACGTCGTCACGCACGTCGACCATAAGAAGAAGCGCGGAACCGCGTGCAAGTTCCGGTTGCCCGGAGGGAACGCGTACGTACTCAGCCACGACTACTCCGTCTTCATCGGGGCCGGGGGCGCCGATTGGGGGCCGCTGCGCAGCGGATCGAGCACGAACTTCGCCAACGCCGTGTTGGCGAACAGCTCGTCCTCGTCGCACAATCGCACCTACGCCTGCCAGGACAGCGCGGGGCGAGCGGGCTGGGTTCGCGCCAGCACGAAGCGCTGCTACCCCGTGGGGGGGTCGGCGAGCGGAGTGACGACGTTCCGCACGCTGATGAAGTAGTCCGCAAAAACGATGTAACGCTTCGACGCCCGCGCGACACCCACGGGTGATGCGAAGAGGCAGAGGGCTCTACGAATTGTGCGCCGCGGGGCTCCTGCTGGCCGCGGGCTGCAACGAGGGGGCGCCTGGCGATGCCGCGGCGTCGATGACCGACGGCCCCGATGCGCCGACGGGGCCCGATGCGGACACCGACGGGGCCACCGATGGCGCGGACACCGACGGCGTCGATGACGACTATGACCCGCCGCCGGCCTGGGAAGACCCGGGCCGGCTGGGCCCTCAGGGCCTGCGACGGCTGAGCATCTCCGAGTTGCGCGCCACGCTGGCCGCGCTCGTCGACGCCACGGACGACGAGCTCGACATCCTCGAGGCGCTCATCCCCGCCGACACGCAGACACCCTACGACAACGACTATCGCGACCAGGAGCCTTCGGCCCCGCTCATCGAAGGCATGGCCGCGCTCAGCGAGCAGCTCGCCGAGATGATCGTCGCGGATCCGGCGCGGCGCGACGCGATCCTCGGCTGCTCGCCCTCGGGGCCCGCCGACGAGGGGTGCCTTCGCACGTTCATCGAGCACTTCGGCCGGCTCGCCCTTCGTCGACCGCTGTCGGCCCAAGAGGTCGACGCCTACGCGGCGTTCATCGACGAGTCCGAGGCCGACGGCGACTTCGACGTGGCCTTCACCCTCGTCCTACAGGCTCTGCTGATGGACGTGCGCTTCGGGTACATGGTCGAGGTCGGGACCCCGACGAACGAGCCCGGCGTCGTCGAGCTCGACGACTACGAGATGGCCTCTCGACTGGCGTTCTTGCTGTGGGGCCGAGGTCCCGACGACACCTTGCTCGACCGCGCGCGCGACGGAGACCTGTCCACCCAAGGCGGGGTTCAAACCACCGCCGAGCTCATGCTGGACGCACCCGCCGCGCAGCGCCAGATCCAGCGGGTCCACGCAATGTGGCTCAGCTACGAGGACATGCCGCTCGACCCCACATTGGCCGCGTCGCTGCGGGCCGAGACCGACGCGCTCGTGGGCCGGGCGCTCGATGAAGGCTCGTGGACGAGCATGTTCGTCAGCGACGAGACCTACCTCGACGAGACGCTGGCGGAGCACTACGGCATCTCGCTGCCGAGCGGGCAGCCGGGGTGGGTCGACTATCCCGACATTCGCCGCCGCGGCCTGCTCTCGCACGGATCGGTCCTGACGCTCGGCAAGAAGTTCGCCGATACGAGCCCCACCGAGCGCGGCAAGGCGATCTGGACCCGCTTGATGTGCAACGAGATCCCGCCGCCGCCTCCCGACGTCGACAGCGGCGTCCCACCCAGCGCAGGTGGAGCCGACGCGTGCAAGGAGGACCGCTACGCACCCCTGCAAGAGGAGCAGCCCTGCGCGTCGTGCCACACGATCATCGACCAGATCGGATTCGGCCTGGAGAACTACGGGCCCGCGGGCGAGTGGCGGACGTCCGAACCCGACAAGAGCCATTGCCACATCGAGGGACAGGGGTCGCTCTCGGGTCAGCCCTTCGCGGGCGCGGGTGCGCTCGGTGAGCTTCTCGTCGAGTCGGGACAGCTCGAGGCGTGCTTCATGAAGAACGTCTACCAGTACGCCATCGGGCGATCGGTTCGTGACGACGCGCTCGACGAGACCGCCGTCGACGCCCTGTCGGTCAAGTTCGAGGACCGCGACGACGTCCGCGAGGTGCTCTCGGCCCTCGTCTCCAGCCAAGCGTTCCGCCACCGCGTCATCGAGGAGGCACAGTAGCCATGAAGACCAAGAGACTGCACCGTCGCACCCTGCTCACCGGCCTCGGCGGCGCCGCCGTGGCGCTGCCCTTCCTCGAGGCGATGCTGCCTCGTCGCGCCTTTGCGGCCGGCAACGCGCCTTGTCGATTCGTCTCCTTCTTCGCGGGGGTCGAGCAGCGGGCGTGCGTGCCCTCGGGGACGGGCGCGAGCTATACCCAAGCGCCGGGCTGGTCCACGGTGCCTGCGGCGGCGCGCCCCGTGCCGACGATCGAGGACATTCGCGAGCACGTCCTGATCGTCACGGGCACGGAGGTCGCGGGGACCGGCCCCAGCGGCGTGACCCCACCCGGTGGCAAGTCCAACCCCCACCACGGCAACGTGATGGCGCCCATGCTCACCGGCTTCAACTCCGAGGTCAGCCCGCACGGCGTCGCGGGCAGCACGGCGGACCAGCTTCACGCCGATGTCTGGGGCGCGGACACGCAGTTTCGGTCGCTACAGTTTCGGGTGCAGCCGATCGGGTATCGCCAGGGGACCGGCGGGCGCTCGGGGACGATCGCGTACGACGATGGGCAGCCGCTCGTGCCGCAGACGAGCCCGTCGCTCGCCTACGAGTCGCTCTTTGCGGGCTTCGTGCCCCCCGACGCCAGCGCGGACGACCTCGAGGCGCACGAGAAGCTGATCGCCCGCAAGCTCAGCGTGCTCGACCTGGTCAAGGAGCGCGCCGACGCCCTGATCCCGCAGCTCGGCGGCTACGATCGGCAACGGGTGGAGCGGCACTTCGACCAGATCCGCGACTTCGAGACGCGCCTGAGCGCGGCGCCCCCGGCCACGGGTTCGGGCGCGTGCGAGCAGCTGCCCGAGCCTCCGGCCGATCCGTCGGCGGAGAACTTCCCCAACACGCAGCACGGGGGCAGCGCGGGGTACTCCGATGAAGACCTGCGCGGACACCTGATGGTCGAGCTCGTGCACATGGCCCTTGCCTGCGATCTGACGCGGGCGGCCTCAGTCATGCTGACCCAAGAGCAGAGCATGATGAGTCTGGCTCCGCTGTTCGGAGCCAACTACGAGATGCACGACGTGACCCACAACGACATCCCCAACCGCGCCCAGGTGTGGGACGAGATCACGACGTGGCACGCGGGCTTCTTCGCCAAGCTGGTGCAGATGCTCGCCGATACGCCCGAGCCCACCGGCGGCACGATGCTCGACACTACCGGCGTCATCCTGACCAACTCGGGTGGACCGTCGGCGCACGGCTGCAGCAACCTGTCGCTGCTCGTCGCGGGCGTGCCGAGCGTGCTGCGCTCGGGCGAGCACGTGGCGGTCTCCGGGCACCCCTGCCAGATTCACCAGACGGTGCTGCACGCGTTGGGTGTGGAACACGACATGGGCGACCTGCCGGGTCTGCAGCCCGCCATGCTGGTCTGAGCGCTCGAGCGTGGCTCGACACGCGCTTCGTGCAGAGTGCTACGCTCGCAGCATGGACAGGGACGCCGAGGCGCGGAAAGAACGAGCCCAACGCCGACGGGCGACCTGGCGCGTAGAGCCGCTGACCGATACGCCGCAAGTCCCTCCGTCGGATCTCGACGCGCGACTCGAGCAGGTCGAGCAACTTCGGCGTATCGGCTTCGCCCTCGCGGGAATCGAGTATCCGGAGGGGCCGACCCCGAAGCATGTGCGACGCACCTGGCCCGTGGAGCGGATCGGTTGAGCGACGCCAAGCTTCCCGCGGACTTTGCGGACTTGCTCGAATGCCTCATCGAGTCAGGGGCCGACTACATGCTGATCGGTGGCTACGCCGTGATGGCGCACGGATACATCCGAGCGACGCAGGACCTCGATGTTTGGGTTCGGCCGACTGCTGCCAACGCGGCTCGCGTGATGGCTGCGCTGAGGGAGTTCGGGCTCCCTCCCGGCCTGAGCGAGGAGGACCTCCTCCTGAGTGCCGCTTCGCCCCCGACGGGGTTCCGCTTTGGTCGACCCCCTTTCGCGGTCGACATGATCACCAGCGTTCGAGGTGTGGAGTTCGAGGTTGCATGGGCCGGAAGCACGGTCCGGCGGTTTGGTGGGCTCGATGTTCGGGTGATCGGGCGGGCTGCACTGCTCGCGAACAAGCGTGCAACCGGTCGGGCGAAGGATGCCGCAGACGTGGAGGCGCTCGAAGCTCTTGCCGATTTCGAGCCCGGCTGAAGCGCCAGGCGCTGTCGGCCCGTCGAACACCGGCCTGCTACACTGCGGTCCTTCGCCATGGCTGTGTACGTCGATGAGCTTCGAGTGTGGGGGCGCCGTCCGGTGGCGACGTCTCACCTCACCGCGGACACGGTCGAGGAGCTTCACGCGTTCGCGCGGTGCCAGCGTTTCCCTGGTCGCTGCTGGCATCGCGGGTCGCGGACTCCCCACTACGACATCGACGCGCAGCTGCGACAGCGGGCGCTCGCGTCGGGTGCGGTCTTCGTGCCCGCCCGTCAGCAGGCGCGCGCTCGTCTGGCGCGTCGACGGGCCCGCGCAGTGCAGGAGTGATGGGCACGTCGAGCGATGCCAAGACGACTCCCCCGCGGCTGCACGTGCTGCTGGCGAGGCATGGCGACCGGGCGCTCGTCATTCGGCGTGGACCGTCGAAACGCGTGTGCACGATCGGCTGGGGCCGTCGGACGGACACGTTCGAACTCGGCCAGTGGCTCAAAGGACGGATCTACGAGCGCCGCTGCGATCTCTCGCCCGGCGGTGAGTACTTCATCTACTTCGCGATGAACGGCCATTGGAGCTCGGCGACCGGAGGTTCGTGGACGGCGATCTCCCGCACGCCGTGGTTGCGAGCGCTGGTGCTGCTGGGCAAGGGCGATTGCTGGCACGGCGGGGGGCTGTTTACTGGTCCCAACACCTACGCGGTCAACGACGGCTACGGCCACACGGTGATGCGCGATGACCGATCGCTTCGCCGGGACGCGGAGTTTCGGTCGATGGGTTCGTACGGAGGGGAATGCCCTGGCGTCTACTACAACCGGCTGCAGCGCGACGGGTGGACCCTTCGCGAGCGCCAGAAGGAAGACAGCCGCAGCCACGTCACGGTCTTCGAGAAATCGCTGCCGCAAGGCTGGACGCTACGCAAGTTCGCGCGCGAGCAGGTCGGCTCTCCCGTCGGCAAGGGGTGCTACTGGGACCAGCATGCGCTCGAGCACTCGAGTGGCACGATGGTCGACCTCCCCGACTGGGAGTGGGCCGAGTACAGCGAGGGCGAGCTGCTCTTCGCACAGCGCGGGGCGCTCTACAGAGTTGGTCGTCCGGGTCGCAAAGGGCTCGGCGATGCGTCGCTGATCCGCGACTTCAGCGAGATGCGCTTCGAGCCTCGTGCGGCGCCGTACCGCTAGGAGGGCCTAAGCTTAAATGCTTCAGCCGACACCGGGGTAGGTGTCGGCCGAAGACTTGAACGGATCGGAGGGTTGGATTGTGTTGTTGCCCAGTTGCCTGGACGCTCGTAGGTGTTTGCGAGCGGCGTGCCAACGGAGCGAGGCACGGAATCGTTGCGTTTTTTCCGACCGCGCTCGGCCATCGAGGTGGCAACGGTCGTAGGGTGGCCACGACACCCGCCACCCCCTGTCCGTCCGGTGCCGGCGCGTTGGCGTGGCCCACGGGCCGGCGATAGGGTTGGGGACGCAGGAGCGCTCGATGCATACCTACCGCTTGATTTCCATCTGCTCTGTCCTCGCTCTGGCTCCGGGCTGCTTCTCGCCCGAGGAGGAGGTCGAGAGCATCAACGCGTCCGGTGAGGACGGCAGCACGGGCGGCACCGGCTCCGAGTCCACCGCCGGACCGACGACCGGGAGCGACCCGACGGGCGATCCGACCACCGCGTCCCCGACGACGGGCGACCCCACGACCGACCCGACTGAGGATCCGAGTGGCGATCCGACCACGGACCCCACCGAAGATCCGACCGAAGACCCCACCGTCGACCCCACCTCCGGCGGCGAAGACCCATTCTGCGGCGACGGCAACGTCGACCCAGGCGAGGAGTGTGACGACGGCCTCGACAACAACGGTCTCGACCAGAGCTGCCTGCCGGACTGCAACTTGAACGTCTGCGGCGACGGCAACTTGGCGCCGGATGAGTTCTGCGACGACGGGGAGGGGAACAACGTGCTCGAAGTTGGGGCGTGTGCGCCCGACTGCTCGAGGGTGATCGAGGAGAAGGAAATTTCGTTCTCGTCGACCTTCGAAGGCGGAAACCTACAACCCAATCCCGTCGGTTTTGCTGATGGCCAGTGCCCAGCTGGGACGTTGGCGCTGTTCTCGGTCGCCGGGGTTCGTCAAGCGACGAACGGAACGCCATTCGAAGCTGATGCGATGATGGACTGGCCGTTGCAACCCTATACGGCGTACGTCCGCTCCAACGGCGACCCCATCTGGATGACGGAGTCCGTCCCACTACTCGGTGTTCGAGACGGAGGCGCCGAGCCTCTCGAGAACCCGGTTGGGCTCGCCTGTTCGATTCCTCCCTGCCTCGTCTACGGCCCAGGCGTGACCGGGTTGAACTCCGACTGGACGACAGCACTGTCCGACAATTGCAACGGCTGGACCAGTAACACGGATGCGTCGCAGCTCGACGGGGGAGTCATCAACTCGACGACCGAGTTCCTCGCCTCTGGTGACACGGTCGGCTGCTCGCTCGAGGACGAGAGCGGTGTGGGCTTCCAGCTTCCGCGCTTCTACTGCGTCGAGCAGTAGGTACGCTCCTATCGCGGAAAAGAAGAAAGCTCGAGGCGAGGCCCCGAGCTTTCTTGCTTCATTGAACTCTACGCGTACCGAACCTAGTACAGGCAGAGGCCTTCCATGCAGGTCATGCCGTCTGGGCACTCGCCGCCCATCGTGCACAGGGGAATGCAGTGGGTCTGCTGGAAGCACCGCATGGACATGTCAGCGAGCTCCTGGCAAGTGAATCCGGCTTCGACGTCGCAGTCCTTGTCGGACTTGCAGACCGGGCCCTCCATCGTTTGCGTGCTTCCAAGGCCACAGACGGCCATGCCTCCGACCGACGTTCCCGGGCACGAACCCATGTCGTCGCACGGCGGTGCGCAGACGTTGAGGCCTGCCATGTTCGCGTCCAGGCTCGGAGCGGCGCATCCGTCGGCCGGGTCGGGGTAGTTGGGGTCGCCTTCGCCACCCGAGTCGCTGTCCATGACGTCGACGCAGAGTCCGCCCACGCACTCTTGACCCTCGTCGCAGGTCACGCCTTCGCAGGGGTCCGCGGAGGTGTCGTCGGTGGTGCTCGACTCGTCGGACGTGTCCGAGGTGTCGTCCGTGTCGGCGGTGTCGGCGGTGTCAGCCGTGTCGGCCGTGTCAGCCGTGTCGGCGGTGTCAGCCGTGTCGGCCGTGTCGGCGGTGTCGGCCGTGTCCGCGGTGTCCGCCGTGTCAGCGGTGTCCGCCGTGTCGTCCGAGTCGCTGGAGGACTCGGTGCCGTTGGCTCCGGTTTCTTCACCGCCGTCGTCGTCGTCGCAGGCGACGAGGCCGAAGGTGAGGGTGGTGGCGAGGAGGAAAGAAAGCTTGTTACGCAACATCGTGTAGGTGCCCTTCTCCGGGTTCGGCCGCACGGCTTGCCGTGGGGCCTCCGAACATCGACCCGGACAACTCAGCACCCTGCCACAGGCTCGATTTACGGGCAAAGGAGGGGATGTGAGGTAGGTGGCCATGCTCCAGGAGGGGGCTGAAAAGGCGCATGAAACTGTGGATTCGCGTACACTCGTTGCTGCTGGAGACCAGTCATGGAACGCCTTAGCCGCTTTTGCATCCTGACCGGCCTGCTCTGCGCAGGTGCTCTTGCCTCGAGCTGCGCTCCGGCGGTCGACTCTGGAGAGTGCTCGGAGGGCTCGCCGTGCCCCCGCGGGGAGATGTGCAACCTCGATGAGGCCGTCTGCGAGCTCATCGACCTGCCCACGGACGCCACCGAGGCCTCTGCGCCGGCCAGCTTCAACGACAAGACGTTCCCGTTCTTCCGCGGGCAGGTCTGCACGGTCACCGAGACGCAGGCCGGGCAGCCGTTCCCCGTGTTCATGAACCCGTGCACGCATCCGTGCATGAACGTGTCGCGCTTCGAGTTCAAGCACTCGTGGAGCTGCTCGGGCAGCGACTGCGAGGCGTACGCGGTCATGTGGATGACCGCCGACGGCAACGCGTGCCCCGAGGACGCCTTCGGGCAGTTCCCGGCTAGCGAGTGCGTCTACGACACGCCCGTCAGCCTGGTCATCGACCCCACCTACGGGGACGGCTCGCCGGTCCAAGGCTCGATGGAGTTCGAGGTCCCGTTCCTCTCCAACGAGGACGCCTCGGTCATCGCCTCGGGCGGCGGCGACTTGGCCACCATCGAGGCGCGCATGCAGCAGTACCCGCAAGACCCCGGCCGTGTCGTCAGCGGCGGGCCGATCAGCATCCTCTCCTCTCATCCGGCTCCTCCCGCCGACTGCGGCGAGAACGGGAGCGGCTGCGACTGCTTCGACGTTGGGTTCTGAGCGCGCCCCGACTGCGTCGTACGAGGACCCCAAGGTCGGCTTGGTGCTCTCGGGCGGTGGCGCTCGTGGAGCGTACGAGGTCGGGGTCCTGCGCTACGTGCGAGAGCAGCTCTCGATCCCCACGCCGTTTCACGTGATCACCGGCAGCAGCGTCGGGGCGATCAACGGCAGCTACATCGCCGCGACCTGCGACAGGCCCAAGGCGCAGGCGCGAACGCTCGCGCGCGTGTGGAACGAGATCCGGCTCGACGAGGTGTATCGCTTCGGATGGGAGCAGATGCGCACGCTCCCCCAGGTGCTCTTTGGCCGCGACCTCCCCAAGGTCACCCACGGCGCCACGGTCGGTGGGCTCGTCGACGCCCAGCTCATGCAGAAGGTCGTTCGCGAGCAGATCCCGTGGAACGGCATCACCGACAACCTCCACAAGGGCCACCTGCACGCGTTCGCCTGCAGCGCGACCGAGCTGGCCACCGGAGTCACCACCGTGTTCGTGCAGACCCGCGACGGTGTGGTCGGCGAGTGGCCGAAACTCCCCGGTCAGGAGATCGTACCCACGCCGATCTCCGCCGCCCACACGCTCGCCTCGGCGGCGATCCCCATCTTGTTCCCCGCGGTTCGTGTCGGCGACCAGTTCTACGTCGACGGCAGCCTGCGGCAGAACACGCCCGTGCGCCCCGCAATGCATCTGGGCGCCGACCGCCTGCTCGTCGTCGGCCTGCGCCACGACAAGGAGACGCAGACGCTGCAGCAGAAGGCTCGCGAGGAGGCGCAGATGGTCTACCCCAACGCCGTCTTCATGCTGGGCAAGATGCTCAACGCCCTGCTTCTCGACAAGCTCGAGGCCGACCTCGCACGGATCGAACGCACCAATCAGCTCATCCGGGCGGGCGTCGAGATCTACGGGCCCGAGTTTCCGCGCAAGATCGCCGAGGGAATTCGCGGCCGGGCGGGGCGGCCCTACAAGGAGATCAAGCTCGTGCTCATCCGCCCCAGCCGCGACCTCGGGGACATCGCGCACGAGCACATGCAGCAGACCCGCCTGCACAAGTACAGCGGCGTCATGGCGCGGTGGCTGCGGAGGATCACCGAGAGCGCCGACGACGTGTCCGAGAGCGACTTGGCCAGCTACGTCCTGTTCGACCCCGGCTACACCAAGAAGCTCATCGATCTGGGCTACCGAGACGCAGCGGATAAACACGACGAGCTCATGTCGCTGTGGGCCGCCGACGCCGATGGCTGACACGCTTCGGCGATTGCCCCGGTGAGAAACCGCAACGCGGGCGTCGTCGGCCCTGCGGTACACCAACATCAATGGCGTACAACGTCGTGACGCTCGGTGGGGACGGCATCGGCCCCGAGGTGATGGCCCAAGGCGTTCGAGTGCTGGAGGCGGTCAGCAAACCGCTCGGCATCGAGTGGAACATCGAGGACATCCCGTGCGGCGGGAAGTTCTACCTCGAGCACGGATCGCGCGACTGGCCCGAGGGCTCCGAAGAGAAGTGCAAAGCCGCCGACATGATCCTGCTCGGCGCCGTCGGGTGGCCCGACCCCAACACCAAGGGCCCGGTCACGATGAAGAACGGCAAGATGGCGGGCTACTCCGCCGTCATCGGCAACCGCACCAAGCTCGACCTGTTCGCGAACGTTCGGCCCGTCAAGCTCTACGAGGGCGTGCAGCACCGCGTGCACGGCAAACACAAGCAGGTGTGGAGCCCCGGCCAGGTCGACATGGTCATCGTCCGGGAGAACACCGAGGGCCTCTACGCTGGCATGGGTGGGAAGCTGTCCCCCGGAGGCACCACCGAGGTCGCGACCGACGTCCGCGTGATCACGCGCCGCGGGTCGGAGCAGGTCATCCGTCACTCGTTCGAGCTGTGCAAGCGACGCAACAAGGGCGCGCCGCGGGACGGCAAGCTGCGCGTCACCGCGATCGTCAAAGACAACGTGCTACACGGGGACCACCTCTTCCGCGACCTCTTCTTTGAGATCGGCGAGGAGTACCCGGAGATCGAAAAAGAGACGGCCATCGTCGACGCCTACACGCAGTGGCTCGTCAGCGAGCCCGAGCGCTACGACGTCTGCGTCGCTACCAACATGTTCGGCGACATCGTCACCGACCTCGCCTCGGTGCTCCAAGGCGGCATGGGCATGGCGGCGAGCGCCAACGTAGGCACGAAGCACGGCATGTTCGAGCCCATTCACGGCAGCTCCCCGGGCGACACCGGCAAGGATCGTCTCAACCCGATCGCCACCGTCATCTCGGTCAAGGAAGGCCTCGATTGGCTGGCGGGCCAGAAGGGAGACGACACGCTCGCCAAGGCCGCCGATGCGATCGATCAGGCTGTCGTCGAGCTGCTGAAAAAGGGCGCGCCGCTCACGGTCGACCTCGTCGGCGCTGACAAGGCGGCCAAGTGCAGCGAGGTCGGCGCGGCGCTCGCGGAGCTGGCGGTCAGCAAGCTCGATTGAGGCTCGGCTGCGCCTGAGCACCTGCACCCCCGCGACCGCGTGGGCCCTGGGGCTTTTTTTGACACCGTAGCGGCGGCCTTGGGACGCTGTCGTTCGGAGTGTTCGGGTCGTTCTCAGCGATGGTGCTCGGGCTCGTCGCCCTCCAGGATCCGGCGAGCGGGGAACTGCTGGCCGAGGTGCCCGGGGACACGGCGCCGCCGTGGATTCGGCGGCACGCGCCGCGAAGGCACACGTTTCATTTGGGCGTCTTTGGCGGCGTCTTGTTTCCCGCGCGAGACGTCGAGCTGTTCGAGCTCGACCCGACGGACGCGGAGCAGGGGTTCAGGCCGTACCGACGCATCGCCCCCGAGTTTGGTGGCCGCATCGCCTTCTTCCCGCTGGACTTCCTCGGCCTCGAGGCGGAGGGGGCATTCGGGCTTGCGGAGGTCGAGAGGGACCAGCGGGCCAACCTGTGGTCGGCACGCGCGCACGTCATCGGCCAGGTGCCGCGGTGGAGCGTGACGCCGTTCGTGCTCGCGGGCGGAGGAGCGCTGGGCGTGCGCTCGGGCGCGGCTGCGGTGGGCAACGACACCGACCTGGCGTTTCACATCGGCGGGGGCGTCATGGTGCACGTGACCGACGCGCTCACGCTGCGCCTGGACCTTCGAAACACGATCTCTCCGCAGCAAGGCGCAATCGGGGGCGCAACGAACAGCCCCGAGGTGCTGCTCGGCATCGGCTGGACCCGTCGACCCCGGCGGCCGTACACGGCGCAGGGGCAGCCTCCTCCCGAGCCGGTCGCGGCCGCCCCCGCAGCGCCGATTGATAGCGATGGCGATGGCTTCGTCGACGACGAAGACGCATGTCCCTCAGAGGCAGGCGTCGCGCCCGACGGGTGCCCCGACCCCGATCCCGATGGCGACGGAGTGCTCGGCGACGCGGACGCGTGTCCCGACGAGCCCGGCCTCGCGCTCGACGGCTGTCCGAGGCGCGACCAGGACCGCGACGGGTTCGTCGACTCCGAGGACCAGTGCCCCTCCGAGCCCGAGACCCGCAACAAGTACGAGGACGACGACGGCTGCCCCGATGCGCTGCCCGAGGACCTCGGCGCGTTCGAAGGCACCCTCGAGGGCGTCAACTTCCAGATCGATAGCGCCAGCTTGCGCGCGTCATCCAAGCGGACGCTCGACGAGGTCGTTGCGGTGCTTCAGAAGTACGAGGACACGCGGGTGCAGATCAGCGGCCACACCGACTCGTCCGGCTCGCCCGAGCACAACCTGGCGCTGTCCAAAGACCGCGCAGACGCGGTCAAGGCCTACCTGGTCGAGCATGGAGTCGACGAGGCCCGCGTCGAGACGCGTGGCGCAGGCCCCGACGAGCCCATCGACACCAACGCCACCACGCAGGGGCGCGCCAACAACCGGCGCATCGAGTTCCGGCTCCTATAGCAGCGACGAGTAGATCGCGTGACGTCCCACGCCGATCCGCTCGAGTCGCTCTTCTTTGACCAAGATGCCCAGGTGGTGGCGGAGCACCTTGCGGTCGAGGCGGGTGTACTCCTCGATGTCGTCGAGCGTGACCTCGCCGTTGCCCTCGATGAAGGGGACGACCTGCCGGGCAAACTCGTCCGAGGAGATGCCGCCGTCCTTGGGCTCGGCGTTGGCCTTGGCCTTGCCTTCGTTCTCGGCCTTTTCGGCGTAGGCGTCGGCGAACTCGTCCTCGAGGATGCGCTCCTTCTTGCGGCGCTTGGTCGTCTTCTTGGGCGGCGCTTCGGTGAAGCCGTCGCGGAGGTCGCCGAGCGTGATCTTGGCGAACTGCGTCCACAGCCCACGCGCGTCGAGATACCGGACCAAGTCGCCGAGGGTGACCTGATCGGGGTCCTTGAGGCCCTTGAGCGTCTCCAGGGCGCTGAGGCGTTCGAGCTCGTAGCCGGAGCTATCGGGGGAGAGCGTGTCGCTTGGGGCGGTTGCCATGGACGATCCTGCGGGCGAGCGGAGCGTTCGGACACATCCAGTCCAACTCGCCACGCGCCGTGCGAAACCTAGGCGGATGATGCGGGAACGCGCCGCCGCTCGCAAGCGCGGGTCGGCCTGCGGGGAGGTGCTCGGTACGCGAACGCTGCGCGCCTGATTCTGGTGCGAAAACGAGCACTTGTGTGTGACTCGCGCCGACTCGAGCCTACCCCCGGGGAAGGCGCCGAGGAGATCTCTCCCATCGATTCGAAGACCGGATGGGGACGTGCTCGTCACGCACCTGTGACCACTTCATCCCCAGGGTCTCGAGCGTCGAGCGGTAGCCGCGCGGCCGGTTCATATCGCGGGATACGCGTACGCCGGTGTAGGACAGTGTTCCGAACGATCATCGGCGGGATCCCAGGATCCGTCGCACTGTGCGCATGGGCCCAAAAAACCACAAAGCCTGTGGATAACCCTGTGGATAACCTGGGGAGTGCATGAGGAGGCCGGTGAGCCGAACTTGTGGATAACCGCACCACAAAACTTGGGGTCGAGTTCTTGCCACACCCCAACATGTTGTGGTTCTAATACCAACCGCCCCAACATGAGGGGGCATCGACGGGTTGTCCCACCCGTCACCACTTCTCCCTTCCAAGAGCGCGGCATTCGCGCTCACCTCCGAACCCCGACGCGGATTCGGCGCGCCCCACCTGCGACAGGCCCGGCGCACTCGGGACACCCTTCGAGACAACCGGCATCGCTCGCACCGCTCACCGTGCAACGCGCAGTTCCCCTGACGACGACTCAGGGCCCCATGGACTGCGCGCGAGGCCTTCGTCACGCATCGATTGTCCCCCCGACGACTCCCCACTGGACTTTCGTCCAGCTCCTCTCCAGGCTCTCTCTCCCTCGCGCTGCTCCACCCGCTCCTCTTTCAGGCCGACCGATGAAACTCGCCCGTCACTTCACCTCCGCCGACGCTTCCCCCTCCTCCGAAGGCGACTTCCAAGGAATCGAGTTCGAAAACCGCACCTCCAAGATCACCAACCCGGACGGGTCGGTCGTGTTCGAGGCGCCCGACTTCCCGGTCCCCGCGGGCTGGTCGCAGGTCGCGGTCGACATCATCGCGCAGAAGTACTTTCGCAAGGCCGGCATCCCCACCCGCCTTCGCCGGGTGCCCGAGCCCGGCGTCCCACAGTGGCTGTGGCGCTCCGAGCCCGACGAAGAGGAGCTGGCGGAGCTCCCCGAGGCCGAGCGCACCCGGGGTGAGAACGACAGCCGCGAGGTGTTCCAGCGTCTCGCCGGATGCTGGACCTACTGGGGCTGGCGCCACGGCTACTTCGCCGACGAGGACTCGGCCAAGGCCTACTACCACGAGATGCTGTTCATGCTGGCCACGCAGCGGGCCGCACCCAACAGCCCGCAGTGGTTCAACACCGGGCTCAACTGGGCCTACGGCATCACCGGCCCTGCGCAGGGTCACTACTACTGCGAGCCCGAGACCGGCCGCGTGCGTCGCTCGCAAACCGCCTACGGACGCCCGCAGCCCCACGCGTGCTTCATCCAGTCGGTCGACGACGACCTCGTCGGCGAGAACGGCATCATGGATCTGTGGGTCCGCGAAGCGCGGCTGTTCAAGTACGGCTCGGGCACCGGCACCAACTTCTCCCGCATTCGGGCCGAGGGCGAGAGCCTCTCGGGCGGTGGTCGCTCCAGCGGCCTGATGAGCTTCCTGCGCATCGGTGACCGTGCCGCGGGCGCCATCAAGTCCGGCGGCACCACCCGCCGCGCGGCCAAGATGGTCGTCGTCGACATCGACCACCCCGACGTCGAGTCCTTCATCGACTGGAAGGTCATCGAGGAGCAGAAGGTCGCCGCGCTCGTCACGGGCTCGCGTCTGTGCAACGAGCACCTCAACAACATCCTCCAGGCCGGCTGGAGCTACGCCGACGTCACGGACGCAAAGGCAGAGGAGCTTCGTTGGAAGCCGGCCGCCAACAAACCGCTGCGCAAGGCCATGCGAGCCGCTCGCAAGGCCCAGATCAACGAGAACTACATCCAGCGCGTGCTTCAGCTCGGAGCGCAGGGCGCCAAGGTGATCGAGTTCCAAGAGTACGACACCGGCTGGGACTCCGAGGCCTACGGCACCGTCGCCGGCCAGAACTCCAACAACTCGGTGCGTCTCACCGACGCCTTCCTCGAGGCGGTCGAGAACGACGACGACTGGCACCTCCGCCGCCGCATCGACGACGGCGTCGCCAAGACGCTGCGGGCCCGCGACCTGTGGAACAAGATCTCCATGGGCGCGTGGTCGTGCGCCGACCCGGGCCTGCAGTTCGACACCACGATCAACGATTGGCACACCTGCCCGGCCTCGGGTCGCATCAACGCCAGCAACCCGTGCTCGGAGTACATGTTCCTCGACGACACGGCCTGCAACCTGGCGTCGCTGAACCTGATGAAGTTCCAGACCGACGACGGTGAGCTCGATGTCGAGGCCATCCGTCACGCGTCGCGGCTGTGGACCATCACGCTGGAGATCGCCGTGCTCATGGCGCAGTTCCCCAGCAAGCAGATCGCCGAGCTCAGCTACCGCTACCGCACGCTCGGCCTGGGTTACGCCAACCTCGGCACCTACTTCATGACCCGCGGGCTGCCCTACGACTCCGAAGAGGCGGTCGCGATCTGCGGTGGCGTCACCGCCCTCATGACGGCCACCTGCTACGCCACCTCGGCCGAGCTCGCCGAAGAGCTGGGTCCGTTCCCGGGCTACGAAGAGAACCGGCCCCACATGCTGCGGGTCATTCGCAACCACCGCCGCGCCTCCTACGACGTGCCCAAGCACGAGTACGAGAGCCTGAGCACCCCGCCCGTGGGCATCGCCCAAGACCTCTGCCCGGGCTACCTGCTCGGTGCCGCCCAGCAAGAGTGGGACCGCGCGTTGCGCCAAGGCGAGGAGCACGGCTACCGCAACGCCCAGGTCACCGTCATCGCGCCTACCGGCACCATCGGCCTCCTGATGGACTGCGACACAACGGGCATCGAGCCCGACTTCGCGCTGGTCAAGTTCAAGAAGCTCGCCGGCGGCGGCTACTTCAAGATCATCAACCAGTCCGTGCCCAGCGCCCTCGAAAAGCTCGGCTACACCAGCGCGCAGGCCGACGACGTCGTCCGCTACATCAAGGGCGCCGGGAGCCTGGTGGGCAGCCCCCGCATCTCGCACGCCGACCTCAAGGCCAAGGGCTTCACCGCCGAGGCGCTGCAAAAGGTCGAGGCCGAGCTGGCCTCCGCGTTCGAAATCGGCTTCGTGTTCAACCGTTGGACGCTCGGCGACGAGTTCTGCAAGGAGACGCTCGGCTTCACCGACGAGCAGCTGGGCGACCCCAACTTCAACATGCTCGCCGAGCTCGGCTTCACCGCCGACGACGTGCAAAAGGCCAACGACTACGTCTGCGGCACGATGACCATCGAAGGCGCGCCCCACATCAAGGACGAGCACCTGCCCGTCTTCGACTGCGCCAACAAGTGTGGCCGCTACGGCACGCGCTTCATCGCGCCCATGGCCCACGTCCACATGATGTCGGCAGCGCAGCCGTTCCTCTCGGGCGCGATCTCCAAGACCATCAACATGCCCAACACGGCCACCGTGGCCGAGGTCGAGGACGTCTACAAGCAGTCGTGGAAGCTCGCGGTCAAAGCCATCGCGCTCTACCGCGACGGCTCCAAGCTCAGCCAGCCGCTGTCGGCCTCGCTGCTCGACGAGGTCTCCGACGACCTCGACGACGATGAAGTGGACGGCGCGTTCGAGCAGCCCATCGCCGCGACCAGCCAGCCGCAGGTCATCGAGAAGGTCACCGAAAAGGTCATCACGCGCTACCTCAAGAAGCGCCGCTCCATGCCCGATCGCCGCGGTGGCTACACCCAAAAAGCCGTCATCGGCGGCCACAAGGTCTACATCCACACCGGCGAGTACAGCGACGGCACGCTGGGCGAGATCTTCATCGACATGCACAAGGAGGGCGCCGCCTTCCGAAGCCTGATGAACTGCTACGCCATCGCGATCAGCTTGGGCTTGCAGTATGGCGTGCCGCTCGAGGAGTACGTCGAAGCGTTCACCTTCACGCGCTTCGAGCCCAACGGCATGGTGCACGGCCACCCGAGCATCAAGATGTGCACGAGCATCATCGACTACATCTTCCGTGAGCTCGCGGTCAGCTACCTCGGCCGCCACGACCTCGCCCACGTCGCGCCCGAAGACCTCGCGCCCGACACCACCGGCGACGATCGCAAGGGCGAGAGCGTCTCGGCCGGCCCCAATGATGGCCCCAATGATGGGATGATCAAGGGCGTCGACTACGCCGAAGAGGTCGTCGAAGAGCGGCACGTCACGCCGGGTCCGCTCAAGCTCGAGGCCAGCCTGCCCAACAGCGCCGGCTTCCTCGCCGACAGCAAGCCGAAGATCGAGTTCGAAGACCGCTCGTCCCTCTCGGCGGGCGCAGCCAACGGCGCCGACGTCGTCGAGGCGCGCCAGGCCAAGCGCGGCGCCGAGAAGCAGGCCGCCGCCGAGCTCAGCGCCAAGGTGCAGAAGGCGCGCATGCAGGGCTACGAGGGCGACGCCTGCACCAGCTGCCAGAGCTTCACCCTCGTCCGCAACGGCTCGTGCCTCAAGTGCATGACCTGCGGCGCCACCAGCGGCTGCAGCTGAGCCTCACCTGAGCCCAGCGAGCTGGGCCTCCCCGCAAGAGACCCGCGCCCTCCCCGAAGGCGCGGGTTTCTTCGCGTCTGTGGATTTTCTCGGTCACATCGCCAGTCGAGCGCATCGACCTGGTCGATGAAGGTACTCGTCGTCGGTGCGGGCCCCTCGGGGCTCGCTGCGCTCAAGGAAATGCGGGAGGCGGGCTTCGATGCGACCGCCGTGGACGTTCGATCGAGCATCGGAGGGGTCTTCGCGGCCGACTCCGGGGTCACCTTCGACGGCCTTCATCTGACGATCTCCAGCGTGTTCATGGCGTTCTCGGACTTTCCGCCCCCCGACGTCGACCAAGGGGCCAAGTTCTGGACTCAGCACGAGTACTACGACTACCTGTGCGGCTACGCCGAGCACTTCGAGCTGTGGCCGCACATCGAGCTCGGTACTCGGGTCGACGCTGCGCACTACGACCACGAGCGGGGACGCTGGGAGGTGCGCTCGACCCACGAGGACGAGCAGCGCAGCCGCTGGTTCGACAAGCTGATCGTCGCTTCGGGGGCGAGCCACACGCCGCTGGTCCCCGAGACCCTTCGGCGCTTCGAGGGGCAGCTCCTGCACTCTTCGGACTACCACAGCGAGGAGCAGGTTCGTGGCAAGCGGGTGCTCGTCGTGGGCATGGGCGAGGGTGGTGCCGACGTCGCGAGCTCTGCAGCCCGGACGGCCGAATCCGTGACCGTGTGGGGCCGGCGCTTTCCGGACTGCGCTCCCCGCTTCATCGAGAAGTTCATGCACGACCCGGCCTACGACGAGTGCGAGCATCTCGGCGAACACCACAAGCCCAGTGGGCTGCTCGAGTGCATCACGATCTCCCGGGCCGTTCGCACGCTTCCGCTGGGCGTTTGGTCTGCTGGCCTGCACGGCCTGACCAAGGACATGGCGGCCCGGCACGGCCCCGACTCCATGCAAGGGGTGGCGCGCGCCATGGTCGAGCGGGCTTGGAGCGCCGACTACTGGTCGAGCGACACCAGCATGGTCCCGACCAAGTCTGGGGTCACGCTGACCGCCGCAGCGCGCCACCAGCTCGACGTCGTCATCGCTCCGGACGCCACCGTCGACGGGGGGCGCGTACGTTTTCACGACGCGCAGATCTTCGGCCGCGGGGGCGATGGCGCCGCTGCGGAGCCGACCGAGGTCGCGACGCACGACGCACAGTTCGACGTGATCGTCGCCTGCACCGGCTTCGGCTTGGACTTCGAGTGGATCACCGCATCCCATGCGCAGCTGACGACCAACCCCCGCACCTGGTTCAAGCACTGCTTTCCGCCCAACTTTGGAGACTGTCTCGCCTTCGTTGGCTTCGCCCGGCCGCACTCGGGGGGCATCCCTGCCTGCGCCGAGATGGTCTCCCGCTACGTCGCGCAGCTCTACCTGGGCAACCGCGAGCTACCCGAGCACTATCCTGCGCTCGCGCGCGCCGAAGGTGCCGCCGAGGAGGCGTGTTTCAACCTCACGCCCAACTACACGATGCTGGTCGACTACATGGCCTACATGATGTCGGTCGCGAAGCTCGTCGGATGCACGCCTCGGGTTCGTCCAACCTCGCTCGCCAAGCCTTCCGACTTCGTCAAGGACTGGACCTTCCCCTTATGGCCCTGCTTCTTTCGGACGCGGGGCGTGGGCGCCAACCCGGCCGCTGCCGAAGCGGTGCTCTCTCGCTTCGGGCCCTACGACGCGCTCGCGCCCATGCCGTTGCTGGCCATCGAGATCGCGGCCGGATTCGTGATGCCCGTCGTCAACGCCACGTCCTTGGTGGCGGACACCCTCGCCCCGAGGCTGACCCGGCGAGCGCTGCCCAGGCTGTACCGATGGCGGCTGTCGAAGAAGCACTTCCTCTATCGCAACTCGTTGACACTCGACGACCTCGCGCGGGTGCCAGCCCAATGGGCCGCCGCGTCCATGGTCCTGTGGCGCGTGATCAAGCGGGGCGTTGCAGCGACGCTCGGACGCGCGGGTCGGTCGACGCAAGTCGCGTCCACACCCCGCCCGGAGCCGGCCCGCGTAGCCTCGGCCAGGCCCGCCGAGGGAACAGGTGAAGGGGAGGTCCCCCGGATTCGGGCGAGCTGACGCTGCCCGCAGCGGGGAGACTTCGCACAGGTGAGGTGTTCGCACCGTACACGCGTTGGGACGGTCATGACGCGCCGCGTTCTGCACCTCTCGCTCCTGGTCGGACTGCTGCTCCCCGCAACCACCACAGTGGCCGCGGTCGACGCCAAGGCCTCCGCCGTGGGTCCGAGCGCTGTGAGTCCAGATGAAGCCAAGTCGCAGCTCGAAGCGCTCGCGCGCGCCGGAGTACGCACCCACGGGGATCTGGCGACCGCGTCTGGGCGCGTGTTGGTCGGTATTCTCGGTCGAAGCCGGGCACGCTCGCTTCAGTCGGCCGCGCGAGCGCATGCGGGTTCGCAAGGGCTGCTCGATCCCGCGACCCCTCTGGACGTGGTCTCCATCATCGATCCGCAGTTCATCGTCGCACCCCGCTACAAGGCCACGTCGAGCGCCAAGCGCCGGATCGAAGCGGCGCGACGGGAGCTGTCGAACCTGAGCGAGCTCGGCGTCAGGACATACGGCGATCTCATCGGCGTCGATCGCCGGGAACTCGCGGGGGTTGTCGGACGGTCGCGAGCTCGCACGATGATCGCGGCGGCCGCAAAGCTGCGCCGCCTCGCGCACGCTTCAGAGGGCAGCGTCTCGATCATCGAGCCGCAGTTCCTGAAGGCGCCGCTCGACGCTGCCTTCGTCGCCGACCCGACGATGGTCGTCAACGTCCAGTCTCCGCTGAGCACGGTTGGTTCAGCTCCGACGCCGCACCCCTGAATCCGAGGCGCCGCAGCAACACCCGATGCCGTCTACATGGGCGCCGGAACGACCGCGAGCCCCGTGATGGTGTTGGCCTCGACGAGGACGGAGCCCTCGAAGAACTTGCCGCCATCGAGTGAGGTGGCGGTGACCTCGACCAAGCCCGGAGGGACGTTGATCACCGCGCCCTGACCCGACTCTGCGGTCTCGGTGAGCTCGGGGTTTGGAAAGCCCCCGTCGAGGTAGGTCACCACGGTCGACTCGCCGACCGGGCTGACCGAGAGCGTCACGTCGGCCGCCAGCTCGTTGTTGCAGTCGAAGGCGGAGAAGAAGATGAAGCCGGTATCCGGAACGATCTCTTCGCCGGACACCGCCGCCAGTGCGGCGACCGTGGTGGGCTCGATGAACAGGATGTCTCCGCCCCGAGACTCGGTCTCGACGGAGAACGGGGGCGGGTTGGCGAAGATGATGAGCGGGTAGGCGTCGGGAATGGACTCGGGAGGGGGAGCCCGGAAGTACCCGTCGAACCCGTAGTAGACCTCGGCGAACGCGACGCCGTCAGGCCCCGACACAGCGGTCGACAGCGGCTCGTCGCACTCGAGATCGAGTGGCCGACACGCGTTGAGCTCGGCGCCCTCGAAGTCTTGGAACTGACCGTTGGTGAAGTGAAGACCGAGCGCGGCGGGGACGTTCTCGTCCTCTTCGTCCCACTCGACGTGACCGATGCAGTCCCAAGGACCGTCCCCGACGACCGGGCCCGACGATGAGGACGAGTCCTCGCCCGCCGACGACGTCGTGCTGGCTTCACCCGTGGTTGGGCCGGTGCTTCCGGTCGACGTGGGCTCCGTCTCGGAGTCCGGGGTCGCGGTGACGCACACGTTCTGTTCGCAGGCCGCGCCCGCGAAGCCGCGCTCGGTGCAGTCGGAGTCTTCGTTGCACTGCACATCGTCGGCTTCGAGTAGCAATCCGCACCCGGATCCGAGGGCCAAGACGATGAGTCCGATCTCGTAGCGTTTCATGTGGTTCGCTCTCAGAAGCGCAGCTCGAAGCCGCCGGGTTGCAAGCGCGCGCGCTGTGAATCCTGTCGCCGCTTGGAGACGACCGTGGCCACGCCGATGCCAATCGTCGCGGCGGCAAACGCCGCGGTGACGCCGATCATCACGTTGGAGGTCAGCACGAGAGAGTCTCGACGATCGCGCGCGTTCGACAGCGCGTCGGGATCTCCAGGGAAACGGTCGTGCTCTCGCTGGAGGTCGTCATCGGCCCGGAGCGCCAGCGAGCCTGCGACCGCGAGGCCGGCTCCTGCGAGCCCCGTGACGCCCAGACCGACGAACGTGGCGACCCGAAGCTTTGGATACCGCGAGGGCGCAGTCTCGGGCTCCGTCGGTTCCTCGGCCAAGACGGCGGGAGGAGGCGCAGGAGACCTTCGCGACAAAGAGACGGCCAACGTGGTGGACGAACCTCCCGCGACCTCGACCTCGCTCGAGTACGACTCGTGCTCTCCGTCGGAGGCGACGACCTCGATCGTGCGCGGACCGAGGTTGAGCGTCAGGGGCCCCGCCAGCGGGGTGGTGCCGACGACCTTGCCGTCGACGCGCACCTCGGCACCCTCGACGTTGCAGTCGATGGTCACGGTGCCCACGCGGCTGCGAAGCGTCGTGAGCTGGCCTTCGACCTCGGCGCGTCGATCCTCGGCGATTTCGTCTCCGCCCTCCTCGAGATACTTCGACAAGGCGTCGATGGCCGCTGCGTAGTCCTTGAGCTCGAGCGCGGTGACCCCGATGTTGTAGAGCAGCCGGTGGTCGGGTTTGGTCTCGTACGCCTTTTCGAACGCGAAGAGGGCGGCCGCGTAGTCGCCTTCTTCGTACAGCGCGATGCCTTGTTCGAAGTGCTTCATCGCGGCATCGAGCGCGGGATCGGAGGGGCGCGAGGGCTCGGCGCCTGCAGCTGTGGGCAGGACGGCGACGCCGGAGGACCCGACGGCGAGGGACAGCGCGAGCGCGGTCGATTTCATGGCTGCTTCCCCCACGGCGAGTCTTTGTCCAAGGAGAGTCCGGGCTTCTTCTTCTGAGTCTTCGTCGGCATTTCGCCAGGCTGTAGGTTGCGCGCGGCCGGAGGCTCGGGCGCGGGTTTTTCGGGCTTTGGTTCGCCGCTCGGCGAGCGGGGTCGTTGGCGTTTCCCCGACCGTCCTTGGCGCGAAGTCGCCTTGGGAGGGCTCTCGGACGGCTCGGGGACGTCGACCGCGACCGGAGCATCCGGCTCGGGCTCGGGCTCGGGCTCGGGCGCAGGGGCGGGTTCGGGCTCGGGCGCCGGGACCACGTTCTGGGTCGGCTCGGAGGGAGCAGAGGGCTCCTCGGGCGCGGTCTCGGGCGAGCGGGGGCGGTCGTCGATCTGGGCGGGCGAAGGCGTATCCGCCGACGGCCGCGTCGAGACGTAGGCGAGCATGCCTAGCCCACCGAGCGCCACCGAGAGCAGGCCCACCACGGCGAACCTGGAGAGGCCGCGGCGAGGAGCGGGCTCGGGCGGGGCGCTCGCTGCAACCGACGGAGCAGAGAGCGGGTCGAGCGTGGACCGCGACGATCCGCCGGGCAGCGTACGGACATCGTCGGCGCCGGGCATCGAAGTCTCGGACGTCTCGGCCAGCCGCTTCTGAATCGTCGCTGCGCGTTCCTTCCGACGCTCAGAGAACTCCGCGACCATGACCGCTCGCAGCGAGGCTTCGATATCCCCGAGCTCGCTGTCGCCCAGGAACGAGAGCAGCGCGGTGCGAAGCTCGGCCGCGGTCTGTTGTCGGTCCTCGGGAGCGAGCTGCAGCGCCTGGCGGCACATCTGCGTCAACTCGGGCGGCGTGTCGGGGCTGACCGAGTCGACCGACGGCACGTCGTTGTCCATCAGTCGCCGGATGATCTGGAGCTCTTCGTCGCCCTCCCACAGGCGAAGCCCAGTGGCAGCCTCCCAGAGCATGACGCCCGTCGAGAAGATGTCTGCGCGGCGGTCGACCGAGCCGCCGCCGACCGCTTCGGGGGCCATGTAGCGGGCGGTCCCCTTGAGTACGCGCGAGTTGGTGTTGTCTTGGCCTGGGGCGGTCGCTTTGGCGATGCCGAAGTCGAGCACCTTGACCTGCCCGTCGAACGTGATGAAGACGTTTGCGGGCTTGACGTCGCGATGGATCAGACCCATCGGGGAGCCGTCGTAGTCCGTGAGCTCGTGAACGTAGTGGAGACCGGCGAGCACCTGGGCAATGGCGCCGAGGATCGGGAGCCGTTCCTCGAACGGGCGGCCGCGCAGGCGCTTCCTGAGCATCGAGAGCGGCACGCCGTCGAGGTACTCCATGACGATCACGGGCTGGCCCGCCTCGATGTCGACCGAGTAGGTGTGCACGACGTTGGGGTGGTTCAACCGCGCGGCGATCTTCGCTTCGCGGACGAACATGCGAACGAAGCCCGCGTCTTGCTGCAGCGACTCGTGCAAGCGCTTGAGCACCACGAGCTTGTGGAAATCGGATACCGGTCCCCGGGCCACTGCCAGGTACACACCCGCCATGCCGCCTTGTCCCAGCTTCGCGATAACGCTGTACTGACCCGCTCCGGCTGCACCGTTCGCGGGTTCTGCACCCTGTGAGTCCATTTCGCTTCGGGACTGTAGACGAAACGGCCCCCAAGGGTTGGGTCCACAGGGCCCCAAGCGGACGCGGGTTTCACCCCGCGGTGGCGCACGCGCGCTTCGTCGTCGCCGAAGTCTCCCAAGTCACGTCCTCAGGGCGCGAGCCTGAAGCGCCTCGGGGATGTCCCCATCTGCGGCCGGCGCGGCCGCACCGGAGGTTCAGCTCTCGACCGTCGCGCGTCAGTCCGCGTAGTAGACCTCGACGCGGCCTTCGGGGGCGATGCCGACGACGACGTCGAGGCGGTCGTCTGCGTCGAGCTGGCCGACGGCGACCGAGCCGGTGACGCCCGCGTCGAAGAGCTGCTCGGCGGGCGCGAGCGCACCGGTGCCGTCGCCACGCAAGATGTAGACGCCCTGCGCGCTCGCGACGACGGCATCGACGTGGCCGTCGCAGTCGAGGTCCCCCACGGCTGGGAATCCGAGGGTGTCGCCGACGTCGACCTCGGGCTGCGCAGCGAGATCTCCGGTGCCGTCACCAAGCCAGACCTGAACGCTGTCGACGATGCCGTCGCCCGGGGACGCGCCTTGGTGGGCCACCAAGACGTCGGTGAAGCTGTCTTCGTTGAAGTCGCCGATGGCGATGCCCCACGGCGTGGGCCCCGTCTCGAAGCTGAGGACCTCGAAGTCGAACGCGTCCGCGTTGCCGCGTGAGAGCAGGACGTCCATTCCGTCGATGCGCGTCTCCTGCTCGGAGTCGGTGCGGGGGACGATCAGGTCGACGAGGCCGTCGCCGTCGAGCTCGGCGGCGAGCATCCTCGGAGTTCGTCGGCCTCCCGGCACGACCGTCGGGGTCGAGCCTACGCCGCCTCCTTGGCCCGGGAAGACCTCCAAGCGGCCGCCTTCACCAGGGTTGGTTTGAACGATGACCTCCGCGAACGCCGAGCCGCCGACGTTGGCGATCACCGTGCCCCACGTGGGGTCGTGGGTGGTCGTCTGAAACTGGCCGTCGCTGAGCTGGTCGCCATCGGAGATCCACGTCCACACGCCATCACCGGTCGCAGCGGCGAGGTCGGGGCGCCCGTTCCCGGTGAGGTCCCCGACCGCGGGCAGCCATCCATCGGGGCCGAGGGGAAGGGTGGCAACGACGGTGAAGTCGGCCAAGAGCTCGTTGTTCTCGAGGATGATGAGCTGAGACTCGGAGGGGTCGCCCACGATGATGTCGGGCCCCGGGCTGCCGAGGATGTCTGCCAGCGTGATGGACACGGCGCTCCCTCCTTGCATGTAGACCTCCGGCTCGGCGAACGAGAGCGTGGGCTCGGGAAGGCCGCAGTAGTCGGCGCTGCCCGTCGACTCGGCGCTCGTGGGGCTGGTGTCGCTCGAGTCCCCGGTGACGTCCGCGGACGTGGTGTCGCCGGTCGCGGAGGAGGGGCCGGACGACGTGCTCGTCGAGTCGGTGGGGTTGGACGACGACTGCGAGCCATCCTCGGTCTCGCTCGCCGAGGTCGTGCCGCTCGAGTCCGACGCGCCACCGAGTACGATGGGCTCGTTGGGGTCGAAGCAGGCGACCAACGAGGCCAGGGAGACGAGCGTGGACAATCGCAGCGTGTTCTTCATGGAGACCAATCCTCGGGTGACGACGTTCGGATAGTGGTCTGAAGTGTCGACCTCTGCAAAGGAGAATCGCAGCGCAAGAGCGCTTTGGTGGCCGTTCGAGGGAAAATCCACTTCGGTCGGAACGAGACGAGCTCGGTCGGTACCAACACTCATTGGTGCAACGTTCCTTCTGTGCCGGTGCTCGCTCGCACACCCGAGCGCAGACGCTCGCGTCGTGCACACGATCGCGCACGAAAGGACGGCCTCTGCGGCGATCCGCGGTGGCACGGCTCCTGCACCACACGAGTGCATGCTGTCCAAGAGCCACTTCGTCACGATCTGCACCATTGCCGCCCTGACCGCAGGATGTAGCTCGGCGGACAAGGGCTCGGTGACCCCCGAGTACATGAGCAACACCGACCCCATCGTGGGCGCCGACCCCGAAGAGGCGAGCGACCTCAGCCGCGAGGAGCTCGACGATGGCACCGCGCTGCCGCACTTCGACGAAGATGGCTACTACGAGATGGTCGAGATCGTCCGCTTCGAGTATCCGCCCGTGCCGCCAACCGCGGCCACCGTCCCTGCGCCGACCGATCTCGAGGTGTCCTTGATGATCGAGCCGACCCTCGCCGACGCGTGCGGCCTGCCCAAGCCTGGCGTGAAGTTCGAGACCGACTCGGCCAAGGTCAAGGAGAGCAAACACCCCATGCTCACCATGCTCGCGCTGTGTCTGCAAATGAGCCCGCTCGATGACGACCGCCTCGTCATCACCGGCTATGCGGACCCGCGCGGCACCGAGTACTACAACCGCGAGCTCGGCCTCGACCGCGCCAACGCCGTGGGCGAAGCGCTCATCGAGAGCGGCCTGGCCAAGTCGAGGTTCGACACCTACTCGCGCGGCGAGTCGATGGCCTCCGAAGACCCCGAGGACTGGTCGAAGGACCGTCGCGTCAGCATCCGCTTGGACCGCTAGTCCTCGCGACGTAGGCTCAGGCCATGCTCCGGGTGTGGCCGTGCCTCGTACTCCTTTGCAGCTGCGCTTCGCAGCCGACGACACCCACGAACGCACCGCCCGACGCCGCCGATGTTCGCTCCGCGACCCCCGATGAGGAGGACGCGAAAGACGAGCCGGCGGCGTCGTCCGATTGCATCCCGCTGGTCGAAGCGGACGTGGTCGCCGAGACCTACGCCAAAGGCGCGGCGCAGCTCGAAGGTGCCCGGGATGGTGAACACATGAAGGAGGCGCCGCTGCGTGCCGCGATGGACACGCTGAAGATCGCCGCCGAGAACGGGAGCGTGCCTGCGCAGTCGCTCTACGGTCGCACGCTCTTCGGTACGCTCTTCACTGCCGGCGCACCCGAGGAGTCTCAGCGTGAGGATTACGTGTCCGCGGTCGCGTTTCTTCGCCTCGCGGCCAAGGCGGGAGACGAGGCCGCCGCGAACTTCATGCCGGGCTTGCTCGATGGCCCGCCGCTGCAGATGCCGCTCGACAGTCTCCCCGAGGGCTGGGTGGAGGACGCGTTCGAGCGCGCGGACGCTTGGATCGCGTGCCACGGTTTGCCCCAGGGGAAGCCCTGACCGAAGGTCCTCGCGACCGGCGCAGTCCTGGTCCTGGGTCACCTCGAAGAGCCGTGCGACGCCGTACGGGGCCGAAATCGAGGAATGATGTGGGCTTGTGTCCGTTCTTGGACCACACTAGCCGGCGTGCGGATGCCACCCTTCGATCTTCTCTGGAAGCACTACCCGACCGGCAGCTCCGAAGAGGTCAAACGATTCATCGGTGGAGGCGCGGGGGGTGCGTGGGTGACCAACACGTGCGTGATCCGGGTCAGCCACAGCTTCAACGAGGCCGGCTCACCCATCCCCGCCAACTACCCAGGGCTCACCACGACCTACGGCAAGAACAACAAGCGCTACGCGTTCCGCGTCGCCGAGTTCAAGCCGTATCTAGACAAGGCGTACAAGCGCCCCGAGATCAACGGCACCGGACGCAACGACGTGCACGGCAAGAAGGGCGTCATCATGTTCGACGTCCGCGGCTGGTCCGACGCGACCGGCCACTTCGACATCTGGGACGGCAGGAACTGCGCCGGGTCGGAGTACTTCGACAAGGCGCACGCCGTGCACCTGTGGCTCTGCCAGTAGCGCCGGTCAGCTCGGCCGCTGCACGCGGCGGAAGAGCGGCTTGTCGGTGTCTGCGGCCGCTTGGTACGTGACCGAGAACTCCTCGAGCTTCTCGATCGCCGTCTGTGGCGACTTGCCTTCGGCGAGCTCGAAGCTGTCGAAGCCTACGCGGCGCATGTAGAACACCTGGTCGGGCAACACGTCGCCCACGGCTCGCAGCTCACCCTCGTAGCCGAGCCGGTCGCGCAAGAGTCGGGCCGAGGAGTACCCGCGCCCCTCGGTGAACTTGGGGAACGCGACGGCGACCAGGGCGACGCCATCGAGGGCGCCCACGAGCGTGAGCACGTCGTCGCCCGGCTGCACGAGGATGCCCACCTGGGCGCCGCGCTGGCGGAGGGCGTCGGCCTCGTTGAGCCATCGCTCGACGCTGACGAGCACGTTGCCCTCGGCGGGGACCGCCGCATCGGAGTCGAGCGCGGTCCAGGTTTCGGGTGGGGCGACGGCGTCGTTCTTAATCAGTGCCATACAGGGAGTCCTTGAACGGGCCCATGCCGACCCGGCGGTAGTAGTCGAGGAAGGTTTCTTCGGCGCTCTCGCGGCCGGTGGCGTAGGTGTCGAGCACGGTGGCGATGGCGTCGACGATCTCCTCGGAGGAGAACGCACGGCCCACGATCTTCCCCAGGCTCGCGTCGTCGCCGGGGTCCCCACCGAGCATCAGCTGGTAGGCCTCGACCCCGGCCTTGTCGATGCCGAGGATGCCGATGTTGCCGACGTGGTGGTGTCCGCAGGCGTTGATGCAGCCGGACATCTTGATCGTCACGTCCCCGAGGTCGTCGAGGTAGTCCATGTCGTCGAAGCGCTCGGCAATGCGCAGGGCGATCGGGATCGAGCGGGCGTTGGCCAGGTTGCAGAAGTCGAGGCCGGGGCAGCAGATCTGATCGGTGACTCGACCTGCGTTGGCCGTGTGCAGCTCCCACTTCTCCAGCGCCGCATACAGAGCGGGCAGGTCGGTCTGCTTGACGTTCGGCATCATCACGTTCTGGTCGTGCATGACGACGACGTGGCCGAAGCCGTACTCGTCCGCGAGGTCGGCCAGTGCGTCGAGCTGGGTGTCGCTGACGTCACCGGGCGGTCGCCCCTTGGGCTTGGTCGAGATCACCACGGCCGTGTGTCCCGAGACGCGGTGCGGCCGCAGGTTGTTCTTGAGGAAACGAGCGAACTCGCGTCCCGAGGTGAGCGCCAAGGCATCGAGGTCCTCGTTGGGTCGCTCCTCGAGCCGCGGCGTGACGAAGCGTCCCTTGATGCGATCGATCTCCTCGCGGGTGAGCGTGGTGGCGGAGTCCTTGATCGACTCCCACTCTTGCTCGACCGCGGCGGCAAACTTCTCGACGCCCCACTCGGCGACCTGGATCTTGATGCGGGCCTTGTACTTGTTGTCGCGGCGACCGTAGCGGTTGTACACGCGCAGGATCGCCTCCAAGTAGGAGAGCAGATGCTCGTAGGGCAGAAAGTCCCGCACGACCTTGGCGATGTGGGGCGTACGGCCCAGGCCCCCTCCGACGAGAACCTCGAAGCCACGCTCGCCCGCGTCGTTCTCGACGATGCGGACCCCGATGTCGTGGATGCGGACGGCAGCGCGGTCGGTCGCCGAGCCCGTGACGGCGATCTTGAACTTGCGGGGGAGGAACGCGAACTCGGGGTGGAACGTGGACCACTGCCGAATGAGCTCGCAGTAAGGGCGTGGGTCTTCGATCTCGTCGGCTGCGATGCCGGCCAGCGGATCGGAGGTCGTGTTGCGGATGCAGTTGCCGCTCGTCTGGATCGCGTGCATCTGCACCGACGCGAGCAGGTCGAGAATCGCCGGTACGTCCTCGAGCTCGGGCCAGTTGTATTGAACGTTCTGCCGCGTGGTGAAGTGCGCGTAGCCCTTGTCGTAGTCGCGGGCGATCTTCGCCAGCGCGCGGAGCTGGGCCGAGCTCAACAGGCCATACGGAACGGCCACGCGAAGCATGTACGCGTGCAGCTGCATGTACAGCCCGTTCTGCAGCCGCAGGGGCTTGAACTCGTTCTCGGTGATCTCTCCGGCCAGCCGTCGTTGCACTTGTCCGCGAAACTGCGCGGCGCGTTCTTCGACGATCTTCTGGTCGTGTGCGTCGTATTGATACATGTCTCTATCCCTGGGTCGCGTCGGGGCGACGAAGCGGAGTCGTCGGGCCTTGTGAACGGATGCGTTCGCGCGCCGTGGTGGCGACGGCCTTGCCATCCTCGACGTTCACCTTGAAGGCGTACGGGTCACAGACCTTCCGCTCCTGCGCGCTCGCCTGGGCGAGCAACGCGTCGCGCTCCTCTTCGGAGACGATCGGATGTGCGTCGTGCAGGGACTCCGACCAGCTCGCGTCCGCCCGAAGGTAGACGGGAGAGCCCGCGTCGGTGGTGTTTGCGGTGACCACGTAGTGGGAGCCGAATGACCGTGCCACGGCAAAAAGTCTGGTCGTTCGCCTTGGAAACTGCAACGGCGAGTGCGACGGGATCTGAATTCGAGCTCCTACAGTACCATGGGGGCTTGAAATATACTACGGCTGACGGCGATTGAATCGCCGCTTGCTCGCGATGGCGCCGATGGCTCCGGGCACATCTGGCGCGATGCACCTCGCTACACTGGCGGCATGCGCTGCGTCGGTCTCCTGGCGTTCGGTCTCCTCGTGGTCGGCTGCAAGCCGGCGCCCGGCCCGTCTGCACCCGCGAGCCCTGCACCCTCTGCTCCCGCCGCGCAGCGGAGCATCGCCGACGTCCCCGCCGACGTTCGGGAGCGTCTACCCGCGCTCGTCGGTCGACTGCCGAAGGTTCCCGGGGGCGCGCTGCGCATCACGCTCGACGGCGAGGGGGTCGACGTGGGACGGACGTCGGTGGCCACGCTCGATGACGGTTGGCTGAGCGGGCAGGGGCAGCTCGACCTGGCGCGGGCGATGACGGTCGCGGGTTCGCCCAGCCGACCCGTCGCGCTGTTCGTCGACGCGGATGCACGCGCCGGCGCGGTGGTCGATCTCGTCAACGCCGCGGCGGCGAGCGGAGGCAGCGTCGTGGGGCTCGTCGCGCGCGACGGCGATGAGAGTCTGGGTTGGATCCCCATTCGGGCGTCGGCCTTGGGCGCGCCCGGCGAATCCATGATCCGCCTCGAGGACGCCAAGGACTGGGCCGCGGTGGCCGAGGAGGCGTGGTCCCACGCCGGTGGACTTCACCAGCTCACCGTCGGGGTGGACGACTTCATGCGAGCACAGGTGCTCTTCGAAGCGCTGCACCAACTCCGCGGACCCCGATGCGCCGATGAGCCGGGAGCCTGCCGCTTCGCGTTGCTGGGCCTGGCCAGCCGGGACACCCGCCCGCCCGGGCCGGGTGCGTTGGCGATGCGGGCGGTTCGATTCGACACTGACGGGCATCCCATCGACGGCGCCGCGGAGCTGCGCGGGGCGCTGGAGGGCAGCGCCGGGTTCATCGAGATCGGTCGTGGAAGCGGTTCGGGCTTGGGACTCGATGCGAACGCTGGTTCGGGAGCGGGGAGCCGCGTCCCTCGGATTCGTCAGGCGAAGCCGACGGTCACCACGGGCCTCGACCGGGACGTCATCCGACGCATCGTCCGTGCTCACATCAACGAGGTCCGCCACTGCTACAACCAGGGCCTCGTGAAGGACCCCGACCTCGAGGGTCGCGTCACCGTGGAGTTCACGATCGCCGCGAGTGGAACGGTTGCGAAGGTGAAGCTCGGCCAGACCACGGTGTCGGATGGGGGCGTCGGCCTGTGCATCACGAAGGCGGTCGCGCGCTGGAAGTTTCCCAAGCCACGAGGTGGTGGCAAAGTGAAGGTGACCTATCCGTTCGTGCTGAGCCCCGGATGAGTCGGGGCGGTTCGCGCTCGCGACGATGGGGGGGATACACTCCCGGGGATGCCCGCCCGTAGGAAGAGGACGCGCCTGCTCGATGTCGTCGAGGCCGGTTACCGGATCGGGGCGGCGGAGCAAGCGTGGGTGGCCGGGGTCGCCGAGTCCACGTGGGGCTTGCTCGGTGACGGGTACGGCGCGACCGCGTTCACGGTGCACAGCTCGCCCGAGGCCGTGTCGGTCTCCTCGATCGCGCACGCGGGCCAGAGCGTCCCCGACCAATCCATCGTCGAGGTGACCTCGCGTCGCGGCGCCGAGAACCCCGAAGGACTGGACCGGTTCTATCGCTCGGTCCGCGTGAGTTCGGCGGTCACGGGCCTGACCGAACTCGGCCAGCATGAGGAGGCGGCGACGGTCGCCGAGTACTACGAGGGGTTTGGCTTCAAGGACGGCGTCGGCGTCAACGTTCACGAAGGCGGGCCCACGGTCGCGGTTCTGTTCAGCTGCCTCGACAGCGTCCGCCGACCAACGCCGACCGAACAGCGCCGCTGGGGACTGCTCAGCTGCCACCTCGCGAACGCGCTCCGCCTTCGCCGAGTCGTCGCGGAGACTCCGGACCAAGCGGCGACCGATGAGCGTCGCCCGTACGTCGAAGCCCTGCTGACGACGGACGGTCGCGTCGAGTACGCCGAGGGGCCCGCGGCGAGCGAGGCGGGACGGGCGTCGTTGCGGGAGGCTGTGCGCACGCTCGATCGCGCCCGCAGCTCGTTGTCCACGCGCGAGCCCGACGAGTCGCTCGAGCTGTGGCGGGGCCTGTGCGCGGGGCGGTGGTCGCTCGTGGATCGCTTCGATGGCGACGGGCGGCGCTACGTGGTGGCGTGCCGCAACGACCTTCCGGCTCGGTCTGCGCTGGGCCTCTCCACGCGCGAGTGCCAAGTCGCGCTGCTCGCCTCGCTCGGTCGCAGCAACGATGAGGTGGCGTACGAGCTCGGCATCGCCTTGTCGACCGTCGGCACGCACCTGGCCAACGCCCTGGAGAAGCTCGGCGTGCCCAACCGCGCCGCCTTGTCATCGGTCCGCGCCACCATCGAGCACGGGCACAGTCGCCGCTTCACCGTGAACGAAGCCGCCGGTCTCGAGGCGTTCGCCGCGCCCGACCTCGACCCGGCCCTCGCCGAGCGCCTGACGCCGTCCGAGCGCGATGTCGTGCGCATGGTTCTCGCCGGGAAGGACAACGCCAGCATCGCCCGTGCCCGCGGAAGCAGCGTGCGGACCGTCGCCAATCAGGTCGCGGCGGTCCTGCGAAAGACCGGTACGCAGACGCGGTCGGATCTCGCGGCCACGCTGAGCCGAGGGGGACCGGCCGAGCAGCACTCGAAGAATTGACCATGGACCACTGGGCCTGTTGGGCCCTACGCTGACTCCCGGGAAGAGACTGGTGCAGCGTTGGCAGCGGGCCGACTCTGGCACTCGTTCGTCAGCTCGCCAGGAGGCAGCTGCCCAGGCGCTTTCCCTCTGTATCTGGGCCGCGCGGGTATACTCCCGCCGTGACCCTTCGCGAGGATGCGGGCGTTCGCATAGGAATCGACCTGGGCACCATCCACTCGTTGGCGTCGGTGCTCATGGACGGTAGGGCGATCATCATTCCCAACCCGCTCGGTGAGCGGCTCACGCCCAGCGCGGTCTCGGTGGACACCCAAGGGCGGGTGCTCGTCGGTGCGGCCGCAAAGGCGCGCGAGGTCACGCACCCGGCTGAGACGGTGTGCAACTTCAAGCGCGACATGGGTACCGAGCGCACGTGGACACTCGGACGCGAGACCATGCGCCCCGAGTCGTTGTCCGCGCTGGTGCTGTCCGAGATCCGCCAAAGCGTCGAAGAGCACCTCGGACAGCCGGTCGTCGAAGCCGTCGTCACGGTGCCGGCATACTTCGGTGAAGACCAGCGACGCGCCACTCAGGCCGCCTGTGAGATCGCTGGGCTGCACGTCGAGCGCATCATCAACGAGCCGACGGCGGCCGCGCTCGCCTACGGCTTCGGCAACCCGCAGAGCGAAGCCAGGCTCGTCGTGCTCGACCTCGGCGGCGGTACGTTCGACGTCTCGGTGCTCGAGGTCACCGACGGCATCATCGAGATCATCGCATCGGCCGGTGACGCGCGCCTGGGCGGTGAGGACTTCGTCGAGGTGATGATGGAGCAGTGCAGGCGACGTTTCCTCGCCAGCGACGCGATCGACCTGGGAGCCCATGAGGACCTCTCGGCCAAGCTCCGTGCTGCATGCGAGCGCGCCAAGCGGGGGCTCACGGACGCGCGAGACGCCGCGGTCGTGGTGACCGGGGTGGGCCCCGCCGCGGCGACTCTCACGCTCGAGGTGAACCGCGACGAGGTGCACCAGTGGTGGGCCCCGCTCATCGCTCGCATGCAGACCCCGGTCCGTCAGGCGCTCAAGGACGCCGGCTGGATGCGCAGCGCGGTCGACCAAGTCCTGCTCGTCGGCGGCGCCACGCGCATGCCGATCGTCAGCGACTTCGTCGCCTCGATCTTCAACAAGCCCGGGGTCCGCGAGCTCCCACCCGACGAAGCGGTGGCCATGGGCGCTGCAGTTCAGGCTGCGCTCAAGGCCGACGACGCCCAGGTCGAGGACCTCGTGGTCACCGACATCGCGCCCTTCAGCCTCGGGGTGAACCACACCGGCGAGTACGGCTCGCATCGGGTGGGGGGGTTGTTCGCAGCGATCCTCGAGCGGGGCACCGTCTTGCCTGCGAGTCGCTCACACGTCTTCACGACGCTCGACGACGGACAGCGAGAGGTCACGTTCCAGGTCTATCAGGGCGAGCACGCGTTGTGCGAGCACAACACCAAGATTGGGGAGTACTCCGTCAAGGGCATTCCCGCCGCCCCTGCCGGGGAGCAGCCCATCGAGGTTCGCTTCTCCTACGACCTCAACGGGCTCCTCGAGATCGAGACCACCGTGCGAAGCACCGGGAAGACGCACGTCCTGGTGATCGATCGGTCGGGTCGGGGCATGTCCAAGGCAGAGGTGGAGAGGGCACGCGCCGCGATGGCGTCGCTGAAGTTTCACCCTCGCGAGGCTCTACCCAACGTCGCCGCGCTCGAGCGGGCCGAGGCCCTCTTCGCCACCATCACTGGAGAGCCCCGAGCGATGCTCGGAGAGTGCATCGGTGCGTTCCGGGCTTGCCTCGAGACCCAGGACGGCAAGCTGATCAGCCAGGGGCGCGGGCGTCTGCTTGCCATCGTCGACCGCTTCGAACACAACTGACATGGATCGCCTGACCGCTTTCGAACTCCTCGGGCTCAGCCCGGGTGCCGACGCAAAGGCGATCAAGCGCGCGTACCACAAGCGTCTCAAGACCACGAAGCCCGACCGTGACCCGGAGGGCTTCAAGCGGCTGCGCGCGGCGTTCGAGGTCGCGACGTCGGACGCACCTGCGCTCGAGGAGCCCGCTGCGGAGTGGTCCTCCCCGCGTCTGACGACTCAGCGCACGCTCAACGCGGTCGCGGTGCATCACGCCCTCGACGAAGGACGCTTTGCCGAAGCTCACGCGACCGTCATGGACACCCGATGGGCTGATGCGCTGCTCGATGATCCTGGCGGTGCGTACGCGGAGGCGACCCGCCGCACCGGCATCGCCACGATCCTCGACCACCGCCCCGCGTACGAAGCCGTCGCCGCGGTCTACCCGGATGTGTTTCGGCCCAACGACCCAGAGCTCCAGCTTCTGCTCGGCATCAGTCGGGAGTGGCAGCGACTTCTGCAAGCGTCGTCGGTACCGCCCGAGGTGCGGGCCTTCGTGGCCAAATGCGTCATCGTCGACGAGGCGAGCCGACTCTCCCTCGCACGCGGTCTCGTTCGCTGGTATTGGCGTGATCGTCCGAGTGCGATGGCGGCGGTCGTCGGGCTGCTCGAGGACTACCCGGCGGTGGCATCGTTCCTCTACCAGCAGGTACGTGCGTTCGACGAATACGTGCCCTCGACCGGACCGATCCCGCTTCAGCGCCAGCCCACGCCCTCCGCTCGGATTCGATTTGCCACCCTGTGGACCCCGCTCATCGTCGTAGCCGCGGCGCTCGTCATTTCGGCGATTTCGTCCGGCCCCATCGTGGACCGAATCGTGGGCGCCTTGGTACTCGCCGTCGGGCTACTCTTCCTGCTCGGCCATCCCGCCAACAGCAGTCAGGTCCACGCCGGTTACCTCGCGTCCTGCCTCGCGCATGACGAACCCCCGGAAGTCGCCGCGCGTCGGGTGCGGCTCTGCAGACGACTGCGGCGCGCGCTGGGGGAGAACATCGCCTTGGACTTCGGTTTCCGTGTCGGCCGCCTCGCACGGCTGGGACCCGCGTCTGCACCCGTGGAGGACGCTGCGCGATGACGGTCGAAGAAGCCCTCGAGGTGCTTGGCCTGGAGTTGGGCGCCGACGCAGAGGCGATCAAGCGCGCGTACCACAAGCGGCTCAAGACCACGAAGCCCGACCGCGACCCGGAGGGGTTCAAGCGGCTGCGCGCGGCGTTCGAGCTGGCGACGGCGTTCTCGGACGGAGGTGACCTTCTCGCTGCGTTGGTGGCGGAGCGGCTCGAAGACGTCACAGCTGTCGAACCCGAGCCCTCGAGCTCGCCCGAGCCCGCGCCCCGCACGTCCGTCGAAGTCGTCCGCGACGCGCTCGAGCACGGTCGCATCGATGAAGCGCTCGAGATCGTCACCGCCCCTCAGTGGGCCACCGTCCTGCTCGACGACTTCGACGGGTCCGCAACACACGTGACCTCGTCCGTGGCGAAGGTCGCCATCCTCGCGCGCCCTTCGGCGTTCGACGAGCTTCAGGCGCGCCACCCCGATCTCGTCGAGGCGACCGACGTGGAGATGGGGCTGCTCTTGGTCATTCGACGCGACTGGGAGCATCTCTTGGCTCACTGCGAGCTGCCGAAGCCGCTGTTCGACATCATCGTACAGAACCCGGTTGTCGTCGGGGAACGACGGCGCAGCCTGGCCCGTGCACTCGGGCGGTGGTACTGGCGAGATCCCGCGGCCGCGTGGGACGTGCTCATCGCGATCCTGCGCAACCACGGCGCGCTGGGGCCGTACGTCTTCGGTCTACTCGATGACTACGAGGACCTCGTCGAAGATCCGGCGAGCGTCTCGGTCGACACCGACGCGACGCCTCGAGAAGTACTCCGGCCGCTGACAACCCCCTTCGCGATCCTCGCGTTCTCGACCGCCACGGCGGTGCTCGTTCTGGCCATGCCCGACGACCCCTCCGATACGTCGATGCTCGGAATCGTGGCTCGCCATTTCGGAGCCTTGTTTGCAGGCATGCTCGTGCTTTGGTTGGAGGCCCTTGCGTATCGGATGTGGCCGTCGATTCGCCGCCGCTTCGTGCACGCATGTTTGGTCCACGACCTGCTCCCCGAAGACGCTGCATGGGCCATCAGCGGCCACGTGTTCTTGCAACGCGCCGTCGCAAGAGACCTGCTCGTCCTCTTGTGCCACCGCGTCGCCCGCCTCGGGGCCGGCTGAGGGACTCGGACGAGGCATCTGCGCGGCCCGGCGGGAAGAATCGAAGAATCGACGCCCGGAAGCGACGGATCTGGCGCATCGCGTCACTACCCACCTCGGCGGCACCTGAGCCGTCGGGGTCTGGATGAAACGAAGAATTCAACGAACACTGGTTTGGGGCGCGACGGGTCTGACGTTGGCGGCGCTGCTTCTTCTTGGCCGCGAGGCGAATGCGCACGAGGTGGTGATCGACCCTGGCGCCTTCTCGGGGCAGTACCGGGTCAACTCCGGGGGGTTCTTGGTCGGGGCCCAGACGGTGGACCTGCCGACGGGGGACCACGTCATTCGGGTCGCGTCGGTCGGACACTTCGTCGTCACCGTCGACGCCGCGGGCTCGGTCGCCGTTCACAACGGGATCTCGGCGGTTGGGGGCTCGGGTTCGCTGGTGTTCAACACCCTCGAGGCCGTCGTCGATCCCGCAGAGTTCTCGGGCCAGTGGTCGATCTCGCGTGGAGACCCGGCGACGTTCCTCTTCGGCTCCTCCACCGCGACCCTCGTGCCAGGGGTGGCGTTTCGCTTGAACATCGGCAGCATCGGCGCGATCACCATCACGGCCGACGAGACGGGACAGGTGGTCACCGAGACGCCCAACGCGGCCACCGGTGGGCCTTCGAGTCTCACGTTCGAGACCGTCGAGGTGGACGTCGACCCGGCGGACTTCGATGGGTTCTGGCACATCTCGCGGGGGGACCCGGCAAGCTATGTGTCCGGCGCGGCCACGGCCACGCTGGTCCCCGAGGTCGGCTTCGGTCTGCGCATCGGCTCGGTCGGTACCGCGGTGATTCGGGCTGATGCTGCAGGGGAGGTGCTGGTCGAAAACGGGGTGTCGGGTGTGGGGGGGCTGGGTTCACTGACGTTCAACACCGTCGACGTCGAAGTCGACCCGGGCGCCTACGATGGGCAGTGGCACGTCTCGCGGGGAGAGCCGGCGAGCTACCTCTCGGGGCCTCAGACGGCGACGTTCGTGCCTGGTGTGGGCTTCAACGTGCACGTGGGAAGCGCGGGCATCTTTGGTGTCCGGGCTGACGCGAGCGCGAACGTGACCGTGGACAACGGCGTCTCGGCGATCGGCGGCGCGGGTACGCTCGACTTCGAGACGGCCGAGGTTCAAGTCGACGCGGGCGCGTTCATCGGGCGGTGGAGTATCAGTCGGGGCGAGCCGGCCACGGTCCAGTATGGCAACGGCACGGCGACGTTCGTCCTCGGTGTCCCATTCCGCGTCATCGTGGGGACGCTGGACAACTTCCTCATGCAAGTTCTCGCCGACGGAAGCGTCGACGTCTTCAACGGGCAGTCGGCGGTGGGCGGGACCGAGTCGATGGCGTTCAACACGGTGTCGGTGACCATCGATCCTGCAACGTTCGGCCTGGAGTGGGTCGTGTCGGGTGCGTCGACAACCGGGTACGTCGGTCCGGGGACGCTCGACCTCGTACCCGGGGTCGACTACAACTTCTCGGGGGCAGGGCTTGCATCGCAACGCCTCGAGGTCACCGCCCCCTGCCTGGTCAGCCCCGCGACGTTCGAGCTCTCGGGGCACACCTTCTCCGCGGCGTGCGGCTGTACGGACAGCGACGAGGACGGATTGTGCGACGCCGAGGACGGCTGCCCGAACGACCCGGACAACGACATCGACGGCGACGGCGTGTGTGCAGACGCGGATCAGTGCTCGGGCGACGATGCAACGGGTGACTCCGACGTCGATGGCCTCTGCGACGACATCGACGCGTGCGTGGGAGACAACGTCACGGGAGACGCCGACCTCGACGGGATCTGCAACGACCTCGACCAGTGTTCGGGACAGGACGACACGGGAGACGTCGACGCGGATGGGATCTGCGACTCCGACGATGCGTGCCAGGGAGACGACGCGACCGGAGACTTCGACGGCGATGGGGTCTGCGACGACCTCGATGCGTGCCAGGGAGACGACGCGGCCGGAGACACCGATGCCGATGGCACGTGTGACGACTCGGACCTGTGCCCGCTCGACCCGCTCGACGACGACGACGGCGATGGAGTCTGTGGTGACCTCGACGCCTGCCTGGGCGATGACACGACCGGAGACGACGACCTCGACGATGTGTGCAACGACCAAGATGCGTGCATCGGCAACGACGTGACAGGCGACGAAGACGGCGACGGTGTCTGCGATGACGTCGACAACTGCCCCAACGACGCGAACCCCGACCAGGCTGACGCCGACCTCGACGCGGTGGGGGACCTCTGCGAGGCAGACAGCGACATGGACGGCGTGATCGACGATGTGGACAACTGCGTCGATGCCCCCAACGACGACCAGAGCGATCTCGACCTCGACGGCTTGGGAGACCCGTGTGACGCGGACGATGACGACGATGGCATCGACGACGGAGACGACAACTGCCCCATGCTCGCCAACGCCGATCAGGGGGACACCGACGGAGACGGGGAGGGAGACGTCTGCGACGGGGACGACGACGCGGACGGGGTCGGGGATGGGGAAGACCTCTGCCCCGGCACACCGTTGGGCGTGCTCTTCGACGAGAACGGCTGCTCGGGCATGCAGTTGATCGACCTCGTCTGCGGTGAGGCGCAGGACTACGCTCGCCCGCGCCCGTACCTGCGGTGCGTTGCGTTCGCCAGCAAAGTGGCACAGCGACGTGGGCTCATCACGCGCCGGCAGCGGGCACGGATCATCCGCGCCGCCGCCCGACGCATCGCTCCATGGAGGCGTCGACGATGCGGTTGAGACACGCAGTCGGTGGCATCGCGTTGCTTGGTATCGCAGCGGCGCTCGTGTGGCCGAGCGAGCCCCGGGCGCGGCGTGCTACCGAGGTCTCCGACGCCTTCGCCGTCTCGACGCTGGTCGGCAAGGCCACCATGGAAGGCGCGGTGGTCGTGCCGCCCACGCCGAAACCCTCGCCTAGGCAGCGGCGACTCGAAGCAGAGGTTGGGCTCGAGCAGCAGGGCATGGACGCGCGCGAGGCTCTGATCGAACGTCAGCGTCTTCGTCTCGAACGCCTCGCCAAGACCGCCGAACGGGGCAAACAGCATGCTCGGGCCCAGATGCTTCGGCGTCGACTCGCCGACCTCGACCGACTCAGCGAGTCGGGTGAGCCTGAAGACGGATGACGCCGGCGAGATGCGACGTGAATCGACGCATCCTCCGTGATCTTTGTCGGCCCGGGTCGGGCTCCAACCCTGATGCCTGCCACCGAGAGCACGATCGACCAAGTTGCCATCACCCTCGCCGCGCTCGCCTATCAGAGCCAGGCCGACCTGATGCGGGCTCTTTGCGACGCGTCACTCGCGACCCAGAACGAATGGACACTGCGGTGGGGGCAGGCGACGCACATGGGCAACCTGGCCTACGTCGTCGGAGACGGATCGGGCCGCTACTGCATCGCGGTGCGCGGCACCATCATGTCGATCGCCGATATCTTCGAGGATGTCGACGTCGAACTGACGGCAGTGCCTGGTGTGCGCGACGGGACACCGATGGTTACGCGGGGGTGGGCAGACGCCGTCGAGCACCTCCTCGAGGCAAGGCCGCCTTCAGGCTCACCGGGCGCGGGAACTCAGCTGAAGTCGTTTCTCGGCACCCTGCCTCGAGGCGCAACCGTGTATGTCACGGGGCACAGCCTCGGAGCCGCGACTGCCCAAGTCTTGGCATGTTGGCTCACTGAGACGTTCCCAGCGCTCACCGTCGAGCCCCACACCTTCGCCAACCCCACCGCCGGAACCGCCGACTTCGCCGCCTACTTTGCCGATCGTCTGCCCACGAGCGTCCGCTGGGACAACGTCAACGACAACATCCCCAAGGGCTACGGTCGGCTTGCCGACATCAGGGCCTCCTACGCGTCCGCCGGACCCCTGAAGTGCCCAGAGTCGGCACGCATCGCGCTCGATGTTCTGGAGCTCCTCGTCGATGGCAAAGAGTTCGTGCAGGCGGGGACGTCCTCCCCCCGGATCGAGCTCCCCATCGTCCCGGTCGCGTCCGGCACCACGTCCGAACAGTGGTACGCGCAGATGGGCGTCCAACACAGCAGCTACACCTATCTCAGGCTGCTCGATGCGCCCCTCGTTCCGGGCCACCCTTCGGTGCCGTGGCCACCACAGTCGCTGCCTGCGCCTTGCAACACCTAAGCCGCGCCACCGTGCTCGAGCGCCGACGGCTTCGGTCTCGACGACCCCGCCGCACTCGCCACGGCACAGTTCGAGTTCGACAGCACCTGGGGCCAGGACGTCGTCGTGCGCATCGAGAACTTGGACGAGGACGGACCGCACCTGATCAACGGCTTTCGGCTCACGTTCCTGCCGTCGTTGATTGCGAGCCAAGCTACGGCGCGCTCCGAGTACACTGCCGGAGTGTCCCGCGGGGTCATTGCACTCTGCGCAGCTCTCATGCTGCCGGCCTGCGCTTCGAGCAAGGCGGCCGGGGGCGGCAACGCGTCCCCCGAAGCGAGCGCCGCCGAGCCAGCAACGGAGGTCGAGCAGCCCACCCGCGGTGGAGGAGTCCTCGCGAACCTGTCCGACGGGCCTGTGCACTCCGAGACGTCGCTCGACAGCGGCGTCGACGACAGCGCGTTGTGCATCGCCGACGCCGTCGCGACGTGGAGCTTGTTGAACCGCGGCTCAGGAGGCTGCCGCTGCCGCGCCGCCGTGCGCGAGCGCCGAGGGCGTGCGGCATCCGACGATCGCGGGAGCCTTGCGGACCAACGTATCGTCGCTCAGCGCGGCCACCATGAAGGCGGCGAAGTCGGTGCGGCGGGTTCGGTTGCTGGCCAGGACGGGGTCGCCGACGTGTTCGGACCACAGTGGCAGGCCCTCGCTCTCTCCCTCGTCGAGGTCGCTGCCGCGCACCACCGTCCACGCGCGGTCGCTCGCGAAGATGCGGTCGCAGGCCTCGACCTGGTCGTCGAGGTCGACCAACCTCGTCAGCCGTCCGAAGAAGCCCCCGACTCTCACCAACGCCTTCAAGCCGGTCGAGTAGACGTCCTTGCCGTCTCGCGTGATGTGCCAGCCGCACGAGAAGACCAGTCGGGCGTCGGGCTCGGCGTGATCGAGCACGGCCTGCGCGGTTCCGGACGCGTAGTTCTGCATGCCCCACGGCACGAGCACCGTGAGCACGCCCTGGCAGCCCTTCACCGCACGGCGAACGACGTCGGGATCGTCCGTCTGTCCATCCACCACCGACATCCGGCCGGCGAAACGCCCGAGCTTGTGAACGCTCTGGCTGCGGCAGACGCCGACGACCTCGTATCCGCGGTCGAGTGCGTGTTGAATCATGTACTGACCGAGTTTTCCCGAAGCGCCGATGATGCAGACTTTCATGACGATCTGGGTCTAGCTGCCCCACCTCGGTGGGGAAACGGCCAGATCCGACGGAGCCTCATGCACGGATGAATCAAGCGCCCCGTCGCGGCGTGTCTCTTGCCCCTCGGTTGCGGCTCGAAACATTGGTCGTGTGGCGTTCCGTTCGCCTTCCGGGCGGCCGTTCGATCTACACACGCGTCGTGCTGAGCCATCTGCAACACAGCATCGAGCAGCCCTGGTACGATCGGCGCTAGAGAGCGCCGGCCGTGTAGTTGATGGTGGGTCGCGCGCTCTGACTTGGGCTGATGTGTGAAGAGCAGGCGCCGCGTAGTGGCGCAACTGCGGAGCGAGCGATGACCATGGACACCCAAGCAGATCCGACTCGAGCACCCTCCCCCTCCTCCGGCCCCGAACGTCGAGTGCATCCACGCGTCGACAGTGACACCCACTGCGTCGTGAAGACGCGGGCGGGCATGTACGAGTACCGGGTCCGCAACTTGTCCGTCTCGGGCGCGCTGCTGACCGATGGACCTCCGCTGCACGAACGCTGCCCGATGGTCGTAATCCTGCGTGTGCCGCTCTACCCCGAGGTTCGTATCCTCGCGCGCGTCGTTCGTACGGGATCCGACGAGGACGGCACCGAGTCCGTCGGCATCGAGTTCGTGCACCGAAGCGACATCACCGAAGACCATATTCAGGCCGCCCTTCTTTCCGAGCTCGAGCGAAGCCGCACGAACGGGCGCATCGCCGACGTACTGCGTGCCTGAGCGCCGGGTCAGCGATATGTTTGCACGGTGCCCCGTGCTCACGGACATGCCCTCGCGTTGTTGCTCGTCGGGTGCGGTGCCTCCGAGGCTCCGCCGGCTCCTGCGGCCCAGGCCTCGCACGCAACGTCGGGCGGCGGTGTGCTGCAAGACGCCAAACAGGACGTGGGCGTGCCAGCAGAAGCGCCGGTCGAGACCAAGCTCGACGTGCCCGAGCCTGCACCGTCGCTCGCGCTGAACGATCAGAGGGTCCCGCAGGTTCCCGCGGTGCTGCCACCGGTCCCCACGGGTGCGGTCGTCATTCACATCACCACCTCCGAGGTGCGGCTGGCAGCGGTCTCGGTGACGGTCGACGCGGGGAGTCTACCCAGCCCGAAGGCGCTCGCCCCCATCGCGAACGCGGTCGCCGAGACCGAGGGCATCGTCCTCGTCGTACCCGACGCGGCGGTCTCGGCGGGCAGCATTCGGCGCGTGCTCGGGCAGATCCCGGTCGGCCGCGAGCGCGCGCTCGTGGCTCGAGCCGCGGACACCTCCGAAGGGCTGCTTCCGCTGTCCTCCACGGCGGTGCCCGGGGCTCCCGAAGTGACGATCGCCGCCGATGGGTTTCACTTGGCCGAGAAGGTGGGCGCCGACCAGCTGCACCTCACGCCCCCCGAGGGGGGAGACCCCTTCGACTACGTCGCCCTGCGCAACAAGGCGAAGGCGTTTCGCACACTGCACCCAGACATCGAGGGCGTCCGCGTCGGGACCGAGCCGGAGGTGTCGGCCGAGGTTCTGCTCCGCGCGCTGTCGCAGATCCGGGGTCCGCAGTGCACACCCGACCCTGCGCGCTGCTGGCTCCCGCGGGTGGCCTTCGGTGAGAACATTGCGACCGCGCCGCCTGGTGAGGCCCCGCCCTCGCGCAAGGTCGAGTTCCCCAAGGCCGGACCCGGCGGCACGAACAAGTCGCGGGGAACCGTCTCCGTGGGCAAGGCGAAGGTCCCCGACACGCTCGATCGCGCCGAAGTACAGAAGGCCCTCGATCGGCGATCGGGCTACGCACGGATGTGCTACTTCGCCGCGCTGGCCGACGACCCCACGCTCGAGGGCACGATCACCCTGCGGCTGACCGTGGACGCCAAGGGCGAGGTGGAGGAGGTCGGTGCTCCCAAGGCCACGATGAAGTCGCTCGCCGTCGAGGACTGCCTGGAGCGAGGGGCGAAGGGGCTGCGCTTCACGGCTCCGAGCGAGGCGCCGGCAATGGTCGACGTCACGCTGACGTTCGAGCTCGAGCGGACGTCACGGTAGCGGCTCGAGGTCTTCCCGCGTGAGGACGGTGCGGTCGTGTGCGACGGTGCCGTAGCGGAAGCCGATGCGCATATTGAACGTCTCGGTGTTGCGGATCTCGAACTCGAAGCGGACGGGCGAGAGGACCTCGGGCCCGTCGCTGCACCGCAGGTTCTCGCGGAACAGCTCCCGCGTCTCGGTGGAGGCGGTCGCCAGCGCTGCCGTGCGTTCGCCGAAGGCCTCCGGACACGACCACTGCATCCACAGCTCGATCGTGTACCGTCCTCGCGGCAGGCGGATCTTGGGGCCGATGCTCAGGGGGATCTTGGGCGGGGTCTCGTTGCGGTAGAGCGTGTATCGGCGCAGGGCCCCGCCGGAGGCTTCCTCATTGGAGAGGGTCGTCGCCCAGCCTGCTGCCGCGAGGTGTTCGGCTTCGAAGGTGACCGGTCCGGCGTCGAGCAGCTCGCGGAGGGTCTCGGCGGTCCAGGCGGGCTGGGTGAGGTCGCCGACGAACGCCGCGGCGCCCGGCGTGCGGTAGAGGCGAACCCCCTGCGGCGGCTCGTACTCCACCGGCGCGACCAGTGGCACCAGATACGCGTCATACTCCGTGGTGGGCCATGGTGCGCGCTTCACCTCGACCGCGTGCGGCCCGTACAGCGCTCGAAAGCCGAGCTCTGCGAGCCCCGCGCGTCGATCGACGGCGACCTTGGGGTGATCGGCGAGCACCTCCATCAGCGGCGCAAACGGCTGGTCCGGCGGGTTGAGCTCGGGGTCTCGCATGCGCGCGCCGATCATGAGCAGCACGGTGCCCAGCAGCGCGGTCGCGCGGGTCATCTCGGGCTTGCGCACGTAGGCGCCCACCAAGAGGACCCCGCCGACGAGCGCGACGTTGAACTGGGAGGCGAGCGACTCGGCTGCGCCCAGCGCGATGGCGCCAACGGTGAGCCACCCCAGAGCCGCGCGCGCCATGTGCAGCGGGCTTCGCCCCGCCCGGCGCACGGTGGCGGCGACGAGCCACGCGGCGCCCCCGATCGAAGGCACGATGATCTGAAGCGCATACCAAGGCAGTAGAGACTGCGACACCGTGTCGAGGACCAGCAGGTTGCTGGCGAACCACATCGGCAAGAGGAGCTCGGCGCTCGGCGTCCGCAGCTCGCTTCGCTGCCGCATCACGCACAGCATGGCCAGGCCGGCCGCGCCGAGGAACCAGGGGATCGGCGTGCCCGCCTCGGTGACGATCTCGCTGAGCTCGTTGAGCGTGCGCGCGTTTTGTCCCTGCGCGTAGCCGGCCATGCGCTGGGCCACGCCTCGATCGAGCAGGATGTCGAACACCGCCCCGTCGGTCGCGGCGCCGGCCAGGAGGAACCACGTGGTGCCGAGGATCGCCGGCAGCCCGAGCGCCAGCGCGAGGCGCCCGACCGCGGCGCGTTCGCGTCGCCACAGCTCGAGCCCGACGACGGGAAGCACGGCCATGCCGACGGCGAGCTGCTTGGTCATGAATGCGAAGGTGAAGGCGAGCCCCGCGAGCGCGGCCGCGCGAGCTCGCTGCTTGGTGCTCGGGGCGTCGACGGCACAGTGGTAGGCCCATAGCCCGCCGAGCAGGCCCGCCATGAACAGGGGTTCGATGCACGCGTGCCGCCCCCAGCGGGTCGTCGCTGCACAAAGCGCGAGGCCCAGGCCCCACGCCACGGCCATGGGCAGGCCGCCGATCTTCCGCCCCCACCCAAAGGCGAAGCCCACCGTGGTGAGCATGCCCAGGGCGAAGGGAGTCCGAAGCGCCGCGACGCTGGTGCCCAGCGCCGAGAGGCTGGCGGCGCTGAGCCATAGGCTCATCGGAGGTTTGGAGAAGCGCTCGTAAAGCGCACCGGACTCGTCGACCGCGTACAGATACTGGCCGTGTTCGAGGGCGTTTCGGGCGAGGCGCCCGTACAGACCTTCGTCCCAGGTTCGCCACTCGCCCGCCCCGAGATCCCACAGCAGCACGCCCGCGGCCAGCAGCATCACGGCCGCGAAGGTGGCCCAGCAGGCTCGCGCTCCGCTCACCGTTGCGACTGTATCGGCTGCACATTCGAAGCGCTATCGGTGTGGCCCTTCGTGGTACTGTGGACCCATGGTCACGTCCCTGAGCCGCGACGACCGGCTGCGCCTGATGAAGTTCGTGTGCGCGTTCGCGTGGGCCGATCTCGAGGTCCAGAACGAAGAACGGCACTTCGTCGACAAGCTCGTCGAGAAGCTCGACCTCGAGGAGGATCGCGAGCTCATCGCCGGATGGCTTCGCTCGCCGCCGCCGTCCGAAGACGTGGACCCCACCCGCGTGCCCGCGGAGCACCGCGAGCTCTTCCTCGACGCCGCACGTCAGCTGTTCGAAGCCGACGGCGTGGTCGACCCGCACGAGCAGGAGCAGTTCGAGCTGCTGCAGCAGCTGCTGATCTAGTCCCGGGCGGTCTGGTCCCGGGCGGTCTGGTCCCGGGCGATCGGGGCAGGCAGCGAGGCGGGATCCACGGCGCCCGAGGTTATCGCGCGCCGAACGAACGACCATAGCGCTGCGGACGTGGGCGCGTCGTCGAGCGTGGCGGCGGTGTCGGTGGCCGCGCCTCCTGCCTCGATGTAGCCGCAGAGGCGCTCGACCACGCGATCGAGGCCCTCGAGGTAGTGGCGGTAGACGGCCGCGAAGCGGACCGGCAGTTGAGCCGGGTGCAGGTCCCACCCGTGCGGATAGCCGCGCTCGAGCGCGTGACGGATGTCGTCCGCGCTTCGGCGCCACGCCTGCTGGACGTCGTCTCCGGTCGGGAGCACGTTGGTGGAGCCCGACGACAGCGTGAGACCGCGTCCCCCGTAGGCGACCGTCAGCAAGCTACGCACGAAGTCGCAGCTGGGGTGCGCGAGGCCCTGGAGCGGCGCGGGTACCTCCGCGGCTGCGGTGTAGTCGAACACGCCGAGGTGAATGCCGACGAGGCGTTCGCCCGCGGCCTCGACCAGGGCGGGCAAGGTGAGTCGACCGTGGGGGTCGAACAGGGCCCAGGGAACTTCGACCATCATCTCCAGGGCGATGCCGCCGTCGGAGCCGAGCCTGTCCTCGAGCGCCGCAGCGGCCTCGACGAGCGCGCGTGCCTGGTCGGGCTCGGTCGCCTTGGGCAGCGTGATCACGAAGCCAGCCGGCAGTCGGCCTTCTCGCTCCGCGAGGCGGGTGCAGAAGCGTTCCAGCGTTGCGAGCGAGCGACGCGCCCGGCCGGCGGTGAACGGCTTGATGCGAAGGCCAAACCTTCGAGGCCGCCCCGCTGCCATCGCGTCGGCGGCCGCGAGCGCGTGGGCGTCTTCGTCGCTGGGCCCACCGGGGTAGCCGTCCTCGAAGTCGATGCGGAGGTCCTCGAGGGGCTCACGGGCCAGCTTCTCCGCGACGCGACCGTGAACCCTTTGGGCCAACGCGTCGTCCGACCACCCGAGCGCGTCGGCCAGCGCTGCGCCATCGGGTGCGTGGGTCTCGAACGCGGCACGCGCTTCGTCGCCCACGCGGGCGTGCACGTCGGGCGTGATCCTGTGCGCGCCCATGTAGAGCGTGTGGACCGAGTCGGCCGGGCTGGTGCGCGCCGGCGGTGGCTCGGCGCGTGCTTCGAGCCGGGTGGCGACGTCGTCGAGGATGCCCATCAGGACCCGCGGTAGGTGGAGTAGCCCCAGGGGCTGAGCAGCAGCGGCACGTGGTGGTGCGCGGCGGGATCGGTGATCTCGAACTCGACGACGACGCGCGGATAGAAACCCGAGCGGTCGGTGGCCGCCAGGTACTCACCGGTCGCGAACGTCACGCGGTAGATCCCCGGCTCGATCGGCTCGGGCGGGAGCCAGTCGGTGATGCGGCCATCGTCGTCGGTGACCCCGCGCGCGAGTTCACGGGGGTCTGCGCCGTCGAGGCGTTCGAGGACCGCGCCCAGCCCTCGGGCGGGGGTGCCGAGCGCCGTGTCGAGGGCGTGGGTCGTTATCGGGCTGCGCGAGCTCACCGGCGGAGTGTGCCAGAGCGCACCGCCGACTGGGAGACCCTTGGCGGCCGCAAGAGCGTACCTTGTGGTCCGTGGCGTCCAACTCCGAGCCCGTGTCGATCCGTCTCCTCGAGCGCGATGACATGGCGTGGCTGCTGCGGGTCAACAACGCCGCGGTGCCTGCCGTGAATCCGCACGACGCATCCAGCCTGCGAGCCCTCGTCGAGGGCGCAGAGCGGTGTTGGGTGGCGACCGTCGGCAAGATGCGGGCCGGCGTGCTGGTGGTCTACGGCCCGGGCGCGAGCTATGAGAGCGCGAACTACCGCTGGCTGTCCGAGCGCTACGAGCGTTTTCGCTACGTCGACCGTGTCATCGTGGTCCCCGAAGCGAAGGGGCGAGGCGTTGGGCGGGGGCTCTACGAGGCCCTCGAGGCGCATGCTGCTTCGGCCGAGGCGCAGCGGGTGCTCTGTGAGGTCAACATCGACCCACCCAACCCGGCCTCGCTCGCCTTCCATGCTGCGATGGGGTGGGCTCCGCTCGCGGACCGCCAACTCGGGCCCGGGAAGTCGGTGCGGTACTTCGAGAAGCGCATGTCCTGAGCCGCTCTGGGCGGTTGGACCGGCAGACGCGCGGCCGTTACCCTTCTCCCGTGTCCGATGACAGCCCAAGCTCGCAGTTGCAGCTCTTCGAGCAGCTCGCTGGTGTAGCCGAAGCGATGGTGTTCGTCACCGACACGGGCGGCAACGAGACCTTCTGGGCCAACGAGATGCTCGTCGAGGTCACCGGCTACACGCTCGACGACTTCAACTTCCAGCGGTTCGAGAACCCGTTCATTCCGGCCGAGGATGCCGTGCGCGTGGGCGAGTTCTTGGTGGCGTTCCTCGCCAGCGACGAGCGAGTCAGCTCGGGACAGGTTCGCAACCGGTTCGTCGATCGATGGGGCGGCACGCTTCACGTGCGCTCGCGCATCGCGAAGGTGGACTGGGAAGGCAAGGAGGCGCTGCTCTACTGGACCGTGGTCGAGCGCCGCGATGAGGATCCCTCGCTCGACGCCGAGCAGCGCTATCGCTCGCTGGTGGAGGCGGCCGCCGACTCGATCGTCCGGCTGCGACGCGACCTCACCGTGCACTACAGCAACCGCTGCTTCCAGGAGCTCGTCGGCAAGCCCCCGGTCGAGCTCAACGTGCTCGAGTTCCCCGCCTTGGTCGCTCAGACGCACCGGGAGAGCGTGAGCGAGCAGCTGCGCAGCGACGCGTCGCGCATCCAGCTCTCGGCGCCGGTGCACGTGGGCTCCTCGGGCGAGCTCGCGTGGCTCGAGGGGGCGTTCGTCCGCATCGAGCGAGGGCCCGACGCCGGTCTATGGCAGGCGATCCTGCGCGACACCACGCGGCAGCGTCGGCTCGACGAACGCGTGCAGCAAGCCCAGCGCCGGGAGAGCCTCGGCGAGATGGCCGGCGGCATCGCGCACGACCTCAACAACATCCTCACGGGTATCCTCGGCTCGGCGGCGCTCGCCGAGCGCACGCTGGACTCCGGCAGCCCCGCCGCCAGGGCGCTGGCCGACATTCGCTTGGCGGCCGAGCGAGCGGGCGAGCTCAGCAGCTCGATGCTCGCATTCGCAGGGGAGGGCAACGCGGAGCGGCTCGCCGTGGATGTCGCGCCAATGGTGGGGGAGCTCGAGCGCCTACTCGGCTCGACGCTGGGTCCCAACGTCCACCTCGAGATCCGGACTCCCGACGCGCCGCTGCCCGTCCTCGGCGACGAGGTTCAGCTGCGGCAGGTGTTCATGAACCTGATCAGCAACGCGGCCGAGTCGATGGGCAGCGAAGGCGGCGTCGTCTCGGTCGAGGTTCGCTCCGCCGCGATGACCCCCAACCCCGGCGCCCGCGGACACGTCTTCGGAGAGGTCCCATCCAGCAAGCGCGTCGCCATCGTCTGTGTTCGAGATCGCGGGTGCGGTATCGCCGACGAAAAGATCGCGCGGATCTTCGAGCCCTTCCACTCCACCAAAGCCAAGGGGCGAGGCCTGGGCTTGGCGGCGGTCGTGGGCATCTTGGGTCGCCACGGGGGCTGCGTGCACGTGCGCAGTGAGGTCGGCCGGGGCACCCAGATGGAGGTCATGCTTCCGGTGACCGAGGTCGCACTCCCAGCCAAGACCGAAGACCGGCCGCTCCCCAATCCGACATCCAGAGGCGCGATGCTCGTGGTCGACGACGAACCGATGCTGCGCCGCCTCGCCCGCAGAGCGCTGCGTGGGGTGGGGTTCGACACGCTCGAAGCGGGGACGGGCGAGGAGGCGCTCGAAGTCCTCGAGCGGGAGGGTGCGCGGATCGAGGGCGTGCTGCTCGACCGCACCATGCCCGGAATGGGTGGCGAGCAGACCCTGCGCGAGATCCGTGAGCGACACCCCACGCTGCCCGTGCTTCGGGTCAGCGGGTACACGGCCGAGGACGGGACGGCGACGAACGATCCGTACACGGCATTCTTGGGCAAGCCGTACACGACCGACCAGATGCTCCACGCGGTGCTCGAGATCGTCGATCGCTCTCGGGACTGAGCCGATCCTCGGGTGCGGCGTCAATCGTTTGCGCCGAGCTTCTCGAGCCGGATGCGGGTGATCTTTCCCTGTTCGGCGGCGGCGATCCAGAGCTCGTCCTCCGGCGCGTTGCCCATGCGCGCCTCGAGGAGCCCGAGCATCTCCTGCGCGGACTTGCCTGTCGCGCACACCACGAAGATGTGCCCAAACCGTTCGCGATAGGCGACGTTGCCGTCTCGCAGCGCAACCAACGTGGCTTCATCGGCGGCCGCGACGGCGCCTTGTTCTCCGGCCGACCAGCTCGCTGTGTTCGCGAACTTCTCGCGTAGCGCGTCGAGGCTCGCTCCGATCTCGGGATGGTGGGTGAGTGCCTCGAGCACGTCCTCCCGGGACGCAACGTTCCAGGCATCTTCGGCGGCGCGGTACACCGCGTCATCGTCGACGAACGGACGGCGGACGAGCATGCGCTCCACCCAAGCGCTCGACCCACAGCATCGAGTGAGCGCGGCGCGGGCCTCGGTCTGCGACGCGTCATTGAGCCGTGCTGCGAGGTTCATCGGGACTCCCAGACCGGATCGCCACAGACGCGCAAGCGGCTCACCCCTCCGTCGGGGTCGACCCGCAGCCGGACGTGCGAACACGGCCCCACGTCGACGAGCTCGTCTCGCAAGAACCGCCGGTCGTGGGCGGCGAGCTTGGTCGCGTCGAGGATTCGCGTCCAGGGTGCGTCCGGGTCGACGAGGTCGAGCAGCGAAGCGTCGGGCGCCATGATGCCGTGCACCGAGGCGGTGTCGGGGTAGTTGCCCTTGAAGAAGTTGGTGTCGAGCTCGATGATCCGCGGGGTGCCCGGAACGCCCAGCCGCACGATGATCCAGTCGTGTCCTGGTCCTCGGCGGCGCCGGGTCTCCCAGCCACCGCCCATGTTCACCGACCGCCCGGGCAAGATGAGGTTGTTCATCGGGCCGAAGAACGAGTCCGAGCACGCCAGCGCGAGGCCACCGTTGGTCACGGCTGCGAGGTCGATCTCGGAGGGTCGCATCTTCGAGGCGAGCGTCTCGTCGAGTTGGCGGCGGCCTTCCTCGACCGAGCGCGGCGCTTCGACGACGCCGTGGGCCCGTAGCCGGGCGACGCCACCGTCGGGATAGATGTTGAGGCGCAGGTGCGTCCACGCGGGCCACGTCGGGTCGCTGGGAAGAATAAAGGGGTTCATCGACCCGGGCCGAAGAGGCACGACATCGAGGATGCGGGTCCAGGCCGCGTCGTCGGTACCCGAGGGGGCCGTGTCCGACCGCGCGGCGTCGATCGAGGCGTAGGGCGGATGGTTGCCCAGGAAGTGGTTGGTGTCGATGTCGAACGCCCGAACGTGCCCCGCGGCGCCCAGCTTCAACACGCACCAGTCATGCCCGGGTCCGCGCTTGCGACGACTCTCCCAGCCGTCCATCACCTTGCCGCGATCGTAGTAAGCGTCCGGGTCGAACTCGCCGCGTCCGGGCTTGACGAGGTTCTCGGCTGCGGCGAAGAAGTCGTCGCTGCAATCGATGGTCTTCGCGCCGAGCTGTCCGTCGGCGAGGTTGATGAGGTGCGTGAACGAGGTGGAATCGACGGCGGTCATTGGAACTCTTCGACGGCGTAGTCACACAGAGACTGGTAGTGCGCGTCGCTGTCTTCGGCGAACAGAGACCGCGTAATGCCACCGACCAGCCGCGGAATCGAGTACTTCATGCCCGAGATGCTCGCGCCGCCGAACCCGCGGGAGAGCAGGCAGCCGAACGTGTAGTTGTAGACGTGGCTGACCCATGGTGTGTCGCCCGTGCGCGGCAGGAACTCGAAGTTGGGGCCGAGGTAGGGGTGGCGGGCCAGGTCGGGGTGTTCTTCGCCCGCAGGCGGGGTGTAGCGCTCGCTCCACAGCACGATGTGTTCACGGAGCTCGGCCAGCTCGGGTCGCAGCGAGAGGTCGGTGATGAACCCCGTACCCGCGATCACGAAGTCGCAGGTGTGCTCCCCCTTGGGCGTGGTGATGACGACGCCCTGCGGCGTATCGCGCACGGCCGTCCACGGGCTCGAGGGGTGCAGCGTGAACGCGTCGTGCTTTCGTGCCCGCTCGAAGGTGTCGGTCGGCGGCAGCTGTCCCATGCGCAGGATCTTGCGGATGAACTTCCAGCGCGTGGCGTCGTCGAGGTCGCCGACGTGGCGGAGGAATCCGACGAACTCGGCCCAGCGATACGCGTTGACGTTGACGAGCTTGTCCCGGCGAAAGAAGAGGTCCACCGCTGCCGCGCCGCGCTCGAGGGCGACGGCGGCGTTGTCGAACGCGGATGCGCCCGCGCCGAGGACCGCGACGCGTTTGCCTGCGAGCGCGTCGAAGTCGATGTCCCAGCGCGTGTGGGCGTAGCGCCGAGCTGGAAGCGCGTCGGCAATGAACGAGGGCACGTGCCAGTCGCCCGAACCCTCGATGCCCGTGGCGAGCACCACCCGGCGGGCGTGCAGGACCTCGTCTTCGCCGCCGTGTCGGACCGTCGCCGCGAACGCGTCAGCTTCGTCGTCCCAGCGGAGGGCCGTGAGCTCCGTTTCGGCGCGCACGGGGAGGTCGAGCATGCGTCGGTACCACGCCAGGTACGCCGCCCACGACTCCTTGGGGACCAGACCCATCTGCGCCCACGAGCCTTCGCCGTGCTGCGCCTCCCACCACGCCTGAATCGTCAGGTTGGGGATGCCCATGTCCGGGCCGGTCAGGTGCTTGGGCGTCCGAAGGGTGTTCATCCGCGCGAAGTTCAGCCATGGGCCGGCGCGATCGGGCGGGTTGCGGTCGACGACGAGGATGTTGAGCACCTTCTCGCGCCGCAGCGCCGCCGCGGTCGCCAACCCACCTTGGCCGCCGCCGACGATCAGCACGTCGAGGATCGGCTGGCCATCGGGCGTGGTTCGCTCCGGGACCCACGCCCGCTTCGGATATTGCAGAAGAGCCAGGTCGCGCTGCAGCGCGGCTTCCAGGGCAGGCAGGCCGGTCATGCGCCCTCGATGCTACCGCGCCTGCGCGGTACGCGTCGTTTACGAAGCGGCGGGCAACAATCGCCCCACCCGCAGCGTTCCTCGAAGCGAACCGCTCTGCTGCCCGGGGGTTGCCCCCCGGCGGCCCCCGCGGCCTCCTGCGGACGCCCTGACGTCAGTCTCGGGCGTCCGACCCGGAAGCCCCCAACCTCTCCCCGCCCATGCTCGCTGCGCGCCGCCCAACTCCGTCTCGTCGCAAAGACGCGTATGGGAGGCTCGAGCGTTCCGTGCTCGAGGCCTGCGCGGTCGCGGCGGTTCCACCGGTCGGACACGTTCGCGTCGTGGACGCAGCGGGGTCGTGCGCCACGGCGCCCTTCGTCGAAGCGCGTGCCCGCGTGGTGAAGCTCGGCTTCGGCGCGCTGGGGTCGTTTCACGCGGTCGTGCCCGAACTCGCGGCGCTTCGGGCCGACGACGCAGACCTCGTGGTGTGGGACGGGCAGGGGGACGCCGCCGCGTTGGCGTCCGCGCTGGCGCCCGGCGGTGTCGTGGTTGCTCCGCGGACGTGCGCGCGCGCGCTGGCCTCGGTTGGGCTCGACCTGCGCGCGGCTGCACACGATGCGATGGTGCTCGGCGTCGACGCGCGGACGCGAGTGCCCGTACCACCGGCGCTCGCTCGTCTCGACCGAACGCAGTGCGTCGATCGAGGCCGCGTCCTCGAGGCGCTCGCGCGGGCACCCTGGACGGCGGAAGGCGCGGGCGGCACGTGCGAGGGGCTCGTGGCAGCCGTGCGCGCGCAGCTCGAGTGCGGGGAGCCCGACGTGCGCGCCCTACCGTGGCCGCGCGCCGAGGCCTCGACGCTCTCGCCTGGCTGCGGCGTCTTGGCTCTGATGCCGCACCCCGACGACGAGACGATCTACGCAGGGGGCACCCTCGCCGGCCTCGTCCGCGCGGGGAGTTCGGTGCACCTCGTGGTTGCGACCGACGGCGCGGGAGGCCGCGGCGGCAGTGGGCTCGGGGCGCTTCGCGCGGCCGAGCTTCTCGAGGCGTGCGCAACGTTGGGCATCACCGCCGTCTCGTGTTTGGGCTGGGCGGACACGGGCAAGTATCGCGACGCATATCGCACCCAGGCGAGCACCGCCGCCGACGCGATTCGAGCGTGGGGTCTCGATCGCGCGCTGGCCGAGCTGGTCGCGACGATTCGAGCGCATCGTCCGAAGACCGTGCTGTCGCTCGACCCCGAGGTCGATCCGAACCTCTCGCTGCATGGCCACCACCTGGGCCTGGGCGTGCTGGTTGCGATCGCGTTCCACCTCGCGGCCGATGCCGCCTATGGGCCTGCGCTCGGGCCTGCGTGGGCGGCTCACGAACACCGCGTGCTCGCTTCCCCACTCGTCGCGAGCGCCTTCGACGTCGGTGCCACGGTCGACGGCCGCGTCAAGGCGCGGGCCCTTCGAGCGCACCGCAGCCAGGCGTACTCCACTCACTCTTTGCTGCAGCGGCTACGCCGAGGCGACCCGCGCGAAACCGTCGAGTTCACTCGCGTGGCGCAGTCGCGTGGGCGCGCTCCGTGGCTGGTTGCCGCGCCGGGGTCCGACACGCGGCCTGCGTTTACGCCCCCGCCCGAAGGATGGGCCGCACGAGCGTGCGCCGTGACCTGCCAGCGTCGGGACCGTGCGGCCCTGCGTGAACTCTTTGCGCGTCAGAACGCTTCGCTTCCCCATGACCCCGCTCGCGCGGCCGCGCTCGAAGTCCTGGCCCGGCCCGACGCGGTGGCCGTGGTCACGGGGCAGCAGGTGGGCTGGCTCGGCGGCCCCGCGTACACGCTGGTCAAGGCGCTCTCCGCCGTCGAACAGGCCCGGAGGATCTCCGAGGACGGTATCGCCGCGGTCGCGGTGTTCTGGATGGCGACCCAAGACCATGACCTCGACGAAGTCGCGTGCGTGCCCACCTGGGACGGGCCAGACGTGCGTCTCCCGGTGCAGGGCCGCGGCGCGCCCGTCGGCGGGCTTCGGATCCCACCAGAGCAGCCCGAGGCGCTGGCGCGCTGGCGCGCGTGTTTGCCCCCCAACGCGGCAGAGGCCGAGTCTCCCGACGCCGCCCACACCACCCTCGCGCAGTCGTTCGCCGAGCGCCTCGCGCGGCTGACCGCGGGCACGGGCTTGCTGATCCTCGACCCGGCCGACCCGGCGTTCGCTCGGCTCGCCGCGCCGATCATGGCCCGGGAACTCGAAGGGCCGCGGCGCGCCCGCGACTGCCTCCGGGTGGCTGGCGGATCGCAGGTCATCTCGGTCGAACGCGACGTCACGGAGCTGTTCGTGATCGACGACGGGGGCTCCCGAACGCGGGTGGTCGAGCCGACCGCGGCACTGCGAGGGCTGCTTCGGACGCAGCCCGAACGCTTCTCGCCCGCGGCCCTGCTGCGTCCGGTCGTGCAGGACGCGGTACTTCCCGTGATCGCGACCGTGGCCGGGCCCACCGAGGCGCGCTACCTGCAGCAGATGCAGCCGCTGTACGCGTGGGCGGGCAGCGTCCCGTCGGTCGTGGTGCGACGCCCCTCGCTCGTTCCGCAGCTCGCCAAGGATCTCGTCACGCTCGCGCCGTTCGGCGGCGTCGAGTCCCTCGCGCGGGGGGGCCACGCGCTTCGCCGAATTGGCGAGCTGGCTCTGCCTGCGGCCGCTCAGCGCTGGCTTCGTCGCTGCGCCGAGCTCGATCGCCGACTGCTCGACGCGGGCGACGGAGGGGGGTGGGAGCCCCTGCGTGCCGACGCTGAACACGCGCTGGAGGGCACGCGGACGCTCCGTGCCTGGCCGCGGCACCGCGACGCCATCGACGCGCTCGTTCGCGAAGCGACGCCGCGGTCGTGCCGTGCTGCAGCGCGGCGGCTCTTTGCGCTGGCCCGGTCGCTGCGGCGCGATGGTCGGAGGTCGGCGCCTCTGGCCGTCGCTGCCTGGAATCGCCTGCGCGGCGCGGCCGAGCGGCGCATGAGCGTCGCCGAACTCTGCGCTCGCTTTGGTCCCGACGTCGTCCCTGCGATCAGCGCAGTGCTCGCAAACATCGGCACGCGAGATGTGGTGCTCAGCGGAGGTGCGGCGTGAGGCTCGAGCCGCGCGTCGGGGTCGTCGGCCTTGGTGGGCTCGGCGGCAGTGGCCGTGTCGCGCATGACGTGGCGGTGTCGCTGGCCATGCTGGGTCACACGACGTTCCTGCTCAGCTGCGAGGGCTGCCAGTTCGGTCGCGAGTCGGCGGGATGGGCCACGCTCGTGCCCGTGCGGACGCCACGGAGCCCTCGGCCGGCGCAGCGTACCTGGGTGGATATCCTCGCCGCCGACCTCGAGCAGGCCGTCCTCGACCACGGGCTCACGGTGTTGTCGGTGCACTACGGCGTCGGCCTGGCAGAAGCCGCCATCGCCGTCCGCCAGCGCCTGCGCAACCGGGGTGTCTCGCTGCGGGTCTGCGTCACGCTGCACGGAACCGACGTGACCGAGTTCGCCTGCGACCCCGTTCAGGCGGCGCGCTTGAGGGCGGCGCTTGCCGAGGCCGACGACGTCTCGGTGGTGTCTCGGTGGCTCGGGGAGCAAGCGCTCGGGCGGCATCTGCTCACGCGGGAGCCCCGCGTCATCACCAACGGCATCGACCTCGACGTCTTCCGGCCCACACCCCACGAACGACAGAGCAGCCCACCGCTGCTGGTGCACGCGTCCAACTTTCGTCCGATCAAGCGCCCACTCGACACGCTGCCGCTGGTGCGCTCACTTCGAGATCGGGGCGTCGACACGCGATTGGAGCTCATCGGGGACGGCCCTCTTCGCGCCGCCGCCGAAGGCCTTGCCGCGTCGCTCGGCGTTCGCGATCGTGTCACCTTCGTCCCGCCGCTGCCGCAGCGCGACCTCGCGGCGCGCCTTCGCAGGGCCACGATGGCCATCACCACGAGTGAGTCCGAGTCGTTTGGCCTGTTCGCCGTCGAGTCGATGGCCAGCGGCCTAGTGCTCGCAGGCTGGCGGTGCGATGGCCTGCTGGGGACGCTTCGCGACGACGCGGCGCTCGCCGACGCCACGCTCGTTGCGCGAGGCGACTTCGAAGCTCTCGCCGACCGCGTGCAGGAGGTCCTCAAAGACGACCTCCTGCGCAAGACCTTGGTCGCGCGTGGCGTCTCCCTCGCGCGGTCGAGATTCGCGCGGTCTCGGCAGGTCGATGGCTATCGCCGAAGCCTGGGCATTCAACCTCGGGAGCGACTCGCGTGGCCTCACGACGCCAGGATCTGATCGTCATCGGTGCGCTGTGGCTGATGGTGCTCGCCTCGAGCAGCCAGGTGATGATCATCGCGCCCATCCTCCCGCGCATCGGTGACGCGCTGGGCGTGCCCGAGGCGCTTCGCGGCACGCTGATCACCGGCTACGCGATCGCGCTGTCGTCGATGGCGATCATTGCGGGTCCCATCTCCGATCGGATCGGGCGGCGCCGGATCCTCCTGTTCGGCACCGGCGCGATGACGCTGGCCTTGGTCCTGCATCCGTTCTCGAACAGCTTCGGCACGCTGCTGGCCGCGCGGGTGTTTGCGGGCATGGCTGGCGGAATCCTGACGGGGTCCGCCGTCTCGTATGTCGGCGACTACTTCCCCTACGAGCGCCGCGGGTGGGCGTCCGGCTGGGTGATGAGCGGCTTTGCGGTGGGGCAGATCGCCGGCGTGCCCGCGGGGACGCTGCTCGCCGATGCGTACGGCTATCGCGCTCCGTTCGCCCTGTTTGCGGTGTTGATGGGGCTGGCGTTCGTGGTCACGGCGCTACGCGTGCCGCAGCCCGACGTCAATCGCTCGGCCGAATCCCTCGGCGTGGGGCGAGTCCTCGCGCGCTACGTGCAGCTGCTGCGCAATCCGGCCGTGTCGGGTGCTGCGGCGGCCTACGCCGCGATGTTCTTCTCGATCTCGACGTTCGTCATCTACCTGCCGACCTGGGGCGAGGCGTCGCTCGGCATGACCGCGTCCGACGTCGCGATCATGTTCGGAGTCGGAGGCGTGGCAAACATCATCGTCGGGCCCCGGGCGGGCAAGCTGTCCGATCGTTTCGGCCGCCGCCCGCTGATCCTCGCGTCGTGCGTCGGCACGGCCGTCTTGTTCACCACCGCGACGTTCTGGGTCACGGGGGTTGCCTCTGCGTGGGTGCTGTTCTTCGTGACCATGGTGCTGGTCGCCACCCGTATCTCCCCGTTTCAGGCCCTGCTCACCGCACTCGCGCCTACCGAGCAGCGCGGCAGCCTCATGAGCCTCGTCGTCGCGGTAGGGCAGGTCGGCGGCGGCATCGGTGGGGCCGTCGCGGGCCTCATCTACGCCCAAGCCGGCTTCCTTGGCTGCACCCTCGTCGCCGCGGTGGCGCTGCTGGTGACGGCGGCGATCGTCGCCACGCGGATTCCAGAGCCCGGCCGGGCGTGAGGCTAGTTTGCGACGGTCTTCTCGTCCACGTTGGTGTAGTCGAGGTCGTCGAAGAGTGCGTGGCACTCCAGCCTGCCCTGCCATACGAGCGCGACCCTTGCCTCTGCAGGTTCGAGGATGACGGCCTTGAGGGTCGCTCGATGGTGGCGAACGACGCGGCCAAAGTGCGTCTCGAGTCCGAACACCAGCCGTGGGATCTGCACCGCGAAGGTCCCATTCGGGCTCATGTTGACCACGCGAAACTGCCCGCCGCCGAGGTAGGGTTTGTCGATCTGCTGGTCAGGCGGCGCGGCATTGAAGAAGCGCGGATCGAAGTCCTTGGGTAGCAATGGCTTTCGATCCTCGACCCACTTCGCATCGTAGGTTCCGACGAACCTCGTCCGTGGTGCCCAATGACCGGCGATTGGACCGAATCCTGCGACGCGCTCAGTAGCGGGGCTTTCACCGGGAAAGAGCACGTTGGGGGCAAGGGAGCCGATGAGGGAGTCCGTGTCCCGTACGCATCCGACACCGACGGGGTTCTCGTCGCAGAGCCTCTGTTGGGCCGGGTCGTTCGATGCATCGTCGAAGCCGCCGTAGGCCCGTTCATAGATGACCGGCTTGGTCGAGAACGGAAGTGGATCGCCCGGAACGACGATGCCAGCCATGTTTCGGGTCCAGACACAATCCCCCAAGACCGAGAGGATCTTGCGGAAGAACGGTGTCTCGAGGGCGACGTTTACCAGCGTGGCGGCTTTGCCTGCGGGCGCGTGCGCAGAGCCCTCGACCACGACATCGATGTTCACCTTCTCGCCTTCGGTATCCGAATCAAACAGGAGACTCGAAGCACCGTCTTCCCCTCGGTACTCGGGAGCGACGACGGGGTCGAGCTGCTCCTTGCTCGGCGTCGTCGCACCATCGGCTGCGACATCGAAGGTTCCCCGTATCGTGACCAGCCAGTGTTTCCTGCCCTGCTTGTCGACGACCAACCGACCAAAGGTGCGGTAGGGGGTGCGGTTGCGAACCTCCCACATCGTCAGCGCCACCCCGTTGGGTCGAAGAAACGATGGAACCATCCCTGGGTGTTGGCATTGGCCATGAACCCGTCCCCGGTGAACTCCTCTGGGGGATCGACCGTGCAGCGTTGGAGCGCGAGGGCAACCTCCTCGTAGGCATCGAGCCCCGGCGCCACCGCGTGCTGGTCGCCCTCGAGCGGCTCCTGGCCGGCTCTGATCACCACCCCTTTGTTCTTGGATTGGACCGTCACGCCCGAGCTGAACCGCCCGAACTCGGGCTCGAGTGCGAAATCGTGGACGAACTGGTGTCCGACCAATGTGAGCCATTGGGCTCCCTTGATCGACGTGTTCATCCAAGGGAGTGTGACGTTGAGGTCCTCGAGGTCCAGGCCCCACCAACGCCGGGCCAGCGCATAGTGGTGGGTGAACGAGTCGTACTTGTTCCAGGCATCGTAGAGCAGTGCTAGGCCGCCATGCCCGGAGATGAAGTCTACAGAATCCGCAAGTTCCTCAGCGATGTCGACCAGTGCCTCCGGGTCTGTGTCCAGTGGGAAGCACATCCGGACGAATGAGGCCGAGCCAGGCGGATCGTCTACGTCGACGCCTCCGATGTTGAAGTGGGTACTCCCCTGTTCCATGCCATCCCAGATCTGGAGGTGGAACTCCCGCTGGCTGCGTACTCGGTTGCGGACCGGCTCGAGGTAGGGGCGACGTACGCCTGCTTGCGCCGCTGCCCGTCCACTCTTGGTCAGATCAGGGTCATCTACGGGATCCCAGTCGGTGAGTTCGGGGATTGCGTAGAAGCGGAATCGCGCTCGACTGCAGACTTGCTCGTAGTAGTCGACCAGCCAGTCGAGCTCCACGTCGGTCGGACGCGCCAGGTACAGGGTCAGGTCGAGAACCGTCTCCGACAGCTTGACGTCACCGACGACGTGCGGCCGGGCGACTCGGGGGTGCAGCTGCAGCATGCGGCGGGTCTACTCGTCGTCGTCGTCGTCGTCGTCGTCGTCGTCGTCGTCGTCGTCGTCGTCGTCGTCGTCGTCGTCGAGGGCCGTCTCGAGCTCGTCCTCCAGGAACTCCAAGAAGCTATCGAACGACCCGAACTCTCCCTCTTCGAGATCCCAGTGTACGACCGGGAGCTCGCCGTTCTCGGATCGCTCATTCGTCTTCATGACCACGAAGTTCGCCTCGTCCGGCCCAAGCATGAGGAGGATCGCGTCGTCGAGCACCTCCCCCTCGTCGTTGTCCTCGAGGATCATCTTCATGCTCGACAGGCGTTCTTTGACCCACGCCTCGTTCTGCTCGCCGGCGGGCAGGAGCATGGCGTTTCCGCTGTACTTCAGCCAGCCGTTGTGGAGCCGGAGGAACGCGGCATAAGAAGGAGGAACCGGACCACCGAGGAGGGTGGCAACCTTCTGAAGGTCCGCGTCGCTCGCCCCTGGGCGCAGCTCCTGCGGGCTGTCTTCGTCGAAGTCTCGCAGATGCGCCGCTTGCAACGCGTCTCGAAGCTCTTCGACGACGGTTTGGACTCGCTGTTGGATGCTTGGCATGGTCTTGTTCTTTCAGCAGCAGGTGCCGCTGACGCTGTTGTACCCCTTTGCGGGCTTGTACTTGCGGAGTTTGCTGCCCATCCACTCGTTCGCCTTGCTCGACATCATCTTGAGGTTGCGGCTGGAGGTCGGCGAACCCCCCAGCTGGATCTCGTGCACATGATCCGCGCTCAGTCCCGGCATGTTCGGGTCCGCACCGGCGTCGTCCCACTCTTCGTGGGCACACTCGTGCATGAACTTGGGCTTCAAGGACGCGGGGGTCTTGGGTCCGGTTTTCAGGATTCGGCCATTCTTGCCCTTGCCGGACAACGACGCGCCCAGGCGATTCTTGAAGGTGGCGGCAGCGTTGTTGCCGCGGCGTCGTGCAACCTTCTTCTGGCGCCGGCTTCGCTTCGGGCGCTTCAGTTTCCCGGCCTTCGCCTGCTGGTTGACGTGATCGATCTTCTTGCACACCTGCTTCTTTTCGCAGTCCGACAGCCCCGGAGGCGTCGCGTTGCAATCGATCTTCAGTTCTTTCGCGGGCAGACCAGGTGGGACTGGCGCCTGTCCGGTGAGGGCGCTCGCTGAGTTCGTCATTGGCCGTTGTTGGTCGTTGCGTCGCCTAGCAGTTGAACGGCCTTGCCCTCGAACTTCACGTTCATGGAGCCCGGCGCGATGAACTTGGTCTTGCCGTGCGTCGTGGCGGAGATGAGGCCGCCCCCGGTGCCCTTGCTCGCAATGTCACCTGTGCTCTTGTACGAGGCGCCCTTGATTGCGACCGGTTTGCCCTCGACCTTCACCTTCTTCGTCGCCCCGCTGAGGCTGTCTCCAGACTTCCCGATGTTGGGAAGCGGTGTGGGTACGAATGGAGCCGGCGGACCAGGCATCTTGCACACGTTGGGGACGGTGGCGATAGACAATCCCGAGCTGCCCTTGGTGACCGGTGTGCGCGGTGGATTGATGGCGGTCTTCATGCAGCGAATTCCAGCAGGGCTCCGCCCCGTGTCCTTCCCTCGGAGCTGCACCATATCATCGAGAGAGGGCCTCGTCCGTAGCCTCTTCGATGGGCTTCGATGGCGAGGACGCACTGCAACGGACCGGCCGCCGCGCCGACGTTTCCCCAGCACTCCGCAGCCGCCACGAAATCCTCGACTTCGCGGAACGCGTTCGGATGCACGCGTTGGGTCGCGAAGAGAAACTCCTCAGTCCGATAGCGCTCCCCGTTGAGGTCGCAGTACTGCGAGGAGATGGTCTCCCGAGGATAGTCGACCCGCGAAACGAGCTGGCGGAAAACGCTCGAGAGGCCCTCACCGATGCAGACATCATCGGACGCCCTAGGGACGGGCTCCGAGGCCGTGGCAACCGCGCGGAGTGTGGCGAGCGTGGGCAGAGCAAGCTGACGGACGAGGACCGAGGACGCGAGGAGCAGGGAGCCGGCGCCCTCGCCCGGCGTATAGCCCCACTTCGAAGTCGGCGAAGCGAGCCGGCCGGTATCGTCGAGCTGCTCCAGGTTGTCGATGCCAAGCTCCGAGTCAGCGCCAACGACGAGCACGAGAGAATGCGCTCCGGACTCGATGGCCTGCTTCGCGCGAGCGAGCGCAAGGAAACCTGCCGCGTTGCCCCGCATGATGGAAGGCGGCAGCAGCACCGCCGGAGGTTTCAAGGAGGCGGCGATGCGACGCGCCAGGTGTTTTCCTCTTTCCTCGTCGAAGACCTCGTTTGTCTCTCGGGTGGCGACCATGACCGGGAGACTCTCGATGCGTCGCCCCTCGAGTTCTTCGAGAACCTGCGCGACGACGGAAGATGCGAGGGCGGGCACTCGGTCTTCCGGGTCGACCCCTTCCACGTCGGGGACCGCAGCGATCAGCATCGGATCGCCGGCTACGTCGCGAAAACGTTCATGCTCCTGCACACGAGAGACTCCTGCGCGAACCGCGGCAGCGGTCGACGCGGCCGCGAGCCCAACCGGTGTACAGGCTCCGGTCGAGACGACGTGAACGGACGCAGCCGGCATCGCTCACGAACGTAGCCGCGAAGCGAAGCAGGCTCAAGGCTGACGTCACGGCACCGCTCCGACACTGTCGGCGCGACCGTCGTCCGCCTGTTCGGCGAACCCGCGAACGCCGGCGTCCGGATGGCGTTGACGAGTCTCGCAGAACGCGAGGTTCGGACGCGCAAGACGAAGATGGAACGCCTCGAGAAAGGCAGGAGGTGCGGCAGGGACTCGCGCGAGGCGGGCGGGGGCGTTCGCGAGGTCGTCCTTCGAGGCCGCTGAGATTCAGCCGGTTCTCATCTGCGTCTCTGGGGCCGAATGCACGCAGCGTTCGTAGCCTCGAACCCCAAGACGTCAGCGGTGGGGCGTCTCGAGCCTGTATAGCCGGTGGCTTCGTAGTCGAGACCACGAAGTTCCCCGTGGCGATTCTTCGGGGCCGGCCCCATCGTGAAGGGGTGGGGGATTGGTCGAGAGCGTGTGGCTGTGTGCTGCTGATCCTGGCGGGCTGCTACGACGGTGTCGATGCGGCGATCGTCGACACCGATGCGGCGGCGACCGGCGGCGCTGGGCCTGGGGGAGGAGCGCAGGGGGGCGACGCCTCGACCGGCGGCGAGAACGAGCCCTTGCCAGAGGCCGATCGCGGATCTCCGGGGGTACGCATGCTGACGCAGCGGGAGTATCGCAACAGCGTGGAAGACCTGCTCGGCGTCGCTCTGCCTCTGGGGGACATTCCCCGAGAGGCGATGGTCGAAGGGCATGGGCACATCGCCTCGGCGCAGGGCATTGGGCTCACCGAGACCGAGCAGTTCTACGAGCTCGGCCTGAGCGCTGCACAGACCTGGGCAGCGTCGGCACGGCCGGGCTGCGAGGTGAACGATCGCGCTTGCGCGGAGTCTTTGGCGGCCGACGTGCTCGAGCGTGCATTTCGGAGGCCGGTCGGGGAGGAGGAGCGGGCCCGTTACCTCGGGCTGCTCGACACCCCGGCCGCGGGGGAGAGCACCCGCGAGCGACTGGAGACGCTGGTCGCCGCTGCGTTGTCCTCGGGGCACTTCTTGTATCGCCGTGAGCTCGGCGGTGAGGCGGTGGTTGGCCGACCGGGCGCGCGCTGGCTCGACGACTATGAGATCGCGACCCGCATGAGCTATCTGGTGTGGCAGTCGCTTCCCGACGACGCACTCCTGGCCGCGGCCGAAGCGGGGGAGCTCGCCGACCCAGCGCAGCGCAGCGCCCAGCTTCAGCGCATGCTCGCCGACCCCAAAGCTGGCCGCGGCCAACTCGGTTTCGCGTACGACTGGCTCGGCGCCGAGGGGGCGGCGACGGTCGCCGACAAGAACCCCGAGGTGCTCGATGGCACCACCACCGCGCTGTCGGACTCGGTCGCCGACAGCCTCGCGCGCACCACCATCGAGGCGCTCACCGGCGGTTCGTTCGCCGGGCTGCTCGATACGACCACGTGGTGGGCCGACGTCGAGGTCGCGGCGGTCGTGGGCGCCGATGTCGAGGGCGAGGCCCAACCGATCGTGCTCGGGCCCGAGCGGGCCGGGCTGCTGATGCACCCGGCCGTCATCGCAGCGCATACCAAGGAGAGCGGGGCCTCGCCGTTCACGATCGGCGACTTCCTCGCCCACAACGTCTTGTGCCAGCCGCTCGGGTCCCCGCTGGAGCTCCCGCCGTTCGACGCGAGCGACGACCCCGACGCCACCTTGCGCGAGCGGCTCGAGATGCTCACCGAACCGCCCGAGTGCCAGTTCTGTCACCAGATCATCGGACCGCCGGGTTTCGCGTTCCTGGCCTTCGACCCGATCGGTCGCCACAGCGAGGCCGATGGTCTCGGCCGACCCTTCGACACGACCGGGACGGTTCCCGTGGGCGAGGACGTCATCAGCTTCGAGAGCGCCGCAGACCTCTCTCGCCAGCTCGCCACCCACCCGGCCACGGCACGCTGCCTCGCGCGAAGGCTGTTCCGATGGACGTACGGCTACTTCGAAAGCGACGCCGTGGAGTCGCAGGTGGTCGACCTCGAGGTTGCCGCGGTCGATACCCAAACCCAGGTCGGCGCCGTGCTCGACGCGCTGGTGACCGATGACGCCTTCGTGCAGGTGCTGAAGGGAGAATGACGATGCTGCGACGATCGATGCTGCAACAGATGGGGCTGTGGGCGCTCGGCGCTCCGATTCTCCTTCACGGGCGCTCGAAGGCCCGGGCCAACCCGCTCGACTCGGTCCGGCGTCTCATCGTCGTGTTCACGCCCAACGGGCCGCAGCACGTCACGGGTCCGACCCTCGACGGTGGCAGCGAGACGGACTTCGAGCTGCACCCGTGGTGGGCTCCGCTCGAGCCCTACAAGGATCGCGGCGTGTTCTTCCGTCGACTGCACCAAGCCGGCGTGCGATTCGGCGAGAACAGCGAGTATGGACACCGCTCGGGCACCGTCGGCGCGCTGACGGCCACCACGACTGGACCGAGCGGCAGCGTCGCCCAGGGTCCTTCGATCGATCAGTTCATCGGCCAGAAGCTACAGGAGGCGGGCGTCGTCACGCCCAAGCGCTCGATGCTGTGGTCGCTCGAGAACGACGCGCGCGCCTTCTACGAGGCGGCGGGTCAGAACGCGACGCCGACCACCAACCCCTACGACGTGCTCGCTGACATCGCGCCCTCCTTCGGGACCGACGACCTGACCCTGCGTCGAAGCCTCGAACGCCAGCAGTCCGCCCTCGATCTGATCGGCGGCGACTGCTCGCGGCTTCGCGACGAGCTGGACGGCAGTGGCCGCGAGATGCTGGACTTCCACTGCGACAACGTCAGCTCGCTTCAGGCGAGCGTGGCCGCAACGCTCGAGGGGGGACTGGCCAGCTGCGAGATGCCGGCGGCCCCGCCGATCGACGCGGCGAAGGACCAGAACTTCACCGGCCGCGAGCAACGCGACATGACCATGGACGCCTACGAGAAGCTGATGGCGCTCGCGTTCACCTGCGATGTCACCCGCGTGATCGGTATCTCGATCGGCTCGGGCGCGAGTCGCTTTCACATCCCCGAGTCCTACGGCGTGCCCGCCTCGGGCACCGTCGACTCGGGCGACTCCGGCCCCCAGATGCACGCCTGGACGCACCAGAGCAGCGACAACCCCGACACCATGCAGGCGCTGGGCATCTTCTACAACTGGTTCTCCTCGCGCATCGCGGGGCTGCTCGACACCCTCGAGACGACCATGGACGCCGACGGCCGTCCGCTCATGGACACCACGCTGGTGATGTGGACCTCCGAGTTCGGCGCAGGCGGACCCCACAGCAACGACAACGTGCCCGTCATGCTGTTTGGCGGCAGCGAGGGCCGCTTCTCGCTCGGGCGTCAGTTCGAGATCGACGGCGATGCAGAGACACGCTCGCTGCCTCTGCACGCCCTGTTCGTCTCGCTCGCGCACCACATGGGCCTCACCGACGTCATGTCGTTCGGCAACGCAGGCCGCGGGCCCCTCGAGTGGCTGGAAGGGTGAGGGGCGGTGAGCGACGACGGCGACCCGAGATCGAAGGGCCCGTTGTGGGCCAGGTCGGGACGGGGCCTGGCGCGACCACGCTGTCCGTCAGCGAGTTCCTGTCGCTGCCGTTCGCGGAGCGCGTCCGGGCCATCCTTGGCGACTCGCTTCGCTTCTTCAGCGGCGGCGAACCGATCGACCGCGGGGTCGCACTGCGAGCGCTTCGCGTTCGGAATGTCGAGCCTCGCTGACGGTCGTCGGTCTCTCGGCTGAATGCGTCGCTGTTCGACGATGTCCTGCTAGAACCGTCCGGCGAACTGGACCGCGCCGCCCGAGGGCGTGAGGCTCGGCCACATCGTCAGGTGGGGCGAGGTCCTGCGGCTGCGGGTCGCCACGATCGCACTTCCGACGACGAGTCCGGTCAACGTCATGGCCTGCATCGCGCCGAGGTAGCCGGCGAGCACCCTGTCGACCAACTCCGGTCCATGCTCGATGGCGAGGAAAGGCCCGACGAGAGGGATGAGGAGCCGACGTCCGTACCGGCGCTGCTCACTGGGGTCGTCACGTCCGATCCGCTCGGTGCGCTCGGCCTCGTTGAGCGTCATCGCAGCGAGCATGCTCGAGAACAGGTACGTCGCTCCGTAGACTCCGACGAAGGCAGCGAGCCCGAGCCGGGATCGGCGGTCGACGAGAAACGGCCGCGTGATGCCGCGTCGAGCCCGGCCGCGTCGGAGCAGCCCCCAGCCGAGGGTGACCGCGCCGCCAACCTGCAGAGCGCCACCGACGGCACTGCCCCAGCGCTGCACCGGGCTCATCGTCGGCATCGCGACGAAGGGGCCCGCGATCGGAAGCATCAGGCGCCAGCCCATCGTGCGATCGCCGGGGCGCTTGCCCTCGCCTAGCTGGACCGCGCCCGCAAGGACGCTCGAGCCGTAGCCCACCCCAAAGGCGACCGAGCCCCCCACGACCATGCCCGAGCCGTCGCGGGGAGCCTGGTCCACAGAGGGAGGGGCCAAGGTGGCGCACAGCATGAGCGCAGCGAGCATCATCGGGGGAGTGTCGCGGCAGTCGCCGACGATCACGCTCCGAGGTGTCTGCGCCAGCGAGGGTGCTCAAGGCCTCGAAACGAGGCGGGCGGGGAGGGAGACGAGGCCGCGGTGGGTGGTGCTGGGGCGGTAGCGCAGCGGGCCCTCGACCTCGATGCGGGCGGCGATCTGGGCGAGGCGCTCGACGGCCAGGCGCGTTTCGAGGCGGGTGAGCGCGGCGCCAAGGCACACGTGAATGCCGAAGCCGAACCCGAGGTGTTGGCGAACGTTGGGGCGCTCGAGGATGAAGCGGTCGGGGTCGGGGAAGACCTCCGGATCGCGGTTGGCTCCGGCGACCGAGAGCATGACGCGGTCACCCGCTTCGATGTGCTTCTCGCCGATGTGCATGGCCTCCGTCGCGATGCGGTCGACCATCTGCACCGACGGGTCGTGGCGGAGGGTCTCGTCCACGACCGCCGAGGCGAGCGATGGCTGCTGGCGGACCGCGTCGAGCAGGGACGGCTCTCGCGCGAGGGCGAGCACGATGTTGCCCAGGAGGTTCGTCGTGGTCTCGTGACCTGCGATGAGGAACTGCATCGCGGTGTGCACGATCTCGTCTTCGGTCATCCCGTCGCCCTCGTCGCGGGCGGCGAGAAGCTCGGCCAGCAGGTCATCGCCGCCGGGCTCTCGCGAGCGCACACGCTCCCGCAAGAACGGCTTGATCTCCGAGACCGCCCGCAGCGCGTTGGCCACGACCTCGCGGGGGGGCTTGTGCTGCACGACGAACGCTGCGATGTCGTTGGACCAGTCGCGAAACGCCGCGTGTTCGTGCGCGGGAATGCCGAAAAGCCGCGCGATCACCTGCACCGGGTAGGGGTAGGCGAAGCGGCTGACCACATCACCCTCCTCGAACGAGAGCAGCGCCGCGCAGTCGTCCTTCGCTCCCTCTTCCAGCGCCTCCACCGAGCGTGGCGTAAACGCCTTGGCAACCAGCTTTCGCAGCCGACGATGCCGCGGCGGGTCCATCAAGAACAGCTGGTCCCGAAGCACCTCCAGCAGCGGCGCCAACGGGCCTTCCGCCGGTCCCGAGCCCGCCACCGCGCTCGAGAGCCGCGCGTCCCGAAGCCCCTGCCGCACGATCTCGTAGTCGACGACCACCCACGCGCCGATCTCTTCCCGTCGCGCCACCCCTCCAGCAGCCCGGACCTCTTCCCACACCTGCGTTGGTTTCTCGAACATGCGCTCGGTCGTCTCTCCAAGGATGCACGCAGTACGAGGGCGCAGTCAGGTTGGATCGACGAAGCGAAGCGACTCCGACGGAAACCGACACGGGTACGGATCTGCGCGAGGGGCATCCTCGATGGCATTGGGCTCTTCGACAACCTAAGCTCAGGCTGCGAAGCCCACGAGATTCGCAGAATGCGAAGTTCAGACGTTCCAAACGAAGGATGGAAGGTCCGGACTTCGCGATACGCGAAACTCGGGCAGACCGAGCTGCCCCGCCGCCGCAAGGGCTCGGCGTGCAGCTCGTGAGAACGGACACTGTCCCGGCCTCACGACATCGAGGGCACGCCGGGCACTCACTGGGCGGATGTCTGCTCGAGCGCCTCTACGCACCCTCCTGATCGCCGTCTCCATCGTCGGCTGCGCGAGCCCGGGCGAACCACACGCGCCGGGGCCTGGCTCGACGGGGGGCTTCGAGACTTCGACGGGCGCCTCGAGCACCACTGGGACCGGACCCATCCATGAGCGCCCGGACGCAGAGAGCTCGGGAGGAGAGGAGTCCTCGGGCACGGGCTCTGCACCCCCGGGCACCGCTCCCGAGCTCTACGAGGACTTCTTCGCGCGGCTGCCTGGGCTTTGGGTCGCGCCGGTCCAGTCGTGGACGTCCGCGGGCAGCTTCCCCACGATGAACATGGACGTGCGCGTCGTGGGTGACACCCTGTTCTCGCGGGTGGATCTCGACGCGGACAACTCGCTGCGCTTCGCCTTCGAATACGAGGCCCCCCGCGGCGAGTGGGAGCTGGTGTATCGCAACGGCGGCGACTTCCTGGGCGACCCCCGAGACACCCGCACGGTCCTCGAGGAGGTCTCCGAGGACCGCATGACCTGGAGGTTCTGCGCGCGCTACGGCGGCTGCGCCTACGTCGATGCGACGTTCGAGTTCGGCGTCGAGACGCTGGCGCTCGACGTCGACGTGCTCGGCATGCGCCACATCGAGTGGACCGCGATGCGTCGCGAGGCCCGGCCTACACCGGCCGCCGAACTCCCCGATGCCGTCGTCGATGCCAAGGCCGACTTCCCGCCCATGCCCACACTGGATATCGACGTGTCGTGGACCAACCCGCTGCCCGCCCCCGGCGACGTGTGGGTCATTCTCAGCACGACGCCGTGCGGCGTGAACCCGACCCAAAACTGCGTGCCGAGCCGCTTCATTCACGTCACCGCACCCCAAGGCTCGACGCAAGCCGCGCTGAGGCTCGAGCAGCTTCACGCCGGCGACTACTTCGCCAACGTGGTGCTCGACCGCAACCGCAACCTCATCGAATCGGGCATGCTCCCCGACCCCAGCGACGGCGTCGCGATTCCCGACGCGCCCGCGGTCGTGGACGTTGAGGGGTCTTCGCTCGGGGTGATGATCTTCTTGAACCCGTGAAGTTGGCCTCCCCCAAGGCGCCTTCAACGGCTACGGATCGATGGAGAGGGCACGCACCACGCCAGTCCCGTCCGCCCCCTCTTCCAGTACCACCTTCAGGTTGCCGGGCGCCAACGCCACGTCGATGAACATCCCCGTGGCCTCATCGGCGACGATCGAGGGGACACCGTCTGGGGTCATGTGAACGAGCTGATCCTGAACCGCGATGTATGCACCGGAGGCGTCGACTGCCGGCGCGCAGGTGGTGCCCCAAGCGTCGATGGGCAGGGGAAACGAGGATAGGAGCGTATCGTCGATGGTCCAGCGTTCGAATGCGGTCCATGCCGGATCCACCCCGCCATCGATGTCGGCGTAGCCCCTCACGACGGCAATGGTGCCGTCGTTCAGCTCGGCCATGCACGAGAACGCAGAGTGCATGAATCCGCCTTCCCAGCTGGTATGGACCAGCGGAACGACCGCCAAAACCGAGTACTGAGCATCGGGATCATAGGCCCGAATGCCCCCATTCGACTCCCCCTGGCCGTAAAGAGTCGTTCCTCCGCTCAGGACGTATCCGGACGCGCTGGTTCGGATGACTTGCTGTCCGAGCTCGACGAACCCGCCGCCCCACTCGTCCTTGATGAAGTCGACCTGCAGCATGGGGTCATAGCTGAAGATCGCGAAGTCGGCCCACCAGTTGTGTCCCCTCGTCGCGACTCGACCATCCGGGCCGGCAGCCACCAGCTCGACTTCGAGCGGCGCATACCCACCGCCGGGGAGGGGAATCCCACCTCCCGAGATCGGGGTTTCGACCAGCGTTCCAAGAGCCGGGTCGAACGAATACACGGTCGACGCGACGACCAGCAGGAGTTCATCGACACCGCGCACCGCGGAGCTCGAAACGAGCCGCGGCGTGTAGAACTCGGTCTGCCCCCAGTCCCCTTGAGGTTCCGATCCCCAGATCTGCCCCTCGAAGCCGTCGAACTGATGTTCGAACTGCTCCTCGCCGGCGTCGTCGAGGCCGATGACCACGACCCGCTCCGCCTCGAGGTCCTCGGCCACCACGACGATCGAGTCGTCGCCCAGACGCTCCAGATAGCGAGGCGTCACGTCGAGCGGGAGCGCGAAGGTCCACGGGTCGGCATCGACCGGATCACCCGTGGAAGAAGACGACTCCTCCGAGCTCGAGCCAGACGATGATCCCGATGAACTCGATGCGTCCGAGCCGCTCGACGACGTCGTGGTCCCATCCGGCGGCGGATGCTCACCGGTCGTCTCGCTCGCACCACCGGACGTGGTGGTCGCATCACTCCCCGTGCCGCTGCTTTCGGGGGCGTACGAGGTGGCTGTAGGGTCGTTCGAGGAGCCACCGGGCGGGCTCGTGGCCGAAGCGGGCCCCGCATCTGCGCTCGAAGTCGCCGCGTCGCCGGTCGTCGCGGCCCCCGTCGGCGGACCAGAGCGGGACGGGTCACAGCCGACCAGTGCCAAGCCGAGGACCCATGGCCAGGCTGTGACGACGTATCGCGAGTCACTCATCGCCATTCGTCGCGTCCGCGCCGTGACTCCGTGAAAGAAACTAGCGACTCGGACGAGTTCTTGGCGGGAGCGTCCTACCACCGCCCACAGACCCTCGACCCGCGGCCGGCCGACAGGCGCGCGACCGGATCTACAGCTCGAGCTCGATGCCAAGCGCAGCCAGGGTCGACGTCGCTCCGGACAGTGAGAGCTTGAGGCCTTTGACGCGGTTGTGTTCGAGGTCGAGACACACGCCTTCGGCCTGACTCAGGTCGCACTTCGTCAGGTTCGTCCGATGGAAGATGGTTCCGGTGAGGTCTCTGCCCTCGAAGTCCGAGCCGACGAGCTCCGACTCTTGGAAGTCGGTCTCGTTGAGCTTGCAATTCTTGAACTTGGTCCGAGGCAGATGCAGGCCAGAGAACGAGGAATAGCTGAGGTTGCACTCGATGAACTCGAACTCCAGACCAAACGTATGACAGTTGAAGAACTGAACCCCACGCGCACGGGACTGCGAGATTCTCGCTCGGCGAAACCGAGTCCCGTGGACGCCGCAATTGGAGAGTTCGCAATGCGACCATGTGCAGTCCTCGAACAGCGCTTCTGTGAGGTTCGCGTTGGTGAAGATGCAATCGATGAACTAATGGAGAAGCGGCCCGTCCATCGTGGGCGCCTGCCGCGATCGCGTTGTTCTGAGCCGTGATGGTCTGGGTCACGGGCGGCCAAAGAGCACCCGGGTGTAGAGCGTCGTGAACCCGCGCCGCAAAGCGTTCTGCTTCGACTTCGAGCCGGGCGCCGTCGTGATGCACGCAAGCTCGGCTTCGGCGTCACGGGCCCACCGGAGCCGGTGCTCCAACATCGCTGTCTGTAGCCCGCGACGTCGGTGTGCCGGCAGCGTCGCAGCGCCGGAGAGGAAGGCGATCCCGCTGACGACCGAAAGACTCGCGGCACCCGCCGGGACTCCTTCGCGACGCGCGAGTACCCGCGTCGAGGAGGCAGCCATCGCGCGCACGGCCGTCCTTACGGCCTCGCGGGCGAACGACTCTACGGCGACGGGTCCTTCTTCATCCGGATGAGCAAATCCCTCCACCAACACGTCGAGCCAGTCCTCCAGACCCGCGTCGGGCACGGTTTCGAGTACGACCCCCTCCGGCAAGGTCGTGGCCTCCCCCGCGGTGGACCGCGCGAGCACGTCCTCGAACCCCCGTGCTCGATACCCGGCCTCCCCCAGCGCCTCGACCAGCCCGGGTTCGGCCAGCGTGGGCAGCTCGATCGTCGGTTTTGCCCCGCGCTCTGCGAATGTCCGCTCGACCGTTTCGAGTGCGGCGACGTCCAGATCTAGACCCACGACCTTGGTTAGCGGTGAGTCTGCGCCCGCGAAGACGGCGGTTCCCCGCCCAACCGGCATCTCGAACCCCCCTGCGGCAACCGCTGCGCGGCCGATGTCGGTGGCGACCGCGCGTTCGATCCGCGCGCAGAGCTCCAAGCTGGCAAACATGGGCCGGGTGTACCACCGGTCGCGCCGCATCGATCCAGCTCGCCGAGGACCGCAACGCGACCCGGCCCAGCAAAGCCAAGGGATGGAAGGCCCGAACTCCGCGACCCCGAAACAGCCTCTACTGCGATGTCTGGTCGCGCAGTGCGACCCGGCCGCTAGAACTTCAGCTGCACCTGCATCACGCCACCCTGGGCGCTTTGTCCCTCGTCGACGAACCACTCGGCTTGGTACAGCAGCGACACGCGGATGGCGTCGGCGCGGTGTTCGTTGGGAAGGAACAGGGAGATGCCGTCGGTGGTGTAGTAGCGGTTGAGCGGGTTGACGGCCTGCTCGCTGGCGGTCCAGCCGAAGCTGCCGCTGGGACCGACGAAGAACTTCTCGGTCTTGGGGATCATGAAGCTCAGCTGGCCGTAGGAGCCGGTGCTGATGAAAGGGCGGCTGGAGAGGTTGTCGGTGACCTGGCTGCGGATGAACTCGCCTTGCAGGTAGAAGCCGTAGTAGACGAACTTGGCGAAGGCGGAGACGAGCAGGCCGCGCGAGCGGGTGAGGGTGTCGTTGCCCGCCGAATCGAACAGCCGGGTCGGCGAGTAGAGGAGGCCGCTGCCGACGGCGAACGCCGGCTTTTCGTGTCGTTCGAGGTCGCTCTCGTAGTTGCCGAGCGAGCCCAGCGGCGCGACCTCGAAGCGACCAGCCCATAGGGGACCGCGGCGGTTGTCGCGGTTGACGGCGAGGCCCGTACCGTTGAAGACGCCCCCTGCGATCGTGAACCGCTCGTCGGCGACGTTCAGCGTGACTTCACCGCCGAGATCGGACCCGACGAGGAAGCTCGTGACCGCGGCGTTGCGGCGAGGGAAGAGCAGCGAGTTGTTCTGGGTCTTGTTCTGCTTGGAGAATGGGACCCGCATCTGGCCGAGCTTGAGGTCGAGGCGGACCCACTCCACGCCCGAATCGGAGACGTACTGCACCGGTCGATAGTTGACCCACAGCTGCTCCAGATCGACGCCGGGGATCAACCGCGTGTTGGTGCTCAGCGCCTCGGTCGAGCCGTCGCCCTCGTAGTCGGCGGAGTCGATGCCGCTGACCACTTCGGTGATCTGTGAGCCCACGACGAAGTGGGTGCGGTACGACCAGCGGGGAAGCACGTTGCCTCCGAAGATGAGGCCCGCGCGGGTCTGCTGGGCGCCGAACTCCTGTTGGTCTCGCGGGCGTGCTCCCCGGCGGACGCGGTAGGTGTACTGCGGCTGGATGTAGCCTTCGATCGTGAGGTAGTCGGTCTTGAACGGCCTCGGCTTCTCGTCGCTCTTGGGCTCGCTCTCGGGCTCGGGTGGCGGGGTCGTCTCGGACGGGGCCGGCACGGGCTCGGGCTCCACCGTCTGCGCTGGGTCCCGGTCCGGCTGGGCCGCGGGCGGCGGCTCCGCTTCGGCCGCGGGCTCGGGGGCAGGGTCCGGGACGTCGGGTGGGGGAGGGGGTGCAGCGGCCGCGGTGGAAGACGCCAGCAGGAGTCCGGCGCCGAGCAGCGTGGAGATGCGGAGGCTCATGGGTACGAGAGGCCGACGGGGCCCACGGCGAGCGAGACGAAGGACTGACCGCCCGAGCTGTAGGTCGGGCCGGCGATCATCATCAGCGAGGTGTCGATCGCGTATTGCCAGGGGGAGTTGGGCACGACCAGCGGGAACTCGCCGAACGGCGCCTCCGGGTTGGCCCAGGAGAGGGTGCGAATGGGCGTGAACCGATCGTCTTGAATGACGACGTTGGTGCGCAGCGCCCCGGCGAGCCGCTCGCTCGCGGCCCACACGACCGGGCCGTCCAGGTTGCCGTTGGCCCCCACCGCCGCGATGCTCGGCCGGCCGTTGGCCATGCCCACGACCCACGCCGTGTCCTCCCACAGGTGCACGCCGACGGGCTCGAGCGGCCCGGTGTCGGTGATGTGCCGGAAGCTGTTGCGGTCGAAGGTGAGGACCGTGCCGTCATTGAGCACGCCTGCCGCCCATCCGTGCTCGCCGATCTGCATGTAGCCGGTCATCGCGTCCTCCTCGAACGCGTCCAGCCCGCTGATCGGCACGATGTCGGTGACCTCGGCGTCGGCGTTGAGGAAGCGCGCCTCGACGCGCACGTCGGGGTCGGCACCCTCGTCGCCGTCGACCTCGTAGCGCACCACCATGAAGCCCGCCTCGGTCGCGTCTTCGCGGCCCGTGCCCAGCGACACGACGTTGTCGGCGTTGCGCGGGATGAACTCCTCGAAGCGCGTGTAGCGACGGATGTCGAGGTCGACGACGACCTGGAACGGCACCGGATCGCTGGGTGCCTTGACCAGCGCCACCAGCGTGCGGCGCGATGGCGTCCACTTGACGCGAGGGATGACCGCCTTGAAGGCCAGCTGCGTCTGCGAGTTGGGATCGCGGCTGAGGATCTGACGGCAGTCGGAGTTGAGCCCGTCGAGCTCGACCAGCGCGTCGCCCGACCAGTACCAGCCGCGGTCGACCTCGGTGTCGAGCCAGCCGTGCAGGCCGCGGTCGACGTTCTGGTGGACGGCGCAGCGGCCCCGCCAGCCGCCGCCCGCCGGGTAGCCGACGGTGGCTTCGGTCTGGGCGAGGTCACGGTCACCCATGATCGCGTACACGGCCCCGTTGCGGTCGGCGACGGGACGCGTGAAGAGGAACGTCTCCTCGGCCACGTAGTCGCCCAAGTAGCGGAACTGTCCGAGCTCCCCCGGCTCGAGGTACTCGATACAGCCGCCGCCGAGCAGCGCGACCAGGCCCAAGGAGAGCCAACCGATCGGTCTGGCCATGCGCGGAGTCTACAGGGTTACGGGCTACTCTTGCCCGACCGCGTAGCTGATCACGTAGTAGGCCGCGTCGTTGCCCTCGGCGTCCGTGTAGTGCTCGCGATACACGAACGGCATCGTCGTGTAGGCGTACTGGAGATACTCGTCCTCGGGCGTGTCGGGGTTGTCGGGCAGCGGCGGCAGGTTGCCCCCGAAGAAGGCGCTCTCGCCCACGCGCACGCTGTACCCCTGGCCCCAGCCGACGCCCAGGTCGGCGCCGAACTTGACCCCACCGCCGAGCAGCGGGATCTCGCTGGAGACGTCGAGGCGCACGCCCACGCTCGTGGACATGGAGATCGAGTTGGTCATGTCTTCGCCGACGGACATGCGGAAGCCGGAGCTGCCCGCGTCGCTGACGAGAATGCTCGGGGGATCGGTGAACACGAAGTCCGCCTCGGGGATGGGCGAGCCGTCGAGTTTTTCGGGACCCGGCGGATAGGAGTCGACGTTGCCGACCCTGTAGGGCACCTCCATGATCGGCAGGTTGCCTACGGCCTCGGCCATGGCGTTGTAGCGGCGCGTCGACCAGAGCATCTCCGAGCCTCCGACCGGCACGATGAGCACGAACTCCTCGCTGTCGGCTCCGTCGGCCAGCATGCCCGCCGGGTCTTCAATCCGATACTTGTAGGCGTGAAAGCAGCCGCAGGTCATCGTGACGACGCCGTAGGGCTCGCCCTCGAAGTAGGACTCGGGGCGCGCCGAGAAGCGGGTGCCGATGCTCTTGCGGAACGTCTGCGTCTCGGAGACCTTGAGCGACTGGCTGATGCGCGTGCCCAGGCCCGCCTTGGCGATGTCGAAGAAGCCGACGCTCACGCCCATGTCCACGCCCATGTCCAGTGAGATCGAGTCGGTGAACGACTCTGAGGTCGAGTCGGCGCGGCCGATTGCGACCGAGGCTTCGCCGTCGCTGAACTCCTCTTCGTAGGGAGGGAAGAGGCCGAGCGCCACGGGCAGCACCTGCCCGGGCAGAAGCACCGGCTCCTCGCTCATCAGGTACGTGCGGGGCGAGTCGCCGTCGAAGTCGACCGAAGCGATGCGGGTCGGCGCGCTGGAGTCGGTCAGCAGGTGCGTGAACTGGGCATCGAGCTGCATCGAGCCCTCTTGGCCGCTGAGCAGCTCGATCTCGCTGCCCTCGCGCAGCACGATCAGCTCATCGCGTTCGTCGGTGTCGAGGTCGCCGAACGACAGGTCGATCGAGGTGTCGTCGATGACCTGCGAGTTCACCACCGCGACCGCGCCGCCCATGGCCGTGTAGGCGTGCAGCTGGGCGTCGCTGAACGCTCCGCCGGCCTCGATGCCGAAGATCTCGTCGACGCCGTCGCCGTCGGGGTCGCCGACGTCGATGACCGTGAGGTCGAAGCCGGCAGGACCCTGGAAGTCCTCGCCATCTCCGGTGACCTCGAGGACGAACAGGACCGCGTCGCCGCCGTTTTCGAGCAGGAGCACGACCTCGTTCTGGCCGTCGCCATCGACGTCGCCGATGCCCGCGTCACGGCCGTTGCCATTTTGAAAGAAGCCGGTGAGGCAGTCGCCGCCATCGACGTTGCATAGCGCGTAGTTGCCGAACTGGCCCAGGACGAACACCTCGTCCTTGTCGTCGCCGTCGGTGTCGCCGGCCGCGAGCGCGTGCGGCGGAAAGCCGACGTCGATCTCGATGTCCTCGGACGTGCCGCCGATGCGGACGCGAGAGCTCCCGGCCGTCGCGACCGCAAACAGCTCGGGGTTGGAGCCGAAGAAGTCGCCCCCGACCACATCGATGATGTTGGTCGAGCCCATGTCCCAGGACCCGGGGTACTCCACCGAGCCCGCCTGAGGCGCGTACCCGTCGACGAAGAAGCTGCCTTCGGCGGAGGTGCTGTCGGCGACGACGAACTCGCGGTCGATCATGAACCGCAGGTTGGGCGCCAACGGAAGCTCGGAGAGGTAGGGGCCATCTTGGCACCGCTGCATCTGGCAGACGTTGTCGACGCAGGTCTCACCGGTGCCGCAATCGTCGGGCACCTCGCACGCGACGTCGGCCTCGTCCCGAGCGCTGCCGCCGGGGCCGTCGCCGCCGTCGTCGTCGTCGGGGTCTCCGTCGTCCTCGACCATGTCACCGCGAATGTCTCCGAAGTCCGACTGATTGCAGCCCGCAGCGCCCACGCAAAGGAGCGCGGCCGCGAAGCTGTGGGGGAACCATGGAAGTCGTTTCATCGTGCGAGGTCCAGTCTCAGAAGTTGTAGGTGACCGTGTACTCTTGGCAGACGCCGGGCTCGGAGCCAGCGACGCTCATGAAGACCAAGGCGCTCTCGTCGGAGATGACGCCGCCGCAGCTGAGGTTGATCTCGAAGCCGCCGCTGTCGGTGCCGCAGCAGCCCGGTCGGCCGTTGGGAGAGGGCTGCTGCGTCGTGCCCTCGTTGCAGGTGACGTCGGTGTTCTCGAGGCCGTTGAGGCACTCGGCATAGATGCACAGCTCGAGCGCGTTGACGTTGACCTGGGCGTAGGGGCCGACGATCGCGAACGCCGTGTCGGAGCCCTCGTAGCGGAACCAGTCGATGTCGGTCGCCGCCTCGAGCTCGGCCGAGAACATGCTGCCTTGGTCGTCGTCGTCGGTGATCGGGTCGAGCAGGAACGCCTGCACTTCGCCGTTGTTGGGCTCGTAGGGGTCGTCGCCGCACTGCGCCGGCTCTTCACACGTGCCCATCGGACACAGCAGCGCGCCCGCGCAGTCTTCGTTGAACTGGCATGCGCAGCCGACCTGGTTGCAGACGTCTTCAGTGTCGCCCTCGGTCTCGCCCGTGGGGTCCGCGTCGGTTTCCCCGGTCGGGTCGAGCGTCGGGTCCGACGGGCTCGTGGAGTCGCTCGTGTCGGTGTCGCCCGAGGCATTGCTGGTCGACCCACAGTCCTCGTCGTAGTCGTCGTAGACACCATCGACCAGGCACGCGGCGGTCTCGCTGGGCAGGTCGCGGGCGAGGAACTGCTTGGCGCAGTCCTCGAAGCCGGCCGCGCACTCGTCTCCCGTCGTGCACTCGTCTTGCAGCCGCTCGAGCGCGTCACGGGTCAGCACGCGGGCCACCCGGCCCGCCCGGGCGTTGGGCGTCTCGTCGTCGCCCGAGAGCAGCTCCTCTTCGCACGCGGTCGAGCCATCGCCACACTCGAGGCAGAACGCCGTGGCGAAGTCCTCGACGATCGACGACGACGTCGAGAGGTCGGTCGCGCGGTCGATGCAGTCCATCGGCTGGCCCAGCGCCGACATGCAGCTGGCGATTTCATCAGCAATTTCGGGCTGGAGGATCGTCTCGAGGGCTCCGCAGTCCCGTGCGAGCGCGCGCGCGCACGTCGTCGGCTCATCGCAGGGGCTCACGTAGCCCTCGAGCGAAGGGCAGAACCCGCCGCTGCTGCCATCGCCGTTCTCTGATGACTCACATGCAAGGCCTGCCCCGAAGGCAACGCCGAGCAGCCCGAGCCCAATGCAACGCGCTTTCCCCATGTCCCGCTCGTATCCCGAAGGGCAGGATACGTCATCGGAGTGCGCCCATGTGCGACATGTAGTTCTCCGTACGGTTACGGGATGCGCAAGCATACGATATCAGTGCTGAAAATCGACTCGAAGGGGCGGCTGGAGCCCTGGGTCGCGTGCGGCGCAGAGCGGATCGGCGCAAGCAGCGGCGGGCTCGTTGCTCCGCTTTCTTGCTCCCTCGGCGCAGGTGTGTGTTCAGTGGCATGGCGACCATGCCCATCCTCGAATTCTCTTCGGTCACGATGACCTACGGGCGCGGGCGCGCGAAGACGGTCGCGCTGCGCGACGTGTCCTTCCGTGTCCCCGAGGGAGCCTTTTCGGTTCTCGTGGGCCCCTCTGGCGCGGGCAAGAGCACCCTCTTGAAGCTGGTGCTCGCCATGGAGCGGCCCGACGAAGGCACCATCGCGGTGGCCGACCGGGACATCCATCGGCTGCGCAAGCACTCGATTCCTTATTTGCGACGCAACGTCGGCGCGGTGTTCCAGGACTTCAAGCTCCTGCCGGATGCCACGCCGCTGGAGAACGTGTCGCTGGCGCTCCAAGTGCTCGGGCTGCCGCGGCGAGAGGTTCGCGCGCGGGCCAGCCGAGCACTCGAACAGGTCGAGCTCGAACCCGGAACTCGCCGCGCGGTGTCGCGGATGTCGGGCGGAGAACAGCAGCGCGTCGCGATCGCGCGGGCGCTCTCGGGGGAGCCGGCCATCTTGCTTGCCGACGAGCCCACGGGAAACCTCGACCCCCGGCTGAGCCGCGAGATCCTCGACGTGCTCGCGCGGATCAACGCGCGTGGCACGACGGTGATGCTGGCGACACACGACCCGATCGTTCGCGAGTCAGGCGTGGTCACCCACGAGCTCGAGCTCGACGCTGGACGGCTCGTCAGCGACACCTTGGCCGAAGCCGAAGAGGATAGCCCGCAGCCGCTCGACCTCGACGCCGAGACTGCGCCGGTGGGTGCGGGGCCGCTGCCCGTTGGAGCGGTCGCATGAAGGGGTCGGGAAGCACGCTTCGCGCCGCCGGATACGTCGTCTCGCGCGCGTTTCGTGGCATGGCGCAGGCGCCGATGGTCCAGGTCTTGGCGGTCGCGACCACGGCGGTGTGCATGCTGCTGTTGGGTACGGTCATGCTGGTGTGGACGAACGCCCAGAGCGTTGCGTCGGCGTGGGGCATCGATGTCCCGGTCACGGTGTATCTGCACGACGATGCTCCGCCCGACGAGGTCGACGAGCTGACCCGGCTGCTCACGGAGATCCCCGAGGTGACCTCGGTCGAGCGCATCACGCCCGAAGACGCGATGCAGCGGCTCGCCGAGGGTCTCGGTGGCGAGGCCGGCATGCTCGAAGGCATCGAACCCGAGGTGCTTCCGGCCTCGCTCGAGGTCCGTCTCGAAGAGGGGACGTCGTCGGCCTTCGTCAGCGCGCTCGGGGACAAGGTCGCAGCCTTCGGCATCGTCGAAGACGTCGCGGTGGCTGGAAGCTGGGCCGACCAGGCGCAGGCGATGCTCGAGACCGTCGGCCAGATGGCGCTCGGCGCTGCGAGCCTGGTGGGCTTCGCGTGCATGGCAATCGTGTGGAGCACGATTCGCCTCGCCGTGTACGCGCGTCGCTCCGAGATCCAGATCCTCCGGTTGGTGGGAGGGTCGACGCAGTTCGTGCGCGGGCCGTTCATCGTCGAGGGCCTCATGCAGGGCGCCTTGGGAGCTGCCGTCGCGATGTCGATCCTCTACGCCGGGTTCGACACGGTGCGACCGTTCCTCGAGGACGGCCTGTCGCTCCTCTTCGCGGCTGGCACGCTTCGTTTCTTCACGCCGACCGAGATCTGCATGGGCGTGGCTTTCGGTGCCGCCGTTGGCCTGCTGGGGTCGCGGGCTGCTGCGGGGCGATACGTGGTGACCTGATGCGTTGGAGAGCTGCAGCGATCCTCGGGGTGTTGGCGCTGGCGTTGACCGGTGCAGCCCACGCGCAGAAGAAGGCGCCCGAGCGGCTGAAGGCTGCGCTCGAGCGGGAGCTCGGGCTCACGAAGACCTCGACGGAGCTCGCCGAGTCGCTCGCGGTGCTCGACCGAGAGCGATCGAGCTTGGAGTACACGGCGACCGTGCTGGACCATGCCGCACGCGAGAGCATGCGTCGGCTGGATGCCTATCGAAAGCGGCGAACCGATCGGGAGATGACGGCACGGACGCGCGCCCGATCGCTCTACAAGCTCTCGCGTGGCGGGGTGGCCCGGCTCGCGTTCGAGAGCGCAGGCGGCAGCGATCGCGAGCAGGAGCTCGAGCGCCGGATCTTGCGGGGCAGAGCGCTGCGCTTTCTCGTCCGACACGACCTGGTCGAGCTCGACGTCTATCGGCGTGCAGAGGACCGCGCCGCGTCGGAGCTCGTCGCGGCAGCGCGCGAGATGCAGACGCTGGGCGCAATCACGATGGTCGCGGGGGTGCAGGAGCACGCCCTGGTCAGTGCCGAGCACGCGATCAACCCCGACCTGCGGGCGACGATGCGGTCGCGACGGCGGCTGATGGACAAGCTGGAGGACGATGTTCGTTTCGAGCACAAGGTCCTTCTCCGCAACGTCAAACGAAACTGGCGCGCGCTTCGATCGCTTCGAGGTCTCGACGGTTCCGCGCGGCTGGTTCGCCCCGTGAAGGGGCGCGTGGTCGGCAAGTTCGGCCCCTACACCGACCGGGTCTTGGATCTGCCGTCGATTCGCAACGGGGTCGAGCTGCACGCGCGTCGCGACGAGCCGGTGCGTGCGATGGCGGACGGCCGGGTGGTCATGGTGACGGCGCTGCCCGGGTTTGAAGATGTCGTGGTCATCGACCACGGTGGAGGCCAGTACACGCTGACCGCTCGTCTCTGGGACATTGCGGTCGAAGAAGGCCAGGAGGTCGAGGGTGGTGACCTGCTCGGCCGGGTCGCGAGTAAAGCCATGGACGACGGGTTGGGCAGCACCGTCTACGTCGAGCTGCGGCACGGCGAGAAGCCCGTGGATCCCACCGCATACCTGAAGCGATCCAAGCGGGCCGAGTAGCGCTACGATGCCGGCCGATGTCCGGGCATCTCGAAACGATCAAGCGCGTCCTCGACGGCAACTACGCCAACGCCAGCGATGCTGAGAAGCGGACCGCGATCAAGGAGCTGGTCCAGGTCTGCAGCGTCGCCGCGGGCGCGATGACGGTGCAGCCGGTGCCATTGCTCGACACCGCGCTCATCGCCCCCATCCAGATCGCGATGGTCCAGGGCATCGGCAAGATTCACGGCTACGAGCTCAACCGCAAGTCGATCCTCGAGATGCTCAGCACGTTCGGGGCCAGCATCGTCGCGCAGAACGTAATCATGGCCGCGGCCAAGTTCATCCCGTTCTTGGGCTGGGTGGTCACGATCTCGATGGCCTACGCGCTGACGTGGGCCATCGGCGAGGCGTCGAACCGCTACTTCGCCAGCGGGCGGACGCTGGGCGAGGACGAGCTCAAGACGATCTTTGCCGACGTCTACAAGCAGAAGAAGGAGGAGAAGTCTGCGCAGCACAAGGGCAACAAGACGCTCAAGGAGAAGCTCGAGCAGCTCAAGGAAGCCAAGCGCGACGGGCTGCTGACAGAGGAGGAGTTCGAAGCCAAGAAAACCGCAATCCTCGCGGATTTCTAGAATTTTGCGGACCGGGCGGTACTCGCGCGATGATCGCTCCATCATGGCAAGAGCAAAGAAGCCCATCGCGAAGAGCAGCGCAGTCGAGAAGAACATCCAGACCGCCCTCGACAAGCTCGCGCTCGCAACGACCGCGGTGGACACGGCCGTGACGGTGCGTGCCCGCGACGCGAAGAAGAACACGGCCGCGGTCAAGCGCCTCGCCAAGCGCAAGGCGACGCTCACCAAGCGCAAGGGCGTCGCGACCCGACGCGCGAAGAAGGACTCCACCACCGAGAACCGCCAGGCCTTGCGCACGGTCACCAAAGACCTCAACTCCACGATCAAGGAGCTGACCAAGGCTCGCGCGACCAAGGCCGCCAACGCCGAGGAGCTCAAGGCTCTGCGCGCGCTGCAGCGGCGGACCAAGGGCTACAACCGCGGCATCGCGCAGACCGACCGCGCGCTGGCCAAGTAGCTGCGCCCCTACTGGCAGACGAACTCGAGCGAGCTGAGCGCGGCGTAGCAGGTCAGCAGGTCTGCCGTTGCCGTGTCCGGAGCGCCCGCGACGATGGCTGCGTAGGCCTCGAGTTCCTCGGCGTCGGGCTCCCGGGCCATGACCTGCTGCAGCAGCGGCGTCGGGTTGGCGCTGACGTTGGGGTAGCGGTCCCGAAACTGGATCGAGCCGCACACGGGCTCGAGGCTCTTGACCCACACGCTCATCTTCTGGGCGTTCCACGCGAGGTCGGCGGCGATGTTGCCCGAGAAGTCGTGGTCGCCGAGCTGGATGCGGCGCATGTACAGCTCGTCGAAGATGAAGTGGTCCTTCTCGACGCCGACGAGGTTGGCGAGGTTGGTCATGCGCACGTGGAACGGGAGCAGCCGGGCTTCGGTGCCGGGGAGTTCGAACGGGTCTTCGTCTTCGGCGGGTTCGGGATCTTCGCCGTCGCCATCGGGCTCGTCCGGCCCGTCGTCATCGGGTGCGTCGTCGCTTCCGTCGCCCGCCGTGGCGTCCGTCGCCCCGCCAATGGTGCTGTCGCCGAAGCCCAGCTCGCCGGTGGCGTCGAGGCCCGTGTAGCAGGCAGAGCTGCTGAGCAGCGCGGCCAAGAGGGTGCTTTGAATCGCGTGGGTCTTCATCGCCGTGCCTCTCAGGTCACCATGAAGTTCAGGGGGCTCACGCCCGCGACGTCTTCGAACTCGTCGCAGAGGTCGTCGGGCATCTCGAGCGCTCGCATGACGGTGCGCCACGACCGTGAGCCCGACAGGCGGTTGGCGTTGTCGGTGACCGGAGCCATCAGCGAGCCGTCGTCGTTGGGGACGTGATAGCCGTAGGTGTGGCCGTCACCGGAGTTGCCGGCCACGGTCACGTCGCCGTAGTACCCGCCGCGAACGTTGCGGCCTGCCATCACGAAGGTGTTCTTGCCCGTGTTGCCGTACGAGTTGCCGTTGGGGGCCCTGCCGCCGTCGGTGCTGTACAGGACGATGAGCGTCTGCTCGTAGATGCCGGCGGCCTTCAGCGACTCGATGAGCCGCGCCAAGGGGAGCGACGCCTGCAGCCCCATGGTGTTCATGACGCTCTCGCTGCGCGAGCCGTGCACGTCGAGGTAGTCGAACTCGAGTGATACCGACCGCGTGACATCGTTGGAGATGAGCTTGAACGCCCACGCCGCCTGCTCCCAGATGTTGGCCTTGACGTTGTCGCCGACCTGGTCGGGCACGCCCGCGCTCCAGTAGGCGACCTCCTCTTCGGTCAGCGGCATCGAGACGACCTGGGAGTCGCCCGTGTACCAGAGGCCGGCAGCCTCGCCGAGGTTGGCCTCGTGGCGCTCGCGCGCGCTGGTTTGGTAGCCGTTGCGTTGGAAGAAGCCTGCATCGACGCGACGCAGCGTCTCGGAGAGGACTTGAGCCTCGTGCGGCGTGGGGAGGATGTTGAGGTCTTCGACCGTGTCGGGGAACGTGTCGAAGAGCTCCTGCACGCTCTGAATTCGCGTCAGCTCGCCCTCGGGTTTCGTCCCCGCGAAGTGGCAGACGGTGTGAAAACGGCTGATGAACTTCATCGTGATGCCGTTGCGCAGCGTGGGGTCGAGCTGCTTCTGCACGAAGTTGTGCAGGCACGCGGGGGTGGGCGTGGTCGAGTAGAAGTAGTCGTTGCCCTGCTCGCCGAACCCGGGCTCTTGCTCCCACATCGGCATCTTGGAGCCGGACTGCTGCTTGGTGCGCCCGGGGGAGCGCATGGCGTTGACCGCTTCGTGGCCGTGAATGGCTCCGACGCACAGCTCGTTGGTCTCGCACACGGCGATCGAGTCGAGATGCGGCATCAACTCCACGGAGTCGGGCGTCAGGTAGAAGCCGTTGCCTGCAGCCGTGATGTTCTCGGTGCCGTAGAACAGCGAGCACTGGTTGCCCTCGGCGCCGCGGATGAGGTTGGGGTTGGTCGCCAGACCCGGGGGCACGAAGACGTGGCCGAAATCCCACTGGTCGCGCAGGTTGATCTCGATGAAGTACGTCGGCACGAGGTCGGCCTCGGTGTAGGCGTGTGCCGTGCCGAACAGCTCTTCGTTCATCGCGAAGCGGAACCCGGCGCCCAGCCCACTGCCGAGCATGGGGACTCCCAGAGCGGCGCCGACGGCCTGCATGAAGCGTCGACGGCGAAGCGGGTGGATCTCTTCGATGCGGGGTTTCTTGCCCATGTCTCTACTCCAGACCCGCCACTGCGGTGCGGATGACTTCTTCGTTGGTGAACACGATGAGGGCGATGTCGCGAATCGTGGGGTCGTCGGTCACGGCGAGCACTTCTTCGGCGAGCGCTGTGACGAGCGCCCGGTCGATCTCCTCGCTCGTACCCGATTCGCGCCCGAACGCGTGGCCGATGAGGTTCTTCGAGGCGCAGCTGTAGAACAGCGGATGGCTCGCCATCACTTCGGCCGCCTCGCGGAGGTTGGCGACGGACTCGCCGAACATCTGCGATTGCTCGCTGGCGGCGTCGAGCGGGTCGCCGAAGTGCGACGCGTTGAGACCGTTGTAGCTGGTGCCCAGCTCGTAGGGCTGGCCGTTCTCTTGAAGTCCCTCGGCCTGCAAGCCCGTGGCGTCGCCCTGCCAGAGACCGTCGGAGTCGAACTTGACGAAGAACTGCGCGTGGGCGCCGAACTGCGAGTGGCACGTGTAACAGCCCGCCCCGTTGCCGAACCCGCCGAGCGCCTCCTCCTCGGTCTGTTCCTCGGGCGTCTGGGCCTGGAACATCGGGATGAAGATGTCCTTGTCGAGGGGGATCTGGACGTCGGGCTCCATCGGGTACCCACGGCACGCGAACACTTCGAGCATTCGCAGGGCGCGGGTGAGATTGAAGCGACCCTTGTTGGGGATCAGGTACGCCCGCGTGGCGAGCACCCCTGCCTCGAAGGGCGCTCCCGTGTCGCACTCGATCATCGCCCCCTGTGCGTCGACGCAGTAGTCGGCGGTGAGGATCGTCGACCACGGAAGCCCGTCGCCCACCACCTGCGCGACGAGGTTGCCGGGGAGCTCGAAGTCGATGCCGTCGCGCTCGCCGCTGGCCTGCAGCTCGTTTTGGACCATGTCCCGCATCGAGTCGGCGAACCCGGGGCTGAGGGTCCAGGCATCGAGCAGCGGAATGATCGCCGCTTCGCCCTCGGCTTGGATGCGTGCGTTCTCATCGTAGCTCAGGGAACGACCGGCCAGCGCCGGCGCGAGCATGCCGAGGTAGAACCGAACCTGCTCGTTCGTCAGGGGTTCGAGCTCGGACGGAGGGTCCATGCCGCCGTCGTCTGCAGGAGCGTCGCCACCGCTGCTCTCGCCGTCCTCGCCGGCGGTCGGGTCGCTGCCCGCCGTCGGGTCGCCATCGTCATCGACGGGGGACGTTCCGAACGTCTCGAGCGGGCTCGTGTGTTCTCCAGCGCCATCGTAGCAGCCTGAAGCCAATCCGAGCGCGATCGCCAGTAGCGCAGCCTTTCCCCTCATCACTCTCCCGTCCCTACTTGTGCGTCCGGTTCCCGCACCTGACGGTCTGTCCCAAAGAAACGCCGAGCGCGTTCCGCAGGTGCGCGTGCTTACGATTCGAACACCGTGAGCACGGGCGCGGCGCTACACTCGTCCCGTGACGCGACTTCGCAGCGCAGTGTTCGGTGCAAGCATGTTGGCCGCAGGTGTGGTTCTTGGTGCGACTGGTCGCTCGGCGATAGCGTCGGACCCCGAAGCTCAGCCGGCGCCGCCCAGCTACTCGCGCTACGCGAAGCTCGACATGTTCGCGCGGGCGCTCGCCATCATCGAGCAGTACTACGTGCGTCCAGTCGACGATCAGGAGATCGTCTACGCAGCGCTGCGTGGGCTGGTGTCCGAGCTCGACCCGCACACGTCGTTCTTGCCGCCGCGGGATGCGAAGCTGCTGCGTGAAGACATCGAAGGGGCGTTCGGCGGCATCGGCATGGTCGTGGTGCTCGGGCGCGAGAGCACGGGGGCGCGCTACCTCGACGTGCGCGACGTGGTTCCCGGTGGACCGGCGGACAAGGCCAACATCGCACCGGGGCATCGCGTGCTGGCGATCAACGGTCAGTCGATCGCGCAGTTCGTCGACCTCCAGCGGGCGATCACGGTGATTCGCGGGGAGCCGGGGACCACGGTCAAGCTCACCGTCGAAGACCCCGTCCGCGGTGTGAAGCGCACCGTAGAGCTTGCGCGAGCGATCATCGACACGCCGCCCGTCGAGGTGCGCAGCCTCGGCGAGGGCATTGGTGTGCTGCGGCTGCGCGACTTCCCCGAGGACGCGGCGGCCGACGTGAAGGACGGGGTCCTCGCGCTGCAGAAAGAAGCCGGAGAGCAAGGCCTGCGTGGCCTCGTGCTCGACCTAAGGGACAACGGTGGCGGGCTGCTCGACGAGGCGATCCGCATCGTCGATCTGTTCGTGGACGAGGGCGCGATCGTTCGAACTCGGGGCCGGCGCGGCGTCGTGCTGGACGAGGCGCATGCCCGCCGGCTGACCACGCTCGACCCCGTTCCGCTCGTCGTGCTGGTCAACAAGGGCTCGGCGTCCGCGTCGGAGATCGTCGCCGGCGCGCTGCAAGACCACCAGCGGGCGCTCGTCATCGGGGAGCGAACCTACGGCAAGGGCTCCGTGCAGGCGCCGTTCGAGCTCAGCGACGGCAGCCTGCTCAAGCTGACGACGGCCCTCTACTACACGCCCAACGACAGGCTGATTCAAGCCAGCGGCATCATGCCCGACGTCTTCGTCGGTGCGACGGATCCAGGAGCCCGGGTCGACTTGGACTCGCGGCCCGAGATCCGCCCCGAACGGGAGAGCCCGCGCCACCTCGAGCCGGAAGATTTCGGGCGATCGTCGCCTCCGATGGGCTCCGTCACGCCGGCCGAGCGGGCCGCGGCGGACGACGTGCAGCTTCGCCGGGCCGTGCAGCACCTCAAGGCATGGGAGCGTGTGGCCGGCAAGGGCAAGTGATGAGTGAGGGCGGCAACTACCGGCTGATCATCACCGCGATCTTCGTCGTCTTCTCTGTCGCCGAGGTCATCGCGGGCCGGTACCTCACCAAGGACACCCGCCGCCGCGATCTCGTGATCGAGGTCGTCGCGACGGTATCGATCCTCGTGTTCACGATCCCGGCGACCCTGTGGCTGGTCGACCTGGCCGCAGGAACGCTCTTCCCTGGGCTGCGCGGCATGTGGGCGGACTGGCCGTGGTGGGCGATGCTCGGCGTGCTGCTCCTTGCCGACGACATGACGCAGTACTGGTGGCATCGGGCGAATCACGCCTTGCCGTGGCTCTTCCACCTTCACCGGGCGCACCACACCGCTCGCTACATGAGCGTCCGGATGACGTTCCGCAACAACGTCTTCTACTACTGGCTGATGCCGGGCCTGTGGTTCTCTGCGCTGCTCATCTACTTCGGCTTCGGGTCGGTCTACGCTGTCTACGCCGTCGTGAAGATGGCCGTCATCGTCGGCGCCCACTCCAGCGTTCGCTGGGACGCGCCGCTGTACCGAAGCCGCCTCGGCTCCGCGGTGATGTGGCTCGTCGAGCGCACCATCTCCACGCCCGCGACTCACAACGCCCACCACGGGTTGAACGCCGACGACCCCGCCACGCACTACGCGGGCAACTACGGCAACCTGCTGTTCCTGTGGGACGTGCTCTTTGGCACCGCACGCATCACGCGGACCTACCCCGCCGCGTACGGGGTTGAGAACGAAGAGCCGCACTCGTGGCGACACGAGATGTTCTGGCCCCTCTTCCGCCGCTGAGCCTCGCATCGCGTGGCCCCCTTCGGGCATGATTCGCAGCGTGTCCGACGACGCCAAGGAAACCAGCCTCGCCAAGCCCACCTCCTCGGCGGTCGACAGCTACGAGAAGGAGTTCATGGCTGGGGAGGGCACGGTGCTCTACCGCGCCAAGGCCAGGGCGCACTGGTCGCTCGCCGCATTGATCCTCGGGGTTGGTGGCGTGTCGGCGCTGGCGACGATCACCGTCGCTCCGATCGCGACCGCGGCGACGCTCGTCGGGCTGGCCCTGATGTACATCTTGTTCGCGGTCCTTCGGGTCACGGTCTCGGAAGGCGCGCTCAACATCCAACTCGGCCTATGGGGGCCAACCATCCCGATCGCTTCGATCATCAGCGCCGAGGCCACGACGTACCGCTTCACCGACTTCGGCGGGTGGGGCATTCGCCTCAGCGGCAAGGGGACCATGTACAACATGCCCGGCGACGGGGGGAACGCGCTGCGCGTGGTGTGGCGCAACGAGGCCGGCAAGGAGAAGACGACCTGGGTGGGGACTCGGGAGGCGCCCGCGCTGGTCGAAGCGATCGAGCGAGCGCGCGGCCAGGCGCTGCCTGCGGGGGATGACCCGCGCGCGTTGAACGAGTGATCGGGCTGGAGTAGGTTCGCTGCGGTGATCTATCCGCACAGCAACGAGACGCAAACGCGCTGGGATCGCGGTGAGCTTCAGGTCCAGCTCCTGCAGCCGAACAACCCACGCCCGGTCGGGTTCTGCGACGGGACCGACGCTGACATCGCGGAGCTGCGCGAGATGGCCGAGTCCGAAGGCGCGGACGAGTTCAACCTCGACCGGAAGGTCCTCAAGAGCGGCCGCGAGATCTGGACGCTCCGCGGCGACTGAACGTTTCTTTGGGGGCATCCCGCCCCGGTGGTACCAACGAGATGGTGGCGGACGACAAGCCTGGCTGGGGGCTCCCGTTGTGGGTCGCGGCAGCGGTCGTGTTGTTCTGGATCGCGCCCAGGCCTCCCCAGTCGCCGCGACAGCTCCCCGAGGACATCGCCGCGATGCAGCGGACGACCGACTTCGTGGTCCGCGACACGCGGCAGTGGCAGCGTGACCACGGCGACCGAAGCCTGCCGTGGTCCGAGGCCGACGGCCACCTCGCCATCGTCATCGACGACGTGGGGCGCGAGCTGCACCTGCTCGAGAAGCTGCTCTCGCTGCGCTACCGCCTGACGTTCTCGGTCCTGCCCGGTGCCGTCTATGCCGACGGCGTCCAGCTGCGCCTCGCGGCAGATCGTCGCCGCTACCGCGAAGTCATGCTGCACCTGCCGATGGAGCCCAGCGACCCGGCCGCGATGGCCGAGGGGCTCGAATCACAGGAGACCTTCCTGCTCACGACCGACGACGCCGAGACGATCGAGCGAAAGACACGTGCCGCGCTCGACGAAGTGCCCGCAGCGATCGCCGTGAACAACCACATGGGCTCCAAGCTGACCGCCGACCGCACGGCGATGGATGCCGTCATGTCCGTGCTCGCGCAGCGCGAGGTCTTCTTTCTCGACTCCCGCACACACCACGACACGCAAGCGGTTGTGGCGGCACGGGCCGCGGGTGTCCCGGCGCTGTCCCGCCAAGTGTTCTTGGACCATGAGGTGTCCGCCGAGGCGATTGCTGCTCAGCTCGACGAGGCCGCGCGTCTGTCCAGGCTCGGCCCAACCGTCGCGATCGGCCACCCCTCCGCGCAGATGTACGAAGTGCTCGCGACGAAGCTCCCCGAGCTGCTCGCGCAGGGCGTCTCGGTGTATCCGCTCTCGCACGTGCTGGAGCACCAGCTCCGCGGCGAAGCGGCGCCCGAATCCGCCAGCGTGCAGGCGCACTGACGCTACACTGCGGCCGTGCGCCGCCTCCATCCATTCGTTGCGCTGGCAGTGATCCTCCTGGGCTGTCGCCCCAACCCCGAGCTCGCCGCGCTACCCGGCGTCGACGACCACGAGGGCGCGGCCGCCGAGGCTCCGTCGCTCGAGGCGTTCGCCGACGCGATGGATCCGGGTCCGCAGGCCAGGCTCACCGAAGACCTGCCGCCGTGGATGTTCGAGATGCTGGGCCTTCGAGCCGAGCCCACGGAGCCGCCCGCGGTGCTGTTGAAGCGCTCGGCACGGGCGCAGGCCGACGTCGACGTCATGGCGAAGGAAGGGTTGCCCGACGACACGGCGATCTTCATGGCCATTCGCGCGACCGCTCGGTCGCTGGTCATGGCCGAACAAGCCGCCGCCGAGGGGCCGCTCGATGGCGACACGCTCGCCCGGCTCGAGCGCGTGTACTCCGTCGTCGACGTGCCGCTGCTGGCGAGCGATCGGAGCACGTTCGGCCAGATCATCTCGCTGTTTGCACGGCAGGCCGCCGCAGAGGGCAAGGGCCCCGCCGATGCGGCGCAGTATCAACAGCTGGCCGGGGTGGTGCAGCGGGCGATTCGCGCGGCGGGTCCGCTGCACCGACACACCGTCGCCGAGTTGATCCGCAACCACCCCGATCACGAGGGCGTCCCCACGGCGTTGCTGGCTGCGGCGAATGCCCGACGAGGCACACAGGACGACTGGCCCGTGCCGGCCGCCAAGGTTGCCGTGAGGCGGCGTGGAGATGCCGCAACGGGGCCCGAGCAGCTGAGCTTGGCGCGCGTGTGTTACGCGGCATTGGACCTCGCCTGTGGCGACGCCGCGCTCGAGGCGGCAGGCGACGCAGAGCACGTCGACGCGGTGAAGGAGCTCGGAGCCCTCGCCACGCGGATCGTCGCGCTCGAGGGAGAGCCGGGGTTCGACGCGCAGCTCGAGCGCGCGCGGGCCCAGCTCGCCTTGGGTCGCCACTTCGCCGCCAAGTCCGAGTTCGAGGCGTTGCGAGCATCGGCACCCGACGACGCGAGACCCGTCGCTGGCCTCGCCCGGCTGGCCATCGAAACCGAGCTCGACTTCATTCGTGCCGCCGAGATCATCGACGGCGCGGGGCCGCTCGAGAACGCAGACGAAGACTTCTACGAGCTGGCGATCGGGTCTCGGGCAACGGCAGCGCTGACCGTGTTCATGCCGCGAGCCGCGGCGGGCGAGCTCGATCAGATGGGCGACGAGCTGCACGCGCTGCTCGAGCGAATGCAGCGCGATGCGGCCGGCTACGCGGCGCTGGGCAACCCCGACGGTCGCTTCTTGCAGACGGTATTCGACGTGACGGGGGTGCTCCTCGCGCAGTACGAAGGCGAGGGCAAGGTCAGCCTGAGCGCTATCCCTGACCTCACCGCGCGCATCGCCGCTCTTCAGTCGAAGATCCCCAACCACGGCCACAGCTATCGTCTGCTGATGTCGGCTTCGCTGTTCGAGCCGGACCGCGGCCGCGCGGTTGCTGCGACCGGAACCAGGGCTCCCGAAGGCGACGCGCACGATGAGCTGGCAGCGCGACGGGCTCGGGCGCTGTGCGACCTGGCGGTCACGTGGTCCGACGGTGCGCTGGCAGAGCAGTGCCTGCAAGCGTCCCGCGACCTTCCGCGCTCGCCCCTCGCCCTTGGCCTCCAGGCCGACGCGCTCGTCACCACGGTTCAGCTCACCGGCAAGGTCTCGTGGTTGAAGGTGGGGCAAGCCTACGAGGCCGCGCTCGACGACGACATGACCCCCGAGGACGCACGCGCGCTCAACAACGTCGCGATGGCGCTGTGGGAGATGGGGAACCTCGACACAGCCGTCGAGGCGTGGACGCTCAGTGCCCAGCTCGCCGAAGAGTTCGGCGGTGTTCCTCAGCTCAACCTGCTCGTCGCACGCTCCCCCGAGGGCTCACCTCAGGCCATCGCGGCGCTCGAGGGCCTGATGACCGAGGACCGAAAACCCGCCGTGCGCATCGCGGCCATGGCGTGGCTGGCCACATGGACCAAGGGCAAGAAGGCCAAGGCCACGGCCGAGAAGGCGCTGGCCGAAGCGATCGCCGAGGAGGCGAAGACGGGGATGCGCCCCACGCCGCCCGACCCGCACTCCGGCCTCTTGCTCGAGGGCACGCTGCAGGCCTCCTTTGGCTACGCGGTGAAGGATGGCCTGCAGATCCAGCTCGACGCGAGCGGTCTGCCGTGGGCTTTCATGGCGCCGCCTCGGTAGCCTCGAGATCGGGCTTCTGCCGCCGGAACATGAAGTCTCCGCAGGCTCGCTCTTGCATCTTGCCCACGTACTCACCCTTGTCGCCGTCGATGATCCCGCTGGGCAACACCTGCACGTAACCGCTGGGTCGGTGCTTCCACTCGACGAACTCCAAGGCGAAGGCGCCGGTGTTCGGGTCTGGCGTACCCGTGGCGACGAAGAGGCCCTTGGCGTCGCCGTAGTCGAAGTCGAACGTGACGAGGACGGAACCATCGTCTCGGACGTCGTCCACCAAGAAGCCCGAGGTCGCCTTCGACCCGTTGCATTCGTAGCTGCCCTCCCACCGCTCGCCGGCGAGGAACGGCGAGTCGTGTTTGATCGCCAGCAGCTCGACGGCCAGGATGGAGTCGCACCCGTCGACCGGCTCGGCGGCGCTCTTGCTCGCGCCCTCGCACGCGGCCGGATCGCCGCCTTGGTCGAGGCCTTCGCTGCTCTTGCCGCCGCCGGCCTCGACACCCGCGGCCATGGGGACGTCGGCGCTCGCCGAGGCAGAGGTTCGCTTGCCCGCAAAGAGGCGGAAAGCACCCACCGAGAGGGCGACGACGACGTGGGTGGCGCCAGCGCAGCTGCCCTCGAGGTCGTCGACGTGCACCGTGTCGACGTCGAGCTTCAGCTCACCAATGGTGTGATACTCGACGTTGATCTCCCCGTACTGCTCGAGCTTCGCGCCCAGGTTCACCGGGCCGGAGAACGGGAAATTCGTTCCCAGCTCGAGGTCCGTCGTCGTCTTCATCGTCTGCCGCGCGTGTGACGAACCCACGAAGCGGTAGGGATCGGCCGTCAGCCTGCATCGGCCCAGCACGTCGGCTTCACCCGTCTCGCGGTTCCACGCCAGCACCACCGGTCCGTCCGAGGCTTGGGTTTCGAGCGCGGTGCGGTCGGTCGGGGCCCAGTTGACCACGAAGGGACGCTTGGCGACCTTACCGGACGCTCCGCCTCGCTTCGTCGCCGAGGACGGGTTTGCGGACGCCATGGGGATGCAGCCGGCCAACCCGAGACATAGAAGCACGCACGTCGATTTCACGGGGCGAGGGTGCCCCAGCGTGGTGGCAGGTCGCAACATTCGACCTGGAGGCAGTACGATGGGCGTGTGCGGTCGGTCGTTCTCACAGCGGTGATGCTCGTCACTGCGTGCGGCGAGCCGAGTGCGTCGTGGTCGTTCCGAGAGACGGGAGGCACTCGGGGCCATCGCCGCGCGGTCTTCATGCTGGACGAGGTCGACACGCGCTATTCGGCAGCCTTTGCCGGAAATACCGCGGCCCTCGAAAGCCTGCGCGTCGCGGCTGGCGAACGCACGGGCTCCCTTCAGCCCGACCTCCAGCGCGTGCGCACCTTCGAAATCCCACCGAGCTGGAGCGATGCACGGGCGCGATCCTGGGCCGAGGGCCTGGACGCGCAATGGGTGGTGCTCCGGCTCGCGCCGGTCATGTCCCCTGCGGACCTCGACCCGCCGACGCCGTCGTTCGTCGACGCGCAGGGGTATCGTGACGCGGAGTACGGAATAGTGCTCGACGACTCGGTTCGCGGCAGTGGGGTCGCGATTCACGAGGTCGAATACGGCTGGCGCGCGAGCCATGAAGACCTCGTCGACGTCGACCTCAACCCCGAGCCCGGACAGACCGTGGCCTCGGAGGCGCTCGAGACCGGCCTCGCGCCCGAGCACGGAACCGCCACCGTGGGCATGCTGGTCGCGCCTCACAACGGCTACGGCGTCGATGGCATGGTGCCGGACGCCGTGGTCCACACGTACCCCGAGTGGACCGAAGAGGGCGGGCTGCGTCGTCACGCCGCCGTCGCGGCGGCCATCGCCAACGCCGTCCCCGGCGACGTCGTGATGCTGCAGATGCAGGCACAACATCCCGACACGGGGCAGCTCGCACCTGCCGAGATCGATCCCGACATCTGGATGCTCACCCGCATGGCCACCGACGCGGGCATCGTGGTCGTTGCGGCGGCTGGCAACGGGGGATTCGATCTCGACGGTCCCGACGCCGACTCCTACCGAGCGATGGGCGACAGCGGAGCGATCCTCGTTGGTGCCGGAGCCCCCGACGACCGCTCCCCACTCGCGTTCTCGTCGTTCGGCGCTCGCGTCGATCTTCAGGGGTGGGGGGCCTCGGTGTTCACGCTCGGCTACGGCGACTTTGCGCGCCTCGGCGGCGACGACGACCAGGCTTACACCGACACGTTCGAAGGGACGAGTGCCGCCTTGCCCATGGTTGCCGCGGCGGCAGTCGCGGTCATCGAGGCGTTCGTGTCCTCTGAGGGCATGCCCCCAGAGCCGCTCGATGTCCGGCGGCTGCTCGTGGGGACCGGAAGGGCTCAGGCCGAAGGCGTGCACGTCGGGCCGCTGCCGAACGTCGATGCGGCGCTCTCGTGGGCAGGCGGTCGGGAGTCGGAGTCGCCGTCGGCCGAGATCGTCGCGCCCTCCGATGACGAAGAGGTGCTCATCGATCTGGGCGCTACGCTCGTCGTCCCGGTTGAGGTCGCGGTCGACGACGACAGTCCCGTCTACAGGGTCGAGCTCGAGGTCGACGGCGTGCTGCAGCCGGGCTTCGACGAGGCGCCGCCGTTCGCGTTCGAGGTCGCGCTCGACGAAGGCGAGCACCTCCTGCGCGCGCGGGCCACCGACGTGTGGGGAACCGCCGCCTGGTCCGATCCCCGCCTCGTGACGGCATCCGTCGAGGACAAACCCGACGGCACGTCGTCGGGGGGCGCGTTCGGGACGTCGGGGGATCTGGGCGACAGCTCGGGCGACACGCCCAGCGACGGTGGCTCCAGCTGCGCCATCTCCGGTTCTGACTCCAGAGGCCGGCCGGGGCCGTTTTCGCTCCTTTCGCTGGTGTTGCTGTGGCGACGGCGGCCCTCGTCGACACGTTCGGCGTGAGATCGAGTGGGGGATCGCGAGGCGGAAGTCGGTGCCGTGCGCACCTTGGAGCACGCGCGCGCAGTCGGGGACTCCCGTGGAGCGAAGTGTCCTTGAACGACGTTCAGAGACGGTTGGGCGCCGTTCAGCTTGACACTCTTCACGCCGCGTCCTTACCCTTCTCTTCTGGATGGCGCTTCGGCTCATCATCGAAGACGACGAGGGAACGACAACGGTCGTTCCCCTTGGCGCGGACGCCATCACAATCGGCCGCCAACAGGGCAACACGATCCAGCTCACTGAGAAGAACGTGTCGCGTCGACACGCGCGCCTCTTTCCCGAGCCCGACGAAGATGCCTGGTCCATCGAAGACCTCGGCAGCTACAACGGCGTCAAGGTCAACGGTGCTGCGGTCGAGGCTCGCATCGAGCTCAAAGAAGGCGACGTCGTTCAGATCGGTGACTACCACCTGACGCTGACCGAGAACGCCGACAAGACGGCCGTCGCACCCAACCCCACGGCTGCGGCCAACGACACCGGCGCGCCCGAGGAGCCGCTGCTCGCGAGCTCGAGCACCGATCTTCCCAGGCTCTCCACCGAAGACCTCGCGGCGCTTCAGTCGGGCCCCGTACCCGTCCAGCCCATCGACTCCGGGGCCGTGCCTGCCGTCGCGGGTCCAACTGGATTCGAAGAAGAACGCAAGAGCAGCACCGGTCTCCTCATCGGAGCGGGTGCGGTGGTCGTGGGGGCGCTCGTCCTCGCGCTCGCGTGGATGGCCGGCAGCGGCAACGACGACACGGCGTCGGACAAGGTCGCCTCGGCCGACAAGCCCAAGGTCCTCAGTCCCGCCGGCGACGCCAAGACGATGGCGCAGGCCGACCCGAACGCTGGACTCGAGCCGGGCGTCGTCGAGCCCGAGCCGGGTGTCGTGCCCGATCCCATGCCCAACGCTGCGGCCAATCCCGTGGCCGAGGCGCCCGATCCGGAGCCCGTCGCGCCTGAGCCCGAGCCCGCGGTCGACGACCCCGACCCCACGCCGGCGGCGACCGCCTCCAAGTCCAAGCCTCGCAAGCCTCGCAAGCCCAAGTCCGACGGCGGCACCAAGAAGACCCCGCCGCCCCCCAAGCCGCCCGCGGTCGACACGGCCGCGCTGCTCTCGGAGGCCAAGAAGGCGTCGTTCAGCAACTTCCCCAAGTGCTACGACCTGGCCAAGAAGGCCTACGACGCGAGCCGCTCCTCCGAGGCCGCCTACCGCATGGGCGTGTGCGCCTGCAAGATGGGCGACGCGGGCAAAGCCAAGAAGTCGGCGGCCAAGCTTCGCGGGTCCAAGCGAGAGCAGATCGCCAAGCTCTGCGAGCCCAAGGGCATCACGCTTTAGTCAACGCCTTCAGCTCGCCGGAGCCGAGGGCCTTTTGGGTGCCCAAGGCCATGTGCGCGGCGTTGAAGCCACACATGCCGTGCACGCCCGCGCCGGGGTGCGCGTAGCTCGAACACAGATACAGGCCGTCCACGGGCATCTTGTAGCGGAAGTACGGGAAGACCGGCCGGAAGAGCAGCTGGCGATTCCAGGCGTTCGACCCTCCCCCCAGGTCGCCGCCGACCAGGTTCGCGTCCATCGCTTCGAGATCGGGCGGCGTGACGATGGCGCGCTCGCGAATCGTGCTGCGAAAGCCGGGCGCGAGCCCCTCGATGCGGGCCTCGACGCGGTCGGCAAACGCTTCGGCATGCGCCGCCCAGCCGCCGTCCAACTTGGGTGGCACGCGCGAGTAGGTCCACAGCGTGTGGCCACCCTCGGGCGCTCGCGTCGGATCGACCAGGCTCTGCTGGCCCAACACGAGGTAGGGGTTGTCGGGAAGCTCGCCGCGTCGGACCTGGGCCGTGAACGCCGAGAGGTCGTCGAGGCTGTCCCCGGCGTGGACCACCGCCGCGCGTCGAGCCTCGTCGCTGGCCCATGGGACGGGCGCGTTGAGGGCCCAGTCGACCTTGAACGCGCCCCATCCGCGCGGGTAGTCGCGGCAGAAGTCGAGCACGCGCTTGGGCACCCACTGCGGGTCGACCATGGAGCGGAGCAGCGCGACGACGTCGGTGTCGGCGAGCACCATGCGAGCGGGGATCTCCTCGCCGTCGCCGAGCTTCACGCCCTTGGCCACACCGTCGCGCACGATGACCTCGTCGACGCGTGCACCCAGCCGGGCGTGCCCGCCATGCGACTCGAAGCATCGGATGAGCGCGTCGGCGAGGCTCTGCGCGCCGCCTTCGGGCACGACGTATCCGCCCGTGGTCGCGGTCATCGCGAGCATGTATCCCAGGGCTGCGCCGAACCAGTCGTCGGGACCCACGTCCACGTGCAGCGCGAGCCCGGGCAACACGCGCCGCGCGGCTTCGGATTCGAACCACCGCTGCGCGACCCATCGTCCCTTCGAGCCGAAGATGGTGCCGATCCGCATCAGCTGAAACGGAAAGAGGCGCAGCGCTGGCCCGACCGCGGGGAATGTCCGCATCAACACGCCGAGCAGGTGGGGCTCGATGCTCTGGTAGTGCTGGGCGACCGCGCGAAACTTGTCGCCGTCTTTCGGGCTGCCGAACATCTTGGCCGTCTGGTCGAGGTCCCGGCTGATGCAGGCGACGGTGCCGTCGGGTGCAGGGTGGGCGCTCTCGAACTCGGACGCGCACCACTTCAGCCCGTGATCTTCGAGCTTCAGCTGGCCAAAGGCGGGGCTGAGCGAGCCCCACGGGAAGAACGCGGCACCGACGTCGTGAACGTAGCCGGGGAGCGTGGACTCGACCGAGCCGACGGCGCCACCGAAGCGGTGGGGGTTCGCCTCGAGAAGCAGTGTATTCACGCCAGCTTGCGCCAAGACGCAGGCCGCGACGAGGCCGTTGGGTCCGGAGCCGATGACGACCGCGTCGGGATCTGACACGGGCGGAAGCTACCCCACGATGGCCCACCTGTCGCGTCTGGTACGATGCTCTTCGATGGCCGATGCCCAGGTCGAACGGGCCGTCGAGGTGTTGCTCGGCGGTGGTGTGGTCGCGTTTCCGACCGACACCGTCTACGGCATCGGCGCCTTGCCGAACAACAAGACGTCGGTCGATCGCATCTACGCGATGAAGAATCGTCCGCGGTCCAGGGCGCTCATCGTGCACGTGCACGAGCGCGCATCGATCGCAGCGTTCGCCCAGGACGTGCCCGACTACGCGCATCAGTTGGCCGAGGCGTTCTGGCCGGGCGCGCTCACGTTGGTGCTTCGGCGGCGCGAGTCCGTCCCGCTGTACGTCACCGGTGATCGCGACACCGTCAGCCTGCGCATGCCCAACCACCGCCTGGCGATGCTGCTCATGCAGAAGCTCAACGAGGGAGACGGCGACGCGATGGGCATCGCGGCGCCCTCGGCCAACCGTTTTGGCGACGCGCCGGCCGCAACGGCGCAAGAGGTCGTGGCACGGTTGGGTGCGCCCGGCAGCGGAACCGACGCGCCCGACTTCATCCTCGATGGCGGTGCATGCCCCGGCAAGGTGCCCTCGACGATCCTCGACTGCACGGGCGAGTGGCCAAGGCTGCTGCGGCGTGGCAACACCAGCGTGCAGGCGCTCGAAGACGTAATCGGGCGCTTCGTCAAGCAGTGACGCCGCCCTCGCGCGAACCGAAGGAGTCGCCCTGCACGGGCCACAGCGCAGTGCAGGGCGGGGAGCGCAGCCGCGGCTACCTGTAGTCGTCCAGCGTCCGGCGCCAGGCACCGTCAGACTTGGAGCGGCGGCGGTTGGGATGCTTGAGGCGCACGGCCTCGAAGATCCTGCGCTCGTCGTCGAGTTGTCGTGCAGTCCACTCTTCCCGTCCCGTCATGCAGTCCCTCCCAGACGGACGTCGCACGCTGCGGGCGTGGGGACGTCTCCCAGGCAGAGCTTCGTTCCCATCACCGAGAACATGACGGGGGCTCGCTCGCCCGAGGCGTTGGCGGACGGTTGCGTTTGGGCGTCGGAGAACACGTGCACGTCGCAGTCTTCTTGGGCGCTCGGCCCAGCACAGAAGCGCAGCCCGAGAAACTCGACCGACCGCGTTGCCGTCGCGTCAGTCGTATCGGGGCGCTCCCCAGATGGGGTTGCTACGAGGGCTGTTGCAAGTAACAGGATGGTTTTGAACATCGATTCTGCTCCTTTCGTTCTGTGTTGGACGGACAGGTTGCGCACTCTCCCGGCCCCTGTCCTTCAACCGGGACGTCCCCGCTGTTGCCCGCTGGTGATCCGTTGCTTTTAGGCGTCGCGGCGAGCGCTGCTCGGATTTCCGAGCGACGAAAAGTTTGGATCGTCCGAAAACCGTGTCAACCCCTCCGCCGTTCGAGGCCGCCAGGAGAGGTCGACCCCGGACACCCGTGTGGGTCAAAGGTTTCTGCAAAATCGCGAAATCCTTTCGGGGGCTCACGCGTGTCTTGGCTCCGGAGGTACCGACGACGATGAGATGGAAAGCTGCTGTAGCCGTCACCCTACTGGCCGCCGTGGGCTCGAGCGTGCCCGCCGACGCCGACGCGTGCATGCGAATGAAGCGACGCCGCGTGCAGGCGGTCGACCACAAGCTTCAAGACGTCAACCGAGCCGAGCACCTGCTCGCCAAAGGAGAGGGCAAGCGGGCGGTCAAGGCAGCAAAACGGCGTTTCAAGAGCTTCACCGCGGCGACCGGCTCGCCCGACTCGGGCAAGGCGTTGTTCAACCGAGCCCAGCGGACCATCGCGCTGGCAACGGTGCGGGCCGATGGCGCAATGGATCTGGGTCGGGGCATGCGCGGCAAGACCGCGCAGGACAAGGCGCTCAACCTCGCCTGGGCGACCGCGGTGCTCGAAGTGCAAGCCGCAGCCGAACCGGACAACCTGCTGCTGCGCACCTACTACGCCGAGGCGCTGTCCCACCATGTGGGAGGCGACGCGCAGGCGCGCGACATTCTCACCCAGCTCGCCAATGACGACCTCATGCCCACGGCGCGCGGCTACGCGCTCTTGGCTCGCACGCAGCAGCGCCTCGGTGACGCGTCCGGTTCGGACCTGTCGCTGCAGCGGTGCCGTGATCTCGGTGAAGGCGACGACATCTGCTCGGTGGCTTGATGAAGACGCGGTGGGCGATCGTGGGGCTGCTGGTCGCGGCGTGTGAGTCTGAGCCTCAGGCCGTCCTCAGCACGGAGGCCGTGGTGGATGCCGAGGTCTCCACCACGCCCACCGCACCACCGGAGCCCGCCGCCGAGGCCGGGCAGGTCGAGCACGGTCAGGCGCTGGTCTCGAAGTACCAGTGCAACCGCTGCCACGACATCGATGGGGTCGAGCCTCCCGAGCTCGACTATGACTGCGCGGGCTGTCACCAGAAGATCCTCGCTGGCGACTTCGAGGCCACCGAGGAAGAGCTGTCGCATTGGCAAGGACGGCTGCACTCGCTCGACGAGGTCCCCAGTCTGTCGGGCACCGATCGCCTCTCGCGGGCGTGGGTGGCTTCGTTCCTGCCCGCTGCCCATGACGTTCGACCCAATCTGCTCGCGAGCATGCCGCGCTTCGACATGCCCGACGCCGATGCCGAGGCGATCGCCGCGTTCCTCGTGCCCTCCGCCGAGCCAGAGCGACCCACGCTCGGGGATGCACAGCGGGGCAGGGCGCTGTTGTCCGAGAAGGGCTGCATGTCGTGCCATCGGATGACCGGGGTGCCGGCGATTTCGGCCTTGCCCACCGAGGAGCCGCTCGCAGCCGACGTGCTGGCACGAGGGCAGAAGATGGCGCCCGACCTTCGTTGGGCCCGGGACCGCATGCGTCCTGCTTCGCTGGTCCAGTGGATCGTGGATCCCAAGGCGGTCAAGGCGGACGCGTCGATGCCCGAACTGGGCGTGACGGAGGCCGAGGCGGCGGACATCGCAGCGTATCTGACCTCCGCAGAGCTCGAGCCGGTCGCGCTCGGTGAGGTGCCCGAGCTGCCGGCCTCGCTCGAGCGACCCGTGACCTACGCCGAGGTCTACGATCGCATCTTTGGCAAGATCTGCCGGCACTGCCACTCCGACCCCGACGTGGTCATCGGCGACGGCGGGCCCGGCTACGATGGCGGCTTCGGGTTCACCAAGCGAGCGCTCGACCTGTCGACCTACGAGGGGCTGCGCTCGGGCAGCCTCGACGACGACGGCAAGCGACGCAGCGTCTTCAAGGAGGTGGGCGGCAAGCCACGCATCGTCGCCCACCTGCTCGCGCGGCACTCGGAGGTGGCCGGGCGCCCCGTCGAGGGCGTTCGCGGGATGCCCCTGGGTCTTCCGCCGATACCGATGGATGACATCGTGCTGCTGCAGACGTGGATCGAACAAGGACGGAAGAAGCAATGAAGCGAGTCATCGTGAGCCTGTGCATGGTGGTCGGCTGCGATGTGTCGCAGTCGCAAACCCCCGAGCCCGCCGAGTCCGATCCCGTCGCCGAGGCTGCTCCCGCCCCTCCGCCGCGCGTGCAGGAGGCAGCGCAGGTGCAACCGGATGTCTCGCCCCCAGAGCCTGCTCCCGAGCGCACCCCGTTGGCGGTGGTCGACGTCTCGCCCTCGGGCGGTCCGCTGAAGCCGCAGCTTCGGCTGCACGCCCAGCGCGGTGCCAAGAAGGGGCAGCGCGTCGTGCTCGAGATGGGCGCGCCGTGGTGTCCGCCGTGCAAGCGCGCCAAGGCGCTGCTGGCCGAAGACGGGTTCAAGGCCGAGCTCGATGGCGTCGTCGTGCTCCGCGTCAACAGCGACGACTGGGGCGAAGACCTCGACGCGCTCGGCTTCGACGCGCCGGTCATCCCCGTGTACTACCGCCTCGCGGGCGACGGTTCGCCCTCGGGCGACTCGGTGCGCGGCGACCGATGGAAGAGCCGACAGCAGGTGCGCGAGGGGCTGCTCGCGTTCCTTCGCGGCTAGTGGGCTGCTAAGGCGAATCGTGCGAAATTCCGTGCAGCACCCACATGACCCCGACCGAAACGTTCAAGGAGTTCGCTGGAAAGTTCATCTCGATCGAGCAGGCGCACACGACCGTGTACGTGCCTGCCGACGGCGAGTACGACGAAGACTCGATCTTGCCGACCGTCGAGTCGTACCACCCGATGGAAGAGCTCGAAGACGGCCAGGTGGTCGTCGCGCTGTGCTTCACGGGGCGTGACAAGAACAGCCCCGCGAGTGGGTTCGTCGCAGTGGACGACGAGCAGGATCTGGCGTGGGTCTACGCGGAGGGCAACGACGAGCCCATCGCAGCCCCGGCGAGCAAGCTGGGGCTCGAGCTCGCCTCGGACTGAGGCGCGTGCTCCAGAGCTCGAAGCATCGAGGCGACCTCCTCTTGGTCGGCCTCGATCTCGAGTGAAACCTCGGCCGCGGCCGCGAGCTTGCGGGCGTGGCCGAGCAGGATGCGACGACGCTCGTCGTCGCCGACGCGCGCGAGCGCATCGCGAATCATCAGCATCATCGAAACGGCGGCGTTGCGGTCCGCCGCGACGTACTGCTTGGTCTGGTCGAACATCGCGGCCGCGAAGTCTTCGAAGGACAGCGGGCGGGCAACGATCCGTACGGCGCCGTCGTCGTCTCTGCGCCCCGCGTTCGGAGTGCATCGTGTGGCCATCTCCTCGAGTCCGCATCGCATCCAGTTGATGCAGCTTCGCGCGGTGAAAGGGTCATTGACGCCCGGCGACAGGGCGCGCCCGAGGATCTCGACGAGCTGGTCGACGAGAAACAAGAGGTTCTGTTCGACCGTCCGTTCCTTGCCGAGCCGGTAGCAGTTGCGGAGCGACGCAACCAGTGCGTCGTCGGGGTCGAACCCCGGTAGCAGGCCGATCACCGGGGAGCCGCAGGTCACGAAGTCGCCTGGACGGCGCTCGAGGAGGAAGGTGGTGTCGTGCGTCCGGGCCAGCTGCATGAGTCCGTCGCCGTCGATCGCCAAGACGTACCCGCCGCCGGTGCTGCAGATCGAGGTGCCGCCCTCGAAGCGCGCCTCGAGGAGCTCGGCACTGAGTCCGCGGTCGTTCCCGCCCTCGCCCAGCCGCTCGGGAAACATGTCTTCGACGGCCGCGACGAGTCGCTTGCCGACTGCGGCGGTGAGGTTGCCGACGTTGATGGTCTCGAGGTTGTGGTGGATGAAGTAGATGAGCACCGCGATGCAGGCGAGCGCCGCGAGCATCGCGAAGGCGACCGCGCTGTGCGGGACGAAGCTGCCGAAGAGCTCGTCGGCGTCACCAGACTCGGCGCTTCGCACCATGCGAAGTACGACGAGGCAGTAGACGAAGGTCGCGATGAAGACGCCGAGGGTGATCTGGTTGCCCCGGTCGCGCATGAAGTTGCCGATGAGCCGGGGTCCGAACTGGCCGGCGGCGAAAGAGACGGAGACCATCGTCATCGAGAAGATCACGCCCGCGACGGTGATCATCGAGCCGGCGATGGTGCCCAGCACCGCCCGCGCCCCGCCGGGGGTCGTCTCGAGGATCGACCCTTGGGCGCCGAGCCACGCCTCGCCGAAGTGCGCATCGAGCAGTCCGAGCCCGGCTGCGAGCAGAATGGAGCCCAGCGCCATGACGCTGGGAATGAACCAGTAGCTGCCCTTGAGGAGCTCGAAGTAGTGGGCTGCGCGGGAGCGTGTCACGCGGCCGATCCGACCTGGCTCGACTCTTCTTCTTTTCTCGCCTTCCAGCGAGGCTTGGGTTTCTTGCCGTCCTTGGGCGCGGGCCAGCCTTCGCGCTGGGCGTCCCGGTCGCCATCGGCGTCTTCGGTTTGATCGTGGAGCAGCTCCACGCGGGTCTCGTACGGCATGTCGATCCCGGCGTCGTCGAGCGCGTTCTTGATCGCTTCGATGGCGCGCGCATGCACGTGCACCACGTCGGCGCGCGGACTCTCGGTCCACCAGCGGGCGCGAATGGTGACCCAGCTGGCGGCGAGATCCCACGGCAGTGCTTCGGGCGCAGGGTCTGCCGCCACGCCTTCGATGCCGGAGAGGGCTTCGCGGATGACTTCGCAGGCTTCTTCCACGTCGTCGGCGTAGCCGATGCCCACGTCGTATTGGCTGCGACGGTGCTCGTGCGCCGTCTTCACCAACACGGCGCTGGTGTAGATGTCGCTGTTGGGGATGACCACGCGCTGCCCGTCGTAGGTCTTGATCAGCGTCGCTCGGGTCTCGATCTTGACGACCGTGCCCTCGTGGTCCCCGACCTTGATCTGGTCGCCGATCTCGAAGGGCTGGCGGAGGAGGATCAGCAGACCGGCGAGCCAGTTCTGCAGGATGTCCTTGAACGCGAAACCGATGGCGACGGAGCTGACGCCGAGGCCGGCAATGAGGTCGCCGGGTTTGAGCGAGGGCACGACGATCGTCGCCGCGAGCAGCGCTCCAAGGACGGTGATCGCCCACTTCGCAAAGCCGGAGAGGACCTCGCCGAGGTTCGACCTGTCGCGTGCCTCCGCGCGATTGCGAATGACCTTTGCGACGAGCAGGGCCGCGCCGAAGATGAGGGCGAAGACGACGATCGCGACCCCGATGTTCGGGAGCAGGCGTACGAAACCGTCCAGCCACGCGTCCACCTTCTCGACGGCGGCGGCAGGGTTGAGGTCGATCTCTTCGGGTTTGTCAGCAGGAGAGGCGAACGTGAGCATGAGGGGGTCCTTTCGGCTGGTGCGCGGGGAGCCTAGAGAGCCGCCGGCGCCGTGCAATCGTTGCGTCGGTGAAAAGATCGACATGGCACGGCATTCGCAATACCCCTCCACATGTCCGCTGAGATTTTCAAAACGCTACGCGAAGACCACGACAAACAACGCACCCTGCTCGACCTCGTCGGCAAGACCAAGGGCGACAGCGAGGGCCGCCGCGAGCTCTTCGCCCGCCTCAAGCGCGAGCTCGAGGAGCACGCGATGGCCGAGGAAAAGTCGCTGTACGCCGCGATGATGTCGGCAGACGGCGGCCAGGAGAAAGCGCGCCACTCCGTGGCCGAACACAAGGATATCGACGATATCGTCGAGCAGCTGGAGGAGATGGAGATGTCCAACCCTCGCTGGCTCGCCACGTTCGACCGCCTCAAGCACAAGGTGCTGCACCACCTCGAGGAGGAGGAGCACGAGATCTTTCAAGCTGCCGGCCGCGTGCTCGACGACGAGCGCAAGGAGTCCCTCAACGAGGTCTTCGTCGAGGCTCATCCGCGCATGTAGAGGTTCGATCGTGCTGGGCGCTGACGGGCGGGTGCCCGGCACCGCACACCCCCGGCTATGCTGGGTCTGAGATGCACGCGCCGAGGTCCTCATACCCGGGAGGGACTTCACCTTCGGCAAAGAACGGGACGCACGAGGTCATCTCCGGGCAGACCGGCTCGGCGAGGCTGCAGAAGGGCATGCAACAGCCGGTTCCCTCGCATTCGCTCACGACGCTGGCGGGCGCGCAGAAGAGGCCAGGGTCGCAGGCGTTGACGAACTGGCACTCGTCGAGGACGCCTCCGAGCTTGCCCGAGGCGTCGGGCACACAGTGGAAGTCCCCGGAGTTGGTGGGGTAGCAGCCTTCGGTGGGTCCGCACGAGTCTGGGTCGAGCGGGTTGCAGTTGGGCAGGCATAGCGGAATGACGCTGTCCGCCCCGACGACGCACGTCGCGTTGTCGTCCGCGCAGGTGGGCGCCTGCTCCGAGCCCTGGCACAGCCCGTGACAGGTGCCCGTGAGCTCCTCCGAGATGTTCCAGCACATCATGCCGAAGTCGCAGGAGTCGAGGCCCGAGGTCGCGGTGTCCTCGACGGTGCAGGGCTCGTAGAGACCGTCGGGGTTTCCGGCGATCGGCACGCAGCGCGTCGCGTTCCACCAATTGCCGCCGTCGTTGGCCCACGGGCTGCACTTTTCGCCCTCGGGGCAGTTCTGCTCCCAGATGCTGCACTCGATGGCCGGGGGAGACTCGGTGTCCTCGCAGTCGAGGAAGAAGCATCCGCCGCTCTCGGACGAGCCTTCGGCGCCCGCCGACGTCGTCGGGTCGGGGCCGGGGCCCGTCGTCGGGGTGCTGGTGGTGGGGACTGGATTCGAGGTCGGGTCCGGCGCCGCGCTGGTCGCTACGTCGGGCCCCGAGGTCGACTCGGCGGAGGAGCCGGTGGAGCCGTCCACGTTCGGAAAGTCGACGACCGAGCCGCATGCGGTGAGCGGGAGCGCGAGCCCGAACGTGAAGAGTCTGCGGATCACTGCGTCGTGTGTTTGGGAGAGCATGTCTTGGGACTTGGCTTTGGTTGAGTCGCTGCCGGCGGGTGTCGTCACGAAGGGCTGCGCTAGGCTGGCTCGGCTGCGCACAGCCCGAGCTCCGACTCGAACCCGTCGGGTACCTGACCCGGCTCGAAGAACGGGACGCACGTCGTCATCTCCGGGCAGACCGGATCGGCGAGGTCGCAAAACGGCGTGCAGCAGCTGTTGCTTTCACACCCGGGCACGACGTCGGCGCCCACGCACGAGAGGCCGGGGTCGCAGGCGTTGACGTACTCGCATTGGTCGAACGCGCCGCCGAGCCTGCCGCTGGCATCCGGAATACACAACAGCCCGTACCCGGTCGGATAACAGCCTTCGTTGCGCGCGCAGGTGTCCGGGTCGAGCGGATCGCAACGGGACAGACACAACGGGAGTGTGGCGTCGCCACTGACGGCGCAGACGGCCGACTCGTCCTCGCATGTTGGGTCCTGTCGGGAACCCTGGCACAGGCCCTGGCACGTCCCGGTCAGCTCCTCGGTCACATTCCAGCACATCAAGCCGAGGTCGCACGTATCGATACCCGACACCCCCGACTCTTCCACGGTGCATGGCTCGTACAGGCCACCGGGGTCGTCCACGATGGGCACGCACCGGGTGTCATTCCAGGCGGCGCCGCCATCGTTCGCATAGGCGGTGCACTTCTCACCTTCGGCGCAGTTCTGCTCCCAGATGTCGCACCCTACGTCTGGGGGCGAATCGGTGTCGTCGCAGTCGAGGAAGTCGCATCCGTCGCTCTCGGACGAGCCTTCTGTACTCGCCGACGTCGTCGGGTCGGGGCCCGTCGTCGGGCTGCTCGTGGTGGGGACTGGACTCGAGGTCGGGTCTGGGGCCGCGCTGGTCGCTGCATCGGGACCCGAGCTCGACTCGGCGGACGAGCCCGTGGAGCCGTCGACGTTCGGAAAGTCGACGACCGAGCCGCATGCCGGGAGCGCGAGCCCCAACGTGAAGAGTCTGCGCAACATCGCGCCGAGAGTACAGTAAAGTTGGTCTTTAGTGGTAGTTTTGTTTGAATCCGGCCCGCCGGGCTTGTCATCTCTCCTCGTCACGCGCAGCCTGCAGCGCGATGCGAGAGATCGAGACGCTCGAAGACCTAAAGCGCTGGCTGGCCGAGGACGACCGTGAGCCCGCCGCCGTGCAGGCTCTCGACCTCACCCCACACGCCGACGTCTTCGGCACGCAGGTCTTTCCGGAGTCGCTGTTCTTGGGCTGCACGATGACCGATGCCGAGGCGGGGCATCTCGTGAACTCGGGGGCGACGGTGCTGAAGAACTCCGAGGCGTTCTTGTTCTCGAGCCATCGGCGCGCGCTGTACACCCCCGACGAGCTGTTCCCCGACTTCGACGTCGACGACCCGGCGGCGCACCTGACCACGCTCGACAACAGGATCTACGAGCAATACCTCGAACACGGCTCGTATCAACCCTCGTCGATCGCCGTCACGCTCGCGCAGCGGCTGCACGACCACAGCATCACCGACGCGCTCGAAGAGGTGCTCGCCGGCCGCAAGGTCGTGGCGATCATGGGAGGGCACGGCATGGAGCGCAGGGACCCGATGTACGCGGCGGTGGCCCGCATCGCTCGACGGCTCACGCGTGAGGGGTACCTGATGCTCTCGGGCGGTGGGCCTGGCGCGATGGAGGCGACGCACCTCGGTGCGTATCTGGCCAACTTCGACGACGACGCCACGCTCGAGCGGGCGCTCGAGGTTCTCTCGGTGCGGCCCGACGGCGCGGAGCCAGGCAAGGAGTACGCCGACCCCGACTGGCTGCATCGCGCGATGCGTGTGCGCGCGCAGCTTCCCCTACCGAATCCGGTGCGCTACGACAGCCTCGGCATCCCGACCTGGCACTACGGCCACGAGCCGCCGGCCGCCTTCGCGACCCTGATCGCCAAGTACTTCGCCAACAGCGTCCGCGAAGAGGGGCTGCTCGCCGTCGCCAACCACGGCGTCGTGTTCTCCCCCGGCAGCGCAGGCACGACCCAGGAGATCTTCCAGGACGCGGCGCAGAACCATTACAAATCGTACGGCCCACCCGCGCCGATGGTCTTCCTCGGCACCGAGCACTGGACGAAGACTCGCCCCGTCTGGCCGCTGTTGCAGCATGTCTCCGAAGGTCATGATTACGGAGCGCTGCTGCATCTGACCGACGACGAGGACGAGATCGTGCGGCGCATTCTCGACTACGTGCCCGCGGAGTGAACCTCAGAGCGGCCGAACTTCGTTGAACGCGAAGTTCGACGTCTGCGGGTCATTTCAGGTACGGGGCCCCAGCGTCGATCCAGGCGCCGAATCGGTCGGTGTCCTCGACCGGGAACTGGGCTCCGAACTCGTTGGTGATCTGCAGGTACGTCTGGCTTGCGTTGCGATCGAACGGCTCGACCAACAACAGACCCGTCGTCGCCTCGATCCCCTCGAGAGCCGCACGAACCTCTTCGTCGTCGATCTTCGCGGTCGGTAGAACGAGGTTGCCGTTGGCGTCGTTGGCGTGGCACGTCACGCAGTTGTCGCGCAGGAAGCTCGCCACCCAGACGAACTCCTCGTCGAATCCCGCCTCACCGCCCGTGCTGCTCTCGCCGGACGCCTCGCCTCCGGTGCTCGTTCCAGGGGTCCCCGTCGTGTCGGGCGCGGCGGATGTGGGGGTGTCGTCCATGCCGGTGCTGCCTTGCTCATCGGTCGTGCTCGGCGATGGGCTCGACGTTCCGGGTTCGTCTTCGTCTTCGGTGGTGCTGACGGCAGGCATCGAGGTCGTCTCGGTATCTGCTACGGGCCCTTCGTCTCCGCCGTCCCCATCATCGCACCCGGTCACCGCCAGGCATGCGCACCCAAGCATTCGAATCAGCCTCGACATCGGTCTCAGACTCGGTCCGGCCACGGCGGAGTGTCAACGACCGTCGGATGCGGACGGGGTCTGCAGCACTGAAGGTGGCGGCGATGACGGTCTGGTCAGCCAGCGAGTCCTCGAGCGCTGGTTCGGCTGCGAGCGCCGGCGTTTGCATGCGCCTGGCCGCCGCCCAGCGCGACGTAGACGGATACGACGCTGACGACGGCGATGGTGCCGAGCACGAGGACCGAGCTCGCCGCGTACCAACCGGACAAGTCGAGGGTGAGCGGTACGGCGAGCAGGAGGTTGATCATGACCTGCAGAATGCTCAGCGTGAGCAGGCCGCGTCGGACGAGTACGAAGGTCACGACGAGTGACGTTGCGACGGCGACGAGGACACCGACCGCGATGCTCAGCGTCCCGCCCTCGAACGTCAGTCGTGAGACCTCGAGTGCGGTCCACAGCGCCGCGAACGCGGCGGCAGCGAACGATGTCCGCCGAAGGATCCAGCGCAGGGCGAGGAAGAGTACGTACACCTGCATCACGCCGTACGCACCGATTCCAATCGCGCCCAGCACTGCGCCCAGCGCGTGTCGGGGGCCGGCGACCGCGTCGAGTTCGGTGAAGTGAGCGCCTTGACCGCCCTCGAGCCAGACCCGCAGCAAGACCAGGGCGGCGATGAGGCCCCCGAGTGCGGCTCCGATCAGGGCGTCACGCCCGACCGCGGGATCTCGCCAGCGCCCCCGCGTCAGCCGAATCCACGACACCATCGCGTTCGGATTGAGTCGCCGTCCGTAGGGCTCGATCACGGCGTAGCCCAGCAGGGCGATGGCTCCGATGAGCAGCCCCTGGGACAGTGCCGTGAAGAGAGTCTGAATGCCGCTGGTCTGCCCAACCCAGGAAGTGAGCAGCATTGCGCCGGAGAACAGGAGCGTCAGGGTGATCGCCACCCGAAGCGCCCCGCGTACGTCGGCTTCGTCGCGGACGACCATCCGGCGTGCCAGCAGGACGAGCACCGTAAAGAAGACGAGGGCGACTGCGGTCTGAACGGTGCTCAGGCGCGGGCCGCCGGCGGAGGCCACCGAGTCCGACGGCGTCCAGGGGGCCTCGACGCGCAGCCACACCGGCTGGCCCTTCCAGGAGGCGGCTTCGACCCGGACCGTCTCGTCGCCATCGCGGAGCCGAGCCTGCCAGGCCTCGTGCTGATCGAGCGCACGCGGAGGGACGACCCGCGCGTTGGAGGACTCGAGATCGACGAGCCCACTCCACGACAGCGCCGAAGGCCAGTCGACGGGCTCGGTCGACGAGCCTTCGGGCTGGGGGACGCGCTCGAACCCCCTGAGTTGCCCACGGACGTCGAGGACCACCCTGACCTCGCCCGGCGTCTTCATCGGAGGGTCGTCGTCCGAGGCGACCAAGCCCACCCGAGCCAGTCGGGTCGGAGACGCGCGGTACTCGAAGAGCACGGGCGCGAAGCCGTCCGGAGCGATCGACCGCCGCGAGCGAGACGCTCGGCGGAAACCGGCGTCGTAGAAGAACCGGTGCATGTCGTCGCCCTCGGGGAGCTCGACCGAGAGCTCCGACAACACATCTTTGGCCCGGGCTTCGAGCACGGCCGGAGCGAGCTGCGGCCCCGAAGCACCCCAGACGGTGAGCTTCGACCACAGCCCCGCGTAGAGCACCGCCACGAGAACCGTGAAGGCTGCCAGCCCCCATGCCTGCCACGGCTGCAGGCCGCTGCCTGCGCTCGCGTTCGCAACTGCGTCGACCGAGGGCGCACGACCGGCTCGCAGCGCCGCCGCGATCGGGTCTCCGCCGGGCAGCGCTGCCGCGACGTCGAGGACCGAGGCTGGGCGCTGCGCGGGTTCGTCCTCGAGGCAGCGCTCGACGATCTCCAGGGTCTCCTCGGCAAGCCCGCTCACGCGCGTCGCCAACTCGACCGCGGGCGCGGTGCGGTCGATCCGTCCTCGCTCGCCCGTCGCCCCGGCTCGGGCCTCGTGCGGGTGCCGACCCGAGAGCAGCTCGTAGAGCACCACGCCGAGCGCGTAGATGTCGGAGCGCTCGGACACCCCGCGCCCCTCGAGCTGCTCGGGGGCCATGTAGGCCGGGGTGCCATCGCCATACTCGTTCGCCCGTAGCTCCTCGCGAACCGCCGCGAGCCCGAAGTCGGCGAGCTTGAGGCGCCCGTGGCCGTCGATCATGATGTTGGCGGGCTTGAGATCGCGGTGGAGCAGACCTGCGCTGTGCAGCTCGGACAAACCTGCGCACAGCTGCTGCGCCAGCTCGTAGCCCTTCTCGGGTGGGAGTCGACCGATGCGACGCAGCAGCGAGGCCAGGTCCTCGCCGTCGATGTACTCCATCGACAAGAACGCCCGCCCGTCGACCTCGCCGATGTCGTGCACGCGGCACACGGCCGGGTGCGAGATCTGTCGGGCCAGCCGGACCTCGTTGACGAAGCGACGCATGAACGATTCGTCGTGGGCCCTCGCCTCGGGCAGGAACTTGATGGCGACGTCCTCGTCGAGCACCAGGTCGCGGGCCCGAAATACCTCTCCCATGCCTCCGGTGCCGAGCAGGCCGACGATCTGGTAGCGACCTGCGACCATCGCCCCGGGCTCGAACGACCGCGACGGCGCCTTGCCTTCGAACAACCGCCCGCGTACCTCCTCGTGCAGCCGCTGTTGGCTGGGCGAGCGCCCCGGGCCCGCGGGCTCGGCGTTCACGGAGTCCGCGGCCAGAGTGTCGTCGAGGCCCGCAGGCGGTTGCTCGTCGGTCGACACTGCGCGCCCACCATCTCACGACACGGAACGGTTGGTACACTGGATGTGGCCATGGCGCTCAGGTACGCGGCGATCCTCGTCGCCTTCGTCTCGCTCGGATGCACATATGCTCCCCCGATCCGCGGATCTCTGGGCGGCGCTCCGGGTCGGCTGAAGGCCGAGGAGACCGAGGTCACCGTAGCGGGCTCGTACTTCCAGGCCCCGCCATCGATCGCGGCGCACGTGGGGCACGCCGTCGACGACCGACTCGGCGTGGACGTCAACGCCGAGTACATGCACGAGAGCAGCGTGATGGTGTCGGGCGGACCAAGATTCACGGGACGCAGTCGCCATGGCAACGCCGAGCTGGTCGGCGACCTCGAGGCGGGACTCGGCGCGGGCGTCGGTGGGTCGCTTTGTCGCCTCGAGCCTTCGACCGGTCTCATCGCGGACAACGTCTGCAACTACGACGGGCGCGCGTGGTTCGAGCGTCCCGCCGGGGGTGGCTACGGCGGCCTCGGAGGCGCCGTCTACCGCCGATGGTTTGCCTTCTATGCCCGCGTCCGTACCCAGGTCTCCGCCGCGCGGGGCGTGCCGGTCACCGGGTGGTTCGGCGGGGCGATGGGGCCCCAGTTTCAGATCGGCCGAACGTACGTGCACACGGGCTACGTGCCGACCGCCTACGTCAACGCCGACGAGCGCTTCTTGGTCCACGGCTGGGAGCTCGGCGTCACGGTGAAGTTCGGCTCCTAGCGAGGCCAGCTCGCCGCTACATCGGGAACCGGCACACGTCGTTCGTGGTGCACTCCATGCCGTCGGGGCAGACGGCGTCGCCGGTGCTGCACAAGGGGGCGCAGTGCGTGGCCGGGAGCATGCACTGGTTGGCGAAGCACGTCTCGTCGGGGTTCTCGCACATGCCCGCCATGCACGGGTCCATCGAGCTGTCGGGGTTGAAGACGCAGCTGGTCAGGACGTTGCCGCTGGCGGTGTCGGGGCAGCTGTCGCCCTCTCCGCAGGGCGGGCCGCAGAACTCGAAGGTGCCGTCGGCGTTGTAGCCGAAGCCGTCGGGGCAGGCGCCGCCCTCGGGCTGCGGGTACTGGTCGACGATGCCGCCACCCGAGGAGCCCGTGTCGGACGTGTCATCGCCGGTGGTGGGGGCGGACGTGTCGCTGTCGGTGGTCGGATCGGAGTCGTTGCCGGACGCGGTGGGGTTGGAGTCGTTGCCGGACGCGGAGGCGCTGGAGTCGTTGCCGGACGCGGAGGCGTTGGAGTCGTTGCCAGAGGGCCCGAAGCCCGAGTCGGTGTCGGCCTGCCCGTCGGTGTCGTCGCCGTCGTCGTCGTAGACGTGAACGTGCACGTCGGGTGTGCAGGCGAGGGCGAGGGCGACCAGGCCGAGGGAGAAGCGGCGCATGGTACGAAGCTACCGCAGTGCTCAGCCGCTTGCGGACGCAAAGCGGATCGTGAGCGTGGAGACCTTGGTCTCGCCGTTGCGCACGAAGGTGGTTTGCACCTCGTCGGCCTTGCGGAGCGCGGCGAGGATTTCGAGGCGCGCGAGCTTGTCGGTGAGTGGGTGGCCTCCGATGGTCCGGACCACGTCGCCGGCGCGAAACCCCATCGAGTGGGCGGCGCTGCCCGTGCGGACCTCGCCGAGCAGCCAGCCCGAATCGTCGGGGGCGGTGAAGACCTTGACGTCGCCCATCAGGCGCGCGGGGTTGGAGCGCGCCTCGCGAACGAACCATGGAGCCACGGTGCACGTGCTGTCGGTGCATTCGACCGCATCGGCGCCGCGGTTCCACCACGCGTCGGCAGGCCCGGGGTCGGTCGGGGCCTCGAGCGCGTTGCTGGCCTGGTCGATGGTGTCCTTGGTCGACTCGAACGCCTGCACCCAGTCGATGCCGTCGATGCGCGCCTTGGCCTTGTCGTAGCCCTTGCGGACGCCCTTCTCGGCCTTGTCGTAGCCCTTGCGGACGCCCTTCTCGGCCTTGCCGTAGCCGCGCTTTGCCTGATCGAGCGCCTTGGAGGCCGCGCGCTTGGCCTCGTGGGCATCCGCGTCGTCGCACCCCGCCAAGCACAGGAGGCCTGCAGACAAGATCAATCGGCGCATACGAGCAATGCTAGCACCTCAGATGCTCAGGTCGGTGGGGAGCTCGGGCTTGGTGAGCGGCGGGGTCACGACGAGATCGTCGAAGTAGACGTCGTATGCTGCGGCCGCCTCGCCCTCGACCAGCACCGACCACACGTCGAGGGCGATGCCACCCTCGGCGCCTTGAAGGCTGGTCTGGGTGTCGACGAAGACCACGTCCCACGCTGCGGGCTCGGGCTCCCCCGCCTTCCAGAGCTTGCCTTGCAGCAGCGTCTGGGAGGCGTCGATCTGTGTGACCTGAAGCCGCATCGAGTAGGGGACGAACGGGATGATCTCGAACGGAGCGACCGGGGTGAGGTCCTGTTCGATGCCGCCGAGCTCGCGCCAAAGCCCCACGCCCGCCGGGTCGCGAAACGCCTCGGAGAACACGGAGTAGCCGCGCCCAAACGGGGTGGTCTCTCGCAGGTAGCCGCCGTTCTGCCGCCCGTAGATCGCGGCGCCCTGCGTCTGCGGGTCCGCGAACATGACGGTGACGACGGCGCTGAAATCTCGGCAGCCGATTGGCGCGCCCATGCGCGCGAGCGAGTACTTGGTCAGCTCGGGGGCGAGCCGTCCCCATCCGCTGCGCAGGTCCGCTGCGCCGACGCCACCGAGCGGCTCCCAAGGCTCGGGCCAGGGTGCACCGGTCGGTCCGTCGAACGTCTCCACGAAGAAGCAGTCGTAGGCGTCGGGGGCCGACGGCGCAGCGGCAGGGAAGGGGTGCTCGGCGTCGGAGGGCTCGCCCGAGGAGTCTCCGTCCTCGTCCGGAGCGTCCGCCGCATCGTGTGGGACCCCCGGCCCGCGGTCGGGTTCGGAACAACCGACGCCGAGGGCGAGCCACAAGGGCAGGCCCCAGTAGGACTGCGACATCCTTCGCATGGCACGAGGGTAGCGAAGGATCGAGGGGATCTTCTATCGGGCGCGCGTTACGACGAGATCATCGAAGAATAGATCCGCGCCCGCGCCACCGTCCACGGGATCGCTGCTCCACGCGTCGAGTGCGATGCCGCCGCCGACGCCCTGGAGGCTGGCGGTGTTGTCCATCCGCTCCACGGTCCACTCCGTGGGCTCGCTGTCCTCGAGCCGCCAGATCTTGCCCTGGACGAGGCTGTTGGCGGCGTCGATCTGCGTGACGCGAAGCCGCATGCGGTAGTCGACGTTGGCCTGCAGGGGCACGTCCTCGCTGCCCTGAATCAGCTGCTCTTCGCCCGCGACTTCACGCCATGCGCCGATCGCCCCGGGGTTGCGGAACAGCTCGGAGAAGGCGGCGTAGCCCTCGCCAGGGGGGTCGGTCTCGCGGAGGTAGCCGCCGTTGGTGCGCCCGTACAAGCCCGCGCCCTGTGTGTTGCCGTCGGAGAAGCGGAACGTGACCGACGCGTCGAGCTCCTCGCAGTCGAGGTGCACGCCCATGCGCGCCAGCGAGTACCCTTGAATCGTGGCCTGGAGGCGACCCTCACCACCTTGAACGTCGGCCACGGCGACGCCGCCTTCGACCTCCCACGGGCTGGGCCACGGATCGCCGTCGGCGAGGCCTTCGAAGTCCTCGGAGAACTCGCAGTCGTCGTGCCCGCCCCCGTCGGTGGCGGGGTCGAGTTCGCCGGTCGAGGTGTCGGCCTGCGACGTGTTGCCGGTGGTCGGGTCGTTCGTCGTCGGGTTCGACGACGCGGTGTCGTTGCCCGAGGTCCGGCTGTCGTTCGTCGTCTCCGCGCTGTCTGCCGACCCTGCGTCGGTGTCCGTGTCGGTGTCCTCGTCGGAGTTGATCGACACCGTGCACCCGAAGAGCGCGCCGGCGAGGCCGATCGTGGCGAGGGACTCTGCGAGTCTGAAGACCATGCGGCGGAGTGTAGCCGAGGTTGCCCAGCGCTGCCCTTGCACCGCTCGTTTCCGCGGCGGCGGGAGCGAGCGGGCGAATCCGAGCCATCGCTCGGCCGTCAACTGACCGCATCCGCCAGCGCGCCCATGTGCGGAGCGATCGTCATCGCGAGCCAGGCCGAGAGCGCGAGCAAGATCCCGATGACGACGGCCAGCACGCGAGCCACGGGCGCGTCCATGGCCTTCAGGCGCTCGACCCAGGCGCTGCTGGGCGAGAGCATCGCGGCGTAGACCGGCACTGGCAGGAGCAGCTGCACGGTCGCGGTGAGCATCAGGACGAACGCGGCTTGACCGGTGAGCAGCGACGAGCCGAACAGCGCTTCGTCGAAGATCAACAGGACCTCGGCCAGGTTGCCCAGCGCCATGAGCAGCAGGCCCCACACCCGCCCGTGGAGGATTCCGTAGGCGCCCGCGCCGAGGACGAGGGGAAGGATGAACGGCCAAGGCCCAAGCCCGACGACCCCCACCTTCGCGGAGGCGACGAACATCATGAACGCGGCGTCCGCGAGCCCCATCACCAGGGACAGCGACAAGACCTTCTCGAAGCCGGTGCGCGGAACGCCTCGCCGAGGCGCGTCGAGTCCATGTCCGCCGAGCAGCGCCAGCATGAGCAGCGCCGTGGGGACGACGAGGCTCGGCACCATCGACCCCAGCGCGATGCCGAGCTGGCTATCGTAGGTCGCGGTCTGGAAGATGGAGGTCGACGCTCCGACCATGCATGTGGCGAACAGGAGCGCCCGCACGCCGATCTGCCACAGGTACGCGCTGCGCCTCGCCCCCTGCGCGACCACGCTGTAGATCGCCAGAGGGAAGATCAACGCGAGCCCCGTCCGCCACGGCCCCGAGTTGTGCAGAAAGCTGAACAACCAGGTCGAGTAGGCGAAGTCGAGCAGCCAGAGGACGGAGGCCACGCACGCGACGAGCCAGACCCGGCGCGCAATTGTCCGCTGACGCGCACTCCATGCGCCGAACGCCTGCACGCGCTCGAGTCCCTCCGGGGGCTCGGCGACCTCGAGCTCTCCGCGAGCGCGGTCGATCAGGGCGTCGAGTTCGGTGGCTCCGGTCATGCGTCTTCCTCTCTCATCCAAGCGCGAAGTCTCTGTCGGGCGCGACGGTCGCGGTCGCTGACGGTCGAGACCGCGACACCGAGCAGCGCCGAAACCTCGTCGAGCGAGAGCCGCTGCACGCTCCGCAGCGTGAACGCCTCCCGCTCGTCGTTCGGGAGTCGCGCGACCAGCGTGCTCACGCGTCGTGCACGAGGTCGTCAGCGACCGCGGCATGGCTCGCATGCAATCGTGCCATCGCTCGAACCGAGCCGACGTGCGCGCGGTACAGCGCTTCGGTCGCCTCCGGGTCCCCCGCGGCGCATCGCTTCGCCAGCTCGATGTCCGCGACCGCGGGCTGCGGCGTGGCCGACGCGAGCATCTCGGCTGCGGCGGCAGGCGTTCGAGTCACCATCCGAAGACAGTGTCGCGCCAGCGAGCTCCGATTCCGGGTCGGGGTTCAGTTTTTTTGGCAGTCCGCGTCGCGAGACGGTCCCATGGGACGCGAGCGCTCAGCTGCGAGGCGTCTCTCCGCTGCACCACCGCGCGGGCGCGAGCGTCGGCCCGTTGGGGCCACCGGGGACCACCCGAGCCCAGGTCCCCTCGCGGTCGATGACGAGGGTGCCGGGGAGCTCGGTGCAAGTGTCCTGGATGCTCGAGTCGCGGCGGTAGCGGACGTGGAAGTGACGGGCGTGTCCGCGCCAGTGATAGATGACCGCGTTGGAGGAGCCGCGGTTGGGGTACTCGAAGAGCTCGTCGAGCAGCTCGGGGTCCTCGCCGATGGACAGGGCGTGCTCGTACAGCAGCCCTTGCACGCCGTAGTCGGCGAAGATGACCTTGAGGTTGGCGTCTTCGGTGAACGCCTTCACGAGGGCCCAGGAGTGCGCGACGTCGAGCTCCTTGCGGCCGCTACCGTCATCGAAGATGTAGCCGACGTCGATGTCGCGGCCGCCTTGGTGGGAGAGGTGGTTGCCCAGCGGTCCGCCCGACTTGCGGCTGATGTCACCGATGCGGACCACGGGCGCTCTGGGTGTGCCGGCGTGGTAGCGCTCGATCGCGGCGACGATGCTGTGAATGACGGCAGCCTTGCCCCACGCGTTGCCGGGGCGACGGCGAATGTAGCCGGTGCCCTCGGGGAGCTGTACGCCTCCGACGAGCCTCTCCTTGGCGCGTGGCCCCGACGAGGTGCAGATGCGGAGCGTCTCGCCCTTGCGGATCATGTTGTTCTTCCGCTTCTTGAGCTTCCGGTTGCTGCGACGAATGGCGGCGACCGACGTCTCGTACTCGGCTGCCAGCGCGCCCAGGGTCTCGCCGTCACCGACCGTGTGGTTGACGATGTGCCCCGACTTTCCGCATTTCTGCGACGAGCCGCGTGAGCGTGAGCTCGACCGCGATGTGCACAGCCGAATCGTCTGGCCTGGCCGGAGGCGGTGGGGGTTCTTGCGCAGCTTCGGGTTGGCCTGCAGCAAGGCGTCGGTAGTGGTCCGCTTCCGACGGGCGATCTGGGCGAGCGTGTCGCCCTTCTTCACGACGTATTCGCAGCGGCTCGCGGCCTGCGCAGGCTCGGGAGCGGCGAGGAACGCCGCCCACAGTGCGAAGAGCGCGATTGCGAGTGCGCTTGGGCGCAGCATCGCGGGCTATGTAGCACGCTCACCCCGAGATGTTGCACGGCACCAGCGCGGATGCGGCGTTGTTGTCCGGCCGACACTCGCGCCACGTCGTCACGGGGTTCCCCTCGTTGACGACCACCCAGGCCTCGACCAGCCCGTCGCGCAGCGCCATCAGGTTCGTAGACGGCGCGAGCACCAGCTCTTCACCTTCTGCTGGGTAGAGCTCCTTTGTCGTGTTCAACGTGCCGAGCAGCTCGCCCCCTGCGGCGGGATCGCCCGCATAGAAGGTGACCGGAACCCCGGCCGGCACCGCGGCCCGCCCGATGTTGCGCACGGTCGCGACCACGCCGTAGGCCATCGGGTTGCAGTCGGGCCCCACGCTGGCTACGAGGTCCGGTGCGGAGAACTCACCCTCGGGCTGCACGTTCTGCCGGAAGTTGTTGAGCCGAGGCACCGTCCAGTTGGCCTCTTCGATGACCGGAATGGTGCCGTCCTCTTCGACGTTGGTCACGTGATAGGCGTGCTGGTTCCAGATGCGGCGCGTGCGGACCCACTTGCCTTCTTGGTCGCCGAATACGCGCACGCCGCTTTGCTGGCTGCCATCGAGGGGGCAGGTGATCGACGAGTAGTCGTTGCTGATCGCCACGATGTCCGCGTGTCCGTCGTTGTCCACGTCGGCGACCAGCGGGTACTCCCAGAGCGTGCCGGTGGTATTGCAGGTCTCGAACAGCACCGTGCCCGTGGGGCCGTCGTAGATCCGCAGGTATTGCTCGTCGGCGTAGACCACCTCCGCTTGCCCGTTGCCGTCGAAGTCGAACACCGAGCTGCCCGTCTGGCGCGAGGAGCAGTCGACCGCCGGCGTGATCCAAAGCAGCGTGGTCTCGTTGGGGATCGCCGGGTTCATCAGCGCGGCACCATCGAACACCGCGTAGCCCACCCCGGCAGCGACGCCCACATCGGGTACGCCATCACCGTTGAAGTCTGCGATCGTCGGGGGGCCGCCGCCGGTGTCGCCCGAGCAGGCGCCCAGCGTGCCGTTGATGTTGATGTCTTGCCGGATGATCTCGGCCCCCGCGGGGTTGAGCGGGTCCGGCCTCCACACCGCGAGCGTGTGGTTGCTGGTGTTGATGACGGCAACTTCGGCGGCCCCGTCACCGTCGAAGTCCGCAACCGCGGGGTGAACACCCCCGATGCCCGTGGCGGCGATCTGCGTGCCGTCGCCGTCGAACGCGGTGGTGGGCCCGACGACCTCGAGCACGCCGTCGCCGTCGATGTCGCTGACCACGATGCTCGTCGCGCCTCCGCCTGCGGCGTAGGTCGCCTGGGTCAGCCCCGTTGCGCCTGCAACGACGCCGTTTTGCATGACCACTTCGGGGGCCCCGTCTTGGTCGAGGTCGGCGATCGACGGCATGAAGCAGCCCCCGACGTAGTCGGAGGTCCAAAGCTCGGTGCCGTCGGCGTTGTAGGCTCGAACGCCGCCGTTGGTCAGGCACACGACGACCTCGTTGCCCGGAACGCCGTCGATGTTGCCCGCCGCGATTGAGCGGCCGGGGTTGATCTGGATGTCCTGCGGGTTGACGGACCACTTCTCGACGATGGCGCCGTCGACGATGGAGATCGCGCGCAGCGTGCCGTTGACGTTGTATTGGCCGCCGTCGAACGTGGAGAAGACGATCTCGGGAATGTCGCGCTCGTCGACCTGGTCGTCGCAGTTGTCGTCATCGAGCTGGACGATGATCGGCGCCATCATCGAGTCGCCGCCGTCCCAGTGGTACTTGAGCTCGGGCGCGAAGCTGGGCTCGGGGATCACCTCGCACTCGGGGAGGCAGTCGATGTCGTCGCCCTCGGGCACGACGCCGTCGGGGCACTCGGGGGGCTCGGGCAGGCAGCGGCCGGTCGCCAGCGACACGCCGCCGCCGCACTTGCCCACGCCCTCGTCTCCCGGCTCGCCCAGCGAGTACTCGCAGTACTCGTCCTCGGCGCACTCGCTGGCGTCGACGCACTCCGCTCCGGGCGTCACGCACTCTTGAAAGGAGCAGACGTCGCCCTCACCGCAGCAGACGTCGGCGCACACGGACTCGGCGGCGCAGCAGGCCCCGGCGATGCACTCGCCCTCGCCACAGTCCTCGGCACACTCCGGCCCCGTCGTGCTGTCGGTGTCCGGGGAGCCCGACGAATCGTCCCATGGGTCCTCGGTGCCGCCCGAGCTGCCGTCGGTGTCCGTGGTGGTGGTGAGGTTCGGATCGATGGGGTTGGTGTCCTCGCCGCCCTCGGGCCCGGGGGTCGAGCAGGCGAGCAGCAGGGCGCCGGGAAGCAAAGCAGTCCAAGTCTCGAGTCGCACGAAGGCTAGGACACCACGATTGGCCACTTTTCCGTAGCGGGCGCGTCCGTCGCGCGTGCGTTTTTGGGGAATCTTCGGTACTGCCGCAGAGGTCGGTTCTGCACAGCATGGGTCGAGACGCGTTCAAAGTCGCGGTGAAGCCGCGGGGCATCACCCGAAAACCGCGGGTGCCAGCCCGCCTGCGGCACATCGGTCGCACCGCCGACGAGTCCGCCGAGCACCCGTGCGGCTCGCTCTGCTCGCAGTGCGGCTACCTTCGCAACCCGGTGATCGAGGCCGGCTATCGGGTGGCGGTCGGGGAGGCGCCGCGCGGGTGCTGCCCGTCGTGCGGCGCCGAGGCGTGGCTCGACCTGCGCCGCGACGACGTGGTGCTGGCGCTATCGGAGAACGAGGCGTTCGCGCTCGACCGCACGGTCCGCAAATGGGCGATGGAGTCGGGGAGCACCCTCGTGCTCGGCTCGCTGGGCCTGTTCCTCGGGGTCATGTTGGCGCAGCTGTTCCTGGGCAACGGAACGCTCATGCCCGCCGGGCTCACGATGATCGCCACCGCGTTGGCCGCCATCGCGATCACTCGCCGCATGTACGAGCTGGGCGGGCCCCCGCGGCCGCGCGCGCTGCCGATGCGCTGGCGGTGGGCCCTCCCGAGCCCCCAGCCGCTGCAGCTGCGGGACGAACCCGTCACGCTCGTCGGCGATCCCCTGATCGCGCCGCTGAGCGGTCGAGCGTGCGTGGCCTATGACATCGCGGTGCGCTCCGACGACGACGGCCGCGCGTCGCTGGGGACGTGGCACTTGATCGAGCAGCAGACCGCGGCGCTGCGAGCCGACGCCGGCACGGTGGAGCGCGGCAAGGCGTGGCTCGAGCTGACCGAGCGGCGTCTATTCGAGCCCGATTCGGCGGATGAGCTTCAGCGCGTCGAACGGTTCCTCCGCGAGCGAGGCTTTACGCCGCACGACCACCACGTGTTCGAGACGGTCGTCGCGCCCGAGGCGACGGTGCGTGCGACCACCGAGGGCGGCCGCGTCGTGCTCCGCCCAGACGCCGTCGCGGCGCTGCCACCCGTGCGGAGCTGAGTTGCCGCCGCGGACGCGAGGACGGGCTACACTTCGCGCTCCGCGTGTCGATCCTCGCAGGCACCCTGTTCGCGCTCTTCGGGGCCGAGCCCGATGTTGGCTTCGAGTGGGACGCCCCCGTCGAGTGCCCCTCGGCACAGGACGTCGACGCGATGGTACGGGCGCGGATCGAGGCTCCACTTCGCAACGAAGCCTCGAGCCGCCTCGACGCGATCGCTCGCGTCCGCAAGACCGAGCAGGGTGGCTTCGCCCTGCGGCTATGGGTCATCGATGCCGCGGGCACGCATCGGCGTGACGTCGAGGACGAGAGCTGCGCGCTGCTGGCGGAGACGACTGCAACCCTGGTCGCGATGTTCGTGAGCCCTGAATCGATCGAGCCCGAGCCCGAGCCCGAGCCCGAGCCCGAGCCCGAGCCCGAGCCCGAGCCCGAGCCCGAGCCCGAGCCCGCGTCCGAGCCCGAGCCCGCGTCCGAGCCCGCGTCCGAGCCCGAGCCCGCGTCCGAGCCCAAGCCCGTGTCCGGCCTCCTCCGGATTGCGGGGCACGGTGGTGTTGGCCTGCTTCCGGGGGGCTACGGCGGCCCCGAGATCGGCGGCACGCTCGCCTGGAAGAGGCTTCGGGCCGATCTTCGCTGGCGCAGCCTGTTCACCGCGCCGGCTCGCGTAGGCGATGGCTCGGTGCGGACGCAGGCCCACGGTGTCGGCGTGGCCGCGGGTTGGGCCTTCGGCGGTGACAGAGCGGAGTTTCCGGTGCTGCTCGGTGTCGATGGTGGTCGCCTCTTCGGTCGGGGAGACGATCTGGCGTTCGAACGAGAAGGCTCCGTCGGATGGGCCACCGCGAGCCTTCGTCCCTCGGTCTCGGCCCGATGGGGACGCGTCGGCGTGTGGGGGTCGCTCGAGGGGTTCGTGACGCTCTTGCGCCCCAGGGTGACGCTCGACGACGGGACCTCGGTGTTTCGAATGCCCGGTGGCGGCGGCGCTGTGTCCGTGGGCATGACCGTGTTCTTCCCTCAGCCATAGCATCGCGCTGCACCCTGGCCGGTTGCGCCCGAACCGGTCGTCGCGGATGATCGCGGTCGTCGCGCGCCCGGCAGAGTCGAATTTCTTCGCCGGCCGTCACGGATCGTCCAGTCGGCGGCAACCCAGGCGTGTAGTCCATGACCGCGGCCCGTGCCCACGAGGCGCCCTCGAAGGCGCCACCCGTCGAGCTTCGAGCGCTCTTCGACGCGCACTACGACTTCGTGTTCCGCAGCGCGCTGCGGCTGGGCGTCGCGACCGCGGCCGTCGACGACGTGGTGCAAGAGACGTTCATCGTCGCGGGGCGAAGACTGGGCACCTTCGAGGGTCGCAGTGGGGTTCGGACCTGGCTGTTCGGGATTCTGATGCGCGTGGCGCATACCGAGCGCCGCGGAGAACTCCGTCGGCAGCGTCGAGCGGCGGTCGCAATCGAGTCGGCGAGCCAGACCGATGACCCCTACGCGCGCAGGGACGCGGCGGACCTGCTGCATCGGCTGCTGGCCACGCTCGACGAAGACCGCAGAGCGGCGTTCATCTTGGCCGACGTCGAGGGGCTGACCGCGGTGGAGATCGCCGAGGGCCTCGGTGTGAACGTGAACACGATCTATGCGCGGGTTCGATCCGCGCGAATGCAGTTGGCGGAGGCGCATCGTCAGCTGCTCGAAGAGGGGGCGGGGTGATGGAGCGGTTGGAAGGACCCTTGGCGGACTTGGTCGCCGCCGAGCGCAAAGAGATGGACGCGACGCCGAAGTCGCGCGATGCAGCGTGGGCGGGTATTGCCGCGTCGTGGCAGCCGACGCCTCCCATGCCCCCTGCTGTAGCGAGTGTACCCGCCGCCGCGAGCTCGGGCGCTGGCGCGCTCAAGGTCGTGGGGGCGCTCGTGGTAGCAACCTCCGTCGCCGCGGGTGGGTGGGCGCTCCGCGATGACGAACCCCAGGCTCCGATCGAGCGCGTCGAGGCGCCCGCAGACGCGGATGTCGTCGACGACGTGCAGAAGTACACCTCGCCGCCACCCTCGCTTCCTCTCGTCGCCGATCCGCCGCCAGCACCCAAGGTCGCCGAGGTCGAGACCCGACGCGTCCGAGAACCACGGCCTGCCCCCGCTGACAGGACGCCCGGGCTCGCCGACGAACTCGCGCTGATCGACGCGATGCGCAAGGACGTGGCCGCCGGCCGCTTCGCCAAGGCGCTCGAACGGGCGAAGCAGCACCGCGATGACTTCGGCAAGGGCAGCCTCACGGCCGACCGCGTGGACCTCGAGGCGGCGGCGCGCTGCGGTCTGGGTGATCTCGACGCAGGAAGAGCGCTCGCCGAGCGCAAGAAGACACGGTGGCCGCGGGCACCGATGAGCCCGCGTCTACGAACCCTCTGCGAACTGGAACGATGACCATGAAGACCTCGACCTCGACCCTCAGCCTTCTCCTCGTCCTGTGCACGCCTGCCTGCCAAGGCGAAGACCTCTCCGTAGGCAGCAACGCGGCGGCGCTCGAGCGCGCCGACGTGGAAGACCTCCCACCCGGCGATGGCGGCGAGGACGACGTCTCCGGCATCTACCTCCTAACGTCGTTCGACCAGCGCTCATGTCGCTGCTCGGAAGGAGACGAGGCATCCTTTTGCGACGTCGAGCTCGCCGCCGACGCGATCGTTCTCGCACAGGCTGGCGGCAGCCTCGAGGCACGCGCCGTCACGCTCCCATCGGAGGAGGTCTTGGTGGAACTCAGTGGCGGAATCGATGGTGACGGCTCCGTGCTCGTCGGTGGCATCAACACGGTCACCACCTCGAACGGCGACCCCGTCGGTGAGACGGTGAACCTGGTCGAGGGCACCGTCAACGCCACAGAGGGCGGAACGCTCATCTGGTCGACGCGCAGCGAGGCGGTCATCGAGAGCCAGACGGTCGATTGTTCGATGGTGATCGAAATGGATCTGAACTGGTGGGACCCGGACTCGATCGCGTCATGCGATGGAGACTCCGACTGCCATCCCGATCGTCCCTTCTGCGTGGACGACATGTGCTCTGATGGTGCGGTCGGTGCACGCTGCACATTCCCCAGCGACTGCGCCAGCGACATCTGCGTCGAGGATGCCTGCACTGCGGGCAACCCGGGCGACCCATGCGTCTTCATGGGCGACTGCGTGTCGATGATGTGTTCGCAGAACGTGTGTGAGTAGTCAGTCGTCGCCTTTGACGATCGCCATGTCGCTCTCGGGCGTCGTTTCGTTGTAGCGCTGTACCTGAAGGCGGCCGACCTCGGTCCTTACCCTGACCGAGACCTTCTCGAACCCCCCGAAGAGCGCCTGCTCGAACTCCCGTCGCACCGTCTCGAACGCCTCGTCGTTGCGGCCGACGGTCCTTCGGCTGTCGATGACGAACGTATGCCGGGGGCGATCGACGCTGCCGATCGCGTCGACGAGGGTCTGGAAGAACGCGCGGAGCTGGATGGGGTCGTGCGGTAGATCCTGCACCGTACGCGTCATCTCCACGGTCCGCTCGAGCGGGTCGACCCGGAGCAACACGAGCTCCGTGTCGAGCAGCACCTGCCACGCCATGAGCGGCGGACCATAGCAGAGTGCCTCCCGCGTCGACGGCGCCTATTCGCCCTGCTATGGTCCCCAGCGCATGATCGACGAGCGGGAGAAGCGCTTGGCGGGAGTGGCCTGGGCCGTCTCGGGTGCGTTCGGGCCCGTGGTGCCGCTCATCATCTTCGCGCTCAACCACAAGAAGTCGAAGTTCATCGCGTTCAATGCACTGCAAGGCGCGCTGACGTTCTTGTTCATGCTGGTGGTGGCGGTCATTGCGGGCATCGGCATGGGTGCGGGCACGCTGTGGATCGTGCTGCGTGACGGTGTCCCCGAGGCCGAGACGGCGATGCCCGAGCCGCTGCGGCTGCTCGTGCTCGCGCTCGCGGGGCTGACGATCGCGGTCTATCTGGCGCAGCTGGTGCTGTGTCTCAAGTACGCCTCGCGCGCCAGCCAAGGCGAGTGGGCGCGTTATCCCTTCATCAGCCGGCTGGCGGCCACGCTATACGACGTCAGTGACGTGCGCGTCGCCGTGAAGTCGCCGGCCGAGTCTGCAGGGGCTTGATGCTCGGCGTGCTCGTGTACGGGCTCGCGCTCGTGCCCGCCGTGCCGCCGGAGGGGTCGCGGTCGGCGGAGAGTCCGCGCCCGGCCGAGGTGGAGCTCGCGTGGCAGGCTCCCGTGGGGTGTCCCGACGCGCAGACGATGCGCGATCGCATCGCCGAGCTCACGGTCGACCCCGCCGGCGAGGGCACCCTCGTTGTGGACGGCCGGGTCGAAGAGGGGCCGAAGGGGTTCCGGCTGACGCTGCGCACCTCTTACGGGAACCTGTCCGAGACGCGCACCGTGGTCGACGAGGACTGCGACGCCCTGGGCGGTACCGCGGCGTTGTTCGTGGCGGTCTCGCTCGAGCCCGCCTCGGCGGGGGCGGACGCGCCGTCGGAGCCGGAGGTCGTGCCGGCCGAGCCCGAGCCCGACGCCGCGGTCGAGGTTGCGCAGTCTCGGCCTGCCGTTGCGCCCGTGCGCGACGACCTCGTGGTCGGCCCGCGGCCGCGCAGGCTCCCCCCGGTGGGCTTCGTGGGTGTGGCCCCGCAGGTCGAGTTCGGGTCGCTGCCGGGCGTGACCGGAGGACCGCGGCTGAGCGTGGGGGTGCAGTGGCCTCGCGCCGAAGTAGCGCTGTACGGGTACTACGGAGCGCCACGACGGACCGCGGCAGTGCAGGGCGCGTCGGGGCTCACCCAGATGGGCGCGGCGGGAGGGCGGGGCTGCGTCGTGTTCGGCTCGACGGTGCAGGCGCCGCTGTGTGCCCTCGCCGAGGTCGGAGCGCTCAGCGTCGCCAGCCGCGATCTCGACCCGGCCAACGACCTGCGCTACGTCTGGTCGGCGGTGGGGGCTCGCGGTGGCGTGGGCCGGCGATGGGGGTCGGTGGGCGTGTTCGGGGCCGCGGAGGCTGCGGTGCCTACGTCGCGCGCGCGGGTGCTCCTGGGCGGGGAGACCGCGTTTTCGACCTGGCCCGTCAGCGTGCGCGCGATCGTGGGCGTGCAGATCTTCTTCGCCACAGATTCGGCGTAGTCTGGACATGACAGGGTCATGTCCGCCGCTCTCGCGCTCACGGACCCCCGGGGCTTCCGGGACGTCTACCAGACACACCACGGGTTCGTGTGGCACGCGCTGCATCGCTTCGGCCTCGGCGGCGCAGCCCTCGAAGATGCGGTGCAGGACGTGTTCGTGGTCGCGTACCGGCGCCGAGAGGACTTCGCCGGGTCGCCCAAGGCGTGGCTGTACGCGATTGCGCGCCGCGTCGCGAGCAACCATCGGCGTTCGGCGAAGCGGCGGACGGCCCGAGCCGACGCGCTGGCCCACGCGCTGAGCGAGCCGCGCAAGCCGGTGCCCGAGGCGATCGTCGAGCTCGATCGCTACCTCGAGCGCCTCAGCGACGCCGACCGGGAGCTGTTCTATCTCTCGGAGGTCGAGGGGATGACGGGCCCGGAGATCGCGGCGGCGTTGGGGCGCAACCTCAACACGGTCTACACGCGGATCCGAAAGCTCCGAACGTCGCTGCGCGATGGCGCGGTGACCGAGCGCGCGCGTGCAGAGCAGCCTCGCGCGTCGGCCCGCGGCTGGGCGGCGCTGAGCGTCTGCCTCGAGCCGGCAGCAAAGGCCCTGGGATGGGGCGCGGCAGCGCTGGGGGTGGGGCTGGTCGCTGCGGCCGTGACGGTCGGCGCAGTCGCGATGCCGCGGTCGTCGGGCGACACCGAGCCGACCACGTCGCAGACGGAGGTCGCCGCCGAGGTTGCGCCCGAGGCCACGCCGCGTCACGAGCCGGTGGCGGCCGCGGCTTCGACCCCGCCTTCGCCGCAGATCGTCGCGCCCGAACCCGTCGCCCAGGCGCCGGCGCCGAAGCCCTCGGTGCCCGGCGCCCCAGCTGTCGTCGAAGCGGAACCCTCGACGCTCGCGCATGAGAACGCGCTCCTCCAGCAGGCCCGGAGCGCGCTGGCAGAGGGCCAAGCAGAGCGCGCGCTCGAGATCGTCGTCGCGCATGCTCGGACGTATCCGGACAGCGCGCTGGCGGATCTTCGTGCGGTCGTGCGGGTGGAGGCGCTGTGCGCCCTGGGAAAGCAGCCGCAGGCAAGGGCCGAGGCCACGATCTTGCTGGAGCGGCGGCCCGCGATGACCGCGCGGCGGCGGATCGAAAAAAGCTGCGCGGGGTCGCCACAGAATCCCGGGAAACCGGACATGACCGGGACATGACTTCACGAAGCTTGCTCCTTCTCCTCGGCCTCCCTCTCGCGCTGCCCGCATGCGTCGACACGCAGGAACTCGGTGACCCCCAGGCCACCGACGGCGGCTCGGCGGGCGAGACGGAGGCGCCGACGACCGAGACCGACCCGGGCGAGACGCAGGGCGAGACCGAGGGCGAGACCGTCCTCGATCCTGGCAATGAAACGGACGACTCGATTCACGACGACTGCGTCGAGCTGATCTGGTCGTGCCCGAGCGACGACCTGGTGTGCCTTCCCGAAGGGCTGTGCGTACCGTGTGCAGGCGAAGGCGAGAGCCCGGCGTCGGCCGAGGGTGGGCACTGCTGCGGAGGCCTGGTGCAGGACGCCGATGGCAGCACGTGTGTGCCCGAGCCGGCGGCGGACTCGTGCCGGCCTGCGGGCGCCCTGTGTGGCTACGCCGGCGTGACGCAGCCGTGCTGCGAAGGCACGGTCTGCAACCCCGACACGGACCTGTGCGAGCCCGACGGGTCCAAGGGCGCCGAGGTGTGTGCGGACTACGAGTCACCGCAGATCGACAACTGCGCGGCGGGCGGAAAGTCGTCGGCGTCGTTTAGTTTCGAGGGGCCGGAGACGAACGGGGAGACGCTCGAGCTGCAGTGCGTGGTGGGCACGCCGACCATCGACGGAGACGAGGAGTCGCTGCCGCTGCAGTGCGATGGCGACGACTACGTGCTGCGGTACACGAGCGCGTCGCCGCACCTCGTGGCACCCGTCGCCGAGGACGACGACGTGCTCCTCGCGCTCGCCGAGAACGAGAAGATGCCGGGCCAGCAAGCGTCGTTCAGCCTGCGCACGCCCGGCGGCGAGCTGCTCCTCGCGTTCGTAGACGCGACCTCGGTCGAGCTACCGCTGCCGATCGCGCTCGACGAGTTCTCGTGGGCGGTCGAGCTGACCGGATGTCCTGCCTTCGATGCAGGCGCGGTGTCCTGCGAGGACGGGATGTCGATCCTCTCGGGTCACGTGTCGGTGGAGCTCGGCGGAGACGAGAGCGCCGCGGAGCCGCTCCAGGCGGGCGGGAGCACGTCGTTTGGCCACGCGGGGCGCACCTACGACGTCATCGTGCACCAGGCCAACGAGATCGTGTGCTGGGACGAGAGCTGCGCAGGCGACGAGGGCGGGCCGTTCGACCGGCTTCAGCTGCTCATCGTCTCGCAGTGAGCTCGGCTCGATCGAACTCGGGATAGACCTCGCTCGCCGTCGCGACGAGCAGAGGGTCTGGCGGCAGGAGCTGCGGGCCCTTGTCTGCGTAGGCGATGCGATGGAGCACCACTCGCATCGTCTGCAGGCGCGCGCGCATCTTGTCGTCGGACTTGATCAGGGTCCACGGGGCGGTCTCGGTGTGCGTGCGCCGAAACATGTCGAGCTTGGCCTCGGAGTATGCGTCCCAACGCTTCTCGGACTCGAGGTCCATGGGGCTGAGCTTCCACCGCTTCAGCGGATCGGTGCGACGCATGTCGAAGCGGCGGCGCTGCTCGTGCTGGCTCACCGAGAAGTAGAACTTCATCAGGTGCACCCGGCTGCGCACGAGCATCTGCTCGAGCGGGACGACCTGGTCGAAGAACTCCTCGCGCTGGGCGTCGCTGGAGAACCCCATGACGCGCTCGACGCCGGCGCGGTTGTACCAAGAGCGATCGAAGAACACGATCTCGCCGGGCCCGGGGAGGTGCCGTAGGTAGCGCTGGAAGTACCACTGTCCGAGCTCGGTGTCGGTTGGGCGATCGAGCGCGACGACGCGCGCGCCTCTGGGGTTGAGGTGCTCGAGGAAGCGCTTGATCGTGCTGCCCTTGCCGGCGGCGTCGCGGCCCTCGAAGATGAGCAGCACCTTCGCGCCGGTCTCCTTGACCCAGTTCTGCAGCTTCACGAGCTCGATCTGAAGATCGTACTTCTGGCTGTAGTAGTCGCGCACGCCGATGCGCGTGGCGTACGGATAGGCGTGTTCGACGAAGACGTTGCGGCGGGCGTCTTGGGGGACCGCTGCGCTGGTGTCGAGCGGGACGGCACCATCGATCTCGGGCGGCTCGTCGGCGTTCTCGAACGCGTCCTGCAGATACTCGTCGAAGTCGCGCATGTGCGGTGCGAGGGTACCCCGGCGGTCGTGTCCGGACGCGCATCGTCTCGCGTGGGCGCTACACTGTGCGCGTGGGAGGCTGGCGTCGGCGAGTACTCAAAGGGCTGTACAGCCTGGCGTCGACCTACCTGCTGATCTGTCTGGTCATGTTCGTGGCGCAGGGGTGGCTGGTCTTTCATCCGACGTCGCTCCCCGAGAACGAGCACGAGCGCATCGCGGGGCTGCCCGAGGTCGAGACGCTGTCGATCGACGTCGGAGGCGACACGCTCGAGGGCTTCTTTCTCGCCGGCGCGGGGCGGGGGCCGCGACCGACCGTGCTCTACTTCGCTGGCAACGCGCAGCCGGTGTGGCGGCAAGTCGAGGCGAAGCGGTGGGTGGCCGACATGGGCTTCAATCTGGCGTTCGTGTCCTACCGTGGCTACGACCGATCGACGGGAGACCCGTCAGCTGCCGCGATCACCTCGGACGGACTTTCCATCTACGACGCAGTGGTGAGCCGACCCGACGTGAACGCCGATCGCATCGTGACGTGGGGCTTCAGCCTCGGGACGGGCGTCGCAACCCACGTGGCCTGCAGTCGCCCCGTGGCCGGCGTCATCCTCATGGCGCCCTACGACACGCTCGCCTCGGTCGCGGCCGAGCAGTACCCTTTCTTGCCCGTACGCGCCCTGTTCCGACACGAGATCGACTCCGTCGGCTGTGGGGCGGACGTGCTGGCGCCCGCGCTGATCCTGCACGGCGAGGACGACTCGGTGATTGCGATCGAACACGGCAAGGCGCTGGCCGACGCCTGGGGCGGGCCCGCGCGCTGGGTCCCGCTCGAGGGGGTGGGGCATAACGATGTGGCGAGCCATGCGCGCGTGCGGCCCGAGCTGACGGGGTTCTTGGAGGTCCTTCGGTGAACGATGGCAGCTAGATATTCGATGCACCATCTGGGCACGGCAGGCATCCTGCTCGCTGCCGCGTGCGAAGAGCCGCTGCCCGACGCCGTGTGGTCCGGAGAGCTCGTCACGGTGCGGAGCTCGGCGAGCGACGCCGAGCTCGAGGAGGTTTGCGAAGGCACGTTCCGGCGACTCGATGAGTACGCACGATTCCTAGACGACGAGTTCTCGATTGAATCCCCGAAAAGTCGCGTGGACTACCTTTGGTTCCCCGGAGAGGACGGGCCGCGAAGCTCGTGCGAGGGCTCGCCCGCGTGCGCTCGGGGTCGTGTCGTCTACACCTCCGATGCCTTTGATCGGCACGAACTCACGCACGCGATCAGGAACGGAATCCTCCATGGGCCCAGAGTGTTCGAAGAGGGGATCGCTGTCGTCTACGGGGGGCACGTCGAAGAGGACAATCTCGGTACGGTCGAACTCCTGTTGTCTCACCTCGGAGGCGGCGACTTTCCCTCGGGCGGCTATCCTACGGCCGGTCACTTCGTTTCCTTTCTGATCCCGGAGTTCGGCTTGGAGTCCTTCAACGCGGTGACGACCCGCTTGGGAGTGGCGTCCGGTCAGGCTGCGGTCGAGGACGTTTGGCTCGATGTGACGGGAGAGCCGTTCTCTGCTGCCATCGATGCGTATGCAGACTACCCTGCTTGCGCGCCGACGCTGTTTGCAAACAACTCTTTCGATTGCGGCGAGGAACCCTCTTTCATCTGGGGCGACGCGCCGGGGCAGATCACTTTGACCGCGGCGTGTGGCGACGGCGCGACCGTTGGGACCGCAACCGGTCGCCGGCAGAGGTCGTTTACGTTCGAGAACACTGCACATCGCCTTGTCTCGAACGTCTTCGTCGACAATCACGGCGACGCAGCAGTCGACGTGCGCGTTCGGCTATGCGGCATGTCGTGCTGGGAGGCCACACCGTTCGACGAGTTTGCGAACTTCTCGGACCTGACGATCGGACCCGGGTCGAGTTCCCACGGCATGTTCTCCGCGGTCCCCGGTCGCTTCGTCGTCACGGTCGAGTCTGCGTCCGACAGCAGGATCGACTTTCGCGTCGAGTAGCGCTAACGCCGACGTCGACGCTTCCGTCGACGCTTCCTCTTCCGCGCCGCCGTACACTCCCCATCCGCCGGCCCGCACGAAAACCGCACGTGCATGTGGTCATCGTGGCCGCGCACAGCTTTGAGCTTCGCCGCCTTCTTGGCCCGAAAACCGGACGCCACCACCGAGAACACTGCGGCCTGCTCTTCGTCGCTCATCGTCTGCGCGGCGAAGGGGACGAGCTGAGCCTGCACGGAGTCGGCGACGAAGATCGACTCGACGCTACTGGTGGCGAGGAGCTGCCGAATGAGGCCCCAGGTGGCCTCGGCGTCCATGTTGTCGTCGGTGACGGCGACGAAGCGGTGGCCGTCGTTGGGCTCGCGCATGACGTAGCCGATGTCGACGTCGCGTCCGGTGCGGTGGGACTTGTGGGGGCGCACGCGTCCTCCGCTGCGCTTGGAGAGCTCGCCGAGCTTGACCGGGTGGGCGTCGGGGTGGCGTTCGTGCCACGCCGTGAGCGACAGCGCGAGCTCGGTGACGACCTGCCGGGTGGCGAAGCTGCGCGGACGCCAGCTTCGCATCGTCCACGCGTCGCCGGGTGGGAAGGCGGCGCCGCCCTCGAGTCGGCCGCGGTTGGGTGCACCCACCGACTGCGAGCGCGTGCTCGGGTCGTGGCGATAGACGAGCACCCGCTGGCCCGCCTCGACGCGCGCCGAAGGGTCGAGCGTTGGGTTGAGCTGCAGCAGCGCCGTCTTGGGCACCCCCCAGCGGTCCGCCAGGCGACCCAACGGCTCGCGGCGGGGCGCGGACCACCAGACCGCGTCCAGGTTGATCTGCGGGCGTCTCGCGTGGGGAATGGTCGCGCCCCACGGTCGCAGGACTGGGGCCTCGTGCTCGGCCACCGCGAGCGAGGTCTCCGACTCCTGAGCCTGCGCGACTCCACAGCCCGCGCTGCACAGCACGAGCAGGGAGACCGCGCGCCGCAGCAATCCGCTCACCCCTCCACGGTACGACGCAACCAAGCCCCTGCGACGGGCGATTGCCGTGCACAGGGGCCTTGGAAGCGATCAACGAGCGAGCGAGCCAACGAAGCGGGCAGTCGCTACACGTCGTCCCAGGGATTCGCCGAGGGTGTGCGCAGCAGGTCCTCGATGTCGTCCATGGTGAGCTTCTTGCCCGCCGTGACGTCGCGTCCGAGCGCACCCTCTGCGACCTCGCGCTTGCGTGCGCCGAGCTCGACCATCTTCTGCTCGACCGTGTCTTCGACCACGAGTCGGTACACGTTGACCGGCTTCTCTTGGCCGATGCGGTGGGCCCGGTCGGTGGCCTGATCTTCGACCGCGGGGTTCCACCACGGGTCGTAGTGGATCACCGTGTCGGCTTCGGTGAGCGTCAGGCCGCTGCCACCCGCCTTGAGGCTGATGAGGAACACGGGCGGACCCGACTTCTGCTGGAACTGCGAAACCAGCTCCTCGCGGTTCTTCGTGCCGCCGTGCAGCCACAGGTAGGGGATGTCGAGCTCGTCGAGCGCTTGGCCGAGCAGCTTCTGCATCTCGACGAACTGCGAGAACACCAGGCACTTGCGCCCCGACCCCACCGCGTCGGCGATGAGCTCTTTGAACGCCTCGAGCTTGGCCGAGGGAGGGATGGGCGTGCCCTCGGGCAGCCCGAGCAGGTGCGGATCGCAGGCGACCTGGCGCAGGCGGGTGAGCGCGGCGAGGATCGTCATCTGCGACTTGTCGAGACCGGCCTCGTCGATGCGCCCCGTGATCTCCGACTTGGCCGCCTTGAGGATGCGGTTGTACAGACCCAGCTGCGTCTTGCCGAAGTGCACGAAGATCGTCTGCTCGGTCTTCTTGGGCAGCTCCGAGGCGACGTCCTCTTTCTTGCGCCGCATGATGAACGGCCGAATGCGGACGCGCAGGTCTTCGAGGCGCTTCATGTCCCCGTCTTCGATCGGCTTGACGTAGTTCTTTTGGAACTCGGTGAGCTTGCCCAGGAAGCCCGGCGCCAAGAAGTCGAAGATCGCCCACAGGTCGAACAGGTGGTTTTCGACCGGCGTGCCCGAGAGCGCCAGCTTGTGATCGGCCTTGAGCTTCTTGGCCGACTTCGCGGTGCTGGTGGTCCAGTTCTTGATGTACTGCGCCTCGTCGAGCGCCACGTACCGAAAGCGGATCTTGGACAGCTCGTCGATGTCGCGACGGAGGATCGTGTACGACGTGACGATGATGTCGGTCTTCTTGAGCAGCCGGCGGTTCTCGGCCCGGTCGGCGCCATGCCACACCAGCACCGACAGGCTCGGTGCCCACTTGTTGACCTCTTGCTTCCACACCGAGAGCACCGACGTGGGGCAGACGATGAGAGACGGCGCGGGGCCTTCTTCTTCTTTGGCCTTGGTGAGCAGCGCGATGGCCTGGACGGTCTTACCCAGACCCATGTCGTCGGCGAGGATGCCGGTCATGCGGTTTTGGTGGAGCTGCCACAGCCACGCAAAGCCCGACTTCTGGTAGTCGCGAAGCTTGGCGTTGAGCGCCTTGGCCTTGCGCGGCGCCCGGGCGGCGCGCTCGCCCGTCATCGTCTTGAGCAGCTTCTTGACCTCGGACTCGACCTTGGCGGTGGGGACCTCGGAGAGCAGGCGCGAGAGGTTGCCCAGCTCGAGGGTGGAGACCTCGGCCTTGCCGTGCTTGTCGAACTGCATGTCGCCCACCGCGTCGGCGACGGGGTTGAGGATCTTGGCGTCGAGCTTGACCACGCTGCCGTCGGCGAGCGTGATCCAGCGGCGGCCTTCGTGTAGCCAGCGCAGCAGGTCGCGGAACGAGATGAGGTCGTCTGCGCCTTCGACGTCGACGATCGCCTCGACGTCGAGCACGCTGCCATCGCCCGCCGAGACCGAGACCTTGGCCTTGGGGCTCTTGGAGCGGATCTTGGGCAGCTTGGGGATGCGCTTCTCCCACTCCTCGGGGAGCATCGAGAGCCCCGCCACGAGGAACTCGATCGCCGTGTCGTCGCGGGCCACGAACGCCTCTTCCTTGGGCTCCCACGTCAGGCCGTGCTCCTTGAGCACCCGGCGGGCCGCAGACTCGGCGTCGAGGTCTCGGTAGAAGGAGATCGACTCGTCGCCCGCGTTGAGGGTGTAGCGCGCAGACTCGGGGTCGGTGCCCCCGATCGACAGCGTGACGTTGCCGTAGCGGGCCGTGAGCTGCACGCGGACGCGGTTGGAGTCGCCCTCGATCGTGGCGACGACCTGCTCGATGGCGCGGGCGTCGCTGGCCAGCGCAAACAGGTCGGAGCGCGGCACGCCGACGGACTGCAGCTTGTCGCTGAGCGCGTCCATCTGGTCGGCGTCGACCTTGGCGTCCATGACGATGCGCGACTGGGCGCGGACCGAAGACAGAACCCACGGGGGCGTGTCCTTGACCAGAAATACCTCGCACGAGTCGGGGTGGATGAACCACGTGGGGGCTCCACCGATCACGCGTCCTTCCTCCACCTCGAAGGTGCGGCCGCTGGCTTCGTGCTCGAGGAACGCGTGCAGGTCGACGTTGGCGTCCCTGCGAGCCTCGGCCTGCACGCGCAGGACGAGCGGTTCATCGACGAAGTGCAGCTTGCCCACGCCCTTGAGGCTGATCTGCGCGTCGCGAGCGAAGTAGAGCAGACCACTGAGCGCAGGATCTTCGAGCTCGTGCGACCCGTCGTCGGCCCGGTCGATTTCCTGGTCGAGGTAGTGGTCGATGAGCTTGTCGGCAGGGTGGGCGCCGCCGCGCTGCTGTGTGGCCTTGGCCTTGAGCGACCTGCCCGCCTGAAAGGCCGTGACGAGCCAGGTGCCGCCGGGTTGCTGCTGGAGCTGGTAGCGGCGCTGGCGGGTGGTCTGCTTGCCTCCGACGCCCGCGACCCACGGGTTGTGGGTGGTCGAGATCTCGCCGCCGGCCTTGTACTGCTTGGCGAGCTCCATCGCGAGCGCGACGGCGTGATGGCAGAACTTCTCCCAGCCGTCGGTAAACGTCGGGCAACTGCACTCGGCCTCGAGCTTGTTCTTCTTGGCGAGACCAATCGAGGTGGAGTGCGGCTTGGGGCTGCTACCCATGACCTTGCCCGAGAGCTTGTCGCCCTCGAGGACCAGGTTGCTGGCCGCGCCCTTCTTGAAGAGTTCTTGGCCGGCTTTGAGCGCCTTGGGACTGGCGAGCCGGATCAGAGACTCGGTCTCCACGAGCGGGAGGAACGTTTCGATCTTGTTCACACGCGAACCTGCTGAAAGAGGGGGGACGACCCGGAGGCGCGTTTGCCTCCTCGGCCGACCCTGCGTTCACGCGACGAGCAGGCGTCACGTGTCAGAGCCGTCTCCAGGAGCCAGAACCTCGTTCAGAGGCCTCTCGAACCCGTAGACCCCGGTGTCGTAGCACGCGGACGCGCACACGGTCCACCGCCGCACCGCTGCTGGCGCGCGCGACTCGAAATCGGCCTGATTTCAGGTCGTTGGGGGGATGCCGCGGCCGGTGAAGCCGGGCCGACCCACGCGGTGCAAGTCGCCTCCGCTCACAGTGCGCAGAACGACCCGACCACTGGGGAGCTGCCCGCCGTGCAGCCACACGGGCTGTGGGGCCCCAGAATCTGGCCGACGGAACACGCCGAGCAGTTGTAGTTGTCGCCGGTGTTGTCCTCGGTGCAATAGAAGCGCCACGGGTCGCCCGTCGGGCCGCAGTTGGAGCCTTGGGAGTCTGGAGGGTCCCACCCGACCACGCCGCCGTCGACCGCAGCGCAGTTGGTCCAATACGCCTGGCATGCGGTCATCGCAGCGGCGACCGGGTCGTCGCACGCTGGAACGGCGCAGTTGGGACACGGAGAGTCGGCACTGCCCTCCTCTTCGCAGTTCTCGCCGGCGGCCTCGTTGATCGTGCCGTCTCCGCAGACGACGTCGGTGCAGTCGGCGTCGCAGGTCGCCGATTCGCCGCCGTCGTCGCACGCCTCGCCTGCGGTGAGGTTCGCGACCGCGTCACCGCACTCGACCGCCGTGCAGTCGACGTCGCAGGTCGCCGACTCGCCGCCGTCGTCACACGTTTCGCCCGCCAGCGCGTTCACGGTCCCATCACCGCAGGTCGCGGCGGTGCAGTCGGCGTCGCAGCTCTCCGAGCCTCCTTGGTCGTCGCAGGTCTCGCCCGCGGTGCTGTTGACGACTCCGTCGCCACACATCGCGACGGTGCAGTCGTCGTTGCACGAGGCCGACTCTCCGGCGTCGTCGCAGGCTTCGTCTCCCTCGAGGGTGCCGTTCCCGCACAGCGGCGAGTCCGAGGTCGGGTCGTCGGTGGTGCTGGTCTCGGCGCTGCTCGTCGAGCCTTCCTCGCCCGCGGACGTCTCGGCCGCCGACGTCTCGCCCGCGGACGCCTCGCCTGCGGAGGTGTCGCCCGCGGATGTTCCGCCCGACGCGCTCTGGGATGTGTTGGACGCGCCCGTGGTTTCGGGGTCCGTGCCCGTGCTGCCGCCGAGCGATGGCCCGAACGTGCCGGCGACCATTCCCCCGCCGTCGCTGCACGCTGCCGAAAGGACCACGAGCCCGCCGAGGGCGAGCGCTGCCACGCTGTTGCGATGTTCCCCCATCACGCCCAAGCGTACCGCGTGGGCGCCTCGTGAAGTAGCATCCCGCGCGATGGCGAAGCAGCGACGCGCGCGGCCGGGTGGGGTGGACGGCCTGAACGAGGCCGATCCGGGGGTTCTACTCCTCGCGGACGCCGTCAAGGGCACCGATCGCTCGAAGGTCCTGCTGGTCTGCTCGGGGGACCTACCGGGTGTGGACCGGCATGGGCCACGACTCGTGCTCGATGCGCGAGAGACCCGGCACGCCGGCGCCGAGCCCTACGCGAGCTGGCCGACGATGACGGCGAGCTTCGAGGTCGCGGTCGTGTGGCCGCGCGCGCACCTGGGCAAGGACTTCACCCAGCAGTGCATCGCCGTCGCCAGTCAGGTGCTCGGCATTGGAGGCCGCTTGCTGTGCGCCGTCAAGAAGCAGAAGGGCGCCGACTCGATCGCCGACTTCATGGGGGAGGTGCTGGGCAACGTTCGCGTGCTCGAGCGGACCAAGGGCTACCGCCTGCTGATGAGCGAGAAGCAAGACGCGATTGACGAGCATGAGGTGCTCGCTCGGCGCTACTCGTTCGGCGACGAGCGCCTGGGAGACGTCGAGCTGCAGTCGGCTCCGGGGGCCTTCTCCCGCAAGGGCCTCGACAGCGGGACTCGGTGTCTGATCGACCACGTCGCGCAGCTCGACCTGTCGCCGGCTCGGGTCGTCGACCTTGGCGCAGGCGTGGGCCCGCTGGCGATCTGGGCGGCCCGGCGCTGGCCGAGCGCGCAAGTGGTCGCCGTCGAGAGCAACTCGGTGTCCGCGTCGATGCTGCGCGAGAACGTGAAACGTGCCGGCCTTCATGGACGCGTCTTTCCGATGGAGCACGACGGCCTGCCGAGCACCGTCGCTGCCGTACGGCCGTTCGTCGGCACCACCGACGTGACGCTGACCAACCCGCCGACACACGCCGACGCGAAGGCGCTCGACCGCCTACTCGGGCCGCTGGCGTCTTGGCACCGCAAGGGCGGCACGACCTACGCGGTGGTGAACCGCCCCGAGATGGTCGCGGCGGCGCTGCGGCGCGCCGGGGCGCAGGTGCAATCGAAGGCCTACGAGCGCTTCTGCGTGCTCGAGGCGAAGTGGTAGTGGCGCTCGAGCCGAGCGGGGGTCGCCTGGGCGAGCCGCTGTAGACGTTCGCGTGTCCGCCGTATTCACCAGTCGCGCCGACGTGTGGTCCCCAACACAGGCGTCGTGATCATGACGGCGAGTCCGCGAACGACCCGGGGCGATGAACCGCATCAGCTCCACTTGCCTGACCCTGCCCCTCCTGCTTGCCGCCCTCGCCACCGCCTGCGACATCGAGCCCGACGCTGGTGAGGACACGGACGGCGCGTCCGACACCGACGACTCGAGCGGAGACCCGAGCGGAGATCCGAGCGGCGAGGACACGGACGACGGGTCGACCGGAGAGATGGGCGAGTGCATGACGCTCGCGCAGGCCGATATCGCCGGCCCGACGACGCTGCCTGCGGGGTGCTACGACGTGCAGACGTTCCTCAGCGTCGACGCGGCGCTCACGCTCGAGGCGGGCGCGGAGCTCCGGTTTGCCCCAGTTGCCGGGATGTTCGTCTCGGGAGGCGGGAGCCTGACGGCCGCGGGGACGGCCGAAGAACCGGTCGTGTTCGACGCGGAGAGCACCAACTGGCTGGGCCTCGAGTTCCTTGGCACGGCGTCGGCCGACAACCAGCTCACGGGCGTGGAGATCCTCGGGGTCGACGGAGACGCGGTGACGCTGAGCAGCTCGACCGTGGCGATCACGGGCTCGACGATCGCCGAGAACTCCGGCCTCGCCGTGCAGGTCGATGACGGCAGCACCATCACCATCAGCGGCTCGACCTTCACGCAGAACGCGGGCCCACTCGAGGTCGGTGTGGCACACGTCGAGGGGCTGGACACCGACAACGACTTCACGGGCAACGACGACGATGTCGTCACGGTGAGGTCCGGCACGGTCGAGGACGACGTGACGTGGCTCGACGTCGGCGTGCCGCTGGCCATGACGGGCAACCTCGGGGTCGATGGCGACCTGGTGTTCGCCGAGGGGATGACGCTCGTGATGCCGCTCGACGCCTCCATCTCCGTGGCCACCACGGGATCGCTCGCCGCCATGGGCAGCGCGGACGCGGCGGTGACCATTCGTGGCGCGGAGGCGCAGCCGGGCTACTGGAAGGGCATCGCGTTCCACTCCAAGGCGACGGCCAACGCGCTGGTGCACGTCATGCTCGAGAACGCGGGCTCGAGCCAGTGGAACGGTTTCGACATCACGAACGCGGCGGTGTGGCTGCCCGAGGAGAGCAAGGTCGTCATCTCCGGCACCACCATCGCAGAGAGCGGCGGGGCGGCCGTCATGGCGCTCAGTGGCTCCGACCTCACCGGCTTCGCGAACAACACCATCGTCGACAACGAGGAGAGCCTCGTGCTCTCGGCGAACCTTCCGGCGTATCTCGATGGCTCGAACACGTTCTCGAACAACGGCGACGACGTGATCGAGATCTACGACAGCTCGTCCGAAGATGCCCAACTCGATGACGATGCGTGGCCTGAGGTTGGCCTCCCGTACCGCATCATGGAGCGCATGTACGTGGTCGGCGACTGGACCATCGAGCCCGGCGTCGAGATCCAGGTCGCGCAGGACGTCAACATCAACGTGGAGTCGACTGGGTCGGTCAACGCGGTGGGGACCAGCGACGCGCCCATTCGCATCGTCGGCGTCGAGCCGCTGCAGGGCTATTGGATGGGGATCGAGATCCACAGCGTGTCGGCGTCGAACGTGTTCGACAACGTGGAGCTTCGACACGGAGGTTCGGACGGCTTCAACGGATCCGAAGACTCGGACGCCATCTTGTTCATCGGTGGGTTCGGCGGGGACGGCAGCGTCACGCTGCGCAACTCCACCCTCTCCGACTCGGGCGGCTATGGCGTCTCGGTGTGGACCGACAGTTCGCTGCTCGGCTGCGACGGCGTGACCTTCACCGACAACGCCAAGGCCGACGTGTTCGTGAGCCCGAACGGGGCCGCGTCAGGCTGCTAGGGAGGAGAAGCCTGCGCCGCTGCACGGACCTGCAGCGAGCGCAGCCAGTCTTCGATGTTGCCGACGGTCGATGCGCACAGCTTCGGGTCGTCGGCGAGCTGGTCGATGCGCTCGGCGAGCTGCTCTCGAGCGCGTCGGATCCGGCTGCGTACGGTCCCGTGCGGGATGTCGAGGATCTCGGCGATGTCGAGGCTGCGCAGGTCTTGCCAGTAGAACAGCTCGAGGATGATCTGAAGCTCGAGGGGGATGTGTCGGAGCGCCCGCACCAGCAGTGCCTGCTCGGAGTGGCCGATCACCAGCTGAGAGGGCGACCCGTCGAGGGCCTGCACCCGCTCGAGGTCGAAGTCGGCGCCGCGATCGCGAGTCTTGTACCAACGCTCGCGGTATTTCATCATCTGGCGGTGCGCGATAGCGAAGAGGTACGTGCGGAACGTGGCTTCTTCGCGAAAGCGGTCGCGCGAGCGCACGATGCCCAAGAAGGTCTCCTGCACCAGATCGTCGACCGCCTCGGGCCCGACCTTGTTGCAGAAGAAGCCGTAGACGGCGTCGAAATGTCGCTCGAACAGCGTCTGCCCCGCGGTCTCGTCACCGTCGCGCCAGCGATGCAGCAGCTCCATGTCGTCGGAGGCCAAGGCCGGGACCATACCAGAGCAGATCCATGGGGGAAGGGATGAGGGAAGAGCCGCTCGAGCGCATGCGAGACGTCCGGCTGGCGGTCGATCAGGTCGAGGTCCGCCGCGCGCGCTCGAAGATCTTCGCCGGCGTGTTCGGCGGCGCGGTCCCGCCGACCACCGTGGGTCGCTTCGAGGTTCGGCACCGGCTGGGTGCAGGCGGCATGGGGATCGTCTACGAGGCGTACGACCCACAGCTCGATCGTCGCCTGGCGCTCAAGGTCGTTCGCGCCGACGCCTCGCCCGACGCAGACGGAGCGGCACGCCTGGTCGACGAAGCCCGAGCGATGGCGAAGCTCTCGCATCCCAACGTGCTCACTGTCTACGAGGCGGGCACCGTCGACGGCGAGGTCTTCATTGCGATGGCGTTGGTCGAAGGCTTCACGCTGCGCTCGTGGCTCGAAGCCGAGGAGCGAAGCACCACCGAGATCCTGCGGGTGCTACGCGACGCGGGACGCGGGCTCGCGGCAGCCCACGCGGCCGGGCTCGTGCACCGAGACTTCAAGCCGGAGAACGTCCTCGTCTCGGCTCAGGGGCAGGTCTCCGTCACCGACTTCGGCTTGGCTCGCTCGTTCACCGCGGGGGCCTCAGGACGGTGGCTGCGGGTCTCCGCGGGCCGGCACACGACGCGGATGGCGGGCACGCCAGCGTACATGGCTCCCGAGCAACTCCGTGGTCAGGCGGTCGATGCTCGCGCCGATCAGTTCGCCTGGTGCGTGACCGCGTGCGAGGCGTTGACCGGGAAGCGTCCGTTCGATGACACGACGCTCCAGCGGGTCGCGACGGAGCCGGACTTCGTGCCAGAGCCGGTCGCGTTGCCCGCGAGCTTGTCGGTGACGCGCCGGGTTCGCGTGGCGCTCGAACGAGGGCTTCACGTCGATCCACAGCGACGCTTTGCGTCCATGAACGCGCTGATCGACGCGGCTCGTCCTCCTCGGCGGACCTGGGTGCCCCTGACGGTCGGCGCGGGGGTGGCGCTGCTCGGCGTCGGTGCGGCGGTCGTGGGGCAAAGCGATCCGTGCCCCGCGCGGGGCGAAGCGTTCACCGGGGTCTGGGATCGCGAGGCACGGTCCGCGGCCGCCGGCGCATTCGCGGCGTCCGACATGCCGTATGCCGAGCGCGCCTGGTCGACCGTCGAGGGGCGCACCTCTCGCTACGTGAATCAGTGGCTGAGTCTGCAGCAGCGCGCCTGCCGAGAAGACGACGAGGTGATACAGGCGTGCCTCGACCGACGCCTCGCGGAGTTTGGGGCCGTCTCGAAGCTGCTTCGGGACGCCGACGCCGGAGTGGTCGAGCATTCCATTTCGATGGTCTCGATGCTGCCGCCGCTGGCCGACTGCACCGAGCCCGAGGCGGCGGTGCGGGTCGCCAGCGAAGACGCCGTATCGACCGATCGCGGGGCGATCGACGAAGCCCGCGCGCTGCTGTCGGCCGGGCGGTACGAGATGGCCCTCTCGATCCTCGAGCCCTTCATCGCGACGCTCGACGACGACAGCTCGACGTGGCTCGAGGCCGTGTCGCTGCAAGGGGAGGCCGCGCTCGAAGCGGAGGACGCGGACGCCTCGGTGGCGGCGTTCGAGCGGGTGCTCGCGCGCGCGTCGGGGGTCGGCGATGTGCTGCCGGCCGCCGAAGCGTCGGTGGGGCTCGTCGAGGTGCAGTCGTCGCTCGGCAAGACCGACTTCGACGCCGCCGCGATCCTCGCGCGCGCTGCGGCCATCGCGGTGGCCTCGGCTGGCAACCCGCCGCGCCTGCGGACGCGGCTCGAATCGGCCCGCGCCGCGCTGGAACTCGACCAGGGCAATTTCGATCGGGGCATCGAACGCGTCGAGCGTGCGCGAAGCGTCCTGGCGGAGCTGGGGGAGGACACGCGCCTCGAGCGAGCGGAGCTGGCGATTCTCGCCGCGAAGGCTCTCTTCCGAAAACAACAGTTCGACGACGCGTCGCGGCTGGCCGACGAGTCGCTGGCGATCCTCGAGGAGACGCTGGGCCCAGATCACCCGACGGTGGGGCAGGCGCTGCTCTTGCCGGGCAGCGTCGCGCTGCTGCGTGGCGAGCTCGAAACCGCCGAGGCCCACTACGCGCGCGCGGCGAAGATCTTCGCGAACTCGTTGGGGACGGGGCACAGCGATCACGCCATCGCGCTGGTCTCGCTGGCCAACGTCGCGCGGGCGAGCGGGGAGTACGAGAAGGCCCGCGACTTGGCCGCAAAGGGGTTGGTGGGCCTGGCCTCGAGCTTTCCCGAAGACCACCGCCGCGTGATGGCGGCCCGTAGCAACCTCGCATCGCTCGACCATCAGCTCGGCAACCTCGAGTCCGCACGCACGCAGTACGGGGAGATCGCCGCGCTGCAGCGCAAGACGCTGGGCGAGCACTACGAGCTGTCGATCACGCTCGCCAACATCGCGCGTCTGGAGGTCGAGATGGGGCGGAGCGAACCTGCCCGGGCGGCGGCGGCCGAGGCCCTGGAGATCCGGACGAAGGTGTTCGGGGAGACGCACGCCCGGACCCTTGCCAGCCGCTTGTTGCTGACCGAGCTCGACATCCTCGCGGCTCGCGACCTCGCCGCGGCGCGCCGGGACGTCGCCGAGATCCGGCGTGTTCGCGAGGATACGCTGGGCGAGACCCACCCCCTGACGCTCGAGGCGATCGTGGTTCAAGCGAAGGCGGCGCTGCGAGCAGGCGACCCGAACGACGCGCTCGCTCTTGCCGAGGACGCGTTGAGCAAGCGGCTCGCCGCCGAGCGCCCGACCGAGGAGCTGCAGGCTGCCTACGTGCTGGTCGCTCAGAGTGCGGCGGCAGCGGGGCATCGCGCTCGCGCGAAGGAGGCGGCGTCCCTGGTGGCGTGGGGCGATGCGGTGCCCTCGGAGCTTCGGGCGTGGTGTACTGACTGCGAAGCCGAGATCACCGCGATCGCGCGCGGGTCGGCCGGCTGAAGGCCGCTCCGCTGCGGGCGTTCGAGACGGTAGACTTCGAGCCGATGTCCGAGCCGCCCCAGACCCTGGGCCCCGAGACGCTCGGGTCCGACACGCTGGGCCCCGAGACGGTCGGGCCCGAGGCGCCGACGTCCGAACCGACGCCGGGCCAGAGGCTGGGCCGCTTCATCATCGAGCGACGCCTCGGGGCGGGAGCGATGGGGGTCGTCGTGCTCGCCCATGACCCAGAGCTGGAGCGCCCCGTGGCGATCAAGCTGCTGAAGTCCGACGGGGACGACGCTCGCGCTCGGCTGCGGCGTGAGGCGCAGGCCGTGGCGAAGATTCAGCACCCCAACGTCATCGCGGTGCACGAGGTCGGGACGCACGGCGACCAGGTCTATGTCGTCATGGAGTTCGTCGACGGGGGCACGCTCCGCGACTGGGTGAAGGTGAAGCCGCGCGGCTGGCAGGACATCCTGGGCGTGTACCGACAGGCGGGGTTGGGGTTGATTGCGGCGCATCAGGCGAGTCTGGTGCACCGCGACTTCAAGCCCGACAACGTGCTCATCGGTCGCGACGGTCGGGTGCGCGTCACCGACTTCGGCATCGTGGGCATCTCGGGCGGCTCGACGGGCGTCACGCAGTCCGACCCGAACCTCCCCATCGACGACGCCTCGGCTCGATTGACCACGACGGGAGCGATCGTGGGGACCCCGGCGTACATGCCTCCCGAGCAGTACGCGGCCGGAGCCGCCGACGCGCGCTCCGACCAGTTCGCGTTCTGCGTCTCGCTGTACGAGGCGCTCTTTGGGGTTCGGCCCCACGCGGGCGACACGATCGGATCGATCCTCTACGCGGTGCAGTCGGGGGCCGTGCGCCCCGTGCCGCCGACCGACGTGCCGGCGCCCATCGTGCAGGCTGTCCTTCGCGGTTTGCGGCCCGACCCAGCGAAGCGGCACCCATCCATGCACGCGCTGCTCGGCGCCCTCTGGCCGAAGGCGCGGACGCCCGTGTGGCCGATTGCAGCGGCGTGCCTCGGGGTGGTCGCGCTCGGAGCGGTGGGCTACGCGTTCTTGCGCCCCAATGACGCGCAGCCGGAGCCGTCACCGACCCCGGAGGTCGCATCGGTCGTCGAGTGCATCGATGCTGCAGCCACGTTCGCCGCGGTGTGGAACGACGAGCGCCGCGCCGCGGCGAAGGCTGCGTTCGAGCGTTACGGTGCGACCGAGGCCGCTGCGTTCGTAAAGGTCGCCACGGCCCTCGACGCGCGGGAACAGGCGTGGACGTGGGGGTCCGACGCGGCGTGTGCAGCTCGAAGATCCGGCGAGCAGGACGAGGCCACCGATGCGTCGCGCGCAGAGTGTCTCGATCACGCGCTGCGGGCGACGGACACGTTCGTCGCTCTCTTGGCGGAGGGGAGCCGAGAGGCGGTCGACGGTGCCGTTTCTTCGGTGACGATGCTCCCGCGTGTCGAGCAGTGCGCTGACGAGGAGGCGCTCGACGCATGGGTGCAGCCAACGCCGGACCAGCGCGACGGCGTGCTGGCGCTGGAAAAGGACCTGATCATGGCGCGGTCGCTGCTCGTCGCGGGCAAACACCACGAGACGGTCGCGCTCGCGCGAAGCCTCGAGTCTCGGGCTCGAAAGGTCGGTCACGCCGCGACGACGGCGGCGGTCCTGGAGATGTTGGCGCGCGGCTCGATGCAGGTCGGAGAGCTGGACGAGGCCGAGGCCCAAGCACGCGAGGCGGCCACGCTGGCCGCGGCAGGCGGAGACCCGGATGTGGGAGCGCGCTCCTTTGGCACGCTCATCTTCGTGGTCGGCGCGTATATCGGGCGTCCGCAGGAGGCCCTGGGCATGCTGCAGACGGGGCGAGACGTCTTCGCGCGCAGCCGCGACCCCCGATCGCGCTCGTACTTCAAGGCAGCCGAGGCCTCGGTCTTGGGCGCGACGGGAGACCTTGGTGGCGCCGAGGCTGCGTTGCGCGAGTGCATCGAGCTGCTCGAGGGGGTCGAGCCGACTCCGCCCGACGAGCTCGCGGTCGCCTACTCGAGCCGCGCCGCCGTGGCGATGGGGCGTGGCGACGCGGCGGCGGCGAGGGAACATCAACAAACCGCGCTGTCGGTGGCCGAGGAGGGGCTCGGTAAGAAGCACGCGCTGTACGGCTCGATCGCGATGTCGTTGGGGCAGTCGCACCTCGGTGCCGCCGAACACGAGGAGGCCCTGAAGTGGTTCGAGGCGTCGCTCTCGGCACTGGAGCACTCGGTGGGGCGGGATCACTCCACCTGTGCGCTCGCGCTGACGCAGATCGGGAACGCGCAGATGGTCCTGAAGCGCTACGACGAGGCGGCGAAGAGCCTGGCGGAGGCGCTGAGGCGGCTGGACGCGTCGGGCCAGCAGGACCCGAATACCCGGCTGGCGCTGCACAAGAACATCGCCCAGCTGGCGTTCTTTCGCGGCGACTTCGAGGAGGCCCGCACGCACTACGTCTCCGCAGGGGCGCTCATTCGAGAGCACATGGGCTCGACCAACGCCGACGCCGCGCTCATGGATCGGGCCGCCGCCGCGATGCACCAGGCACGAGGCGACGACGAAGAGGCGCTCGCGGGGTATCGCGACGCAAAAGCGGCGTTGGTTCAAGCGCTGGGACCCAAGCATCAGCAGGTCGCGATGGCGGCAGCGTTCGTCGCCGACGCGCTCCAGCGGCTCGGTCGCTGTGCAGAGGCCAGCGGTGAATATGCCGAGACCTTCCAGATCTATGGCGACCTCTCGCTCCCACCCGATGCCACGCTGGCCCAGGCCGTGGCGGGGCAGGGCGTGTGCGAGCTGACCTTGGGCAAGGCCGAAGCGGGCGAGACTTCGCTGGGTCGGGCCGCCGAGATGCTCGAGCAGCTCGGACTCGACGGTGAGATCGCGGCCGCCGTGAAGTTTGCGGCCGCCAAGGGGCACCTCGCCTCGGGCGATCGACCGGGCGCGGACGAGCGCTCTGCAACCGCCGAGGCGATCTACGCGCGGCTCGGCCCGGGCTGGGCTCGGCCGCTCGCAGACGTTCGAAGATGGCGCGCGAAAGCGGGGCTGTAGGGGCAGAGTCCTTCGCTAGCCGCCTCGTTTGGGCATGCGCAGTCGCTGCTGGCGGCGCTTTGTCGTGGGGCGGACTTTGCGATGGGTCTTGGGCCGGGGCTTTGACGCCGAGGATGACGCGTTCGCCATGCACGCGTGTTGCTCCGCCTTGCCCGTCTTCAGGCTCTTCATCGCGACGTTGTAGATGCACGCCTTGTACTTGGCGCGGTCGTTCCCGCTGTGGCTCTGTCCGCCGCCCGAGATGCATTTCGATCCCGGCTGGGATCCGATGAAGTGGCCGGTCTTCACATCGGCGACCTTGCCCAGCTCGACCATGTCCTTGCCGCAGCCCGACGCATGCCAGTAGGCACCCGAGAGCACGAAGCCGTTCGAAAAGCGGCCCGCTGCGTTCGGGTCGGCCTTGATCGCTCGGTGGGCACTCGCGAGACTCTTGACGCCGACGTTCGATACGGCGTCCTCGAACGCCCGCCACACCGACGTCGGGCTCGACACCAGCGCGGCGTTGACCTCCTCGAGGACGAGCTGGTCGTGACGCAGCTCCAGATAGGCCAGCGCCATGACATAGGCGACCTTGCACGTGACCTGCAGCGGCCCGCGCCCGAGGAACTTCTTCTTGTTCGGCTCGGGGCATGACAGGCTGGTGAACGTCTCGACGATGCCGAGGTTGCCAGGGTTGCCGCCCAGCTCGCCCCCGTAGTGCGCGAGGAAGTGCGCCTGTGATCGGACGGTGTCGAGCCCGAACAAATCGAAGGTCCGTCGCAGCTGAGGGAGCGCTCGCTCGAGGTTCTGCGCCTTCTCGCGTTGCTGTTCTTCGGTCCCGTTGAACGTCGGGGACATGATGTGGAAGAGCAATGGCTTGGTCAGCTTTGCCGGCGTCCCACCCCCGGACTCGTAGCTGCTCGCCGGCCTAAGGGGGAAGATCTCGTTGCCCTTCGGGGGCTTCGGACTGCCGATGAGTGTCTTGCACACCGAGTACTTCGCAAATGAGCGCGCGCAGATCGGCTCCTTGCCCACCGGTTTGGGACCGACGTAGTCCGTTCCCCACGGGTGTGCCCGGTCGACGATGAGCTCGATTGCCCGTGGCATCCGGACGAAGGGAACTGGGACGCTCGAGGTGACGCAGTGGGTGGGTCCAGCGACGGTGGGTACCGCAGTGTCTCCGCCGCCGCACGGGCTGATCGCCTGCGCCTGCATCATGGCGAAGGTGCCAAACGCCTCCCGCAACGCCTGCTTTCGGGCGTTGGGCTTGGTCGCCACGCTCTTGCGCAGCACCAAGATCGGGCGACCGCCGGGATCGGACGCAGGCGCAGGCAGGACGACGCCGTCGACACCCGAGGGGTGAATGGACCACCAGTTCGTCCCGAGTTGGCGAGCGCGCTGGGCCGGAACGCCTTGGTCGGCCAGATACACACCGCCCAGTGCGCCCGCCTCGACGGCTCCGAGGACCATCGCGGCCTCTCGAGCGCCGTCGGGGCCGTCGGATGCGAGAGAGCTCAGCGCAAACTGGGCCGAGCTGTCGATCTTTGGGTGCACGAAACCGGCCGCCGAGGCTTCCGTGGAGACACCGATGGCAGCGCTGACCGAGAGAAGGCCGGTGAGGGCCGTGCGTTGGAGGAGGCGTCGGGCCTGCATGTCCGGTGGATGCAGCGCCCGGAGGTTGTGACGCTAGACAGGCTGCTAGCTCGCGCCCTGCAGCGTCGTCGTCTTGGGTGCGCTGCCGTCCCACGTCACCCGATGGCGCGATGCACCCTCGGCGTCCTCAGAGACGTACACGAGGTCATCGCGCCCGTCGCCGTCGTAGTCGCCGACCTTCTCGACGCTGAACCTCTCCGGGCGCATGCGTCCGGATACGACGACCGCGACCAGGCCGCCCGAGTCGTCGACGGTGAAGATACCGGAGATGTACTGCTGCGTAGCCTCGGGATCCTTCATGCGGAGGTTGACGTTGACCGCGACGATCCGGGTCCCGCCGTCGCCGAAGTCGCCCTTGGCGATCGAGACGCGCGACTTGGAGAGCACCTTGCGGCCCAGCCGCGTCCGATCGAGTGGGCTGAGCGTATCCGCGAGCACTCCCGCGAGACCCTCGACGACGCGCTGCCCGTCGGCGGACCCGTGCGCGATGGCGACGGGAGGGTGCATGCCCGACGTCGTCTCCTCCTCGGGCGTGGTGGAGGCGAGCTGGGCTGCGATGGCGATGAGCGAGAGCAAATGGGTCATGGTCGAATCCCTCGTTGGAGTCGACATGATCACGCCCCACCGACGGGAGGACATTCCCGCGGGCGGCTAACGCAGTGGTGTGCCCACGCGCCGGGCGTTGCGGCTTCGGACCACGTCGCGGCGTAGGGCCGAAATCGCGACGGCGTAGATGGCCCAGAACACGATTCCGACGACTACGCCCTGGATGCTCGGGCCCACGACCGGCGCCTCGGCCTGCACGTCACGCAGCTGGCCGGCCGCGCGGAACCATGTCGCCGTGAAGAAGGTGAGGCCGATGCTGGTGGTGATCGCCCGGACGATGCTCAGGCCCGAGACGGGCTTGGGCCGGGTGAGCCCGGGTCGCGTCCACTCGAGGAACTCGAGGAGCAGACGAAGCCACGCGCCGATGGTTGGGAAGAGCAGCAGCCCGACGATGCCCGCGAGCCCGGGGACCGCCTGCCGGAGCTCCTCGATCGGCATGGTGACGTCGCCGGGAATGAAGGCGAGCAGCTGCAGCGGCATCATCGAGAACCCTTGGGGCCGCCTGAGCCCGAGCCATTGGAGCCGGAACTCGATGGAGGGCCCGACTGCGTCTGGGACGGGTTGCTCGGGCGCGTGAGCGGAGGCCCGAGGTCCATCGGCGCAGGCGTGGCGTTGGCGCCTGGGGAGAGGTATTGCATGGCCGCCTGAATCTCGCGCCAGAACTCGAGCGGGGTCTGGGTCCGGTACATGACCTTGGGATGCAGCGCGCTCGCGATGGCCTGACCGTAGGGCGAGTCGAGCGCGTCGGCCATGCGCAGGGGGGCGCCCGCCACGATGTCGGCCTCCTCGAAGAGCAACACCTCGCGGTGCATCACCGAGAGAAGCAGCAGCGCCGTGTGATAGATGTCGGTTTGACGGCCGATCGCGCCGAAGCGGTTGGGGTGGATCGCCTCGGGTGGCCGCATCCAAGGCGCGAGCACGGTGCCCGTGGCGCGGATGTCGTTCTCCATACGGGTGATGCCGAGGTCGCCGAGCTTGAACGAGAGGTATGGACCCGCATCCTCATTGCGGCTGATCACGTCGCTGGTCAGACTCACGAAGACGTTGCCGGGGTGCACGTCTTTGTGCACGTAGCCGAAGCGGTGGATGAACGCGAGCGCCTGCAGGATGTCGCGGGCGATGTGCGGGACCCAGGTCTCGTCGATCTTCGGAAGCACGCGGTCGAGGCTGTAGAGGCACTTCTCGACCACGATGTAGAAGCAGTTGTCGTACACGAACGCGTCGTGCATGTACGTGATGTTGGGGTGCCGCATGTTGACCAGGTTGGCCACCTCGGCTTTCCACTGACGCTGCACGTCCTCGAACGTCCCGGCGGGCTTGAGCACCTTGGCCACGAGCTGGTTGGACCACTCGTCGGTGCACTCGTACACGTCTCCATAGGAGCCCGCACCGATGTGCGCGCCGATGAAGTACGTGCCGCTGCTCCCATTGGTGATCATCTGACCACGGACGGGGGCCCGGAACGGAAAGACGCTTGGGAGCGTCTGTACAGCGGGATGCGTCTTCATCCCCACGCGAACGATACCACGCGGATGCACAGTGGCGACCGCGGCTTTTCGCAGGAACCGAGGGTTCTCCCGCAGGACTGCGGACCCAACACGGGCGATAGTCCGGCAACGTGTTGGGGCTGGCCACCGCGATGGCGCTCGCCGTGGCGCCTCCCGATCGGAGCTACGAGGGCCCTGGGGCCATCGCGGCGCAGCCAGAGGACGTGAGTGTCGTCGCCGAAGCCGAGCCCGCGAGCCCCCAGCCCGCGGCCGACGCGGAGCCCGAGGAGGTGGACGTCTCGCGTGATGTGCGAGTTCCCTCGTACCGGGCCCCCCGCGAAGACGACGACCGCGCCGGGTCGGTCGTCGAGCGCCGCGATCTCGATGAGCGGCTGGTGCAGTCGGCACCCGAGGCGCTGCGCTACGAGCCTGGCGTCTACATTCAGCAGACGGCACACGGGCAGGCGTCGCCCTTCGTCCGCGGCCTGACCGGCCAGCAGACGGTGATGTTCTTCGATGGGGTTCGGCTGAACAACAGCACGTTTCGCCAGGGGCCCAACCAGTACTTCTTCACGGTCGACTCGCGGACCATCGACACGATCGAGGTTGTTCGCGGGGCGGCATCGACCCGCTACGGATCCGACGCGCTCGGCGGGGCGCTGCTGACGACGCCGCGGGACCCGACGCTGCGCGAGGACGGTGCACGAACGGTCGCGCACGGAAAGGCATTGTTGCACACGGGCACCGCCGATGGGTCCTACGGCGGGCGCGGGGAGGTCGACCTGGGTTTCGCGGGCAAGGTCGGCGTGCTCGCTGGCGTGGGCTACCGAGACGTGGGCCAGCTGCGCAGCGGTGGGCCTGTGATCGCGCCGGGGACGGGCGAACCGCAGCGGGTGCCGCCGCTGTTCGAGGCCGACGGAAAGACGCAGCGCGGGACTGGCTTTCGGGAGCTGACTGGGGACGCGCGCGTGGTCTACGAGCCTCGCGAGGGGCATCGGGTCACGGTGGGCTACTACGACTACCGTCAGTTCGACGCCCCGCGCACCGACAAGTGCCCGCCGCCCACCGCCCCTCAAGACGAATGCCTGCGCTACGACGAGCAGTTTAGGACGCTGGTCTACGGTGCGTACGCGGCATCGAAGGGGCCGGCCGCGGCGGAGCAGGTTCGCGTGACGCTCAGCTATCAGCGCCAGCACGAGGACCGCGTATTCGACCGAGGCACGCCCTCGGTCACGACGCTGTTCGGGAGAGACGATGTCGACACGCTCGGCACCGGGCTGAAGGTGCGCACCAAGACCTTCGACCCGACGCCGTGGCTGCGCGCGTGGGGGGACTACGGGGCCGATGGCTACGTCGACTGGATCTCGAGCGACGCGTCGATCCGCTTCGATGACACGATGGTCTCGTCCGCGGAGAGTCGCGGTCAATACATCGACGGGTCGCAGTACGCGACCACGGGGGTGTTCGCCGAGGGCCACGTCGAGTTCTTCGATGCGATCCGGGTGCGCACCGGAGGTCGACTCGGCTTGGCGCACGCGACTTCGCCCGGCGACGAGGCGAGCGAGACGGCGGCGGTCGACCAGACGTGGACGTCGGCGGTCGGCATGGCGGGCGTCTCGCTCGATCCGGTGCCCTGGCTGACGTTCTCGTTCAATACCGACCAGGGGTTTCGCGCGCCGAACCTCGACGACCTCACCAGCCGCCAGCAGACGGGCCCCGGCTTCCAGTTCGAGAACGCCGACCTCGACCCAGAGCGGGCGCTCACGGTCGAGGGCGGACTCGGGGTGGACTTCCGCATCGTGCAGCTCGAGGGGTGGGTGTACCGGACCCGCATCCGCGATCTGATCGGGCGTGTGGAGGTCGACGTGCTCGACTGCCCCGAGCAGACACCGCAGTGCGGCGCGTCGCAGACTCGCTTTCAGCTCGACAACTTCGAGGGGGACGCGCTGCTGTGGGGCGCCGAGGGGGCGCTTCGGCTCAACCTCCCCTACGGCATCTGGGGCCGCTCTTCGGTCTCGTTTGCGCGCGGCGACCGCCCCAACCCGTTCGCGGCCGGCAACGACAGCGAGCCCGAGCGCCTGCCGATCTCGCGCGTTCCCCCGCTCAATGGCACCGCCGAGCTCGGCTGGCGCTCACGGTTGGGCGTCTACGCAGCCGGCGGCGTCCGCTGGGCCCGCCTGCAAGACCGGCTCGCCCCTCAAGACGTCGCCGACGTCCGCATCCCGATCGGCGGCACCCCCGGCTACACGGTGTTCGATCTGCGCGCAGGCTACCGCTACGACCCCCACGTGCTCTTCGCCGCCGTCCTCGAGAACCTCGGCGATACACCGTGGCGTGCACACGGATCGAGCGTGAACGGGCCAGGGCGAAGCGTGCGGCTCGAAGCGCAGTTCGGGTTCTGAGCGGCGGCTACCGGGGCTCGATGCGGTCGAAGTCGTGCCGTGTGCTCATTCTCTGTGTTCGACTTGGCAGTCGCCGAAAGCTTCTTGGGTCTCTGCGCAAGGGGTCTCGTAGATTCGTGCAGGGACATTGGTGATGATCCAGCGCGCTTCGCAGGACGCGGATGCGGCGCATTCATAGTGTTCCGCGATCTCTTCTCCGCACGCGTCGGTGCCGTCTTCCTGCAAGAACCAGTATTCGGCCTCCTCGGACACGCAGAAGTCGATGCATTCCTGGACGCTCGTGTAGATCTCGACGTCGGATCCACACTCTGGGTCCTGAACCAGCCCGCAGAATGTCTCGCAGGTGGGGCGGCGGCGTTCGAAGATTCGGACCTCTTCCTCGGGCTCTTCGACCTGCGGGCCGCAGGCGGTGAGGAGCGCGAAGTAGAAGAGGGCGTGACCGAGAAAATCGTGTCGATTCATGGGACTCCGTCTGTGGTCAGGCTATTCTCTGTGTTCTCTCTGACAGTCGCCGTAGGCGTTGATGGTTGAAAGACAGGGGGTCTCACTCGCGCGAGCTGGTACGTTTGTGAGAATCCAGCGTTCTTCGCACAACGCTGATTCGACGCATTCGTAGTGTTCCGTGAAAGTCTCGGCGCAGGCGTCGGTGTCGTCTTCCTGAAGAAACCAGAATGCGGCTTCTTCGGACACGCAGTACTCGATGCAGTGGTCGATGTCTTCGTAGATGCCCATTTCTTCCGACCCACACTCGGGATCGAGAACGGCGCCGCAGAATGTTTCGCAGGCGGGGCGGCGGCGTTCGAAGGTTCGGACCTCCTCCTCGGGCTTTTCGACCTGCGGGCCGCAGGCGGTGAGGAGGATGAAGCAGGAGAGGGAGAGGAGACTGTGAACTCGTTCGGGTCGATTCATGCGGTGCCTCCGCTCGAGAAGAGGGCAACTGTCGATGGCTGCTATTCGTGCTCCCTCCGGCATTCCAGAAAACCCGCGCGCTGGTCTTCGCACGGGGTCTCGGAGATGCGGATGGGAGCGTTTGTGATGATCCAGCGTTCCTCGCAGGTAGAAGAGGCCGCGCATCCGTAGTAGTCGCCGAACTCTTCGGCACAATCGTCCCTCTCATCCTCCTGAAGCGCCCAGTACGTCGCGTGCTCCGACATACAGAATTCGACACAGTCTTGGGTGCTTGCGAAGATCTCTTCTTCGGATCCGCAGTCCGGATCCTGCAGGACGCTGCAGAAGGTTTCGCAGGCGGGTCGACGGCGTTCGAAGGTGCGGACCTCCTCCTCGGGCTCTTCGACCTGCGGGCCGCAGGCGGTGAGGAGGATGAAGGAGAGGAGGGAAAGGGGGCGGGCAACTCGTTCGTGCCGATTCATTGGGGATTCTGACTGCAGACAGGATACGTACCTTGGGGGGACGAGGCGAGGAATGAGGAGTCTCGCGCGCTCATGCATCACGAGGGTCTTTCGCGGAGACAGTCGTCCGTGCCGGGCGAGGGGAGTTGACGTCGTTGAAACCGGCCCGTTGGTCCGGGCTGCTACCCGCAGCTCGTCTGGCGTGAGCCGTTGAGAGTGCTCCGCGGCGGCGCAGTGTCGCAAGCACGTCCCGGGGAGGCTCAGCGTGCTCGAACTTCCGAAACGCGGTCGTTCGGGCGTGCTGTGTTTCGCTCAGTCCGCCCGAACTTCCGAATGGCGGACGTTCGGGCGCTCTGAACTACGCGCACCCTGACGACCGTCGCAGTTTCGATTCCGCGAGGCCCCTGCACCCAGAGCGATTCGACCGCGTTGCACGCGGAGACGCCGGCCATCGATTCGGATTCTGACGGCGCGCGGTGTACCGTCCTCGTCGTGGACGACACACCCCAGCGGCACTGGAAGCCGTGGATCGCCGGGATCGCCGTGTTCGTGGTGGTGGTCGCATGGGCCGTGCTCGAGGTGCGTGGGGTGGGCGAAGACTCGCGGCCGGCGTTCCTGACCACTGCGCTCGAGCCTTCGGGGCCGAACCGTCCCGATGATGCGCGGCTGCACATCGCCGGTTCGGGCTCCTGCGTCCCGCTCACGCGCATGCTGGCTGGCTCGGTCATGCAGCGGTTGGATCTCTCGCCCGAGGTGCACGCCAGCATCGGCTCCGGCGGCGGGATTCGGGCGCTGCGCGACGGGGCCATCGAGCTCGCCATCGTCTCGAGGGCGCTGCGCGACGAAGAGATCGACGCGGGGTTGGTCTACACCCCGTTTGCGCGCGTACCCGTCATCGTCGCGGCAGGGCTCGACGTCCCCGACCGGGCCGTGACGTACGACGAGCTGAGCGCGCTGTTCGACGGGCGCCGCACCCAGTGGAGCGACGGCACGAAGGTCGTCGTCCTGCTGCGAGAGGCCGGCGACTCCTCGCACCGCGTCGTCGAAGAGGTGGTGCCCGAGTTCGCCGACATCACCGCGAGCGTGCGCGCGCAGGGGGCCTTTCGCGTGCTCTACCACGACGGCGCGATGCAGGTCGCGCTCGCCAACACGCCAGGCGCGGTGGGGCTGCACGGCAACGGCGTCGACCCGTCGCTCGCCGGGTTTCGGGCGCTCGCGGTCGAAGGCGTGGAACCCACCGGCGGCAACGTGGAGTCGGGGGCCTACCCGTTCGTCAAGGAACTCGGCTTCGTCACGATCGGTCCGCCACAGGGCGAGGCCAAGGCGTTCATCGACTACGTGCTCTCGCCCCAAGGGCGTGCGCTGCTGCGGGTCCGCGGCGCCGTGCCGCCAGCACCGGAGGGCGACTGATCGTGCCCCTCCGCGAACCCTCCGGCCAGGTCCGCCTCGCGCTGCAGAGCTACCTCGGCGCTCGCCTTGCTCCGCTCACCCTGATCGTCGCCGCCTTCACGTGCCTCTCGGCTCCGCTGGCGTTCTTCTTGCTCGCTCGCGACGCGCTCGAGGTTCGAGGCGACGGCACCGCGCGCGAGGCCGCCAGCCTGCTGCGACAGGACGTGCAGGAGCGCCCCTTGTTGTGGAAATACGACGCGTCCAAAGTGGTCGCGCGCGTCGGCGCCTTCGAGCTGCCCGGGGTCGACCGCGTGGTGGTGGTCGACGCCGATGGGATCCCGATCCGTGGATCGGCCGACGACCTCGACGCGCTCGCGCGGCTCGAGGCGCTGTGGCGAAGTGCGGACATCGAGGTCGAGGGCAAGGTCGCCGGCACCGTGTGGGTCGCCGTCTCCACCCGCGCGCTCGAGCGCAACACCATCGCACTGACGTTGGGGTTCGGTGCACTGGGGCTGGTGCTCGGCGTGCTGCTCTACGGCCTGCCGATGCGGGCGATGGGCAGAGCCGAGGCAAACATTCGAGAGCTCGTGGGTCGCCTCGAGGAGTCTCAGGGCGCGCTCGCTCGGTTCAACGCCACGCTCGAGCAGCAGGTCGAAGACCGCAGTGCCGAGCTGCGGGACGCGCTCGAGGAGCTGCGCCGCAAGGAGCAGAACCTCCGAGAGATCTCCGCTCGCGCGATCCGCATGCAGGAGGCCGAGCGGCGAGGCATCGCCCGCGAGCTACACGACTCGGCCGGGCAGGCGCTTACCGCGATCCGCATTCACGTACAGCTGATCGGCGACCTGCTCTCTGCGCGAGAGGGGGACGACGCCAAGACCACCACCATGGCTCGCCGCACCCTCAGCATGGTCGACGACACGGTCGAGGAGATCCGTCGCGCGGTCAACCAGCTCGGCCCGGCCGTGCTCGACGACGTGGGGCTCGAGGCCGCGATCCGGCGGGCGGGGGACGACCTCTCCGAGGCCACGCAGGTTCAGGTCGAGTGCCACTACGATGTGGCCGTCGAGCTCGACGCATCGGTCGAGATCACGGCGTATCGAATCGTGCAGGAGTCGCTCACCAACGTGGCTCGGCATGCGGAGGCGAGCGAGGTGACCCTTCGTGTCGCCATCGAAGACGGGGCGCTCAGGGTGTCGATCGAGGACGACGGCGCGGGGTTCGATTCCGAGGCCGTCGGGCCGCGGCGGCGTGGGCTCGTGGGCATGCGTGAGCGTGTGGAGCTGCTCGGGGGCGAGATCCAGATCGCGTCCGCGCCCGGCGAGGGCACTCGCATTCGGGTGTCGCTGCCCGTGAGCAGCCTCGAGTGAGGAGTGCTACCGTGATCGCAATGTCGGATCCCATCCGCGTCGTGTTGGTCGAGGACCACCAGATCGTTCGCGAAGGCCTGCGCGCGCTGCTCGACGGCCAAGACGACATCGAGGTCGTCGGCGAGGCCGACAACGGCAAGGACGGCGTGGCGCTGGTGCAGCAGCATCAGCCCGACGTGGTCGTCATGGACCTCAACATGCCCGAGCTCGGCGGGGTCGAGGCCACCAAGATCATCCGCAAGGACGTCCCCAAGACCCAGGTCTTGATCCTCAGCATGTACTCGACCGGCGAGCACGTGCGACCGGCCATCCGAGCGGGGGCCGGCGGCTACCTGCTCAAGGGATCGGGCCTCTCCGACCTGGTCTCGGCGATTCAAGCCGTCGCGTCGGGCAACGCGTTCTTCAGCCCCGAGGTCGCCAAGATCGTCCTCGACGACTCGCGGGGCGTCTCGGGCCCCCGCGCCGGCTCAGACCTCACCCCGCGCGAGCGGCAGGTGCTCAAGCTCGTCGCCGAAGGCAAGTCCAGCCCCGAGATCGCCAAAGACCTTGGCCTGAGCGTCAAGACCATCGAGGGCCACAGGGGTCGCTTGATGGCCAAGCTGGAGACGAAGAACGTCGCCGGCATGGTCCGACATGCGATCCGCATGGGTTTGGTGACCGCGTAGGGGGAAACCCTCTGCACGGGCGGAGTGCTCGTCCGCTTTCGGACGCGTACGATCGAGCCCACGATCTCCCCATGATGTGGGGAACTCGCGTCCGCTACGGAACTCTCGCCTTCGCGCTGTGTGCGTGGGGCTGCGACGACGGTGGCATGGATGATGATGGCGGCGACACCGATGGTGACGAGGGCATGGTGTACGCGTGCGGAGACCTCGTCGATGAGGACGACCTCGCGGCGTGCTCACCCAACGCCAACGACTACCAGCCCGGCGGCGACGATGCCTACGAGGCGTGTGTGACCGACGACGGCACGTACACGCTGGTCGACAGCACGCCGAGCTCGATCGCGCGGGTCGAAGCCTACGAAGAGGTGCTGACCATGCTAGCGGCAGACCCGTCGCAAGCAGGGTTCACCGCGGCGCGGACGAAGTACTCCGAAGACGAGGGGCTCGAGTCTCGGCTACAGCGCCGCGAGGACCTGCACTACCCCGAGATTCCGATGTCCGACTGGGATCCGGGCGTCGACTCCGACAAGCAGTGCACCGTGGCTTCGAACGTCGAAAAGTACGCCGAGCGCTGCGCGGGGCCTTCGTCGATCGCCCCGATCATGAACGAGGCGTTCGCGGCGGGTCAAAACGGCGAGGGCGAGCCGGCCGTTCACATCGCGCGCATCGAGGCCGCCGGTCTTTGGTTCCTGTACCTGTCGGTCTACAAGGAGGCCAACACCTGCTTCACGAGCAAGGCGAAGGACTGCGACTCGGCGTGGGCGTACTACACCGGGGGCTTCGACCGCGGCGGCGGCATCGGCATGGCGGCGGACGTTCTGGCCGTTAGCCAAGAGGCCCACGACGCGATCTGGGACGGTTTCAGCGCGTTCCGCTGCCTGCGGGACCTCAACCCTGCCGACGAATCTCCGTCGATCGGGGATCTCGACATGGACGCGCAGGGGCTGCTTTGCAGCGCGCAGAGCCAGCTGACGACCGCGCTCGACCACGGCTTGGCCATGGTCGTGCGCGCGCGCCTGGAGGCCTTCGCCGGACTCGAGGGAGCCGAGGCCGAGGCGGCGTGGGCCGGGCTCGAGATCATCGGCCCCGTGCTCGACCGCGCGGGCAACGAACGCGACGCGGCAGCCTACGCGTCGCTGCAGTCCTTCTGGACCGCGGGACAGCCCACCGACGTCTCGGACGCGATCGCGACGCTCGACGCGGTCTTCACCTGCCCGTAGCCAGAGCTGCGCGCCTACAACGAAGAACGGCCGCCCTCTTTCGAGGCGCGGCCGTTCGTTCGTGAGCCTGCGGTGCTCTAGTCGCGGCGGCGGCGAAGCATCGTCAGCCCGAACAACCCGAGGACCCAGGCGAACCCGCCGCCCTCGTTGCTCGTGGTGCAGCCGCAGCCCGAATCAGAGGGATCGGGCGCAGCGGGCAGCCCTCCGCCCGACGAGCCGTCGCCCATGTCCCCCGTGGTCGGGTCCGGGTCGATGCCCGTCGTCGTGCCATCAGAGTCGGAGTCCGAGTCGTCACCGCTGCTGTCGCCGGCGGGCTCATCGCCCGTCGAGCTCCCTTCGTCACCCGTGGTGGTCCCAGGCTCGGGCGCCTCGGGCACGTCGAAGTTGATGACCTCGACGGGGAACTCGACAGGGATGCCCTCGTTGACCGGGTAGTCGAGGGGAACCTCGATCGGTCCGACCGGCACCTCGTTGACCGTGGCGTTGATGATGAAGATGAACGCGACCTCGGCGTCGAACTCGCCCTCGAGCGTCGCGTACATCGTGGACGTCTCACCGGGCACGACGTCCGGAAGGATGAGGTCGAGCGCGTCGTCCTCGGCGTCGTACACACCGACTTCGTTGGCGATGACCGAGTCCTCGCCGTCCGTCAGCAGGATGCGCGTGCTCTGGTACTCGATCCCTGGGATGTTGAGCTGCCAGTCGATGTCGAGCGTGATGTCGATGCTGAGGATCGAGAAGGCGGTCTCGAACAGGTCGTTGGGGCCGATGGCTTCGTCGACGCCGAACGGACGCTCCGTATCTCCTGGGAGCAGGTAGGGCGAGAAGGTCCCATCGGCCGTCTCCTCGATGTTGTAGATGCCGACATCGAACATCCCCAGCGGCGAGTCGACGACGACGCCGATCTCCACGCCGAGCGCGTTCTCCATCGTCCCGCCATCGGCGTCACCGGTGAAGGTGAGAGTCTGCGCGTCGAAATCGTACTCGCCCTGGCCGAGCATCTCGAGGTCGACCTCGTGATAGGCGGCCGCCGTCAGGTTCACCGAGACGCCGAAAATCAGGTTAATCGGCCCGGACTCCCAGGGGAACTCGTTCGGACGGAACGTGTGCTGCGGGTTGAAGTTGTCCGAGTCCGTCTCGGCATGTGCTTCAGTCCCCACCAGCGCCGTAAGAACGCCCACCAACAAAGCAATCTTCTTCATGTTTCGCACTCCCTCTTCCGCAGCCGAGCTTCTCATGGTGTCCCCCCCGCGGGTCCGCCTACATCGACTTACGTTTGGCCACCGGGTACCATGGTTCGAGGACGGGCACCGCGTGCCAAATCACGGTTTTTTTCGGATCGGGTGAGAATGTGCTTCGAGAGCCCGTTCGCTGCAGGATCAGGCTGATGTCAGCGATGCGCGGTCTTTCACATCCGGCGATGACTGGCGCAAGCGCGTAGGCCCCGCATCGGAAGAACCCTGAGAAGGCGCGGCTTGCTAGCCTCGGAGAGGTGAAGGTGACGAGGGTGTCGCTGTCGTTGGCAACGGTGGTGAGCGGCTGCGCCGACGATGCGCCGACCACCGACGATGCGACCAGTGGCGCCGCGGATTGTCCCACGAGCAGACACGAGGGCCCCTTCGAGTTACCCGATGGGTATGTGGGCGAGCCGTATGCAGTGAACGTCTTCGGCTACTCGACCATCGGCGGCGTAGGGATTTCGGTCGAAGGCGAAATCCCCATGGGAATGGAAGTCCGGGAGGGCGACCTCTCGGGAGTCTTGGAAGAGTCGGGGGAGTTCGAGCTCGTGCTCTCGAGTCAGATGCACTGGTTGCCACCGGGCTGCCCTGACCCAGGGCCGAGCACGGCGACGTTCCTGCTCGTCGTCGTCGACCCTGGCGGTGGCTCGACGTCGGAGGCCTCAGCATCCACGGGCGCGTGAACCAACGAACGACGCCGGAGCCGTACCGCTTTCGGTACGCGCACCGGCGTCGGGTTCACGTCACGATCTACGCTTGGCCGTGGCGGCGTTCGATCGCCTTCTCGCGCACCTCTTGGATGCGGCGATGGAGGGAGTCCATCGCGTCGCGCACCGCGACGTAGGCGTCCTCGTGGTTGCCCTTGGGGTCTTTGTCGTTGGAGACGACGACCTCGCCATGGGGAGTTCGAACGACGGCGTGTACGGCGAACACGTGGCCGCTGGCGTGCGGCTGGCTTGCTTCGACGCTGACGTGGGCGTCGAGGATGCGCTCTCCGGTCTTGGTCAGCTTGTCGATCCGCTCGGCGATCTTCTCTTCGAGCGCTTCGGATCGGGACATGCCTCGGTAGGTGACCTGCAGGGGAACTTTTGCCGTCGCTTCGGGTTGCTGCATGCTTTCCTTCTCGGTGTGAGCGGGGCGTCGTCCGCCTCGCCCACCTCAATTTTGAGCTATTCCTCCGCCCGATCAACCGCAACCTTTGCCCAGCGTCGGGTCCGGGACGGAAACCCGAAGGAAATCGCGCACCAAGCGTGGAATCGGGCGGTTCGCTGGCCTACTCTGGCACCCCATGGCGTCCGAGAATCGGGATGACAACCGCCTGTTCTGCGAAATCGTGGCCGTGCTCCTGATCTCGGACGCGCAGGTTACCGACTCCGAGCAGCGGTTCCTCGACCGCCTCATGAAGCGCTTCGAGTTCAGCTCCGAAGACCGCCAGGCCGTGTTCAACTCGGTCAACATCGGCGAGTCGGTCGAAGGCCGCCTGCGACAGCTCTCCCCCGAGCGGCGGCCCGAGCTCCTCGCCGAGCTCGAAGCGGCGGCCATCGCCGACGGCGAGATCGGTCGCGCCGAGCAGGACATCCTCGACGAGGTCCGCGGCGTCCTCGAGCGCGAGCTGTAGCTGTAGCTCTACCTCTAGCTCAGGGCCGCGCCGACGACCGCGTGTCGCTCACCGAGATCGCGCCCAGTCGCTTCTCCAGGTACCAAAGCGTCAGCGCGCGCAGTGTGTCGTGCTTGGCCAGGCTGTCCAGCAGTTTACCCAGCTCGTTGGCGACGCGGTCGTCCGTCGCGAGCAGGCCCAGCGTCCCCTTGCCGGTGTCGACCGCCTCGGTGATCGACGCCAGGTCGGAGGAGACGTCGGCGCCGTGGTCGAAGATCAGCTCGAGGTCGCGGGCGATGTCGCCGGTGTCGTCTCGCAGGAGCTTCGACGTCAGGCTCTTGTTCTTGGGGTCGTCGAGGTCCGCGAGCAGGCCGTCGACGCTCTCGAACGTGGCCTCGGTGTCACCGAGCAGCGGCCCCATGTTGCGGTCGAGCGTGTCGAGGATGTCGTTGCCGTGGGCGGCGGTGCGCTGCAGGCCGAACGATGTGCGGTGCAGCGCGCCGAGCGTGCCTCCGATGTCCTTGCGGTACTGCTGCGAGTGCATGAGCGCCGGCACCAGGCCGTCGCCGTAGGCGAGCGTGTGCGTGATGACGCCCAGGTTGTGGACCGTGCCCTTGAGCGCATCCATCGTCTCTTCGCTCTGCAGCTGGTCGATGAGGCCCATGACCGCGACGATGCTCGTGTCGGCCTTCGCCATGAAGCTCTCCACCCGCTTGCGCATGCGGTCGATGTCTTCGGTCAGCGATGGCCGGGCCTGCACCCGCATGTTGGCGAGGCACTCGTCGTAGGAGTAGCTCTCGAGGTCTTCACGCACCAGCGGGCACAGCTCGTCGCCTCGCCCCGCGCTGATGTTGACCTTGGGCGCCTCGAGGACCCCGTTGGACGCGATGACCGCCCGGCTGTCGCCGCGCAGCAGCGGCACGATGTCCATCGGGACCTTCATGCGTACGCGGGTGCGCGTGTGATCGGTGTTGAACCGCGCACACACACCGCGCGGGCCTCCCCAGTCCAGGTGGGCTTCGCGACTGCGCACCGCGCCCGTGAAGCAGATCTCGTCGTGCGCGCAGTCTGCCGTCGCGTCGCAGCGGGTGTGGTGGCCCTTGCCCGCGTAGCTTTCGAGGTCGGCGCAGTACCCCGTCGGCGCGCAGAAGAGGTCTTGGTCGCAGCTGTCGGTGCGCCCCTGTCCGTACCTGCCGATGTCCTCGCTCAGCGGGTCGCAGCGGTACTTGACCTGCACGAAGTTCACGCCTTCGACTGCCCCGACGTTGACGCCCGCGAGCTGAACGATGCTGCCCGGACGCAGGCTGGCGATGGTGCGGAAGTCCGCGTACACCGCGACCCTCTCTTGCGTCAGCGATCGGGCGCGCGGCGCGAGGAACAGCAGCGCGAACGAAGCCCCGAACAGGACGACCGTGATGAGCCCGCGCGTGACGTTGCCGCGTCGCTTTCGGGAGCCCATGCGGCCATGGTAGCCCGATCGTGTCCATTTCGCGCAGTGGCCTCGATCGCGGTACGATGCTGGCCGTGGGTGTGGGTCGGGATCGTCTTGGAAGCGTGCCGCAGTGCGGTGTCGCCGCGTTGACGGTTCTGCTCGCCTGCTCCGGCGGCGAGGTCGACTCGGGCGGCCTCGCGGACACCGCCTTTGGTGGAGGGTCCGGCGGGCCGACCACCGGTCTGTCCACCACGGGCCTCACCGGCCAGACCTCGGGCGCGGCAGGGAGCGCCGGCGACTCCAGCGGTGAGTCTGGATCTGCCGGCGGATGCGTCGACATGGACGGCGACGGCTACGGCAACAACTGCGACGCCGGACCCGACTGCGACGACGCCAACGCGGGCGCCTGGACCGAAGCCGCCTGCCAGACCTGCATCGACGCCGACGCCGACGGATGGTTCGGCGAATGCGACACCTATCCCGAGGGCACGCAGGGTCCCGACTGCGACGACTCCAACGGATGCGTCTGGACCGACGCCGGCTGCGCCAACTGTGTCGACCTCGACGAGGATGGGGTCTGGGTCGGCTGCGACGTCTACGGCGACTGCGCCCCGGGACCCGACTGCCACGACGGCAACCCGTCGGTGGGCGAGGGCGACGAGGTCGAGCTTTGCAACGGCGTGGCCGAAAACTGCGCCGGTGAGATCGACCCGTTCCCCGCCGACGAGATGTGCCCGCCCGCCGGCGTCGCCACACCCGGCGTCACAGGCTGGACGTGTGCTCCACCCGCCGCCGGCGAAGACGGCTGCGTCATCAGCGAATGCGACACCGACCTCGTGGATCTCGACAGCGACGCGCTGACCGGGTGCGAGTGTGAGTCGATCCCCTCGATGGACGAGGGCGTCGACTGTGCGTCGGCCATCGACGTGGGCGACATCGCCGACACCGCGGAGTCGGTCACCGTCGAGGGCAACGCCGTGCCGCCCGGTCGCGTGGTCTGGTACCGCTTTCGCGGCGTCGATCAAGCGGACACGTCCTGCGACAACTACCACGTGCGCGTGAACTTCTTGTCCAACCCCGGCAACCAGTACGCGTTCTCCGTGGGGCGAGGCTCGTGTGGTGCGGTCAACACCAACGTCGAGTGCAACGACTACACCTGGGCGACCGACATGCGCATCAGTGACGCGGGCGTGCTGACCGGCCAGTGCCCCTGTCATGGCGGCACCGGCCAACCGCCGACCAACGTCAGCTCCTGCACCAGCGACACCTCCGAGTACTTCGTCGCCGTGTACCGGGTGGCCGACACGGGCGGCATGCCGACCTGCGCCCCGTACCAGCTGGCGTTCAGCAACGGCGTGTACGACTCGATGTAGCGGGTCGTGTCACGCCGGAGGTGACTCGACCCGCCGCTGCGCGCGCCTCGTTGGCCGCGGACGACCCTTTTCGTTGCCGACGCCGCCGTGACGCGCACGCTGCAGGCCATGCGACGCCTCGGTGCTGCTCTTCTTCTGGTGACCGCCACCGCCTGCGGTAGCGATGGCTCCGCGGGCAACGGCGGCGTCGACACCGACACCCCCGACTCCGCCGGCGACACCGGCCCGTCGGGTGATGACGACTCGGGGGAGACCGGAGCGGCCGACGGCGAGTCTGGCGAGGCCCCCGTCGATGCGGCCGGCCGGTGCGAGTACACCAACCCGTTCTCGCAGGGCGAGGAGTGCCGCGACTACGTCGGCGCGGGGTGGACCGCTGACGCGATCGAGAACGACTGCGCCGAGCAGATGGGGACGACCACCTTGGACGTCGCGTGCAGCGACGAAGGCGTCCTCGGACGATGCATCCTCGACGGCGGAACCGACCTCGAGGTGCAGATCGTCTTCTATGGCGACGACGCCGACGCGTGTTCCCTTTCGCAGACCGGATGCGAGACGTTCGGCGGCGGAACCTTCGAGCCCGAAGGCGTATGCGCTGGCGATGACCCGACCGACTCGGGCGGCGGCGGCGGCGTAGCCAACCCGTTCATTCAGCCCACGCTCGAGTGCCGCGACCCGATCGAGGGCGAGCCACCGGGCGACGGACCCGACGGTCAGGTCTGCACCTGGCAGCTGATCTCGGCCGCCACCGAAGAGGGCCGGCACTACGAGGACTACGCCGACTGCAACGTCGTCTACACGCAGCGGCCCTACTACCCGGTCGATGGCAACGACCTCACCGGGGACGAGCGCATGGACGACCCGGCCTACACGGCGGAGCTGGACTGGGTCCGCGAGCAGATCGAGGCCACCGCGTGCGTGTGCTGCCACTCGGACGTCGCCCCCGGGGGCTCGTCGAATTGGACCATCGACGCGCCTGGCAACTGGGTCGGCACGTTCGACGACACCGGCCTGGCGTTCTCGGCCGGCTGGATCGACTCCACTTCGTTCGGGGCGTTCCCGCCCGAAGAGAACAACGGCTTCGACCGCCGCTACGGGGTGCCGTCGACCGACCCCGACCGCATGCGTGCGTTCTTCCTCGCCGAGCTCGAGCACCGTGGCCTCGTCGAGGAGGACTTCGCCGACGACCCTGCGTTCGGAGGCCCGCTCTACAGCCAGCTCGTCTACGAACCCAGCGCCTGCGAGAAGGGCGAGCGGGTCGATCGGGACGGCACCATCCACTGGGCGGACAGCCCGGCGCGCTACGTCTACGTGCTCGAAGCGGGCTCGGACAACCCGACCGTGCCACCCAACCTCGACCTCCCCGAGGGCACCCTGTGGAGGGCCGATGTCCCGTGGGACGAGGACACGACGTTCGAGAGCGGGGTGCTCGAGTACGGAGACACGCCTGGGTTTGCGAGCCAGCGCTTTCCCGCCAGCGGCGCTCCCGACTCCCTCGTCGAAGGCCAGGAGTACTACCTCTATGTGCTTGCCGACGTGGCGATCCCGCTGACGCGGTGCTTGTTCACGTACTGACCGGGAGCGACGCGGTCCACTCGGTGCGGCGCTCGTAGCTCGCCTCACGGCCCGCCGCGATCGCGTCCATCGCCAGGTTCGCGAGCGCGTCGGCGCGCTCGTTGCCCGGGTCTCCGCTGTGCCCGGCGACCCACTGCCATGCGACCTCGTGCCGAGCCAGCGCGCCATCGAGCTCTTTGAGGAGCTCGACGTTCTTGAGCGCGCCGTCCTTGCGGGTCCAGCCGCGCGCCTTCCAGCCGAGCATCCACTTCGAGCAGCAGTCGATCACGTAGCGGCTGTCGGTGCAGACCAGCACGCGGCTACTCGGCTTGCGGATCGCCTCGAGCGCCCGGAGGGCCGCGGTCAGCTCCATCTTGTTGTTGGTCGCCTCGGGCAGCCCTCCGGCGCGCTCGAGCGCGCTCTTCGTGCCGGGGTGGATCAGGATGAACCCCCAGCCTCCGATTCCCGGGTTCCCTCTACATCCTCCGTCGGTGAAGGCGACCACGTCCGGCTGCGGCATCGCGGCAGCATAGCCGAAGCCGCCGCCGTTCGACCTGCTACGCTCGGTGGCATGTCGAGCGGGCACGGGCTTCCGCCTTCAGAGGCGCCCACGATGCAGCCGGCCGCGTTGGCCAGCGGCGGGTCTCCGTACGGCTCGACGATCCCCGGCCAAGGACAAGCGACGCTCCCGAGCCAGGGGGTCAGCGCCGTCACGACTGGGCATCCGGCGCCCACCGACCTGTGGTTTCAGCCCGGCGTGGTGATCGCGGACGCGTTCCGAGTCGAGGGGGAGCTGGGGAGGGGCGCGATGGGGGTCGTGGTTCTGGCCACGCACCTGGCGCTCGATCGCAGGGTCGCGCTCAAGGTCCACCGCGCACACAACCCCGCGGACATCGCCCGTCTGGCGCGCGAAGCCAAGGCCATGGCCAAGGTGCGGCACCCCAACGTCGTCGGCATCTACGACGTGCGTGAGTCGGGCGGCAGCTTGTTCATCGCGATGGAGTACATCGAAGGGTCGAGCGCGCGCCGGTGGCTCGCCAAGCCCGACATCGGCTGGCGCCAGCGACTCGACGTCTGCGTGCAAGCGGCCGAGGGCCTTCACGCCGCGCACCAAGCCGGGTTGGTCCACCGCGACTTCAAACCCGAGAACATCCTCATCGGCACCGACGGCCGCGTGCTCGTCGCGGACTTCGGGCTCGCGCGCGCTCCGGGGGCCGTGCCGATCGATCCTGCAACGCCCAGCCCGGGTGTGGACGCGCAGCTCACCGCCGTGGGACAGGTCACCGGCACGCCTGCATACATGTCTCCGGAGCAGTGGTCCGGTGGGGCCGTGGATGCGCGTGCCGACGTCTTCGCGCTCAGCGTGGTGATCTACGAGGCGCTCTACGGTCGGCGGCCCTTCTCGGGCAAGGCGCCCATGGAGCTGATGGAGGCGATCACCAGCGGGCAGATGCAGGCCCCCCCACCCGACACCGAGGTACCCGCGGCGGTGTTCGAGGTGCTTCGCAGGGGGATGGCCCTCGATGCGGGTCATCGCTACGCGTCGGTCGCCCTGCTGCTTCGCGCGCTTCGGACCGCAACGTCGTCGGCCGGCCGAGCGGGCGTGGCGTTGGCCGTGGGCTTGGCGGTGCTCGTCTTCGGGGGCATCGGGACCGCCGCGTGGATGCTTCGGACGCGCACGGACGCGACGGTTGGCGGTGCGCCGCTCGTCGAGCACTCGCCCTCCGAGGCCGTCGCTGCGGCCGTGCCCGCGCCTCCGTCTCGCATCGAGCCTCGCCCGACCGCGGTCGGGCGCTCCGAGCCCGAACCCGAGCCCGAGCCCGAGCCCGAGCCTGCCGTCGAGGCGCCGACGCAGGCCGAGATCGACGCGGCCGAGCGCGACCTCGAGGCGATGTCCGAGAAGCACTCGCACGGCCTGGTCTCGGCGCAGGAGGTGCGCGAGGCGACCCGGGCGATGCACGAACTCCTGCGCCGCTCTCGAGACAAGGCCTACACGCTCACGCCGTGGGACGGGAAGTCCACCTTCGTCTGCGGGCTGGGGGAGCGCGTCGAGCTTCGCGACACGACCGCCAAGCTCGACACGACGGCGATCGAGATGGAGGTCGGATGCGGGCTGAAGCTGGTCAACGTCGACATCGAAGCGCCGGTCGCGATTGAGGGCGCGATGGCCGATCGACTCGTCATCGAAGGCGGGACGTTCGACGTCACGCACAAGGGCATCGAGCTCGCGCTCGCCGACCTCGACATCCGCGACCTCACGATCGAGGGAGAGGCGCCCGTGGCCATGGCCTTTGGCATGTACACCGTCGGCACGATCACCAACAGCGCGGTCGAGGGCCTGACCGCGCTGCGCGTCGGTATGCACTCCGTCGTCGACGTCGAAGGCGGCAGGCTCGCGGGCAAGGTGGCCGTCGACGCCCAGATGTCATCGACGGTGCGGCTCGAGGGCACCGCGCTCGCGGGCAAGATCAAGCGCGGGCCCAAGAGCCTCGTCGAGCGGTGAGAGGGCTCAGCCGGCCTTGATCGAGTTGCAGGCGTCGACCACCGCGCCCAGGCCCTCGGCCTTGGCGATGCTTCCGTGGCACTTGTAGGTCTTGTCGCCGATCTTGCGGCGCACTTCGAACGAGTACATGACGCCCACCTCCTTCGCCTCTTCGCCCGAGAGGTCGAGCTTGGGGATCTCGTAGGTGAAGACCCACCCGTCGTCGGTCTTCTCGGACTTGATCCACTTCTTGAACAGGAACTCTTCGGTGCTGGCCTTGGCGGCGTCGAAGTCCTTGCCGTCGGTGGCTTCGGTCAGCATGAAGCCGAAGCTGTCGTCGCTGCTGTGAAAGCCTGCTGCACCGCCGACACCGTTGGGCGTGGCGCCCTCGGGCACCTTGACCTTCATGCCGCTGATGTTGGGAACGGCGACGAACCCGTCGGCGTCTTTGTCGGAGCCGCCACCGCCGCTGCTACCCCCGTCACAGGCGGAGAGGGCGAGGGCGAGGGCGAGGGGGAGGGCGAACAGCTTTCGCATGGCTCCCCCAAAGACGGACGAGGAGCACGCCAGTCGCGGTTTTTTTTCGGCGTTCTTGCGTGCTCCTGCGCGGTACGCGGCCTACTCGTCGTCGCCGCGAAGCTTGGCGATGACCGAAATGTCCTCGAGGGTGGTCATGTCGCCCTTGGGGGCCTCTCCGCGAGCCAGCTCGCCGAGCAGCCGGCGCATGATCTTGCCACTTCGCGTCTTGGGCAGCGAGTCGGCGAACCGGATCGCCTTGGGCTTGGCAAACTTGCCGATCTCGTTGGCGACGAAGCCCTGAAGCTCGGCGGCCAAGTCCTCGCTGGGGGTCGCGGTGCCCTTGAGGGTGACGAAGGCGACGATGGCCTGGCCGGTGAGCTCATCGGGACGGCCGACGACGGCGGCCTCGGCCACATCGTCGTGAGCGACGAGCGCGCTCTCTATCTCGGCGGTGCCCAAGCGGTGGCCGGAGACGTTGAGCACGTCATCGACGCGACCCATGACCCAGAAGTTGCCGTGTTCATCCTTCCGGGCACCATCGCCGGTGAAGTACTTGCCCTCGAACTTCGAGAAGTAGGTCTCGCGGAAGCGGTCGTCGTCGCCCCAGACCGTGCGCAACATCGACGGCCACGGCTCGTCGATGACGAGGTAGCCGCCTTCGTTGGGCTCGGCTTCGGTGCCGTCTTCGCGGAGGATCTTGGGTGAGACCCCGAAGAAGGGCACGGTGCACGAGCCGGGCACGGCCGCGATGGCGCCGGGCAGGGGCGACATCATCATCGCGCCCGTCTCGGTCTGCCACCACGTGTCGACGATCGGGCAGCGGTTCTTGCCGACGGTCTCGCGGTACCACATCCACGCCTCGGGGTTGATCGGCTCGCCGACGGTGCCGAGCAGTCGAAGGCTGGACAGGTCGTGGGCGAGCACGTGTTCGTCGCCCCACTTGATGAACGCGCGAATGGCCGTGGGGGCCGTGTAGAAGATCGTGACCCGGTGCTTGGCGATCAGCTCCCAGAAGCGGTCTGGACCTGGCTGGTTGGGCGCGCCTTCGTACATGACCACGGTGGCGCCGTTGGCCAGCGGACCATAGACGATGTAGCTGTGGCCGGTGATCCACCCGACGTCGGCGGTACACCAGTACACGTCGTCTTCGTTCAGGTCGAAGACGTACTTCGAAGTGACGTAGGTCCCCACCATGTAGCCGGCGGTCGTGTGCATGACGCCCTTGGGCTTCCCGGTGGTGCCCGACGTGTAGAGGATGAACGAGGGGTGCTCGGAGTCGAGGGGCACGGCGTCGAGTTCACCGGACTGCGTGCCGACGAGCGCGGCCCAGTCGTGGTCGCGCCCTTCCTTCATGGTCACCTCGCTGTGCGTGCGACGCAGGACGAGCGAGGCCCTCACGCCGGGGCATTGGTCGAGCGCCTTGTCGACGTTCTCCTTGAGCGGGACCACCTTGCCGCGCCGGAACGCGCCGTCCTGGGTGAGGACGACCTTGGCGTCGGCATCGTTGACGCGGTCACGCACCGCGTCGGCCGCGAAGCCTCCGAAGATGACCGAGTGGATTGCGCCGATGCGGACGCAGGCAAGCATCGCGTAGGCGGCTTCGGGCACCATGCCCATGTAGATGACGACCCGGTCGCCCTTCTCGACCCCGAGCTCTCTCAGGGCCCCGGCGACCTTGTTGGTCTCGCGCAGCACGTCTGCGTAGGAGAGCTCGAGGACCTCGCCGTCTTCCGCCTCCCAGATCAGCGCCGTGCGCTCACCCTTGCCCGCGGCGATGTGTCGGTCGAGGCAGTTGTAGGCGATGTTGGTCGTGCCACCGTCGAACCAGCGCGCCTTGGGGGGATCCCACTGGCAGATCGATTTGGGCGCGGTGAAGAAGTGCAGGGGCTCGGCCTGCTCGCGCCAGAAGCCCTCGGGGTCGGAGATGCTGCGGTCGTAGAGGGCCTGATACGCCTCGCGAGAGCCGACGCGTGCCTTGGCGGCGAACTCGGCCGGGGGGTCGAAGACGCGGGATTCGGTCGAGACGCTCTTGATGCCACTCATGCACCCGTTGAGGTATCACAATCCCCCGCGTGCATGCAGGCTCCCGGCCGGGAAGCTGCTCAGGGCCGGGCCGGGCACGTGCACAGGATGCGCAGTTCCGACATGCACGGCGCCGTTGCGCTGAGGCTGACCTCGGGTGCGTCCTTCTCGAAGAACCAGGCGGTGGCGATGCCCATCGATGAGGTCCAGTCGGTGCAGTGCTGTTGAACGCTCTGGTCCTGCGCGCCGCGCCACGCGTAGAGCTCGAGCTGGTCGTCGTTGGGGACCAGCGCGGCGACGAAGTTGGGCTCGACGCGCCCTTCGAGTAGCTCGTCGAAGCTCTTCAGCACGACCTCGCCGGTCCTGGCGCTTACGAACTCGGCCTCCTCGAGAAACGGATGAACGCTGGGCAGTGCTTGCAGCGGCGTCATCGACCGGGCCACGAGCTCGATCGGCGGTTCGGCGCAGATCGTCGCGACGTCGTCCTGGGCGAGCGCGCACTCGTTGCCATCGTGCGCGTCCCAGTCGCCCATCGTCAACGCCGACACCCAAAGCAGCGCGGTGGCTGGCCCCACGGCCCCGGTCTCCCCCGGGCCCGAGCTCGTACCTCCGACGGTGGCTACGTCGTCGGTCGTGCTCGTGGCGTCGCCGCTGGTCGCCGCGCCCGATGTCTCCGCCGTGGTCTCGCCGGCCGTGTCGTCTCGTCGGTCGTCGGTCGTGCCTCGCTCGGATGAGCCGGCCTCAACCGCCTCGCCGTAGGCCGGGTTCAGGCCCGTACAGGCTCCCAGTCCGGCGGCCACGGTCAGCAGGGCGATCGTCTCTCGCATCCATGCCCATGTTCGCACGTCACGCCGCGACGTGGGCCGTGCCGGACTCCCAGCGCTGCGCCTCGTCCCGGATCCGTCCGCGCGGCGCGAGTCCCTTCGCGGGACAAGCGCTTGAGAATTCCCCGATGGATTCGATAACGACCCCATGACCGCTGCGCGCTCACTCCCCTCCATCGATCGCGAGCAGATCCGTGCTCGTTTCGCCCTCTCCTACGTCCCAGAGCGGCACCGCCGCATCATCGCGGGGCAGGAGGTCATCGTGCACTGTCACCACTACAACTCCCGGATTCAGCGGACGGTGGAGGGCGTGGCCGACATCGACGGCAAGGGCATCGTGCGGCGCGCTTCCGAGCAGGCGTTCGCGCGGCAGATCGCCTACGCGATCGAGGAGACCGACGACGAGGCGACGCGCTGGGTCGTCGCCGAGGAGCTCTTCGCCGAGCTCGGGTACGGCCGCCTCGACCTCTCCAAGGCAAACGAGGGCGTCGTCACGCAGAGCGCCGGACACTTCGTCGAAGGGTGGGGCGTTGCGTTCGGAGATGATCGCAAGCCGGTGTGCACGCTGGCCGAGGGCTTCATTCAGGCGGCGTTCATCGCCATCGAAGGCCAAGAGGTCGAAGCCCGCGAGACCGAGTGCATGCACTGCGGCGCGGATGCCTGCAGCTTCACGGTCGAGAAGACGGGCGCCGCGGCCGAGGTCCCGGCAGCCCCCGAGCGCATCGAAGGCGTCTCCATGCAAGAGCACGTCGAGCTGGCGGAGTCCAACATCGACGACCAGGCGATCATCAATGCCGTCGTCGGCCTGGCCATTCGCGGTACCGAGGAGGGGCTCATTCCCGCGTTCGGCGTCTACCTCGCCAACACGCCCGCCGACGTCTACAACGGCATCGCCATCGAGTTCGTCGAGGAGATGTCGAAGCTGGGCAGGATGGAGTCTGCAACCCGTCTGCTCAACGAGGCCGGCGAGAGCTGCGCGATGAACACGTTCCGCGGGATCATGGACTCTCCCGAGTGGGAGGCGCTCATCGCTCCCATGCTGCAGGATCAGTCCGACACGCTCTTCGCCCTCGTCGCGCTTTCGAACGCGTTCGGCTGGGGCAACTGGGGCGTGACCGACCACGAGCCCGGCGAGAGCCTGGAGATGGTCTCCTTCAACGGATACGAGGCGCTGGGCTTCTTGGAGTCGCGCGGAAAGGCGAGCGAGGCGCAGTGCTGGATGCTGCAAGGCGTCTCGGCGGGCATGATGGAGTTGGTGTACGGCGAGGGTAGCTTCGCCGACCGCTTCGGCACCTTCTTCGTCGAGGAAACCGACTGCATCGCCAAGGGCAACTCCGTCTGCGTGTTCTCCGTCGAGGAGGCGTGACCCGGCGTGAGCGCGTTCGGGCGTGCATTCACCCCGAGACGTTCAAGTATTTCGTCGCCCGCGACGATGTCCTCGACACCTGGAGTCGACTCTCGAGGGCCTACGGCGAGCCCGTCGTCGCCGACGGGTTCGGCGTCGTGGAGATTCGCCATCCCCGGTTCTTCATTCGAGCGACTCGCATGCTGAATCCCATCACGGTGATTCGGCGAAGGCACTGCACGGACGCAGACGTGCAGGCCATTCACGACCTCCTCGGGTTTCGACCCGAAGACTGCGCAGCGTAGACCACCATGTCCTCCACCCTCGCACCGTTCTCTCAGCTCCGCCTCGACTCGCAATGGGCGATTCTCGAAGCCGATGAAGCGTTCGAACGGGTCACTGGCCTCTCTTCCGCAGAGGTCATTGGCCGGCCGCTCGACGCGCTGATCTCCAGGCGGGATCGCAAGGGCGCCGTCGAACTCGACAAGCAGCGCGCCAGCGACAGGCCCGGCTTGATCGACGTCACGGTGCAGCTGACCGGAGGCGGGGACAACGTGCTCGCGCGCGTCCGCGCAGCCAAGGTGGCCGATGGCGACGGATGGACCGCCTGGATCGAGAACCTGCTCGCCGACGCGCACGACTCGATGCAAAAGCTCAACGCGGAGGTCGAGTGGTGCCGCAACGTGGTCTCTCGGTCGGACGAAGGCATCGTGGTGCTCACGCCCGACAACGCCGTCGCAGAGATCAACCAAAGCGCGATGGACTTGCTCGCGTTTCGTTCGGCCGAAGGCGTGCTGCTCTCCCAAGAGGTCGTCGTGGGCTCGGACTTCTTCGAACGGCTGCCCACCGAGCGCTTCGAGGCGTTTGCCGACGGCGCGAAGAAGGCCGCCAAGAAGAAGAAGCTTCGGCTCGTGGAGGACATCGAGCACGAGGGCAAGGACCTCCAGGTCCGACTCACACCCCTTCATCTGCCCGTGCGAGGACACGTCGGCTGCGCGATCTCGATCCGCGACGTCTCGGTCCAACGCGAGATCGAGCGCATGTCCGACCAGCTGCGGGTCAAGAACGAGGACATCGCGGTAATCCTCTCGAACCTCGACCTGGGCATCCTCACCGTCGAAGGCGGCGGCACGGTCCACCCCGAGTTCTCCGACCGCCTGCCGGACTTGCTGGGCAAGAGCGAGATCGCTGGGAAGGAGGTTACGTCACTTCTGTTCACGCACTCCGACGTGGGCGCCGACGACCTCGCACGCCTGGAGACGGCAATCGAGCTCACGCTCGGTGAGTCGGTCTTTGGGTTCGAGCTCAACCGAAGCTGCTTTCCCACCCGGTTCTCCATCGCCACCACGGGCGAGCGTCGGGAGCTCGAGGCCGACTGGGCACCGATCGAGTCCGAGGACGGCACGGTGCATCGATTGTTGGTGGTGCTGCGCGACGTCACCGAACTCAACCGCCTGCGCAGCGCCGCCGAAGCCCAGGGGCGCGAGCTTGCGATGATCGGGGAGCTGGTCGCCATGCCCAGCGACGCGTTCGACGAGTACGCCCGAGCCTGCCACGCTGGCCTCGCCGACACGCTCGCCATGGCCCAGGGAAAGCCGATCGACCCGGTGGTGCTGGCCCGGACGGTGCACACGCTCAAGGGCAACGCACGTGCCTGGGGCCTCAAGGCCATCTGTGACGCGATTCATCACCTCGAAGACGTGCTGCTCGGCGACGGACGCGATGACACCGAGCTTGCTGAGCGGACTCGGAACACAGAGAGGATCCTCGTCTCCTACGAGACCCTCGCGCGAGAGAAGCTCAACCGCGGCGGTGGGCAGAGCAACGTGTCTGCCACCGAGCAGCAGCTTCTTCGGGAGGTCTTCGACCTCGCCAGCGAGCGTCCAGAAGCTCTTCCCGCGGAGGTGCGTCGGCTCGCCACGGCGGCCGCTTTCCTGCCCGCGCTCCCGCGGCTCCAGGCGATCGGTGCCAAGCTTTGCGCCCACGCACAACGGGAGGGCAAGGAGCGGCCCAAGTTCTTCTTCCCCTCCACGGTCCTCGTTCATCGCCAGCGGGTCGACCAACTTCACGGAGCGTTCGTGCACCTGCTGACCAACGCGATCGACCACGGCCTCGAGACGGCGGCGGAGCGAGAGGCGGCGGGTAAGGAGCCCCGCGGGCTCATCCGAGCCGAGGTCGCCCAGACCGACGAAACACTCGAGCTCACGCTCGCAGACGATGGACGAGGGATTGCGGTCGCGCGGCTCAAGGAGAAGGCGGGGCGAGACGTGCTCACTGCCAAAGACGTCGAGCAGCTCATCTTCGACCCCGGCATGTCGACGGCCGAGCGCGTGACGCAAAGCTCGGGCCGAGGGATGGGCCTCGCCGCGGTGCGGTCCGAGTTCGCCGACATGGGCGCGACGATATCGATCCGCTTCGACGGGTTCGATCCCCAGGCGGAGTTCTGCCCCTTCGAGTTCGTGATCTCACTTCCTCTCGCCTGCGTCCGACTGGACGACGTCGGCGCCCACGACCAGCAGGCAGCCTGAGCTGACCGGTTGAAGCCGAGTCGCTCGGCCCGTAGGGTTGCCCGCATCGATGCGGGCTCGGATCTTCTTCGCGCTGACGTTCGGCGTCGCGACCGCCTGCGGCGACGACATGGGCAGATTCGCGGACGGCGGGCTCGCGTGCGACACCGAGGGCTGCGACGACCCTGCGCCGGACATGTTCGCGTGTCAGGACGTGCTCGATGGGCGCGGAGGCCCGATGGACGCCGCGTTCCTCGACGGCCTGGCCGACCCCTTCGCTCGCATCGTGCTCAAGAGGCCCGGCGCGTGCCCGCGGTCGCTCTCGGAGATGGTCGACAAGCTGCGGCTCGAAGACGACGATCGCTGCGAAGACGATCCCCGCGCGGGAATGCTCGGGCGCGTCGTCTCCGAGCGCGCACAGTGGCTCGGCAAGCCCGACATCGTCCGCGCTGTGGTGAGCCGGCAGTGCCAGCAGCGGCTGCCGTACGAGCTGGTCTACACCACGCCCAACATCGACGCCGACAACCCGGTGCTGCCGCAAACCGACGTCGCGGTCATGGCGTTCGATCGCAGCAGCGGCGTCTACAACTTCTACGCGCTGCAAGGCGAGGGGGAGGGCGCTCAGTGGGTCTTTCACGGCAACTCCTTCGACCAAATCGACCCCGCGACGTCGGCGACCTCGGCGTGCGCGTCGTGCCACACCGACGGCGGGCTCGTGATGCGGGAGATCGACGAGCCGTGGCTGCACTGGGAGAGCGCGGCCGTTCGCACCATCGGGGCTGGCATCGTCATCGATCGCTTCGCCGAGCTCGGGTCGCGAAGCACGGGGCGCGAGCTCGCCGGCCTCGTGCAGGCGGGCAACGACCACTGGAACCGCACCCGCATCGCCGCGCTCGCAGACCCAGAGCGTGTGGACCTCCACGGCGGCTCGACACGCCCGCTGCTCGAGCCGCTGTTCTGCGGTACCGCGTTCAACCTGCAGAGCGCCGCGGTGCCGAGCGCGCTGGGCAACCCCAAGCCGGTCGAGCAGATCCCCAGCTCGTTCTTCGTCGACCCGAGCTTCGCGGTCGCGGACTCGGTTCGAGTCGATCCCGAGCTCTACGCTGCGGGGTTGCTCGAGGCGGGCAGCCGCATCGAAGGGGTGATCGGCCCCATCGACACGTTCTTTGGCTTCACCTTCGTCGAGCGCGCCGCATCGGACCTCTCCTATGTGGACAGGCTGGTCGAGTCCGGCATCGTCGACGAGGAGTTCGTGCTCGACGTGCTCTCGGTAGACTTCACGGCGCCGGTCTACTCGATCGCCCGCTGCGCGCTGCTCGACCACGCGCCAACGTTCGCCGAGCTCGACGACACGGTGGCGCCGCCCGAGGGCGCCACTGACTCGCGAAGTTGCTGCATCGCGCACGGAAGCGCCGGCTGCGAGGACGCGCAGGTGCAGAGCTGCGTGTGCGCCGACGATGACTACTGCTGCGAGTCTTCATGGGACCAGGCGTGCGTGAACGCTGCGACCGACGGCGGATGTGGCGGGTGCTCGCGCATCGAGCCGGAGCGCCGCGTTGGCGCGGCACGAGCCCCCGCTGAGGCTTCCCCATCGCCAACGAGGCTGCGCGACGCGTTCTACGGAGCGCTGGAGGGGGTCGAGGGGGAGCCCGCGTCCTCGCTGCGCGGCGCACTTGCGGCGCGGGACCAGGTCGATGCTCACCGGGAGCGGGCGCGCCGATTCGTGGCCGCATGCGCGGATCGGGCCTCGACGCGCGATCCGGAGGGCTTCGTGCGTGATATTCTGTTGGTGGCGGCGTGGAAGCGTCGCGCAGCCGCGGCCTCGAGCGCGCTGCTCGATACGCCCGGCGCCGTCGCGACCGACGATCTCGAGCCCCCGATGGACCTTCGGCTCGATCCCCTGCGCTGCGCGCTGTAGCGGCTACTCGAACTCGGCAGCGAGGGCCGCGATCTCCTCGCCGCTGAGGACCTCACCGTACAGGCGCAGGTCCGCGATGGAGCCGTCGAGGAACAGGGTGAACGTGTCACCGAAGTTGCGGTCGGCGCCCACGATGAGGGGGCTCTCGTCGTAGCCGATGGTCACGTCGAGCTGCTCGGACACCACCTCGTCGCCGCCGAGGTAGCCACGCGCGACGCTGCCGTCGTAGGTGACCGCGACGTGCATCCACTCGTTGGGCGGAGCGGGGATGTAGATCGAATCCACGACGGCGTCGTCGCCGACCACGAACTGAAGCGAGTCTTCGCCCATGTACGTCGTGAACTGGAGCTGCCACGAGTTGAGGATCCCAACCCCGACAGGCTTGGCGATGACCTGTTGAGGGAGGGGCCCCGAGCCGTTCCACCGGACGAACGCGGCGATCGTCAGAGCGTCGAGCTCGAACGCATCGTCGTGCGGGTGCTGGAACATGGCGTTTTCGAACTCGTACGCTCCGCCGCTGGGACTCGCGGGCTCGAGGTTGGGGCACTCGACCGTGGGGAGGCAGCTGCCGTCGAGACCGAGCGGGCCATCGTCGAGCACTCCGTCGTCGGGTGGGTCGTCCATGCGATACCAGACGCGCAAGTCCGCGGTCGGTTGGTTGGTGTCGGAGGAGTCTGAGCCGGTCGAGGTGTCCGAGGTGGCCGGTCCGATCCCCGTGGAGGAGCCGGTCGTCGAGGAGCCGAGCGACGTCTGGGGGCCCGTGGACGAAGGACCTTCGGTCGTCTCGGAACTCGATGACTCCCCTCGCGTCGAGTTCGTCATCGCCCCGGTGGGATCGACCGTGCCGGTGCTCCCCATGACGGGCACGCACATGTTCGCGAGCTCGAGCGGCGACAGCGAGCCGTACTTGCTGCCGCTCTCACAGTCCGCCGAGGGGAAGCTGCAGTAGCCGTTGGCCTCACACTGCCCCCCGTCGCACTGGCCGTCTTCGGTGCAGGTGAACGGCTGCGTCAGCGGGGCACACGCGACGCTGAGCACCAGCCATGTCGCTGCAACCGCTCGAACCCCCACCGGGGGAAGCATAGCAGCCGCGTGCGTACTCACCGAAAGGGGGCGCGCATCGTGTACTCGACCCGGGCGTCGACGGGCTTACCGTTCAGCTGCGGGGGGATTCGGCCCTCGTAGCGGAGGATCTCATGCGACGTGCTGTCGAACACCATGCGCATTGCAGGAACCGAGGCGCGAACCAGCGTGCTGCGTGCCTGCATGACGACCGTGGTGGTGGCGCTGTCTCGTTCGGTCATCTTCAGGTCGAAGGCGTAGGTGGAGCGCCGCTGTGGCACCACGAAGCGAAGCGCGACCGACTCGCCTCTGGAGAGCGCGTCCCAGTGGTGAAGCACGAAGCCGAACAGGGTCGGGCCGACGACGGCAGGGCCGGAGAGCCTGCGCCGCTTCGTACGGACTCGGCCGTTGCGCACCGTCGTCATCCGGATGCGGTCTCCATCGACGACCACCTCGCTGCGGATGCCGAGCTGGTCGTGGTGCTCGACCGAGCGCTGCAGCGCGTATGCCTCGCTGTGGGTGGCCGACTGCAGCGTCACGCGGCGCCCCCCATCCACCTCTCGGCTGTGGTGTGTGGACACCAGGGCATCACCCTCGGCTCGACTCGTTCGGGTGTACTCGAACAGCTGATCTCCGTCCGAACCGTAGACGGCGCCGTCGTAGATGGGGGTGCCGCGCTCGTCGACGTGGAGGTTGGGTGCGGTTGCGCAGCCCGCCACGAGGCAGAGGATCAGGGTTGTCCATCGCATGCACTCAGCGTGGCCGCGGGGGCACTTGCCGAGCAGTGTCCGAGCGGGACAAACCGTTGCCCGATCAGGCCAGCGCGCCCACGGCGGCGCCGCTGCCGAGCGCCTTGAGCTCCGGAGTCTTGCCGACGAAGCTCCACGACCGCTTCAGGGCCGCCTTTTGGTTGCTCTCGAGGTGCTTGGCGATGCTGCGCCGCGACAGGCCTTTGCGGTGGCCGTCGAGGGCGGTCGCGAAGCAGGCCTCGGGCATGGACAAGCCCGTCCGGAGGCTGCGGAAGTCGATGCCGCAACCGCCTCCACAGCAGGAGTTCTGAAAGACGTAGGACCCGTTGGCCACCCAGACGCCCATGCCCAGGGTGATCGCCGCGATCTCGGCTTCGGCTTCGTACTCGTGCGGTTCGAGGTGATGGCCGCCGCCGATGGCGAGCGCGATCCGGCCGAGCTCCCGCGCGGCGCCCGCGAACAGGAGCTCGGCCTTGCGGAAGATCGTGGGAGCGACGACGGTCACGAACTCGTCGTTGCGCCGAAACGTGTGCATCAGCTGCCCTGCGGGGTTCCCCAGCGGGACGAAGCCCGGCGGAACCTCGGGCGCCTTGTCGACCATGTCGACCAGCCCGAAGTCGACGTCGCCTTGCCCAACCTGGCCTTGGACGTCGCACATCATCTCGAAGAGATCGTCGGGGTCGCGAGGCGGCTTTGCTCGGCTGAAGAGGTGCGGCTTCGTAGCACCTGGGCCCACGCGGGCGACGACCGACTGCAGGGTGTCCGCCACCCAGGCGCGTCCGTCGTCGTCGGGAAGAAACTCGATCTCGGGCTGGCTCGACGATCCGAACATGCACCGACAGCGTAGTACAGGCGGGGCAGCGTCCCAAGCCGGGCGCCATCGTCGCGGCTGCGCGTCCAACACGGGCCCCGAGTACATGTGAGGTGGACCCATCCTCCCTTTGCATGAAGATGTCTTTTCCCCCACAATGAATTCACGGGTTTGAGCGGCGTTCAGAACATGATGACGGGTGTATCGCGGTGGGCAGCAGGGCTGCTGTTCGCGGCCTCCGCGTTCACGTTCCTGCCCCACTCCCAGGCGCACGCGCGCGGCAAGAAAGTCGTCCCCAGCGTCGAGCGCGAAGCCAACCGCTGGACGCAGCGCGCGACGCAGTCGGTCATTCGCATCCCGCTCACCGTGCACGTCGCCACCGAGCAAGGCGACCCGGTGACCTCGCGTGCTCGTGTCACGCAGTGGGTGTTGCGCGCCAACCGGGCGCTCTCCCGCGCAGGCATCGAGGTCTACGTCCACTCCGTCAAGCACCTCCCCAAGGGGTGGCGAGCCGTGACCCGGGCTCAGCAGCGTCGGCGGCTCGCCGGCTACGCGCCGAGCGATGGGACGATTCACGTGTTCGTCATCGAAGAGCTGGACAAGCCCCGACGCCGGCGAGCCCGTCGCCGCGTCCGGGGTCTGCACTGGCGCTACCGAGGCATTCGGCGAGAGCTGCAAGAGCGCGAGTATGTCGTGGTCACCGGCGGCGCGCCCAAGACGACGTTCGCGCACGAGCTCGGCCACCTCTTCGGGCTCGCCCACAGCAAGAGCACCACCAACATCATGTGCAGCTGCCGCCAGGGCAACATGTTGGGGTTCACGCCCGGCCAGTCCGTCACGATGCGGCGCGGAGCCCAGGCATATCTGGCCCGACAGCCCAACCGCCACGGGGCTTTCGGCGAATCCTACGCCGATCGTCGCTGAGTCGTGCGACCGTCGGGCGGTGCGAAGGTGCGTCCCGATCGTCTCGCTGTTGCTGATGTCGTGCTCGCGCCCGGTCGCGGACCCCGGGCCCACCCCTCCGACGGCGGCGCTGCAACCGACCGTGGCTTCGGTCGAGGCGGGTCCCCCGTACAGCGCACGCCACAGGCCGATCCTGCTGCGCAACGTCACCCTCATCGACGGCACGGGCGCACCGCCACGGTCGGGCGTCGACGTGTATCTCGACGGCGGTCGCATCGCGAACGTCGGTGAGCATCTGTCGGCGACTGACGACACCGAGGTGCTCGACCTCGAGGGGTTCACGGTGCTTCCGGGCTTCATCGACGCTCACGTGCACATGACGTTCACGCCGCCGACGAACTATCCCGAGGGGGTCGTGCGCGAGATGAAGGAGCACGACGCCGACCGTGCGCTGCGGGGGACGAGCAACGCGTGGGCGACCCTGCAGGCGGGGTTCACGACGGTACGCAACGTGGGCGGCACGTTTGCGGACCGAGCGCTCCGCGATGCGATCAACGCCGGGACCGTGCCGGGACCGCGCATGCTGGTCGCCAACCACGCGATCACGATCACGGGGGGGCACTGCGACGCCACGCACGGCTACCAGCCCGAGGTCTTGCCCGAGATGCAGGACTTCCGGGCGGGCGTGGCCGACTCCCCCGACGAGGTGCGCAAGGCCGTTCGCTACCAGATCAAACACGGGGCCGACGTGATCAAGGTCTGCGCCACGGCCGGCGTCATGTCTTCGGGAGACACGGTCGGCGTCGCTCAGATGACGCCGGCGGAGCTGAGCGCGGCGGTGGACGAAGCGCGGCGGGTGGGCGTCCGTGTGGCCGCCCATGCCCACGGCACCCAGGGCATTCGCGAGGCGATCGAGGCGGGCGTCGACAGCATCGAGCACGGGAGCATGCTCGACGAGGACACGGTGGCGCTGATGAAGGCTCGCGGCACGGTCTTGGTGCCGACGCTGAGCGCGGGGGCGCACGTGCTGAAGGCCGCCGAGGCGGGCACGCTTTCGGCGTCCTCGGCTGCCAAGGCCCGGGCGATTGCGCCTCGCATGCGTGAGAGCCTGCTGCGTGCCTATGACGCAGGGGTGCAGATCGCGCTAGGCAGCGACGCGGGCGTCTTTGCTCACGGCACCAACGGCCACGAGTTCACGCTGATGGTGGACGCGGGCATGAAGCCCGCCGACGCGATCGTCGCCGGAACGACGGGGGCCGCGACGTTGCTCGGGCTATCGGACGTCGGGCGCGTCGAGGACGGCGCGCGGGCCGATCTGGTCATCGTTCGGGGCAACCCGCTCGACGACATCGCGCTCCTCGAGCGCCCCGAGGGCGTGATCAAGGGCGGAGTCGTCTACGTGCACCCACTGCGCGATCAGCGGAAGCCGAAGTAGGAGCTACACACACATGAGTGGAACCCCGTTGCCGACCGGGGGCGACACCGCGATCGGGGCGAGTGTTTGTGCTCTGGAGCCTGGGCTGCCATCCTGTCCGCTGGGGACCGGATGCGAAATCGTACTTGGATTCTAGGATTCACTGCACTGGGGCTCGCCTGTGGCGGTGCGGATGGCGACGACGGTCGCGGGAGCGGCGCCGACGGGGGCTCACTCGTCACGACCATCACCGATGGGAACAGCGGCGGTGGCGACACCGACGGCGAGACCGAGGGTGGCTCGGGTGACTCGGGCAACTCCGGAAACTCGGGCAACTCGGGCAACTCGGGCGACGACGGCGAGATCAAGTTCGACATCGGCGGAGTGCCCGACGTGAACAACTCGTGCGGCGGAGGTCCCGGCGGTGGAGGCAGCGGCCTCGGCACGGACTTCTCCTACATCTGGGTCGCCAACAGCCCCGAAGGCACCGTCTCGAAGATCAACACGCAGACCCTGCTCGAAGAGGGGCGCTACCTCGTTCGCGCCGACGGGTCGGGCAGTCCCTCGCGCACGTCGGTCAACCTCAACGGTGACATGGCGGTCGCCAACCGAAGCGGCGGGGTCACGATGATCCGTGCGCGCCTCGACGACTGCCCCGATCCCACCAACACCTCGACCGGCGCAGGCGACGTGAAGGCGTGGCAGGACGGCTGCATCGCGTGGCACACCCCCTTCGCCTACTCCACGCAGCGCCCCGTGGCGTGGACCCAAGGCACGTTCAACACCGGCACGTGTCGCTACGAGAACACCAAGCTTTGGACGGCCGGCGCGACGTCGTCCAATGCCAACATCGAAATCTTGCTGCTCGACGGCGAGACCGGCGTGGTCGAGTCGATGGTCCCCACCACGCAGTCCGCCAACACCTACGGCGTGTACGGTGGTGCAGTCGACGGCGACGGCAACTTCTGGGGCAGCATGCTCAGCGGCCAGGTCCTGTTCAAGGTCAACATCGCCGACATGAGCCTTCAGCAGTGGTCGGCGCCCTCGGGCTACGGCATGACCGTCGACCCGCAGGGGCGTCCGTGGACGTGCCAGAGCCAGCTGGCCCGCTTCACGCCCGCCACCGAGACCTGGGATTCGGTCTCGGTGGGCTCGGCAGGCGGCGGGTGCATGGTCGACGCCAACGACGTGCTGTGGGTGGCTGGCAGCGGAAGCACGGTGCTCGGTGTCGACATCGACACGATGGCGGTCGTGCAGACGATCCCGGTGCCCGGCTACGCCAAGGGCATCAGCATCGACTTCGAAGGCAACGTCTGGGCGGTCTCGCAGGGCGCCGAGGCGTGGCGCGTCAACCCGGTCACGCAGCAGGTCGACACGTTCACGGGCCTCACCAGCCCGTACACCTACAGCGACATGACCGGCTTCGCGCTCAGTCAAAGCGGCAGCCCGGCGGGCTGACCCCTCAGATCTCGAACCTGAAGCGCTGACTCTCCACCGGAGAGTCCGGCAGGTTGCCCGCGAACGCGGCCGTGGCGGCGCCGCTGACTTCGATGTCGAACGGCCCGCCGCGCACGCCGTCGAAGTTGTTGACCCAGACCTCGTACTCGCCCAAGGGCGGCTGCGTCTCGAAGAAGATGTTCTCGACGTGGGTGCCGGTGTTGTCGAGGCATGAGCCGCCGATGCAGTCGTCCACGTCGAGCAGCCCTCCGCCCGCGTTGGGGTTCTCGTACGAGATGTGGACGCCCTCGGGCGTACGCACGTGCAGATCGAGGTCGCTGACGTAGCGCCACGACAGCGAGATGCGCAGCTCTCCGGCTCCGACGCAGATGCCCTCGAAGCACGTCGCGCCCTCGGGACAATCCTCGGGCCGGGTGCACATGGGTTCGTCTTCGGTGTCGAAGATCGGCGTGCCGCTGGAGCTCTCCGCCGCGACGGTCGTCGAGCTCGAAGTGTTGGCTCCGGTGCTGCTCTCCGAGCCGCCCTCGGTGCCGGCTGGCTGACCCGTGATCAGTCGCTCGACGCACCCCGTGGCGCCCAACGCCATCCCCGCAACGAGCACACCCGCGAGTTTGCGTTCATCGAGGGGCACGCTGTCGGCATACCACGGGTGCGGGGCCGAGGCCCGAACGCTACTTGTTGCTCAGCGACTTGAGCAGCGCTTCCTGCTCGGCGATCTCTTTGTCTTCGGCGGTCTCTTTGTCGCCGGACATGGCGTCGAGGTCGACGTCGACCTTCTCGAATCGGGCGAGCATCTGGAAGAACGCAAGTCGGCTCCCGGGGGCCGGCCCTTCGACGTCTTTTTCGTCACCCTTGGCCGGAAGGTGAATCTTGCCCGCGGCGCCCGCGATGACGCACTTGTGAGCGCTGTTGAGGATGGCCTCCTCGTCCTTGGCCCCGCTCATGCCATCGAGGATCGGGTAGGTGCCCGTGTAGTGCTTGATGAGCGTGTCGACGGCGGCACCCGAGCCACACTTGGCGTACAGCGGGTCATACTCGTCGGGCACGATCGCGGTTCGGCTGTCGATGACGTTGTCGGCGTCGCGCTTGGCCCAGTCGGAGCCCGCGGTCGCGAGCATGCCGAAGTCGTGCAGGAGGTGTCCGTAGATGATCGCCTGAAGGAACGCCTTCTTGAGCTTGGCACCGCTGAGCTTCTTCGAGAACACGAAGGTGAGCTCGTTGTGCCCGCCGCCGAGGTCCTCGCGCAGCACGCCGAAGCCGAGCGACTTGTCGATCTTGATCTTCTTGGCCTCGGGCGGGATACGGTCCGAGCCCTCCACCAAGAAGAGGGCGTGGGTGTCCATGAGGTACTCCTGCCGCTCGCGGAGCTCCTTCATGTTGGTGATCTTGGTGAGCAGCTCTTCGTTGCCCTCGATCTGTTTGGCCCACGCGGCGAAGGCCGGGTCCATCGAGTCGGCCCAGCTGCGCGGCGGCGGCTCTTCCTTGCCGAGCTCCTTCTTGATGCCGCGCAGGACGCTGCGGAACGGCTCGTCGTCAGCGACGACGCGTCGCGCGTACATCTTCACGTTCATCCAGTCTTCCCACACCTTCTCCTTGTTGCTGGTGTAGTAGGTCTGCATCTCGCGCACCGGGCCCTGAAGGTCGGCGGGCAGGGCCGCGACCGCCGCCTCGGCCTCTTCGCTGTTGAAGAACTGCAGCAGCCGCAGCTCGGCGTAGAGCTTGGTGATCTGGTCGCGCTGGTCTTTGCCGTACCCGCGGTAGACGCGATGCACGAGGTCGGCGTAGTCGCGCCGGGCGTTCTTGCGGAAGGCCCACGCGTCGGCCTCGGCGACGCCGCGCACGATCGCTTGGATCTTGTCCTTGGGGCTCAAGCCGGGGGCGACGTTGACCACCGCAGCCACGCCCGCTTCGAGCGCGTAGTTGGATCCGTCTTCGGGCGCGGTGTCCGATTGAAGGACCCGCGGCACGCGGTTGAGCGGGTAGACCTTGCTCAGGACGGGCTCGAGCTTCTCGCGCAGCGGGTCCGAGGGAGCCTGCTCGGGCAGCGGCTCGCGCTCCTTCTTGTCCCCTTCGACCGAGTCGACCTGTCGCTTCATCGCGGCGTCGCGGCCGTCGCAGGCCGTGGCGCCGAGGGCGACCGTGAGCGAGATCCCAATGGAAAGGGCGGTTCGTTTCATCTGGACACGTCTCCCGTGCGCGCAGAGGCCTCCGTTCAGGACCCGTCCACGACACCGCTGGACGGTAGAAAATGCGCGCGCAGGCTGTCAAACGCGCAAGCGGATTCGCTGCCGTTGACGAGCCGGCCGTGAGGTCGCATGTTTCACCCGGTCGCCCCCAAGGGTGACGCAACGTCAGGTTCGGGCTATCGTCCGTCCATCGCTTCGTCCGAGTCCGCCATGAGCACCGAGACCGCACCCGCCCCCGCCCAAGACGCCGCAGCCGAAGCCACGCCCGAGATGTCGGCGGCACTGACCATGACCGAGGTCGCGGCCTCCAAGGTCAACGAGATCCGTGAAGCCGAGGCCATCGAGGCGCACTACGCCCTGCGCGTGAAAGTGCTCGGTGGAGGCTGCGCCGGCTTCCAGTACGACCTCTACTTCGACGAGCAGGCCGCCGACGACATGGAATTCGAGAGCGCGGGCGTGAAGCTCATCGCCGACCAGATGAGCTACATGTACCTGATGGGGACCAACATCGACTACGTCGAGGGTCTGCAGGGCGCTGGGTTCAAGTTCAACAACCCGATGAGCACGGGCTCCTGCGGCTGCGGCAGCTCGTTCTCGGTTTAGGGCCTCCTAGGGGAACCTCTCGGTTCCCTCGCTGCGGCCGGCGAAGCCGCCCTTCGCTCGCCCTCCAAGTTCGGGCGCGGAGCGCCCTCGCTCGCTCGCCGTTGGCTCGCTCCGGCGTCTCCGGGGGGCGGTGGTGGGGCGGAGCCGCCCTTCGCTCGCCCTCCAAGTTCGGGCGCGGAGCGCCCTCGCTCGCGGACCCGACGGGTCCGCTCCTTCGCCTCCCCGCTTCGGTGGTTGAGCGGAGCTCCGCTCGCTCGTTTGCTTCCGGGTGGCGGTGGTTGGGCGACGTCGCCCTTTTCTATCCCAGCAAGCGCGGGGGTGGTCGCGGGTGGCGGGGTTGGGGAGTGCGATGTAGAGGTTAGGTCGGTGGTGCGTATTCCGGAGCGATTTGCGTCTCGGCTCGATGTGGTCGGGAGCCCGCGGCCGCGGTTTTCGGCTGGGTCGGCGCTGCAAGATGCGGCCGTGGTGGCGCTGCTGCTTCCCGGTGACGGCGACCGTGAGGACGACCCCGATGTCGTGCTCATCGAGAGGGCGGGGCGAATGCGGAACCACGCGGGGCAGGTGGCGCTGCCCGGCGGCAAGCCGGACGAGGGGGACGCTGGCTTGATCGGCACGGCGCTCCGCGAGGCCAGCGAAGAGGTCGGGCTGGTTCCAGAGGGGACGGAGGTGCTCGGGCGGCTCGCGCCGGTGCCCACGCCCACTGGGTTCGTCATCTGGCCGTTCGTCGCGTGGGCGCCGGAGGGCTGGGTGCCGCGGAACACCAGCGAGGCAGAGGTGGCCGCAGTGCTCACGCCGCCTCTGTCCCACCTCGCCGCCAACTACACCAGCGAGGGCCGAGGCGTGTGGCAAGGGTTCGAGTACGAGATGCACAGCTTCGCCGTCCACGATCCCCCCGTGTGGGGCGCCACGGCTCGCATCATGCACGACCTGCTGGAGCGCATTCGCAAATGAAACTCGACGCGGCCGGGCTCGAGCATCTCGCCGCCCGGGCGGAAGAGCTCGGGCTGTTGCGCTTGGGCGCGGTGCGGTTGAGTCACCCCGGGTTCGACCCCTCGCGGGCCGCGCTGGACCGGTTCTTGGAGCGGGGCTGGGATGGCGAGATGGGCTTCCTGCGCCGGACGGCCGATGTCCGCAAGGACCCGTCCTCGATGCTCGAGGGGGCGCAAACCGTGCTGGTGGCGGCCGTGCCCTACCGCGGCGAGCCCGGTGGCGTGGCTCGGTATGCCCGCTCAGCCGACTACCACACCGTCATGCACGGCCGGCTCGAAGGGCTCGTCGCCGCCCTGCACGAGCTGCTCCCCGACGCGAAGGCGCTGATCTGCGTCGACACCAAGCCGCTGCTCGAGCGCACGGCCGCGGCGCTGGCCGGGCTGGGGTTCGTGGGCAAACACGGCTGCGTCATCGCGCCGGGTCTGGGCTCGTACGTGCTGCTGGGATCCATCCTCACCGACGCGCAGTGGTGCGGCGACGATGCGGTCGACGAGCTCCGCAAGGCTCGATGGGACGCGTGTGGTGCGTGCACGCGCTGCCTCGACGCTTGCCCGACGCAGGCATTCGAGGCACCTGGCGTGCTCGATGCGCGGAGATGCATCTCGTACCTGACCATCGAACATCGCGGCCCGATCGCCGACGACCTGGCCGATCGCATGGGAGGCTGGATGGCCGGCTGCGACGTCTGCCAAGAGGTGTGCCCGTACAACGCCTCGTCTTCGAGGGAAGCGCGGGTGCCCGAGGGGGTGTGGCTGCCCGACGTGTCCGGTGGGCCGCGCTCGGCCGACCCGGTGGTGCTCGCCCAGCTGGGCAGCAGCCGTCATCGCGCGTTCGTCCGCGACACGGCGCTGCGACGGATCCCCCGTCGCTCGCTGCGACGCAACGCCCTCATCGCGATCGGCAACCGCGAGGGCCCGATCTCCGAGGACGAAGAAGCCGCCCTGTCGCGCGCAGACGCGGACGACGACCCGCAGATCCGCGCGGCCGCGACCCGAGCTCGGTCTCGCCGCGGCTAAAGCGCCGACCTGCGAATAAAAAACTATGCGCGGCCAACCCAACCTGGGTGGGCGTGGGTAAGGGACCTCGATGGCTCGATTCGCTCCCCTCTCCCTCGTTCTCCCCGGTTTCGTCGCCGCTGCCGCGCTCGGCTGGAGCTGGGACGCGCGCGCCACCGACGGGGTCCACGTCGAGGTGCACGAGACCAAGGAGGTCCGCGACGGCGATGGTGAGGTCGTCGAGGTCGTCGAGACGACGGAGGTCAGCTCGGGCGGCGACCAGACCTGGGGCGGCCTCTTCATCGGCACCACGGTCTCGCCGTTTCGGCGGGTCGGCCCACAGGACTCGAGCTGGCGGATGACCTCCAATCAGGCGCAAGCGTGCCTCGACCCCAGCCGTGCCCGGGGCTGCGGCAACGTGAGGGGATTCGACACGCGCCTAGTCCTCTTCGAGGCCGACGGGCGGCGAGATTATCCGTGGGCCGTCGGCTACTTCCGTACGGGCTACACGGGCGGACGCATCAGCTTCAACCCACGGGGCGCCGACGGTTTCGCCGAGGGCGAGACGCGGAGCCTGAGCTACATGACCGTGCCCTTGTTCTTCGGCGGCAACGTCTACATTACCGACAAGTTTCCCATTCGACCCTACGCGGGCATGGGCGCTGGCTTCGACGTGCTGCGGATCCAGTACGACCGCCACGGCGCCGGCGGCATCACCGACGCGTCCGCCCGGATCGGGTTCGAGCTGCACGCGGGCATCGAGGCGCGGATCACCAACCACATCTCGCTCAGCGCCGAGGTGCAGCAGCTGTGGAGCGCTCGTCGCAAGCTCGGCGGCGTGCCCGACTTCTCCAACGAAGGCTTCTCGATTGTCACGGGCGTCACGCTGGCGCTCCCCTCGTTGGGCGACCGTCGCCGCGGGCGCAAGGTGAAGACCACCATCCGCCGGGTGGAGCGCGTCGAGCCCACCCCTGCGCCGGCACCCGCCGACCCGCCGCCCGTCCCCGCCGCGCTGAAGGCCACCCCTGAGCCGCCCGCCGTACCTGTGGCACCTCCGGCCCCCGTCGCCGCACCCGAGCCCGCCCCGGCAGCTCCGCCCGCTCCGCCCGCTCCGCCTGCTCCCGAGGCCGCGCCCGCGCCCGCGCCAACTCCAGAAGCTTAGGGGCCGCGGGCAAGTCGTCCGCTCAGCGCAGTCGTGACTCGCACCAGGCGGCGTGGTCGGTGTGGCCGCGCTGGGCGAGGGCCTTGGCGAGGATTCGAAGGTGCCTGTCTTCGAGAGGCAGGTCTTCGCGGACCGACTCGAACTCGACGAACGTGGTCGCGGCCAGGGGGTTCATGCCGCCGTCGAGGGCCGTCTGCAGGGCGGTGGCGACGGTGTCGGCCTCGGCGTCGCCGCGGGCCCGCTGGGCTCGGGCGCGTCGCAGGTGGACGGCGGGGCTTCGCGGGTGCGAGGCGAGCAGGGGGCTCAACGCTTGCAAAGCGCCGTCGGGGTCGTCTTCGAGGGTCTCGTCGATGGTTTCGAGCGTGGTCAGCAGCTCGCTCTTGAAGCTCAGGGCTCCGTCGGTTCCGGTCATGGCGCCCATGACGGAAAGCGCCTGCGCAGGCGGGAGACCGGTGAGGTTGGGGGCGGACTCGATGATGCGAGTGCGGTCCTGCGCGTTGAGCTTTCGCATGAACCCCCCTACGGCGGCGATGGTGGTGATGCCGAGGCCAGCAAAGAATGCGCCCCCGATCCCCGCCCAGAGGTAGCCGAGCCCGCCAGACCCTGCGAAGAGGACGAGCAGGCCAACGGTGGCCGTGGGCGACAGCTCGAGGCTGTGCTGGGAGCTCGGCGACGTGCTCACGTTGCCATGGTAGCTGGTGTTACGCGGAGTCTGGAGAAACCGTCGACACCCGTGAAATCGTGGAGAACAGCGTCGCAGTGGCCGATCGTTGCGGGATTGCGCGCACCGGCTATAACCGTGCCATGAACGACAAAGCACTCGCGCTCGTCGCCGCCGCGGAGGAAGAACGGCAGAACGCCGAGAAACACCGCCCGAGCCGCGAAGAGGCCGAGGACGCGGTGCGTACGCTGCTGCGCTGGGCCGGTGATGACCCCGACCGCGAGGGCCTGCTGGGCACGCCCGACAGGGTGGCGCGAGCCTACGAGGAGTTCTTCGCGGGGTACAACGACGATCCGGTCGAGATCCTCAGCCGCACGTTCGAAGAGACCGCCGGCTACGACGAGCTCGTCGTCCTCAAGGACATTCGCCTCGAGAGCCACTGCGAGCACCACATGGTGCCGATCATCGGGGTGTGCCACGTCGCTTACCTGCCCGCCAACCGCGTCGTGGGCATCAGCAAGCTGGCGCGCGTCGTCGAAACCTACGCCAAGCGGTTTCAGATCCAGGAGAAGCTCACCGCACAGATCGCCAACGCGATCGACTCGGTGCTCGAGCCTCGCGGAGTCGCCGTGGTCATCGAAGCAGCGCACCAGTGCATGACCACCCGGGGTGTTCACAAGCCCGGCGTCAACATGATCACCTCGCGCATGCTCGGGGTGTTTCGCGAGAACGCCGAGACCCGCCGCGAGTTCTTCTCGCTCATCGGGAAGTGAGTTGCTCGAACGCTGCGCGGCGATGCGCCAGGACTCCGCCCCTCAGCAGTGGCGCACCCGCGTCCAGGATCGCAGCGAACCCCGGCGCGTCCGAGGGCGCCGCGCGAATCGTGCCGGCCACGAACGCCTCATCAACCACGACGACCTCGGCGGTCGCGAGCGCAACGGCGCAAACCAGCCGCGCCTGCGTCCCTGCGCCCGCCCGGCGGATCATCTCGTGGAGAGCCCGGGGATAGCCGCCGTGTTGGGCCGCCCAGGGCGCCGTGAGCACGCCTGGCGCGTTGCCTAGGGCCGCGGCCTCGAACCCGGTGTCGTCAGCGATGGCTGGCAGCCCGGTCAGGTCCGCAGCGGCGCGCGCCTTCAGCCGCGCGTTGCCGCGGTAGGTCGACTCGGTCTCTTCGGGCTCGGGGAGCGAGCGGTCTGCGGCGCTTTGAGCCTCGACGCCCATCGCCGTGAGCAGGGACCTCCACTCGGCCAGCTTGCCCGGATTGTGGGTCGCAACGACCACCTTCGACGGAAACCGCATCACGTCACTGTGCGGCGTCGCCGTCGATCTTGCGTAGCCGAATGTCGACGGAGAACGTGCCCTTTGCGATCTGCAGAGGGTCGCTCTGGTTGGGGGACACCGGGCCCAGCGTGCCTTCGAAGGTGCCCGAGAGCGTGCGGCCCTCGAGCGACTCGATGGTCACGCGGATCGGGTCGTCGCTGGCCTCCTTGGATGACCACATCTCCGAGGGGCCCATCGCGTAGGTGACGGAGAGTTTTGGCGCACCTTCCTTGGCGTCGCCCGCGACGAAGGTTGCGGGCAGCGCCTTGCGGTCGAGCTTCAGCGGCTCGAGGTGGAACGAGAGCGACGGCTTGCCCTCGTCCGAGAGAGCGCCTTCGATCTCGACCCACGATGCACCCGTGTCGGCGTGTTGAACCGCAACGTTGGTGCCACGGGGAAAGAACGAGAAGTGTTGGCGTCGGCCCGAGAGGTCGGCCTCCATCGAGCCTTTCTGCGAAACTCGACGCGGCTTGCCCGGATCCATCAGCTGCTGGGGCGAGTGGTTGGGCGCCGGGATGCGGGTGGTGTCGACCTTCTTGTCGACTTTGCGCGGTGGCGTGGCCGGCGGGTCGTCCTTGCACGCGCTCAGCACCGTGATCATCGCGACGACGCACAGCTCGAGCCTGATCATGAGCTGAGCCTATCAACTGGAGTCGTGGAGCGTTGTGGTGGGCTGACCCCACCGCGTCAGCGGATGGCTTCGAGGGCGCGCGCACGGAGGTCGGCCAGGCCGTGCCGAGTCACCGACGCAAGGGCGGAGGCGCGGGTGCGAACGTTGCGGCCGTAGGCAGCTCGCGCGGCGCTCTCGAGGAAGGCGAACGTGGGCTCGCGGGCGGGGTAGAGCGGGACGGCTCGCATCGCCCGCTCGATCTCCTTGGCGACGCGAGAAGGCCCCGGCGGCGGCCCGGGGAGCTGGTCGAGGTATTCGTAGGGGCAAACCGCCATGACGGGCCCGAGCAGCCGTTCCTGGGTGACGAGCATCGATGCGTCGACGCCCGAGAGCAGCGTGGGCGCGAAGTAGGTGGGCCCCAAGTCGTCGCGCCGCTGCCCTCCGACGCGTAGTGATGCGCCCTTGGAGACCGCGTCGTCGAGCAGCCGCTCGAGGGGGTCGATGCGCCCGGCCGTGATGAGCGGGCCGCAGTCGATGCTGGTGCTCAGGGGGGAGCCGAGCTCGAGCCGGGAGATCAGCGCTGATGCACGGCGCAGGAACCGATCGTAGTTCGCGCGGTGCACGTAGACGATCGGCGCGCCGCCGTGGAGTTGACCCGCGGCCGCGAAGATGCGGCGCATGGCGGGTTGAACGGCGTGGTCGGGGTCGTCGGACTGGCTGACGATGATCGGGTGGCAGACCTCGATGCCGTACGACACCGGCGTGAGGGAGGCGGACGCGGCGGCGGCTACGGATCGGCTGGTCTCTGCGGTCCCGACGAAGGTGATTCGATCGGGGCCCGCGGACGCCAGGGCTTCGCCACTCTCGACGGTGCCCGTGACGAGCTGGACCAGCTCACGCGGGTGACCATGCTCGGACAACACGTCGCGTACGAGCTCGGCAAACTGCATGGCGGACCACGCGACGCGGTCGGAGACCTTCACGACGACGGCGCTCCCCGACAGAAGCGCGGGCGCGATCGGGACGAGCAGGTTTCGCAGCGGCAGGTATCCGGGCGTGAAGAACCCGAGAATGCCCGGGAGGCTGTGTCGGCCTCGCGGCGCCGCGCTCTGCCGCCATGGAAGCACCGACGGTCGCGCACGCTCGAGCAGGGCTGAAAGCGCGCGGCCGACCGGGATGATCTCGTGGACCATCGCATCGAGCATGGTCTCGCCGCTGTCGTGGGCCGCGATGCGGCACAGCTCGTCCTGCGTCGCGAGCACGCGGTCGAGCACGCCCTGCAGCACCACGCGTCGCTTCTCGGACGGCAGGGCCGCCCATCGGGGCTGGAGGAAGCGCGCCCGATGGATCGCGGCGACGACCTCGTCCTCGCTCATGCGCGGCACCTCGCCGAGCAGCTCGCCCGTCGCGGGGTCGCGGCAGTCCATCACGTCGGGCGTGCGTAGATAGGGGTCCACGGAGGTGCGCCAGCGTAGCCCGATCTGGCGGAGACCTAAAGACGGCGGCGGCGTCGAAGCACGAGCAGTGGCACGAGGACGAAGGCCATCGCGCCGCCGGGGCCTCCTTGCGTGCAGCCGCAGCCCTCGTCTCCGCCTCCGGCAGCGGGGCCTCCCGAGGAGGAGTCATCGGCGGTCGTGGGCATGGTCGGGGAGGTTTCGGTTTCTGCCGGAGCCGTGGTGGTGCCAGGACCCGTGCCGCCCCCGGTGGAGGACTCGGACCCGCTCCCCGAGCTCGACGATCCGCCTGGGGGTCGGTCGAGGCCGTCCAGTGGGATCTGCAGCACTTGCTCTGCGAGCGTGGTTGGTGTCGCGCCACCCATCTCGTCGAACAGGCCCGCGACGTGCGTGCCGGCCTCACCGCCGTTGGCCTCGAGGAACGAGATGTACTCGGGCGTGTTGATGAGGTAGCGGACGCGAACGGTGAGCTCGAGCGTGTCGTCGTCGGGGTCGTCGGGCGTGGCGTCCATCAAGCCGTCCACGCCCTCGAAGGCGTAGCTGGTGATGTCGTAGTTCGGCCAGGTGCCGTCGGGCCGGAGCGTGTAGCGGGTACCGACCGGGTCGGTCTCGAGATCGGGCGTGGCGCCGAGCGGAGGAATGCGCGTGTCCTCGAGCCAATGGTTGTTGCGCAGCAGGCGGAACTGCGTGCCGTCGGCGTAGTCCTCGGCCACACCCTCATAGGTGCGCAGCTGCGGGTCGACCTGAATCCCGTCGTCGGCATTCCACGCGCCGGAGCTGAACAAGACGTCGTCGCCGTAGCGACCGATGACCTCGATCCACATGACGCGGCCCTCGGAGTATCCGCTGGGCAGCTTGTGACCGGTGTTGTTGGTGACGGTGACCTGTAGGCCCTCGAAGCCTTCGCCTGCGTCGAACGACTCGGGTGCTTGCACCTCGAGCGTGGCGGCGGTTGCGAGGAACTCGTCCATCCGCTCGATGTTCAGGTCGAAGTAGATGCTGGCGACTTCCGCGAGTCCGTTGTCGCCGTACTCCTCGCGGAGCAGCTCGAGCATGAAGCGGTTGGCGCCGTTGAAGTCGTGGCGGCTGCCGCCTTCGGCGTGGGTGTGGAGGTTGACGTGATCCGAGCAGCCTGGCTTGTCGGCCACCGGCGTCATGTGGCAGTCCTGGCAGCTGGCAAAATTCTCGCCGGGCTGCGAGTAGGCCGAGTTGACCCATTCGGAGTACGTGCGCTGCTCGTTGAACGAGACGCCCAAGCCGACGCCGTCGTCATCGACGCGCTCGGCCGGGGTGGTCACGTCGTGGCAGGTGCCGCAGAAACGCGACTCGGTGATGTAGGGGTCGAAGACGTAGTCGTGCGGCGGCTCGGGCACGCCGTCGGAGTAGTCCCACGGACCGTGACGCGGGACGTTGTTGCCCGCAGGGCCCAGCGTGTCGGAGATCGTGTACTGGGCGTTGCCGGGCTCGACGCCGATGTCCTCTTCGACGCGGTGGCAGAACTCGCACTCGACGCCGGACTCCTCGCCAGGTCCGAGGTCTTGAATGCGGATGACCTCTTCGTTGCCGTTGAGGAAGGCGCGCGGCGAGTGGCAGCGGATGCACGCCTGGGTCTCCTCGGGGTCGTCGACTTCGGCGACGGCCACGCCGGCCCAGAACACTGGGTCGCGCGCAGCGTTTGCCATCATCGTGCCCTGCCACGTGTTGAACGGCGAGTAGGGCGGGTCGTCGAGGTCGGCCACGGCGTTGGCGAAGCCGTGGCAGAACGAGCACTGCTCGGGGAGGAAGAGGTCGTTGACCAGCTCACCGGGCTGCGTTGGGGCGGCGTGGGCGAGCGCGGGCACGAGCGCCGAAGCGCTCGCCCCCAACAGCCAGCTGAGAGTCGCGATTCGGCGCGTCGTCATGAGGCTTCCTCTTTGGGGCTAGCAGCGTTTGCGGCGACGCACCAGCGGAGCGCCCAAACCGAGCAACAGGAGCATGAGCGCGCCGTCGGTGCTGGGCGTGGAGACAGCACAACCTCCGCCGCCCCCGCCTTGCCCGGCGCTGTCGTCGGTGTCGCCTTCGGTGTCCGAGTCGGACGTGGGGTCGACCGGGCCGGTGGTGCTCTCGGAGTCGGTCGTGGGGCCGTCGCTGTCGCTCTCGCCGCCAGTCCCGCTGTTGCTGTCGTCACCACCCGAGCTGCTGCCCGCCGCGCAGTCGTCGAGGCCTTCGTCGGCCTCGCCGTCGCAGTTGTTGTCCTCGCCGTCACAGACCTCCACATTGCCCGGGAAGTTGTTCTCGTTGTCGTCGTCGCAGTCGGTGCCGTCGAGGATTGTGCCCTCGGGTGCGATGCAGCCGGTGACGCCCGTTTCGGGGTCGCCGAAGCCGTCTTCGTCCGCGTCGATGAAGAACTCGGTCTGGCACCCCTCGGAGATGTTGACGGTTTGGTTGCCCGTGATCTCGTCGATGGTGTCGACGGTGCCCGAGGGCCAGGTGATCGTCATGCTGACGGTCTCGTCTTCGCCGAGGCCGAAATGCTCGATGAGGCTGTGGCTGATGCCGTAGCTCTCGCCCGCACGGATCTCGCGAGTTTGCGTGCCCCAGCTGCCCGTGATCTGGATGACCGCACCCACGGCCGAGCGGTTGCTCTCGACGCCGGTGAGGTGGACCTTCAGCCAGTTGTTGTCGTCGGTCGCCGGGTTGAGGAAGAGCAGGTCGGGAGCGCCCGTGAACTGGTTGAAGCCAGCACCGAAGCCCGCCATGATGTCGACCGAACCGTCGTTGTTGAGGTCGCCGATGGCGAAGCTCTGCATGGTGCGGTTGCCGGTCGGGAGGACCGCGTTGTCCTGGGTGAACGTGCCGTCGCCGTCGTTGAACAGGATCTGGTGGTCCCCGCTGCCGCCCGAGGAGATGAGGAGGTCGATGTACCCGTCGTTGTCGAAGTCGGCGAACACGGTCTGAATGCCGGTGCCGACGGAATCGAGGGCGGTGCGAACTTCGGCGGCGTCGCTGATGGCCGTGAAGGTCCCGCCATCGTTCTCGTACAAGTCGCTGGGAGCGTCACCGGGGAAGTCCAGGTGGTTGAGGATGAACGCGTCCATGTCGCCGTCGTTGTCGATGTCGGCGAAGTCGGAAGCCCACGTCTGTCCGCGAGGAAGAAGGCCAACCGAGTCGGAGACCTCGGAGTAGGTGCCGTCACCGTTGTTCTGAAACAGCGAGTTGAGCCGGCGACCATCGTCGGGGTTGGCGATGCCCTGGCGGCACTTGGAGATGTAGAGGTCTGGGTCGCCGTCGAGGTCGAAGTCGCTCCAGACGTTGCCGTAGTTGCCGGAGTTCGCGTCACTTCCGCCCGTGGGCACCGTGGAGACGGGGTCGAGGGTCTCGTAGGTCGGGTTCAGCGCGCCGGTGCCGTCGCCGTGGAAGACGAGCGACTTGCTCGTGTCGGCGCAGATGAACATGTCGAGGTCTCCGTCGTTGTTGATGTCGGAGAAGCTCGAGCACTGGACGAAGATTCCCGTGCCGCCGATGTCCTGCACCGTGTAGCCGGTGCCGTCATCGTTGGCGAGGTAGAGATCCTTGCGGTTGAACGCGTCACCGATGAAGATGTCGTTGAAGCCGTTGCCGTCGACGTCGGCGACCGACATGCCCCAGGCGCCCTGCATGGTGTCGTACTCGTCGCCCAGCACGAAGGTGCCGTCCTCCTGCTGGTAGTCGATCTGGAGGTAGCGGGTACGGTGCAGGTGGACGATGTCGTCGAGACCGTCGCCGTTCATGTCTGCAACGGCCATGGGCGCGCCGCTGTTGGCGGCCTCGGTCTGCATGAGGTCGCTGCTGTCGATGAAGGGATCCATCGCCAGCGCGGTCGAGGGGACCAGGGCGACGAGTGCTGCGCCTGTCAGGGCGGAAGGAATGCGTTTGAGCCCAAGGAATCGATTGAGGTTATGCATGGATCTCCAGCTTCGACCGGTGCACACGGTACCAGGCTTCGTGCGGTGAGGCAGGCGTCCGAGGCTGCCCTTTCGCACACCGAAATCGCAGATTCGCGTGAAGGATCGGCGCGGGAGCGCCATGAATGGTCGGTCGTCCGTCAGCTCCACGCGTCGCGCCAGCGGTTGCGACCGCGCAGTGACGGCAACCCCTCGCCCTGCAGCAGCGCCAACGCGGCGGGATAGGCCCAAGACGGGTCTGCGCTGACGGCCGCCATCGCCGATCGGACGGCTTCGTTGTGGCGCGGAAGCAGCAGGATGTCGCGACCCTTGCCGCCTGTACGCACGGGTCCGGACCCCTCGCACAGCTGGACGTCGGTGGCGGCGCCTCGCCCTCCGTTCAGCTGCGCGCGCATCGCTTGGACGAACTGAGTCTCCTCGGGCGTCACCGAGCTGGGATTGACGGGTCGAGCGCCGAACGGATGCAGCACGCGCGACGCCACGCGCCCGAGCGTTTCACTCCATTGTTTGACCGCTGCACGGGCGGAACGCCCCCTCTCGCGCGGGTTGGGAGGTCGAAATCTCGAGCCGAGCACCTCGGCGAGCCCGGTCCGCTCGGTGGCGTCGGCGATGAGCGTGAGGCGCTCGCCGAGCGCGAAGCCGTCGGGGTCTTGCGATGGATACAGCGCGGGCAGCGTGTTGCCGTCGGAGGCGGCGCGCCGGAGCTCGAGCAGGCTCGCCAGGCGCTGTTGTTCGCCGTCGATGACCCTGAAGATGGGCACCTGCACGACGCGCTCGAGGTCGATGCGGCGCCGCGCGGCGTTGATCAGCAGACGCGCGAATCGGGCGCGTTGTGTGGGATCGAGGCTGTGGGTGCGCGGCCCGAACGCGCAAGCGAGCTGGACGGCGCCGGCCACAATGTGCGCGATGTGGGGCATGGTCGCCTCGCGCAGGCGCGCCGCGCTGAGGTCGGTCGCCTCGCTGCCCATCTCGATCGCGGCTTCGAAGATCGGCGCGTCGGGAACGGTGAGGTGCCCGGTGATGATGCCGTGCTCGAGTAGCCACACGTGAGCGGTCTCGCCCTGGTGCGGCAGGCCGATGCGTCCGGGCGTGGGCGGATTGAGACGGCCGTGGATGAAGGTGTCCTTCCACGCCGAGGGCACCGGGTGTCCATCGAGGTGGATGCGGTCGCCGTCGAATCGAGCGACGCTTCGCAACCAGGTTTGCACTTGCCGGCGGTCGAGCGCGGGTGACTCGACGCGCACCACGTTTCGGCGGCGCGCGCGACCACTCGCAGGCCGACGCTCGAGCGTGGAGCGGCGATGGTTGGCCCGCAGGACGAGCGTCGCCTCGGCCGACTCGACCTCGATGTGTAGGGTCTTCTTGGCCAGGCCGCAGACCGCGAGCAAGGCGAGGCCTCCGGCGTGCTCGAGTGAGGTGAGCGCCTCGTGGCGGACCTCGTTGGTGGCCTCCGACTGCAACAGCGCGGCCGTGGCCCGAAGAACGGTGGTGGAGATGGGCGCCCCGTCGTCTTCGACCTCCACCGCGCCGCGGCGCGTGCGAATGTGGACGGTGGTGGCGCCCCCACGGATCGCGCGGCGGGCGATCTCGGCGGGGATCTGCCAGGGCCCCTGCAGCTGCGCTGACGAGAGCTTGCGGAGCTCGGAGCCGACATCGATCGTCAGCAGCGCGCCCAGATCGACGGCGTCGCTCATGCGGGAAATGACTCCGAGAGTGCGTCCTTGGCCGCACGGCTGAGGAGGGCCGCACGCCGGGGCCGCTCGAGGTCGAGTCGCTCGGCGAGCCGATCGAGCAGCATGAGTGCCCCGAGGCGAGGCGCTCGCTGACCGGCCTCGACGGCCCGCGCGATGCCAGGGGATGCGGGGTCGACCAGCACGATGCGGGCGCCTCTGCACTGCGGGATCTTGGCGCCGAGCTTGCCGAGGTCGAGCACGGTGACCGCCGAGGGCATGCCGGTAGCGAGGCTCACCGACCAGTCCTCGCCGCGCCGCTCGAGGGTGCGGTTGACCGCTTGGGTCAGGGCGGATTGGGTGGCTCGGTCGAGCCAGCCCGCCCAGCGGTCGAGGTCGATCGCGCCCAGCGAGTCGGCGACGGTGCGGCCCTCGGGCGTGGTGACGTCGAGGACGACGGCCTTTGCCTCGAGGGCTCGCCGGGCCAGCGGGGTCCGCGACGCGGTGCTGTAGAGGCGCCCCGAAGCGGCCAGCTCGCGCGCGCGATTGATCGAGATCGCCTTGCCGCCAATGCACGGGACGATCGCCCGCGTGAAGAGGGCCGACATCTGCGCGAAGGCGCCGGGTTGCTGCAGCACGCCGCGCAGGAGCCGGGAGAGGTCGGGCGCGTCGTCGAGCTTGACCGCCCGGGAGGTGCGGGCGCCGAGCACCGACCACGCCGCGAGCAAGAAGAGCACGACCGGCACGCCGCGTACGAGCCACTGGTAGCGCGCGTCGACTCGGGCGATGGTGCCCAGCAGGGAGTCGGCTCGATCCGGCGAGGGAGGCTCGGCGGCGGTCGGCGATGGAGACGGCGCGGGCACCACGGTCTCGGGCTCCGACGCGGGCTCGAGGCGGGGCCTGGGAGACGTGGGCGGGCGCGGGGACGGCCTGACCGCCTGGCTCTGCGGCAGCGGCGGAGGTGACGCGTCGGGGGATCCATCGCTGGCGTCGGCGATGTGCCAGGCCCCGGAGGCGTCGCGGTACTCGACCCACGCGTGGAGCCACGGGAAGGTCTGGCCGTCGGAGCCGATGAAGCCGACGGCGAGCCGCGATTCGACGTCGGCGGCGTGAAGCAGCGCCACGAGCAGGCCGTTCTGCACGTCGCAGTCGCCCGCGCCGATGTCGAGGGTGCGCTTGACGAACCCGGTGTCGAGCGCGGCGGTGTGAAGCTCGGAGATCTCGGCGGTGCGGTCGTACCGGACCCGCGCTTGGACCTCTGCGAGCAGCGCTTCGACCCGGTCCTCGACCATCTTGGGCCGCAGCGACGACGCGAGGGTGCGAAGGTCGCGAGGGAGGGCACGGGGAACGCGAGGTCGAGTGCGCGGCGCGGGGTCTGGGCCCGCCACCGTGCGATAGGTGGCCATGCGCGGCACCGCGTCGTCGAGGAGCACCACCGGGTGGCCATCGCGCGCCATGCGGAGCGGCTGGGGCTCGTCCTGCACGCTGAGAGAGCGGGAGACCATGCGGTGTCCGGTGGGGACAGGAAGGCGGATGGCGCCGGGGCCTTGCACGAGGACCTCGACCTCGGTGCAGTTTCGATCGCAGGTGAGCCCGGGGTAGGGCGAGGTCTCGTCGAGCTCGGATTCCATGACCGGGGAGCCGTCTGCGGCGAGGGACGAGGAGACGAGTGAGGCGAAGTGCAGCCGCTGGCGGGCCGGTGTGTAGCGCAGGCGGATCGGCTCGGCCGACGCCGGCTCGAGGACGTCGACACGCGGCCCGCGGTATCGAGCCGCGAGGTCCTTGTAGGGGCGCGGTCCCGCGATGGTGGGGCCCCGTGCAGGCGCTCCAACCTCCTCGCGGATCGTTGGTCGCTGCGCCGTCGTGATCGTGTTCGCGGCGTCACCCCACAGGACCCACCCGATCACCAAGGCGACGGCGGCACCGAGCACCGAGCCCAAGATGGTGCGAAGCAGCAGAGACTCGCGCAGATGGTCGGAGAAGAAGTCCCAGACTCGGCGCGGCAGCGAGCGGGGGCGGACCTGAGCGAGCTGTCGGTCGATGAGGCGCTCGAGCTCCCGCTGGGCGAGCTTGACCAGGCGATTGAGCGCTCGGTTGTCGCGCGCGTCCGAGCGGCTGAGCATGACCTGGAGTTCGTCGCTCTCGAGCAGCGCTTGGGGGGCGAGGCCTCCGGGGAGCTCGGGAAACTGGACGCGCATGCGCGCCGTGTGACGACCCGTGGGTGCGGCCAGGTCGTCGAGGGAGGCGGCGGCGCGGACCCTCAGGCCGCGCGAGAAGAGCTCGACGCGCGGCGCGGGGCCGAGGCCGACGACCCCGCGAACCGAGCCCCGGCGAAAGGCGGCGCTGGGCGCTTCGAGGGCAAACTCGGCGTTGGCGCGGCGGCCGTTGACGGTGATGGGCAGCGCGGCGCGGCCGTCGTCGCGGCGGTGGAGGTATCGCGCGCTCTGCCAGACGGCGTCGTAGACCCGGTGTTCGAGCCGACCGTCACCGCCTCGGCGCTCGAGCAGGATCTCGGTGCCCGGCTCGGACAAGCCCTCGACGCGGCGCGCGTGTTCGAGCGAGCCGTCGAGTCTGAGCCCCCAAGACTCTCCGGCGCGCGTGCAGCAGCGGATCGTGATGTGCACCGGCTCGAAGCGGAGGATCGACCAGAAGCCGACGCCAAACTTGCCGGCCTGGTTGCTGGAGGTCTCCTTGCTCGAGGCGTAGAGCGCGAACAGGTAGCGTCGCGCGTGGTCGAACGACATGCCCTCTCCGTCGTCGACGCATCGGACCCGCTCCCAGCCGTCGTCCTCCTCGACCACGAAGGTGACTGCGGTCGCTCCGGCGTCGCGAGAGTTTTGCAGCAGCTCTCGGACGAAGATCCACGGGTCGGGCCCGTATCGGTCGGCCTCTTGCCGGGCGCGTTCGAGGAACGCCGCTGAGCGCGGGGAGCCTCCGAGTCCGGTCGCGCGAGGCGTCGACACCACGCCGAGTGTAGCACCGTCAGGTCGAGAGGCCGCGACCCCACCGCGCTTCGTACACGACCCGTCCTCGGCGGGAATCGATGTCTTGCAGGTCGACCGTGCCGGGGATCTCGGCGATATCGAGCAGGGCGCTGAAGGTGCCGCACATGCCCCCGAGGTAGTCGTCCGCGTCGAGCAACACGTCGGGCGCGCAGGAGATGACCAGGTGCGCCGCGCCCGGTCGCGGTGTGTGGGTGACGGCCCCTACATTGCGGCAGACCGCCTTCCACCCCGAGGGCACCGCACGAAACAGCGCGCCGGGCGACATCCCGAAGACACGAAACGCGGCCTTCCACAGCGGCTCGAGCAGAGGCGTGCGCAGCGATCGGAGCATCGACGCTCGCGCCCACTCGACGCGTTGCGCTTGTCCCATGACTTGGGCGACGTTGGCCGACAGTTCGATGTCGTGGCGCAGGGGCAGCCAGGCGAGCTTGCTGGCCCGCTCGACGGCCTCGACGATGCGCGGGCTGATGCCGGCCCGAATCTCTGCCCCCACCTCGGGCCCCAGGCGCTCGGCCTCGGCCAGGTTGCCCTGGATCACGCTTGCCCTCATCAGCGGGATCAAGTCTGCGGCCACCTTGGGAATTTATGCCGCCCGGCGGCTTCCGTATAGCGCACCTCATCCACAACCCGTGCGCGCCGCGCAACCTGCTATAAGGCGCGGACCCATTATGGAACTATCGAGCCTCAAGGTCATCGTGACGGGAGCAGCCCGCGGGATGGGAGCCCACTTTGCAACTCAGCTCGCCGCTGCCGGGGCCAGCGTGACCGCAGCCGACGTCGATGAGGAGGGGCTCGCCTCCTTGCCCGAGGGCATCCACCGCACGCGGTGCGACGTGAGCAGCGAAACCGACTGCGAGGCGCTCGTCGCCTTTGCGCACCAATCGATGGGCGGGCTCAACGGCCTGATCAACAACGCGGGCATTCTGCGAGATCAGCTCGTCGTCAAGAAGGACCGCGAGACCGGGGCGATCAAGAAGTTCAAGACCGCAGACTGGAACTCGGTGATCGGGGTCAACCTCACCGGGGCGTTCTTCATGGTCCGCGAAGTGGTCGCGAAGATGGTCGAAGAGGGCGACAAGCCCGGCGTCATCGTGAACATGTCTTCGGTGGCGCGGCATGGAAACCGCGGTCAGTCGAACTACGTCAGCGCCAAAGCGGCGCTGGCTGCCAACACCGTGACATGGGCGCGGGAGTTCGCGAAGTACGGCATTCGCGTTGGCGCCATCGCGCCCGGCATGGTCGAGACGCCGATGACCCGCGGCATGAACCAGAAGGCGCGCGACGCTCTGGTCGCGGCAATCCCGGTGGGCCGGATCGGCGACCCCGACGACCTGTGGCTCGCGGTGAAGTTCATCATCGAGTGCGACTACTTCAACGGCCGTACCGTCGATGTCGACGGTGGATTGGTGATGTAGCGTGCGCCGGCTTGCAATCGCGCTGGTCCTGCTCGCGGCGTGCAACGACGACGGCCCGCCCGCGGAGACCGACGGAGCGCCACCGTCCCCGCCCGAGACCACCGATCCCACCACCACGACCGGGGCGCCGGCCTCCACGTCGTCGTCGACCTCGGGCGTGCCCAGCGAGGTGTGCTGCGAAGGAAGCGACGAGTCGTTGAGCTGCTCGGCGTGCTCGGACGATTCGCAGTTCTGCTCGGCGCTGCGCGTGTTTGGAGAAGACGCCACGGCCGAGGACTACCTGTGCCGCGACGCGTGCGTTCCCACCGACGCGGCTGCGTACTGGTGCGCCGACGACACGAGCTGTTGTGACGCCGAGGCGACCTGCAACGCGCAGGGGCAGTGCCGGCTGCCGTTCGAGGGCACCACCGGTGATACGTCGGGCGGCTCCGATTCGGGCAGCAGCAGCTCGAGCAGCTCGAGCAGCTCGAGCAGCTCGAGCAGCTCGAGCAGCGGTGGCGAGAGCAGCAGCTCGTCGTCGAGCAGCTCCGGCGCCGGCGACATGGGCTAGCCCTCGGGCGGCGGCAGGGCGTCGCACGACGACTGAATCAGCGCGAGCGCCTGGGCGAGGGAGTCGGCCAGGTCGCCGTCGCAGATGTTGCCGAAGTAGCCGTTGGGCACCATGTCGGTGAACGTCTCGAGCGTCTCGGCGTAGTCCGCCTCCCCGAACGCCGACTCGCACGCCTCGGGCCCGGCGATGGTGACCGCGACGTAGCGTTCCTCACCGCCAGCGAACCCGTCGAGGGCGGCCTTGGTGGCCGCGGGCGTGGTGTCGGTGTACATCGCGTCTTCGTCTTCGTCGGTCAGGTTCACGACCACGAACAGCGACTGCTCACCGCGGTAGAACCCCTCATTTGCGCCGCCGTTCGCCTCGTCCACGAAGCGCTCCATCACGCCCAGGGGCCGCTCGGCGCCGCAGTCGCTCAGGGTGTTGGCTTGAGGGATCGGGTTCTCTGCGAGGCAGCTGAAGTTGGCCGCCATGTCGGGCGCAGGGCCGTCGAGCCAGGGCGTGCCCCCGGTTCCGCAGTCGCTCATGTTCAAGAAGCCGCCGCCCCAGGCGACCATCGTGCCGTCGAGTCCCATGGTCGTCTCGCAGCCGCCGTAGGTGGCGTTGATGCTGGAGTTGGTCACGCCGACGCGGTAGCCCAGGGCGCCATTGTCCTCGACGTAGGCGTCGAGCACCTCGACGAAGTTGGGGAAGTTGGCGGCGAGGTTGGCCCGTTCCTCCGACATCGAGGCGGAGATATCGACGACGAAGAGCACGTCGATGTACTCGCAGCCGAGCCCGTCGCCGGTCCCGCCCTTGGGGCCCGTGCCATCGGGCGCGCCGACGTCGAGGAGCACAGGCGCGTCGCCCGACCCCTCGCTCGACCCTTCCGCGTCGGTGTCTCCGGGGGCGCCGGTGCCCCCCGGCGCGTCGGTGGAGGTGCCTGCGGGAACGCCCGGGCCGGTCGTCGCGGCGGCCGTGCCGATGCCCTGGTCCTCGGTGCGCGGCGCGTCGGCACACGCCAGCAGTGGGCAGAGCGAAATCGCAGACCCGAAACGTAGCCAGACCGTCACATCGGGGGATGTGGCGGCCTGGTGGCGCGACGGGTCAATGTTTCTCTAGGTCTAGTGGAATTGCTCGCGGCTGGTCCACAGCGCCCAAAGGCCGAAGGCGCCGTAGGCCAGGCTCATCCAGGCGCCGCCCAGGCCGGTCATGACGGCGAGAGCGGCGAAGAGGAAGCCCAGGGCCATGCCCAGCGACCGGCCGCGCATGATGAGCACGCCTGCGAAGCCCTGCACCGCGCTGAAGACCAGGCCCACGAACGCCGCGAAGACGCCGAGCGCCCCGATGGCTGCGCCACCGCCGAACGAGCCGCCCTCGACCAGGGCGACCCAGGTGCCCAGGCCCATGGCGCCGAACGCGATGAGCACGCAGACCGCCGCGGAGAGCCCCGCGAAGACCAGGGTGAGCAGGCCGAACAAGGAGGCGCGGGTGCTGAGCTTCGTCATCGTCATCCTTTGCAAACGCGGCGGGCGCGGGTTGATTCAACAACGGAGGCTCGGCGGTGATTCCCGCCGATTTCATCGCGCTATTCGGGCGGCTCGTAGCCGTCGTCGTCGTGCAGGATGCGCATCGCGGGCGTCTCGAGGTCGTCCATCTGCCCTTGCTTCACGGCGCGGGCGAAGGCCCACAAGGCGAGGCCGGCGATGGACAGGGCGACGGGGATGGCGATGTACAGGACGCTCATCGCGGCGCTACGACCCTTCGGGCACCATGACCATCGCGAACGCGGAGAACGCATCCATGGCCTCGGTGTTGGGGTTGATCATCGAGCACGCCTCACCGGCTTGAATGCAGTAGTTCACGTCGATGCTGAACACCCACGGGCGGTCGGCGAACTCGGCGGGCACCTCGTCGGCCGTCGCGTCCAGCGTCTGGGTGAGCGTGCCGGAGTCGTCGAGCTCGCTGATGAGGCCTGGCGTGCCCGCGTCGAAGCCGCCATCGAGACGGTCGAAGGCGAGGGAGAAACCACAGTCTGCGCCGCAGTCGGTCGCGGGGCGGACTCGGAGCACGGGGTCGCCCAACGAGATGGCGCCGGCGGGGTCGAACGTCTGACGCGCGACCGCGCCCTGCTCGAACTCGACGGTGTACCCGCTGGGGGTGGTGTCCTGCACGGCACAGAACGCGACCGGAGTCGACAGGCCGTCGCGTTCGACGTCGACGAGCTGCGCCCAGCCGCCGATGCGGTCTTCGCTGAAGATGCCTTGAAACGTGCAGTCGGGCCCGACGCTGAGGCCGAGTGGGAATCGACCGTCACCCGGGCCTGAGCGCGGGGCGCATGTGACCGGCCCGCAGTCGTCGAGGAAGTCGGCCAGCTCGTGCTCGCCGAAGCGCACGCAGGGTTCGTCGCCGAGGTCGATCGTCAGCTCTTGGCACGCCGCATCGCCGCTCGAGCTCGTGTCGGCGCCGCTGGTCGAACTCGAACTCGACGTGCCGTCGGTGTCGGTGTCGGTGTCGGTGTCGCTAGAGGCTTCGGAGGCGCAGCCCACGAGACTCCAGGTGACGCAGACGACCAGGCTCAGCGTTTCGACCCGCATTGAGCCCGAGGATGGCAGACCCTCCGGCATCCGTCATCATCGGCCGCCTCGGCGCCCTTTCCTGCAGCCGCGTGCGATGGTAGACGCGCGCTGGGATGTGGCGATTCTTGCTTGGTGGGGCTGTACTCGGGCTCTTGGGAGCCGGCTGCGACGCGCAGAGCGAAGCGCCGACCGAGGCGGGCGATGACTACCTCGACGCCGACGTCGTGACCTCGCTCCCCGAGGGCGACGGGGTCGGGAACGAGGTCTCGGGGACGTATGAGACCCGCGCGACCGTGACCTCGTGTGTGGGTGCCTGCGGGCCCTTCGAGGCGGCGGGCACCACCTACTTGGCGTGCGAGCGGGACGCGGAGTCGGTGGAGTGGGTGTCGGCGTACCAAGACGACGGCGCGCTGCGGGTCGACCTCGACGACGACGGCCACGTCGGAATCAACGTCGATGGCTATGCTCCGGTTCGCATGCACGGCGGCGTCGATATCGACGGGAGCTGGGAGGTCGGCGGGCACGACACCAAGTTCGGCGGGGACATCGAGGCGACGGCCCGCGCGCGAGGTCGGATCCGCGCCGGGGTTCTCGAAGGCACGCTCGAGGTTCAGGTGTCGGGCGTCGTGGGAGGCACCGAACTCGACTGCCACGCGACGCACCGGCTCGCGTCGGTCGAAGCCGAGGAGTGACGCAACTCGCCACGTGCGACACTGCGTCGGTGCGATCCCGAAGCGCGTTTGCTGCCTCGTTGCTGCTGGCATCCTGTCGGGGTGAGCCCGAACAGCGCGAGGCGCCGCAGGAGCAGCGCCGGGCGGCGCCGACGCTGAGGGTGCGCCCGGTCGAGGTCGCGGCCCGGTCGGGTGCCGCGTCCCCGCGTCTGACGGCAGGGCCCGGAGGCGTCACGCTCAGCTGGGTCGAGCCCGACGGCGAGGGACTTCGTCTACGCGCACGGCGGTGGGGCGGCGCGACCGAGACCGTCGTGGCCGATGCGCGACTGCTGCAAAACTTCGCCGACGTGCCTAGCGTGATGGCGACGTCGAGCGGGTGGCTCGCTGCGTGGCCACAGCTGCGGGAGGGGGGCTACGACCTGCAATGGGCACGCAAGGGCGCGGCGGGTCCATGGGCGCAGCAGGGACCGTTGTCCGATGCGACCGAAGGCCCAGAGTTCGGGTTCGTCTCGTGGGCGGCCAGCCCCGAAGATGCGATCAGCGTGTTCTGGCTCGACGGGCGCGCGTCGACGACGAGCCATGGGGGTGCGATGCAGCTGCACGCCGCGACGATCGGCGCTGCGGGAGTCTCGGACCGTCGCGTCGTGGATGATCGCGTGTGTGACTGCTGCCAGACGGCGGCCGCGAACACGCCCCGCGGTCCCGTCGTGGCGTACCGCGACCGCGGCGACGACGAGGTGCGGGACGTCTGGCTCGCTGGGCCGGGCGAGGAGCGTCGTCGCTTGGGCGCGGACGGGTGGCGCATCGAGGGGTGTCCCGTCAACGGTCCGGCCGTGGCGACGCACGGCGATGAGATCGCGGTCGCGTGGTTCTCTGGCGCGACGAATCCAGGGCACGTGCGCGTCGCGTTTGCCGGTGGGGACGGGCCGTTCTCGGTGCCGGTGGAGGTGGATGACGGCGCGCCGATCGGTCGCGTGGACGTGGTCTGGCTCGACCCCCAGAGCGTCGCCGTGACCTGGCTGGAGACGGTCGAATCCGGGGCTGAGATCCGGCTGCGTCGCGTCACGAAGGGGGGCACGCGATCGGAGGCGGCGGTCCTGGCCACGACCGAGGCGGCTCGCCGAGCGGGATTCCCTCAGCTGGAGCGGGTCGAGGGCGAACTCGTGTTCGCGTGGGTCGGACTCGAGGGCGGGGCTTCGAGCATCGTCGCGGGGACCGCGCCCGTGGATGACGTGCGGAGCCTTTGAGGATCAGCCGCGGGTGCCCCGGGCCCAGCCGCGGCTGACGAGGCCTTCGATGATCTGCTGGCCTCGATGCGGCCAGATCGGGTGCAGCTGGGTGGAGAGCTCGTCGGCGAGGGCGTTGGCGGCCGCAGCGGTCGTCTGCCCGCTCTGTCTGGCTTTCAGCAAGACGCGGCGCGTCGCGTTGAAGACGCTGTGCTCCCAGTCGCGGCCGAGGTGCTGCGCGATGACGGGGTCGTCGGGTACCTCGCCGTAGGCTTCGTTGGCGCAGTTGACGATACCCATGCGGTTGGCGACGAAGTCCGGGACGTAGAGGATCTCGCGCTGCACGAGGGCGTCCATGTCTCGGCCGTCGTCGAGCAGCTGGTTGTTGGCGGCGCCGCACACGATGCCGGTGCGTAGGCGGCCGATCGTCTCGGGGTTGAGCACGCCGCCGAGCGCGTTGGGAGCGAACACGTCGCACGGGGTCTCGAAGATGGAGAGATCGTCGGGCGCACAGTGGCGCAGCTCGAGGGGGGCGCCCTCGAAGCGCGTGCGAAGCTCGGACAGGCGGGCCTCGCTGATGTCGGAGGCGACGATGGACCCGACGCCGCGATCGAGCAGGGCCTGCATCATGAAGGTGGCGACGTTGCCGGCGCCCTGCATGGCGATGGTCTTGCCTTCGAGCGTGCCCAGCCCGCGCACGTCGAGCGCGGCCTCCATGGCGGAGACGACCCCCAGGGCGGTGGGGCCCGAGGGGTTGCCCGAGCCGCCGACGGCGGGAGGAATGCACGTGGTGTGGCGCGTGGTGGAGAAGACCGCGCGCATGTCGACGGGCGTGGTGCCGACATCTTCGGCGGTGACGTAGCAGCCGCCCAGCGCGCTGACGAAGCGCCCGTAGTCGGCGTAGACGCGGTCGCGGTAGCCCCGGTCGCGCCAGTCGACGTCGTCGCGTCGGGCGATGATGCCCTTGCCGCCGCCCCACCAAAGCCCGGCCATCGCGTTCTTGCGGGTCATGCCGACCGCGAGGCGCAGGCCGTCACGGACGAGCGCTTCGACGTTGGCGTAAGGCCAGTGGCGAAGACCGCCCGCGGCCTGGCCTCGTCGCGTGTCGTGGACGAAGGCGCACAGCAGCGCGCCACTGTCCGCGCCTACTTCGAAGAAGAGCCCCTCGTGGCCCAGGAAGTCGCGCGTGTCGCCTTCGCACAGCTCGCGCACGGGGTCGAGCACCGGGTGGGACGCCTCGAGTGCGCCCGTGTTCGCGCGCCGAATGACGTAGCCTCGCCCGCCAACTTCGCGGAGCTGGTCGATGAGTGTTTGCGTCGCAGACTCGAGGAGGGCGGGCACGCGCAGAATGTACACGCTATTGCGGCTGTGCTTCGAGCACCCGGGCCTGCAGATCGTGCAGTGCCTCCGTGGTCCAGCCGGCGTCGCGCAGGTGTGGGGCGGCCCACTGCGCGCTCTCGTCGATGCTACGAACGGCGGTCGTCGGAGCGGGCGGGTTGGACACCCTCGCGACGGTGTTGATGAACATCTGGACGGTCAGCGCCCTGAGCCCATCGAGCAGGATCACGTGCGCCCGAAACCGTCGAAAACGAGTGGGGTCGGCGGTGACCTTGGCGGCACGAGCGCGAAACTCAGGGCTGAAGTTCGCCTTGCCGGAGACGACGAGGTTGAAGAGCCCGCACCCGCCGCGGACTGCCGGTTCGTACCGACGCGAGAAGTCGGCCATCGCGTCCATCTGCGTCATCGTCGGTGTGTCGTCCCACCGAACGAGAAAGACCTCATCCGCCGCGAACAACGCGACGCGGTCGTCGCGGTAGAGCTCTCGTGGATCGGTCGCCAGAGGTGTTCATCGTCCGATCCTCGGCGCCCCAGAGCAACGGCAAAGCACGCAGCCCTCATGATAGCGTCCGCGCCATGCGCGAGACGGTCGTCGTCCTCTTGCTTTCGAGCCTCGCGTGCACTGCTGCGCCCGCGGGGCCGAGCGATTCTGGCACCACGCGATCCGTGGGGTCGAGCGGCGTCGTGGAGTCGACGACGTCGACGACGTCCGGGGAATCATCGGGCGCGGAGGTCTCGGCCGGGACGACGGGCATGGCCGCGCCCGACGTGCCGGGGGAGGACGCGGACACCTCCACGGGTGGGGAGACCGTGCCCACGGCGTCCGACTACTGCGAGTCGATCGTGGACAGCTTCTGCGCGTTCTACCTGCGATGCGGACGCATGGACGTGGAGTCGGCCGATGCGTGTCGCGACCCCTTCTTGGAGTCGTGCAACGCGGTGTTCGAGCCGCAGTACGTTGGGCTCGAAGACGCGGGGCTGCTGAGCCTGAGCGCCGATGGCTTGGCCGGCTGTGAGGCGCACCTGGCCGAGGTCGCTTGCGAAGCGCAGGTGTTCGAGTTGACCGGGCCCTGCGGCGGGATTTGGGAGGGCACGCAGGCCGCGGGCAAGGGCTGCGGGCTCGACGTCGAGTACTACGTGTGCGACTCGTCGGCGTCGTGCACGATTGGCCTGGACTTCTGCGGGACGTGCGAGACCGTGCTCGCGCCCGGAGAAGACTGCAGCGTCCGGGGCACGACCTGCGGAGCCGAGGGGTTCTGCGACGAGGGCATCTGTCGCGCGCGGGTTCCCAACGGTGGCTCGTGCACCCCCGACGATCGCTGCATGGCGGGCTCGGCTTGCGTCGAGGAGATCTGCGAAGGCCCCACCTTCGTCGCCCGCGGCGATGCCTGCGACGCGACGCGGCGCTGCCCATATCTGACCGCATGCATCGGGGGCGTGTGCTCCCCCACCGCGCGGCTGGGTGAAGCGTGCGACGCAAACACGCCGTGCGAGGCCGGCACCTGCGAGGCGGGGATCTGCACCGCCCCGCGCGACGACGGGGACGCGTGCGAGAGCAGCGGGGGGTGCAGCTCGGGGCTGTGCGCCCAGGGCTCGTGTGCCCCGCGGCCCTCGGCGTGCATTTCACGGAGGTGAGGATGCTTTGGCGTTCAGCGGGTCGACTCGGCCGGCCCGAACGACGTCACCGCCTGGGTTCCGAACGCCCGCTCCGCCTGCAGCCAGGCCTCCGATCGTACGCCGCGGTAGATTCGCAGCTCATCGAGGTCACCGTTGAACGCACGGTCCAGAGGGGACGTGCGGTTGCCGATTGCGATGTCTTGGGTCGCGTCGTCGAGCAGCTCTCCCGCGGGGGGCTCGGAGAGTTCGAGCGTCATCGGAGCGCCGTCGATGGTCGCGACGAGGTCTCCGTCGGCGGAGATCGAAACCGACAGGTGGGCCCATCGCGAGGTGGGAACGTCGCTGAACTGGTTCCTTGCGGGTTGCGATGAGAAGCCGCGGTCGACCTGCAACAGGAACTGGGACGGGTCTTCGAACTCGCGCACGGCGACCCGCCAGCCCGACAGCAACGACCCGTCGGGCATGTTGTCGAAGATGCGTCCGAAGCTTCCGACACCCTTGGGCAACACCCGGATCCAAACGCTGAGCGTGAGGCCATCGGGGCGCAGATTGGCCAGCGCACCGCCTGCCTGCAGCAGTACCGCGTCTCCGTCGTCGTCGAAGCGTCGGGCCTGACCGAACACGCCATCCACCACCGTCGTACCGAACGCGTCGGTGACCACGTTTCGGTCGGTCGCGTCGAGGTTCATCTCGCCGTGCAGCACCAGCGCAAACTCCTCGCTCCACGCCGCAGAGCTCTCGTGGGGACTCGCGTCGAGGTTTCCGAAGTAGGCGTGCAGTTCCAAAGGTTGCGCGGCGGGGAGCTCGGGGATGCGGACCCACGCCGTCTCCCCATCGAACTGGTGGGCCAACATCTGGTCGTCGAGGACGAAGCGGAGGTCGTCGGTGCCCTCGAACTCGGCCATGGTCATTCGAATCGGGATGACGAAGTCCGGCAGCGCGGCCGTGGAGAGCGCCTCGATTCGAACCGGCTGACGCTGCGTCCACGCGCAGTCCCACCAGTCCGCCGGACACGGATCTTCGATCGCCCCGGTGGCTGTGCTCGAGCCGTCCGGGGCTGCGCTCGACCCACCCTCCACGCCTGTGGGTCCAGCGGAGTCGGTGGTGCCGCCCGAGGTGGCAAGGCCGTCGGTGCCCGAGTGTGGCATCTCGCCCGGAAGGGGAACGCACGAGTTCGCAATGCCGGCGGGCGCGAGTGCTCCAAACCGCCGACCGCTAGGGCAGCTGTCGTCTTCGAAGCTGCAGTGGCCGTTGACTTCGCAGACCCCCGCCGCACCGTCTCGACTGCACTCGCCGTCGTCCTCGCAGGTAAAGCTCGCGTCGCGACACCCACAAAGCGAAAGCGCGAGTGCCGTAGCGAGGGTTCGCGCGCGGCTCATCAGGGCTTCTCGGGCCGCAGCTCGGGGGCGGACAGCGACACCAGGTCGCCGCTGCCGAAGGCGAACTGGACGTCGAGCCACGCCTGCGATCGTACACCACGGCTGACGCGTAGCTCGTCGAGGTCCCCCGAGAGCCAGCGCTCCGGGTCGTGGGACGAGCGCCCCACCGCGAGTGCGTTCTCGGCGTCGGATAGCGCGGTTCCTTTGTCGGTCGGGGTGAGGGGATCGAAGACGACGTCGTCGAACCGCGCACCAACCTCATCCTGCGCGGAAATCGTGACCGCGAGGAAGAACCACGACGCTGGCACGGGCTCCGCAAAGGTGACCCGGGCTTCCATCGGCTCGAGGCCCAAGTCGACCCGGAGACGCCAGCCTTCGCCAGGCGCGGGCTCGGTGAGCGCGATCGTCCAGCCCGAGCTCGCGCTGGCGGCGTCGACGTGGTCGAGGATCCTGGGAAAGTCTGCGGACTGCGTCGGATCCAGCCGCAGCCACGCGGTGAGCGTCATGCCGTCGAGACGCAGGTCGGTGGTCGCCGCCGCGGGCGAGAAGACGACGGCATCGTCGACACCGTCGAATCGCATGGCGTTGCCGAAGACGCCCGGCACCGCCGCGACGCCGATCGTCGTCATCGGGGTGTGGTTGCCCGCGGCATCGTCGATCTCCGCGCCGTGCAGCACCAGCGCGAAGGGGTCGGCCCAAACGGCTTCGCCCAGGTCCTGCGGTCCCGCCGATGGGTTGCCGTAGTAGGCATCGATCCGAAGCTCGGCACCTGCGGGCAGCGACGGAACGCGCACCCAGGCCGTCGACTCGTCGACCTCGTGCGGCAGCACCTCGCCCCTCGCGTCGACGAAGCGTAGGTCGGGACCGGCTTGGCGAAGGGCATCGAGGGGAACGGGAACGGGGACGTCTTCGAGCTCTTCGTCTACCGGAGATTGGACCGTCACCCGAACCCTGGACTCCCAGGCGCAGTCCCACCAGCCCGGACACGGGTCCAGCGGATCCCCGGTCGTGGGGTCCTTCGTCGTGCCTGACTCCGCTGCGGAGGTCGCCGTGGAGCCCGACTCCGAAGTTTCGGAGGAGCTCGACGTCACTCCTCCGCCCAGGGTCGACGCCGTAGAATCGGCCACACCGGTGGACGCGGATTCGGGCTCGACGCACTGCCCGGCAAACGCTTGCGGCGATCGCTCGCCGTATCGCCGACCCGACGGGCAGCTGTCGTCTTCCCGGCTGCACGAACCGGTGGGTTCACAGCGCGGGTTCGCGCCGACGCCCTCGCACTGCGCATCGTCGACGCAAGAAAACCTCGCGGGAGAGCAGCCCAACGGGACGATGCCACCCAGCGCGACCAGCACGAGGCTCGGTCCCCTCCACACCGCGTCCGAGTATACGACGTAGCCGGCGTGTGCGGCGTTCCGGTTCGAACAGGGTCAGACGGTGTCGCGGCACTCTCGGACGCCCTCGAGCGAGGGCGCATCCTCGACGCATTTGAGCCACTTGACCCACGGCATCTTTCCGTACTCCGGCGGCGTCCCGTAGCGAACGAGGCACTCGTTGCGGGGTTTGGCTTCGACACCGGCTTGCTTCGAGAGCTCCTCGACGTGATCGCACACGTCTTCGGCGTCGGGCGGGATGAGCCAGCCGACGTAGAAGACCCCTGCGGCGAGGAACAGAAGGGCGAAGAAGCCACCGACGAGTTTTGCAAACGTCTTCATGATGCTGATGAAGACGAAGCCCGGTCTCACGCGTCGCCGGGCCTGGACGATAAAATGTCACTCAGGTGCATTTTTTTCTCTCGGGGGTCGCGCGCTCCGCGACACCCGGAACTTCCCACGCTGGCACGTTGAAGCCGAGTGACCGCGTCGAGAGGGCGCGAACGCGCCTCTTTGGGAAGTTCCTGGGCTGTCACCCGCTGTGGTGACGCGAGGTGTCCGGCCGGCTCGTGCGTTGCGTGGATGTGCCCGGAGTCAGGATGCAGCCCGCAGGCGAACCCGGCGCGAGCATGGCCGTCGTCGCCCTCGCATCGGCTCGCGCGGCGCTTGCCGAGATGGAGGAGGCGCGTGTGATGGTGGAGGCGGCGGTGCGGGCCGATGGATCCCGGCCGCTGGTGTTGGTGCTTCGCGGGGACGCAGGGGTTGGCAAGACCACGCTGTCGGTGCTCGCGCACCTGACCGCTGTGGTCGAGCAGCGCGCGAGCACCTTCGTGCCCGCCTCGTATCTCACGCCGACCGTCGACGCCGCCCGAGAGGGACTGCGTAGCCTGGGCCTGCCCGGCGGCTTTGCGACGTTGGGGTGGGGGACGATCCGGGAGGTGCTCGTGATCGATGAGTTCGAGCAGCTTCAACGGATGGCTGCCTGGTTCTTCGCCGAGCTCTTGGCGGGTGCCGGGGCCAACCTCACCGTGATCATCACGAGCCGCAGGCCGCTGTCGGACGTGCTCGCGCCCTACTCCACGCTCGTCGACGTGGCGGAGGTGGAACTCGAGCCCAAGGCCCTCCGGGCGATCGACGTTGGCGAGCTTCGGCAGGCCCTGTCGTGTTTCCATGCCGCGCATCGACTCGTCGGCAGCCCGTTGGCGCGGCGCTTCGATGAACCCGACCGCGTCGCCGCAGTTCGAGCGTGGCTCGTCGCGGGGATCGACGCGCTCGAGCAGTGCCCCTCGCACGCCGACTTGGCCGCGGTGCTTCGCGCAACGTATCTGCAAGGCGCGGCGAAACAGCGGGCCGCCGCCGCGGCGCTGAACTTGCCGTGGGGCACCTACCGGCACAGGCTGCGTCGTGCGATCGATGCGCTGGCGCAGGTGCTCACGCGTCCGGCGAGCCCGCCCCAAAACCCAGGTCGCGCGCCGCGGCTTCGATGATCTGCGCCGCGCGCTCGAGCTGCGCGTCGGTGTGTTGGGACGTCACGAACAGCCGCATGCGTGACTCGCCGATGCCGACCGCGGGGAACTGCAGCACGCTGCCGTCGAGGCCGTCTCGCTGCACCCGGTCGAGCAGGGGCAAGGTGGTCTCCTCGTCGCCGAAGACGACCGGTACGATCCAGCTCTGGGTGGGCCCGAGGTCGACGTGGGGCGCGAGTCGGTCGCGAAGCACCTGCGCGTTGCGGTGGACGCGGGCGCGTCGGTCGGTGCCGTCGCTGCTCTGGGCCAGGCGCAGGGCTTCGAGCACGCCTCCGGTGACCGCGGGAGCGAGCGCGCACGAGAACATGCGGCAGCGCGCGTACCAGTTGACGTAGCGGGACACCTCCGAGCGGGCGACCAACGCTCCGCCCACGCCGCCGAATGCCTTGCTGAAGGTGAGCACGTAGAGGTCGACGTCGTCGAGCACGCCGGCGGCCTCGCATACGCCCCGGCCCGTTTGCCCGGCGACCAGGCAGCTGTGGGCCTCGTCGACCAGCACCAAGGCGCCGTGTTTCTTGGCCACGCCGACCACGTCGGCCAGTGCTCCGAAGTCGCCGTCGGCCGAGAACACGCCCTCGGTGCAGACGAGCACGCGCGAGGGGTTGGCATCCAGCTCACCGAGCACGCGCTCGAGGTCGAGGGCGTCGTTGTGCGTGAAGTAGTGGAGCTTGGCGCGGCTGAGCTGCGCGCCCTCGAGGATCGACATGTGTACCGAGCGGTCCATGACCACGTGGTGGTGTCGCCGCATGAGCGCAGAGATCGTGCCCGTATTGACGCCGTAGCCCGACGAGAAGAGGGATACGCCGCGATCGTCCAGCGCGAAGAAGTCGAGCAGGCCCTGCTCGAGGTCGGCGTGCAGGGCCAGCGTGCCGCCGTGGACCGGGGAGCTGGCCGCGCCCAGGCCGTGGCGATCGAGCGCGGCCTTGGCCGCCTCGATCACGCGCGGGTGGTGGGCGTAGCCGAGATAGTTGTACGAGGAGAAGTTGAGCACGCGGTGGCGCCCGCCGGTGGTGCGCTGCAGCTCCACCTCGGGCGACTGCTTGCCCTGACGCCGGCCCTCGAACGCGAACAGGCCCGCGTCCTCGACCTGGGCGACCCAGTCGGCGAAGCGATGGGTCTCTTCTCGCTCGCCGTCGACGCTGCCGAGGAACATGTCGTAGGTGGCTTCGAGATAGTCGGGTCGGCTCATGATGTTCGGGCCTCGTAGATGCGTTGAAGGTTGTCGGAGAAGGCCGTGCCGCGATCGATGGTGAGGACCTGGCCGTTGACGGCGTCCATCAAGCCGCTGCACAGGGCCACCGCGGCCCGGGCGACCTCGACCGCCGGCACGTAGCGGTGCTCGGCGTCCAGGGCTCGCACCACCGCGCCCAGCTCGCGCCCGAACGTGGCCTCGAAGCTGGCCGTGCGGACGCCGCGAGAGCGCAGCGCGTTGATGCAGACCTCCTCGTCGCGGAGGTGCCAGGTCAGGTAGCGGACCAGCGTCTCGAGCACGGCTTTGGACGACGCGACGAAGTCGTAGCCGACGCTGAAGCGGTCGGGACCGTCAGAGGACATCGCGACCACGTAGCGGGGCCAGGCGCCAAAGGTCGACCGCAGCGCCTTGGTGTATCCCACCACGGGCCAGGCGCTCGCCCCGATGCCCTGCAGCAGCGCGCGCATGTCGTAGTCGTCGAGCGAGCGCGGCGTGGTGGCCACCGAGGCGTTGCTGATGAACGCATGCACGCCATCGCACACCTCGCGCAGCCTCTCCATCAGGGCCTCGGTGTCTTCGGCTCGCCCCACGTCCGCGTGCACGAACAGCGGCGCCGGGGCCCCTTCGTCGGCGAACTGGGCACGCACGGCGTCTTCGTCGGCGCTGCCCCAGGCGTAGGTCAGCACCGTCTGCGCGCCCAGGCTGCCGAAGCACAGCGCGGTCTGAAGGCCGATGCCGGCGGTGCCTCCGGTCACCAGCACGGTTTGGCCCTCGAACGTCATCCCTGCGCCTTGGCGACAGCGGTCGCGTGCAGCAGGTCGACGAGGCCGTCGATGTTGGTCAGCGACGAGAGCTCTTCGCGGGGGATCTTGATGCGAAGCTCACGCATGCTGCTGGAGACGACCTCGACGATGTCGATGCTGTTGGCGCCCAGGTCCTTCATCGACTTGGATGTGTCGGCGGTCTGCGGGTCGAGCTCGACCGAGCGGGCGAGGTACTTGAGGACGGTGCTGCGGATGGTGTCTTTGTCGGGGGTCATGGGTCACTCCAGGAGCCGGTCGCGCTCGGCGTACCAGCGCATCAAGGTGTCGTGAAAACGGGTGCCGTGGTCGACGGTGAGGACCTGGCCGCGCATGCCGTCGAGCCATCCGCTGCACAGCGTGAGCACGACAGAGGCGACCTCTTCGGGCGTCTGCAGGGCTCCACGCGCGCCGTAGCGCCGGACGAAGGGCGCGAACTCGGCCCCGATCGTAGCGTCGAGCGAGGCGGTGGGGACCCACCGGGCCCGGACCGCGTTGACGCGGCAGTCCTCGCGCTCGAGGCGGTGTGCGAGGTAGCGGACCAGCGTCTCGAGCACCGACTTGGCGGCGGCGGCGAAGTCGTAGTCGAGGTGGAGCTCGTCGGGTCCGCACGAGGAGATTGCGACCACGTGCTTGGGCCAGCGACCGAACCTCTCGCGCATGGCGAGCAGGTGGCTGACCAGGGGCCACGCGGTGTACTCGACGCTCTGCTGCAGGCCGCGAAGCTGCAGGTCCGACCAGCCCCGCACCAGTTGGGCAAAGGCGACGTTGGAGACGAAGCAGTCCACGCCGTCGCTGCCAAAGGTATCCAGCACCGCGCCCACGTCCTCGGGCGAGGCGGCGTTGGCTTCGAGGATGCGCGGGGCCGGGGCGTCGGCTTGGGCGAAGGCTCGCTCGATCTCCGAGGGGTCGGCGCTGCCCCAGCGGCAGGTGAGCGTGACGTGGGCGCCGGCGCGTCCGAACGCCAGCCCCGTCTGCAGGCCGATGCCCGCGGTCCCGCCGGTGACCAGGACCCTGCGTCCCCGAACTTCATCGAGCATGGTGTGCGGTCCCTTCGGCGAAACAGGTGGTGTGCATGCGAGCTTCGTGGGCGTGCGCGGCCTCGAAACGCTCGCGCCACGGCCCGGCGAGCGCGTCCTTGAGCAGCACGAGCGCGCGACGAGGCTTGTCGGCGAGGCGACTTGCCAGCTCGAGGGCGCGGGGCCAGACCTCGGCCCGCGGCAGCACCGCGTTGAATCCGTGACCCGACAGCGTCGCGCCGCGCTTCGGCTCGGCGCCCAGCAGCATCTCGTAGGCCTGAACAGGGGACATCGCGCGTTCGAGCAGACACGTCGCGCCCATGCCCGGGGTGAAGCCCAGGTCCATGAACGTCGCGCCGTAGCGGCTCTCGCGGGCGAGCAGCACCATGTCGGCGGCGAGGCCGAGTACGAAGCCCCCACCGATGGCGTGCCCCTCCATGGCCGCGATCACGGGGACATCGGCGCCGAGCAGCGCCCGCGGCAAGGTGAGCTCGGCCGGCGCGATGTCGCCGGCGTGAAGACCTCGAAGGACGTCCTCACTGGCGCCTCGGCTGAAGCACTCGCCGCGACCGCGGAGCACGATGGCGCGGACGCTCTGCGGGGCTTGCATGGCCGTCTCGAGCGCCCGGGCCATCGCGGGCGTGAGCGCGTTGGCGTGCTCGACGTCCAGCATCGTGATCACGCGGACGCCGTCGTCGTCTTCGATGTCGATCAGCCCCACGGCGTGTCTCCTTCGAGGAAACGCGCGATGCGGCGGCGTACCTCGGGGTCTTGCAGCCGCAGGCGCGTCCGCTCAGCGCCCAGCGACACGGCGCCCAGCGGGGCGGTCGCGCGCTTGAGCACGGTGATGGCGTCTGCGGAGGCTCGCCGTAGCGACCGGACGCAAGGCTCGATCGCCTCGGGACCCTCGACGACCTCGTCGACGAGGCCGAGCTCGACGGCCTCGGCGGGTCCGATGTTCCGACCCGTCATCGCGGCCCATCGCAGACGCGCCGCCCCGACCCGCTCGCGCAGCAGAGGCCAGATCGCCGCGGGGGTGAGGCCGAAGTAGAGCTCCGTGAGCGCGAGGTCGGCAGAGGCGGTGGCCAGGACGCGGTCGCAGGCGGCGAGCAGTCCGACCCCGGCTCCGCGCGCGCTGCCCTCGACGAAGGCGATCACCGGAGGTCCGCAGCGAAGCGCTCGCACGCAGGAGACGAACCGATCGGCGAAGTCACCCTCGGCCGCCCGCAGCGAGAGGCCGTGGCAGAACACCGGCGGCGAACCGCGAAGCACGATGACCTCCGAAGGGCGCTGAAGCTCGTGCAGCAGCGACGCGAGCGAATCGGGGTCGAGCGAGGCCGGCAGCGTCACGTCCATCGGTAGCTCCGTTCCCAGCCGCGGACGTGGGTGAGCGCGCACAGGCCTCGGCCCTGCCACGCGTCGCGGTAGTGTTCGCTCAGCCGCTCGCGCGATGGGGTGTAGTCGGCCTGCGTCGGCGCGGCATCGCGTTCCCGTTCCAGGGCTTCATAGGTGGGCACGTCGACCTCGAGGCGGGCGTCCAGCAGGGCGGCGGTCTGGGCCTGCGTGACGACGGACGCCGCGTTCGGTCCCACGCGGGCGGCGTAGAACTCGGCGCAGCTGCCCGAGCCGAAGCTGAAGACGCCCATGCGGCTTCCGGGCGTGAGCTCGGGTCGGCTCGCGAGGGCACCGAGCATGCTCAACGCGGTGCTGCTGCCGTAGACGCCCCCGGTGCGCCGGTGAAAGCACAGGCCGGGCAGGCTGCGTCGCTCGAAGTCCGCCCACGCCCGCGCGCGCGAGACGTCGCCGCTGCGCTCGAGCAGGCGCCGGTGGGCGCGAAACGTGATGCCGGCGAACGGGGCGTGATAGACGAGGTGCTCGAAGCCTTCGAGCGATCCGCCGAGCGTCGCGTAGGCGTCGAGCGTCTCGTCGACCGCCTCGAGGTATGCGAGCAGGCTGGCCTCGGAGCTGCCGGTCTCGATCCGCCGCGACGGGCGAATGACGTCGGTGACCTCGGACGCGTACACGCCCGCGAGTGGCTCGATCTGCAGCGCGTCGGCCTGGTCCGAGAGGAGCATCGCCACTGCACCCGCGCCCAGGACGTACTCCCACGGCGCACCCAGGCCCTGGTAGCTGGCGTCGGTACCGACGACGAGCGCTCGCTTGCCCCGGCCCTGGGGCGAGCCGATCCACGCCAGCGCCATGCGCATCGCCGCGGTGACGCTGTAGCAGGCGTGTTTGATCTCGAAGTTCCGGCAGCGACTGGAAAGCCGGAGCAGCCGCTGTAGCCAGGAGCTGATCGGCTTCTCGAGATCGACCGGCGTCTCGGTTCCGACGATGAGCAGCTCGACCGAGGCGCGGTCGAGGTCTTCGAGCAAGGGCGCGGCAGCGTTGGCCGCCATCGTGACGGCGTCCTCCCACGGCGGCATGACCGAGCGCTGCTGCACGAGCAGGTGATCGAGGGTGGCCGAGGGGTCGACGCCGCGTGCTCGCGCCAGCGCGGCGAGGTCGAGGGCCAGCGTAGACGGCCAGGCCCGCATCCGTTCGATGCCCAGGCTCACGGTGCCCACTCCAGGCCGCCCGTGACACAAAGCGTGTGCCCGTTGATGAAGCGGGCGGCGTCCGAGGCGAGGAAGAGCACCGCGTCGGCCACTTCGCCCGCGCTGCCCATGCGCCGCAGGGGGCAGAACTCCGCCCAGAACGCCTGAAGCTGCGTTGGCATCGACTCGCGCGTCATGTCGGAGTCGATGAAGCCGGGCACCACGACGTTGGCGGTGATGCCCTTGCGCCCGTACTCCTTGGCCAGGCTCTTGGCCAGCCCGACCAACCCGGCCTTGCTCGCGGCGTAGGCGGCCTGGCCGGCCATGCCGTCGGCGGCGATGGAGCCCACGAACACCAGCGAGCCTCCGCCGCTCGCGAGCAAGGAGGGCAGGAAGGCGCGCGAGACGTAGAAGGCTCCGCTGAGGTTGGTGCCCAGCACCTCGGCCCAGCGGGCGTCGCTCATGTGGGCGGCGAGCTCGTTGGCGACGATGCCCGCGTTGTTCACGACGGTCGCTACCTCGTCGAAGGCATCGAGCACCGCATCGCCGACCGCCTCGACCGCGACGGGGTCGCGCACGTCGAGGGCGAACGCTTCGCAGCGGCGCTGTGGGGCGTGTGCACGGGCCCAGGCCACCACCTCTTCGGCGGCCGCGCGGTTGCTCCGGTAGGTGAACGCCACGTCGTGGCCGGCCTGCAGCGCCGCCTGGACGATGCCGCGGCCGATGCCCCGGGAGCCTCCGGTGACGAACGTGGTCACGACGCCTCCGGATTGCGCACGACCGCGATGCAGTTGGTGCCGCCAAAGCCGAAGGAGCTCTTCATGAAGGTGCCGACGGGGTGCTCGATTGGGCCGTCCATGCAGACGTCGAGGTCGACCTCGGGGTCGAGGGTGTCGATGTTGATCGACGGGTGCAGACGACCCGCGCGCATCTGCAGGATCGCCGCCACGAGCTCGACCGCGGGCGCGGCCCAGGTGGTGTGCCCCACCATCGACTTGGTGGCGTTGACCTTCAGCCGGTTGGCGTGGGCGCCGAACACCTCGCGGATCGACGCGCACTCGGTGCGGTCGCCCAGGGGCGTGGAGGTGGCGTGGGCGTTGATGTAGTCGATCGCCTCCGGCTGAAGCCCACACCTGTCGAGCAGGCGCCGCATCAGCCAGACCTGCCCGTGGCGCGAGGGCTGGGGCTCGTGGTTGGCGTCGGCGCAGGCCTCGACGCCGAGCACCTCGGCGTAGATACGGGCACCGCGAGCGCGGGCGTGCTCCCAGTCTTCGAGCACGAGCACGGCCGATCCGTGGGCGGGCACGAAGCCCTCGCGCCTGGTGTCGAAGGGCCGACTCGCGGCGGCGGGTTGGTCGTTGAAGCTGCGGTGGGTGATCGCGTCGATGAGCGCCATCGCGTGCAGGTCGACGGGGGAGAAGTCGGTGGGCGCTCCGACGACGAAGGCCGAACGCATGCCGCGATGGCGGATCTCGTCGACGGCCAGCCGAAGCGCGTGGTTCCCGCTCGCGCAGGCCCCTCCGACCGTGTAGACGGGTCCGCGGGTGCCCAAGACCTCGGTGACGCAGCCGCCGTGGTCGGTGTCGAGCGAGTGCAGCGACATTAGACCGTCGATGAAGTCGGGCTCCTCGAGGAACTCCATCGTCTGGCGATAGACGTAGCCGCTGGTGAGGTTGTGCCCCGAGACGACGACGGCGGTGTCGGTGGATGGGACGCTGCCGAACCATTGCGCGTCTTGGGCGGCTCGGACGGCGCCCAGCATCGAGACGCCCGTGCCCCACGGGGCCCGCGCGGCGAGTTTGCGGAGCCGGTCGGAGACCTCGCCGGGGATGTCGTCTTGCAGACGCTCGACGCCGGCGCTCACGTCGTAGTCGCCAAGGTCGGCGCCGACCTTGCAGTAGATTCGCTCGGTAGGGATGGTGCGCCAGCGGGTGATCGCCGAGCGCCCCTGCAGGAGCGCGGACAAGAACCCCGAGAGGTCGTCGGCCAGGGGAGTGGTGATGCTCATGCCGGTGACGGCGATGCGGGGCTCAGGCAAGGTAGACCTCCAGGATTGCGACCGCGCACAAGACTTCGCCGTGCCACACCTGGCCGGCGATGGATGCAGCGATGACGTCGGCCTCGAGCGATCGCGCCTCGAGGGTCAGCGTGGTCCCGGGGCTGACCGGGGCCAGGAACACCGCGTGATGGATCTTCAGCAGTCGGGCCCCTGTCGCCAAGCCCGCATCGCTCAGATGCAGCAGGCAGAGTCCGAGCTGTCCGAGCATCTCGAGCAGGAGCACGCCGGGGTAGACCGGGTCGCCGGGGAAATGACCCTCGAAGACAGGGTCGTCGGCGCGAACCGTGCGGTGCCCTCGAATCGCGCCACCGCGGTGGTGGTCGACGCGGTCGAGCAGACGAAAGGGCGGGCGATGGGGGATCATCGCGTCGATTTGCTGCTCGCCGAGCGCGAGGCTGGACGGCACGTCGGCGGCGACGATGCGTTCGCGACGAAGGGCGCGCGCGGTGTCGTCATGCTCCACGGAGCAGCGCCTCCAGGTCGCTCATGCGGGCGGTTCCGCCGCGGGGCTCGGGGCGCCACTGCGGACGCAAAAGGTTCACGAGCACAGAGCCGGGACCCACCTCGACGAAAGTGACGTCGTCGCGCTCGGTGGCGAGGGTCTCGATGCTCTCGACCCAGCGTACGGGACTGCAGACCTGCCGGGCGAGCGAGGCTGCGAAGGCGCGGCCGGTCGGTGCCTCTTCGACGCTCGCCGTCGCGTTGGGGCGGTAGCTGCGATGGGGTCGATGCCAGGTCGCGGCCTCGAGGGCGGGACCCAACGCCTCCGCGACGGGGCTGAACCGGGAGTGATGCATGGGCAGTCGCGACTGAAGCGGAACGATGCGCGCGTAGGTGTCCGCTTCGAGCCGTTCGACTGCGCGATGCATCGCAGGGTGCTCGCCGGCGATGACGTGCTGCGTGGGGCTGTTGAGGCCGACGATTTCGACGCCCTCGGGAAGCAGGGGCTGCAGCGCGTCGCGCTCGAGCGGGAAAACGGCCGCCATCATCCCCGAGGGGCCTGCGTCGTAGGCCTGGCCGCGCGCCGAAACCAGGCGAACCGCGTCGGCGAAGTCCAGCGCACCGATCTCGACGACGTGGTTGAGCTCGCCCAAGCTCAGCCCCAGCGAGGCGTGGGGCTGCACCTCGAGGCGTCGAAACGCGCACAGGTGCACGTGGTTGGTGAGGAACACGCCCAGCTGAAGGTCCTCGTTCCGGTCGTCGGTGGCGCGCTCGAGCCACGGACGCAGGTCGCGGCCCAGGGCAGCACCTGCATCGGCCACGACCTTGGCGGTGAGGTCGGGCCAGCGCGCTGCCGCGTCGGCCAGCATGCTCGGGTGAAACGAGCTCTGACCGGGGAACATGAGCACCACGTGCACGCCGTCATCAAAGCACTGCCGCCCCGGCGAAACGTGTCCATTCGATGTCCATTCGATGTCCACCGGCGCTTTGCAGCGGTTGCATGCACTACGGTTGCGGCGTGGACGAGACGGCCAGCACCAGTGAACCCTCGCTCGCCGGGCGAGCCTTCGATCGGCAGTGGGACATCGACTTCCACATCAGCTTCACCTTCGAGGTGCCGCTGGCCGGCGTGCTCGGTGCCTTGCCGCCGGGCGTGGTGCCGATGGAGCCCGTCCCCGAGCTCGCGCTGCTCAACGTGATTCACGCCCGCTACGTGCCTGGCACGCTGGGCGAGTCGGCCATGTTCGACGAGGTGGTGTGCTCGGTCGTCGTGCAGCCGGACCTCTCGCTCGACATGCCCACGCCGCGGCAGACCCTGTGCGTGCTCGACGTGCTGAGCAACTCGCAGAGCTTCGTGCGCACCAAGATCCCCACGCTGCGCATGCCCGTGCGCTACGAACCGTCGCTACGCGCGAGCGTGGCCGAGGACCGGCTCGGCACCGAGGTGTCCGACGATCACGGTCCGATCTTCGCGCTGCGCTGCGGCGAGTCTGCGCCGCGCTACAAGGACCGAGCGTTCTGCGGCCAATACTTCGCACCCTGCGACGGGTCGCGCTTTCACGGCGTCTGGCGCTGGTGGGGCAGCATTCACGAGTCGCAGCGACACCGCCGCGGCGGAGGGCAGCTGCACCCGCACCCGCTCTTCACCCGCCACGGCGTGCCGATCGACGCCGCCCGCGACTGCTACCTGCAGCAGGTCAGCCAGCCGCAGGCGCAGGTGCACATGAAGACCTACGCGCCGGCCGAGCTCGGCTGAGCGTCGGAGGCCGGCTCACGTCTCGAAGATCTGCTCCGCCGACGCGGCAGTCGCTGCGCGGGTGAGCCAGTGCTGTAGGACACCGAGGTCCTGGCAACCCACGATACGCGCACGGATCTCTGGCGACACGCTCAGTCCCCGCGCCTCGAGCACCGTGAGGACTGAAGCGCTGGCGCGGCGCAGCTCGCCCTCGGCGACGCCGAGAACCTTTCCCTGCGCGACGCCTTCGGCTCGAAGCTGTTCTGCGATGGTCATGGTGATGGACTCCGCGACGGGTGCTCGCCCTTCGAGAATGGCACGAAACGTTTTCAGCTGCAGGTCTGGCGAAACGTTGGCAACGCGCGTCATGTGGTGTGTTCGTCACGTGTACGAAGGCGCGGTGGACGAGTCTATGAAGAGCTACTCGCTGCGGGGCGAGAGCTGATCATCCCGTCGTGGTCGTGGTCGTGGTGGCGTCGCCCGAGGTCGAGCCGGCGGTCCCGCCAACAGGACTCGTGGAAGACCCGTCGGTGGTGGAACCTTTCGTTGTCGAGCTGCCCGTGGTGGTGCCCTCCGTGGTGGTGCCCTCCGTGGTGGTGCCTTCCGTGGAGGACCCAGACGACGAGCCCGAGGTGCTGTCGGTGTCTGGGCCTGGCCCCGAGGAGCCGTACTCCGAATCGGGGACGCCGTAGTGGGCGGAGAAGCATCCGGAGAGCAGCAACGCCGACGCCGCGCCGAGGACTCGCCTGGCGACGGGCGGCGCGTTGCAGAACGGGCACGGTGCCCCCGTGCGGACGAGGCGTTCACAGGCGTCGCAGCGGACCAGGTGCGTCATGACGAGCGTCATCGCCCCTCGAGGGCCGGTCCGTCAAGGCCGGCGCGGCTCGAGGGACATGGCGGTCGCCGAGCCGGGCGCCGTGGCCCGCACCTACTGACACGCGAGGTGCACGTCGACCACTTCGCCCTTGGCGATGGTGCCCGTCGCGTCCACGTAGGTGAACGCGCTGCGCTCGATGCCGCAGTTGCCTCGGTCGTCGCACTCCGGTCGCACGACGTAGTCGAGCTCGATCGACAGGACGCTGCGGACCGAAAGTGGCTGCATCTCGGCGAACGTGCCTCGCTTGTCGCCGTCGTGGTCGGACCACAGGACCAAGTCGGCGAAGCGCTCGTCGTGGGCGTCGATGCGGCCGTTGCGGTCGGTGTCGAGCGCGGAGAGGGCCATGAAGCCGTTGCGGGCCCGGCGGTTGCCCCCGATGCGGGTGCCCGAGCCGAAGAGCTCGCGTCCGGAGTCGATGGTGCCGTCCTTGTCGAGGTCGAGCGCGAGCCACGGCGTGTCGGAGGTGGGCCAGTCGGTGCTCACGCACGCGCCAACACCGTCGATGTCGAAGGTCGCCGCAGGGGAGGCGACCATCTGCACGGCGGCGCCGTCGAACTGGAGCACCAAGGGGGTGTTGCACGGGCAGGACTCGAAGTCGTCGTTGGCCTCGCAGCCCCACATCGGCACGCCGTCTTCGAGCTGGCAGGAGTCCGTGGGGTTGCCGAACTCCTCACCCAAGCCGCAGCTCTCCGAGTCGCCCGGCGTGCACGCGGCCGGGCCCACGCACTCGCCCCAGACCAGCTCCCCGTCGATGTCGTCGCAGTACTGGACCCCGTCGTCACCCCCGAAGTCGCACTCGCGCGAGGCGCCTTGCTCGCTGCAGCTCGCCTCGGCGTCGTCGTCTTGGTCCGGATCTTCCTCGTCGGCGTCGTCTCGAATGTCCTGATCGGCGAGCTCTTCGTCATCGCGCACCGCCGAGTCGTCTTCGGCATCGCATGCGCACAGAGGAACGGCGAGCGCAGCCAGCAGCGCTGCAGATCGTTGATTGAGCCAAGCCATGACTCCAAGGGAGTGCACGCTGCATGCCAGGCGCAGATTCGTGTCCGCGCGGTCCTGCGCGCCGCTTGGGTGACAACCGTGTCGCGGCACCGACATGCGCGTCAGGATCGGCCGGCCGCGCGGGCGCCGATCTGCACTTTGCCTCGACAGGCCGCGGGAGCGCCGAGCGCCTCGGGACGGCCTCCAGTCAAAGCTCGCCGGAACGCTCGAGGGCTTCCACGTCGCTCAGATCCTTGTGTCGGCCGCTGGCTCGCTTGTTGGCGATGAGCGCTCGACGGCCGATCACAGGGAACTCGAGGGACCCGGAGACCACTGTGACAGTCTCGCGGACCGCGTCGTCGAACGACACCCCATCGATGGAGGTGAGGATGTCGATGCGTCGTGGGGGTAGACCGAGCTGGTAAACGCATCCCGGTCTACTAAAGTCGGCTGCGCTTACGCCGTGGTTCGCCAGTGGTGCCCCCCATGCTCGCAAGGCCTCGACTACGCGTGCCGCATTCGCCTCGCTGGGTCTGACGAAGATGTCGATGTCGAGTGTCGCCCGCACGAGTCCGTGAGCCGCCACCGCGTGCCCTCCGACGACGACATGCTCGGCTCCCGCCGCCGCGAGTTCGGCGAGCATGTCTCGAAAGTCCTCGAAGAGTTGTGGCTCGCCGTTCACACGTCGGCTCGAGGCTGGCACCGGCGGATGGTTCCAGGTGCATCCGCGCGGCTGTAGGTCGGCATGGGGTGCCCAGAGAGCTCCCAACCGATGAGCGTGGCGGCGTAGACCTGCGCTACGCGCTCCGACGGGGTCGAGCTGAGGTCTAGGCTACTGCCGAGCAGCTCCATACCGCCCACGCGCCCCGGATACGTGGCGCGAGCACGGGCGCGTCGTTGCCGGGCAGCTTCTTCGCTCATGCTCACCTCCACATCATAGCACTCGACGCGAGCGAGCCCACCTCTCCCCGAGAGTCCTCCCCCGGCCCGAAAATGGACTCGAACTGCGCGCCCCACCACCGCACTAGCATACGGTGGCGCTGTCGCGAGTCGCTGTGGCATTGGCGTTCGCCTCGACGACCGGGTGCCTGATCGACAACCCACTGTACGGGGGCGTTGCACAGAGCGGAACGGATGTCGGTGGCGTGGCCACGACGGGTGGGACCAGCGGCAGAGGGCCGGACTCGAGGACGAACGGTGCGGGTGCGGGCGTGGGCTCGGGCGCGACGTCGAGCCCGGACGCGGATGCGACCACCGACGAGCCAGGACCCTTCTCCACGACGTCGACGTCTGATCCGGCGGCCACCGAAACGTCGAGTGGATCGACGACGGGCGACGCGATGGAGCCCTTCTGCGACGCGACCGACCCCGACCTCATCGCCTGCTACGAGTTCGACGACGATGTAGGAGTTGGGATGCTCGAGGACGGCTCGAGCTACGGGCACGACGGGGTGGTACTCGATGCAGGCGCGGTGCCTGGGGTCCGGGGCATGGCGCTCTCGACCGAGGAGGACAGCGAGGTGCGCGTATGGAACACGGCGCAGCTGCAGCTGGTCGCGGAGTTTTCCGTCGAGCTGTGGATCTACCCGCGCGACGTGTTCGCTGGCGAGTTCCAACACATCGTGGACAAGGATCGCCACTACACCACCGGCATCGCCACCAACGGCCACCTACGCTGTCGAACGCCCAACGGCCTGATCGAGGCTCCGTTCCCGGTCGCCGAAGGTGCGTGGAGCCACCTGGCTTGTGTCTTCGACGGAGACACCCTGACGATGTACGTCAACGGCAGCGTCGCCGTGGCCGAGCCGATGCAGCCCGAGGTCCCGTCCAACGACTTCGACCTGATGCTGGGCTCCGCGCCCGACGGCGACTGGCCGTACGATGGGCTCGTCGACGACCTCCGGATCTGGAGTCGACCGCTCTCCGCCGACGAGATCTGCGACGCGTACGGCGGGTGCTGAGGCACTACCGCTTGCGAGGCGGGCGGCCCGAGGGCGCCGCACCGTAGCGCCCGCAAAAGCGGCTCCACAGGCGGCGTGCTTCGCCGACCTCCACGTCGCGCATGCCCTGGGCCAGGTCGGCCAGCTCGCGCTCCACGTCGAAGCATCGATCCGCCGGACCCGTCTGCGGCATGGAGCGGCCGCCGAACGGAACGCTGCTCGAGCCTACCTCGCCGCCGAAGGTTCGCACCATGTCTTCGAGGTTCTCGGCGAAGTGCATCAAGACCTCGGCCTTGTGCACGTTGCTGCGGCGCTCGGTCATCTCGGCCACCGAGAACGCGTACTCCTCGGTCATCGTCGCGCCCGTCTCGGGGTGCTGGTACTCGATCTCCAGCAGGATGCCGTCCTCGGGTCGAAGCCGTCCCTGCCAGGCCTCCACGTCGGAGAGCAGCACCTGGCTGGTGTCGGCGAAGAAGTGCACCGCCTGCACTTCGGCCTTCGAGACCGAGGCCTCCTCGCCGTAGAACTGCTGCATGCGCATCGTGACGGGCAGGTGGAGCCTGTAGTGCACGTCGTTGGCGGTGGTCTCGACCAGCGACGTGAAGCCGTCTCCAAACACGTGCTCGACCTGCGCCTCGGAGCCGAGGAACACGTAGGCGCCCCGACCCTTCTCGGTCAGAGCATCGAGGAGCCGGTCGTCGAACGTCTTGCCCACGCCCACTCCGGACAGACGGATGCGGCGCGCATCATAGTAGTCCGAGACCATCGAGAGCGTGCGGGGATCGGTGACGCCGCGGTTGGCGAGCGCGTCGGTGATGATCACGACGCGGTTGGTGTATTTGGGCTGGTAGGCGGCGTCGGCCAGCTGGTAGCCGCGGGTGAGCCCGGCGTGCAGGTTGGTGCTGCCCGAGGGCTTGATGCCCGTGATCGCCTTGGTGAGGATCGAGGCGTCATCCCGTCCAACCACGAAGTGCTGCAGGCGGGTGCAGACGCGCTGGTCGAACGTGACGAGGTTGACGACGTCGCCCGTCTTCAGCTCCCGGACCATGCGCAACATGCCGCGCTTGACGAACTCCATGCGGCCTTCGGCCTTCATCGACCCCGACCGATCGATCACGAACGTGAGCGCCGCGTTGCGTCGGCCCTCTCGCCCGACCGGACGCCCGTTGACCGCGAGCGCCAGCGTGTACAGCCCGTTCTCCCGCCGCGATGGCGCCAGCTCAGCGTGCACCGAGAAGTCGTGCCCTTGCTCGACCTCGCGCAGCTCGAAGGACGCCGCGTTGAGCAGCTCGTGAGTGCGAATGTGTGAGAGCGGAAGCGGCAGGTCGCTGTCGATCGCAAACCGCACCCGCTGCGGCGACGACATGCTCATGCTGTCGTCGTTGGACAGATACGTCGCGCCGCCCCACCCCTCGTGCTCGGGCGGCCACTCCACGGGCTGGACCTGTTGCAGTGGAGGCGGTTCGAGCGCTTCGTCTTCGAACTGCGCTTCGCCGGCGACGGCCGGGGGCATCGATGCCGCCGGAGCGGCGTCGTCCTTCCGTCGCGACCGCTTCTCCTTTCGCCGCTCGCGTCGTTCCTGCGCGGCACTGCCGCGGTTGCGCGCCGAGTCGTCGTCGGCGCCTCCGATCGTCGATGCATCCATGTCCGCGCCCGACTCCATCGGCGGCGCGGGCTCTGGCATGGGAGCGGGCGAAGGGGCGTCGGCTGACGGCGTCGCCTCGGCTGCCCGCGTGCTGGGCTTGGCGGCGCCGGCCGACCTCTTCGATGGCTCGTAGGGGACGAAGTGCTTCTTCTTCCGCTTCTTCGCGCCCGCCTTGGTCGAGTCGCCCGGTCGACCCTCCGGCACCGCCCCGGCTGCGACGCACTTGCGACTGGTCGACACAGCCGGAATCGAGCCGAACGGTGCGGCCTCGGCTACCGGATGGATCCGGGCCTCGTGTCGACCCGGTGCAAAGTTCTGGGGCGGGAGCTCGGCCGGGCCGGTCTCGAGAGGCGGCGGGGGCGGTCCGGGATCGGGACCGACCGTGTACGCAGGTCCGGTGGTGCAAGCCGCAGCGGCGGCCAAGCTCAGAAGAGCGTACGCGAATCGACGAAGAGAAGGTGGTCGCATCTGTGGTGTCCCCGGGCCCCCGAACGCCGGCGGTGCCCCATCAACTTACACCCGCCGGCGCTTTTTCTCGGCCACGTTCGCTAGACGGCCGAAGGTCCGGACTCGCCGGTTCGGATCCGAACGCAGCGCTCGAGCGGGACGACGAACACCTTGCCGTCACCGTTCTCACCGTCGCCGTGGCGTGCGCCTGAGACGATCGCCTCGATCGCGGGATCGACGAACTCGTCGTTGCAGACGATCTCGATGCGCACGCGGCCTTCGAGGGTCGGTGCGACGGCCCGACCACGGAACAGCTCGGGGGACGCATCGGGCCGCGCCCGCCCAGAGCAGCGCGTCGCGGTGATGCGGGGAATGTCTGCCGCGAGCAGGGCTTCGCGAACCTGGTCCAGGCAGTCCGGTTGAATGATTGCGATGACCAGCTTCATGTTTACCCCACGTCCAGCATTCCGTAGCCCTGCTCACCGTGCTCGGCGTGGTCCATGCCCGCCATCTCGGCGTTCTCGTCCAGCCGCAGGCCCACCGTCTTTTCGACCAGTACCAGGAGCCCCCAGGTGAGGAGCCCCGCGTAGACCAGCGTCGCGCCGACCCCGGCGACCTGCACGATCAGCTGGTCCAGCGTTCCCCACGGTCCCCCGGCCGCCTCGGCCGCCTCGGCCATCCACGTGTCGCGGATGAAGAACGTCAAGAACACGGCCCCGACGATGCCCGACACGCCGTGAATCCCGAACACGTCGAGCGTGTCGTCGTACTTCAGGCGGTTCTTCACCAAGATGGCGCCGTAGCTGATCGCCGACGCCAACGAGGCCAGCACGATTGCGCCCTTGGGCTGCACCACACCCGCAGCGGGCGTGATGACGACCAGACCGGCCAAGATGCCCGATGCGACGCCGAGGCTCGTCGCCCGACCGTGGTGGCCCGCTTCGATCAACATCCACGCCAGTCCCCCCGCGGCGGCGGCGACTTGTGTCGCGGTGAGTGCCTGAGCGGTCTGCAGATCGGAGGCGATCGCACTGCCGGCGTTGAACCCGAACCAACCGACCCAAAGCAGCCCCGCGCCGACGAGCGTCATGACGAGGTTGTTCGGGTGCATCTCGTTGCCCGGATACCCGCGACGCGCTCCCAGATAGAGCGCGGCCACGAGCCCCGCGATGCCTGCGGAGATGTGCACGACGGTGCCGCCGGCGAAGTCGATGGCTCCGCGTGCGCCGAGGTTGAACAGGAATCCGTCCGACGCCCACACCCAGTGGCACAGCGGCGTGTAGACCAGCAGCCCCCACAGGCTGATGAACACGCAATAGCCCCGGAACCGCACCCTCTCCGCAAACGCTCCGGCGATGATGGCTGGGGTGATGATCGCGAACTTGCCCTGGAACATCGCGAACACGTACTCGGGCACGCCTTCACCCAGAATCTTCGCATCCGCGCTTTCGAGGAAGAGAAGGTCGGGGTCCCAACCGATCCATCCCCCCAACACGTTGGGGCCGAACGCCATGGCGTATCCACCGATGACCCACAACACCCCGATGATCGCCATCGCGGCAAAGCTGTGGAGCATCGTGCCCAAGACGTTCTTCGTACGGACGAGTCCGCCGTAGAACATCGCGAGGCCGGGCACCATCAACAGGACCAGCGCGGTCGAGGTGAGCATCCATGCGGTCGTGCCCGAATCCACAGGCGTCGTACTTGGCATGGCATCAGATGCTGACCGACGGCCCGGGGGAATACAATCGGGCGCACGGTCCGCCATTCGCGGGCCAGTTGCCCGAAAAGCGAAAGCGTCGCGGCGATGTAACTCGATTTACACGTGCGATCGGTGTGGTCGTAAACTTCGCCAGCGAGGGCGGAGGATCCATCCGCCGATGCCGGGAACACCGGTCACATCTCGAAGTCGTCCTCTTGGGCCTGGGCATCCTGGAGCTCCTCCAGCACCCGATCGACCAGTGCGGGCTGCAGCGCGCCGTCGATTGTTGCCGGGCCCTTCCAGTTGACGATGACGCCCGCGAAGTCGTCTCCGCGCAGGTCGGCGGTGATCGCCAGAGTCTGCGGGTCTTTGCGGGTGACGGAGACGTTGTCGAGCTCCGAGAACGTGTGACGCAGCTGCTGCGTCAGGTGCTCGATGTCTTCGTCCGCGACGCTGGAGACGGGAGCCTCGGTCACGTGGAGGGTGAGCTTCGGGCCCGGGTCGAGCATGCGCTCTTGCAGCTGCACGCGAATGCCCTGCGCAGCCCACGACACATCCCGACCGCCGTCTGGGCCCGGGCTGGAGGCCCCGAATCGGCTCGAGAGCTCGCTCGAGAGCACTTCGAACGTGCCTTGCGGGCTGTTCCAGAGCTCGTAGCACACGGCGCGAACGAGGCCGTCGGCGCTCGACTCCACGCGAACGTTGCGCGGCAGCTTTCCCTTCGGAGCCGCCTCCCCGATGTTGAGGCCGAAGAAGTGAGTCGCGAATCGCCCGCGGAGATCGTCCGCCGACTTCGGGCTCTCGTAGTGCTTTCGTTCTGCGTCTTCCATCGCGCGGTCACGACGTCCGTCCTGCAGACGCCGATTGCGAAGCGTTGCGAGTCCATCTGTGAGTGTTCTCCGCCATCGGGCAAGGAAGGCTCGGTCTGGCCGCTCTACGCTCGGGCGGATGACCTCCGATCGCTCGAGCTTCGGCGCGATGTTCGAGGGCGGAGCTCCCACGCGCTCGACTCGGCGAGGCGCGGTTCTCAACCGGCAGCTTCACGAACGGCTGCTCGGCGAGTCGGACTCCCCGGCGGTCCAGCTCGGACGCTACTCGCTCGTCGAGCGCATCGGGAGCGGCGGCATGGGTGCAGTCTATCTCGCAAAGGATGCAGCGCTCGGCCGGCACGTTGCGGTCAAGGTGCTGCACACCGGGTTCGCCGCGTCCACCGGCCTGTTGGTCGCCGAGGGGCGAGCCCTCGCGCGCTTGCAGCACGAGAACGTGGTCGAGATCTTCGACGTCGGGCTCGACCCCGCAGACGGCTCGACCGTGTTCATCGCGATGGAGTACGTCCGCGGCTTCGACCTCGCGGCTTGGCTACGAAACGAACCGCCCCACACCGAGATCCTGCGCGCCTTCATCCGAGCCGGGCGTGGCCTCGCGGCCGCCCACGCGGCGGGATTGGTCCACGGGGACTTCAAGCCGTCGAACGTGTTGCGCGGGAATGGTGGGGACATCAAGGTCATCGACTTCGGCGTGGCCCGACTCTTCGAGCAGGCTCGCGTCACCCAGCGGGTGGCTGAAGCGGGCGCCTCGCCGCGCGCCGGAGGGGGAACACTGGGTTACTGCGCCCCCGAGAAGCTCAGCGGGGGCGCGGAGACTCCGGCCAGCGACGTGTTTTCGTTCTGCGTTGCGCTTCACGAAGCGCTCTCGGGTGATCTGCCCTTCGCCGCGAGCGACGTCTCGACCTTCATGGCGTCGATGCGTCTCGGGCCGCGGCTACCACTTCCTCGCGCGCTGCCAAGCTCGCTTCGCCGCGCGGTCGCTCGCGGCCTGCATCCAGACCCACGGTTGCGATGGCCCGACATGCGAAGCCTGGTGGCGCTGCTCGAGCGCTACGAGAAACCCGAGCGCCGAAGACGCGCCGGTTGGGGGGTGGCCGGGGTGGCCGCGCTCGGACTCACCGCGTGGTCCCTTGCCGCACCCAATCGGCCGATCGCTTGCGAGGACCAGGCGGCACCGACCCGACTCGTGTGGGCGTCCAGACGCGAAGAGACCAGGGCTGCCTTCGCTTCGGCGCGCGAGCCCTACGTCGCTCGGGGCGGCGAGAAGGTCCTCGAAAACCTCGACCGCTACGTCGGAGAGCTCGCGGCCGCCCAGGTCGTCGTCTGTGAGGCAGCCTCGCGAGGTACCTTGGCGCCCCAGATCGCATCGGCCCGCAGGCGATGCCTTGGCGAGCGATCGCAGGAGCTGGAACGCTTCGTTGGGACGCTGCGCGATGCCCAGGGGCAGCAGGCTGCGATCGCTGGAAGCTACGCGCTCACGCGCATCGAACCGTGCCTGGGTGCGCAGCCTGAAGCCGACATCCCCGCCGGACTGCGCGACGACGTCGCCGACCTCGAAGCACGGATCGATGGGCTTGCGCTGGCGCTCGAGGGGTCGGGGTTCACGGAAGAGGGAACGGCAGAGGCCGCAGTACTCGTCGCTCTGGCTCGCGCGATCGGCTACCCCCCCGTGCTGGTCCGAACGTTGACGCTGCACGGCAAGTTCCGGATGACGGCCGGAGATGCCGACGGTGCGCGCGTCGCTTGGGAAGAAGCGTACTTCGTCGCCCAACGCGAGGGCATGGCCGTGAAGAGCCTCGAGCTCGCGACGGGTCTGGTCAGCGCCTCGACTGCCTCGGGCCGCTACGACGACGCTTGGGTGTGGGTCCGTCACGCCCGGGCTGCGGCCGAGCCGACCCAGGATCCCCTCGCTGCGACGATGGTCGACTACGCCGAATCGACCCTGTTGCTGAAACTCCAGCGCCCTGGCGAAGCGCTCGAGATGCTCGAAAGAACCGTGCAGACCCGGTCATCCATTCTTGGGCCGGACCACCCCTCGGTCGGCGACGCCTACCTCGAGCTCGGCAACACGCACCTTGCGCTGGCGGAGTACGACCGCGCGCTGGAGATGCTGCAGCACGCTCGGGCAGTCCACGAGGCCGCGCTGGGCTCACGGCACCCCGACCTCGCGATCGAGGACAACAACATCGGCGCGGTCCAGTTCTATCTGGGCCAGCCCGATGCCGCGGCGCAGACGTGGCTTCGTGCCCTCTCGATCCGCGACGAGTCGTTGGGGGAGAACCATATCGACCAGTTCGGCACCCTGGAGAACCTCGCGAAGGTCGCGGTCGCCAACGGCGAGCTGGACGAAGGACTGAGCTACGTGAACCGAGCGCTTCGGGTGTGGGACGTTGCGGGGCGCGGCGACGACCACCCCGACCTCGTCGGTGCCCTCGAAGTGCTCGGGACGATCCACCTCGAGCGTGGCCGACTCGAAGACGCGAGAGACGCGTTCGACCGGGCGCTCGAGATCTGCGACGCGACGTACGACGGCGTCGAGGTTCCCACGCTCGGCCCGCTCGCGGGAGCTGCGCGGGCAGCATGGGCGCTTGGCGATGCGGAGGCGACCGTTCGCTACGCGCAGCGTTTCCTGGGCAGTGGGGGTCCAGCCCTCTTCGGCCAGGAGACCTCTGCAGGTGTCCTGTGGGTCGCGGCCCAGGCGCAGTGGGCCACCGGGGAGCGAGACGGATCCAAGCGATCAGCCGCCCGCGCGCTCGAGGCGTATCGTTCGCTGGAGAACGCAGAAGCGACTGAAGCCATCGTACAGTGGCTGCACTCTCGCGATGTCTGAACCCGAGTCGCTGCCGCACGTCGATCTCTCGCTGCTCACCCGCTGGCGGGCTGGCGATCGTCGCGCGGGCAGCGAGCTCATCGACCGCTACGACGGCCTGCTGCTGCGTTTCTTTCAGACCAAGGCAGGAGACGACGCCGAAGACTTGGTGCAGCGCACCTTTCTGCGCTGCATCGAGCGCAAGGATGCGATCGTCGACCTGACCAGCTTTCGAGCGTACCTCTTGGCGACGGCACGTACGGTCTTGGTCGACCACTACCGCAAGGCGGGTCGACACGCGCGACGATTCGACCCTCTGCAAACCTCTGTCGCCGACCTGAATCCCTCGCTGAGCACCCACGCGGCGATGCAGCAGGAGCGTCGGCAGCTGGTCGAAGCGCTGCGCCAGATCCCCATGGAGCTTCAGATTGCGCTCGAGCTGTTTTATTGGGAGGGCATGGCGGGGCCCGAGCTCGCCGCGGCACTCGGGCTCCCAGAGGGAACGCTTCGCACCCGGCTCCGTCGTGGCCGTCAACTGCTGCGGGAGCGACTTGGCGACCACGCCCCACGGATGTGATCGCCCGTCCGCGGAGACTCCTCACGAACGAATACGCAATCGCACGCTTCGCGACGAACGTCGTGACCGCGCGAGCACCTGACATGCACGACGACACACGAGATCACCGCGACAACCTCACCAAGGCCCAGCCCGCGTTCATCGCGTGCGTGTCCCTCGTACTCGCGTGCGGGGGATGTGGTGGCTCCGACTCGCCGAGCAACACGGGCGGGGCGTCCGCGACGGGGTCATCGACCACCTCTGGCACCGGCGATGTCGGCTCCACGACGGACGCGCCCGATTCCATGGAGACCGGGGCCTCGTCGACGACCACGGACGACCCCGCAGACACGAGCACCAGCGGCGACGAAACCGGAGAGGAAAGCGAAACCGGCGATGCGACCCAGTGCGGGGACGGCATCGTCCAGGACCCAGAGCAGTGCGACGACGCCAACGCGGTCGACGGCGACGGCTGCGAATCCGACTGCGGCTTCTCTCCGCAGGCCCTCGTGTGGGAACGCTTCTTCGACTTGGGATTCATGGAGTCGGCCGGGGACTTGGCGCTCAGCCCCGAGGGCGAGGTCTACGTGGTCGGCCGTTCCTTCGACGGGGAATCGGTGCGCGAGTCGATCGTCTGGAACCTGCGGTCCGCCGATGGCGAGGTGCTCTGGACGGAGTCGTTCACGGGGGACGCGGCACTGACCGCATCGTCCGTCGATGCCGGCGACGGTCTCGTCGCCGTCGGGGGCTCCGTCGAGTCGGATGGGACCCGGCAGGAGTCGATTCGCATCTATGCTCCAGGCGGCGAGCTGCAGTGGTCGAGCGTGACACCACAGCCCGATCTGATGACGACATACCTGGCGTTGCATCCCTCCGCGGACGCCGTCACCGCGAGTCGAGAGTTCGGCACCGCATCCTCACAGGTTCGCAGGACCGGCGCGCAGGATGGCGTCGTCTGGTCGACCGGAACCAGCGCCACGGCCACCGACATCGCGGTCGACGAGGCCGGAGCCGTATACGTCTCCGGAATGGCCGGTGGCGAGGGCTGGGTCGGCAAGTTCGACGCCGCGGGCGAGCTGCAGTGGGATCGAACCTGGGCCGGGGCCGGCATCGAGACTCGCGTCTACAGCGTCGCGGTCGGCCCTGACGGAGACGTTCGTACGACAGGCCCCGTCATCGGAGACGACGATGTCGACGTCGCGGTTCAGCGTTGGTCGTCTGCGGACGGAAGCATGCTGATGGCCGAGCAGGTCGACATCGAGGGCAGCGTCCTGGCGTACAGAGTCGATGTGGGAGCCTCGGGCAAGACGGTCGTCTGCGGCGCACACAACCCGAACGGGCCGGGTACGGAGCCGCTGCATGCTTGGCTCGCCGAGTTCGACGAGCGCGGTGCGATGCTTTGGGACCGCGACCTCGATGCTGCCACCTGCCTGCGGGTGAAGGTCGACAGCGACGACTTCGTCGTTCTTGCGGGCAGCGAGTCGAGCGACGTCTGGGTCGCCCGCGTGGCGCCCTGAGGCGGAACTTCCCCGTAGCGCACGTTGACGCGGCCTGACCGTGGCCGGGCGCGTGCAACCGGCGCTGCCGGGAAGTTGGGACGCCGTCACTCCTACGCGCGGGCGAACCTGCGGCTGAGCGCGACGGCGATCACCGAGAGCGAGCTGGCGGGCATGAGCAGCGCGGCGACGAGCGGGGTCATGAAGCCGAAGGCGGCGACGGTGACGGCGATGGCGTTGTAGCCGAGGGAGACGCCCAAGGTCATGCGAATGGTGCCGACGGTGCTCCGGGCTCCGTCGAGCAGCTCGATCAAGGCGCCGAGGTCGGGGCGGGCGAGGTAGACGGGGGCGGCGCGCATGCTGGCCTCGGCGCCGTTGCGCACGGCGACGCCCACGGAGGCGGCCATGAGGGCGGCGCTGTCGTTGACGCCGTCGCCGACCATGACCGTAGGACCGCGGCCGCGCTGTTCCACCACGCGGACCTTGTCGCCGGGAAGCAGCCCTCCGCGGCAGTCTTCGGGGGGCAGGCCGAGCTGCGCACCCACGCTGCGGACCACGCTTGGGTGGTCGCCCGAGAGGATGCCGACCGACCAGCCGCGGCGCTTCAACGCGGCGACGGTGGCCTTGGCGTCCTCGCGCAGCGGATCGCCGAGCGCGGCCGCGCCGACGACCTGCCCGCCGCGGGCGACGAACAGCGGGCTGTAGCCCTGCTCGACCCAGACCTTGGCCCGGTCCATGAACGCGGTTGGCACCTCGGCGCCACACGCCTGCGCGATGAAGCCCGCGTGGCCTGCGGCGAAGTCGTGACCGCGGGCGCGCCCCGTGATGCCGCCGACACCCGCCTGCGCCTCGGCGTCGGGCAGCGAGAGCCCAAGGCGCGCGGCGTGGCCGACGATGGCGGACGCGATGGGGTGGGTGACCTGGGCCTCGAGCGCGGCGAGGCTCGCCAGGTCTGCGTCGCTTCCGGTCCACTCGACGACCTTCATGGCGCCCTGGGTGATCGTGCCGGTCTTGTCGAGCCACAGCCGGCCCGGCTTGCTCAGCCGCTGAAGCGCTTCGCCACCTTTGATCAGGATCTTGCGTCGCGCCGCCCGGCCCAGCGCCACGCTGATCGCCAGCGGGGTGGCCAGGCCCAGCGCGCACGGACACGCGACGATCAGCAGCGCGACCGTGTGGTCCACGGCCGACTCGGCGCCCGCGAGCGTCCACGCGGCGAAGGTGATGGCCGCAGCGAGCAGCACGTACGCCACGAACCACCCCGCGATGCGGTCGGCGAAGCGTACGATCGGCGCGCGCTCGGTCGCCGCCTCTTCGACCTCGCCCAGCACCCCGCCGATGCGGGTGTCCGAGCCGATCGCCTCGATGCGCACCCGAATGACCGCGCCCAGGTTGGTCGTACCCGCGGCGGCGGCATCGCCCACCCCGAGCGTCACGGGTGTGGACTCTCCGGTCAGGACGGCTTGGTCACACGTGGTCGTGCCGCCGACGATCTCCCCGTCGGCCGGCACGACGTCGCCCACCCGAACCTCGACCAGGTCGCCGACCTGCAGCACGTCGCCGGGCACGTCGTGCACACCGTCGTCGTCGACGCGGTGGGCGGTGCGAGGCGTGACGCGGTAGAGCACGTCGAGGGCCGACGCGGCGCGGTCTTGCTGGCGCATCTGCAGCCAACGCCCGAGCAGCAGCAGGAACACCAGCACGCTGAGCGTGTCGAAGTAGATCTCCCCGCGACCGGTGATGGTGTTGACCAGCCCCGCGATGCCGCCGATTGCCAGCCCGAGCGCGACCGGCAGATCCATGTGCGGGCTGCGGCTGCGGATCGACGCCAGCGCTCCGGTGAAGAACGTGCGGCCCGGACCGAGCAGCGAGAACACGCCCACGGCGCAGCTGGCCCACCGCAGCAGCGCGAGCATGCTCTCGCTCATGTGGGAGAACGCGCCCAGGTAGATGCCGGTGGCGATGAGCATGTTGTTGCCCGCCGCCGCGAAGGCGAGCGCGAGCTGGATGATGCGGCCGCGGTTGCTCTTCGCGTCGCCGCGACCCGTCGAGCCCGACGTGAGCGGGAAGGGGCGGTAGCCCAGCTTGGCGACGCGGTCGGCGATGGCCGAGAGCTGCGCATGCTCGGGCCTCCAGCGCACCGTGAGGGTGGCGCGTCGCCAGTCGACGCGGGCCTCGACTACGCCGGGTACGATCTGCGGCAGGCGCTCGAGCAGCCACACACAGGTCGCACAGTGCATGCCGTCGATGCCCAATGTGGCGACGAGCTCGCCTCCAGGCGCGGCGAGCGTGTGGGCCTGTAGGAAGTCGGCGCGATCGAACTCGGCGTAGCGCAGTGGCGGCGCGTCGACGGGCCGAACCTCCTCGGACATCCGATAGAACGCCTCGAGCCCGCAGGAGTGGATCAGCGCGTAGGCCGTCGCGCACCCCGAGCAGCAGAAGTTGCCCCCCGCCTCCGCGTCGATGGGCGGGGTATCGGCCGGCACCTCGATGCCGCAGTGGTCGCACGGCGTCAGTGACATGCGGGCTGCGGCGCTTCTGCTGCGGTCTGGTCGGTCGAGGCCGCGGCTGGGGCCGTCGCGGTGGTCCAGACCATGCGACCGCGCGTGGACAGGGTGAGCCCGCCTGCGACGAGCATCAGCAAGGGCACGGCCCAGCGCAGGTGTGCGCCGGCGCGCCTCGAGAGCTTGCCCAGCGCGACGCCGACGAGCGCGAGCGCCGGGACGGTGCCCAGCCAGAACGTGGCCATCACTGCGGCGCCGCCGAGGATGGAGCCGGTGCCGGCGGCGACGACGACGTAGGCCCACAGCCATCCGCACGGCATCAGCCCGGTGAGGCCGCCGAGCAGGGCGGGGAACGAACGGTGGGTGCGCAGACGGGTGGCCCATCGGACCACCGGACCCGACGCGACGCTGGACGCGTGGCCCCGCATGAACCGCCACAAACCTCGCGCGCCCATGACCACGAGGGTGGCGCCGGCGAGGACGAGCGCGACGCCCTGCACCCCGAGCATGGCGCCCCCGAGGTCGAGCAGCGCGCCCGCGCCCCCGGCGACGAGCCCGAGCACGGTGTACGAGGCCAGCCGGCCCAGGTTGTAGTGCGCCGCAGACGAAGCCGCGTGGCGACGCTCAGCCAAGACCGGGAGGTGGGTGCGGCCCGGCGCACTCGCGACGGCTGCGAGCGGCCCGCACATGCCCGCGCAGTGCAGGCTGCCCAGGACGCTCGCGCCCAAGACCGTGCCGAGCACCGCGAGGTCGATCATCGCTGCGCCACCTGCCCGACGGTGACGTCCTGCACGTGAAAGTAGACGTCGTCGCCCCGCGTCGCGGTGAGGCGGACGCGCCAGTGACCGCTGCGCTCGAGGTTGGCGAGCCCGATCGAGAGTCCCGCCCCGCTCGGGGTGAACTCGACGTCCTGGGCTTCGGCTGCGCGGGCCTTGTGAAACACCTTGGCCTGAACCTGAGCGTCCACGGGCTCACCGTCGGCGTCGGTCAGCTCGAGCACGATGCGCTCGTGGTCGGCCGAGAGCCGCGCGTGCCAACCGAGCGCTTCGCTGGCGCTCCGCTCGGCGCGCGTCTCGTCCCACCTGGTGGCGAACTTGTCGTAGTCCTCGACCACGGCGTGGGAGGGGTCGTCCGTCACCACGCCCAGCGCGAAGGTCCACAGCACGGCCTGGCCGGCAAAGAACATGAGGATGAACGAGATCCAAAACCAGCGGGCGCGGGTCTCTTTTTGGGCGTCGGTGCTCATCGTGCGGTGTCTTTCTCGGGGGTTGGGCGGCGAGCCGTATCGGGGCCGAGCATTTCGCCCTCGATGTCGCGGTGATCGCCGGCCTCATCGGTGACGCGCAGGGTGACCTCGACCTGGCCGCGGTTGCGCAGGAACTCTGCGGCGGGCGCGACCACCAGCACGGTGGCCGTCTCCATCTGGCCGGGCTCGAGCTCGACGTGCAGCGGCTGCATCTGAGTTCCTCGTGGCGCATCGGGTCCGAGCTCGACGCGCAGCGTTTGCGCCTCGTCGGCCCGGTTGGTCAGCTTCACCCCGAACACGTTGCGGATGTCGCCGCCCTCGAGCACGGTGAAGGGCTGCCCCTTGCCGCGCAGGAGCACCGCGTCGAAGTCGGCCTTGGTGCCGAGCAAGAACGCGAAGGCGCCGGCGAGCACGAGCAAGATGGCGGGGTAGATGAGCGTGCGCGGCCTCAGCAGCGTGCTGGGCTTGCCGGCGTCGGCGGCCTGCGAGCTGTAGCGGATGAGCCCGGGCGCGCGGCCGAGCTTGCGCATGACCGCGTCGCAGGCGTCCATGCATTGGGTGCAGTTGACGCACTCCATCTGCAGGCCCTCACGGATGTCGATGCCCGTGGGGCAGGTGTGCACGCACAGCTTGCAGTCGACGCAGTCGCCCACGGGGGGCTGCTCCACGACCGGAAGCGACTTGCGCTTGCGGCCGCGGGGTTCGCCGCGCGTGACGTCGTAGGCGACGATGCGCGAGTGGTCGTCGAGCAGGGCCGACTGCAGCCGGCCGTAGGGGCAGGCGATGATGCACAGCTGCTCGCGAAAGTAGCTGAAGTGGAACATCATGCCCGCGGCTACCACCGCGACGATGGCGAACCCTCCGGGGTGCTCCGCTGGCGAGCTGAAGATCCACCCGTGCAGCGTCTCGGCGCCGACGAAGTAGGCGAGGAACGTGTTCGACAGGTGCAGCGAGATCAGGAAGTAGATCGCGTACTTGGCGGCTTTGCGCGCCCCCGACGGCTTCTTGCGCGGTACGCCGCCCTTGCCCACGGTGCCGTCGAAGAAGCGCTCGATCGGCCGGAAGAGGTACTCCATGTACACCGTGTGGGGACACGCCCATCCGCACCACACGCGCCCGACGAGCGCGGTGGCGAGGAACACGGTGAGCAGCATGCCGACCATGAAGATGGCCAGCAACAGCGTGTCGGTGGGCAAGAACGTATAGCCACCGATGGTGAAGCGACGCTGGGCGACGTCGAGCAACATCACCGGCTTGCCGCCGATGCTCAGATGCGGCAGCAGGGCGTAGAGCGCGATGAGCAGGTAGGCGACGACGCGGCGCTTGTGCCAGAACCCGCCCTTGCTCAGCTTGGGCTTGAGCCACCGGCGCGATCCGTCGTGCTCGAGCGTGGAGAGCACGTGCTCCTCAGGCGCGAGCAGGGGGGGAGCGTTTCCCTGCGGTTCTTGGGGCTGAGCCATGGCTTGGTCGTCTCGAGTCGGTGGTCGCCTACGGCTCGGCGGGCGCGTCCCAGGCGGGGATCTCTTTGCCCTCGGGTGCCTTGCCGCCTGCCGCATGGGTGCCGCGCAGCGACGCCACGTAGGCGGCGGTCAGCACGACCTGGTTGACGTGCGGGATGCGGTTCTTCCACGCGGGCATTGCACCCCCGGCCGCGCCGTCTTCGATCACCTTCACGATGTCTTCGATCGTGGTGATGTGCTTGTAGTGGTCGTCGGTCAGGTTGACGCCGACGAGGCCTTCGCCGTCTTTGCCGTGGCACGAAACGCAGTGGGTCTGAAACACGGCCTTGCCCGCGACGAGCCACTTCTCATCGTCCTTGTACTGAAGCAGGGTGTCGCGGTCGGCGGTGAGGGTGCCCAGCTGCCCGAAGCGAATCTCCATGACCTCGGCCGCTTCGGCGTCGTACTCGGCGTGCAGGTCCTTGCCCTCCTCACCGAGGTGGACGTAGACGACATAGAAGACGGCGAACACCGCCGAGAGGGCGAAGAGGGCGCTCCACCACCCCGGCAACGGGTTGTCGTACTCCTCGATGCCGTCGTACTCGTGTCCGGTCAGTTCGTTTTCGGGGGCGCTCATTGTGGCGTGCTCGTTTCGTCGTCGAGGACCAGGCGGGCTTGGTCGCCGGTCTGGGTCCGGGGGAGGAGGAGCGTGCGGATGCTGACCGCGATGAAGACTCCGATGAAGATCAGCAGCGCGATCTGACTCCACTGGCTGATGTCCACCAGCGTGATGACGGCCTTGGTCATGTTGGTCATCGGGCACCTCCAACGGTCCGCGCGGGCGTCGCGTCGGCAGGGTTCTCGGCGACCATCGACGGCTCCTCGCCGACCTCTTCGGCTGCGTGCAGGTCTACGCCGATGCGCTGCAGGTAGGCGATGAGCGCGATGGCCTGCGTCTCTTCCAGCATGATGTACTTGCTCGGATCGTCGTATGCAGCCTCGTTGGCGGCGTCGGCCGGGTCGAAGAAGATGCGGTCCGGGCCGTCTTGCGCGACGAGCTCGGCGACGATCGTCTTGGCCTGGGCGCGCGCCATGTCCTGGGCGTGCAGGAGCTCGGCCTCGTAGGGCGCGCCGAGCATTGCGGCGGCCTCGACCCGGTCGGGGATGCCCGCGAAGTTGAGCTTGGTCTGCTCGAGGTGCGGGTACTGGGGCATGGCCGAACCCTGCGTGGTGGCCTCGGGGTCGCGAAGGTGGCGGAGGTGCCACAGGTGCGACTGCTTGCCGCCTTCACGCGCGAGGTCGGGACCGATGCGTCGCGAGCCCCACTGGAACGGGCGGTCGTAGATGAACTCGCCCGGCTTCGAGTATTCGCCGTACCGCTCCGTCTCCGCGAAGATGGGGCGGATCATCTGCGAGTGGCAGTTGTAGCAACCCTCGGCCACGTAGATGTCGCGGCCTGCGAGCTCGAGCGGCGTGTAGGGCTTGACCGTGTCGATGGTCGGCACGTTCGAGCGGATCATGAACGAGGGGATGAGCTCGAGGGCCGAGGCCAGCAGCACCGCGAAGACCGTCATGACGGTGAACTTCATTGGGAGGCGCTCCCAGATGCGGTGCCAGTGGGCCTGCGTCCACACGTCGAAGCGCTGGCCGAGATCCGAGACCGCGTGGCCCTGGTACTCCGAGGTGGGCGCGGGGCCGTCGGCGTAGTCCTTGCTCAGCGGCGCGGCTTCGATGACGGGCTCCTCGTACTTCGAGGGGCGCGTCTTCCAGGTCATCAGCCAGTTGTAGGCGAGCAGCCCGATGCCAGCGATGAAGAGCGCGCCACCGAAGACGCGGGCCCACCACATGGGCTCGATGGCCTGCACCGTCTCGACGAAGTCGGGGTAGGCGAGGTTGCCTGCCTCGTCGAACGCGCGCCACATGAGGCCCTGCGTGAGGCCGGCGACGTAGATGGGCACGATGTACGCGAGGATGCCCAGGGTGCCCAGCCAGAAGTGCCAGTTGGCCATCTTCTTGCTGTACAGCTTCGTCTGGAAGATCCGCGGCAGCAGCCAGTAGAGCATGCCGAACGACATCATGCCGTTCCAGCCCAGGGCGCCCGCGTGCACGTGGGCGATGGTCCAGTCGGTGTAGTGCGACAGGCCGTTGACCGACTTGATCGACAGCATCGGGCCCTCGAAGGTGGCCATGCCGTAGAAGGTGATGCCCACCACGAAGAACTTGAGGACGGGCTCCTCGGCGACCTTGCTCCACGCACCACGAAGGGTGAGCAGGCCGTTGATCATGCCGCCCCAGCTGGGCATCCACAGCATCAGCGAGAACACCATGCCCAGCGTCATCGCCCACTCGGGAAGCGCCGTGTAGTGGAGGTGGTGCGGGCCGGCCCAGATGTAGATGAAGACCAGCGACCAGAAGTGGATGATCGACAGCTTGTAGCTGAAGACCGGGCGGTTCGCGGCCTTGGGCAGGAAGTAGTACATCAAGCCCAAGAACGGAGTGGTCAGGAAGAACGCCACCGCGTTGTGGCCGTACCACCACTGCATGAGCGCGTCTTGGACCCCGGCGTAGATCGAGTAGCCCTCGAAGAGGTTGAAGGGCACCACGAGGTTGTTGAAGACGTGCAGGATCGTGACGGTCACGATCGTGGCGATGTAGAACCACAGCGCCACGTACATGTGCCGCTCGCGACGGTGCTTGAGCGTCATGAAGAAGTTGGTGCCGAAGAAGCCCAGCCACACGACCGCGATGAGCAGGTCGATCGGCCAGATGAGCTCGGCGTACTCCTTGCCCTGCGTCATGCCCAGCGGCAGCGTGATGGCGGCGAGCACGATGATGAGCTGCCAACCCCAGAAGTGGAGCTTCGAGAAGGTGTCGCTCCACATCCGCGCTTTGCACAGCCGCTGCGTCGAGTAGTAGACGGCGGCGAAGATCGCGTTGCCCGCGAACGCGAAGATCGCCGCGTTGGTGTGCAACGGGCGAAGGCGACCGAAGGTGAGGTAGGGCGTCCCGAAACTGAGATCGGGGACGACGAGGAGGAGCGCGACGAAGAGCCCGGCAACGGTCGCCACGGCCGCCCAAATGAGGGTGGCCAAGGCGAACTTCCGGACGATGTCGTCGTCGTAGGAGAACTTGTCGAGAGGTGTCGATGAAGGCATGACGACGCTCGTGGTCTGCGGGTCGAGGGGTATGTACGGCGTTCCGGCGGGCTGGCTAATGCGAGATTTTCGCGGGCCCGCCTCACGCAGGCGCAGCTTTTGCCGCTATCCGGGCACGACGACGACGGGGCACGGCGCGCGCCGTACGAGCTTGTCGACGGTGCTGCCGATGATGAAGCGCTCCACGCGGGTTCGACCGCTCGCGGCGAGCACGAGCATGCCGGCGGCGGTCTCCCCCACGTAGTCGAGGACCATGTCCAAGGGGTTGCCGGGCGAGACGTGCAGGACCGGCGTGGTGCCCTTGCAGAAGCGGTCGGCGACGATGCCGAGCACCCGCAGCGCGTGCTTCTTCGACGCCTGGTGGAGCTCTTCGATGTTGGCGGGGATGAGCATGCCCGCGGGGCCGTGCATGGTCGCGGTGGGGCTCAGATCGAGCGTGGCGTGGGCGATGTGCACCGTGCCGCCGTCGCTCGCGAGCTCACAGGCGAGCTTCAGCGCGGCGACGCTGGCCTGACTGAGCATCACCCAGTGGTCGTCGCGGACCTTGATGGCTCGCTCGACGTTGATTTCGGCGGGCTTGGCGGGTTCGAACGTGACGGGAACGACGACGGTGTCGACGGAGAGGCTCATGGTGGTCCTCTCGTGCTCCAGAGCGCAGCGCGACCGGCAAAAACTGCGGCCGCGCGCGGGCTCAGAGACCGACGCTGCCGATCATGCCCGACGCCGAGCGCACCGACTCGCTCACGCGGACGTCGTGCCGCGCAATGGGGCCGATCTCGTCGTGCGGGACGATGTGCGTGGGCGGTGACAGCGGCTCGACCTGCTCACCGGCGAGCAGCGCTCGCACCGCGCGAAGCGCATCGGTGGTGGTGAAGATGCCGACCGCCCTCGAGCCGTCGCGCACGATCGTGCAGCCGATCTTGCGCGACTCCATGGCGGCGACGACATCGCCCAGCGGAGCCCCGTCGTTGCAGGTGAACACGTCGGTGTGCATCGCGTCGGCGATGGTCAGCGCCTCACGCTTGCCCGCGCTGGCGTCGGCGACGTCGATGTCGCGCTGGCTGAGCACGCCGACGACCATCGGCCCGCGAGTGATGAGGAGGTGCCGAATCTTGTTCGCGGTCATGCGGTCGCGGGCGTCCGCGAGCGTCAGCTCCACGTCGGCGCAGCACACCACCGGGGTCATGAAGTCCGAAATGGTCCAGCTCTTGGCGTTCATGCCCCTAGCGTAGGCCGTGTCCGCCGCGCACCTACGGCAGTTGCAGCGCGTGCCCGGGGCCCGGGGCGCAAGGATTGCCGGAGCCTGACAGCTACCGCTGGTGGCTCGAAACCAGCGCGTTGCTGAAGCGCTCGATCTCTTCGGCGCTCCAGCGCGGGTCCTCGATGAACTGAGGCACCCACTGCGAGGCGGCCTGGACCGAAGACATCATGCGGGTGGGCACCGGAGGCCTGCCGAGCAGCAAGAAGGTGTTGACGAAGGCTCGCACTGCAACGCCGACGAACCCGGTCATGAGGATGACGTGGGCGCGCGCGACCTGGAAGAGCGTGGGGTCGGCAGTGAACTTGGTTGCGATCTTGCGGACCTCCTCGGGGAACTCGGGGTGGCCGTCGGCGGCGATGTTCAAGAGCGCGGTGGGCCCCTGGACGCTCTCGAACTCGCGGCCGTGCTCGGCCATCGCTTCCATCTGCGTCAGCCGTGGCGCGTTGTCCCACACCGCGACGAACAGGCGGTCCAGGCCGTAGAGGCCGACACGTTCGTCTCGAAAGAGTGGAGCGGGGAGGTCCCCCATCGGCGAGCAGTCTACCCCGCAGGCGGGTTGACCACCAGGTTGAGCCCGAAGCCGGTCATGTCGGAGTAGGTGTATGGATCCTCGAGCCCATCGACGACGAACTCGATGGCGAACGTGTCGGGGTTGACCTTGAACGCGGCATCGAGGGTCTGATCGACCACCCACACGAAGCCCTCGACGTCGATCGAGACGCCGACTGGGGTTGCACATCCGGGCAGCTCGATCGCCTCGGCCATGACCTCGCCGGTGACCGTGTCGATGAGGCCCAGGCCGCATCCGTTGGACTTGCCGGTGTCGTCGACAGCGAGCCAGGCGCGGTTGTCACGGTCGACCATCATGCCGCGCATGAGCTGGTTGCCCGTGGTGATCGTCTGCCACTGCATGGTGGTGACGTCGTACTTCATGGCGACGCCGCGGGTGGTGAGCCAGGGGTTGCCGAGCTGGTCGAGGGCCATGCCGTACGACTGCTGGGACTCCTCGCCCGGCTGCGGCGGCAGAGCGATGCGCTCGACCTCGAGGGTGTCGCTGTCGACGCGGACCAGCGGGCCTTCCCCCCATCCGAGCACCCAGAAGTCGCCGTCACCGTTGACCGCGCCACCGTAGGGCCCGAACGTGTTGCCGCTCCAGGGGATGTCGACGGTGTCTTGAATCTGTCCCGTCGCGCCGTCGAGTCGGTGGATGCGCGCGAGGTTCTCCTCGAACACGTACCAGCCCATCCAAAGCCGCGGGTTGGGATCGGGGTCGCCGTTTGCATCGACGGTGCCCTCCCATGCGGTCGGGCGCGGGCCGTGTTCGAAGATGTCGCTGGGGATGAGCAGGTTCCACGCGACGCACTCGTCCTCGCCCCAGGGCAGGACGTCGTCGGGCCCGGTGGAGGTGTCGATGCTGCCGTTGCCGTTGCGGTCTTGGCAGTCCTCTTCGCGCGCGACGATCTTGGTCACCCCACCGAACCCGCCGATCTCCGAGCCGCGGTTGGACACGGCGACGTCGCCGAGCAGGTTGACCGAGGTGCGGGAGGGCTCGGCTTGGTCGCTGGGGCCCGTCTCGTAGCGCGCGAGCTCGTCGCCGGTCTGGGTGTCGATCTTCGAGACCGTGCCGGGGTCGGAGTTGGCGATCCAGATGTAGCTGAACTCGACCTCGACCGGGGGCTCGGGGCCCGTGTCGGTGTCTTCGCCGATGTCGAGCTTGTCGCCGGTGTCGTCCACGGTGCCGTCGCCGCTCGACGTGTCGCCGGGGCTGGACGACGCCGGGTTGGTGGCGACGTCGGTCTCGCCGAGCGGGTCGTCTTCACGCGGTGGCTCGGCGCAGCCAACGAGCAGCGCGAGAGCGATGCTCGCCTTTTGATGGGTCCCCTTCATATCCGCGTCTCTTCGAGGCATGGTGCCTAGCGCGGCGCCAGCTGTCGAGTCGGACGCTCGTGGCGCTTACCACGGAGCCAGGGGAGGCCCGATCACCCCGAGGTGCCGTTGTCATAGAGCAGCAGCGCCGTGCACGTGGCGGCCAACGCGAGGGCGAACTTCGGCTCGAGGTCGTCGCGCACCCAGACGGTCTTGGACTTGCGGCCCACGTCCACCGCGGCGAGCTCTTCGTCCTCGCGGATGTAGTAGCCGCGCGGACCGAAGGGGCCGCCGTGCGCCGGGGAGATCGCCACCTTGCGATCGCCTTGCTGCAGGTGACCTCGGACCTCGCCCTTGCGGTCCCCCGCGAGCATGATCGACCACGGCGCGTCACCGTCGGCGAGGTCGCAGTGCACGGCCTCGTCGGAGTCGACCGCGAAGTCGCCCACCGAGACCGACGACCCCTTGCGCTTGCAGTTGACAACGTACGACGCCGCGTCGTTGCGCAGCGTGAACGAGAAGCGCCGCTGGTCCTGCTCGCCCTTGACTCCAGCGATGCCGCCTCCGCCTCCGACGGTCACCCCGCGGCGGACGTCGGTCACGTCGTAGCTGCCGAACGCCATCGTCTTTCGGTCCACCCTCTGCACCGGCATCTTCGTCGCGTTGGCTTCGAGGCCCGGCGCGACGGTGAGGGCTTTGCAGCCAGAGAAAGGGAGCAGGACGGCGACCAGCCAGAGGTTTCGCAAACGCACGGGTTTGCAGACGGGAGGCGTTCGCGGCGGATTCAGCTCGAAGTGCGACCTGGCGCACTGTGGTGCTCGTCTCAGACCGCGAGGTCTTCGCGTCGCGGGTCTCGCTCGGGCCCGGTCGTCCTGAACATCGCCAGCCCGAAGGTCAGCGGGCCCAGCCGCCCGATGAACATCATGACGATGACGATGATCTTCGACAGGGGCTGGAGGTCGCCGGTGATGCCGCGGCTGAGGCCGACGGTGCCCAGCGCCGAGGCGGCCTCGAAGACGACGTCCTCGAACGCGAAGCTCTCGAGCAGGAGCAGGAGGAAGCAGCCCAGGCCGAGCGTGCCGACGTAGAAGACGAGCGCGGCGTAGGCGTTCATGATGCGGTGCTGCGGGATCTCGCAGCCGCGAAACGAGATGTGATCTTGGCCGCGGAGCGCCGAGCCGGCCGCAGCCAGGGCCGTGGAGACCGACGTCGACTTGAGGCCGCCGCCGGTGCCTGCAGGCGAGGCGCCGAGGATCATGAGCAGCAGCATGGCGAACACCATGGGCGCGGCCAGGTTGCCGATCGGATAGGTGTTGAACCCGACCGTGGTCAGCGCCGTCATCGCCTGAAAGAACGACGTCAGCAGGCGCGTCTCGGGGGCCATCGCGAAGAACGACGCCTCGGCGAGAAACAGGACCGCGGTGCCGGCGGCGATGACCCAGAAGGTGGTGGCCAAGATCACGCGGGTCGTGAGCGTGATGCGGTGCTTGGGGTTGGTGGCCGCGTTGACGGCGTCGTGCACGACGAGGAAGCCGATGGCGCCCGCGAGGCTGAGCGCGGCGACGATGGCGTTGACCGCGAAGTTGGTCTGAAAACCCTCGAGGCTGTCGGAGAACAGGCTGAACCCGGCCGTGCAAAACGCCGAGACGCTGTGAAAGATCGCCTGCCAGAGCGCACCGTCCACGCCGGCGTCGGAGAAGGCGAGATACAGCAGGCCAGCCCCGGCGGACTCCACCGCGAGCGTGTAGATGACGACCCGCCGCAAGAAGGTCGAGGCTCGCACGCCCTCGGGCAGGCTGAACCCGGCCTCGGCGACTTTGGCTCGCTCCTCGGGGAGCCGCTTGGTCGCCATGAGGACGAACGAGCCCATCGTCATGTAGCCCAAGCCACCGACTTGGATGAGGAGCAAGATGACGAGCTCGCCCGCGAACGAGTAGCTCGCCGGGGTGGAGACCGTCGCCAGCCCCGTGGTGCTCATCGCCGAGAACGCGGTGAAGAGGTTGTCGATGGGCGCGACGTCGACGCCGCCTTCGAGCATCCACGGCAGGCTCAGCAGAGCCCAGCCGATCGCCCCATACAGGAGGTATCCGACAAAGAGGCTGCGGACGGGACCGAGCTGCTTCAACCGAGCGGAGAGACCTTGGAGCATTCGTGCGTGCCTTGCTCGCGTCCTGAGCTAGGCCGAGGTCATGTCAATCTTTGCGGGATGCTGCGCGCTCATCGTGCTCGCCCTCGTCGTCGACTACATCTGGAGGCGACGCGCGGGAGGTGCGCCCTAGAGCAGGCACGGTTTCGTAGCGGGGCCTAGGGCGCGAGGTCTGTGGCGTCGCACCGCTTCGTGTCGCCCAAAGCAGTGCAGTCCTTGATCTCGATCCTGCGCGAGACCTGAGTTCCGGTTCCGTCGTCGTAGCGCAGTTCGTACCTGTCGGCATCGTCGGGGACGTGCTGCAACGCGTCGGTGATCTCGGCAAAGGTGTTGAGCGAGTACCAGGGGGTCCATCCGGGGTTCTTGTCCGCTCGGATGCTGAAATCGTTGTAGCCCTCGCGGAGCCACAGCCGATGCAAGAAGTCGTCGGCGTCTGGTTCGTCGATGAACGCCACGCCGGTGCCGTCACTACTGTAAACGTATGCGTGGGCATCACAGGCGAACATGGCGGAGAGGTTGACTTCGTTGTGCAAGAAGTCGTCGTGGATGACGCTCTTGACGTTGCCAACTCGATCGGTGGTCGAGAAGACCCACTTGTCGGGGCGCCAATCTTCGCAGGATTCGAGTTCCTCGATCGGGCAGTCGGTGTTCTCGTTTTCGTTCGTGCACTCGCCGATGTCTGCCGCGCCTGGGTACGCGGTGGGGACCCCTTGTATGCTCTCGCAGAGGACACCGTTGCCTCCGTGGACAGCGTCGACGATTCTGTCGACTCCTGGGCCGACGTCACACGCGGTGTAGGCGAGGACGTAGTCCTCTCCGTTGAGGCCCGTCCAGTCTTCGAGATTGGGGGGCATTGCGGTGGTGTCGATTGGGCGAGCCTCACACACCTGCATGCAGAGGTCGCGGACCTCGCTTCCAAGGGGGCTGTCGGGGTCGTTGACGTTGCCTTCGATGTCCGGTCCGCAGACCAGAATGGGATCTTGTTGGTGGTTGTGACCGCCAAATCCGATATTTTCGTTGTTCTGTTGAACGTAGCCGGCGCCAGGGAAGCACATCACAGGGTCGTAAGCCCTCTACGGGCCGCCTCCCCCCCAAGCCGGCGCACTTGGTGTAGCCGAAAGGCATGGCGAGTCGACGTCGTAGCAAATCCGAGCGCCGAGAGTGGGCGCGGAAGTTTCAAGCGAGCGGCCTGAGCGGAGCCGAGT